>DATMMX010000060.1:0-11935 GCA_035569495.1 Candidatus Angelobacter sp. | reverse complement strand
AGACCGGGATCACCATCGTCTTCGTCACCCACAACGTGCGTGAAGCGGTGCGTCTCGGCGACCGGGTGGTGATGCTCTCCTCGCGTCCCGGCCGCGTCGTCGCCGAGTGGGATGTCGACATCGCCAGGCCACGCCGCATCGAGTCGCCCGACGTCGGCACGATGAGCGTGATGATCACCGACCACCTCCGCGACGAGATCGGGCGCCATGGCCGTCGCTGAGTCGTCCGCGCAGGTCGAGTCGGGCCTCGACGAGCTCGACCTCCCGGTCGTCGGCAGCACGCCCTGGTCGCGCCGGCTGGCGCGCGTGGTGTTGCCCAAAGTGGTTGCTGTGGCGGTGCTGCTGGGCGCGTGGCAGCTGGTCACCGCCGCCGGCCTCTGGCGCTATTCGCTGCCGGCTCCGGCCGACGTGTGGGGGGCGTTCACCGACCAGCTCCACCGCGGCACGGTCACCCAAGCGATCCGGACCACCCTGCTCCACGCCGCCGAGGGCTACGCCATCGCCGTTGCCATCGGCACCCCGCTGGGCCTGCTCATCGCCCGCTTCCGAGTGGTGCGGTACGCCATCGGCTCGATGGTCGCCTCGCTGCAGAGCCTGCCCTCGGTGTGCTGGGCGCCGATCGGCATCGTCTGGTTCGGCCTGCGACCGGTGACCCTGCTCTTCGTGGTGGTGATGGGCGCCTTCCCCTCGATCGCCATGGGCACCATCGCCGCTGTCGACACCATCCCCCCGCTGCTGCTGCGCGTTGGCTCGGCGATGGGGGCGCGCGGGCTGTCGATGTACCGCCACATCGTCCTGCCGGCTTCCCTGCCGGGCTACGTGGCCGGGCTCAAGCAGGCGTGGTCGTTCGCCTGGCGGTCGCTGATGGCCGCCGAGCTGATCGCCTACTCGCCCGGCCTGCTCGGCTTCGGTCTCGGCCAGATGCTCGACAGCGGGCGCGAGTTCAGCGATTTCTCGCTGATGGTGATGACCATCGTGCTCATCCTCGTCGTTGGCGTCCTCGTCGACGCGCTGATCTTCGCCCCGCTCGACCGCAGCGTCCGCAGGCGCCGGGGGTTGAACGCGGCCTGATTCGCGCGGGATGGGTAGGATTCCGCCCATGAGCGAGCTGTCCACCCGGTCCACGACGCTGTACGAGAAGGTCACCCAGCTTCGGGAGCATCTTTGACCTGCCCGGCAAGCGCGCTCGCCTCGAAGGGCTGGAGCGCGAGATCAGTGACCCCTCGCTCTGGGACGACCCCCGCCGCGCCGGCAAGCTGACCCAGGACGCCAGCCGCGTCCGCGAGGAGATCGCCCGCTGGGACTCGCTGCAGCAGCGTGCCGGCGACGCGCGCGACCTCGCCGAGCTGCTCGATGCCGAGCCCGACGAGGCGATGGAGGCCGACCTCGCGCGCGACGTTGGCGCCCTGGAACGCGAGCTCTCCGAGCGCGAGATCGACCTGCTCTTCAACGACCCCTACTCCGACAACCCGGCGCTGATCAGCGTCAAGGCGGGCGCCGGCGGCACGGATTCGCAGGACTGGGCGGAGATGCTGCTGCGCATGTACCTGCGCTGGGCCGAGGATCGCAAGCAGGACGTCGAGTTCCTCGAGGAGTCGGCGGGGGAGGAGGCGGGCATCAAGTCGGCGACCATCCGCATCGGCGGCGATCGCAGCTTCGGGCGGCTCAAGGCGGAGCGAGGCGTGCACCGCCTGGTCCGGCTCAGCCCCTTCGACTCGGCGCACCGCAGGCACACCAGCTTCGCCCTGGTCGAAGTCAGCCCGGAGATCGAGGACGACGTCAGCGTCGAGATCAACCCCGACGACGTGCGCACCGACGTCTTCCGCTCCAGCGGCGCCGGCGGCCAGCACGTCAACAAGACCTCCAGCGCCGTGCGGCTCACCCACATCCCCACCGGGGTGGTGGTCACCTGCCAGAACGAGCGCTCCCAGCAGCAGAACCGCGATGTGGCCTGGCGGGTGCTGCGGTCGAGGCTGCTCGCCCTCCAGCAGGCCGCCCACGCCGAGCACCTCGCCGAGCTCAAGGGCGAGTCGATGCCCGCCGAGTGGGGCTCGCAGATCCGCTCCTACGTGCTCCAGCCGTACACCATGGTCAAGGACCACCGCACCGGGGTCGAGGTGGGCAACGCCCAGGCCGTGCTCGACGGGGCCATCGACCCGTTCATCGAGGGCTACCTGCGCTGGCAGGTGGGCGAGAGCCAGGGCCAGAACGGCGGAGACCCGGCCGCGTAGGCGACGCCGGCGGGCGTGACAACCCCGTCGAAAGGGGCGCCACTCGGGCCCACCAGGCTCACGGCGCCGCTATACTCGACCGCGTCCCGAGCCAGGTCCCAATTCGCTACACCACATTCCAGCACGGCGAACCTGCCAGGACCCCCGCCCTGCCGACCGGCCGGAGGCCCGGGGATGATCGAGCCGGCATCGCTCGGAGCGTCACCCTGCACGCACCGACGACCAAGCTGCCCCACCTCTCCGAGGGGCGCACCACCGCCGCGGCGAAGAGCCAAGCGGTCGACGCCGCCCATCCACATACCCCCAGGTTGATCCCATGAGCGTTCTCACGCTCCCGCGGCCCGCCCTGGCCGCCGACCCGGCCCTGCGCCCGGTCATCTCGTTCCACGGCGTGGGCAAGACCTACCCCAACGGGACGGTCGCCCTGCGTGACGTCGACCTCGCCATCTACCAGAAGGACTTCGTCTTCCTGGTCGGGGCCAGCGGCGCGGGCAAGTCGACCCTGGTGCGGCTGCTGATCCGCGAGGAGGTGGCCTCCAGCGGGCGCATCTTCGTCGACGGCTCGGAGATCACCCGCATGCCCCGGCGCCGCCTGCCCAAGCTGCGGCGCAAGTTCGGCATCGTGTTCCAGGACTTCAAGCTGCTGCCCCGGGCCACCGTGGCCCAGAACGTCGCCTTCGCGCTTCAGGTCACCCGGCCCGGCCAGCGCCACCTCAAGGAGAAGGTCGAGGAGGCGCTCTGGATCGTCGGCCTCGAGGACAAGCTGCACAAGTGGCCCGACGAGCTGAGCGGCGGCGAGCAGCAGCGCGTGGCCATCGCCCGCGCCCTGGTGCACCGCCCGCGCATCTTCCTCGCCGACGAGCCCACCGGCAACCTCGACCCCGACACCTCGTGGGGCATCGTGCAGCTCCTGCTGCAGATCAACCACCGCGGCACCACCGTGCTGATGGCGACCCACAACCGCGAGGTGGTCGACCTGGTCCGCCGCCGCGTCATCGCCATCGAGAACGGCCGCGTGGTGCGCGACGAGATGGAGGGGCAGTACCTGAAGGAAGGCGAGGCGACGATATGAGGCGGCTCATCGCCAGCCTGAACTTCGCCGCGCTCAGCGCCCTGCAGAACTTCCGCCGCAACCTCGGCGTCTCGCTGGCGGCGGTGTTCACCATGGGCCTGATCCTGCTCATGGCCGGCGGCACCGCGCTGGGCTGGCACACCATCAACTCGGTGCTGCAGACCGAGCAGTCGCGCGCCAGCAACATGCGCATCTACCTCGACGACGGCGCCTCGCTGGCCCAGATCACCGACTTCCAGAGCCGCCTGCAGCACGACTCGCGCATCCAGTCGGTCGCCTTCATGAACAAGGACCAGGCGGCCAAGGAGGCGTCGCAGCAGGAGTCGACGTTCGCCGACTCGCTGCGCGTCCTGGGCAGCAACCCGCTGCCCGCGTCGCTCAACGTGACGCTGCGCAAGATGACCGACTTGCAGGCGATCCACGACCTGGCGGTGAGCACGCCGATCGTCCAGCAGGGCAACCTGGCGACCGACTACAACCCCGACGTGATCAGCAAGCTCAACAAGTTCATCTGGACAATCACCATCATCGCCGCGGTGGTGGTGATCGTCCTGTTCGTGATCTCGCTGGTGATCATCATGAACACCATCCGCACCGCGGTGTACGTGCGCCGCAGGGAGATCGAGATCATGAAGCTGGTCGGCGCCACCGACTGGTTCGTGCGCTGGCCCTTCCTGCTCGAGGGCATCATCGGCGGGGTGCTGGCGGCCATCGTCGCCGGAGTTCTGGTCTCAGCCGGCTACAACGTGCTGGTCAACAGCCTGCACAAGAACCTGCTCTTCTTCCCGCTCACCTTCGACGGCACCTTCCTGGCCGTGATCTTGCTCGCCGTGGCCGGCGCGGGTATCCTGCTCGGCGCGCTGGGCAGCTACCTCGGCGTCCGCCGCTTCCTCGCGGTCTAGAGCCGCAAGCACCGCACCACACCACTCCACTCAACGTCACAGCACTCGTCGCACAACGGAGAAGCCAGGCGCATGTATCGAGCCCACCGGCCTCGCGGCCTCGGTGCCGTGATGCTCTCCGTGCTGATCGCCGCCATGATCGCGGTGCCCGGCCTGCGTCCGGTCAGCGCCGACCAGCTCAGTGACAAGCAGTCGCAGCGCGACAGCGTGAGCAAGCAGATGGACAACCTCAAGGCGCAGATCGCCGCCACCAAGGACCAGGAGGCCAAGCTGCGGCTGACCATCCAGTCCATCGACCTGCAGATCCAGCAGACCGAGCAGAACGTCAGCGACGCGCAGGCCAAGCTGGACCAGATCGGCCGCGACCTCGACGACGCGCGCAAGCAGCTCGCCGACACCCGCGCCCGCCTGGCGGTCGACAAGCAGGAGCTGTCCAAGCAGCTCATCTACATCTACAAGCAGGGCCAGACCAGCATGCTCAACAAGGTGGTCGGCTCCAAGACCTTCAACCAGTTCTGGCAGCAGCTCATCGACCTGCGCCGCCTCGCCGGCACCCAGCAGGACACGCTCAGCGCGGTGCAGCGCGAGGAGCTGCGGGTCGACCAGCTGGTCGCCGGCATCGCCCTCAAGCAGTCGCAGCAGAAGCAGGCGCTCGCCGACCTCAAGGCGCAGGCCGACGGTCTGCAGATCCAGCTCGGCGCCCGCCAGGCGGCGGTGGCCCAGCTCCAGGCCGTCGAGGCCTACGACGCGCAGCAGCTCGCCCTCGCCGAGCAGTCGGCCAAGGAGCTCGACGCGCAGATCGCCGCCATCAAGGAGGCGATGGCCGAGGCGGCGCGGCGCGGTGGCGGCAACGGCCACTTCGTCTGGCCGGAGAACGGCCCGATCACCCAGGGCTTCGGCTGCAGCCCGTACCAGTTCGAGCCGTACGACCCGAGCTGCCCGTCACGCCACTTCCACACCGGCATCGACATCGGCGCCGCGTGGGGCACGCCGGTCGGCGCCGGCGACGCGGGAATCGCCTACACGTACTACAGTGGCTACGGTTACGGCAACCATGTGATCATCGCCCACGGCAACGGCTGGGTCTCCGTGTACGGACACCTCGCGTCGTTCGCGGTGGGCAACGGCCAGGCCGTGGGCCGCGGGCAGACCATCGGCTACGAAGGCTCGACGGGCAACTCCACAGGACCGCATCTGCATTTCGAAGTGCGACTCAACGACAACCCGGTGAATCCCCTACAGTACCTGTCGTGATCCCCGACGCCCCCGAGCCGCGGGAAGCCCGGCCGGGCCGATCGCGGCAGGGGCTGATCGTGGGTGCGCTGGTGGTAGCGGCGTGCTACGTGACCGGCCTCGCCGTCAACAACCTCGCCACCGGTGACGCCGCGAGTGCGATCAACCGCATCTTCCCGCGCATCGGCCAGGGCAACACCGTCGACAGCTCGGGCGTCGCGGCGACGTGGCGCATCGTGCAGCAGGAGTACGTGCTGCGTTCGCTGAGCGCCGACACCGGAACGCAGGGCGCGGAGACGGGCATCATCAACCTGCTCAAGCAGGATTACAACGACCGCTTCTCCAACTACTACACCGCCGACCAGTACGCGCAGCTGCAGCGCAACCTGACCGGACAGCGTCTCGGCAGCATCGGCATCGCCCTGGAGGCGCGCTGCGCGGGCGAGACCATCTGCGGGCAGAGCGCGACGCCCACCGAGCTGGTGCTCGAAGAGGTGCTGCACAACCAGCCCGCCGAGCAGGCCGGACTGAAGAGCGGCGACGTGCTGGTCAGCGTCGACGGCAAGGAGCTGGCCACCCTGGAGCCCGACGTCAACAAGCGGCTCGACCGCGCCGCCTCCCTGGTGCGCGGCGACCCCGGCACGCAGGTGACCATCGGCGTGCTGCGCAAGGGACAGCCGCTCAGCTTCACGGTGACGCGCAAGAACCTGAGCATCCCCGCGGTGTACTCGCAGCGCTTCGGCTCGGTGCTCGACATCGAGGTGACCGGCTTCGACGACAAGTCCGGCGACGCCTTCCGCAAGCAGCTCCAGGATGGGATCAACGGCGGCGCAACCTCGGTGATCCTCGACCTGCGCGGCAATCCGGGCGGCCTGGTCAGCGAGGCGCAGAGCATCGCCTCGCAGTTCCTGCAGCCGATCAAGGGCAAGCAGGACGACGTGGTGGTGCGCCGCGGTCGCATGTCGACGAGCACCAGCAATCCGCTCGGCGAGCCGGGCACGGCGCAGAAGGTGGAGCACGACACCATCCTCAGCGGCGGCGTGGCGCTGACCCCCAAGCTGGTGGTGCTGGTCGACGAGAACAGCGCCAGCGCGTCGGAGATCGTCGCCGCGGCGCTGCACGACTACAACCGCGGGCAGCTGGTCGGGCAGAAGACGTTCGGCAAGGGGTCGGTGCAGGAGGACTTCCCGCTGCCCGGCGGGGCCGACCTGCACCTCACCGTGGAGCGCTGGTTCGGGCCCAACGGGGAGAGCATCGACGGCACCGGGATCACCCCGGACCGCCCCGTCACCCTGGCCGACCCCGACCACCGCTTCCGCCTCGACTCGCAGAGCGCCGACCCCTCAGCGGACGCCCAGTTCCAGGCCGCCCTGGCGATGCTTGCGCCCCAGCCCCAGCCGGCCTAGCCGGCCGGGGTCCCCCGGTTTTCCGCATCAGGGGGCGATGCGCCCCCCTCACCCGCGCGGCAGAGCCCCGCGGGCTCACCCCCCACTCGGCGCGACTCCGCGCCGGCTCGGCCTTCGCCTCGCGGCCAGCCCGGGCAGCCCGGTGTAAAGTGTGCCCCGCAGTGCCGGAGCGATTCGATGTCGTCGTCCTCGGCGGAGGCTCGGGAGGGTACGTGGCCGCGATCCGCGCGGCCCAGCTCGGCCTCCGCACCGCGCTGGTCGAGGAGCAGAAGGTGGGAGGCACATGCCTCCACCGCGGCTGCATCCCCACCAAGGCGTTGCTGCAGACGGCCGCGCTCGTCGACTCCATCGCCGCCGGCGCGCGCCTCGGCGTGACCGCCGGCTCGGTCGCCGTCGACTACGCCGCCGCCGGCCGCAACCGTGACCAGGTGGTGAGCCGCCTGCACAAGGGCGTCGAGTTCCTGCTGCGCAAGAACCGTGTCGACGTCATCAACGCGCGCGGACGGCTGGCCGGTGCCGGAACCGTGGCCATCGAGGGGCGCGACGAGGTCGAGGGCTCCGCTGTGATCCTCGCCACCGGTTCGCGGCCGCGCTCCCTGCCCGGCCTCGACATCGACGGCCACGCCGTGCTCAGCAGCGACGACGCGGTGCGCCTCGACTTCGTGCCGCGCTCGGCGGTGGTGCTGGGCAGCGGCGCCGTGGGCGTCGAGTTCGCTTCGCTGTGGCGCTCGCTCGGCGCCGAGGTGACGGTGGTGGAGATGCTGCCCCGCCTGGTGCCCCTGGAGGACGCCGACGTCGGCGCCGAGCTGCAGCGCGCCTTCGAACGCCGCGGCATCCGCTGCATGCTGAGCACCCGGCTCGACCCGTCGTCGGTGGCGCAGAGCGAGGGCGGTGTGTCGATGACCGTCGCCGGGCCCGACGGCGCCGAGGAGCGTCTCGACGCGGCGGTGCTGCTGGTCGCGGTTGGTCGTCGCGCCAATGTCGAGGACGTCGGTCTGGAGTCCTGCGGGGTTGCCGTGGACGGCGGTTTCGTGCAAGTTGATGCCACCATGGGCACGAACGTCCCCGCTGTGTACTCGGTCGGCGACATGGCCGGCGGCCTGCTGCTCGCCCACAAGGCGATGCACCAGGGCGTGATCGCCGCCGAGGCGATCGCCGGCCGCGCCCCGCACCCGCTGGAGTCGCGGCTGGTGCCGCGCACCACCTACTGCACGCCGCAGATCGGCTCCATCGGACTGTCCGAGGAGGAGGCGAAGGCCGCGGGACACGACGTGCGCTGCGGCGTGATGCCCATGCGCGGCAACGCGCGCGCGGTGATCTGGGGTGAGAGCGAGGGATTCTGCAAGGTGGTCGCCGACGCCAAGAGCAACGACGTGCTCGGCGTCCACATCGTCGGCCACGAGGTGACCGAGCTGATCGCCGGGCCGGGGCTCGGCATGCTGCTGGAGGCAACGCCGTTCGAGATGGGACGCGCGGTCGCGCCGCATCCGACGCTGAGCGAGGTGCTGGGGGAGGCGGCGCTCGCGGTCAGCGGCGAGGCCATCCACATTTGAATCGTGCTGGAGTGAACGCAAAGTGGCTGTAGCAAAAGAGGACGCGGCGCAGCGGGCGGGGCTCGACACCGACGCGTTGCGCACCATGTACCGGCACATGGCCCGTGCCCGTGTGCTCGACGAGCGCATGTGGGTGCTCAACCGGCAGGGACGCGCGCCCTTCGTCATCTCCTGCCAGGGACACGAGGCGGCCCAGGTCGGCATCGCCATGGCACTGCGTCCCGGCTACGACTGGGCCGCGCCGTACTACCGCGACCTGGCGGTGACCCTGGTGCTGGGCATGTCGCCCAAGGACCACCTGCTCGCCACCATGGCCCGCGCCGCCGACCCCAACAGCGGTGGGCGGCAGATGCCGTCGCACTTCGGCTGCCGGCGCCTCAACATCATCACCGGCGGCTCGCCCGTGGCCACCCAGGTGCTGCACGCGGCGGGCGCCGCGCTGGCGTCGCGCGTGCGCGGTGAGGACGCGGTGGCGATGACCTCGCTCGGCGAGGGCAGCACCTCGGAAGGCGACTTCCACGAGGGCCTCAACTTCGCCGCCGTGCACAAGCTGCCGCTGATCACGGTGGTCGAGAACAACGGCTTCGCCATCAGCGTGCCCTGGGACAAGCAGATGCCGCTCAAGGACGTCGCCGACCGTGCGCTCGCCTACGGCATGCCCGGTGTGATCGTCGACGGCGGCGATCCCATCGCCTGCTACGCCGCGATGAAGACCGCGGTGGAACGCGGCCGCCGCGGTGAGGGCCCGACCCTGATCGAAGCCAAGGTGGCCCGGCTCACCCCGCACTCGTCCGACGACGACGACCGCATCTACAAGACGCGCGAGGCGCTCGCCGAGGAGAAGAAGCACGATTGCGTGCTCGGCTTCCGGGTGCGGCTGGAGGAGGCCGGAGTGCTCGCCCCCGGCGACGCCGAGGAGATCCGCGCGGAGATCATGCGCGAGGTCGACAGAGCCCTGCAGGAGGCCGAGGCGTCGCCGCTGCCGTCGCCCGAGTCGGCGCTGCTCCACGTGTACGGGGACTGAGCGCGATGCCCACCAAGACCTACATCGAGGCCATCCGCGAGGGCATGCGCGACGAGATGCGCCGCGACGAGCGCGTCATCCTGATGGGCGAGGACGTCGGCGTCAAGGGCGGCGTGTTCAAGGCCACCGAGGGGCTGCACAAGGAGTTCGGCGAGATGCGCGTCATCGACACGCCGCTCGCCGAGTCCGCGATCGTCGGCGTGGCCATCGGCGCCGCCATCAACGGGCTGCTGCCCATCGCCGAGATCCAGTTCCAGGACTTCATCATGCCCGCGGTCGACCAGATCATCAGCGAGGCCGCCAAGATCCGCTACCGCAGCAACAACGACTTCAACGTGCCCATGGTGGTGCGGGCGCCGTTCGGCGGCGGCGTGCACGGCGCGCTGTACCACTCGCAATCGATCGAGGCGATCTTCTGCGGCGTGCCCGGGTTGAAGGTGGTCGTGCCCTCCACGCCACATGACGCCAAGGGGCTGCTGCGCGCGGCGATTCGCGACCCCGATCCCGTGCTGTACTTCGAGCACAAGCGGGCGTACCGCCTGATCAAGGGAGAGGTCCCCGACGGCGAGTACGTCGAGGAGATCGGCAAGGCGCGCGTGGTCCGCGAGGGCTCGGACATCGCCATCCTCACCTACGGGCTGATGACCCACTTCTGCGCCGACGCGGCGGAGAAGCTGGCCGCGGACGGGTTCTCCTGCGAGGTCGTCGACCTGCGCACCCTGCGTCCTCTCGACCGCGAGCAGATCATTGCGTCCGCGCGCAAGTGCGGCAAGGTGATGGTGGTCCAGGAGGCCAACCTGGCGGTGAGCATCGCCTCCGAGGTGGCGGCGATCGTCGCCGAGGAGTGCTTCGAGTACCTCGACGCGCCGGTGATGCGGCTCGGTGGTCCGGAGATTCCCGGGGTGCCGTTCTCGCCGCCGCTGGAGGAGTTCTACATGCTCACTCCGGCGAAGATCGAGACGGCGCTGCGCAGGCTGGCGGCGTACTGATGGCGATCACCGTCACCATGCCGCAGCTCGGCGAGTCGGTCACCGAGGGGACAATCACCGAGTGGCTCAAGCAGCCGGGCGACGCCGTGGAGATCTACGAGTCGATCGCCGAGGTGACCACCGACAAGGTCAACGCGGAGATCCCCGCGCCCGTCGCCGGGACGATGGGGGAGCACCTGGTGGAGAAGGGCACCGTGGTGCCGGTGGGCGGGGCGATCTGCACCATGGAGGCCACCGCCTCCGCGGCGGAAACCTCAACCCCTGTCACGGAAAACCTGCCCGCGGAAAAATCAACTCCTGTCATGGAACACATCCCTGCGGCTGCAGCGGCTCCGATGCCGGTGGCGGCGCCCGCGGCCTCAATCCCTTCAGGCCCGACCGGCACCCACCTCACCCCCGCAGTCCGCATGCTCGCCGCCGAGCACGCCGTCGACGTAACCCAACTCACCGGCAGCGGCATCGCCGGCCGCGTCACCAAGAAGGACGTCCTCGAATTCGTCCAGCGCCGCGACGCGGCAGCACCCGCAGCACCCCCCGAACCCACCGGAGGCGTCGCCGCCCGCCGCGCCGAAGCCGCCGCTCAGCCCGCCCCCCCCACGCCCTCCTCCGCGAGCGGCGACACCCTCGTCCCCCTCACCCCCATGCGTCGCGCCATCGCCGAGCACATGGTCCGCAGCCGCCACACCTCCCCACACGCCTGGACCATGGTCGAGGTCGACATGACCAAGGTCGCCCGCGTGCGCACCAAGCAGCGCGCGGACTTCCGCAAGCAGCAGGGCGTCGACCTCACGTTCCTGCCATTCGTGGCCAAAGCCGTGGTCGCAGCGCTGCGCAAGGTGCCCACCCTCAACGCCACCTGGAGTGACCAGGGCGTGCTGCTGCGCAACGACGTCAACCTCGGCCTCGCCGTCGCCTTGGAGGACGGCCTGGTCGTCCCGGTGATCAAGGGCGCCGACCGCCTCAGCATGGCCGGCATCGCCCTCGCCGCCGCCGACCTCACCGACCGCGCCCGCGCCGGGAAGCTGCGCATCGACGACGTCGAGGGCGGCACCTTCACCCTCAACAACGCGGGCGCCCTGGGCACCCTGATGTCGCAGGCGATCATCAACCAGCCGCAGGCCGCCATCCTGGTCATGGACGCCATCGTCAAGCGTCCCGTTGTCGTCGAGGACGACGCCATCGCGGTCCGCTCGATGATGAACCTCTGCATCTCCTTCGACCACCGCATCAACGACGGCCTCCCCGCCGCCCGCTTCCTGCGCAGCATCAAGGAAACCCTCGAAGCGGTCGACGACAGCGCCGAGCTCTGGTAGCCGCCTAAGCAGTACGCCCCTGGGGCATCAGCGGGTCGTCCGCCATTCGGTTCCGGGTGGCTCGGAGGGCGGGGCGCCGCGACGTTGCGAGCCGGCGGCCATGCCCAGCGCCGCCACCCAGCCGATCACCGTCCAGCCGAGCAGGAGGTTGACGATGAGGACGAGCACGTCAGCCTGGCAGCGACGGGCCACGGCGATGACCGTGGGGATGA
>DATMMX010000059.1:0-39370 GCA_035569495.1 Candidatus Angelobacter sp. | reverse complement strand
TGAGCTGGCAATCGCCTCGCCGACGCGATGGGTGCTGGTGGCGATGGCGCGGGTCCGCGAGTCGCCCGCGGCCATCTGCTCGCGGAAGCGGCTGATCATGAAGATGCAGTAGTCGGTGCCCGCACCGAAGACGATGGCCAGGATGAAGGTCTCGGTGAACGCCGCCAAATGGATGACGTGCAGTCCCAGGAAGGCGACCAGCGGCCGCACCACCATGATCGAGAGTCCGATCACCGTCAGCGGGATCAGCGGCGTCACCGGTGAGCGGTAGATGGCCAGCAGGATGAGGATGACCAGCAGGCCGGTGATCACCGTGGTGCGCGCGGTGCTGTCCTGCACGCTGTGCTGGAAGTCGGCGATGATCGCCGTGTCGCCGGTGACGAACGCCTTGAGCTCGCGCGGCTTTCCCTGCAGCACAGCGTCGCGCAGCCAGGCCGCGTCGCTGTCTGACTGCGGCGTGGAGACCTCGGCGCGCAGCATGATGGGCAGGTAGAGCGCCCTGCCGTCCCTGCTCTGCGCCGACGCCTTGAACTCGGGGTGAGCGATGTAGTCCTGCACGTCGATGACGCGCTGTTTGTCGTTGCGCACGGTGGCGACGAGCTGCGCGTAGTAGGCGCGGTCGGCGTCGCTGATGCCGTGGTCGTTCTCCAGCACCACGATGGCGTCGCCGCCGGCGTGGCCGCCGTTGAACTGCTTGCTCATCACGTCGTAGCCGCGCATCACCTCGGCGTCGGCGGGCACGAAGGGCACGCTGTCGCGCTTGATCACCTCGCTGAGCTGCGGGACCACCACGTTGAGGACAATTGCTGCCACAACCCACGCGCCCAGCACCCAGCGGCGGTAGCGCGCTGCCAGCTCGCCGATGCGGCGGAAGATCACGGCACGGCCTCCGGGCCGGCGGGCGCTGGTCCGCCGAGCAGCGCGGCGAAGTCGTCCAGGCTGGGCATGGGCAGGCCGGCCATGGCGTAGCTGGAGGCCAGGCAGCTCAGCAGCAGGAAGCCGAAGGCGCGGTAGAGGGCGTCCTCGTCGCGGCCGGGGTCGATCAGCTTCTGCAGGGCCAGGCCGTCGATGGTGGCGAGGATCACCGCGGCCAGGTCGCGGGGCGGAACCGGCAGTGGCGTGGGGACCTGGCGGTTGAGCTCCTCGACCATGTCGGTGCTGCTGTCGATGAGGTTCTCGTAGAGCGCCACCAGCTGCTCGCGGACGTGGGAGTCGCTGAGCGCCAGCGTGGTGGTCTCGAGGAAGAGGCGCTGCTGCTCGGGGTGGGCGAGGTGGGCCTTGGTGGCCTCCAGGGCGGCCCAGGCGCGGGCCACGGGTGGGGCGTCGCCGGTGGCGGCGAAGGCTTCCTCGGCGTCCTGCCGCATCCGGGCGCAGAGCGACAGGGTGACGGCGAGGAGCAGGTCTTCCTTGGAGTCGAAGTAGTAGTGGATCAGGCCGGGGGTGATGCCCGCCTCGGCGGCGATGTCCTTCATCGTGGTGCCGCCGAAGCCTTTGCGGCTCATCACCCGCGCCGCGGCGTCGACGATCTGCTGGGCGCGCTGCTGGGCGCTGGGGCTGAGGCCGGGGGCGAGGCTGTTGTTCGGCGGGCTGGGCGGGCCCTGCTCGGTCATCCTGCTGCGATCCCTTCGCTTGGTTGGTCGGCCAGCCAATTTGGTTGGCTACTCAATCAAACGATCGGAGGGGGGTGCAACCTTGCGGCTTGGCAGTAACCCTCTCCCCTATGCCCTTGGTGACCGTGCTTGATCGCGAGGAGGTGCCCATGGCCGCCGTGCCGATCGTCGTCCTGTCGCTCCCCTGGAGCCGCCTGGCTGCGGGTGGCGCGGCGATGGCCACCGTGCTCGCGGTCGCCGCGTGCGGCTCGTCCGACACCGGCGGCGGCTCGTCGGGCAGCGGGCCCACGGTGTCAGCGAAGGAGTTCGCATTCACGCCCAGCGACGTCGCGGTGAGCGCGGGGCAGTCGGTGACCGTCACCTTGAGCAACCAGGGCAGCACCGAGCACTCGCTGACCCTCGACAACGGCAACGGTGAGGTCGAGGCCGCGGCGGGGCAGCAGGCCAGGCTCACCTTCACCGCGCCACAGTCGGGGTCGCTCACCTTCCACTGCAAGTACCACCCCACCCAGATGAAGGGCAGCTTCACCGTGGGCGGCGCGGCCGGTGCGGGCGGACAGCCGACGCAGAGCAGCAGCAGCAGCTCGAACGGGTACGGCTACTGAGGCGTTCGGCTCAGCGCTTGAAGACCTTGTCGAGGATCAGCACGGCGGCCTCGAACAGGACGATCAGCGGGATCAGAAGGGCGGTCGGGGTGATCGGGTCGGCGCCGGGGGTGACCAGGAACGAGGCGGCGACGATGCCCACCCAGATCCCCTTGCGCCAGGAGCGCAGCCGCTTCGAGGAGACGATGCCGAGCACGCCCAGCAGCACCACCACCACGGGCAGCTCGAATGTGATGCCGAAGACAACGATGAGCAGGGTGAAGAAGCTGAGATAGGCGTTGAGGTCGGGCAGGAAGGTGGCGTTTCCGCCCAGGAAGGTGGCCAGGAAGTTGAGGCCCACCGGCATGATGAAGTAGGCGAAGGCGCCGCCCCCGGCGAAGAGCAGCAGGCTGGAGGCGATGAACGGGCCGGCGAACTTGCGCTCCACCGGGCGCAGCCCCGGCGAGATGAAGCTCCAGACCTGCCACAGGATGATCGGCAGGGCGCCGACGAAGCCCACCGCCAGCGACACCTTGAGGGGGATGGTGAGCGGCTCGGTGGGGGTGGTGACGATGGGCAGCGGGCTGAGGTGGTTGCCCTTGCCGAGCACCTGGATCAGCGGGCGCTCCAGGGCGGTGAGCACCCTGTCGTGGAAGACGAAGGCGGCGGTGGTGGTGGCGCCCCAGGCGAGCAGCGAGACGATCAGGACGCGGCGGAGCTCGGTGAGGTGCTCCACCACCGTCATGCGCTTCTCGTCGTCGGGCTTGGGGGACCCGGGGGTTGGCTCCGGCGCGGACGCGGGCGGCGGCGCGGCGGTCGGCTCAGGCGCGAGCGTGGTCACGGCAGGACTCCACGCGGGGCTGGCGATCGGCGGCCCGAGTGACCGCGTTGGCCGGCGGCGCCGCGACAGGTGCGGCTGGCCCCGGCCCCGTCATGGACGCGCGCCGCTCAGGCGGAGGGGTGTTCGGTCGGCTGGCCCACGGGCGGGAGGGTCGTGGGCTGCGCGGGCGCCTGTGGCGCGGACGCGGGCGGCACGGACTGCACCGGCTGGGGCGAGGGGACCGACTGCACCGGCACCTGCGGCTGCACCGGGGCCACCGGCTGGGGTGCCTGGACGGTCGGCGCCGGCTGCGGCGGGGCGGGCGCGGGCGCCGTGGTCGTCGCCGGCTCGGTCGCGGTGCTGTTGACGATCTGGTCCTTGACGTCGTTGGACGCCTTGCGGAACTCGCGGATCGCCTTGCCCAGCCCGGAGCCCAGGTCGGGCAGCTTGCCGGGACCCCAGATGATCAGCACGATCACCAGGAGGATGATCAGGTACGGCCAGTGGCCGGCGCCGAAAGGCATGGTGTTCGTTTCCTCGTGGGTGAAGCCGCGGCCAGTGTAACACCGGCTTTCCGGCGTGCCTGCCTCAGCGGCGGCTGAGTGTTCGCGCAGCCACGTCGACCACCAGGTCGACGTCCTTGTCGGTGTGCGCAGTGGACAGGAATGCCGCCTCGAACTGTGACGGCGGCCAGAAGACGCCGGCCTCCAGCCAGGCAGCATGCAGCTCTGCAAAGCGGGCGCTGTCGGCGCGTTTGGCGTCTTCGTAGTTGTCGACGCGCTCGGTGCCGAGGAAAGGCGTGAGCATCGAGCCCACCCGGTTGACGGCACAGGGGATCCCGGCCTCGTCAGCCGCGGCGCGCAGGCCGCTGGCGAGGCGGGCGCCCACGGCCTCCAGCTGCGGGTAGGCGGCGCCGGCGCGCAGGGTGTCGAGGGCGGCGCAGCCGGCGGCCATGGCCAGCGGGTTGCCGCTCAGCGTGCCCGCCTGGTAGACGGGGCCGGAGGGGGCGACCAGGGCCATCAGCTCGGCCTTCCCCGCGTAGGCGCCGACGGGCAGACCGCCGCCGATGACCTTGCCCAGACAGGTCAGGTCGGGGGCGACGCCGTAGAGCTGCTGCGCCCCTCCATAGGCGACGCGGAAGCCGGTCATCACCTCGTCGAAGATGAGCAGGGCGCCGTGCTCGGTGGTGATGTCGCGCAGCCCTTGCAGGTAGCCGGGGAGCGGTGGGACGCAGCCCATGTTGCCCGCCACCGGCTCGACGATCAGTGCGGCGATGCGCTCGCCCTCCTGCGCGAACAGGGCGCGGGTGGCCTCGACGTCGTTGTAGGGGACGGTCAGGGTGTCGCGGGCCGCGCCCTCGGGGACGCCGGGCGAACCGGGGATGCCCAGGGTGGCCACGCCGCTGCCCGCCTCGACCAGCAGCATGTCGGCGTGGCCGTGGTAGCCGCCGCTGCACTTGACGACGCGGTCGCGGCCGGTGGCGGCGCGGGCCAGGCGCAGCGCCGACATGGTCGCCTCGGTGCCGCTGTTGACGAAGCGCACCATCTCCACCGCGGGCATCGCGTTGATGACACGTTCGGCCAATTCAACCTCGAGCGCGCTGGGACCGCCGAACGCCGTGCCGCGTTCGAGCTGGGCGGCGAGAGCCTGCACGATGGGCGTGGCGCGGTGGCCGAGGATGTGCGGACCGTAGGCCAGCACCATGTCGACGTAGTCGTTGCCGTCCTCGTCCTGGATGTGAGCGCCCTCGGCGCGGACGAAGAACGGCGGCGTACCGCCCACGGCGCGGAAGGCGCGCACCGGGCTGTCGACGCCACCGGGCAGGACCTGCTCGGCGCGCCGCATCAGCGCGCGCGAGCGATCCAGCGAGGTCACGCCTGCTCGCGAACCGTGACCGTGTCCATCACGTCGCCCTGGGCGATCTTGGCGGCGACGTCGAGGCCGCTCTGCACCTTGCCGAACAGGTTGTAGCTGTGCGGCAGGGTGCTGCAGCTTCCCGACGACGAGCCCTGCGCCGCGGGCAGGCAGATGAAGAACTGCGAGCCGTTGGTGTTGGGCCCGGAGTTGGCCATGGCCAGGGCGCCGTCGACGTAGGTGTTGTGCACCGGCTCGTCGGCGAAGCTGAAGCCCGGTCCGCCCGAGCCCGTGCCCTGCGGGTCGCCACCCTGGACGACGAAGCCGGGCACGACGCGGTGGAACTTGAGTCCGTCGTAGAAGTGGTTGCGCGCCAGGGTGACGATCAAGTTGGTGGTGGTCGGCGCCAGGCTCGGCTGCAGGCAGAGCACCATCGTGCCCTTGGCGGTGCTGATGGTGAGCTGGTAGAGCTTGGCGGCGTTGATGGTCATCGGCGGCGCCGCGCTGTACTTGTGCAGGTCGGTCGGCGCGTTGAGCGGTGCCAGGGGGGTGCTGAAGCTCGCCTTCGAGCAGTCGGCGAAGGCGACCTGGTTGGGTGTGGCGGTGGGCGCCGGCGTCGGCGAGCCGGTCGCCGTGGGGGTGGGCGTGGTCGCCGCGGTCGGCGTGGGCACGCCCGCGCCGGAGTTGCTGCCGGCGACGCGGTTGACGCCGACCGCGACGCCGATCAGCGAGGCGACCAGCACGCCCAGTGCCAGCAGGGTGACCCAGGTGCGGCCGTGCGGCTCGCCGGGTGTCGTTCTCACGCCCGTTCCTCCTCTTCCAGCCAGCGCGCCACCTCGCGCGCGTGGTAGGTGATCACCATGTCGGCCCCGGCGCGGCGGATCCCGGTGAGCGTCTCCAGCACAGCGGCGCGCTCGTCGAACGCGCCGGCCGCCGCGGCGGCGCGCAGCATCGCATACTCGCCGCTCACGGAGTAGGCGCAGAGGGGCAGGTCGGTGGCGTCGCGCACCCGCGCCACCACGTCGAGCGCGGTCATGGCCGGCTTGACCATCACCATGTCGGCGCCCTCGTCGATGTCGAGCAGCGTTTCGCGGATCGCCTCGCGCTGGTTGGCGACGTCCATCTGGTAGCTGCGCCGGTCGCCGTGCCGGGGCGCCGAGGCGGCGGCGACGCGGAACGGTCCGTACATCACCGACGCGTACTTGGCGCTGTAGGCGAGGATGGCGGTCTCCTCGTAGCCGTTGTCGTCGAGCGCTTGACGGATGGCGGCGACCTGGCCATCCATCATGCCGCTGGGGGCGATGATGTCGGCGCCGGCGGCGGCCTGGGCGACCGCGGTGCGCGCGTAGAGGTCGAGGGTGGCGTCGTTGTCGACGCTGCCGTCGGGTCGGAGCACGCCGCAGTGGCCGTGGTCGGTGTACTCGTCGAGGCAGTTGTCGGCGATGACCACCATGGCGTCGCCGAACTCGTGCTTGAGGCGGCGGATCGCGGTCTGCACCACGCCCTGCTCGTTCCACGCCTCGGAGCCCTCGGCGTCCTTGTGCTGGGGGATGCCGAAGAGGATGACGGCGTTGATGCCCGCTGCTTTGGCGTCGCTGACGGTGCGGAGCAGGGAGTCGTGCGACTCCTGGAACTGGCCGGGCATGGTGCTGATCTCTCGCGGTGCGTCCAGGGCCTCGTTGACGAAGGCGGGGAGGATCAGGTCGTCGGCGCGCAGGCGCGTCTCGCGCACTAGGCGGCGCAGCGCGGGGGTGCGGCGGAGGCGGCGGGGCCGGTCGACGGGGAACGGCATGGCGGGCGTCAGGGTACCGAAGTCGGTGCGGACCCGAAGTGCGCGGCCAGGGCGGCGGCGAGGCCGGCGGTGGTGTACTCGGTGGCGACGACGGTGACGGGGAGCCCGGCGTCGCGGGCGGTGCGGGCGGTGACCGGGCCGATGCAGGCGGCCATGGCGCCCTCGGGGAAGGGGCGGCCGGCCAGGGCGGTGAGGAAGTGCTGCACGGTGCTGCTGCTGGTGAAGGTGACCGCGTCGACGGGCGCAGCGTCGAGCAGGGCGTGGAGGCGCTCGGTGGTGTCGGGCGGGAGGACGGTGCGGTAGAGCGGCAGGACGTCCACGTCCGCACCGGCGTCGCGGAGGCGGTCGGGCAGGACGTCGCGGGCCATCGCGGCGCGCGGCAGCCAGACGTGCGCGCCCTCGACACCGGCGGCCAGCATGGCATCGGCGACCGCTTCGGCGACGTACTCGGCGGGAACCAGGTCGGCGCGCAGGCCGTGGCGCTGCATGGCGGCGGCCGTCTCGGGCCCGATGGCCACCAGGCGCACCCCGCTGAAGAAGCGGGCGTCGCGGGCGCTGCGCTCGACGGCGTCCCACACCAGATCGACCGCGTTGGCGCTGGTGAACACCGCCCAGGCGGCGCGCTCCGATTGCGCCGCGGTGGCGAGGCGGTCGAGGGCGGCGTCGAGGTCGCGCTGCTCGGCGGCGGGCTCGACGGCGATCACCGGCAGCTCGACGGCGTCGGCGCCCATCCCCCGCAGCCGTTCCAGGAACCCGCTGGCCTGGGCGCGCGCCCGCGTGACCACGATGCGGCGGCCGTGCAGTGGACGCCGCTCGAACCACTGCAGCTTCTCGCGCAGCGCGGCGACGCGGCCGACCACGGTGACCATCGGCGACCCCATCCCCGCGTCGCGCACCGCCCCGGTGATGTGGTGCAGCGGCGCCGAGACGCTGCGCTGGCGCGGGTCCGTGCCCCACTGCACCGCGGCCGCCGGTGTCGCCGGGTCGGCGCCCGCGTCGAGCAGCCCGGCGACGATGCGCGGCAGGCCGCGCGCGCCCATCAGGAAGACGAGCGTCCCCTCGGGCAGCAGCGCGGCGAGCGGCGCGTAGTCGATGCGCCCCTCCTCTCCTTCTCGCTCGTGCCCGGTGACGATGGTGACGTGCCCCGCCCAGTCGCGGTGCGTCACCGGGATGCCCGCCGCGGCCGGAGCCGCGATGGCGCTGGTCACGCCGGGCACCACCTCGAACGGCACGCCCGCGTCGCGCAACGCCTCGGCCTCCTCGCCGCCGCGGCCGAAGACGAAGGGGTCGCCGCCCTTGAGGCGCACCACGCTGCGGTTCTCGCGGGCGAGGCGGATCAGCAGCTCATTGATGCCGGCCTGCGTCGCCGAATGCTGACCGGCGCGCTTGCCCACGTCGTGGCGCTGCACGCCCGCGCGGCAGTGGCTGAGCAGTTGCGGGTTGGCCAGCGCGTCCACCACCACGTCGTCGCATGTGGCGAGCAGCTCGGCGCCGCGCAGGGTGAGCAGACCGGGATCGCCGGGGCCCGCGCCGACCAGGTAGACGGTGCCGGCCGCGGCGCTCACGCGGCGCCCAGCCGGGCAGCGACCAGCGCGCCGAGCCCGCGCGGGTCAGAGAGGTCGCCGGCCATCTCCACGGTGCTGACCGATCCGTCAGCAGCGGCGAGGGCACCGACCAGCACCAGCCTCCCCTCCTCCACCCGCGCCCAGGCGCCGAGGGGCAGGCGGCAGCCCGCGCCGAGGCGTCGCAGCACCTCGCGCTCGGCCCGCACCGCGGCGCGCGACACGGGGTCGTCCAGTGGCGCACACGCGCCCGCAGCCGTCGACTCGACCCACGCTTCGACCGCGATCACCCCCTGCGCGGGCGCCGGCACGAAGCGGTGCGGGTCGAGCCGCTCGCTGATGCGGTCGCCACGGCCCAGCCGGTCGACGCCCGCGGCGGCGAGCAGCAGCGCGTCGACCTCGCCCTCGTCGAGCTTGCGCAAGCGGGTGTCGACGTTGCCGCGCATCGGCACCGCGCGCACGTCGGGACGCAGCGCGCGCAGGAACGCCTCGCGGCGCGGGCTGCTGGTCCCCACGGTTGCGCCGCTGCGCAATCCTTGCAAGCCGGCGCCGTCACGCGTCACCAGCGCGTCGCGCGCATCCGCACGGGCGAGGTAGGCGACCACGGTCAGTCCATTGGCGAGCTCGGTGGGCAGATCCTTGGCGCTGTGCACCGCCGCGTCGGCGCGACCGTCGAGCACCGCCTGCTCCAGCTCGGCGGTGAACCAGCCCTGGCCCTCCATGAGCGCCGCGGGCATGTCGGCGGCGCGATCGCCGCTGCTGTGCACCACCGCCACCTCGGTCTGCACGTGCACGGCGCGCAGCAGCGACACCACGATCTCCGTCTGCGCCAGGGCCAGCGCGCTGCCGCGAGTGGCGATGCGCAGCGCGCGCGCCGACGCGCCGGGGGTCACGAAGTGCCGCGCCGGCGCTCGCCCGAATCCTCGTCGAGGTCGAACACCGCGCGCAGCGTCAGCGCGATCGCCGGGTCGTCGGCGCTGTCCTTGAGGTGGGCGATGGGGCCGTGGAGCAGCTTGCGCACCAGGCTGCGGGTCATCACCTCGACCTGGGCGCGCAGCTCGCCGTCCAGGTCGGTGCGGCCCAGGGCGCGCTCCACCTCGCGGCGGCGCAGCTCCTCGGCGCGCTGGGTCAGGGCGGCGATGGTCGGGCCCGCGGAGCCGCGCTGGCCGATGACCAGCACGGTGTTCTCCAGCTCCTCCTCGACGATGCGGTCGGCGGCGGGCAGCTCGCCGCGGCGTCCCTCGATGTTGCCGGCGACGCGCGCGCCCAGCCCGTCGAGGTCGACCAGGGTCACCCCGGGAACGGCCGTGGCCTCGGGATCCACGTCGCGCGGCACCGCGATGTCGACGATGCACAGCGGACGGCCGCCGCGCAGCGACTGCAGCCGCTCCACGTCGGCGCGGGTCAGCACCGGCACCGGGCTCGACGTCGAGCAGAGGATGACCTCGCACTGCCGCACGGTCTCGTCGATGTTGCCAAGCTCGACCGGAACTCCGCCGAGCCGGGCGGCCAGGTCGACGGCGCTCTCGCCGCCGCGCGAGGTGATCGACAGCCGGGCGCCGTATCCGGCGAGCCGCTTGGCCGCCTGGGCGCTCATCTTTCCGGCGCCGAGCAGGAGCACGCCGACGCCGTCCAGAGAGCCCACCGCGCTGCGGGCGTACTCGACGGCCGCCTCGCTGAGGCTGCCCGCCCGGCGACCCACGGCGGTGTCGGTGCGCACCCGCTTGCCCACGCTGACCGCGCGGCGCATCACGAAGTCGAGATGCGCGTCCACGGTGCCGGCGAGTCGCGCGGTGCGGTGCGCCGCCTTGAACTGGCCGAGGATCTGCGCCTCGCCGATCATCATGGAGTCGAGCCCGCTGGCGACGCGGAACATGTGGCGCACCGCGTCGGGGCCGCGCAGCGACCAGAGGTGATCGGCGACCTCGCCGCTGCCGCTGGGGTCGAGGTAGCGGGCCAGCCGCGGCACCGCCTCGGCGGCGAGGTGCTCGTCGGGCGACACCATGTAGAACTCGGTGCGGTTGCAGGTGCTCAGCACCGCGGCGGCGAGCAGGCCGCTGTGCCCGACCAGGTAGCGCAGCACGTGGCGCGCCTCCGACTCGGGGACGACGGCGCGCTCACGCACGGCCAGCGGCGCGGTGCGGAACGTCAGTCCCGCGGCGACCAGCTCCATCAGCGGCGGCTCACGCGGTTGTCGCCGTGGCCCGCTGCTCGGCGAGCGCCCAGGCGTCCGCCTCGCGACCGTCGCGGAGCAGGGCCAGCAATTCGGGGAGCGCCGCGGCGGCGGTCTCGTCGCGCTGCTGATAGGAGACGCCCGCCTGCCGGGCCACGTCGCGCATGTGCCCGGCGATCTCGGCGAGCACCCCGTACTCCGCGCCCACCGCCTGCTCCAACTCCTTGCGCATGAACTTGGCGAAGGCGGGGCTGCGGCCGCCGGTGCTGACCGCCACCTGGAGCGGGCCGCGGCGCACCGTCGAGGGGACGATGAAGGTGCACAGCTCGGGGTCGTCGACCACGTTGACGGGGATCCCCGCCGCCCGGGCTTCCTGGGACACCTGCTTGTTGACCTCGCGCTGGTTGGTGGCGCACACCACCACGCCGCAGCCGTCCGTGTCGCCCGGCCGGACGTCGCGCTGCTCCCACGCCGCCTCGCCCGCCTCCACCCTGGCGCGCAGCGTGGGGACGAGGTCGGGAGCGACGACGCGGAGCCGGGCGCCCGCCTCGATCAGCGGACCCGCCTTCTGCGCCGCCACCTCACCGCCCCCGACGAGCAGAACGTCACGGTCGGCGAGGTCGAGCATGGCCGGGTAGTACACCGGGCGTGGGGTGCTGCCCATGGGGTATTCCACCCAAGTATAGGGAGGCGCGGCTCGCGGCCCGCGGGTCAGGCGCGCGAGGCGGAGGCGCGAGGCGGGCGGCGCGTCACCGTGCGCGTCAGCGCGCGGGCACGCGCCGAGGGTGGGGGCGGCGGCACTCCAGCCGCCGGGGGCGGGATCTGCCCGCCCCCCTTACGCGGCGCCCAGCCGCGCGAAAAACCCCGCGACAAAACCGCGAATTTGCGTTCGACTGGGATGCGCTACCCTGTGGGCATGCTGCACGCGGATGCGCAGGCCGCGGGCCAGGAGCCGGTTGAGCCTGCTCCGGACGCTGCCGGTCCAGCGGATGCGGCCCAGGAAAGGGAGGGCACGGAGCGCTCAGGAGGTCGCCGCCGGTACGGGCGCCAGCGCGGCGGCGGGACAGTCCCGGTCGGGGAGTCGTTCGTGCTGCGCCTGGGTCCCGCCAACGGCGAGCGTTTCGCCGCCCTCGACGACGAGCCCGACACCTGGCCCGCCGACCGCCCCGACCACGCCACGCCGGTCGAGCAGCTCCGCTTCGTCGCCCTCGACTCCGAGACCACCGGGCAGACGCCGCACCGCCTGGTCGAGCTGGGCGCGGTCGCCTTCACCCTCGACGAACACCTGATGTCCTTCGAGACCCTGGTGCACAGCAACGACCGCATCAACCCCCACGCACGTCGCCTGCACGGCATCTCCCACGCCGTGCTCGCCGGGGCGCCGCCCGCCAACGACGTGCTGGAGCGCTTCCGCAGCTTCGCCCAGGGTGCGGTGCTGGTCGAGCACAGCGCCGACGCCTTCGACACCCGGCTGCTGGGGCGCACCATGGGCCGGCCGCTGGACGCCGACAACGTCGATACCTCGCGCCTCGCCGGCAAGCTCTGGGGGCTGCGCGACACCATCGGCCTGGAGCGTCTCTGCGCGGAGCTGGGAGTGACCCACCGGCGGCCCCACCACGCGCTGGCGGACGCCGAGGCGACGGCGGCCTGCTTCATCGCGCTGTTGCAGCGCGGGCGGGAGCAGTTCGGGTGGAACACTTTGGGCGACCTGCTCCGCGACGGGCAGCCGCCGCCGCCCCGGTTCCCCACGCCCGGGATGCCCGATCGGCGGCGCCGCGGTGGCGCGGGGCGAGGCGCGCCTGCGCCGGTCGTCGGCGAGGGGGCCGTGGCCGAAGCTGCGGCCGCCGTGGTCTCGGGTGCCGAGGGCGATCCGGGTGCCGTGCCCGCGCCCCGCACCGGCCGCCGCCGCCGCCGGGGAGGCCGCCGCCGCCGCCGTCCCGACGCGGGCACCGCGGTGCAGGCGCAACCGGACACCGAGGCGCCGGCGGACTCCTGAGCGTCGGGCTGTCACATCCGGGTAACGGGCGGAAACGGGTAGGCCCACCGGCGTAGCGTTCGCCGCGCGGTTCTTCGGGAATCGCGGAGAAGGGGGGGCGCAGAGCCGCGCTGCGTCTCAGCGATGCGAGGTGGGCGCGGCGGAGGGCCTGATGTGCTGAGGCTGCGCTTCGGTCTGCCACGGAATCGCCGTGCGCTGGTTGTCATCGGACTCACATCGGTCATCGCGGGGGTTGTCCCCGCCAGCCTCACTGATTCGATCGCCGTCGCGGCATCCGCCGCGCAGGCGACAACGCCGCCACCGCAGATGCCGGCGGCCGATTCCTTCCCCGCGACGCCGACGGTCTACCTGCCGCCGCCTGGGCCGAGCGCAGGGCCGGGAGCGCAGGCCACGGCGCCCGGTGTGCCGCCGCAGTCCCACGCGGCGCCCGTGGACCCGCGGGAGGGCTGGACAGCCGACTCGCACTGGACCTCCGATGGGCACGGGCAGGTGACCAGCCAGCTCTACCTCGCACCGGCGTTCCGTCAGGACTCGAGCGGATGGCATCAGGTCGATCCCACCGTCCACGGGACATCCAGCACGATGCAGCCCGCAGCGGCGGAGAACGCCCTCCGCCCGATTCGTTTCGGCAACAACGCACAGCGCGTGCTCGAGTTCGGGTTGGACGGCGGACCGGTCACGTTCGCCGCTTCGGGGTTGCAGATCGGCAAGCCGCAGCTCGGCTCCGACGGCATCGTGACCTACACGGGCGTCGCGGCAGCGACCGACCTTCGCTACACGGTCAGCCTGGCGGGAGTGAAGGAGGAGACGGTGCTGGGCAACGCCTCCGCACCGACGAGCTTCACCTTCGTGATCAGGGACCCCACCGGACAGCTCGGCACGCCGCATGCCTTGGGCAGCGACGGGCCATACATCTTCGACAAGCCGATCGCGCCGCAGGTGTTCATGGAGATCGGCAAGCCGTTCGCGTACGAGCAGTCGCATTTCCAGAACGACCCCGCGAGCGCGCATCTCTCGATGAGCGCGGTCAAGGGCGGTTGGCAGGTCGTCGAGTCCGTGGACCCGAATTGGCTCGCCGGGCGGCAGTACCCGATCATCCTGGACCCGTCCGTGTGGCTGCCGGCCGTGACCCTCGGCGGCTCGTACAACAGCTCGCAGATCGTCGACTGGGGCACGCGCAACGAGATGAGCCCGGGTGGATGTGGAACGAGCTGTGGCGCTGGGCCGGGGCAGCCGACCGTTGATGTGGGCAGCGTGAACAACACCTGGCAGGGCCAGGTGCACAACTACTACGACCGGGTCGTCTTCCGCTACGACCTGTCGAGCATCCCCAACGGTTCCGCGGTGAACTACGCCACGTCCTACTGGTGGAACGCCGACTGCAATGGCGGAAGCATGGGCGCGCCGTGCCCGGGTAACGAGAATGTCGTGCTTCGCCACTACAACGCCGCCTTCCCGTTCTCGGGAACCACCATGCAGACGATCATGAACAACACCGACACGGTGACTCAGGCCACTTCGGGAATCTGTTCACCTGCCTCGTACAACTTCCCATGCCGGATGCAGTTCGACCTCACCGCGCAGGTGGGTCGGTGGCTCAATGGCGCCGATCCAAACAACGGATTGGTCGCCATGGGCGACCAGGAAGGGACCAACACCGGCGGCCCCGTCTGGTACACGTCGTACTACCCGCCGCAGAGCGGCATCGCCAAATATCCCGAGCTCGACCTGCAGTACTCTCCACCACCGAGCGCGCCCAGCAACGTGCAGGCCTCGTCGACGTCCACCAGCTCCGCAACGGTGACCTGGGGCGCGGCATCGACCCAGGGCGGCGACGCCCTCACGGGCTATACGGTCACCACCTACACGTCGTCGGGCACCAACGTCAGCTCGACCAGCGTGTGCGCGACGTGCACCAGCGCCACCATCGGCGGCCTGAGCGTGGGCAGCTCCTACTACTTCACCGTCTACGCCTCCAACGACTGGACCAACGGCCCGGCCGCACAGTCCAACACCATCACCATCGTCGGCCCACCGCTGATCGCGAAGACCAGCGACTTCACCGGCTCGTACATGGTCGCCGGCCAGGGGACGACGTTCCACGTGCGAGTCACCAGCCCGGGCGGCACCACGCCCGTCAGCAGTGTCTCCGACACCCTGCCCAGCGGCTTCGCGTTCGGAAACTCGACTCTGGGCACGGTGCACATCACCAGCTCGGTGAGCGGCGTCCCCAGCACCTGCCCGGCGTCGGCCTGCACGCTGACCGGCACGTCGCTGAGCCTGTCGCTCTCTCCGGCCATCAACCTCGGCCCCAGCGACTACCTGCAGATCGACTATCCCGCCGTGGCGATCGACACCGGGCGCGGATGCCTGAGCGAGGTCAACAACGCGACCGTCGCCAACCAGTACGGCAGCACCCCCGCGTCGCTGGCGATCACGACCTGCGAGAGCGGGCTGGGCTTCGAGAACTACTGGCGCTACGTGACGCGCTCGCTGGGCGGCGGCGGCAAGGCGGCGATCAACGTCGCCAGCGGCAACCTGGTCGTCCAGCAGGACGACTCCACGCCGATCCAGGCGCACGGACGCCTGGCCTTCGTGTTGCGTCGCACCTACAACAGCGGCGACACCGCCGTGGCCACGCTGCCCGGCACGCTGGGAAGCGGCTGGCAGTTCAACGTCAGCGAGACCGACGACATCGTCGGTGACTCCGTGGGCGCCAGCGGCCTCTACCTGCCCAACCTCTCGACCACGGTCGGATCGCCATTCGCGATCACCCTTGTCGATCGCGACGGCACCCGCCACGTCTACCAGCCCAACGCACTGACGGCCTCGCTCGACGTCCAGTCGCTGAGCGGCAGCTCGATCGTGCAGGACGTCAGCAGCCTGCTGTCGACCCTCTACCCGCTCGACCTCTCCCTGGCGCAGTCGGGCGGTTCCTACCAGCCCAGATACCCATACAACCACCTCTGCGTCGACCAGACCTACACGCCGCCCGCCGGCGTGCACATGTGGCTGTGGCGCTACATCGCAGTGGACAGCCAGTCGGGCGCCACCTGCACGCCCGTCTCGGGCACGACCGCCACCATCGCCGGGTACGGTGCGGAGACGACCGACCGTATTCACTACGAGTTCAGCGCCGACGGCCACCTCCTGGCCATGGCGGACGAAGCCGGCAACCGCTTCGTCTACTCCTACGGCACGATCACCGGCTCGCAGACCATCACCGGCACGCCGCCCTATCCGGATGCCGGCGCGTTCAGCGATCCGATCTCGATCACCGAGCCTTCGACGGGGCGCACCGTCAGGTTCAATCCGACGTGGAACGGCACGCAGCTCAACGGCTTCGCCGTGGTCGACCCCGCGGGTCGTACGACGACGTACAAGCTCGATGGCACCTACCCGTCCGCCCACCTCATCGAGGTCGACAACCCGGACGGCTCCAGGCTCGTCTACAAGTACGGCACCAACTGCGCGGGCGCATACGGCGCCGCGACGAACGCCGCCGCCAACCAGATGTGCTCCGAGACCGACCTGCGGGGCAACACCACGTTCTTCACCTACACGTCGTCGTCCTCCGACGGCGTGAGCTACCCGCAGCTTCCCCGTGCGAACGCCATCACCGATCGGCGCGAGAGCAGCATCACCGTGCCCGCCAATCGCCAGGACACCACGCAACTCGCCTACTTCGAGAACACCTCGCCGAACTACACCCGCTCGGACCAGGCGGGCGAGCGCCAGCGATTCACGGGCATCGACGGGTTCGGCCGCGTCAGCGAGATCGACGAAGGCACGACCGGCGACCAGTACGTGCACGTCACCAAGCTCACCTGGGATGGCATGACCGACTATCAGACTGGTCAGGTCACGTATTGCCGCCAACCGGACGGAGGCCGCGACAACAACATCTGCCACGCCGTCCGTCAGGACCCGGGGTTCAGCGCGCCCGACGACAACAGCACCTTCACCTACGGAGACGAGGGCCAACTGCTGGCGACGTATCGGTGCCTCGGCAGCGCGCCGAACAACCCGAGCTCGCTACCACCGTGCGCCACCACCGTCGACACGACCTCGGGGTATTCGGAACAGTATTTCGAAACCACCGGCGCGGTCAGCACCTTCAGTGACACGGACAACGGCTACAGCTCCTCGACGGGTCACGCCACCGTCACCTCGACCAACCGCGGCGGCTCGACCCCGAGCCGGATCGACGGGGCAACGGTGTTCGCCGTGATCGCGAAGACGCAGGATGTCCCGCCGCGGGGCAATGCCGCGCCGCCCTCCGGCCAGACCTCGCAGCAGCAGGTCAACACATACCAAACGAGTTACCGCGTCGACGCCAATGCCTCGGCGGCTCCGAGCACCACGCTCTCCAGTGGAGTCTGCCCCACTTCCGGTACGAACACCGGCCTGCTGTGTGAAGCGGATGCTTCTGCCTTCGACACGTCCGGCGCAGCCACGGTCACCAAGTACACGTATGAGCAACACGGCCAGCGGGCGACGATGACCACGCCGAAGGTGAACGCCCAGGGTGGGGGCTCCTACCAATACGTCTACTACCCGGATCCGTCCGGCAGCAGTGACAACACCCAGCGGTACGACCTGTCTGGCCACACCCCGAGCGGTGGCTGGCTCAAAGCCGTCCAGGATCCCAACAACTCCTTCGTGGCCTACGCCTACGACGCGGCGGGGAACGTCGTCCGCACCTGGGATCGCAACGCTACACAGGCCAACATGAACCTCGCCGCGTATCCCGGCACGGCCTCAGGTGGGCCGCCGTGCACGTTCGTCGAGACCAGGTATGCGACGGGATCCGCCTACGGGCAGTGTCCGTCGTCCGTCTCGACGTCGGCGTATGCCAACCCTTGGCGTTACGTGGATTTCCAGCGGGACCAGCTCGGCAACACCATGACCAGCACCGTCGATGCCGACGGCAATGTCACCCAGACACGCCCGCCCCGGGGCAATACGGCCGGCGCCGCGACCTACGACGTCACGCAGGCGTTCGATGCCAACGACAACCTCATCTGCCACGTCACTCCCGTCGAGGCCGGCGGGCACAGCTGCGCCGACCCGACGCCGCCACCGCAGGCGACGACCTACGCCTATGACGCCTTCAACAACCGCAGCTCGACGCTGGATCCGCGCGGGCACTACACCGTCGCCGTCTTCGACTCGGTGAACCGCAGGGTGCAGCAGTGGACCAGCCGTGGAGCGATGCCCTCGAACTCCGCGCTGGTGCCGGCGGGCTGCCATCAGGCCGGGCAGAGTGGCGATCCCATCCAGTTCGGCAGCGGCTCCGGCGCGCCGATGATCTGCAGCACCCGGACGAGCTACGACGACGTCGACAACGTCATCGGCTCAGCGGACGGCAACGCGCAGACCACGACCTACACGTTCGACTCTCTGCACAGGCGGACCCAGCAGGTCACGCCTCGCGACACCGGCGTGACCGAGACCCACGCGTGGTTGTACGACGCGGACGGGCACGTGACCGATGACTGCCCGCCACGCGAGTTCACCGAGGGTTCCGGCTCCTGCACCAGCGGCGGCATCTACTCGACGCACATGGTCTACGACGCGTCAGGGCGGGTCAGTTCCAGCACGGCGTACCGGTCGGCGGGTGTTCCGGAAACGTCCTCGACCACCTACGACGCCGACGGCAACGCGCTCACCCGCACCGACCCCAACGGCGTGGTCACGCGCGACGTGTACGACACCCTCGACCGTAAGACCTCCGAGTCGCAACCGCGCAGTTCCAGCACGTCCTTCACCACGACCCGGAACTACGACGCGGTGGGCAACGTCACCTCGATCGTCCGGCCGGGCCCGTCACCGGTGAACACGGGCTTCACCCAGCTCGTGATCGACGGTGCGCAGTATCCCCGCTCGAACCCCTACGTGTTCACAGGATCGACGACGAGCTACGCGAGCGTCACCCTCCAGAACAGCGGGTGGATGACGGTCTCGCCGTACTCCGGCGGTTCGGGCGGTGTGGTCCAGCTCGTCGTCGGGGGCGACGTCAGCGTCTGCTCGACGTGCGGGATCACGGTCGCGGGCAAGGGGCCGTCGGGTGGCGCGGGCGCCGCCAGCGGCAACGGCGCCGCAGGAGGGGGAACCGGAAGTGGTGGCGGAGGCCTCGGGGCTCCCCTCACCGCCGGCGCCGGCGGTGGTGGGGGTCACTACGGGAGCGGCACCCTGGGCGCGTCGGACCCGCTGGCGAGCGGGAGTGGCGGCGCGGGCGGCACCGCGTATGGGCTGTACGACCTCTCCGACACCGGGACGCTGAGCAACGCCCTCGGCTCCGGCGGAGGCGGGGGCGCGGGCAAGCTGACCGGGGCGGGCGGCGCCGGTGGTGCGGGCGGCGGCTTCGTCCGCCTCAGCGCTGAGACCATGGAGGTCAACGGCGTCATCGACGCCGGCGGCGCGGCGGGTGCCGCATCGTCCAGCGGAGCCGGCGGCGGGGGCGGGAGCGGTGGCGACGTCTGGCTGACGGCCAACCAGCTCACCCTCGCGCCGGGTTCGGTCGTCACCGCGGGCGGCGCCGGCGGAGCAGGGTCGGGCAGCGTCAACGGCGGCGCCGGTGCAGGGGGGCGGATACGGCTCGACTACGGCACGCTCAGCGGCAACCCTCCGGCGGGCACGACAGACCAGGTGCCGATCCGCATCGTGACCGCGTACAGCTATGACGCCGACAACCGCATCGTGGACACGGTCCAGGCGTCCGACAACCTGAGTGCCGTCTTCGCGGGAACCGCAGACGGCAGCCACAACACGCGAACCCGGGTGCTCTACGACGCTGACGGGCACGTCGTTGCTCAGTACGAGCCGCGCGCGTTCGTGACCTCGACGAGCAACCCCGACCCGTTGTTCATGACACGGACGGACTTCGACCTGGACGGCCGCCCGAATGCCCTCTACGTGGCGCGGTACGACAACACCAGCGACGGCGGCGGCTACTCCGACCTCGGCCTCTCGGGAACGTCCGGCACCCAGTCGACGCAGTGCCCCACCGGCGGGCAGACACTGCCTCAGTCGATCGCCGGCGTTCCAAGCTACCCGTCCAGTGCGGGCCTGTGCCTCACCACGGTGACCTACGACGCCACCGGCAACCGTCTCAGGGTGACGACACCGACCGCCCGCAGCGACGGCTCGAGCTACCTGCAGATCGTCTCGACCGACGACAACCTCGTCGCTTCGGTGGAGGCGCCGAATCCCAGCAGTCCGGGCTCGCGGTTGACCGGAGCCACCCCTGCGGTGGCATACGTCTACGACGGAGATGGCCGAACCATCCAGACCACCGATGCCAACGGCGTTGTCGCGACGACCAACTACTTCTCGGACGGCCTGCTCAAGTCGACGGCGGGCCAGCCCAACGGCTCCATCACCCACACCACGACGTACGCGTATGACGGCAACGGCAATCGCACCTCGATGACCGACCCCGCCGGCAACGCGTCCACGGCGACCTACTTTGCCGACAACCGGCTGCAGTCGGCGAGCGACGCGCTCGGCGACAACACCAGCTACACGTACGACAGCGACGGCCAACCGACCACCGTGACCTCGCCGTCGGCGAACGCACGGGACGCCAACAACAGCGCCGGCTCTCCGTCGACCTACTGCTACACCCAGGATCACCTGGTCACCATGAGCCTGCTGCCGGTGAACTCCGACGGCTCGCTGCTGCGCCAGACGACGTACAAGTACGACGACGCCGGCCGCAAGATCGAGCAGGAGGTCCAGGTCGTCCCCCCGCCCGGTTCGGGCCAGCAATGCACCCCACAGAGCCGGACCAGCCCCGGGGGCCCCACCTTCTCGTACAGCGACAACGGGCTGATCTCCACGCAGACCGGCCGCAACGGGGAGCGCATGTCGTTCACCTACGACGCTGCCGGCCACCTCGCCAGCGCGTGGGATTCCGGCAGCAACCTCACCATCAATGCCACGTACTACGTGGACGGGGTGTCCCGGACGGTCGATGACGGCTACCGCCAGAGCAAGTACATGGCGGACGGGCTGGGCCGAACGACCTTGCGAGTGGAGGCCGTTGACGGCTCGTCGACAAGCTACTCGACCTCGTACGCCTACAACCCCGCCGAGCTCGCAGCCTCGATGACGTCGACCATCGCGGCAGGGACCACACAGTGGTCGTACGACGCCGGTGGCCGCACCACCGCCGAGACCGACGGCAACGGACAGAAGATCGCTCGCACGTACAACTCGGACAACACTCTTGCTGCGCAGACCGTCTCGCCGTCGTCGGGATCGGCATTTGCCACATGGAACTACGCCTACGACAGCAACTACCGCATCACCCAGCAGCAGTTCAGCGGAGCGGGCGCCGGGGGAGCGACACCGGTTCAGTCGACATACTGCTACACGTATGACAAGGCCAGTCGCCTCAGCGGCTTTCAGTCGCTCGGTGCGGGCAGCGCGTGCGGCACGGTTCCGACCAACATCGCGCGCGATCACGACGGCAACCGCACGTCCTACACCGACGCGTCAGGCACTCAGACCCAGTACTGCTACAACGCCGACGACTCGGTCATCTCGATCCAACCCGGTGCGACCCGCAACTGCGCATCGCCGCCGACCGGCTCCAAGTCCGTGCAGTACGCTCCCTTCGGCGGCCTGGTCGACGACGGCTGCGCGACCTACAGCTACGACGGTTTCGACCGCCTCGGCCAGGTGAGTCCCAAGAACGTGTCCGGCTGCAACGTGACTGCCTCCTCCTACTTGTACGACGGCCTCAGCCGCCAGTACCAGCACGGAGACAGTGGCGTCCTGGCCTGGCTCCACTACGACGGCCTGTCGCAGCAGCCCGCCCTCGACAGCACCTCCGCCGGGTACGACACCGTGTACGCGCTGTCGCCCTCGGGCACTCCGAAGGCAGCCGTCCAGGAGGGCGGCCCGGGGGCCATCCAGTACCTCGCCGACGACGGGCACGGCAACGTCTCGACCGCCACCACCCCGGGCCAGGCGGTCGCCTGCACCATACGCCTCGACCCCTTCGGCAACGCGGTCCAGTCGCCGAGCCTCACCAACCCCTGCAACACCGGCAGCACGCCCGACCCGTTCGTCTACCGCGGCGCCCGCCACGACTCCGCCACCGGCGACTACCAACTTGGCGCGCGCACCTACGACCCGGCCAAGTCCACGTTCCTCACGCCCGACTCGTACCAGGCCGCTCAGCCCGCCGCCGACCTCGGTCTCGGCACCGACCCCCTCACCAACAACCGCTACAACTACGTCAACGGCGACCCGGTGAACCTTGTCGATCCCACGGGCCACATCGTGGAGGGCGTATCCACGGACAACTACTGTGCGACTGCAGAAGGCCCCGGCCCAGTGGCGAGCCGAGGCGGCAGCGCAGTGGGACGGGTGTGTGGTGGGTACGACATCTCCGGCGCGGACATCGCTCAGTGGGACGCGCCCTGCCGTCTGTGTGACGCCGTCACCAGCATCCCGCGCGCCGTCGTCCGTGGCGGCCAAATGGTGGCATCGTGGTTCAGTGACTGCCTTCTGCCGGATGTCGAGCCGGGCGGACACGCCGGCCCAGGCGTGAGCCAGTGCAACCAGACGTATCAGAAGGCGTCGGATATGGTCATTGGCCAACTGCGCGACTGTTGGGACAACAAGGTCCTCTGCGCCGCGTCGGTTGTCGGACCTGGTGTCTTGGTGCGAGTGGAGAGGGGTCTCCGTGTCTTCGCGGGGATCGCACATGCCAGTGAGAACCTCGAGGGCATAGAACCCTCCGTCGCGGCCGCAAGAGACAGCGGATCGGTGGCTTCCCGTCCCCTCGGCCAGAGCGCGGAAATGGCATCGCGTGTCCCCGCCCCTGCCACAGAGGCGGCTGGCGAGGCCCTTCCTGCCTTCACGCAGACCACCGCTTCGGCTACATTTGGCAATGGCATGTTGCGAGGTCAGGCAATCAGCGATGTGGCCCGCGGCCTACGCGCGGGCACCATCACGCCAAGCGAATTGCCTATCAACGTCCTCGACAGGGGCCAAGGGCTGCTCGGTTTCGAGACCCGATCGATGCTTGCGCTACGGCAAGCGAACGTCCCATTGTCCGACTGGACCTTGATCGATCAAACCGGAAACGAGCCGTTCGAATCGATCTTGTCCGAACGGCTGGCGGCAAACGGTCTAACGGACGCAGGGACCGGCACGCTTCGGATCACTGGCGCCGGGCCGTGGGCAAGCTGGTGGCGAGGTATTCCATGATGAGCGATCGGAAATACCGTGACGTGTGGGCCATGCCGTTCAAGTCGCAGGAATTCGCAAGAGGGCCGGAGCTCGTTCAACATCGCGACACAGCCTCGCTGCGGTTGGACTATGAAACACGGACGGGCGCGTATGCATGGAAGATCGTGCATTTTGTGGGTGTCTCAGCCGTCGAATTCACGGCTTGGTCTTCTTGCACGCCCGATCAGGTCTCTGCGTACGATCGCTTTGTGGAAGTGGAATCGAGTGAGTGGTTGCCAACTCTACACGACCTTCCTGAAGGAACCCATCATTTCAGGGTGTTCTTCGATGACGTCGGGTGCTATGAGGTCGCAGCCACAGACCTGCTGGTTGACGACGATGGTTCCCGTCGCCATGTCTGAGCTGATCGGCATCCGCGAGGGAAATGAGATGCCGCAGAGGCTCCTCCTAGCTTCTCTAGGGCTCTGCCGCTCTGGAGGTCCGCGTGGAACGCGCTGTCGCCCGGAGTCGTGATGCACCCGCATCACCACAACTCCGTTGACATACCCGCCAACCCCGGGTAGGATGCTGCGGAAGGACCCACACCCACCCCTGCATCCACGTCCGGGTCCAACGGAGTCCGCACATGCTCGATCGCCTCTCCCAGGCAGACCGCGTGAGCGGCATCGGCGCCGTCGCCGCGCTGCTGTCGACCTTCCTGCCCTGGTACCACTTCGACACGGCGTCGTCGCGGGTCAGCCAGAACGCCTTCGGCACCGGGTTCCTCGGCGACGTGCTCTTCTTCTGCGCGGCGGGGACCATCCTGCTGCTGCTGGTCCGCCACGAGGTCATCGTGCTGCGCAACGGGTTGCCGGTGCGTGAGGGCCAGGCCTTCTTCGGGCTCGGCTGCGTCGCCCTCGCCGCGGTGGTGCTGCAGATGCTGATCGGCGTCAACGGCAGCGGCGCCTTCCACTCCATGACCCTGGGCATCGTCGCGGCGCTGTTCGCGGCCGGCGCGATGCTGGTGGGCGGCCGTCTGCAGCGCAACGCCGAGGCGCCCCGCCGCCTCCAGGGCCACTCGCGCCGCTGAGCGCACACCGCGTCGTGTTCAATGGCGGCGATGGATCGTCTGCGATCGTTCGCCGCGCCGGCGCTCCGCGTCCTCGCGGTACTGGTCCCGCTGATCGCGGCGGTCGCCTGCTGGCTGGCGTGGGAGCGGGTCGAGGTGCGCGTCCCCGGTGACGTGCAGGCGCGCAGCCTCGACGGCTTCCACGGCAGCGGGCTGGCCGCGTGCGTCGGCGCCGCACTCGCACTGCTGATGCTCGCCGACGCGCTGCTGCGGCCGCGCCCCTCACAGATCCGCGTCGCCGGGGTGGCGTTCGCGGGGGCGCTGCTGGTGGTCGGCGCGGTGCTCTTCACCTCGACCGGCGGGTACCGTCCGGCGAGTGGCGAGGGCTACAGCGTCTCGTTGCAGCCGGGGCTGTTCGCGGCGGGGATCGCGGGGCTGCTGCTGGTGCTCAGCGCGGTGCTGCAGGGCGGGTGGCGACGTGGAGGGTCACGATCCCCAGCGTCATCGGGATGACGCGCACGTCGGTGAAGCCCGCGTCGCGCAGCCAGCCGCTGACGGTGGCCGCGGGCGGGTAGGCGGCGATCGAGCGCGGCAGGTAGGTGTAGGCGCCGCTGCGCGGGTTGAGCAGGCGGCCGATGGCGGGCAGCACGCGGGTGAGATACCAGGCGTAAACGCGGCCGAACAACGGCACGTCGACGCGGGCGAATTCGAGGATCACGTAGCGGCCGCCGGGTCGGAGCACGCGGAATGCGGCGCGCACCGCGGCCGGGCGATCGACGACGTTGCGCAGTCCGAAGGCGACGGTGACCGCGTCGACGCCACTTTCGCCGACGCCGTCGAGGGTTGACGCGTCGCCCTCGCGGAAGTCGACACCCTCGACGCTGCGCCGCGCGATCTCCAGCATGGCGGTGCTGAAGTCGACGCCGACCACGCTGCCCTGCGGACCGACGCGGCGGCGCAGCAGCCGGGCCAGCTTGCCGGTGCCGGTGCAGACGTCGAGCGCCACGTCCCCAGGATGGAGCTGGGTCTCGCTCGCGGCGCGGCGCCGCCAGGCCGCATCGCGGCCGCCGCTGAGCACGCTGTTGAGCAGGTCGTAGAAGCGGGCGATCTGGTCGAACATGGCCCGAACCTGGTCGGGCGCGACCTGGGGCGCCTGTGGTGCGCTCATGGCGTCGCCGCTGCGTGCAGCGCCTCCTCCAGGGCGGCGGCCTCCTCGCGCAGGTCCTCCAACTCGGCGTCGAAGTGGGCGCGCAGCCGGGCGCGACCGCCGTCGTCGAGGAAGGCGGCGTCGAGGGCGTCGAGGGTGAGGTCGAAGCACTCGTGCGGGGTGAAGCCGTCGCGGAGCATCAGGTTGGCCCACTCGTCGCTGAGGTTGGTGCCGAAGATGGCAGGATCGTCGCTGCCCACGTCGATGCGGACACCCTGCTCGACGAAGCTGCGCACCGGGTGCGGGCCGGCTGCCGGGTCCCAGGCGCCGGTGGCCAGGTTGCTGCCCGGGCAGACGTCGACGGCGACGCCGCGGTCGCGCAGGTGGCGCAGCAGGTGCGCGTCGCGGGCGGCGCCGACGCCGTGGCCGATGCGCTCGACGCCGAGCACGTCGACGGCGGCGCGCACCGAGGCGGGGCCGCCGTGCTCCCCGGCGTGGGCGGTGCGGTGCAGGCCGGCGTCGCGGGCGAAGGCGTAGGCGCCGGCGAAGTTCTCGGCGGGCTCGACCAGCTCGTCGCCGCCGATGCCGACGCCGACCAGCAGCCCGGTGGGGTCGGCGGCGGCCAGCCTGAACATCTGCAGGGCGACGTCGTTGCCGAACTGGCGCGGCGCGTCCATGACCAGGCGCAGCGCGCAGCCCCGCGCGTGCCAGTGCTGCTCGACGGCGGCCATCTCGCGGAGCACGTCGGCGAGCACGTAGCCACCGAGCAGCGCGCCGTAGAAGGTGACGTAGCTCTCCGTGTACGGGACGTTCTGGCCACATTGGGCAGAAAGGAAGTCGTCGAGGACGGCGCACCAGTCGTCGGGGTCGAGGAGCACGCGCATGCGCTCCAGGAAGGCGGCGAGGAAGGAGCCGAAGCTGGTGCCGGGGCCGATCGTCTCCAGTGCGGCGGGGTCGAGCGGGTGGCCGTGCTTTGCGGCGAGGGAGCGCAGGCGCTCCGGGGTGATGGTGCCTTCGAGGTGCACGTGCAGCTCGACCTTGGGCAGGCGGCGGGCCAGGTCGTGGACCCGGGCGGGCAGGTCGCCGGCCGGCGCGTCGGCGGCGGGCTCCATCGCGGTTATTCGGCCGCGGACGCGGCGCGGCGCTTGCGACCGCTCGCGGTGCCCTCGGGAACCACGCCCGCGGTGCCCGGTGTCTGCCGCGGCGTGCTGCCCGCGATGCCGGGACCGGCGATGCGCCCCACCCGGCGCAGCTCGCGCTCGTCCTCGCCGTCGCCGCGCCGGTGCACGTCGAGGATCTCGTAGTAGGTGTCGCGACGCGCCGCCACAAAGCCCGCGTCCTCGATGACGCGGATCAGCTCGGCCTGGTTGCTGGCGTGCGGCGCGCCCGCGAGGGTGACCACGTTCTCCTCCAGCATCACCGAGCCGAGGTCGTCGGCGCCGAAGCTGAGCGAGAGCTGGCCGATCTGCGCGCCGGTGGTCAGCCAGGACGCCTGCAGGTGCAACACGTTGTCGAGCATCAGCCGGGCGATGGCGACGGCGCGCAGGTAGTCGGTGCCAGTGGCGCGCGCGCCCTGCAGCTCGGTGTTGTCGGGCTGGTAGGTCCAGGGAATGAAGCTGAGCAGTCCGCCGGTGTCGTCCTGGAGCTCGCGGAGCAGGCGCAGGTGCTCGACGCGCTCGGCGAGCGTCTCGGCGTGGCCCATCATCATCGTCGCCGTGGTCGGCAGGCCGGCGCGATGGATGTCGCGAGTGACGTCGAGCCACTCGCCGCTGCGCTGCTTTTTCGGGGAGATCAGGTCGCGCACCCGGTCGACCAGGATCTCCGCGCCGCCGCCGGGCACGGAGTCGAGCCCCGCGTCGCGCAGCCGGGCAACCACCTCGGCGACCGGCACCTGCTCGACGCGGTGGGCGATGAAGCCGATCTCGGTCGGCGACAGCGCGTGCACGTGCAGCGCGGGGAACGCCGTTTTGATGGCGGTGAACAGCTCTTCGTAGTAGCTGATCGGCAGCCACGGGTTGTGGCCACCCTGGAGCAGAACGCTGGTGGCGTGCAGCTCCACGGCCTCGCCGCAGCGCTGCAGGATCTGCTCGGTCGACTGGGTGTACGCCTCAATGTGCCCGCGGTGGCGGTAGAAGGCGCAGAACGAGCAGTCGGTGACGCAGACGTTGGTGTAGTTGATGTTGCGGTCGATCTGGTAGGTGACGCGTCGCGGGTCGACCGCCGCCTGCCGCCGCGCGTGCGCAGCGCCTGCCAGTTCGAGCAGCGGCGCGTGTTCGAGCAGCTGCACGGCGTGGCCGGCGCCGAGGCGCTCACCGGCGGCGGCGCGCTCCAGGGCGTGCTGCAGCGGCAACGTGGTGGCGATGGCCGGCGGGGCGGGCCGGCGCTGCGGCATGCGGCGGGCGCGGGTTGCGGAGTCGGCGATCACGGAGGTCATGCAAGCTCCAGATGATCCAGCGAGGGCGCCAGGTCGAGCTCGGCGAGCAGGGCGAAGTAGCGGAGCACCGAGCGTACGTGGTCCTCGCTGAGCCGGTAGTCCTGCTTGGCGAAGTAGGCGTCGATGTCGGGTGCGGGAAGGCCGGTGTCGGCGGCGCCGCGGGCGACCAGCGCCTCGTGGTTGTCGGGATGCAGGCCCCAGGCGCGGCCGCGCTCCAGGTCCTCGCGAAGCAAGGCCACCGCGTCGGGCTGCTGCGCGGCCCAGTCGCGCCACAGCGCCCACAGCGCGAACACCGCGGGCAGCCCGGTGAGCTCGTACCACGCGGCGCCGAGGTCGACGACGTGCAGGTCGCCACGACGCTCGGCCTCGTGGACGGCGCTCAGTGCGGGGTTGCCGATCAGCACGGCGGCGTCGTGCGACTGCAGCATGCTGTCGAGGTCCGGTGCGGCGTCGACGGTGCGCGGGGTGACGCGCCAGAGCTTGGCGCAGAGGATGTGGAAGAAGGCCAGCGACGCGGCGGAGTGCGTGGACAGGGCGACGCTGCGGCCGTCGAGCTGTGACGCGGGCACCTTGCTGATCAGCATCGAGGAGCCGACGGCGCCGATGCTGCTGATGCTCAAACCGGGCAGCACCGCATAGGCGCCGGCGTGGCGGGCGACCTCGATCGCCGACACCGGCGCGCAGTCGATGCGGCGCGCGTCGAGCTGACGGTTCAGCTCGGTGGGCACGCCCTTGATCACCTCGCAGCGGGTGCCGTTGCGCTCCAGGCCGAGGTACACCGGCAGCACGTTGATGTAGTCGACGCGGCCGAGCCGCACCGGACGGACCAGCGGTGCACCGGTGTCGGGGACCGGGCGCGTATCGACCGTCATGCGCGCGTCTCTCGGGGCGCCTCACTCCGCCAGGCCATGAGCAAGGCCTCGCGCAGCGCGTGCGGCATGTCGTCCAGCGGCGGCACCTGCGCGCCCTGCATCTCCGCCGCGCGCACCGGCCGGTAGATCGTGTCACGTTCGACCGCAACTCGACCCGCCTGCTTGATCATCTGCCGCAGCCCCGCCTCGGTGACCAGCTGCGGAGCGCTCGACCCCGCCATGTGCATGATGTGCTCCTCCTCCACCGTGCCGTCGATGTCGGAGGCGCCGAAGCTGAGCGCGATCTGGGCGATCTCGGTGCCCAGCGTCAGCCAGTAGGCCTTGACGTGGGGGAAGTTGTCGAGCATCAGCCGCGCCGTGGCCACCATGCGCAACTCGGTGTACCCGGTGGCCGGGCGCCAGCGCTTGGCGAAGAAGGTGTTCTCGGGATGGAAGGGCAGCGGCACGAAGGCCATGAACCCGGGCGCCTCGTCCTGCGCGTCGCGCAGCTTGACCAGGTGCTCGACCCGCTCCTCCAGCGTCTCGATGTGGTTGAAGAGGATCGTCGCGGTGGTGGGAATGCCCATGCGGTGCGCGGTGCGGTGCACCTCCAGCCACTCCGCGGCGCCGCACTTGCCGGGGAACATCTTGCGATGCACGCGCTCGACCAGCACCTCGCAGCCGCCGCCGCTCAGCGATCCCAAACCCGCCGCGCGCAACCGCTCCAACACGGTGGCGACCGGCAGCGCGTCGTGCTCGGCAAACCACTGGATCTCCGCCGCGGTGAACGCCTTGAGATGCAGGTCGGGACGCACCGCCTTCATCCGCCGCAGGTACTCCTCGTACCACGACAGCGGCAGGTCGGGATGATGCCCGTTGACGGTGTGGATCTCGGTGGTGCGCGGCGACAGCGCGCCGACGATCCCCTCGATCTCCTCCCACGACTTCAACCAGCCCCCCTCCTCCCCCTTCACCCGGGCGAAGGCGCAGAACTTGCAGCCCGCGACGCAGACGTTGGTGGCGTTGAGATGCCGGTTGACGTTGTAGAACACCGCGTCGCCGCACAGCCGCTCGCGCACCGAGTCGGCAAGCCGTCCCACGGTGAGCAGGTCGGGAGTGGTCATCAGGAGCAGCCCGTCCTCGGGCGACAGCCGCTCGCCGCGGGCGACCTTGGCGGCGACGGGCTCCAGCAACGGGTCGGAGATGCGGGGCAGGGTCGGAGCGAGTGTGGTCATGCGGTGTCCGTCATGGCGGCGGGGTCGGTCGCCGCGGGCAGGCGCCGGTACTCGGCGCAGGAGCACAGCGGCTCCTCGGGAACGTCGCTGAGCGCGTCGAGCAGGAGCTGTCCCAGCGAGCGCGCGTCCTCGGCGAGGATCTCCTGCAGCAGCTCGAAGTCCCAATGGGGGCGGACCCCCTCGGCGTAGTTGAGCACCAGGGTCATGGCCGCGTAGCAGGCGCCGATCTCCCGGGCCAGGAACACCTCGGGGGCGATCGCCTGGCCGATGACGTCGGCGCCGAGCCGGGCGAACGCGGTCACCTCGGCGGCGGTCTCGAAGCGGGGGCCCTGGCCGGACGCGTACACGGCGCGGTTGAAGGCGCGCGTCGCCTTGTCGGTGGCCCACACCGTCGCGTGCTTCCAGAGCGCGCCGCGGATGTCCGGGCAGAACGGCTCGCGCATCAGCACCACGGCGTCGGGGTCGAGGCGGCCGCCGACCGACGGGCTGAGGTCGAGCACGTCGTGGGGCAGCACCAGGTCGCGAGGGCGGAAGTGCTGGGTGATGCTCCCCGAGCCCGCCTCGGCGATCACCCGGCGCACCCCGGCCCCGCGGAACAACCAGAACAGGGCGAGCGCCGCCTCGTGGCGGGTGGCGTTGTGCTGCCAGCCGTGCATCCGCGCCACCAGCACCTGGCGCTCGCCGCCCGGGGTGCGCACCGCGATGTGCTTGACCACCGGGCTCTGCCCGTACGGCGTCTCCACGCTGATCGAGTCGTTCAGCACGCGGACGCGCTCGTCGCCCAGCGCCTCGGGGAACTCGATGGCGGCGGTGCCTGAGCCGCCCACGATGGCGTGGGCGCATTGGGGCAGCGTGGGGGGCATCTGCCGTCGAGTATACGGGCGGCGCCCGGAGCCACCTCGGGCCCGGGCGCCACCCTGGTTGGAGGTCAGATCACGCGAGCGTGAAGGGGCACTGCCCGTTGCTGATGATCCCGCCGTAGCCGGTGTACTCGTAGCCGCTGCTGGCGGTGGTGTTCTGCAGCACCGAGCCGGCGGCCAGCGGCGTCGCGGGCTTGGCGGCGTTGTTGAACTGGGCGACGGTCATGGTGATGGTCGCGGTTCCGGCGGTGAAGTCGAAGCCGCCGGTCAGCGTGCTGTCGATCGCCGTGGCCACCCCGGTCGAGGCGGTGAGGTTGTAGAGCAGGAAGCTGTTGCCCATCACCGGGTCGTATGAGGCGTCGAGCTCGTACTGCGTTGTGCCGTCGTAGAAGAGCCAGTAGAAGTCCAGCTCGTTGTGGGTGCCGCTCGACATCTGCGGCACGGTGAAGGTCACCGTCACCGACGCGCTCGCCGAGCTGTAGCTGGGCACCACCTTGGTCACCGACGCGGCGGCAAACGGAAACAGCTGGTTGCCCTCGGGCGCGGTGAGCGTGCCGTTCGCGCCGCCGCACTCGCCGGACAGCGACGTCGAGCCGCCGCCGCCGATCGGCGCGGTGGTGTTGCTCGGGGTGAGCTGCCCGGTGACGTCCTGCATCAGGTTGCTCACGTTGGCCACGCCGAGTCCGCTGACGAAGTCCCAGCCGCTGGGGTCGACCGCGCTGCGCGGCAGCGCCGGGTACTGCCCGTTGCTGCCCACGCTGACGTCGAAGAAGTCGCGCGGGTCGGCCGTGGCGCTGGCGCCCTGCTTGTAGAGCACCGGTGCGGCGAAGCCCAGGCCCGCGGCGGGCGCGGCCGCCTGGATGCGCGTCCACATGCCCGCCCACAGCGGCGAGGACAGGCTGGTGCCGGCGCCGAAGTTGTTGCTGCCGGCGCTGGTGATGTCGTACTGGTTGAACAGCGTGTCGCCGGACATCGCGGCCACGTCGGGCAGGCCGCGGCACGTCGGCGCAGTGGTCTGCGGGAACGCCGTGTCGTCCACCAGGCAGGGCGCCTTCACCAAAGGCGCGGCGGTCGCCTGCCAGGGCTGCTCCGGCTGGGTGAGGCTCATGCCGCCGCCGGTGTACTCCCACGCCTTCTCCAGCACGCGCTGGGGGTTGGCGCCCGACGACGCGAACAGCTCGGTGCCGCCCACGGCGACCACCCAGCGGCTCGCCGCCGGCCACTCGACCTGGGGCACCACGGTGTTGACGACGCCGTTGCCGGTGACCGCGGTGCACGAGCCGCCGGTGTCGCCGGTGGAGACGAAGAGGGTGCGCCCCTCGGCCGCCGCCTGCTGGAACATCGGCTCCTCGGCCTGCACCGACCCGAGCGCGAGGTCGACCGACTCGCAGCCGCCGAACGAGGCGTTGGCCTGCTGCGGACCGGCCGTGTCGTTGGCCCACACCGAGAAGGCGCCCGCGGTGACGCCGAGGTTCTGGGTGAAGTAGAGGTCGAGCTCCTGCACGTCGGGGGCCATGCCGGTGGTCGCCTGGGTGTCGATGTTCCACTCCAGCAGGCCGGTCTTGTCGGTCTGGTCGTCGGCGACGGCGTGCTCCCTGACCGGCACCGCGGGCAGGCCCTGGCGGGTCTCCCAGGTGCGCAGGTCGGCGACCGGCCCGGCCATGTCGCCCTCCCCGATCACCGCCACCTTCTGGCCCTGGCCGCGGTTGCTTGCGGGCATGCCGTAGATCGACCACAGGTCCTGCGGGGTGACCACACCGATGCAGGTGCCCTGCACGCACGGACCGCTCTGCGCCGTGGTGTCAACCGGCGGCGCCGCGGGGTGCTGCACGCTGAGCGACTCCAGGCCGAGCACCGCGTCGACGCCGTCGGGCACGCTGGGCGCCTGGGCGTTGGCGAAGAACTGCTGGCCGTCCGCCGCCTGGTAGGTGGACAGGTCGACGCCGAAGGTGCGCTCCACCGCGGCGACGGTGCCGCCGAGGGTGACGTAGCTCCGCGTCGGCGAGGCGTAGGCGACCCGCAGGCCCTGCGCGGTGAGCTGCGACACCACGCCGGAGTACGTCGCCTGGGGAAGCCCGAAGCTGGCCTGCCACTGCGCCGGGGTGAAGAACTGGTGGTAGGCGGGGCTCGCCGGGTCGTACACGGCCGCGGCCGCCGCCTGCTCCGCCGCCGCATTGGGATCGGTCAGGGCGACGCCGACCTGGATCTTCTGGCTGGTGGGCAGCGCCTGCAGCCGGGTGGCGTTGCCCAGCCCGGGAATCACCGCCCGGGTGAGCTGGTGCCAGCCGGCCGCCGATGTCGACAGCGTGTCGGCGCGGGCCGGCGGTGCGGTGGAGAGCTGCATCGCAGCCGCCCCCACCATGAGGGGCACGCCGGCAACGGCCAGGCGTGCACGCACGGATCTGCGTGTCTCGCTCATCCCTAACAACTCCTGCATCGAGTCGCCCGCCAGGGCGTCCCTTCCTGTAGGGCGCGAATGCTAGCAGCTTCCGTCCACCAATGTGAACAGGTGCGCCGGACCCGCGCCTTAGAGGCGGAAGTCGGCGACGACAGGGAAGTGGTCGGAGGCGCCGAGCACGTCGGGGTCGGGCCGGCCGTTGTCGCCGACCACGTCGGCGGCGGTGACCCGCTCGGCCATGGCCGCGTCGGCCCAGACGTAATCGATGCGCGCGGCGGGCATCCAGGTGGCGCAGGTGTAGCCCAGGCCGTCGCTGTGCACGGCGCGGTAGCAGTCGGTGTAGCCGGCCTCCAGCATGCGCGGCACCGTCCAGCGCTCGATGAAGCGGTTGAGCACACGGTCGAGGGCGGCGCTGCGGGGCAGCACGCCGGTCAGCGGCCCGACCACCCAGGGCAGCCGGGGGACGGCGACGTGCAGGTGCGGCTCGACGCCCGCGTCGCGCCAGGCGTCGGCCAGGCCGGCGTCGCCGGCGGCTTCGCGCGGGACGGTCAGCCCGTCGAGCCCGCGCACCAGCAGGCCGCGGCGGCGCAGCTCGGCCATGCGCGTGAAGAAGGCGGTGGCGGCGACCGTCTCGCCAGGCGACAGCGAGTTGAAGTCGCCGAGCACCAGGTGCGGGGTGGACCCGCTGCGCTCGATGTCGCCGAGGATCGCCTCCAGCTCGCGCAGCCGGCGCGCCTCGCCCTTGTTCTTCTCGCCGAAGCGCGCCGCCAGGTGGACGTTGTGGATGCGCAGCCTGGCCAGCCCCGGCGCGTTGACCTCGACCTCGCAGACCAGGTGGGCGCGCAGCATCCGGCCGGGGTGGCGATGGGCGCGCCAGCGCGTCACCGGCAGGCGGCTGAGCACGGCGAGGTTGAGCTTCGTCGCGTCGTTGGGCTTGGCCACCACCATGCGCATGCCCAGGCGCTGCGCCAGCGAGCGCAGCAGCTCGACGTCGTTGGCCTCCTGGAGGGCGATCACGTCGGCGTCGAGACGTTCGAGCACCGCGGCGATGCGATCGCCTCGGCCCTGGCCGCCGAGCAGCATGTTGTAGGTGACGACGCGCAGGCGCGCGGGTGTGGTTGGCATGTGGCGAGAGCACCCTACAATGCCATGCCATGCCCCCCACCGCGGACTCGCCCGCCGCGGAGACGGAGACGGCGGAACACCCGGCGCGCGGCGCGTGGATCGACCGCCTGCCGCCACGCGCGCAGCTCGGCCTGGTGGTTCTCGTCGGGGTGATCGCCGCGGGTTGGGGCGCGGCCGCGCTGGTGCTGCAGCACCGGCTGGTGGAACGGCAGCAGCACGGACAGGTGCTCGGCGCGGTGGAGGCGTTCTTCGCCGACGGCTCGTCGTGGTCGACGGCGTGGCCGGGCTGGGCGGCGGCGTTCTTCTTCACGCTCTCGGTGGTGCGGCTGCTGCGCGGCAATCCCGAGCCGCCGCTGGGGCGGGCGCAGTCGGTGCACGCGATGCGCGCCTCGCTGCGCCGCGAGTACCGGGTGGTGCGGCTCGCCCTGGCGCTGCTCGACGTGCTCGCCATGCTCGACCTGGGACGGCTCGGCGCCTACGTGGTGGGGGCGTTGACGCACGACGCGGTGGCACGCGCGGACGTGCTGACGGTGGCCGCGGAGTCCGCCGGGTTCCTGTGCGCCGCGGTGCTGCTGACGGTGTGGATGCTGCGCTTTCGCACCCAGCTCGAGGCCTGGGGCGCGCTCTAGTCGTACAGCGCTTGCAGGACGCGGTCGACGATCTGCTCGACGGCGTCGTCGAGGCTCTGCGGCCTGCGGTAGAACGGCGGGATCGGCGGCACGATGCGCACCCCGAGCTCGGCGAGGACGGCCAGGTTGCGCAGGTGGATGGCGCTCAGCGGTGACTCGCGCGGCACCAGCACCAGGCGTCGTGACTCCTTGATGCACACGTCGGCGCAGCGCTTCAGCAGGTCGTCGCCGGCGCCGTTGGCCAGGCCGCCCGCGGTGGTCATGCTGCAGGGCACGACGACCATGCCCTTGGTGCGGTGGCTGCCCGAGGCGGGCGGCACGTCGAAGGAGTCCGGCGCGTGCAGGGTGAGGTTGCCGGCGAGGGCGCGCAGGCCGTCCTCGAGCGGCTCGCCCAGCTCGTCGCGCCAGACCTCGGTGGCGGCGCGCGACCACACGCATTCGACCTGCTCACCGCGGGCGAGGAGGCGGCGCAGGGTTGCACGGGCGAGCAATGATCCGCTGGCGCCGCTGATGCCGACCACCACCGGCAGCGAGTCACGCGATGGGGGTGGGTCGACGCCGCGCCAGGGGCTGGTCGCGGTCCAGTCCGGCATCTACTCGACCAGGGCGTCCGCGCGCACGCCGTACATGGAGACCAGCGGGATGTACGGCGTGGGGTCGCCGTCCCATTGCATGGCGGCGATCTGCGCGTTGCTGCGCCGGCCGGCGAGGGCGCGGAAGAGCTCGAAGCGGTCGCCGGTCCAGGTGGCGGCGACCTCTCCCGCGCCGGTGACGCGCTCCTTGCCCTCGCCGTAGCGAATCCGCACCGGGGGCAGGCCGCGCGCGTTGAGGCGCATGGCGAAGGCGGCGACGTAGGAGGCGACGGCGAGCGCGATCAGCGGGGTGTCGCGGTCCCCGGGTTCCTGGAGCGCACCGCGGATGTCGTGCAGGTGCACGGCGAGGTCGTTGACCGGGATCAGCTCGATGAACGGGATGGGCTGCGGCGCGGGCTGCTCACCGCGGAGGATGGGCAGGATGCGCTGCGTGTTCTGCTCCCATTCGGCAAGAACCTCGCCAAGGCTGTGATCGCGACGCGAGGCGACGTGGTGGTCGGTGTAGGCGTCGCCCCTGTCTCGGCCGGCGTCGCTCTGCCAGTCCTCGATGGGGTTGAAGTCGGTGGGCACGGCGCCGGAGCTGAGGTCGGCGGCGATGCCGGTGACGTGGCGGACGACGTCGGTCACCGTCCACAGCGGGGTGGCGGGGACGGTGCTGTCGAGCTGCTGGGGAGCCGCGTTGCTGACGGCGTCGACAACCGAGCGTTTTCCGTCGAGGTAGGCGGCGGAGGCGTCGATGGGCATGGGCTGCTCAGTGAACCACGACGGAAGCGAGGACGCCCGCGAACACGGCGATGGCGAAGTAGGAGTTGACGGTGAAGAAGGCGCGGTTGACCCTGCTGAAGTCGGTGGGCGAGACCAGTGAGTGCTCGTAGACCAGCAGCGCGATGCCCGCGGCGGCGCCGATGAAGAAGGGCCAGGAGAGGTGGGCGGCGACGCCGGTGGCGACCAGGAATGCGGCGGTGAGGACGTGCGATGCGTCGCTGACGTAGAAGGCGTTGCGCACACCGAGTCGCGAGGGGACGCTGTGCAGGCCCTGGGCCCGGTCGACGGCGACGTCCTGCAGCGCGTAGAGGATGTCGAGGCCGCCCATCCAGAACAGCACGCTGAGGCCGAGCAGGACGGCGGGCAGGTCCCAGGCGCCGCGCACGGCGAGGAAGCCGCCGACCGGCGCGCCCGCGATGCCGGCGCCGAGCACGTAGTGGGCGAGGAAGGTGAAGCGCTTGCAGTAGGGGTAGAGGACGAACAGCGCCAGTGGGATGGGGCAGAGTTCGAGGCAGAGCCGGTTGAGGTTGGCGGCGGCGATGACCAGCAGGGCTGCGGTGATGGCGGCCAGGCCGAGCATCGCCGGGACGGTGACTTCGCCGGTGACGCTGGGGCGGGATGCGGTGCGGGGGTTGCGCGAGTCGATGCCGCGGTCGATGAGGCGGTTGAGGGCGAAGGCGCAGGAGCGGGCGGCGGCCATGGCCAGGGCGATCCAGCCGACGCGCGCCCAGCCCGGGTTGCCGTGGGCGGCGATCAACGCTCCCGCGTATGCGAACGGCAGCGCGAAGATGGTGTGTTCGAACTGCACCAGGCGGAGCAGCGCACCGGCCGCGTGGAGCGCGGAACCACGGTTTCGCGCCTTCCCGGCACGGTCCGAGGGCGCTGCGACGTCGCTCATGGCAGGCCGTACTCCTGCCAGCGCCGCTCGACCAGCTCGGTGATCGCCGGGTCCATGAGGATGTCGGGCGGCCAGGGGCGCTGATAGCCGTCGAGAGTCCCCTTGCGGGTGGCGTCGACGCCGATCTTGCTGCCGCGCGCGAACGACGGGCCGCCGTGGTCGAGGACGTCGAGCGGGCCGTCGACGATGATGGTGTCGCGGCGCGGGTCGACGTTGCTGAAGGCGCGGAAGGCGACCTCGTGCAGGTCGTGCGGGTCGATGTCCTCGTCGACCACGATCACCGCCTTGCTGTTGGCCAGCTGCATGGTGCTCCACACCGCGAAGCACACCTTGGCGACGTGCCCCGGATAGCGCTTGCGCATGCTGACGATGACGCAGTTGTGGAAGACGCCCTCGGCGGGCATGTGGTAGTCGACGATCTCCGGCTGCACCATGCGCAGCAGCGGCAGGAAGATGCGCTCGGTGGCGTGGCCGAGCCAGTAGTCCTCCATCGGCGGGCGGCCGACCAGAGTTGCCGGGTAGAGCGGCTCGCGGCGCCGTGTCATTGCGGTCAGGTGCAGCACCGGGTACTCGTCGGCGAGCGAGTAGTAGCCGGTGTGGTCGCCGAAGGGGCCCTCGGTGCGCCGCTCGGCGGGGTCGACCCAGCCCTCCAGGATGACGTCGGCATCGGCAGGAACGTCGAGGTCGACGGTGACGCCACGCACCATGCGCATGCGCCGCTTCATCAGCCAGCCGGCGAAGAGGAACTCGTCGATGCCGGGCGGAAGCGGCGCCGACGCGGCGTAGGTGGCCGCCGGGTCGCCGCCGATGGCGACGGCGACGGGAATGCGCTCGCCCGGCCGGTACCGCTCCGACTGCTCGGCGCCGCCCTTGTGGATCTGCCAGTGCATGCCCAGGGTGCGGTCGTCGTACTCCTGCAGCCGGTACATGCCCACGTTGCGGACACCACTGACCGGATCTCGGGTGATCACCAGCGGCAGGGTGATGTAGCGGCCGCCGTCCTCGGGCCAGCACCTGAGGATGGGCAGCTCGGACAGGCGCACCGCCTCGCCGGTGACCACCACCTCCTGGCAGGGCGCCTTGTCAATGCGGTGCGGCATCGACCGCGCCGCCTCCAGCCCGCCGCGCAGCCGGTCCATGATGGCGCGCACACCGCGCGGCAGCTCGGGAGAGAGCAGCGCGCCCAGCCTCTCCCCCACCGCGTCGAGTGACGGCACGCCCAGCGCCAGCGCCATCCGCGACGCGCTGCCGAAGAGGTTGGTGGCGACGGGGATGTCGTGGCCGCGCACGTTCTCGAAGAGCAGCGCCACGTTGCCGGACGCCGGGCCCTTGGAGACGCGGTCGGTGATCTCGGTGATCTCCAGGTCGGCGCTCACCGGGACGCGGACGCGGCGCAGTTCACCGCGGCCGTCGAGCATGTCGACGAAGTCGCGCATGGTCTGCGGGGCGTGCCCCTCAGCGCCTGGGGAGACGTCGTGGCGCTGCGCGCGACTGCGGACTGCCACAGCGGTCGTCCTCAGAAAAAGAACTTGTTGGAGAGATGCATCACAGCCGGCGCTCGACCACGTAGTCGCACACCTTCTCCAGCACCGCGCGCGGCGCGGACTGGGGGAAGACGCTCAGCTCGGCGCGGGCGCGGTCGGCGAACTCGTGGGCGTGGTGCTCGGCGCGCTGCACCGCGGTGGACTCGCGGACCAGCCCGACCACCTCGTCGTAGTCCTGCTCGCGCATCGGCTCGCGGGCCAGCAGCGCGCGCAGCCGGGAGGCGACGGCGTCGTCGCGCAGCGCGTACATCAGCGGCAGGGTGATGGTGCCCTGGCGCAGGTCGGCGCCGACCGGCTTGCCGATCTGCTCCTCGGTGGCCACGTAGTCGAGCACGTCGTCGGCGATCTGGAAGGCCATGCCCAGGTGGTGGCCGAAGCGCTCCAGCGCGTTGGCGCGCTGCTCGTCGAGCCGGGCGACGATGCCGCCGCAGTGGCACGACGCCGACAGCAGCGCCGCCGTCTTGCGCTCGATCTTGCGGTAGTAGTCCTCCACCGACTGGTCGTAGTCGCGCTTGCTGGTGAGCTGGAGCAGCTCACCCATGCAGATGGTCATCACCGCGCGGGAGATGATCACGTCGATGATCGGCATGCCGATGGCGGCGGTGAGGTTGGCGCCCTTGGCGAAGTAGTAGTCGCCGACGATGATCGCCGGGTTGACCCCGAGCAATGCATGGATGGTGGCCATACCACGGCGGGTCTCGGCGTCGTCGATGAGGTCGTCGTGGACCAGGGTGGCGGTGTGGATGAACTCGATCCCCATCGCCGTGTTGTAGATGTGGTCGGGCTCGGCCTCGCCCAGCTTGGCGCTGAGGATCACCAGCGCGGGCCGCAGCCGCTTGCCGCCGGCGCGCACGATGTGGTTCATCGCCGCGCTCATCGGGCCGAGGTCCTCTGCGACAGTTCCGGCCAGTCGCGTCTCGAACTCGTGGAGCTCGGCGGCGATGGGCTCCAGGAGGTTCTCGGTCTGCGCGTCTGTGCTCATCGAACTAGGCGAGCCTCCGCGCCCGGAGCACGCGCGTGTCGTCGTCCCACAGGTCGACCACCTCGGGCGGCGCCACCGGCTCACCGTAGAATAGCGCAGCCACACGGGCGAATCGCGACGGCTCGGCGGTGGTGAGCAACACGGGCGGCGGCGCCGACTCCAATCCGGACTCCAGGCGGTTCACCTTGACGATGCGCTTCACCCGCGCCGCGGTGGTCTCCGCGGAGTCGACGACGCGCAGGCGCCGCCCAACCACCCGCG
>DATMMX010000058.1:0-50277 GCA_035569495.1 Candidatus Angelobacter sp. | reverse complement strand
CGTCGCGCACCGCGCAGCCGCGGTGATCGTTGTTGAAATACACGTACGCGGTGGCGTGCTGACCCCATGTCTCGGCGAGGCGCTCCGCCCACTCGCGCAGGGTGTGCGGCTGGTAGCAGGGATGGGGGGTGCCGGTGCCTTCGTGGAAACGCAGGTACGTCCAGCCGGCGGTGCGCCACACAGGGCTCGTGGGCGCGCCCTCGGAGTCGGTGAGACACCAGGCCACGTTGCGGTCACTGAGCACCTGCCTGGTCTGCTCGCTGAACCAGGAGTCGTGGCGCGGCTCGAAGGCCAGGCGCACGCCATCGGGGAAGCAGTCGAGGGCGTCGGCGAGACGGGACGGGTCGGCCTTGAAGGTGGGCGGGAGCTGGATCAGCAGCGGACCGAGCTTGTCGCCCAATTTGCCGGCGCGTTCCATGAAGAGCTGCACCGGCGCCTGCGGGTCGCGCAGCCGCCTGATGTGGGTGAGGAAGCGGCTGGTCTTGAGGGCCATGCAGAAGTCGGGCGGGGTGTGCTCGCGCCAGGTGGCGAAGACCTCGGCGGCGGGGAGGCGGTAGAAGGTGTTGTCGACCTCGACGGTCTGGAAGCGCGCGCTGTAGTGCTGCAGCCAGTCGCGTTGGGGCAGCTTCTCGGGATAGAAGAGGCCGCGCCAGTCGCGGTACTGCCAGCCGCAGGTTCCAACGTGGATAGTCACTGCGCTGGTCGCCGAACCGCGTGGCTACAGTGGTGAGTGTCGCTGTTGGACATTGCCACAGTGGTCATAGCATGGTTTCCGGGGGATCGATCCTCGCCGCTTTCAGCGGAGTCGTGCTGGGTGTGGGCGCGGGCGTGGCGGCACTGGTGGTGACCACGGCACAACCCGCACGGACCGTCGGCGGCCAGCCCTCCGTGGTGGTGACGGCGGCCGCGGCCAAAACGGCAACGCCGAACCCGGCGCCGTCCTCGCCGGCGGCGGTGCAGGCGGCCAGCGCCCGGCCACACCGGTGACCAACCCCGTCCACGGCTGGTGAGTGGGACGGATCGGGCATCATCTGCCTGACCCTCCCCTGCTCCAAGCCCGTCGGCTCGTTTGCTCCGATCGCCCGGTGGCCGCAGGAGCAGGCGGCCCGGGCACGTTCATATCAATGTCGATGCGCCCCTTTGCGATCCCGCTTGGGATCACCCTGTCGCCTGCGCGCCTCCTCGCGGGGCTGCTGCTGATGGCGGCGGTCGTCGCGGCGACCGTTGCCTGGTGGCGACGCCGCGCACGCGACGAGCAGGCCGCCGCCGACGCCCCGCTGCAGCGACTGCGCGGCTTCCACATCTTCGGTCCCGACGAGGACGAGGACGACGTGCGCGTGCACATCCCCCTGCTCGGCCGCCGCGTCGACTCCGAGCTGCGGGTTCCGCCGCCGCCGTCGGCCGCTGCCAGGGGTGCGGCGCCGGCCGCCACCAACGGCAGCGCCCCCGCGACCGAGCCCGGTAACCCTGCCGCGGCCACCAAGCCCGCCGCGGCCGCAACGAACGGCACCGCTCCCACGGCTGCCGCCCAGCCGGCAACGCCTGCCGCAGCCAAGACACCACCCGCTCAGCTCGACACCTCCGCCGCGCCGGTGCTGGCCTCGGCGGCCGCTCGCCTCGCCAGCGCGCAGGCAGGAGCTTCCGCCGCCGCCGCCCGCCTGGCCAGCGCGCAGGGCAGCGCCCCGCCCCCGGCTGCATCCACGGCCGCACCGACCCGCCCAGCGGCCTCCCTGGCTCCCGCCGCGCCGCCCAAGCCCACGACACCGCCGGCGCCGCAGGCCCCGGCCACCCGCACCATCGTCGCGCCGGCCGCCCCGCCGCGGGCCACCAACGGCACCGCCCCCGCCAAGCCCGCACGCCGCAGCGACAACGGCACCGCCGCCCCGCCCCGCTCCCGCAACGCCCCGCCCGCCAAGCCCGACGCCGACTTCCTCGACCGCGACATCCTGCTCGTCGAGGACGACGACACCATCGCCACCATGTACCTGATGCTGCTCGGCGCCAGGGGCTACGCCACCCGGCACGCGCGCGACGGCGTCGAGGGAATCGCCGCGGTGCGCAAGGAAAAACCCGCCCTGATCCTGCTCGACATGATGATGCCGCGCATGGACGGCCTGCAGTTCCTCGAAGCCCTGCGCGGCTGGCCCAAGTCCAGCAACATCCCGGTGGTGGTGCTCTCCAACGTCGCCGACCACTCGCTGGTCGAGCGAGCCCTCGCCCTTGGCGCCGTCGAGTACCTGATCAAGGCGCAGACCCGCCCGCAGGTGCTGGTCGGAGCGCTCCCGCACTGGCTTCGCGGCAACCGCGCACTCACCACCTAGAGCTCACCCCGGATTGCGCAGCGCCCACCAGGGGGCCATCGTGCACACTGTCGGCCGCCATGCTCGCGCCGACACGCCGCCCGCGCCGCATCGCCGCGTCGCTGCTCGGCGCCCTGCTGGCCTCGCTGGCGCTCTCGGCGTGCAGCAGCCACTCGGTGACCGTGCCCTGGCTGGGTGTCAAGGTGCCTGTCCCCGGGGCCTCGCAAACGCCGAGCGCGCAGGCGCACGGCCAGGCCACGCCACCGCCGCAGGCCGGCGCGCCGCAGCTCAGCATCCAGCAGTTCGTGCCCATCGCCAAGCGCTTCGTCGAGCAGCACCGCGGGCTCAAGTTCAAGGCCGACGTGCCGGTGACCCTGCTCGACGACGCCGCCTTCCGCGAACGCCTGCTGGGCAAGTCGAGCACCAGCAAGACGCCGTCGCAGGCGATCACCATCGCCAGCAAGGAGCTCAAGGCGATGCACCTGATCGACAAGAGCGTCGACCTCGGCGCGGCCACCGACCAGCTCCTCGGCGCCGGAGTTTCGGGCTTCTATGACCCGAAGTCGAAATCCCTTGTGGTGCGCGGGGTTTCCGCGACGCCGTACGTGCGCCAGGTGCTCGTCCACGAGCTCACCCATGCTGTGCAGGACCAGTGGTTCGGCATCGACCGTCCCGCCCTGGACAAGGCCAACGACGAGCAGGCCGGCGCCTTCCAGGCGGTCTACGAGGGCGACGCGGTGCGCATCGAGGGCGAGTACCACAACGCCATGACCGCCGCCGAGCAGCGCCAGTCCGACCAGGAGAGCAGCGCCCAGGGCGGCGGCCTGCCGCGGGGCACGCCGCAGGTGCTGCTGGAGCTGATCAGCTTCCCCTACATCGTCGGCCCCACCTTCATCCGCACCCTCGACCGCGTCGGCGGGCAGGCCAAGGTGGACGACGCCTTCGTCCACCCGCCCACCACCAGCGCCCAGCTCATCGACATCAACCGCTTCCTGCACGCCGACAAGGCACTGACCGTGGCCGTGCCCAAGGCCGACGGCACGGTCTTCGACACCAGCGTGCTCGGCGAGTTCGGCCTGCTGCTGCTCTTCGAGAAGGTGCCCAGCATCTCCTCGGGACAGGCGGTGCGCATCGGCGACCTCTGGGGCGGCGACGAGTACGTGGCCTGGGACAAGGGCGCCGACGCCTGCCTGCGCGACAACGTCGTCGCCGTCACCCCCGCCGACCAACCCGCCCTGGACAGCGCGCTCGGCGACTACGCCAAGGCGATGCCCAACACCACCTTCACCCCCGCGCGCGGCGGCCAGCCGGCGCAGCTCACCGCCTGCGGGTGAGCGGGATCGAGCCGCATCCGCCGGCATTCCTGAAGGCGGGTCTGCAGGCGACCACCGCGCTGACCCGCGCCCTCGGCCCGCTGCGCTACCCGCTCGCCGACGCTCTCGGCATGGCCGGCTACGCGCTGTCCGGGCGGCGCCGCCGCAACGCCGCGCTCAACCACCGCCGCCTCGACCCCGGCATCTCCATGGCCGAGGCGCGCCGTCGCGCTCGCAGGTCGTTCCGCGAGTTCGCCCGCACCGGCATCGACTTCGTCTGGGCCTGCGGCTTCGACCCTGAGGCGACGCGGCGGCACAGCACCTGGCCGGCCGGCCAGGCGTGGAACGACGAGGTGGTCGGGTACGGCGGCGGCATCTTCGCGCTCACCCACTTCGGCAGTTGGGACATGGCCGCCAACATCGCCTTCGCCAGCCGCCTGAACCTGACCACGGTGATGGCCACCACCGGTCCGCGCGCCATCACCGACCTGGTGGTCTGGGCGCGTCGCGCCAACCAGATGGAGGTGTACGAGGCCAGCCACGCCGCCATGGGCATGGTCAAGGCGATCCGTCGCGGCCGCTTCGTGGCCATCCTCTGCGACCTGCCGGAGGACGGCCCGACGGTGACCGTCGACTACTGCGGCGGCCCGGTGCCCTTCTCCTCGGTGCCGGCCTGGCTGGCTTTGCGCACCAAGGGGGCGCTGTTCCCCACCGCCTGCTGGCGCGACGAGCGGGGCGTCTACCAGCTCCATCCCATGGGTCCGGTGCAGCTCACCGACGAGGACGACGCGCAGTCGGTGATGCAGAAGGTGGCCGACACCATCGAGCCGCTGGTCCGCGCCCACCCCGGGCAGTGGTATCCGTTCCGCCAGTTCTACGCCGACGGCGCCGCGGCCCCGACGTCGCGCGAGATGACGACCGCGGGCTGAGCCGCTCAGCCGCCGCAGGCGGGGATGCGCTGCACCACGCTGCGGTTGGGGTCGGCGACGGCGAGGCCGCCGTCGGGCAGGGCGGTGAGGCCCTGGGGCTGCACGAAGCCGGTGGCCAGGATGCGGTCGGCGCCGGTGGCGGGGTCGACGGCGTGCACCGAGTGGTTGCGCAGGTCGGTGGCGTAGACCAGGCCGCCGAGCAGCACGATGTCGTCGAGCTGGACCAGGTTGCCGACGGCGCTGACGGCACCGCTGCGATCGACGCGGAACAGGCCGCGCGGCGCCTCGTTCTCGGCGGCCAGCCAGATGGTGCCGTCGCCGGCGACCGCGGCGCCGACGGGGCGGCCGAGGCCGGTGGCCAGCGTGGCCGGCGTGGCTCCCGGCTGGCCCAGCGACCCGGCGAGCAGGGTGCCGTGCGGGCTGTCGGGGACGATGACGCGCTGCCCGGCGGCGTCGAGGGCGATGCCATCGACGCCGAGCTGCACCCCCGACGGCGGCAGGGTGAGCAGCACGGTGCTGGAGTTGTCGGGACGGACGACCAGCACCCGGTCGCGGGTCTGCTCGGCGACCAGCAGGTCCCCGTTGGCCAGCGGGACGATGCCCTCGGGGTCGGCCAGGTTGCGAATGGTGCGCACCACCGTGCCGCCGACCACGCGGGTGACCAGCTTGGTGCTGACGTCGGAGATCCACAGCGCGCCGTCGGGGCCGGTGGCGAGGTCGTCGGGCTGGCCGCCGCGAATGATCACCGGGAGGTCGGCGGCGGGGTGCGGGGTGGTCGGGCAGGCGGTGAGCGGGACGGTGGCGGTGGGGGAGGGCGCGGGGGCGCTTGGCGTAGGGCTCGCGCTGCCGTTCGGCGTGGTCGCCGCTGTGGCGCTGCCGCCCGTCTTCGGCGCGGGCGTGCCGCCGTCGCAGGCGGAGATGGCCACCGTCACCGCCAGCGTGGCCAGGACGGCTGCGGTGCTGCGGGCTGCGGCCATGACTGTGATCCAGCCTACAGAAGGTGCCCATCTGGACGTAGTGCATTTGCATCAGGTCGCCGACACGGGGCCGTGACGATTCGGAGTGAACCGTCGAAAGTCGTGCAGCCCCAAGGAATTTCGCGTTGTGCGGCCGGGTACCCCATGCTACGTTCGCGTCCGACACCGACGACGGGGACGCGCGCGGCGCGTCCGAGGCCAGGCAGCGGGACAGTTGCGGCGCGGCGGAACCGCGGGAGCACAGTTGGGTAGACGAGGCCCCGGGGCGGGGCTGCGCCAGGCCGCAACCGCCGGCGAGGCGATGCAGTGGCTGCATCTCTTCGACGCGCTGGGATCGCCACATGTCGTGCCCCTGATCCACCACCTGTCCCTGCGCAGCGTCGACGCCGCCGCACTGCAGCAGCTGTGTCCGCCCGTGGCCGAGAGTTTGCGCCGCATCCTGGCAGCAACTCGCGACGGCGGGCAGCGGCTCGCCCGGGTCAACGAGGTGCTGGCCGCGGCGTACCTCGAACTGGAGCGTGGCGCCTGCCCGCGGCTGGCGCGCGGCGTGTTCGCCCTGGCCTCCGACGGCCTTCCCGACGACGACGACGTCCGCCTGATGGCGCGCTGGGAGCGGCCGATGCGCAGGTTGCTCGACGACTTCGACTCCAGCGGCCTCCCCGCGCGGCGTCGCGACGTGGTGGTGGCCATGGTGGGACACCACCTCGCCGCCGTCGACGCGCTGACCACCGCGGCGACACAGCCCGGGGCGCGCTGGCTGGTGACGCTGATCCGCTGGCGGCGCTTCGCCAGCCTGGGCCGCGCACTGGCGCAGGTTCTCAGCGCCGCCGAGCGCCAGCAGCTCGCCGCCTACACGCGCGCCGACCTGGCGATCACCGTCGTCACTGCGGGTGCGCGACCGGTGCGCGCCGCGCGCTGACAGAACGCAGCGGGGCGGTGGCTCCGCGTGTCAGGCTATGCGCGCCCCGTCAGCTTTCACGGACATTTCTGCATGCCCGCAGCCGTCGCCCTGCCATCGCCCTGCACCGTCGGTGACTTCATCGACGCCGCCGAGGATGCCATCCGCGCCTCCAAGCACGTCGAGCTGTGGAAGCCATGGGTGGCGCGCAGCGACGCCGAGGAGCTGGTCGAAGTCGTGCTGAAGCGCGACGTGGTGCAGGACGACCTCGACATCAAGCTCAGCGCCACACAGCGCGAGAAGCTGCAGGCGTTGCTTGCGCGGCGCATCGCCGGCGAGCCGATGACGCTGGTGCGCGGCTACATCGACTTCCGCAACATCCGCATCGAGCTGCGTCCCGGCGTGTTCTCGCCGCGGCTGTCCAGCGAGTTCACCGCGGGCGAGGCGATCAAGCGGCTGCGCCGTCGCGCCAAGCCGGTGATGGTCGAGGTCGCCTGCGGCGTCGGTCCGGTGGCGCTCGCCGTGGCCCACTCGGTGCGCAGCGCCGAGGTGTGGGGGCTCGACATCTCCGACGAGGCGGTCGAGCTGGGCCGCCACAACGCCAGGCGACTCGGTCTGTCCAACATGCGATTCGCCGCCGGCGACCTGCTCGCGCCGCTGCCCTCGCGGCTGCACGACGCCGTGGACGTGATCAGCATCCATCCCCCGTACGTCGGACGGCGCCTGATCAAGACGCTGCCCACCGAGATCCGCCGCTACGAGCCGGCCACCTCGCTCACCGACAACTCCGACGACGGTCTCGAGCTCGTGCGCCGCCTCGCCGCCGAGTCGCCGCTGTACCTGCGCCGCGGCGGCTGGCTGATGGTGGAGATCGCCCCCGACATGGCTCGCAGTGTTGCTGCCATCTTCCGCCGAAACTCGTACGCCGAGGTGAGCAGCCTGCGCGAGTCGGCGGCGGCGGTGACCCGCGTGGTGGTGGGGCGCAACCCTCAGTAGGGGCGGATCTTCCAGCCCTTGTCGCCTTCCTGCGGCTGCGCGGGTGCCGGCGGGGTCGGCGCGGGTTGTGCTGTCTGCGGGGTGGCGCGGCGCCCGGTGAGCACCACGTCGTCGCCGGGCGGCGTCTGCGGCGCGGCGGGCAGGTCGATGCCGTAGCGGGCCAGGCCGCGGCGACCGAAGGCCATCGGCGTGGTGTCGCCGCTGCCGTCGCGCTCGCCGCTGCGGCGCTGCAGCCAGGTGCGCACGTCGTCGAGCAGCGGACGGCCCCAGACCAGCAGGCCGGCGACGCCGAACAGCAGTGTCAGCGCGTCAGCCACGGGCACGCCGGTGGCGCGATACGAGGGGCTGTCGCGGGTCGGCAGCGTCAGCGGCGCCGCGCCCTTCGCCGCTGCGGGCAGCACCAGCATCGACAGGTGGTCCTGCCAGTAGCGCACCGTCAGCGTCGTGCCTACGGGAAGGGCGGCGATGTGCGTGGTGTCGACCAGGTCGGCGCGGACCGCCGGCAGGTTGCGCACGTCGACCACCACGAAGGCGATGTCGGCGCCGCTCTGCCTGTCGATGCCGCTGACCGTGACGCGCCCAGCGGCCCCGCTCCAGCAACCCCCACGCGCGGGGATGGGATCACCGCTGCACTCCGCCGCGGGGCTGCCGATCGCCTTCTCGTAGCTGCCGGCGTCGAGCCGCAGCAGCGGATACATGGCGAGCGCGATCAGTCCCCACACCGTGAAGATCACCGCAACCGCGGACAGCACCACGCGAACGACAGGCGTGCCGCGCACCAGCCGCAACATGCGCTGATCATCACGCCGCCACGCCCCGCCGCGAGCCTCGCCAGGCGCCCGCGCCGCTGCCGTGACGCCGCCGTCATGATTCGCCAGCGATCCGCCACCGGCGCGGCCTCAGGTCTCGGCGTCCTTCGAACCTTCCAGGTGCGCGCGCAGCCATTGCAGCTCGGCTCGGATGTCGCTGAGCTCGGCGCGGATCTGCTTGTCGCCATCGTCGTGCACGAGCCGGCTGACAAGATGACCGGACACCAGCGACACCAGGCCGATGCCGACGAAGATCACCGCGCCCGCGAGCACGCGCGTCTCCGGGTGCAGGGCGCCGTTGGTGCCGTAGCCCACCGTGGTCATGGTGAGGAAGGCCCAGTACAGCGCATCGCCAAAGGTGCGCGCGTCCGCGTTGAGGTTGTGCTCCAACGACCAGTAGCTGAGCGCGGCACCGAACCAGGCAACCAGCAGGACGGGAAAGAGGAAGGTGAGCGCGCCGCCAGACTTGCCGTGCTGGAACGCCTCGTGCTCGATGGCGCTGAGGGCTCGTGCGGCGCGAACCAGCCGGAACAGGCGCAGCAGGCGGATGGCGCGCAGGCCGCCTACCAAGGGCATCGACGAGACCAGGTCGAGCCAATGGTGGCGCAGGTAGTCGAGCCTGCTGCGCGCGTTGACAAAGCGCAGCCCGAACTCGGCGAAGAACACCCCGGAGAAGAGGGCGACCACCGCCACCGGGACCCCGGCGCCGCCATCGGCGAGCACGTCAACGACCAGATAGACCACTGCCAGAACGCCCATGGCGCCTTCCCAGGCGACCAGGTGGCGCCCCACGAACGCGTCCACCGAGCCTCGCCGCATCAACCCGCCAACCGTCATGGCGGAGAACCTACCACGGTCCGGGCCGGCTGGCTGACCTCCGGTCGGGTGGAGCCGACGGGGGGATTCGAACCCCCGACCGTCCGCTTACGAGGCGGGCGCTCTACCCCTGAGCTACGTCGGCGCGGCCCGCCATGGTACCTGCCGAGTACGTCGGGCGCGCCACCGTGGGACACTGGGTAACGATGTCCACAGGCATGCCGAGAGCGCCGCGGGAGAACCCGCCCAACCCTGACCCGGCGCGCCGCGGTCCAGCCGGCAGGCCGGGCGGGGCTGGTGGCGGCACGGCGCCGATGCGGACCTGGCGGTTCTGGCTCCCCTTGGCCATCGTCCTGCTGCTCAACATCATCCTGTTCACCGCGATCTTCCCCGCGGACACCTCGAACAGCGTGACCATCCCCTACACCACCTTCAAGCAGCAGATCACCAACGACAACGTCAGCAAGATCAGCGCCACCGGCGACGAGATCCAGGGGACGGCCAAGAAGGCGGTGAGCGCCCCGGGGAGCAGCACCAGCTCGACCAACTTCACCACCACCCGGCCCACATTCGCCGACACCGGACTGGAGACGCTGCTCGAGCAGCACAACGTCATCATCAGCGCCACGCCGCTGAACACGCCGCGGTCGGCGCTGCTGACCATCCTGCTCAGCTTCGGCCCCACCATCCTGCTCATCGGCGGCTTCATCTGGCTGATGCGGCGCAGCGCGCAGGCCGCCGGCGGCGGGCTCTTCGGCCTGGGGCGCACCCAGGCGCGGCTCTTCGACGCCGAGCGGCCCACCACCACCTTCGCCGACGTCGCCGGCATCGAGGAGGCCAAGCAGGAGCTGGAGGAGGTCGTCGACTTCCTGCGCGACCCGCAGCGCTACCAGCGGTTGGGCGGCACCATCCCCAAGGGCGTGCTGCTGATCGGCCCGCCGGGAACCGGCAAGACCCTGCTGGCGCGGGCGGTCGCCGGTGAGGCGCATGTGCCCTTCCTCAGCGTGTCGGCGTCGGAGTTCATCGAGATGATCGTCGGCGTCGGCGCCGCCAGGGTGCGCGACCTGTTCCAGAAGGCGCGCAGCATGGCCCCGGCGATCATCTTCATCGACGAGCTCGACGCCATCGGCCGCCGTCGCGGCGGGCCCGGCAACATCGGCGGCCACGACGAGCAGGAGCAGACGCTCAACCAGATCCTCACCGAGATGGACGGCTTCGACTCCCGCGAGGGCGTGATCGTCATCGCCGCCACCAACCGCGCCGACGTGCTCGACCAGGCGCTGCTGCGCCCCGGACGCTTCGACCGCCGCGTGGTGGTGCAGCCGCCCGACCGCAACGGGCGCGCGGCGATCCTGCGCATCCACACGCGCAACGTGCCGCTCGGTCCTGACGTCGACCTCGACGCGCTCGCCTCGCAGACGCCCGGTCTGGTCGGCGCCGACCTGCGCAACCTGGTCAACGAGGCGGCGCTGCTGGCGGCGCGGCGCAATCGCAGCGCGGTGACCATGGAGGACTTCACCGACGCGCTGGAGAAGGTCGTCCTCGGCGCCGAGCGGCATCTCACCCTGAGCGAGAAGGACCGCGAGCGCGTCGCCTACCACGAGTCCGGACACGCACTGCTCGGCCTGCTGGTGCCCGGCGCCGACCCGGTTCGCAAGGTCTCGATCGTTCCGCGCGGCATGGCGCTGGGGGTCACCCTGCAGTCGCCGGTCGACGACCGCATGAACTACCCGGAGGACTACCTGCGCGCCCGCATCACCGGTGCGCTGGGCGGCCGCGCGGCCGAGGAGATCGTCTACGGCGTGGTCACCACCGGCGCGGAGAACGACCTGCAGCAGATCACCGCGATCGCGCGGCAGATGGTGGTGCGCTGGGGGATGAGCCCGGCACTGGGACCGATCAGCCTCACCGAGCCGGACGGCGACGGGCTGGTGGCGCAGCGTCCCTACAGCGAGCACACCGCCGAGGTGATCGACAGCGAGGTGCGCCGCATCGTCGACGAGTGCCTGCAGGAGGCGTGCTCGCTGCTCAACCAGCACCGCGCCCGTCTCGACGCGCTGACCCAGGCGCTGCTCCGCGAGGAGTCGCTGGACGAGGCGGAGGTGCTGCGGGTGACCGGCATGGTGCGCGACGCCGACGGCACGGTGCACGTCGACGGGGCGCCACCGGTGGCCAGGGGCAAGGCGCCGTCCGATGCGCCGGGCGACGAGCGTACCGGCGAAAGCCGGCCCGCGGCCGCGGCGGTCACGTCGGAGCGCTAGCCCGTTTCGACGGCGCGCAGCTCGCGCATCCAGCGCTGCGCGTTCTCCCAGTAGTGCTCGCTGGTGACGCGGTGCACGGCGATGCGCTGGTCGCGGGTCTGCTCGTCCACCTCGATGATCTGCGCGGGAACGCCTCGGGCCATCGCGCCGGGCGGCACCAGGGTGCGCGGCGTCAGCACCGCGCCGGCGGCGACGATTGCGCCAGAGCCGACCACAACCTGGTGCAGCACCACCGTCTGCATGCCGATCAGCGCGGCGTCCTCCACGGTGCAGCCTTCGAGTCGCGCACCGTGGCCGATGACCACGTCCTCACCGATCAGGGTGCTGAGCGTGTGGGTGGCGTGGATGACCGTGCCGTCCTGCACGTTGGTGCCGCGGCCGATGACGATGCGGCCGTAGTCGCCGCGCAGCACGCAGTTGGGCCAGATGCTGACGTGCTCGCCGATCTCCACGTCGCCGGCGACGACGGCACCGGGGGCGATGAAGACGTCCCTGTGGATGCGCGGGACCGCGTCGCCGAGGGCGTAGACCGAGCCACGCATCGCTGTGCTCATGCGGATGCTCCCTGTGCCTGAGGCAGTGCGGCGCTGACGTCCCCGATGGCCTCGGCGACGGCCTCGACCAGGAGCGCGGCGTCGCCGTCGGTGAGCACCAGCGGCGGGTTGAGCACCACCACGTCGCCCAGCGGGCGCACGATCACGCCGCGGCGCCGCGCGGCCAGCACGACCCTGCGGCCGGCGCGGAGGGCGGGGTCGTGGGGGGCGTCGAGGCCTCCGGCGCAGAGCTCGATGCCGGCCATCACGCCACGCTGGCGGATGTCCGCGACGCCGTGCAGCGCTCGCAGCGGCGCGAGCAGGGTGGCGAGGCGGGTCGCCAGTCGCCGCGCGCCGGCCAGCGTGTCCTCTTCTTCGAAGAGCTGCAGTGAGGCGCGGGCGACGGCAGCGGCGAGCGGGTTGGCGGTGTAGGTGTGTCCGTAGTAGAGCGCGCGGTGTTCGGTGTACGGCGAGGTGAAGAGGTCGAACAGCTCCTCGCCGACCAGGGTTGCGGAGAGCGGCAGGTAGCCGCCGGTGATGCCCTTGCCCACGGTGAGGATGTCGGGCCTGACGCCCGCGCCGGCGCTGGCGAACATGTCACCGGTGCGGCCGAAGCCGGTGGCGACCTCGTCGCAGAGCACCAGTGCACCGGCCTGGTGCGCGGCCTGCACCGCCCGCCGCAGCCACTCGTCGCTGTGCGGCCACATGCCCGCGGCCCCCTGGATGCGCGGCTCGATGACCACGGCCGCGATCTCGTCGCCGTGCTCCTGCAGCGTTGTGTCGAGTGCTTGCAGCGACTGCTCGGTGGCGATGTGCGCTGTGGCGCCGCTGCGCTCGAACAGGTGCGGCGGCGGGACGCGGAGCACGTCGAAGAGCAGCGGGTCGAGGCCGCGGTGGAACGGCTCGGAGCGCCCCACGCTGACGGCACCGGCGGTGTCGCCGTGGTATGCGTCGGTGAGCGACACGAACCTGGTTCGCTGCCTGTTGCCGCGGTGGCGCTGCGCCAGCAGCGCGATGCGCAGGCCGACCTCGACCGCCGCAGCGCCCGCCTCCGAATAGAAGACGCGGGTCATTCCCGCGGGCGCGACGGCGCACAGCTCGGCGGCAAGTCGCGCGCCGGGCTCGTGGGTGAGGCCGAGGAAGGTGCTGTGCGCAACGCGTCCCGCCTGCTCGCGCAGCGCGGCGTCGAGACGTGGGTGGCCGTGGCCGTGGACGTTGGCCCACAGCGAGGCGACCCCGTCGATGTACTCGCGGCCTCGCGCGTCGACCAGGCGGCAGCCGTGCGCGGAGCGGATCACCACCGGGTCCTCGTCGCGCCATTCGCTGGTCTGGGTGAAGGGATGCCAGACGTGCTTGCGGTCGAGGGCGACCACGTCCTCGTGCAGCGTCTCGTCGCGGCGCAGCGCGGCCAGGAGCCCGTCGAGGTCGAGCGCCGCCTCCGCCGCCGTGGCCATCGCCTCCAGGTCCGACGTATCGGCCATGAATGGCAGGATCCCGAGCACCTGCACGTCGCACTGCGCCTCGATCTGTGCGGCGTTCTCCCTTGCGAACTCCGCATCGGTCGCGCCGTCGACGTCGCTGAGCACCACGCCGCAGACGTCGAGGCCGGCCGACCGCGCGGCCTCCACGGTGAGCGCGCAGTGCCCGATCGTGCCCAGCCCGGCACGACCCGCCACCAGCACCGGCGCGCCGAGCCGCCGCATCAGGTCGCGCACCGTCACCCGTTCGGTGAGCGGCACCAGCAGCCCGCCGACGCCCTCGACCAGGAGCAGGTCGAGCGCTGCCGCGCGCTCCTTGATGGTGCGCAGCAATTCGTCCACGTTCAGCGTTCGGCCCTCGGCGCGCGCCGCCGCGAGGGGAGAGCGGGGGAGGAGGAAGGACGCCAGCAGCGCCCCGCCCGCCTGGGTTCCCGATGCTCGCGCCAGCAGGGTCGCGTCCTCGCCCGGGTCCCCGGGCTCGACGCCGGTGGCCACCGGCTTCAACCCCGCAACCCGCATGCCGCGCGCCCGCAGCGCCGCGACCAGCGCCGCGGTGACCACCGTCTTGCCCGCCTCCGTGTCGGTCCCGACGACTCCGAGAGTGCGCCTCACAGGCGCTCTGCCGCCGCCCGCAACGCCACCGCCGCGCCGCGCAGCTCCGCCTCGGTGTGCGCCGCCGAGACCACCATGCGCACCCGGCTGGTTCCCTCCGGCACCGTGGGCGGCCGCACCGCCTGGACCAGCCAGCCCGCCTCGAGCATCGCCTGCTCCAGCGCCACCGCGCGGCCAGGGTCGCCCGTGCGCACCGGCACGATGGGCATGGCGTCGTCGCCGCCCGCCTGCAGCGCGTCGCGCAGGACGCGAGTGTTCGCCCGCAGCATCGAGATCAGCTTCGCTCCGTCGTCGCGCAGCACTCCCAGCGCCGCCCTCGCCGCCGCCACGGTGGGATGCGGCAGCGCCGTCGAGAAGATCAGCGCCCGGCCCCGTTGCAGCAGCAGCCTGCGCACCACGGCGTCGCCGCACACCGCGCCGCCGCCCGCGCCGAGCGCCTTCGACAGCGTCACCACGCGGACCACGCAGGGATCGCGGGGATCGACCCCGGCCGCGTCGCACGCCCCGCGCCCGCCGTCACCGAGCACCCCGGTGGCATGCGCCTCGTCGAGCACCAGCCAGGCGCCGTAGCGGCGCGCCAGCCAGGCCAGACCGGCCACGTCGGCGACCGTCCCGTCCATGGAGAACACGGTGTCGCTGACGATCACCGGACGCCGGCCGGTCGCCTGCAGGCCGCGCTCCAGCTCGGCCAGGTCGCCGTGCGCGAACACCGACACCTGGCCGCGCGACAGGCGGCAGCCGTCGACGATCGAGGCGTGGTTGCGCTCGTCGCTGAAGACCACGCAGTCGGGGCCGCCGACGGCCTGGAGCACCGCCAGGTTGGCCGCGTAGCCGCTGGGGGCGAGGGTGGCCGTCTCCGCCCCCTCGAAGGCGGCCAGCTCGTCCTCCAGCGCCGAGATCGCGGCGTGGCACCCGCTGAGGTGGCGCGAGCCGGTCGCCCCCGCGCCCTCCGACCGCGCCGCCGCCGCCGCCGCCTCGCGCACCCGGGGGTGCATCGACAGTCCCAGGTAGTCGTTGCCGCTCAGGACCACGACCACGCGCCCCTCGACCACCGCGTGGGTGCGGCTGCCGCCACGTCGCTCGCGCGGCGTGCGCAGCAGCCCGGCCGCCTCGGCCTCGTCGAGTCGCGCCCGGCCCCAGTCGAGCTGCGAGGTGACGGCACTGCTGGTCATGGGAGGAGAGCAAGTCTAGGCACCCGGCCAACCTGCTCGCCGGACGGGGTATCCTCCAGCACCTCATGGAGACCAAGCGGGACCCGGCCGAGCGGGCACAGCGCGGCGGCATCGTCTACGACCACGCCGCCGTGGAGGCGAAGTGGCGCGCCCGCTGGGCGGAGCAGCGCACCTACGAGCCCGACCTCGACAATGCGCCGCGGCCCTACTACAACCTCATGATGTTCCCCTACCCGTCGGCGGAGGGGCTGCACGCGGGGCACGCCTTCACCTTCGGCGGCGCCGACGCCCACGGCCGCTTCCGGCGCATGCAGGGGCACGACGTCTTCCAGCCCATGGGCTGGGATGCCTTCGGCATCCACAGCGAGAACTACGCGCTCAAGGTGGACGAGCACCCGGCGCGACTCACGCCGCGCACGGTGGCCAACTTCAAGCGCCAGATGCAGCGCCTCGGCGCCGGCTTCGACTGGTCGCACGAGCTGAACACCACCGATCCCGCGTATTACAAATGGACGCAGTGGCTGTTCGTGCAGCTCATGAAGCGCGGCCTGGCGGTGCAGAAGGAGGCCGCGGTCAACTGGTGTCCGCATGACCTCACCGTGCTCGCCGACGAGCAGGTCATCAACGGGCACTGCGAGCGCTGCGACGCGGTCGTCGAGCGGCGCGTCCTCAAGCAGTGGTTCCTGCGCATCACCGAGTACGCGCAGCCGCTGCTCGATGCCCTCGACAGCCTCGACTGGTCGGAGGTGGTGGTCACCGCGCAGCGCAACTGGATCGGGCGCAGCGAGGGCGCGATGATCCGCTTCGACCTGGAGCGCTGCGAGCGGCGCGACGTCACCGTGTTCACCACGCGTCCCGACACGCTCTACGGCGCCACCTTCCTGGTCGTCGGCGCCGACCATCCCGCGCTGCTCGACTTCGTCACCCCGGAGCGCCACCAGGCGGTGGAGCGCTGGCGCGAGGACCTGCCCGCCGCCACCGACGAGCCCGACTTCTCGATCGGCATCGACATCGGCTCCGCGGCGGTGCACCCGCTCACCGGCGAGCGCCTGCCGGTGTACGCGGCGCCGTACGTGCTCGGCGGCTACGGGACCGGCGCGATCATGGCGGTGCCCGCGCACGACGAGCGCGACTGGCTGTTCGCCCGCGCCCACCGGCTGCCGGTGGTGGAGGTGATCAGCGGCGGGGACGTCGAACGCGAGGCCTGGGCGGGCGACGGCGTTCTGGTCAACTCCGGCGAATTCTCCGGGCTGCCGTCCGACGAGGCCAAGCGGGCCATCGTGGCGCGGCTTGCGGAGGCCGGCCGCGGCGAGCCGGCGGTGCAGTACCGCCTGCGCGACTGGCTGATCTCGCGGCAGCGCTACTGGGGTCCGCCCATCCCGGTGATCCACTGCCCGTCCTGCGGGCCGGTGCCGGTGCCCGAGGACCAGCTTCCCGTGCTGCTGCCCGACGTCGAGGACTTCAAGCCGATCGGCACCGGGGTGTCGCCGCTGGCGTCGGTGGAGGAGTGGGTCAACGTGCCCTGCCCGCAGTGTGACGAGCCCGCGCGGCGCGAGACCGACGTCTCCGACACCTTCCTCGACTCCTCCTGGTACTTCCTGCGCTACCCGTCGACGGAGTTCGACGGCGTGCCCTTCGATCGCACGCGCACCTGGAAGTGGCTGCCGGTGACCACCTACATCGGCGGCAAGGAGCATTCGGTGCTCCACCTGCTCTACTCGCGCTTCGTGATGCGCGCTCTGTACGACGCGGGGCTGGTGCCCGCGCAGGAGCCCTTCCCGGTGTTCCGCGCCAACGGCCTGATCATCAAGGACGGCGCCAAGATGTCGAAGAGCCGGGGCAACGTGGTCAGCCCCGACGAGTACATGGATCGCTACGGCGCCGACACCCTGCGCGTGTACGTGCTCTTCCTCGGGCCCTACGACGTCGGCGGCGACTTTCGCGACGAGGGCATCGCGGGCGCGGTGCGGTTCCTCAACCGGGTGTGGCGCATCGGCACCTCGTCGGCATTGGTGTCCACCGCCGATGACGACGCCCGCGAACGCCGCCGCCACGCCCTGGTCAAGGGCGTCACCGAGCGCATGGAGACCCTGCGCTTCAATACGGCCATCGCCCTGCTGATGAGCTTCGCCGACGAGTTGAGCGCCGAGGTCTCACGCGCTGATGCCCGCCGCGTCGACGTGGAAACTCTCCTGCAACTCCTCGCACCCCTGGCACCCCACGTCACCGAGGAGCTCTGGGAGCGCACCGGCCACACCGGCTCGATCCATCTCTCGCAGTGGCCGCTCTACGACGACGCCCTCGCCGCGGCGCAGCACGTCTCCATCTCCGTCCAGGTCAACGGCAAGCCCCGCGCCACCCTGGACGTCCCCGCGGGCACCCCCGCCGGCGAACTCGAACGCCGCGCCCGCGAGTTGCCCCGCGTCCACGAACTCCTCGACGGCCACACGGTGCGCAAGGTCATCGCCGTCCCCGACAAGGTCGTCAACTTCGTCGTTGCCTGAGCTGGCCGCCGTCGCTTCAGCCGATTGCCCGTGCGTAGCAGTCTGCTTAGATCTGTTGCTCCCTCTCCAAGCCCGTATCGAAGAATCGCGTGACGTACTCTCGGGGCTCCAACGCACTCGCGCGCATCAACGAGAACACTTCACCGCCTTCGCCAGGCTCATCGAACAGGTGGAACGCCTGCTGCAGGCCCAAGTCATGCACGTCCTCGAGAGCCGCCGCATATTCCGATGCTTCACTCTCGGCCTTGGCGACTGCCTCCTCCCCATCATCAGCCCGCCAGAGCGTGATGCGCTCCTCATAGGTTCCGAGCTCAGCATGGTGGAAGATGCAGCGCACCGCGTACCAGCGGGGGTCAGGTGCTGCTTGGTTCACTTCGGTGGTCATCGCCGAGGCAAGACCAGTCTACAGAGGTAGTTCACCCTAGTTGCTCCTTCGCTTTCGTGCATTACGTTCCTTAGCGTACTTCTGCGCCTGCCTAATCTTCTGCATTGCCCGATTGTATGCAGCGCGATCAAACGATGGATCGCCTGCTTTTCGCGCATCGATCGCGCTTTGCTCTTCCGGACTGAGTTGGGCAGGTTCGTTCTTCGCCAGATTCATGATCGGGATGACCGCGTCCGGTCCGTGCCCGAGGAGGGGGCATGGTCCGTCCAATACCTTCGGGGCCGCAGGAGTTGCCGCGGGCGCTGCGGGCGGCGTGTTGTCCGGGCCTGAACCAAATATCCCGCCAACCACTGTCCCGAGGAACCCGATAACCACCGCGCCCGCTTGCACCACCGTGATCCCCGTCCCGACTGAGCACGTAATGGTGTCCGCAGGCGTCGGGTCAAGACAAAGCGCCATGGCCTCTCCAACCATTCCAGTCGGATCGGTCTCATAGAGTGGGTTGTTGTCCGCGTACGCGTACGGCTGCAACGTCATGGCCGCGAGGGGATCCCAAGAGAGAAATTGCGCCGTGGCCGGGTCGTAGTACCGGGCACGAAGGTAGTAGAGGCCGGATTCGGCGTCGAGGTACTGGCCCGCGTAGCGGAGGGTGGTGGTCCCGGTACCGGTGGAGGCGGTGAGGTTGCCGTAGGAGTCGTAGGTGTAGGTGGCGGAGGGGGTGCCGGAGGAGTCGGTGAGGAGGCGGGTGCTGCCGAGCTGGTCGTGGTGGAGCCAGGTGACCGTGGTGCCGGCGATCTGCTCCAGGGGCATGCCGCCGGGGCCGTAGACCAAGCCGGTCGTGCCGTCCCTGAGGAGCAGGGGCAGAGAGCCGGCGGCGTCCCACAGGTATTGCGTGGTGGTGATGCCGGTGGTTTTGCTCATCCGCAGGCCGGTGCCGTCGTAGGCGTAGGTGGTGGTGGACGCGGCCTGGTAGCGGGTGAGGCGGTTGGCCTGGTCGTAGCCGAAGGTGGTCGCGGAACCGACCGCGGGCGTGACCTGGGTGCGGTTGCCGCGGGTGTCGTAGGTGTACGTGGTGGCGCCGGCGGGAGGCGTGGAACAGGTGCCGGTGGTTGTTGCCGTCCAGCACAGCTCGTCGGCGGCGTTGAACGACTGCTGGGTGGTGCCCATCTGGGTGGGGTTGTCCGCGGCGTCATACGCATACGCCGAGGACCCCGGGGGTGGCGTCGAGCAGGCGGTGCTGGACGAGGCGCCCGCGTAGCAGAGCTGGTTGAGCGAGGTGTACCGGTACGCGGAGACCGTTGTCGGCTGGGAGTTGTCGGTGGCCACCTGCCCGGCGTTGTCGCGGGTATACGTCGCCGCGAACAGCGAGACGGTGCCGCTGCGTACGTCGGAGATGCCGGTGAGATGGTCGGCGGAGTCGAGGGTGAAGGTGTCGACGACCGCGGTGCCGCTGGGAAGCGTCTCGGTGGTCAGGTTGCCGTTGGCGTCGTAGCCGAAGCTCGTGGTGTTGGAGTTCCAGTCCTGGACTGACGTCCACCGCCCCGCGTCGTCGTAGCCGCGGGACACGACCTGGCTCCCCGGGTACGTCAGCGAGGTGGCCAGGTTGCGCAGGTTGTAGCCGTACTGGACCTGATCGCTGTGGCCATCGCTGTACTGGGTGAGGCGGTGCAGGCTGTCGAAGCTCCACGACGACGTGCCCGTGCCGTCCGTCATGCCCGTTCGCTGGCCGTCCGCGTCATAGCTGAGGGTGACGTTTGGTGTCGTGCCGTCCGAGTAGGTGACGCCGGTGAGCTGATTGGCCGCGTCGTACGCCATGGTGGTGCAGCCGACCTTGGGCACGGCGGTACACGTCGCCCCCGTGACCGGGTCGAGCTGGGTCAGACGGTTTCCGGCGCCGTCGTACGTGTAGCTCGTCGTGTTGTTGAGCGCGTCGGTGACTGAGGTGGGCCGCGCCAGGCTGTCGTAGGCGTAGGTGAGGATGGCGGTGCCCTTGCCGTCCTTCTGGTCGGCGACCGTGCCGTCCGAGTTGTAGTCGGTGGCCAATGTGGTGGTGTCGGCGCGCGTTGTCTGCGTCCGCTGGTTGGCGGCGTCGTAGGTGTAGGTCGTCTTGTTGTTGTCACCGTCGGTCAGCGAGGCGAGGTTGCGGTCGGCGTCGTACGTCTGCTGAACCGTGTGGCCGAGCGGGTCGGTGATCAGCGTCGTGTCGCCGAAGGCGTTGAATTGGTAGTAGGTCGTATACGCGGCTGGCGATGTGCTGGCGCAGGTCACTCCTGCGGCGGTGCCCTTCGGGGCGGTCGACGATGTCCGGCGGCCCACCGTGTCGTAGCAGGCCAGCGCCTTGTTGCTCAGCGGGTCGGCCGCGTTCGACTGGTCGCCATACGTGTCATAGGTGTACGACCAGGACTTGCTGTCCGGATCGGTCATGCCGGTCACGTCACCTGGATGCGACGTGTCCCCGTACGTGTAGCTGGTCGCCTGGCTCTGCGCCGGGCTCGATCCGACCAGCGGCGTGGAGGTCGACAGGAGGTTGCCCTTGGTGTCGTAGGTGCGCGTGGTGGTCACGCCCTTCGGGTCGGTGCTGCTGGTCATGTCGTTCAGCGAGTCGTAACCGAACGTCGTCGCGCGCCCGAGCCCATCGCTCACGCTCACCAGGTTGCCGTGGCCGTCGTACACACTTGTCGTGGCGTGCCCGTCGGGGTCGACGACCACCGACGAGTTGAGGCTCGCCGGGTCGAAGCGGTACTGCCAGGTCGCGGCCTGCGCGGTGCCGTACCCGCGGGTCATCGAGACGCGCTCGCCGTTGACGTACTGCTCGACGGTCACGTTCGCCTTGGGATCGGTGATCGTCGTGCTCCCGCCGGCCGAGGTCAGCGGGGTTCCCGTGTAAGCGAAGGTGGTGGTGTGCTGCAGGCCGTCCGTCTGCGAGGTCACCCGGTTGGAGGTGTCGTAATGGTTGGTGGTGACGACGTTGTTGCGCGGATCGGTGACGGTCAGCAGGAGGTGGTTGGTGTCGTAGGTGTAGTGGGTGACGCCGTTGTTGACGTCGGTGACGTCGGTCAGGTTGCCCGCGCCGTCGTTGTACGCGAAGCTGACCTTGCGCGAGGCGGGGTCGGTGACGCTGCTGATGTGGGTGCCGTTGTAGGCGAACGTCAGGGTGCGCTGCGCCGGGTCGGTCACCGTGGTCAGCTGCCCTGAACCGTTGTACGCCAGGGTGGTGACGTAGCCGTTGAGATCCTTCTCCTGGGTCAACTGGCCGGAGGCGTTGAAGGCGAACGCCTCGCGCAGGTCCTGGGTGAACGTGAAGGTGCCGTCCTGGTTCTTGACCAGGGTGGCCTGAACTCGTGGCGGAGCGGAATAGGTGCTCCCCGACAGCGTGAAGGCGACCTGGCTGCCGTTCGGGCCCGTCACCGTCGCGGTGTTGCCGCTCTGGCTGAGGGACATGGCGTAGCTGTACGTCCAGCCGTAGCCGAGGAGGCTGTTGGTGGAGGCTGCAAGTGCGTTGTACGAGCGCGTGAACAGGAGCGGGATGCCCCGGCCGGGGACGGCCAGGTCGGTGTAGCCTTCGGAGAAGTTGCCGGTCGCGCTGTCGACCGGATCTGCCCACGATGCGTGCACCGACTGCTTCGCGTAGCACTTCCAGCAGAAGTTCCCCGTGTTGCCGAGCGACTCAGGGACGGTTGGGTTGCCGCCCTGCGGAGGTGCGTAGTAGCCCGAAGCGATGTAGTGATTGGCCACCTGGTTGGCCGAGAGCGCGTACCCGTAGAAGGCCACCTCGGCGATCGAGCCCTTGAAGTAGTAGCCGGTCGGCGTCGAGGAGTTGCACGGACTGTCGATGTAGACCGCGCCGATGGTGGCGCCGCAGTTCTGTGCGGTGTACGCGGGACTGACGGCGGTCTGCGACCCGACGAAGCTGCCGTCGACGTACAGTCCCGCAGTGGTGCCGTTGTACACGGTGACGGCGTGATGCCAGACGCCATCGCCAACCAGGTCGTGGCTGCCGTCGGTGCAAGCCCCATAGAGCGTTCCGGACGAGTCGAAGGTCCCTCCGCACACGGCGCCCGAGCTGCGCGTCTCGATGGAGTACCCGCGTGGGCGGCCGTGCATCACAGTGCCGTACGGATTCGTCGTACTCAGCACCCAAGCTTCGACGGAGAACGCCGATGCAGGCATCAGCGCCGAGCTGCTGCCCACGTCGATGTACCCGCTGGTCCCGTCGAACCCCATCGCGCCACCGCCGGAGATGGGCCCTGCCTGCCCGAGGGTTACGCCGCCGTGCAAGGTTCCGGGGTTGCGACTCTGCTGATCCGCGGCGGTCGTTCCGCTGCTGTCGTTGAGTCGCCAGTACGAGACCGGGTTGTCCGCGAGGACGGTTTGCGCGTACGTGTTGCTCGCCGCGGCGGGGATCGTCGACTGCGTGCCGGAGATGGTCGCCGGCACCGCGCCGAGTACAACCGCCGTCGCCAGAAGCGTGGACGTGCGCCGACGGCCTCGAGTGATCCGCCACATCGCGATGCCCCCTTTCTCCGTTCGTCCGCCGAGCGCTCACGCGCCAACGGACGAGGACTCTGACCTACACAGGAGACCTTGTCAAGCGGCCATCAACGCGACGCCGCAAGCGCGCCAACTGCCCCACAAAAATGCGTCGTCAAACGGGCTGCCATCGTGAAGCGGCCGCCGCTGTCCTTCGCCGGCGACCGCTTCACGGGCCAGCGGTGTGCGGCGGTTACGCCTCCGCCTGCACGGGCTGGTGGAGGATCGCCCTGGTCGCGGCGACGCGGCAGGCGAGCATCTCCAGAACGTCATCGAGCTGGCGACGGACTTGGCCGGCCAGCTCGACAGGGTGGTTGTCGACTTCCCGCAAGAGCGCGGACAACCTCAGCGCTTTCTGTTCGATCTTCGCAACGGTCTCTTGCGGCTCGGCCGTTGCGGCCCCGGGATTCGGCTCCATCCACACTCCTCCGTGGGCGGGCGACACATCGACGATCCTAGGACCCGCGAACCCCGATGACAAGGGGCCACCAGCGGCTTGTGTCACAGCCCACGAGAACGCTGTGCTCGGCGCGCCCTATACTCCGCCGCCATGGAAGGAGAGCGGGCGGGCAGGAGGCGCCGCCGATGGCTCGTGCTCGGCGCGCCGGCAGCGCTTGCGCTGGTGGTCGTCGGCCTGGCGCTGTCGTACCTGTTCCGGGTGGTGCGCGACCAGCCGCTCGCGGCCGCGGGCGTCTGGACGCCGGGGCTGGGCACGGAGCTGACCAGCGGGCAACCGGCGGGAACGCGAAGCCATCCGCTTGAATATCGCGACGGCCAGACGTTCGTGGTCGAAGCGTGGGTGGTCAACAACGGCCGATTCGGCCTGACCGTCACCGGAGTAGACACCACCCCCGGGTGGTGGCACGGCCTGCTCTCGATCGCCGATGCCCGCGCGGGCGTGGTCGGCGGCCGGGCCCCGTGCTGCATCGTCGACGAGGGAGCGACCTGGGCGGCAACGAGCTTCCAGCCGTTCCACCTCGACGCCGGCGCGACGCGCCCCATCGCGCTGCGGCTGCGCGTGGGCCACTGCGAGGACAAGGGGGTCGGCATCGAGAACATCCTCAACGACGTGACCGTGCACTACGACTTGATCGGCAACGGCCACACCGCGCAGGTGCCGATCGGCCCACTGGTGGTGCGCTACGGCAGCGCCGACGAGTGTCCCAGGCCGTTCAACGGCTCGGGGACGCCTCTCCAAACCGGGTCCCCGCCTCCCACCAGATGACCCCCTGGTAGGCCTGCGACGGCGCGAGCAGCACCTCGCCCCCACGCGGCACCAGCCGTGAGCGCACGGCGGAGTCCACGGCCGGCCACGAAGCCGAATCCGGCGACACGCCCAGCCGTCCGGCCACGTCGTCCACCGCCGCCGACGCGTCGGCGTATGCCCAGCGCGTCTCGAACGGGTGCAGCGTGGCGCTGACCGGGAGCCCGAGCTGGAGCAGCAGCATCCACAGGTCGGGCAGCGCGGGCATGGGCACGCGGGGCTCGCCGTGCACCGCGGTGAAGACGTGGGCGATGGCGTCGTCGACCTGGCCGAGGCGGGCCACCAGCACCACCGCGCACCGCGCCGCGCGGTCGAGGGCGCGCACGAAGGGCACGATCTCCGCAATCGGGTAGACGACGTGGGCGCAGAGCACCACGTCGGCGCTGCCCACCCGGCCCTCGCCGTCCGGCCACGACGCCTGCTCGACGGGGATCGACACCCCGCGCGCTCGCGCCTCCTCGCCGAGCAGCGCCGCCATCGCGGCGTTGGGCTCCAGCGCCGTGACGCGCGCTCCGGTCTCGGCGAGCGGCACGGCGTAGCGCCCGGTGCCCGCGCCGACGTCGAGCACCCGCCCATCAGCCACCGGCAACTGCTCCAGCACGCGCGACAGCACCGGGTCGTCCCGCCGCACCCCCGCCGAGAAGCGCGCGAACGACGCCGCCCGCGAGGTCCAGAAGTCGCCACCCCGCCGCCCCAGCCCGAGCCGCTCCCACTGCTCCTCGCGGGCAATCACGAGCTGCTCCCAGCGGTGCACCCAGTCGACCCCGGCAACGCCCTCGGTCACGGCGCCCGCTCGCCGTCCCGCCTGGGTTCGGGCTCCGGCTCGTCCGCGAAGTCCTCGGGACCGAACTCGGCAACCTGGTCGTCCCCGGTCGCCTTGCGGGCCATGCGCACCAGGGCCGCGTCGACGCCGCGTTGCAGCCGCCGCCGCCCCAGCACCACGCGCGCCATCACCCCGAAGAAGCGCGGACGCACCCAGAGCGTGGCGTGCACCACCGTCTCGTCCAGGTCGGCGCGCTCCAGCTCGAACTCGCCGAGCACCCGGGCCAATCCCGCGCGCGCCTCCGACGCGTACCGGCCGGGACCGAGCCGGGTGATCACCAGAGAGCCGCCCTCGCCCTGCGCACCGACGTCGCGGGCGAAGTCGCGGTCGACCTCGTCGATGGGGAGGTGCACCAGCACGCTGCCCCGGGCCACCGGCTTGCTCATCCCGCCAAGGCTACGTCGCCGCGCCGCCCGCCGGTCAGGCGCTGGCGAGGCTGGCGCCGAGGTCGGCGGAGATCTGCTTGGCGACCACCACGAAGCGCGGGTCGTAGTCGCCGGAGTAGTTGCAGGTCTGCAGGGTGATGCGGTTGTCCTTGCTCGGCTGCAGCCACTCCAGGTCATTCCAGCGCACGTCCGAGTGGATCTCGGTGATCTGGTAGTAGCGCTTGTCGCCGGGGGCCATCTCGACCACCACCACGTCGCCCACCTTGGCGTGGTGCAGGCCGAGGAACATGCCGCGGCGGTCGTGCGCGTAGAGGTAGGTGTTGCCCACTTGGCCGAGCGGCGCGGTGTTCGGGTAGGTGAAGGCGATCGGCTGCACGGGCGGCGCCTTGCCGTCGCCGGGCTTGACGGCGAGGTCGATGTCCAGCTTGGTCGAGTAGATGCGGGGATAGCCCTTGACGGTGCTGTCCTCGTTGCTGCCGCCGACCAGCGCGCTGATCACCGCGCCCGGCGCCTTGAAGATCGCCGCCAGCGAGGGCCGCGAGGCGGGGATGAGCAGGGCGACCAGCCCGATGGTCGCGGCCACCGCGATGGTGGCGACCCCGGTGGTGGTGGCGCGCTCCTTGGTGCGGAACGCCGCGCTGCCGCGGATGCGGCGGCCGAGGGCGAGCAGGCCGAGGAACCGGGCGAAGCTCGCCGCGCTGAGCGTCTCGCGCCGGGCTGCGGCGCGCGGGAGTCGTGTGTTCGTGCTCATAGGGGTGTGGAGGCGGGAGGCGCCCCCTGTCACTGAGTCGAGACGACCGCAGCCCCGCCGGTCTTGCGACCCGGCCCAGGGTGCCACGCCGGGGCGTCCGGGGGGCCGGGGCGCCTTCACCGCTCGACCGCCGCCTGCTCGCCGCCACGCCGTGGACGATCCGGCGTCTGACGTTGTTGACCACGGCGCATGGCGAACCTCACAATTCCCCCGATCGCCACCCGCGGCGAGCAAGGAAGGAATAGGAGGGTCCCGATGCGTCGGTCGACGTCCGCTTGGCTTGCGCGCGCCTGCAATCGTCCATGGCGCCACGCCGCACTCACGATGCTCGGAATCGTCACCGCGTCCGCCTGCCTGCACCCCACGGCGGTCGCCCACGCCGACGTGGCGGCCTCGGCGCCGTCGCCAGCACAGCAGGCGGCGCTGGCCACCCTCCTGCTGGGACCGTCGAGCCCCGGCCTGCAGGCCCTGCCCACCGATGCCAACGCCGCGCTGGCGCAGGCGATCAACGCAGTTTCCGCCGACCTCGGCATCAACACCGACGCCTCGGCGCCGGTGGCCGCGGCCCAGCTGCCCGCGGCGGTGGCCGGGCGGCTGGCCGTCGTCCTGCAGGACATGCACGCCTGCGACGCCGTCACCGCCGCCGCCGTGCAGCAGATGCAGCCCGCCGTGGCCACGCCGATGGGCGACAGCATGCCCTCGATCCCGCAGACCTCGGTGGTCGCCATCCAGCTCTGCGCCGCCACGCTCTACACCGACGGCATCGCCCTCAAGGACTACGTGCGCACCGGGACGGCCAACGGCACCAAGCCCGACTCGAGCAACGTCCTCGACGTGTGGCCGGTGGTCCGCTACGACACCACCGGAGCCGGCCACCAGTACGACTGGGACTACGCGCTCACCGTGGCCACCGGCGACGACCGTTTCTACAACAACGCCGGCAGCAACGTCATCGACCCGTTCCACGGCGCCATCGACGGCCAGCCCGCGCGCGGCTGCGAGCTGGTCAGCGAGATCCTCGGCGCCGGCGTTCCCAAATGCGCGCTGGCGTCGTCGCTGCTCATCCAGGTCGGCGGCCGGCACAACGTCTTCGGGCAGATGCAGTCGCCCGACGCCGACGCCTTCATGCCCGGCAGCAATCCCCCGGTGCCGTGCACGACGAGCTACCTGGTGCGCCGCCTCTTCACCGAGGGCGCGTCCGTGGCCGGCGTCGGCATCCTCATGAACACCAGCACCGGGGACAACCTGTACCTCGGCAAGGTCGGCACCCAGGGCACCGGGCACATCGGCGGCGTCGGCATCCTCGACGTCGACGGTGGCGACAACGTCTTCAGCGCCATCCGCAACGCCCAGGGCTTCGGCTTCATCGCCGGCACCGGCATCCTGCACAGCAAGCAGGCGTCCAACCACTTCACCACCTACATGCCGCTGGCGAGCGCGCCCGGCGACGCCTCGACCACCGGCACCGGCATCGTCGACGACGCGGGCAACTGCGAGGGCCGTCCCCGCCACCTGCAGGGCTCCGGGGAGTTGGGCGGCGCCGGCGTCCTCTACGCCGTGAACAGCAACGGCGTCTACGAGTCGGACACCGTGCTGGGCCAGGGAACCGGCGACGTCTTCCCCCCTGGCACGCCGCAGCCGAACCTGGGCGGGCCGGGCGCCGCCGGGATCCTGATCAGCCGCGGCTCCACGTCGTCGCGGTACACCGGCGTGCCGGGTCGCGCCGAGGGCACCGTGGTGGTGGGCGTGCGGTCGAGCACCAGCCCGCCGGCGCTCACCGCCACCGACCTGTTCGACGACGACGTCTTCCCCTTCGGGGGCGCCCAGCCCTGCACCGACGGCTGTTCCAGCACCGCGCAGGCGATGACCCAGCTCGCCATCGCCGCGATGACCGCGCCGTGAGCCGCAGCGGCCAGGGCCGCCGCGACCTCAGTGCTAGACTCCGCCCCCGCCGAGGGCGACAACGAGCGCGGATGGCGTAATTGGTAGACGCGCGGGACTTAGGATCCCGTGGGGCGACCCGTCCGAGTTCGAGTCTCGGTCCGCGCACGCTCGCGGCGGACACCCGTCCGGCGCAGCCCACCAGGAGCTCCAGACCTTCACCGTGACCACCTCCGCCACCACCCCAGAGCTGTCCGTCACCGTCGAGCGCAAGCCGGGCTCGCTGGTCGAGCTGCGCGTCGAGGCGCCGGCCACCCAGGTGGACAGGGCGGTCGACGACGCCATCCGCCGCCTCGGCGGCCGGGTGCGCATCCCCGGCTTTCGGCCCGGCAAGGCGCCGGCGCAGATCGTCGAGCGGGTGATCGGCTGGGACAGCATCAAGCAGGAGGCGGTCGACGCCCTTCTGCCCCGCATGTACTCCGAAGCCATCGACCGCGAGAAGGTCGACCCGGTCAGCGAGCCCGAGGTCAAGCTCGGCGACTTCGAGCGCGGCCAGCCGTTCAGCTTCACCGCCACGGTCACCGTGCTCCCCGAGGTCGACCTGGGCAACTACGCCGAGGAGCTGCGCGTCCCCCAGGAGAAGACCGAGATCACCGACGAGCGCGTCGACGAGGTCATCGAGGAGCTGCGCCGCCGCCACTCCGACCTGGTCCGCGTCGAGGACCGCCCCGCCCAGCACGGCGACGTGCTCCACGCCAAGCTGACCATGCGCCGCGGCGACGAGGTGATCAGCGAGGACCAGGAGGAGCGCGACGTCGAGATCGACCGCGAGCGCCTCCTCCCCGGCCTGGCCGACGCCCTCATCGGCGTCCGGGCGGGCGAGACCAAGCAGACCCAGATCACCCTTCCCGAGGACTTCTCCCGCGAAGAGCTGCGCGGCGCCACGGTCGACGTGGAGATCGCGGTGGGCGACGTCCGCGAGCGCCACCTGCCCCCCCTGGACGACGCGCTCGCCGTCGCCGACGGCCACGGCACCACCGTCGCCGAGCTGCGCGACCACTACCGCGACCGGCTCCGCGAGGTCGCCGAACGCGAGGACGAGGACCGCTACGAGTCCGCCGTCCTCGAAGCCCTGCGCGAGCGGGTGGGCATCGACGTCCCCGAGGCGCTGGTCGACCGCGAGATCGACAACCAGCTCACCGAGATGTCTGTCCAGCTCGCCCAGGCGGGGCTGCAGCTGGAGCGCTTCCTCGAGTACTCGGGGCAGTCCATGGAGCAGGTCCGTGGCGAGCGCCGCGAGGGCGCCGTGCAGCGCGTCAAGCTCGACCTCGCCCTGGCCGCTCTCGGTCGCGCCGAGGGCGTCGAGATCGACGAGGCCGACGTGGAGCGCGAGGAGAAGCGCCTGGCCGCCGGGCGCAAGCTCAGCGCCGACCAGCGCCGCCGCCTGCACCGCTCGGTGCACCAGGACCTGGAGCTGCGCGGCGCCGCCCGTCGTGCCGTGGAGATCGCCCGCGGCGACGTCTAGGCCCTCAAGGCTCGCCGCCGCTTCGAGCCGGTCGAGGAGCGGCCCCGCCGCCGCTCCCCAGGAACGTCTGTCAGTTGCCGGCGAGAGCCAGGTTGCCGTCGGCCGTGAAACCGGTGATGCCACTCACACAGGTCTGGGTGCCATTGGGCACCAGCTGGATGTGGCCGGTCACCACACCGAGGCCGCTGGTCGTGCCCGCGAGGGTGGCCCCGAAACCCGTCATCAGCCCGGTGACGGTGAGCGAGCGCGTGTCGCCGCCGTCGGTCATGGTCATGTTCCCGGTGAGCGTCCCGGTGCCACAGCCGATCTGCGCGTACGTCCAGACGCCCGTGCCGGTGCAGCCGCCGCCCGCGATCCCCGCCTCGGGGATGATCGGGTCAGCGTCGTCCAGGGAGAAGTAGGAGCAGGCGGTGACCGGGATGCTGATCGTCCAGGTGACCGTCACCGGCCCGACCGTGACCGATCCGTTGGAGTTGACCGGCACGTTGACGAAGACATAGGCGTCGATGTCGTAAGTGGCCTGTGCGACCAGGGGAGTCGCGGCCACCGCGGCCGCCCCCAGTGAGGCGGCGACTGCGAGCAGGCGAGTACGAACCTTCATGTCTGATTCCCTTCCTTCCTGAGGCGCGCATGCGCCACCGGCCACGGATTTTGACACATATGTGAACGAGGCGCGCGCCTCAAAGCGGCCACCCGCCCGGGGCCCACCTCCGGCACCGGTCCCTCGCAAAGTCGGCGGCTCCAGGGACCGCACCTATAATGACCGCACCATGACGCCCCCCCAGAGCCTGATCCCCTACGTCATCGAGACGACCAACCGCGGCGAGCGGGGAATGGACATCTATTCCCGGCTCCTCAAGGACCGCATCATCTTCATCGGGACCCCCATCGACGATCAGGTCGCCAACGTCGTCATGGCCCAGCTCCTCTTCCTCGAGGGCGAGGATCCCGAGAAGGACATCTACCTCTACATCAACTCCCCCGGCGGGTCGGTGTACGCGGGTCTGGCGATCTACGACACCATGCAGTACGTCCGTCCGCGCGTCAGTACCATGTGCATGGGCCTGGCCGCGTCGATGGCGGCGGTGCTGCTCGCCGGCGGCGCCAAGGGCATGCGCTTCAGCCTTCCCAACGCGCGCATCCTCATCCACCAGCCCTCGGGCGGATTCAGCGGCCAGGCCGCCGACATCCAGATCCACGCGCAGGAGATCCTCAACGTGCGCCGCCGGCTGGACGAGATCCTCGCCTTCCACACCGGCAAGCCGCTCGACGAGATCCATCGCGACTCCGACCGCGACTTCTTCATGACCGCCGACGAGGCCAAGGCCTACGGCCTCATCGACGACCTGATCACCAGCCGCCACGGCCTCAACGCCAACGGTGGACCGGCGCTCTCCGCGAGCGGCGCGACCACCTCCGGCAGCGGCGGCAACGGTGGCGGCGGTCCTTCGACGGACGGCGGCAGCGCCGCGTCGCGGGGATAGGCTCAGCAGCCCGGAGGGCGCCATGAACGAGCGCGACGATCGCCGGCGCCACACCCGTTGCTCCTTCTGCGGCAAGGGCCAGGAGCAGGTCCGCAAGCTGGTCGCCGGTCCCGGCGTGTACATCTGCGACCAGTGCATCGACCTCTGCCAGGAAGTCCTGGAGGAGGACAACCGCTCCACCACGCAGAAGCGCAGCAAGGGCGGCCTGATCCCCAACCCGCAGGTGATCGTCGCCGCCCTGGATCAGTACGTGGTGGGCCAGGACCACGCCAAGAAGGTCCTCGGCGTCGCCGTCTACAACCACTACAAGCGCATCGCCCACGCCAAGACGGCGGGCGACGTCGAGCTGCAGAAGTCGAACGTGCTGCTGGTCGGCCCCACCGGCTGCGGCAAGACGCTGCTGGCGCAGACGCTGGCCAAGATCATCGACGTGCCCTTCTCGATCGCCGACGCCACGTCGCTGACCGAGGCCGGCTACGTCGGCGAGGACGTCGAGAACATCCTGCTGCGCCTCATCCAGGCCGCGGACTTCGACATCTCCCGCGCCGAGCGCGGCATCATCTACATCGACGAAATTGACAAGATCGCCCGAAAGTCGGACAACCCGTCGATCACCCGCGACGTGTCCGGTGAGGGCGTGCAGCAGGCGCTGCTGAAGATCCTGGAGGGCACGGTGGCCAACGTGCCGCCGCAGGGCGGGCGCAAGCACCCCCACCAGGACTTCATCCAGATCAACACCACCAACATCCTGTTCATCTGCGGCGGCGCCTTCGACGGTCTGGAGAAGATCATCGAGCAGCGCATCGGGCAGCGCTCGATCGGCTTCGGCTCGCAGCCCCGCCCGTCGCGCACCAAGGACTCCTCGCGTTTGCTGCGCGACGTGCAGGCGCAGGACCTGCTCAAGTACGGCCTCATCCCCGAGTTCGTCGGCCGCCTGCCCATCGTGGTGCCGCTCGACTACCTCGATGAGGAGGACATCATCCGCATCCTCACCGAGCCCAAGAACGCCTTCGTCAAGCAGTACCAGAAGTTCTTCTCGCTCGACGACGTGGAGTTGGTGTTCCAGGACGGCGCGCTGCGGGCGATCGCGCAGCGTGCGCTGGCGCGCGGCACCGGTGCGCGCGGGTTGAAGTCGATCATCGAGGACGTGTTGCTCAACTCGATGTACGAGGTGCCCTCGCGCCCGGACATCAAGCGCTGCGTGATCACCGAGGAGTCGATCACCGACGGGTTCGAGCCACTCCTGGTGAGCGAGGGACCCGAGCTGCAGGACCAGCCCGCTTAGCGCAGCACTCCCATCACTGTGCTGGCCGTGCAGATCAGCGTGGCGGTCCCGCTGCTGTCGAGTACGTAGGTCCCTGCGTCGCCGCCCTCCACACCGGGCAGCCGCACCGTCACCAGGCGCCCGTCGGGCAGCCAGTCGACCGGCATCAACCCCGCCGCACCGAAGGCGTGGCGCGCCCCGCTGGCGGGATCGACCAGCTCCATGGTGATCTGCTCCGCCCCCTCGCCGAGGGCCGGCGAGCTGGCCAGGGTGAGCAGCTTCCCGTCCGGCGAGAACAGCGCCGCCCCCGCCTGCTGCACCGACGAGCCCAGCGGGATCTCCAGCGGCGGCGCCCCGGTGCGGGTGACGCGCAGGGTCACCGGCCCCCCGCTGTTGGGCGCCTCACGCCCGTTGAGCACGCAGGCGACCGAGCCGTCGAGCGCCATGTCGCTGTAGGCGCAGGACGCGTCGGTGAGTGGATGCACGGTGCGGCTGGACATGTCGAGCAGGCCGGTCGAGCCGAAGGTGCGGCGGAAGAGCACGTAGCCGCCGATGCCGAGCGGCTCGTCGGACACCACCGGGCCGCCCGGCGTCCAATCCAGCGGTTGCTGGGCGCGCCCGGGGGCGGTGCTGCTCATCACCATGGTCGGTGGGATGCCCGGGCCGGCGGTGTAGATCCGGCTCACCGCGCTGTCCCCGTTCTGGGTGACGGTGGCCCAGAACCACCTCGTCGACGAGTCGTCCCCGGTCAGTCCCCGCACCAGCGCGTTGGGCCCATCCGGGACAGTCAGCGTGGTCACCAGGCCGCCGTCGCTGCCGTAGGCGCGGATGTGCCCCGCGCCGGCGACCAGCACCAGCACGCCCGAGGTGGCCACCGCCTCGGCGTCGGGGTCGAGGGCGATGTGGGCGACCTCGCCACCGCCGTCGGCGCGCAGCAGCCGCAGGGTGTTGGGCGCGGCGCCGAAGGGGTGGTCGAGGACGGCGAGAAGGGGCAGGTTGGGCGTGGTCGGCGAGGGCGACGGCGACTGCGCGGCGCGGCCCGTCGGCTGCGGCGTTCCCACCGCATTGCCGTGTCCGGGACCGCATGCCGCGAGCGTGCCGGCCGCCACCAGCAGGGGCATCAGTCGGTATCGAAGCACCACGCCGCCAATCTCTCCACACCCGTTTGCCGCCGCCCCATGGGCGCGACGTCCTCCACGCTAACGCGCTTTCCCCCGGATTTGGTACTAACCCCTCGTGCCCGCCCTCCTCCGACGCCCTTTCGTGCTCGCAATCCTCGCCGTCCTGGCCGTCGCCGCGGTGGTTCTGGGCGTCGCCCTGGCCCGATCGCGCACCGCGGGCTGCGACGTCCCCGCCCCCCAACCCACCCTCCCCGCCGAGCTGCGCACCCTGGGCGGATTCGACCAGGCCTTCGACCCCACCGACCAGCGCGCCCTCGCCGACGCCTCGGTGAGCGCCGCCACCGCCCTGCACAGCGACCTCGCCGGCGCCACCCCCGACTCCATCGTTCGCGAGGCGGCGAGCGGCGCCGCCAGGTACGACGCCCTGGTGGTGCCGCTCTCCGTTTCCGGCGGGCAGACCGGGCAGCGCCGCGTCGTCGGCCTGGTCGCCTGGCTGCTCGACTGCGGCGGCCGCGCCTACTACAGCGACACCCGCGACCTGCTGCGCACCGACCCCAGCGTCCTGCCCACCCACTTCCCGCTGCTCAGCGTCGTGGAGGCCCAGGCGCAGCTCGGCGTCAGCAGCCCGCCGCGCCTGGTGTACCGCACCTCGCCGTTCAGTCCACTCTGGCTCGATCCGCAGTCGGCTCGCACCGTCGCGGCCGGCCTGCCGTAGCAGCACCGGAATCTATACTCGGTTGCTCCCATGGACAAGTCCTTCGATCCGCACGCCGTCGAGCCGCGCTGGCTGGAGCGGTGGGAGGAGCTGAAGCTCGGCGTCGCCGATGTGCACAGCCCCAAGCCCAGCTTCGTCATCTCGCTGCCGCCGCCGAACATCACCGGCGTGCTGCACATGGGTCACGCGGTGATGGGCTCGGTGCAGGACATCCTCTGCCGCCACCGCCGCATGAACGGCTACGAGGTGGAGTGGTGCCCCGGCACCGACCACGCCGCCATCGCCACCCAGAACGTCATCGAGCGCCAGCTCGCCGAGGAGGGCACCAGCAAGGAGGCCCTGGGCCGCGCCGGCTTCGAGCTGCGCGTCGAGCGCTGGTACGCGGAGTACGGCGGACGCATCCTGCAGCAGATGCGCGAGCTCGGCTTCAGCCTCGACTGGTCGCGCACCCGCTTCACCCTCGACCCGCAGTACGTGCGTGCCATCCGCACCGCGTTCAAGTCGCTCTATGACCAGGGTTTGATCTACCGCGGCCCGCGCATCGTCAACTGGTGTCCGCGCTGCCGCTCGGCGATCAGCGACGAGGAGATCGACTGGCAGGAGCACACCGACGCGATGGTGCAGCTCCGCTACCCGGTCGAAGAGGGCGGCAGCATCGTCATCGCCACGGTGCGTCCCGAGACCATGCTCGCCGACACCGGCGTCGCCGTGCACCCCGACGACCCGCGCTACAAGGACATGATCGGCAAGCACGTGGTGCTGCCGCTCAGCGGCCGGCGCATCCCCATCGTCGCCGACGAGGGCGTGGAGCGCGAGTTCGGCACCGGCGCGCTCAAGGTGACGCCCGGGCACGACCCGCTCGACTTCGAGATCGCCCAGCGCCACGGCCTGCCCATCATCACCGCGATCGGCTTCGACGGCCGCATGACCGTCCCCGACCTGCCCCAGTTCGACGGCCTCACCGTGACGCAGGCGCGCCACGCCGTGCTGCAGGCGCTGCGCGACGCCGGAGTTGTGGTCAAGGAGGAGGAATACGTCCACGACGTGGGCCACTGCGACCGCTGCGGTGAGGTGCTGGAGCCGTTGATCAGCGAGCAGTGGTGGGTGTCGATGAAGCCGCTGGCCGCGCCGGCCATCGAGGCCAACGAGCAGGGACGCGTGCGCTTCCACCCGCGCCGCTTCAACGACGTGTACCTGTCCTGGATGCGCAACATCCGCGACTGGTGCATCTCGCGGCAGATCTGGCTCGGCCACAGCATCCCGGTGAGCATCTGCGCCAACGGCCATCGCTTCGCCTGGATCGAGCCGCCAACGCAGTGTGAGGTGTGCGGCAACGCGCAGCTGACCAGCGACCCCGACGTGCTCGACACCTGGTTCAGCAGCGCCCTGTGGCCGTTCGCCATCTTCGGCTGGCCCGACGACACCGACGACCTGCGCCGCTTCTATCCCACCGACGTGCTCGGCACGGCGCGCGAGATCATCTTCCTCTGGGTGGCCCGCATGGTGATGACCGGCCTGCGCTTCATGGACAGCGAGCCCTTCTACGACGTGATCATCAACAGCACCATCCTGGCCGTGGACGGCTCGCGGATGAGCAAGTCGAAGGGCAACGCCATCGACCCGGTCACCATGACGGAGCGCTACGGCGCCGACGCGGTGCGCGCCTGGGCCGGCGCGGTGGGCACGTCGGGACAGGACGTGCGCTTCGACGAGGACCGCATCGCCTCCTACCAGCGTTTCGCCAACAAGCTCTGGAACGTCACCCGATTCCTGGTCACGCGCTTGGGCGACGGCGGCGACGTGATCAGGGCGCCGCGCGAGGTGCCGCAGGAGGACCTCGCCGCCGAGGACCGCTGGCTGCTGGCACGATTGGCGGAGACCGTCGACGCCTGCAACAGCGGCATCGAGCAATATCGCTTCCACGACGCCATGGAACGGCTCTACGACACCACCTGGCACGGCTTCTGCGACTGGTACGTGGAGATGAGCAAGACCCGCCTGCGCGACGGCGCCGACCCGCGCTCGCGCGACGCGGCCGCGTGGACGGCGACCACCGCGCTCGACGTGCTGCTGCGCCTGCTCCATCCTTTCATGCCGTTCATCACCGAGGAGTGCGCCCAACGCCTCCCCGGCGCGGCGCCGACGCTGCAGCGGCGCGACTGGCCGGCGGTCCCCGAGTGGTGGCGCGACGGCGCCACGCAGAAGGCGCGCGAGGCGGTCGACGTGGTGCTGGAGCTGGTGCAGTCGCTGCGCGCCGCGCGCCAGGAGGCCGGTGTGCCCGCCGCCAGCCGCGAGCGCCAGCCGCTGGTGATCGACGCCAACGGCCACCTGCAGCGCGGCGAGGTGGCCCGGCTGGTCGAGTCGCTGGCGCCGTTCAGCGTGGTCAGCGAGGCGCCGCCGGACATGACCGCGGTGCGCGTCGTCGCCGGCACCGCGCACGCCACCCTCTTCCTCGACACCGCCGCGCGCGCCGACGACACCGCCCGGCTGCGCAAGCAGCTCGGCGACGTCGCGACGCGCATCGAGCAGCTGCAGCAGAAGCTGGCCAATCCCGGCTTCACCGAGCGCGCCCCGAGCCACGTCGTCGAGGGCGCGCGCAACCAGCTCGACGAGGCGCGCGCCGAACAGGCGCGGCTGCGGGGCCTGCTCGGCGAGGACGCGGCATGAGCGCGCCCCCGCTCGGCGCGCTGATCGACTCCAGCAACGGCGGCATCCTCATCGGCGTCGTCGCCGCGGGCATCTACTTCACCGTGCTCTACGTCGCCGTCGCCTTCTGGGTGGTGCGCGACGCGCGGCGGCGCAGCGAGTCCTGGCTCTTCGCGCTCTTCGCCGGGCTGATCGGGCTGGCCCTGCCGTTCCTCGGCGTGCTGCTCTACCTGGTGATCCGGCCGCCGCGCACCCTCGACGAGGAACGCGCGCTGCAGTTGGAGGAGCAGGCGCTCGCCGAAGAGGAGATCGTCGAGACGCCGACGGTGCGTCCCTGCCCCAAGTGCGGCCGCGAGATCGAGCAGGACTTCGTCATCTGCCCGTACTGCCGCACCCAGTTCGCGCGGCGCTGCGGGTCGTGCGGCAAGTGGCTGCGGCTGGGCTGGCACGTCTGTCCCTACTGCGCCGAGGAGGTGGGCCTGCAGAGCTTCGGTCGGTCGGGACGGGCGGCGTCGTCCTGAGCGCGCCGGGGGTGGCGGCGGTGCGCGCCGCCGCCGGAGGATGACGCCCGGGCTGCGACTCTTCGTCGCTCCCGGCCTGCTCTTCGTCGTGGCGTTGGTCAGCTACCTGCTGCCGCGGCGGATGTCGCGCACGGCCCGGCTCCTGGCCATGCTGGGCGTCGCCGCCGCGGGTGCGCTGCTGCTCAGCGACGGGACGCTGATCCTGCCCTCGGCCCGCGTCGAGCGCAACCTCGGCGACTTCGCACCCGGCGTCCCCCTGGTGGCGCGCGCCGACCCGCCGGCCTTGGTGATCTGCCTGCTGGCGTCGGCGATCGCCCTGCTGGCGCTGGCGGAACGGCGCCGCCAGCCGCTGGAGCGCAGCGCGTTGTTGCTGTGTCTGGCAGGAACCTACGTGGCCGCGCTGGCGGGCAACGCGGTGCTGCTCTTCGGCGGCATCGAGATCGCCGACGTGGGCGCGCTGCTGCTCGCCGCGGGTGCGACGGCGCGGCTGCGGCTGCGCTCGCGCGTCGCCTTCGCGGTGCAGAGCGGGTCGAGCCTGGGGCTGCTGCTCGCCGCGGTGTCGCTGCAGAGCTCGCTGCAGACGTCGGACTTCAGCGCCATCCCGGTGGCGGCGATGGGCTGGGGACTGGCGGGGCCGTGGGCGTTCACCGGCGCGGTGCGCCTGCTCGCCCCCGCGGCCTTGCCCGGACGGGTGGGGCGCGCGGCGAGCACGGCGTGGCTGCCGGTCGGCGCCATCCCCTGCGGGCTGCTGGTGCTGCTGCGGCTGGTGCAGGTCACCGGGACGCAGCTGGCCACCGGTGTCGCCGACCTGCTCATCGCCGGTGGCCTGGCCGCGGCCCTGCTCGGTGCGATCCGGGCGGCGCGGGCCTGGCGCGTTCCGGCGGCGGCGGGGCGGGGGCTGGCGGTGGCCATGGCGGGTGAGGTGATCGCCCTGTCGGGCATCGGCACCGCGGCGGCGCTGTCGGGGATGGCGGCGCTGGCCTTCGCGCTGATCCTCGGGCTGGCCGCGGCGCCCGCCTGGGGGGTGGCGGGGGACCAGGGGTCGGGGCGCGCGGCTGCGTGGGTGCGGGCGGCGGCGCTGGCCAGCATGGGCGGGCTACCCATCGGCTACGGGATGAGCGCGGTGCTGCTCGGCACCGGCTCGGTGGCCGCGGCCGGGCTGCCCACCGCGGTGGTGGCGATCTTCCTCGGTGGGGCGGCACTGGTCAGCGCGGGGGCGGGGGCGATGGCGGCGCGGGCGGCGCTGGCCCAGGAGCCGCCCACCGGGCGGGTGCGCGGGCCGCGTCCCGACGCGGTGCTGGTGCTCGGCGCCGGGTTCCTGGCGGCGCTGCTGCCGGGGCTGGTGCAGAGCGCCTTCGTCGAGCGGGTCGCCTCGGCGATCGGCACCGTGCAGGGCAGCGTCGACGTCGCCACCACGCGGCTGCCCGGGGCCGGCTGGGCGGGCGGCTACCTCACCCTGGCGGTGCTGGTGGCGCTGCTGACCGCCTGGTCGGCATCGAGCCTCGCGCAGTGGCGCGGCGCGGCGCTCGACGAGGCGCTGCCCGCCGGTCCTGCGGCGCCGTCGATGGCGCGCGGCTCGGTGTGGGGACGGTCGCTGCTGCTGCGCAACGCCGGCCGCGCCACCCGCTGGCTGGCCGCCTCCGACGGCTGGCTGGCGGAGCAGCCCGGCCTCGCCCTGGTGGTCGCCGGGGTGATCGCCTGCCTGTTCATCTTCCGATGAGGGGGACGCGGTGAGTCAGGCGCTGATCGCGACGCTCGGCTTCTTCGCCGGCCTGGTGGCGGCGATGGTCGACGGGCGGCGCTCGCTGCGGGCGGCGGCGCTGGTGGTCGGGCTGGGGCTGGCGCCGGCGGCGGCGCAGGTCGGGGGCGGCCCGGCGGCGCTGGTGCCGCTGGTGGCCGGGCTGGCCGCGGTCGTCGCCGGCACGGTGGCACAGCGCGCCGCCATCGCCATGCGCTGGGTGCCCGGGCTCGACCCGGCGGTGCCGGTGGTCGCGCCGCCTGCGGCGCTGTTCGGGCCACGCAGCGTGCGCGCCATCGGCGCCGCCCTGGCGCTGCCCGCGGCGTCGTGGGTCAGCCTCAACGTGCAGGTCGGCGGCGAGGCGACCGCTCACGGCGCCGTGTTCGCGGCGGCCTACATGTGGTTCATCGGCTGCCTGCGGCTGCTGCGGGCGCGCTCGCTCCAGGACCTGGGCATCGCCACCGCGGTGATCGGGCTGGCCGCGGCGACCGCGTGGCTGCTCGAAGCCGGTCCGGGGGCGCTGCCCGAGGCGACGGCGGCAGCGGGGCTGGCCCCGGTGGCCGCGGCGGCGACCGGCTGGCTGACCGGCAGGCACCGGCGGCCGATCCGCCGGCCGCAGCAGCCAGTGCAGAGTCCCGGGGAGGAGGCGGCGTGAGTCCGGTCGTCTACGCCGCCGTGTGGGCCGCCTGCGGGGTGCTCGCCGCCGTCCTGCTGCCCCTGCTGCGCCGGCGCCGCCTGGCCTTCGTCGCCCCCGCCCTGGCCGGCCTGCTCGGCCTCGCCGTGACCGTCTCCGACCGCTGGCCCGGCCCCACCTCCGCCGCCGGGTACGGGGCGAGCCTGACCCTCGGCCACCCCGCCGTCGGCCTGCTGGTCGCCGCCGGTCTGTCCCTGGCAGCCACCTTCGCCCTGGCCCCGCGGCTGGAGGGCGGTGAGGTGGTCGCCGCCGCGGTCACCGGGGCCGCGGTGGTGGTGGTGCTGTCGGCGACCGTGCCGATCATCTGGAGCGTCGCCGTCGCCGTCGCCGTGGCCACGGTGGCGGTGCGCTGGATCGCGGCCGCCCCCGGCCGCGCCTCGCTGGCGGCCGGACGCGTCGCCGGGCTCGGCGCCGCCGCCCTGCTCGCCGCCGCCGCCTTCATCCCGCGCGCCGGACCCGCCATCGACACCCGCACCGCCCTGGCCGGTGGCCTGCTCGCCGGGGGCATCTCGGCGATCCTGGCCATCGTCCCCCTGGGCGGCTGGGCCGCTGCGGGCATGAGCGCCCTGCGCGGCGCCGACGTGGCCCCGTGGGCGCTGCTGCTCGCCCCCGCCTTGCTCTTCACTGTTGGCCTGCTCCTCCCCGCGCAGCCGCTGGGCACGCGCACCCCGCTGGCCAACACACTCCTCGGCCTCGGCCTGGTCACCGCCATCTACAGCGCCCTCCAGGCGTTGCGCGACCGCCGGTCCGCCTACGGCCGGGTGCTGATCGCCGACCTCGCCTTCGCCGCCGCCGCCCTGGGCACCCAGCACACCACCGCGCTGCTGGGCGGCTACCTGATCGTCCTCGCCCACCTCTGCGCCGCCCCGCTGCTGCTCAACCCCGCCCGCGCCGGCCTGGAGCGGCAGCGCCGCATGGCCTGGCTGAGCCTGGTCACCGTGCCCCCGCTGCCCGGCTTCTGGGGCCGCTTCCTGTGCCTGCAGGCGTTCAGCGCCGCGGGCAACCGGGTGAGCATCCCCGCCTACGCCGCCGTGGTCGTGCTCACCGCCGTGGCGGTGCGCGGCCTGGCCGGGCGCGGCACCTCGCCGCACCGCGAGACGCCGCCCGCGGGCATGGCCGGGCGCGCCCTGGGCTGGGTGGTGGTGGCGGCGCTGTTCGGGCTGGGCCTGGCCCCCGAGCCGATCGCCCGCCACGTCTTCGGCGTGGGGTTCTGAGGTGGACGCGCTCGGACTGTTCGCCGCCGTGGTCGCCGTGACCCTCTTCCCCGGCGGCGTCTACGCCTGCGCGGCGGCGGGGGGCGCGGCCTGGGCGGGGCGGCTCGATGCTCACCAGGGCTCGCGGTGGACCCCGGCCGCGCTCAGCGCCGCCGCCCTGCTGCTCTTCGGCGCGGCGCTGGTGCCGCTGCCGCAGTCGCCGGCCACCGAGCTGCCCGGCCCGGGCGGCGCGCCGGCCAACGTGCTCGCCGCCCTCCTCCTGATCGGCGCGGGCATCGCCCTGGGCACGGCGCCGCGCTGGCCGCGGGCGCGGGTGGCGGCGGCGATCGCGGCCTCAGTCCCGCTCCTGGTGCTCGCCGCGCAGGCGGCCACCCTGTCGTTCCCGGTGGTGGTCGGCCTGCCCGGCCCGCGCCTGGCGGCCGCCCGGGCCCTCGCCGCCGCGGCGATCCTGCTCGCCGTCCCCGTGCTCGGCGACCTCGACAGCACCCGCGTCCCCCGAGGCCTGCGCGCCCTGCAGGTCGCCGTCCCCGCGCTGGTCGCGGCGGTGCTGCTCGCGCCACCGGGCTGGTCGAACATCCCCGCCGCCGCGGCCGCCGCGCTGGCCCTGGCGGGCGTCGCCGTGTACGCCGCTGTCCTGGCCGGGGTGCGGCGGGTGCTCCGCGGCGCCATCCTGCCGCTCGCCTGCGCGGCAATCTCTGCCGCGATTGCCGCGATTGTTGTGACTGTCCTGGCATCACGCTAGCTGAGCGCCGTTCCGCGGACTGACGAAACCGCCGGGACTTGGTACGATTGCCTTGCACCCGGCCGCGCAACCGTTCATGGCTGCGCCGGGGCCGCCCCCTGGCCTCTGGCCGGGAGACGCCATCCGTCCCCTGGTACACGATGCTCATTTCGCCGCCGTCCTTCGCTGCGCGCTCATGACCCGGATCGTCCTCGCCTCGTCGAGTCCGCGCCGCCGCGAGCTTCTCGCCCGCGTCGGGATCCGCTTCACGGTGGTCGAGCCGCCGGAGGACCAGGCGCCCCCGCCGGGGATGTGCGCCGACCTCGCGGTGCAGCTCCTGGCGCGGCAGAAGGCGTTGGCGGTGGCGCAGGAGCAGCCGGCGGGGACCTTCGTGATCGGCGCCGACACCATGGTCATCGGCCCGCGCGGCCCGATGGGCAAGCCGGGCACGCCGGCCCGGGCGCGCGAGATGCTCAGCCAGCTCCGCGGCTGCCGCCACACAGTGCTCACCGGGATCTGCGCCATCGCCGCTCCCGAGGGCGCCGAGGCGCTGGCCGTGAGCCGCTCCGCGGTGCGCATGCGCACCTTCACCGACGCCGACCTGGAGGCCTACGTCGCCTCTGGTGAACCGCTCGACAAGGCCGGGGGCTACGCCATCCAGGGCGGCGCCAGCGACTTCGTCGAGGCCGTGGGTGGCCGGGTCGACACCGTCGTCGGCCTCGACGTGGCCATGGCCCTACGCATGCTGACCGAGGCGGGCTACCCGGTGCCGCTGCCGGCCGCGCCCGACGTGCCGCTGGCGCCGCCCCGTCCGGTGCGCCGCCCGCTCACCACGGTCAGGACCCCCCAGCGGGTCTGAGCGGTTTGGTGTCGCTGTGGCGGCCTCGCCGGGCCGCCGCGCCGCTGCTGGTCGCCCTCGCCGCCCTCCCGCTCGCCGCGCTGCTCAGCGCCTGCGGCTCGCCGGGAGCCGACATCACCGCCACCCTGACCAGCACCGCCAAGCTGGACGCGGTGCGGCCCAACGACGCCGTCCCCTTCGAGCTTGACGTCACCAACCACGGGCCCGGCCAGGCGACCGGGGTGACCGTCCGCGTCGACCTCCCCGGCGCCTTCCGCTACCAGTCGACCACCGGCATCGACCCCAGCCCGACGACCACTCGCACCCAGCCCTCCGACCCGCCGGTCGACACGGCCTCGCCGCTGTGGGGCCAGTGGACCATGGGCACGCCCGGGGTCAACGCCGACGGCACCCCCGCCCGCGCCACGCTGCGGCTGAGCTTCGTCGCCAAGGCCTCGGGCCAGCCCGGCACCTACAACCTCAGCCCCCACGTCTTCAGCGACGGCAACGACGAGGCGGTCGGCAAGGACCTGGGCGTCAAGCTGCTGGCGTCGTCCGACCTCAGCATGAGCATCGCCGTCGACGAGTCCACGGTGAAGCGCGGCGACCTGGTCCACTACCACGTCAGCGTGCTCAACAAGGGGAGCGGCCCCTCGGCCGGCGTCGGCATCCTGGTCACCCTGCCGGGCGGCGTGGTCTTCGACAAGACCGAGCACCTCGACGGCAACTACAGCCGCAGCAACCCGGTCGACCCCATCAACGGCGCCCTGGTCGTCTACTACGGCGGCTGGACGCTGCCGCCCGCCAACGCCTCACGCCCCGGCAGCCTGAACATCATCTTCAGCGGCAAGGTGCTGCCCACCGCGCTGGGTGGCCGCTACGCGGTCACCGGCCAGCTCACCGACGCCGGCGGCGAGGTGCAGAGCCTCGGCGACACCGCCGCGATCACCGTCAACGCGCCCACGCCCAGTCCCGTGCCCGCCTCGCCGGCGCCCAGGCCCGCCGCCTCGCCGACGCCGACCCGCAAGCCCTAGCCCGCCGTCTGCTATCCTGCCCGTTCGCGCCTGGGGTCGGGCAGCGGTCGTTCCGCGCCTGCCGGGGGGCACCTGTGGATCCACCTCTTCACTTGAAGTCACGCATGTACGCCATCCTGCAGCAGAGCGGCCACCAGTACCGGGTGAGCCCGGGCGACCGCCTCGTCGTCGATCGCCTCGCCGCCGAGGTGGGCAGCGTGGTCGCCCTCGAACCCGTGGTCCTCGTCCAGAACGACGAGGGCACCCAGGTGGGCACCCCCGTGGTCTCCGGCGCCCGCGTCGCCGCCGTGGTGGTGGCGCACTCCCAGGGCGCGAAGATCCGCGTCTTCAAGTTCAAGGCCAAGAAGCGCTACCGCCGCACCCACGGCCACCGCAGCGCCCTCACCGAGCTCCGCATCGAAGCCGTCCTCGCCGCCGGCGAGCCCCTTCCGGAGCTCAAGGCCGCCGCGCCCAAGGCGGAGAAGACCGCCGCCCCCGCCGCGGCTGCCGCCAAGCCGGCCCGCTCGCGCACCCGCACCAAGTCCGCCGAGGCTGAGGCTTCCGAAGCCCCCGAGGCCGAGACCCCCGAGGCCTGGGGCGGCCCCGAAGTCGTGGCGGAGGCGCCGAGCCCAACCGCCGCCGGGACCACGCAGCCAGCCGACGCCGACGAGCCAGACGCCGCTCAGCAGGACTCTCCCCCGAAGCGCACCCCCCGCCCCCGCACCAAGAAAACCCCCGCCGCCGAGAGCGGCGACTCCTCGGAGACCTAACCCATGGCCCACAAGAAAGGCGGCGGCAGCTCCCGCAACGGCCGCGACTCCCGCGGCCAGCGCCTCGGCCTGAAGCGCGGCAGCGGCCAGCTCGTCCTCGCCGGCACCATCCTGGTCCGCCAGCGCGGCACCAAGATCCTCCCCGGCGACAACGTCGGCGTCGGCCGCGACCACACCCTCTACGCCCTGCGCAGCGGCACGGTCGCCTTCGACCAGACCGGCCACGACCGCACCCGGGTCAACGTCCTCGCCCTGCCCCAGGCCCGCCTCGCCGAGGCCGCGCCGGTGCTCGAGACGGCGACCGCCTGAGCCTCTTCCTCGACGAGGTCACCCTCAGCGTCGCGGCGGGCAGCGGGGGGCGCGGCTCGGTGAGCTTCCGGCGCGAGAAGTTCGTGCCCCAGGGCGGCCCCGACGGCGGCGACGGCGGCGCGGGCGGCAGCATCGTGGTCCGCGTCGACCCCAACGTCACCACCCTGGCCGCCTACCGCGACCGGCGCAGCTTCCACGCCCCCGGCGGCGTCAACGGCGCGGCCGCGCTGAAGACCGGCCGGCGCGGCGAGGAGCTCAGCCTCTCCGTCCCCATCGGCACCGTGGTCACCGACGCGGCCACCGGTGAGCTGATCGCCGACCTCGACCAGCCCGGCGCGGAGGTGGTGGTCGCCCGCGGCGGCCGCGGCGGGAGGGGCAACCCGCACTTCAAGTCCTCGACGCGGCAGGCGCCGCGCGTCGGCGAGCTGGGCGAGCCGGGGGAGACGCGGCGCATCCACCTGGAGCTGAAGCTGATCGCCGACATCGGCCTGGTCGGCCTGCCCAACGCCGGCAAGTCGACGCTGCTGGCCGACCTCACCGGCGCCCACCCCAAGATCGCCGCCTACCCCTTCACCACGCTCTACCCCAACCTCGGCGTCGCCGAGCTGGAGGGGGGGCGCACGGTGGTCATCGCCGACGTCCCCGGGCTGATCGAGGGCGCCTCTCACGGCGCCGGGCTGGGGCTCGACTTCCTCCGCCACCTGGAGCGGACCCGCGTGCTGGTCCACGTCGTCGACGCCACGGCGGGCGCGGAGGCGGCGCTGCACGCGCTCGACCAGGTCACCGCCGAGCTGCGCGCCTTCAGCGAGACGCTGGCCGGCCAGCCCACCCTGGTCGCGCTCAACAAGGTGGACGTTGCCGAGGGCGCGGCCGCCGCCGAGGAGCTGGCGCGCGGGCCGCTGGCTCGCGCCCACCTCATCGCCGCCGCCACCGGCGAGGGCACCCGCGACCTGCTCGCCTCGGCCGCCGCGAGGGTGTGGGAGGAGCGTGGCCGTGAGGCGGCCGAGCGCGCGGCCTCCGCGTCGTCGCACCCCGAGCCGCAGCGCGTCTACCAGCAGCGGCGGCGCGGCCTCGGCGAGTTTGGCGTGGAGCGCGACGGCGAGGTCTACGTGGTGCGCGGCCGCGAGGTCGAGCGCGCCGTGGCCATGACCGACCTGGACAGCGAGGAGGCGCTCACCCGCCTGCAGCGCCGCCTCCGCCAGGCGGGCGTCGACGAGGCGCTGCGCAAGGCGGGCGCCGCCCAGGGCGACACGGTGCGCATCGGCGAGGCCGAGTTCGACTGGAGCGACGAGGACGTGGCACCCTGATGGGCGCGCCGGACCGGGTGCCGGAGCGCGTGGTCGTCCTCGGCGGCACCTTCGACCCCATCCACGCGGGGCACGTCGCCATCCTCGAACAGGTGCGCAAGAGTGTCGACGCCGGCGAAGCGTGGCTGCTGCCCACCGCGCTGCCGCCGCACCGCGGGCCGTCGCTCGCCTCGGTGGAGGACCGCCTGGCCATGGCGCGTGCGGCCGTCGCGGGCCATGCCAGCGTGCGCGTCGCCGACGACGAGGCGCGCCGTGGCGGGCCGTCGTACACCATCGACACCCTCGACGAGCTGGAGCGCGCGCATCCGGGGGTGGAGTTCTGGCTCACCCTGGGCGCCGACGCGGCGCGGGACATCGGGGGCTGGTACCGCGCCGCCGACCTGCTGGCGCGGGCGCGCTTCGTGCTGGTCAACCGAACCGGCGTGCCGCCGCTCGGGGACGCCGAGGCGCGCGCGCTCGGCTTCGACCCGGCGCGGACGCGGCTGATCCACGTCGACTCGCCGCCGGTGAGCGCCACCGAGATCCGCCGCCGCGTCGCCGCCGGGGAGCCATTGGATGACATGGTCTCGCCGGCGGTGGCGCGCATCATTTCGCAACGTCGGCTGTATAGCTGAGTTGCGGACCCCATGTGATAATGCGCTGCGGATGACACCCACCGAGCTGGCCGATCTGATCGCCGCCGCAGCCGCCGACAAGAAGGCGCGCGAGGTCGTCGTCCTCGACCTCCGCGGCAAGACCACCATCGCCGACTTCTTCGTGATCTGCGAGGGCGACACCGACCGCCAGGTTCGCGCCATTGTTGACAATATCGAGGCGTGGGCTCGGGAGAACGGCATCCGCCCGCTCAACGTGGCGGGCTTGCGGGACGCCTCCTGGGCGTGCCTCGACTTCGACTCGGTGATCGCCCACGTCTTCCTGCCCGGCGAGCGCACCTTCTACGACCTCGAAGGGCTCTGGGGCCGCGCCGGCGCCACCCAGCACGCGGTGGGCTGAGGGCGACCTCGACCGCAGGGGAGGAGGAGAGGGAGGCCCCTCGCGGGGAAGGACCTCCCCCGGTTGGAGGGGAAGAGCCAGAAAAGGAAAGGTCCGCCACGTCGCGCATCGGGCTGCACCCTCGCGACGCCGCTCAGTATGACCGGCCGCGACGCGCCGTGTCAAGTCGCGTCATAGTCGATCGTCTAGGCGGGCGGTAGCTGCCCCGGCACCAGCGGGAATTGCCCCGGATTGAACACCGGCGTGGCCGTCAGCACCGTGAAGGCGTGCTGCGCCGCGACCCCCAGGGCGACCACCGCCAGGGCGATCACCACCCCCAGCGCGACCTCCTCCCAGCGCCGCAGCGAGCGTCCGCCGACCGACGCGCGCGGCGGCAGGAGAAGCCCCAGCAGCGCGCCGGCGATGAACCCGCCAGCGTGGGCCCAGTTGTTGACGCCCCCCAACACGAACCCGATGATGATGTTGAGCACCACGAAGGTCAGCGCGTATTGGCGAAGGCTGGCCGCAACTCCGACGGGCACGTCGCGACCCTGGACGCGGCCCACCACCGCGAGCAGGCCGATCAGGCCCATGATGCCGCCGGAGGCGCCGACGCCCACCTCGCCCCCCGAGGCGAACCCGACCGCGGTGGCGCCGACCCACACTAGGCTTCCCCCCGCCACGCAGAGCAGGAAGACACCGAGCAGCACCAGCTTTCCATAGAGCTGCTCGACCAGCCGGCCGATGTAGAACATGGCGAAGGCGTTGAAGAGCAGGTGCACCGGCGTGTTGGGCAGGTGCAGGAAGCCGTTGCTGACGTAGCGCCACCAGTCGTGCGCCAGCGGACCGCTGTTGACCACGGCGCCGAGGGCCACGTCGATGCTGCCACGTCCGGCAGGAACTCGCAGTGTCTGCTCCAGCAGCCACACCGCCGCGAAGAGGGCAATCAGCGCGTAGGTGACGACCGTCTGGTCGGTCATCGCCCGCTTCGCCGGCTGCGCGTAGCCGGCGGCGACCACCTGCCGCTCGGCGAGGTCGACCGCCGCCAGGGTGGGCACCGGCCTGCCCTGCAGCACCGCGCGCGCATGGGCGCGCACCTCGCCGGTCGAGGGCAGGTTGCGCGGCAGCGCCGCCACCACCTGCACGTCGCCGGTGGACTCGTCGACACACATGGCGCCGACCTGCACGCCGCCGACGCCCGCGCCGGTGGCGGCCACCTTGCCGCAGCGCCCGAGCCCGATCAGCAGCACGTCGCAGCGCTCCGCGCCCTGGGCGCCGAGGCGCTCGTTGCCCCAGGCTTCGGCGGCGCGCAGCCGCGCCTCCAGGTCGCGCACCGCCTCTCCGGGATCGTCGGGGACGCGGTAGAAGCCGACGAACGCCGCGCGGCGCCCGGTCCAGGCGGCTGCGCCGAGCAGGTAAGCGTCGCCGCCGAGCAGGCCGAGCCGGCCGTCGCGCGGGTCGGTGAGACGGAGGCGGTAACGGGTCACCAGGTCGAGCGCCACCGCCAGGACAACCGGCGGAGGCCCGGGCGGCAGCGTGGGCTCGTGGCTCTCGCCGGTGGCCGCAGGCGAAGTCATCGCGCGCAAGTCTACCGGGGGACCGGTGCAGAGCCGATTGGTCGCGGCCCAATCCCGCCGCACCGGACGACTGCAGTCGCCGAGGTCAGCCCCCGCCCCCGCCTCCGCCTCCGCCGCCGCCGTTGTTGCCGCCGGGCTTGGGCGTCCCCGTCGGCGCCGGCAGGCCGCCGCCGGGCGTGGGCGACGCGGGCGCACCCGGTGTCCCCGGCGCTCCCGGCGACGGCGAGGGGCTCGGCTTGGGCGTCGGCGGCGTGGCGCCGCCGTACTGGCAGGTGTTGTTGGGGTCGGGGTCCGGCGCGTAGTAGTAGCAGGTGGTTTCGGTGCCGGGGATGAAGAAGTTGGCGTTGTCGCCGCTGCCCTGGACCACCACGTCGGCGGGACGCGTGTACCACGTCTTGGGCTGGTCGGCCGTCACCGCGGTCATGAAGTCGTGCCAGATCGGCGCGGCGCCGGTGATGCCGGTCGATCCCTGCAGCGGGCCGCAGCGGTCGTTGATCGGCTGCAGGCCGAGGCTCTTGATCTCGGCGGCGGTGAACGGGTAGTTGGGGTCCTTGTCGCTGTGCCGCGCCGCCAGGATGTCGTGCAGCTTGTTGCCGTCCTCGTACTTGACGCAGCTCGACCACGGGTTTCCGACAACCACGACACCAACTGTGTCCTGCGTCCAGCCCACCGTCCAGTTGAGCACGAAGTTCTCGGTGGTTCCCGTCTTGGCGGAGACGCGGCGGTCCTTGAGGGTGAGCGGGCCGTTGGGGCCGAACTCGATGTAGCGGTTGCGGTCGTTGCTGGTGATCTGGCTCATGATGTACGCGACGTTCTCCGGGACGACGCGCTGGCCTTCCTTGGCCGGGTCGTGCACGTAGAGCGTCTTCTTGTTCTGCCGCTCGGTGATCTTCAGCACCGGCGCGGGGTCGTGGTGCACGCCCAGGTCGGCGATGGTGGCCACGCCGTCGGCCAGCTCCAGCGGGGTGAGGCCGCCGCTGAGCCCGCCCAGGGTGGCCGCGTAGCCGTAGGCGTCCGGCCGGTTGTGGGGATCGGCCAGCGTCTTCAGGCCGGCCGCGATCTCCAGGTCGGTGATGAAGGGGACGCCCACCTTGGCCTCCACCTTCACCGCGGGGATGTTGAAGGAGTTGCCCAGGCACGTCTGCAACTGGCAGACGCCGTGGTACGCGCGGTCGTAGTTCTTCGGCGAGTACGGCGCCGAGCCGGGGATGGGCAGGCTGATCGGTCCGTCCTGGACCGGCGTGGTCATGGTGAACTGCCGCGAGGCGATGGCGGCCGTGTAGGTGAACAGCTTGATCGTCGAACCCGGCTGCCGTTGTTCCAGCGCCAGGTTGCGGGTGTTGATCACGGTGTCGTTGGGGTCGGCGGCGCCGACGATGGCCAGCACCTCACCGGTCTTGGGATCCAGGTTCACCAATGCGCCGTCGTGCGCGTTGTACTTGTCGGCGATCGAGGCGACGCCGTTGCGCAGGGTGTCTTCGGCGAGCTTCTGCTTGCCCGGGTCGATGCTGGTGACGATGTCCCAACCGCCCGGCTTGATGTAGGCGTCGCCGTACTTGCTGTTCAGCCAGTCGCGGGTGAGCTGCATGAAGTTGGGATACAGGCTCGGCTCGGAGTCGTACCAGTGGGAGTAGGTGAGCTTCTCCGCGTAGGCGGCGTCGGCCTGCGCCTTGGTGATGTCGCCGCTGCTGACCATCGCGGCCAGGACCACCTTCTGGCGCTGCTTGGCCAGCGGGTTGACGTCGACATCCTGTGCCTTGTTCAGCGGGTTGAGCGTGGTCGGCGAGTTGGGCAGGCCGGCCAGCATCGACGCCTCGGCGAGGTCGAGATCGCGCGCGCTCTTCTTGAAATAGGTCTGCGCTGCCGTCTCGATGCCGATGGCGTGGTTTCCGTAGGCGATGCGGTTGAGGTACATCTCCAGGATCTGGCTCTTGGTGAAGTTGCTCTCGATCTCGGCACCGAGGATGACCTGCTTGATCTTGCGGTCGAGCGAACGTTCCGGTGAGAGGAAGGAGATCTTGGCGAGCTGCTCGGTGATCGTCGAGGCGCCGCCGGCATTGGCCTGGTGGCGCAGGTTGTCGTAGGCGGCCTTGACGATGCGCGGCAGGTCCCACGAACTGTGTTCATAGAAGTGGCGGTCCTCGACGTCGACGGTGGCCAGCTTCACCCAGCGCGACACGTCCTGCAGCGCGATGTGGTCGTGGCGGAAGTCGCTGTTGTGCAGCACCGC
>DATMMX010000057.1:0-148537 GCA_035569495.1 Candidatus Angelobacter sp. | reverse complement strand
GCAGCTCTGGACCGACCGCCTGGGCGGCGAGAAGGTGCGCATCATCTCGGTCTACGACGAGACCGAGGAGGCGGTGGCGATCACCTCGGAGATCGAGCGGCTTGTGCAGACCGAGGAGATGTCGTACGACGACATGGCCGTCCTCTACCGCACCAACGCGCAGTCGCGCGCGCTGGAGGATGTGCTGCTCCGGCGCGGCATCCCCTACCGTTTGGTGGGCGGCCCGCGTTTCTACGAGCGGCGCGAGATCAAGGACGTGCTCGCCTATCTGCGGCTGATCGCCAATCCGCGTGATGCGGTGTCGTTCGCGCGCATCGTCAACGTGCCGCGGCGCAAGATCGGCGACCGCACCGTCGAGGAGCTGGAGCGGGTGGCGCGGCGGCGCAACATCTCGCCCTTCGAGGCGGTGGATCGGGTCGACGAGGCGGAGTCGCTGGGCAGCGCGGCGATCACCGCGCTGGAGACGTTCCGCAAGCTGATCGAAGGGCTTCGCGCCGACGCCCAGCGTCTGGCCTTGCCCGAGCTGGTCGAGCGAGTTCTGGTCGAAAGTGGCTACAAGCTGATGCTCCAGGATGGCACGCCGGAGAACGAGGAGCGCTGGAACAACGTCACCGAGCTGGTCGGCCTGGCCGGCGAGTACGCCGACGTGCCGCCGCCCGAGGGTCTGCAGGCGTTCCTGGAGAACGTCGCGCTGGTCAGCGACGTCGACTCGCTCGACGACAACGCCAAGGGCGTGACCCTGATCACCCTGCACCAGGTCAAGGGACTGGAATTCCCCGTGGTCTTCATCGCTGGCATGGAGGAGGGGCTGATGCCCCACCTGCGCGCCATGGAGGAGGGCGACGCCGGGCTCGCCGAGGAGCGCCGCCTCGCCTACGTCGGCATCACCCGTGCGCGCCAGCGGCTCTACCTGCTGCACGCCTTCCGGCGCCACGTCCACGGCACCCCGCAGATCGCCGAGGCGTCGCGGTTCCTTCGCGACCTGCCCGCGGAGCTCATCGAGATCCCGGTGCGCCCCGGCGGCCCGCCGCCCGGCGACCCGCGCGCACCCGGCGCGGTGCATCGCGCCATCCACGCCCACGCGGTGCGCCCCAACCCGGTCGAGGTGCTGCCCCAGCAGTACGAGCAGGGGATGCGCGTGCGCCACCGCAAATACGGCCTGGGCATTGTGCTCAAGAGCATCATGACCCGCTCCGGCGAAGAGGTCACCATCAAGTTCGACGACGCGGGTCTCAAGATCTTCGCGGTGGCCGACGCGGGGCCCGCGCTCTCGCCGGCGCAGTGACGGCCGAGACGGTTCCACAGGAGGCGCAGCAGCGCGCCACCGAGCTGCGCACGCAGCTCGACCACCACGGATACCTGTACTACGTCAAGGACTCGCCGGAGATCAGCGACGCCGAGTACGACCGGCTCTTCCGCGAGCTGCTCGAGCTGGAGGAGCGACACCCGCAACTGCAGACCGAGGATTCGCCGACCCAGCGCGTCGGCGGCGCCCCCGTCGACGCCTTCCGCAAGGTGCGCCACCGCACCCCGATGCTCTCGCTCGACAACGCCTTCACGCCGGAGGAGGTGGGCGAGTTCGTGCGCCGCGTCGAACGAGTTGTGGCCGATGTCGACGAATACGTCACCGAGCTGAAGATCGACGGCCTGGCCATCTCGCTCACCTACCGCGGCGGCCAGCTGGTGCGCGGCGCGACCCGCGGCAACGGCGTCGAGGGCGAGGACGTCACTGCCCAGGTGCGCACCGTCAAGGCGATTCCGTGGCAGCTTCGCGAGGTTCCCGAGGGACTGCCCGATGAGTTCGAGGTGCGCGGCGAGGTCTACCTGCCCAAGGCCTCGTTCGCCCGAATCAACGCCGAGCTGGAGGAGGCCGGCAAGCCCACCTACGCCAACCCACGCAATGCCGCGGCGGGGGCGGTGCGCCAGCTCGACCCGCGCATCACGGCGCGGCGCGGGCTGTCGATGTTCACCTACGCGATGGACCCGCCGGGACCCGCGCGCAGCCAGAAGGAGATCCTCGACCTGCTCAGCCGGCTGGGCTTTCGCGTCAACCCGCACCATGGCACCGCCGCGTCGCTCGACGAGATCCACGGCTTCCTCGAGGAATGGCGCGACCGCCGCCACGACCTCGACTACGAGACCGACGGGGTGGTCATCAAGGTCTCGCGTCTCGACCAGCAGGCCGAGCTTGGCGCGGTGTCGCGCTCGCCGCGCTGGGCCATCGCCTACAAGTTCCCGCCCGAGGCGAAGGAGGCGGTGGTCGAGGACATTCGCGTGCAGGTGGGTCGCACCGGCGCCGCCACCCCCGTCGCCCACCTGTCGCCGACCATCCTGGCCGGCACCACGGTGCGCCGCGCCACCCTGCACAACGAGGACGAGGTGGCGCGCAAGGACGTGCGCATCGGCGACACGGTGATCCTGCACAAGGCGGGCGATGTCATTCCCGAGATCGTGCGCGTGGTGCTGGAGAAGCGTCCCAAGGACGCAACGCCGTGGCAGATGCCCGCCGAATGCCCGTCCTGCGGCACGGAGCTGGTGCGCGAGGAAGGCGAGGTGGTGCGGCGCTGCCTCAACCCGCTGTGTCCCGCGCAGCGTCGCGAGAAGCTGCGCCACTTCGCCTCGCGCGCCGCCATGAACATCGAGGGCCTCGGCGACGCCATCGTCGACCAGCTCGTCGAGCGAGGCTGGGTCGAGAATCCCGCTGACCTCTACACGTTGACCAAGGACAAGCTGCTGCAGCTCGACGGCTTCGCCGACAAGTCGGCGGACAACCTGCTGCGCGCCATCGACGCGCGGCGGAGCGTGGAGCTGGGCCGGCTGATCAACGCGCTGGGGATTCGCCACGTCGGCGAGCACACCGCCTTCGCCCTGGCCGCGCGCTTCGGCTCACTCGAGGCCCTGGCCGGTGCCAGCGAAGACGAGTTGCTGGCCACCGAGGGCATCGGCACGGTGGTCGCCGAGCACGTCCACCAGTGGCTGTCGTCGGAGCAGGGGCGGCACCTGCTCGACCGCCTGCGCGAGGTCGGCGTGCAGCCCGAGCAGGCGGAGGCGGGCAACGGTCCCTGGACGGGGCAGACCTGGGTGCTCACCGGCACGCTCGACTCGATGACCCGCCCGGAGGCCGAGGCGCGCATCCGCGCGCTGGGCGCGACGCCGTCGTCGAGCGTCAGCCGCAAGACCCACACCGTGGTCGCCGGCGGCTCGGCGGGCAGCAAGCTGGACAAGGCGCAGCGGCTGGGTGTGCGGGTCGTCGACGAGGCGCAGTTCCTCGCCGAGTTGGAGGCCGCGGAACGGCAGGGCTGAGGGGTCGCCGATCGGTGCACAGAATGCGCGGTCTGCGGCGAACCCTCCGGTTCAACGGACGTTCAGAAAAGGTCGCGTCTTCCCGACAGCGCTGTTAGCATGGGCCTGACGGCGCCACCCACGGCGACGAGAGGCGAGATGGTGCAGCAGGTGCCGAGGGGGGCCGGCGACGCTGAGGCAACGGCGGAGGCCGTCGGCGTGCCCGACCCCACGCGCCGCCGGTCCGAGCAGATGCAGCGCCTGGTCGAGCAGACAGAGCGCCTCAGCCGAACACGGGCCGCGCTCGAGGAGCGGCTGATCGCTTGCCAGCGCACGGTGGAACGGCTGGTTCGCACTCGTCGCGGCGCGACGCGCGTGCTGGCTCCGACCTCGTGGGCGATCCCCGGGGCGGTGGTGTCCCAGGCCACGGCGCCAGACCGCGAGCTCGAGCCTGAGCCCGTTGACGGCAACGGAGCCGCCGCCACCTGGCAGAGCGACCAGCGGCTCAGCCTGGGCCCTCTGGAGGTGCTGCCGGTCCGGCAGACGGTCGTCAACGGCGCGCGCAGCTTCCGGCTCACCCCGACCGAATGGCAGCTCCTCGCCCACCTGATGGCCAATCCGGGGCAGGTGCTCACCCGCGCCGAGCTCGCCACCGGGGCTTGGGGTCCCGGCTTCGCCAGCCGGGCAAGCGAGGTCGAGGTCTACATCTCACGGCTTCGCAAGAAGCTGGAGTGGGAGGGCGGCCGGCTGATCGAGACGGTGCGCGGCAGCGGCTACCGGCTCACCGAGGTGCCCCAGGTCGCGGCCTCCGAAGAGGCTGTCTGAGCAAAACCTGGCCCCGATGACAGGGCCGGATGCCACGCGCCGGTGATACTGGCGTCGCCAGTGAAACTCTCCTGGCAAGACCTGTAAATCGGCGTCTGCAATCGGGGGTCGGCGGCCGTAGCCTCTGTCCTGCGCCCCGACGACGGGTGCTGATCAGATGCCGGGTGTGTGGGGGCGCCTGGGGAGAACCACGCCATGTCCGGTACCAGCAGCCCATCGAGTCCCTCGGAGGTCGACCAAGCTGGCGCTACCGCGTCGCGCTGGGTCGGCGCGGGCACCTCGCGCGCCGAGGACTCGCGCACCGCCGGCGCCGAAGCTGCGGCGAGCGCGGTACGCGGTGAGGACGTCAAGCTGCTGGTCGTCTTCGCCTCGCAGGCGCACGACCTGCCTGCCCTGCTCGCCGGCATCCGCGACGTCTGCCCGGACGCGCCACTGGTCGGCTGCTCCACCGCCGGTGAGATCGCGGCCGTCGGGCCCAGCGAAGCCGGCGTGGTGCTGACCGCGCTTGGCGGACCGGGCTTCTCGGTGGCCTGCGCTGTCGCCACCGGTGCCTCCGCCAACCTGCGCCGCGCCGGCGCTGTGGTGGGGGAGTGCGTGGAGCGGGTCGCGCCCCGGGCCCACCAGGTGCTCCTGCTGCTCACCGATGGTCTTGCCGGCGATCAGCAGGAGGTGGTTCGCGGCGCGTACGGCGTGGTCGGCGCGGCCGTGCCGCTGGTCGGCGGGTGCGCGGGCGACGACCTGCGCATGACCCGCACCCAGCAGCTCTTCGGTGGCGAGGTGCTGGAGGACAGCGTGGTCGCCGCGGCGATCTCGTCCGACGGCCCCATCGGCATCGGCGTCCGCCACGGCTGGAGCCGGGTCGGCGATCCCATGCTGGTCACCGCCAGCACCGGCAACCGGGTGCTCACCCTCGACGACCATCCCGCCCTCGACGTCTACCTCGACCGCCTCGACGCGCCCGCCGAGGCGCGCACCGACGCCGCCGCCTTCACCCGCTTCGCCATCACCCATCCGCTGGGACTGAGCCGGCGCAGCGGCGAGGAGGTGCGCTTTGTCGCCGACGCCGACTTCTCCGACCGCTCCATCGGCTGCATCGCCGAGGTGCCCCAGGGTGGCCTGGCCTGGATGATGGAGGGCGACAGCGAGTCGGTCCTCGGCGCCACCGACGAGGCCTGCCGCGATGCCCTGGCTGGGCTCGACGGCAACGCGCCGATCGGCATGATGGCCTTCGACTGCATCGCCCGGCGCGGAGTGCTCGGCGAGGAGGGCATCGTGCAGGAGGTGCGTCGCATCCACGAGCACTCCGGCGGCGCCCCGGTGGCCGGCTTCTACACCTACGGCGAGATCGCCCGCACCCACGGCATCAGCGGCTTCCACAACCAGACGTTGGTGGTGCTGGCGCTGAGCTGATGGAGCCCTGATGACCCCCTCCGGTGGGAGCTGGTCCACCCAACAGCTCTCCGAGTTCCTGGTTGCGGTCGCTTCCTGTCGCGACCAGGTTTCTGCCATCTCTGGCGCAATCCAATGGGCTGCCGAGGCGCTGGAGGCGGAGGTGGGTGCGGTGATCGGCCACGACGTGGTGGTCGATGCGGTCGGCTTTCCCCGCGGACAGGTGCCCGAGGAGGAGCTGCTTGCGGTCGCCGAACTGCGCAGCACCAGGCTGGAGGTCGCCGGGCTGGGACCGATGCACACCATCTCGGTGCCTGTCGAAGGCACCGTGCCGGGACGGTTGCTGCTGGGCCGCTCCGACAGCGACTTCGACGCCGAGGAGATCAGCCTGCTGCGCGCCATGGCCCGCGGTCTGGCCCTGTCGCTGGACAGCCTGCACATGCTGGAACGCGAGCGGCGGCTGCGCGCGGTCAGCGAGCAGCAGGCCGCCGACAACCGGCGACTGCTGGAGATGCTGCAGGAGCGCCAGGTCTTCCTGGAGCGCCTGTCGAAGATCCAGGTGTCGATCTCGCGGCGGGCGCCCCTGGACGAGGTGCTCGACGCCATCGTCGCCGGTGCGCGCGAGCTGCTCAGCGACGAGATCGTCGGCCTGCGCCTGGTGGACCGTGACGACCCCGACTACATGACACTGGTCTCGATCACCGGCGTCGATGACCCGGTACGCGCGCAGCTTCGCCGCAGCCGCATCACCGAGGGCGCCGGCGGGCGCGCCATCATCGAGGATCGCATCGTTGTCGTCGAGGACTACGCCCATAGCGAGATCGCCATGGATGCGTTCGCCGGCTCGTCCCTCTGCGCGGCGATGGCCGCGCCGGTGCACGAGAACGGCAGACCCGTGGGAAGCATCGTGGTCGCCTCGGCTCGCCCCGGACGCAGCTACACCGACACCGAGCGCGAGATGCTGCTCGCCTTCGCGCATCACGCCTCGATGGCCCTCAACGACGCCAAGGTCGTCGAGGAGATGCGCCACCTCGCCTACCACGACTCGCTCACCGGCCTGCCCAACCGCGCCCTCTTCGTCGAGCATCTGGAGCGGGCGCTGGCACGAACCCGCCGCGACGGCTCGCGGGTGACCGTGCTCTTCCTCGACCTCGACCGCTTCAAGATGGTCAACGACAGCCTCGGACACGCCGCCGGTGACCACCTGCTGGTGGCGGTCGGCGAGCGTCTGCGCCGCTGCCTGCGCGCCACCGACGTTGCGGCGCGTCTCGGTGGCGACGAGTTCGCCGTCCTCGCCGAGGACTCCGAGGAGCTGGCCGACGCCGACGTCGTCGCCGAGCGCATTCTCGACGCCCTGCGCGAGCCGATCACCGTCAGCGGGCGCGAGCTCTCGGTGACCGCCAGCATCGGCGTCGCGGTGAGCGGCGCCGCCGACGGCGACGCCCAGTCCCTGCTTCGCAACGCCGACCTGGCCATGTACCGGGCCAAGGTCGACGGCCTGGGCCGCTACCTGGTCTTCGAGCAGCAGATGCACACCGTGCTGTCGCAGCGCGTGGAGCTGGAAGCCAACCTGCGCCGGGCCATCAGCGCTGACGAGTTCGTCGTCCACTACCAGCCCATCGTCGGGCTGGCCGACGGCGATCTGGTGGGCGTCGAGGCGCTGGTGCGCTGGGCACGTGGCGGCGAGATCCTGGTGTCGCCGGCCGACTTCATCCCCGTCGCCGAAGAGATGGGACTGATCGTCCCCATCGGGCGTTGGGTCCTGCACGAGTCGATGCGCCAGGTGCGCGGCTGGCAGGACCGGCATCCGGGCTTGCACCGCCTCAGCCTGTCGGTGAACCTCTCGGCGCGGCAGCTGCGCCAGCCCGAGCTGGTCGACGACATCGTCGAGGCGCTCAAGGCGACCCGTTTCGATCCCACCTGCCTGACCCTGGAGATCACCGAGACCGCCCTGATGCGCGATACCTCGCGCGCCCTGGAGACCCTCGATCGCCTGCGCGCGCTGGGCATCCGCCTCGCCCTCGACGACTTCGGCACCGGCTATTCGTCGCTCAGCTACCTGCGCGAGTTTCCCATCGACGTCATCAAGATCGACAAGTCCTTCGTCGACGGGATCGCGCGGGGCTCGGAAGAGGCAGCGGTCGCGCGAGCGGTGATCGAGCTGGGGCGGACGCTCAACATCGACACTGTCGCCGAAGGGGTCGAGGGCGCCCACCAGCTCGAAGAGCTGCGCAGCCTGCGCTGCGACTACGGCCAGGGCTACCACTTCTCGCGCCCCCTTCCCGCCGACGCCCTGGAGCCGCTGCTCAGTGCAGAGGCGGCGCGGGTGGCCGAGCGCCTCGACGCCGCCGAGGCGGCGCTGGCAGCGGCGGGCATCGGCAGGGTCCGGGTTCGCGCCGTCCGCCGCTAGGCTCACTGGCCCGGCGCGGCTGCCGCCCGGGTTGGCCGTAGAGTTGGTCGCATGACAGCGCCGACCACGCCGAGCACCCGCCCGGCGCGGCAGGCCCGGCTGATCGACAATCCCGAGCTGCTGCGCGAACGCCTCCGGGCGGCCCCGGACGGCCCCGGCGTCTACCTGATGCGCGACCTCGAGGCGCGCGTGGTCTACGCCGGCAAGGCGGCCAACTTGCGCTCGCGCCTGCGCTCGTACTTCACCTCGGTCAGCGCCCAGGCGGCCCGGACGCGCCACCTGGTCGAGCGCATCTTCGACTTCGAGACCATCGCCTGCCTCAACGAGCGCGAGGCCCTGATCCTCGAGAACACGCTGATCAAGCGGTACCGGCCGCGCTTCAACGTTCGTCTCAAGGATGACAAGAACTACCTTTTCCTGAAGATCCCCCGTCCGGGCGCATTGGACCGGCATGCACCCGGCACCGCGCGCGAGGAGGCGCGGGCTCCGCGCGGCGAGGGCGCGCAGCGGGCGTCGCTCTTCCCACGTCCCTATTACTCGCGCCGGCTCGCCCGCGACGACGCGCGCTACTTCGGGCCGTACACCAACGCGCAATCGCTGCGCACCACGGTGCGGCTGCTGCGCACCATCTTCCCGTTCCGCACCTGCAGCGACGAGATCTTCCGGCGCGGGCGGGTATGCCTCGACTACCACATCAAGCGCTGTAGCGGCCCCTGTGAGGGGCGCATCGACCCCGACGCCTACAACGACCTGCTGGAGCAGGTGCAGCTCTTCATGGAAGGCCGCTCGTCGGTGCTCACCGCGCAGCTCACCAGCAGCATGAAGGACGCCGCGGACGGTCTCGATTACGAAGCGGCGGCACGCTACCGCGATCGACTGCGCGCGGTGGAGCGCGTCGCGGAGAAGCAGAAGATGCTGAGCGGCGGTCGCGAGGACCAGGACTGCGTCGCTGTCGCCCTGGACGGCGGCCGCGGCATGGCGGCCCTCTTTGCGGTGCGCGAGGGACGGGTGACCGGTTTCGAGACGCACGAGCTGGAGGGCGTCGCCGACCTCGCGCCGTCGGAGATCCTGGGCAGCTTCGTGTCGCAGTTCTACGGCAGCGCGCCACGGGTGCCGCGGACCATCCTGCTCTCCGACGCCGTCGATGAGCCCGACGTGCTCACCGACTTCCTCTCGGAGCAGCGCAGCGGTCCGGTGGAGCTGCGCGTACCGCAGCGCGGCGCGATGCGCCAGCTGGTCGAGCAAGCGCGCGAGACCGCGCTGGTGGCATTGCGCCAGCAGCGGATCAAGGAGGACTTCGACGCGGAGCGGTCGGCCTCGCTGCTCGTCGACCTGCAACAGCAGCTCGACCTCCCCGAGCCCCCACGCCGGATCGAGTGCTACGACATCAGCAACACCATGGGCACCAACTCGGTCGGCTCCATGGTGGTCTTCGAGGATGGCCGTCCCCGTCCCTCCCATTACCGCTTCTTCGGCATCAAGACGGTGGAGGGTGCCAATGACTTCGCCTCCATGCAGGAGACGCTGCGGCGTCGTTTCGCCCGCTGGCTTCGGGTGGCGCGGGAGGGGATGGCGGCCGAGCCGGAGGACGTGCCGGTCGACGATCCCGCGGGCAGCAATGGCGGCAATGCCATCGGCGGCGGCGCCGCGGACAGCGGCGACACCACGGATGAGAACGGCAGCACGCCTGCCGAGCTGGACGTGGAACTCCAGCCCACGCGCGTCATCCGTGGCCGCCGGGCGCGACGGACCGGCGACGACGAGGACAGCTTCGGCATCCTTCCCGACCTGGTCCTCATCGACGGCGGCAAGGGGCAGCTCAACGCCGCGCGGACCGTGCTCGACGACGCCGGCCTGAGCGACATTCCCATCTTCGGCCTGGCCAAGCAGAACGAGGAGCTCTTCCACCCCGGGGTCGCCGACCCGATCGTCCTGCCGCGCGACAGTCCCACGCTGTTCCTCATCCAGCGCGTGCGCGACGAGGCGCACCGCTTCGCTATCACCCGCCACCGGGCGCGGCGCAGCAAGGCGGCGCTGCGCTCGAAGCTGGATGTGGTGCCCGGGCTTGGCCCGACCCGCAAGCGAGCGCTGCTGCGGCGCTTCGGCAGCGTCGACGGGATCCGCGACGCCAGCGTCGAGGACCTCGCCGCCGAGGTGCCCCGGCCGGTAGCGCTGCGCATCAAGGAGCTGCTCTAGCCCCGTGGCCTCCGTAGAATCCGCGGCGATGACCGATTCGGGCCAGCCGTCCCCGCGCAGCGCACCCGTATGGGTGGTCTCCGGGATGAGCGGGGCGGGCAAGGCGACGGCGCTGGCCGCGCTGGCGCGGGCCGGGGTCGACACCGTCGACAACCTGCCGGCGCCGCTCCTCGACGCCTTCGTCGGCCTGCCGCGCGAGCGGGTTGCCGCGGTGGTCGTCGACTCGCGCCACGCGGATGGGCTGCGCGCCCTCGACCGCGCGCCGGGCGCGTCGGTGCTCTTCCTCGACGCGCGCGACGAGGTGCTGCTGCGCCGCCTGTCCGAGGCGACGCATCCCCACCCCGCCGCCGGCGCGGGCAGCCTGCCTGCCGCGGTCGCGGCGGAGCGCGAGGTGCTCGGGAGTCTCCGCTCGATCGCCGACGTGGTCATCGACACCTCCGACCTCAGCCCCGAAGATCTGGGGCGGCGTGTGGTCGAGGCCGTCGAGCCGCCGTCGTCGCCGGACGGGAGTGCGGCGATGGTGTGCACCGTGTCCTCCTTCGGCTTCAAGTACGGGCCGCCGGTGGAGGCCGACTGGGTCGTCGACGCGCGGTTCCTGCGCAACCCGTTCTGGGAGCCGGAGCTCCGCCCACTGACCGGGTTGGATCGGGCCGTCCACGATTTCGTCTGGGACCAGCCGGCGGCGCGCGAGTTCGTCGAGCGCCTCTCCGCCCTGCTGACCTGGACGCTGGAGCGCGCCGCCGATGCGGGTCGCAGCCGGCTGCACCTCGCCGTCGGGTGCACCGGTGGACGGCACCGCTCCGTGGTGCTGGCGTCGGCGATCGCGGCGCGGCTCGGCGAGGAGGGCATCCCCGTGGTGCTGCGCCATCGCGACGTGGAGCGCCCTGACCCGCGATGACCGCGCGCCCCGGCCGGGGTGGCTCGTTCACCGGCGAGATCCTGGCCGAGCTGACCCCGCACACGCCGCCGCTCGCCTGCTGCCGGGCGGCGATGGTCGAAGGGATGGCGCTTGCGGGTGACGGCGAACCGGGTGAGCTTTCGAGCCCGCGGCTGAGCGCCGCTCGCGCCGCCCTCAAGGCGCTCCATGACAATCGCGTCAGCGCCCACGTCGAGCGGCAGGCGACGGCGCGGCGGACCAGCTACCGGGTCGCGGTGACCGCGGCGGACGGCGCTACCGCCGCCACGCCGTCCGGGCGACCGTGTTGTGCGCGGAGCCGTCTGCGTGGCGCCTTCCTCGCCGCGGGCACCGTGTCGCGCCCCGACGCGCCGCCGCACCTGGAGATCCTGGCGCGGTCGGAGGCGGCGGCGAGCAGCCTGGTGGACGACTTCGCCGGCTTCGAGGTGCCCGCCACCGCGCTCATCCGGCGCGGTCGCTGGCTGGTCCAGGTGCGCACCGCCGAGGCGGTTGGCTCGGCGCTCAGCACCATCGGCGCGCAGAGCGGCCGGCTGCGCTTCGAGGACGGCCGAGTCGTCCGCGAGCTGCGCGGCGGCGTCAACCGGCGGCTCAACGCCGAGACCGCCAACCTGCGGCGCACCGTCGAGGCGGGGGTGGGGCAGCTCGACGCCATCGCCGCGCTGCGTGCCGACCCCGGGCGCTGGGAAAAACTGCCGCCCGCGCTGCGCGAGGCGGCGGCACTGCGCGAGCGCCACCCGCAGGACCCGCTCGACCGGCTGGCCCGCCGCGCCGCCTGCAGCCGCTCGGCGATGGCCGACCGGCTCCGCCGCCTGGTGGTCACCGCGGCGCCGCTGCTCGACTGACCCGCACGCGGCAGCGGGGCCGGAAGGCGGAGCAGGGGAGGGGTCCTCCGCCTCGGGCGCGCGGCGAGAACAGGGTGATAGGCTCTGCGCAGCTCCCGCATGACGCGTGCTGTGCGTCCGGCCACTTGTCCCGGGCACGTGCCGCGGGCGGGGCCCAATCCGTCTCGGTTTCCTTCCGGTGCCCGTCGATGGCACCGCCGAGCTGCGGCTGCGTGTGGAGGCAGGTTGATGGCCATCAGGGTCGGGATCAACGGTTTCGGCCGTATCGGGCGCAACGTGTACCGCGCCATTCAGGAGCGGGCCGCGTCGGACATCGACGTGGTCGCCGTCAACGACATCACCGATACGCGGACGCTGGCGCATCTTCTCCAGCACGACAGCATCCTCGGGCGCTTCCCCGGCAACGTCACCATCGAGGGCGACGGCGTCGCCGCCAACGGCAATCGCTTCCGGGTGCTGAGTGAGCGCGACCCGCAGCGCCTGCCCTGGGGCGAGCTCGGCGTCGACCTGGTCATCGAGTCGACCGGGCTGTTCACCAACGCCGAGAAGGCGCGAGCGCACATCGATGCCGGTTCGAAGAAGGTGATCATCACCGCGCCCGGGACCAACGAGGACGTGACCATCTGCATGGGCGTCAACCACCAGGTCTACGATCCCGCGTCGCACCACATCATCTCCAACGCGTCCTGTACCACCAACTGCCTGGCGCCAGTCGCCAAGGTGCTGGAGGATTCCTTCGGCATCGAGAGCGGGCTGATGACCACGGTGCACGCCTACACCAGCGACCAGAACATCCTCGACGCGCCGCACAAGGACCTGCGCCGAGCGCGCGCGGCGGCGACGTCGATCATCCCGACGACGACCGGAGCGGCCAAGGCCGTCGCCCTGGTCCTGCCCGAGCTCAAGGGCAAATTCCACGGCATTTCGCTGCGCGTGCCCACGCCGGACGTCAGCCTGGTCGACCTGACCGTCAATCTCAGCAAGTCGGTGACCGCGGAGGAGATCAACGCCGAGATGCGCGAGGCCGCGGACGGCGCGCTGCAGGGCATCCTGGCGGTGACCGACGAGGAGCTGGTGTCCGTCGACTTCCTCCACGACAGCCATTCGTCGGTGTTCGACGCCCCGTCCACCATGGTGATCGCGGATCGCACCGCCAAGGTGCTGTCCTGGTACGACAACGAGTGGGGTTACTCCTGCCGGGTCGTCGACCTCACCAACCACGTGGCGCAGCGGCTGTAGGTGGTGGGCGAGACCGCCTCGAGCGGAGTCGTGGACAAGGCGACCATCGACGACGTCGACGTCGCGGGCCGGCGAGTTCTGGTCCGGGTTGACTTCAACGTCCCAATGGCGGACGGCGGCATCGCCGACGACCGGCGCATCCGGGAGGCCCTGCCCACCCTGCGGGCGCTGCGCGAGCGACGCGCGCGAGTGATCGTCGTCACCCACCTGGGGCGGCCGGGGGGCAGGGTGGTCGAGGAGCTGCGGGTCGGGACGGTCGCCAGGCGGTTCGGCGAGCTGCTGGGCACGCCGGTGCGCGTTGCCACCGACGTGGTCGGCGAGTCGGCGCAAGAGCTGAGCCGCACGCTCGGCGACGGCGAGGTGGGCATGCTGGAGAACGTGCGCTTCGAGCCGGGTGAGGAGGCCAACGACCCGGAGTTCGCCAGACGGCTGGCGGGGCTCGCCGACGTGTACGTCAACGACGCCTTCGGCACCGCTCATCGGGCCCACGCCTCGACCGAGGGTGTGGGCCACCTGCTCCCCGCGGTGGCGGGCTTCCTGATGACCCGTGAGCTGCACATGCTCGGCGGCGTTCTCGACGCCCCCAGGCGGCCGCTGGTGGCAATCATCGGCGGCGCGAAGATCTCGACCAAGATCGGCGTGCTCCGACACCTGCTGCCGCGCGTCGACACGCTGTGGGTCGGCGGCGCGATGGCGTGCACGTTCTACCAGGCGCTGGGCGAGGGGACGGGCACCTCGCTGGTCGAGCCGGACCAGGTGGAGACGGCGCGCACGCTGCTGCACGAGTCGCACAGGCCCGGCGGAGGCGACCTGCGTCTGCCGGTCGACGTCGTCGTCGCCCGCGACGCGCAGACCACCGCGGACACCGACGTGGTGACGTGGAAGCAGATCCCACCGGATCGCATGGTGGTCGACGTGGGGCCGGACACGGCGGCGCAGATGGCGGAGTCGTGCCGCAACGCCGGCACCGTGGTGTGGAACGGCCCCCTCGGCATCTACGAAGTCGACGCGTTCGCCGAGGGCACGCGCCGCGTGGCCCAGGCGCTCGCCGGCAGCGACGCGGTGACCGTGGTCGGTGGCGGCGACCTCGCCGCCGCCCTCGCCCACCTCGGCGTCGCCGACCGCATCACCCACGTCAGCACCGGCGGCGGCGCGACGCTGGAGTTCCTCGAGGGTCGCGTGCTGCCCGGCGTCGCCGTGCTGCGCGACCGCGACCGCTGAACCGGTGTGACCGAGCGCCGAATGCCCCTCGTCGCGGGCAACTGGAAGATGAACACCACCGTGCCGGAGGGCCTGGACAAGGCGCGTGAGCTGGTGTCGGGCGGTCGCCCAGGGGATGTGGAGGTGGTGGTGCTGCCGCCGTTCACCCACCTCTGGCCGATGGGCGAGCTGCTGCGCGACAGCGGCATCCGCCTCGGCGCCCAGGACGCGTTCTGGGAGGATGCCGGCGCCTACACCGGGGAGGTCTCGCCGGCGGCGCTGGAAGGCTGGTGCGACTACGTGCTGGTGGGCCACTCGGAGCGCCGCCACCTGTTCGGTGAGACCGACGAGCAGGTGCAACGCAAGCTGGCCCGCGCGCTGACCCACGACCTGCGCGTCATCGTCGCAGTGGGCGAGACGCTCGAGGAACGGGAGATGGGAGCGACGCTCGAAGTCTGCCATCGTCAGCTCGACGCGGCCTTCGCCGGGGTGGAGGTCGGGGCGATGGATCGCTGCGTGGTCGCGTACGAGCCGGTGTGGGCGATCGGCACCGGGCGCACGGCATCGCCGCAGCAGGCGCAGGAGGTGTGCCATGCGATCCGGCGCCGCCTGGCCGCCCTCTTCGACGGCACCGTCGCCGCTGCCACGCGCGTCCTGTACGGAGGCAGCGTGACGGCCGCCAATGCCGGTGAGCTGTTCGCGCAGGCCGACATCGACGGCGGCCTGGTCGGCGGCGTGTCGCTCAAGCCGGGCGAGTTCCTGCAGGTTGTGGCCGCAGCGTCGGGGATCGCATCGTGAGTGGCGCGCGCCCGTTCGTCCTGATCATCTGCGACGGGTGGGGCGAGAACGACGACACCTTCGGCAACGCCATCGCGGCCGCCCACACGCCGGTGTTCGACGCGCTGCGCGCACGCTGGCCCTGGACGACGGTTGGCGCCAGTGGTGAAGCGGTCGGGCTCCCGCCCGGACAGCAGGGCAACTCCGAGGTGGGACACCTCACCATCGGCGCCGGCCGGGTCATCTTCCAGGACCTCCCGCGCATCTCGCGCGCCATCGACCAGGGCACGTTCTTCGAGAACCCCGCGCTGTGCGATGCCGTCGACCATGCGCGCGAGGCGGGCACGGCGCTGCACTGCATGGGACTGGTGTCGCCCGGCGGGGTGCACAGCCACATGCGCCACGGCCTGGCCATCGCCGAGCTGGCGCGGCGGCGCGGCTTCGACCGCGTCCACTACCACGCGTTCACCGATGGGCGCGACGAGCCGCCGTCCAGTGCGGCGCAGTTCGTCGGTGAGTTCGTCGAGGAGCTGGACCGCATCGGCGTCGGCAGGATCGCGTCGGTCAGCGGGCGCTACTACGCCATGGACCGCGACAAGCGGTGGGACCGCACGCAGCGCGCCTACGAGGTGCTCGCCGGCGAGGGCAACGGAGTAGCGGCGGACCCTGTGCAGTACATCGAGGACAGCTACGCCCGCGGCATCACCGACGAGTTCATCGAGCCCGCGTCGATCGTGCCGGCCGGCGGCTCGCGGGTGCGCATCGAGGACGGCGACTCGGTCGTCTTCTTCAACTTCCGCCCCGACCGGGCGCGGCAGATCTCGCACGCGCTGCTCGACGAGCAGTTCGACGCCTTCCCGCGGTCGCGCCGGCCGCAGCGACTGGATTTCGTCTCGTTCACCGAATACGAGGCGGGGCTGGGCGCCGTGGTCGCGTTTCCCAAGCAGGGCGTGACGCAGACGCTGGCCGAGGTGGTGAGCGGGGCCGGCCTGCGCCAGTTCCACGTCGCCGAGACCGAGAAATACGCGCACGTGACCTACTTCATCAACGGCGGTCGCGAGAAGCCGTTCGAGGGTGAGGAGCGGATGCTGGTGCCCTCGCCGAAGGTGGCCACCTACGACTCGGCGCCGGCGATGAGCGCGGCCGCGGTCACCGAGGCGGTGGTGCAGCACCTTCAGGGCTCGGACGACGCGTTGATCGTCGTCAACTTCGCCAACCCTGACATGGTCGGCCACACCGGCGTGCTGGCCGCGACCGTGCAGGCCGTCGAGGTTGTCGACGGCTGCATCGGACGGATTGCCGAGGCGACGCTGTCGCGGCAGGGCGCGCTGCTGATGACCGCCGACCACGGCAACGCGGAGCTCAAGGTCGACCGCCGCGACGGCTCGCGGCTCACGGCGCACACAGTCAGCCCGGTGCCGGTGCTGCTCTGCGGGACCGACGCCACGGCGCTGCGCGGCGGTGGCGGGCTCGCCGACGTGGCGCCGACCGTCCTCGCCGCGATGCGCCTGCCCGTTCCCGACGTGATGGGCGGCAGGGATCTCGCCGAGCGCTGAGCCAACCGCGGGCGGCGGGACGCGGACCGGCGTGCTCATCACGCGCTCGCCGTCCAGTCGGCGTCGACCATGCGGGTGAGCTGCGCGGCCACGACCGGCGCGTCGAGGATCTCGACGTCCACCTCGTGGTTGCGCTGGAATCCGCTGGTGGTCCAGTTGGCGCTGCCGAAGATGGAGGTGCTGCCGTCGGCCACGCCCAGCTTGGCGTGCAGCTTCTCGCCGCTGCTGCGGTAGTGACGCAGCGCGACGCCGGCAGCGGTCAGCGCCGCGGCCGACGCGTCGCTGGGGCGCTGACCGGGGTCGAGCAGGACGCGCACCGCGACCCCCCGCGCCGCCGCGGCTTCGATCGCGTGGACCACGCCGGTGTCGGTGAGGACGAAGAGCTCGAGGTCGAGCGACGAGCGCGCCGCGTCGATGAGCTGCATGACCAGCGGGCGGATGTCGGCACCGGGAAGCGTGGCGGCGACCAGCACCTGGGCGTCGTCGACGGGCGGGGGCACGGCGACGGCACGACCGGTGGCCACCAGGTCGCCGGCGAAGACGCGGTCGAGGTTGGCCGCGGCCGGACCGGTGATCTGCGCGTCGACGTCGTGGTTGCGGTCGGACGTCGCGCCCCAGTTGATGCCACCAACGACCGCAACTGAGCCGTCGACGACGAGCAGCTTGGCGTGGTCGATCATCTGCTTGCGAACCGGGTAGTCGAGAACGTCGAGGCCTGCGGCGCGGAGTCGGTCGGAGGTGGCGCGAGTGGCGGCGACGGACGGGTCGACGATCACGGAAACCAAGACGCCCCGCCGCCGCGCGTCGAGCAGCGCTGAGGCGATGTCGTCGCGGCCGAACTCGTACATCTCGGCGTGCACGGTGCGCGCCGCCCCGGCGATCATCGCGAGGATCACGGGGAACGCCGTACTGCCGCGGGGCAGGACTCGCACCGTGTCGGCGCCGACGCGCACCGCCGGGCCCGCGGTCGCCGGGTAGGGGAGGGCAGCCGCGGCGGGCGCGCCCGCTGAGGCGCCTGTGCCGCACGCGGCCACCAGGCAGGCGAGGACGGCGGTGACGAGGCGGCGCGGGAGCCGCGAGGTGGGGTGGAGGGGCTTGACAACGAACATGCGTGCGATACTACACTACGGTGTAGTCGATGTGCAAGAGCGAAATCACACAGAAGGCAGAGAAGATGAGTGAGGCGTGCGAGGACCGGGCCGGGGACGCCGCGTCGCTATACTTCGCCGGTTCCAGCTCGGAGGTCCATTTGCGTGAAAAGCGTTCTCGCGGTCGTCCAGGTGATCGTCGCCATCCTGGTGACCCTTGGCGTCTTGCTCCAGACGCCGAAGGCGACCGGTCTCGGCGGGACGATCGGCGGCGGTGGGGACATGGCTGGCGGCTACCGTCGTCGGCGGGGCCTGGAGCGGACGCTGCTCCGGGCGACGGCGGTGCTGATCTTCGTGTTCGTGGTCGTCACCGCGGCAAGCACCTACGTGGGTCGCTGACCGGAGGTCGACGCCGGCGCCTGCTCCAGGCGCTGATCTTCCTCGCCGTCGTCGGCGTCGGCGCGGGCGCGGTGGGCATCGCCTCGCTGACCCACGGCCAGGACGAGACCAACGTCTACCGCGAGGCCCTGGTGGTGGCCAGGACGCCGCTCTCCCTCGACCCGCTCGCCGACGCCGCCGACCCCGCGGCCCGCGACGTGGGGCAGATCCTCTACCGCCGCCTGCTCCGCCTGGACGCCCAGGCGTCTCCCACCGGCGACCTGGCCAAGGCGTGGGGCGTCAGCGGCGACGGTCTCGCCTACCGCTTCACCCTCCGCGACGGGCTGCGCTGGTCGGACGGCACCGCGCTCTCCGTCAACGACGTGCAGGCGACGGTTGCGCTGGTCCAGTCCCCCGGGTTCCCCGACCCGGGCACGGCCGCCGCCTGGCACGACGCCAAGCTGACCGTCGACGCCCCCACCGCCACGGTGACGGTGACCCTGTCCCAGCCGCGCGCCGCCTTCGTCGCCGCCGCCGCGCAGCTCCCCATCCTTCCGGCAGCCAGCCTCGCCAAGCTCACCGGCGCGGGCCTCCAGGCGTCCGCGGCGAGGCCGCTGCCCACCTCCGGGCCGTTCCGCGTCGCGGTCGCCGACGCCACCCACGTGCAGCTCGTCCCCAACCGCTACGCCAGTCCGCAGGGCGGCCTGCACATCGTCGACCTGCGCCTGATGAAGAGCTTCGAGACTGCCGCCCAGGCGCTGGCGATGGGCCAGGTCGACGGTCTCCTAGCGGGCACTCCTGCCCAGCGCACCGTGCTCAGCCACATCCAGGGTGTGCGGCTGCACGACCTCACGACCTTCCGCTTCGTCGACCTGCTCTTCAACGAGCACAAGCCCGGCCTCGACGACCCCGCGGTCCGCCGCGCCATCGCCACCGCCGTGGACCGCAAGCAGCTCATCGCCGGCGCGCTCAGCGGTGACGCGCAGCCGCAGGTCGGGGCCGTGCCGGTGGGCATCGCCTGGATGGCCGCTCAGCAGCAGGACCAGCCGGCCCTGGCGCTGAGCGCCCGCGCCCTCGACGCGGCCGGATGGGTCACCGGTCCGGACGGGGTGCGCCACAAAGGGGACCAGCGGCTGGCCTACCAGGTCGCCGTGCCCGACGCCGTCCCGTTGCCGACCGTGGCCGCCGCCCTGGGGCGCCAGCTCGAGGTGATCGGCATCGCGCTCACCGTCGACGTTGTCAAGCCGGCCGAGTTCGAGCCGGCCGTGTTGATGCCGCAGAGCTTTGACATGGTCGTCGCCGACTGGGACAACGGGCCCGACCCCGACGTGAGCTCCTTCTGGCGCTCGAACGCCACGCCACCGCACGGCTTCAACGTCTCGGGCGGCCCGACCGACCTGTTCCTCGATCGGGCCCTCGACAGCCTGGCGACGGTCAACGACGTCCGGCTGCGGCGCGTCGCCGCCGGCCAGGTCGAAGCCCGCTTGGCCGACGACACGCCCGCCGTCTTCCTCTACGCACCCGAGGTGACCTTTGCGGTGTCCGACGGCTTCGGCGGCGTCACCGTCCCGCCGGTGGGCACCAGCGCCAGCCGCTACGACGCGATTGCGGCGTGGCGGAAGCTCGCCCTGTGAGCCGCGACCATGCGGCCGCTGGCGCGATGTGTGGTGCCGAGGAAGGGAATCGAACCCTTACGCCCTTACGAGCACAGCGCCCTGAACGCTGCGTGTCTACCAGTTCCACCACCTCGGCGCGGGGCAGGATTGTACTCGGAACGCCCCCGCTCCAGGCCCTCCGACCCCTCAGCTCGCGAAGTACGCGGTGGTGCTCACCGGGGCTTCGTCGAGCCAGATCGAGGCGCCGTAGCCACCGCAGAGGATGAGCGAGTTCGGCGCCGGCACGGTGACGCTGTGCTGTCCCTGCGGCGGGGTGATCAGCAGCGCGGTGTACGAGGGGCACTGGGTCGGCCCGGAGTTCACGCTGGAGTACTCGAAGGCGACGTAGGCGTCGGCGCCCGGCTGGACGGCGACCAGCGCCGTCACCGGCAGCGTGCCGTTGTTGTTGTTGAGCACCGTGCCGCCGATGCTGTGGGTGACGCCGAGCTGCACCGCATGCCCATTGCTGAGGGCCTGCACGTTGGTGTAGCCCTCCATGGTGCAGGCGATGGTGCCCGCGTTGTGGAGCACGATGTCGGCGCCGTCGGTGCCCGCCGCGCCGCGCTGGTCGGCCAGCCGGGCGGTGAGCGTCGCGCCGTCGCACGGCGGGACGGCCGTCGCGAGCGTCGGCGTCGCCGCGGGCGATGGCGTCGCCGGCGGTGACGCCGTCGGCGTCGGCGTTTGCGTGGCGACCGGAGGCGGCACCTGGCCGCCCTGGCGGGGGTTGCCGCCGGTGGAGCGGTCGTGCAGGGCCACAACGCTCACCCCGAGCACCCCGCCGACGAGCAGCGCGACGACTGCCGCGAGCAGCGCCGCGCGCAGCCCGGCTCCCGAGCCGCCCGCGAAGCCCCGAGCGCGCCGGCCACCCGCCGCGCGCTCGGCGACCGTGCGCATGATCCGATCGGCGGCGGCCTGACCGGGCACGATGGGATCGACGCCGGTGGCGAGCCGGGCGCTGAGGGCGCGGTCGATGTCGTCGGGAGTCATGCTCACGGCAGGGCCTCATGCAAGCGAAGGGCGGCGCCGAGCGACTGCACGCCGCGGCGGACGCGGGACTTGGCGGCGTCGAGCGAGCAACCGCTGACCGAGGCCACCTCTTCGAAGGGGAGGTCGAGGTAGTAGCGCAGCACGACCGCGAGGCGGATCGTCTCGGGGAGGCGGCGCAGGGCCGCGGTGACGTCCAGGGCCGCGATGGGGTCGGCGCCGGGCACGGGCGGGTGTGGCGGGTCGGCGCTGCGCAGCACCGAGGCCCAGCGGGACCGGCGCGTCTCGCGGCACTGGTTGGCGACGATGGCCAGGAACCAGGGCCGCAGGTCGGTTCCCTCGCGGCGGTTGTCCTGCCTGCGCCAGGCGCGCAGGGCCGCCTCTTGGACGGCATCCTCGGCGTCCTGCCGGTCCAGCCGCATCGCCGCGGCCAGCCGCAGCGCGGGGATGATCAGCGGCCGCAGCTCGGCCTCGAAAGAGAGGTCGGAACCGCGGTCACCCCCGCCGGGGACCGCGGCGGGCGGCGCGGGCTGGCGGGTGTCTGTCGTCCACACAGCCTTAATACGGGGCGCCGGGCGGAAAAGGGTCGGGCAGTCCGGCGATCGAAGGCCGTCCCAGCGCGGACGCCTACAATGGCCGGGCAGGCCCGGCCGCGCCGATCGGCCCGCCCGCATCGCCATCCTGAGGTTCCGCCCGTGCCCATCCGCGACATCGACGCCCTCGACCAGGAGCTGCTCAACCAGGTCCAGGCCGACTTCCCCGTCGAGCACGCGCCCTTCGCCCGTCTCGCCGAGCGTCTCGGCGTGAGTGAGGCGGAGGCGATCGAGCGCACCCGCCGCCTGCGCGAGCGCCACGTCATCCGCCAGGTGTCGGCGATCTTCGACACCCGCAGCCTCGGCTACCAGTCGACCCTGGTGGCGATGCGCTTCGCCGCCGAGGAGCTGGAGGGCGGCGCGGCGATCATCAACGAGCACCCGGGCGTGTCGCACAACTACCGGCGCAACCACGACTTCAACCTCTGGTTCACCCTGGCCACCCCGCCCGGCGGGGACATCGACGCCACCCTGCAGAAGCTGCACGAGCTGAGCGGCGCCGAGGTCACCCGCAAGCTGCAGACGCTCAAGCTGTTCAAGATCGGCGTCAAGCTGGACATGACCGGGACCAAGGACATCACCCGCCTGGAGGACCCGGACTACACGGGCATCCAGCGCGACCTGGCCCTGGCCTCGCCGCTCAGCGAACTGGACGTCCGCGTCATCCGCGCCGTGCAGGACGACCTGCCCCTGGTGCCGCACCCGTTCGCGGAGTGCTCCGCCTCGCAGGGTCTCAGTGAGGCGGAGCTGTTCGAGGGCATGGCCGACCTGCGTCGCCGCGGCCACCTGCGCCGTGTCGCCGCCATCCTTCACCACCGCCGCGCCGGCTACGCGGCCAATGCCATGGCGGTGTGGGCCGTGCCCGAGGAGCGCGCCGAGGAGCTGGGCCGGCAGATGGCCGACTTCGCCGCGGTGTCGCACTGCTACCAGCGCCCCGTCTACCCCGACTGGCGCTTCAACCTGTTCTCGATGATCCACGGCCGCAAGGTCGGCGACTGCGAGAAGGTGGTCGAGGCGATCCGCGAGGCGATCGGCGTCCACGACTACGCGGTGCTGTACTCGACCAAGGAGTACAAGAAGACGCGGGTGCGCTACTTCACCCGCGAGCTGGAGGAGTGGGAGTCGGCCCACGGGCTGCGCCCCGCCGCGGCGGCCACCGCGAGCTGAACGACCGGCCGGTCAGTACGGATCGGCTCTAGCTGGTGCAGCTCTGCGTCGACACCGCCGCGGTGCCGTGCTCGCCCTGAGAGAGGTCGGCGGAGATCTGCCCCACGGTGAGCGCGTACCCCTCGGTCGGGTCCACCGTGCTCGCGGCGAAGACCAGGCCGATCACGTTGCCGTTGCGGTCGACCGCCGGCCCGCCGGAGTTGCCCGGGATGACGTGCGCGGCCAGCACCTCGATGCGCCGCTGCACCAGCCCGGCGCCGTAGATGTCGCGCCCCTGGGCCGTCTCGGTGCCACGCACTGCCGCGGGCACGGCCTGCTCGCCGCCGCCGCCGGGGTAGCCGATCACCGCGCCCTCGGTGCTCCGTGCCGGGTCGGCGTCGATCAGCGGCAGCGCGGCCAGGCCGATCCCGGGCACGCGCAGCACGGCGACGTCGACCTCGGGGTCGAAGAGCACCACGGTGGCCGGGAAGCTGCGCCCGTCGGGCCGCTCGACCTCGACGCGCTGCGAGCCGGCGACCACGTGGGCGTTGGTGACCATGTAGTCGTTGCCCAGCGGGAACGACGAGCCCGCCTCGACGCCGCACCCGTAGCTCAGCACCTTGGAGGTCACCGCCGCGGCGGCGTGGATGCCGGGCGTGTCCACCGCCTGGGGGATCTGCACCGGGGGCAGGATGTCCGGGGCCAGGGTGGCGAAGGGGTTGGGAAAGCTCTTGCCGCGCAGCAGCTGCTCGATCGAGGCCAGGAACGCGGGCGGCCGCGGGGCCACGCCGTCGAGGGTGCGGATGATCGCCGAGTCGCGGATCTGCCGGTCGAGGGGCACCCAGGGGCTGTCGGCGAAGATCAGGCCGAGGTACCAGGCTCCGGCCATCACCCCGACCGCGGCCAGCACCGACCCCAGCCAGGAGTCGACGCGGGCGAAGCTGGTCCGGATGGTCGCGGTCCGCGCCCAGTAGCCGGCGGCGGTGCCCAGGCCCTGGATGATGGCGACCACCGCCAGGAACACCCCGGTGCCGATCAGCGACTGCGCCTCGGGCTGGTGATCGGCGAAGCGGCGCGCGAGGGGAGGGGCGATCAGCGCGCCCAGGATCAGGCCGAGCAGCAACCCCAGCAGGGAGAGCCCGACCCAGGTGAGCCCGCGGCGCCAGCCTGACGCCAGCGCACCCAGGATGAGGAGGACGATGATGGCGTCGAGGAGGTCCATGCGTCCGCAAGATATTGCGGCTTCGGGGCCGTCGCGTGCCCCCCACGGGCCGGGCGCGGCTATGCTTGGCGGCGGCCTCGGGGAGTGGCGCAGTGGTAGCGCACTGGGTTTGGGACCCAGGGGTCGCGGGTTCAAGTCCCGCCTCCCCGACCAGTCCCCATCTTTGCGAACTTGCGACCAGTGGGGGCCTATGCGAATTTCCGGCACGCAAAGTCACCGCGAGGAGATCGACGGTTCTGAGGTCATTCCAGCGCGCTCCGGCCGGGCTGTCCCCCCGGCCTCCGCTGGCTCAAGCGCTCTCCATCCGGTCGGAGCTCCCGCCCGCCCCTGGGCTCGGGAGGCCTCCGGCGTTTCGCCCTCATCCATGTGCGGTTGCACGCCGACCAGGGCGTCGAAATGGGTCCCGCAGCTCGTGGCCCACGATCGGCCGTGCCGAGCGTCCACCAGTAGCTTGTCGACGATGGCCAGCGTCAGGGCCCGCCGTTCTGGCTTGGCAAGCTGCTGGTAGAGCTCCTGGGTCGGCGCACTAGCTCGATGGCCTCGAACAGCACCCCCGGGCCAGCTTCCAGCCCTTGCTTAACTTGGCCGAGCGGGGGGTCAGGCCCGCCCGCTCGTGCCGGCCAGCCACCCTGGCTCTCAGCTTCTCCTGCGGCCACTCCGGGTCGCCGAACTGGTCGACGTAGCGGTCTTCCAGCCGGTCTAGCTCCTTCAACCGTCTCGCGATCTGCTCTCGCAGCCGGGTCTGCACCGCCTGCTCATCCCTCATGGTGTCATCGACGGTCTGGGTGACCAAGAGGCGGAATTCGTCGGTCAGCCGCACCCGCACGTAGTAGCGCTCCAAGGCCCGTGCCAGCACGTAGCGCTCGTCGCAGGTTTTGCGGATGCGGTTGCTTCAGACGAAGTTGTAGTAGCGGCGCCGCCGCCGTTGGCGGGCTGGAAGATCATCCGGTGACCGCACCGGGCGCCGTGCTCGCCCTGCTCGGCGGTGCTGACCCGGACGTAGCCCGCCAGCGGCGCCCCGGCTCGGCGTCGACGGGCACCGCGGCGGCTGGCAGGCTTCCGTTGCCGTCTAGCTCTTGCCTCGGCCTCGCCCGTACAAGAACCGCTCGATTTGTGTCCAAGGCGGCGGTTGGCTGACCGCCGCTCAGCTTGGCCGCGTCGACGTCTCCTCTGGCTACTCCCTCCAATGCCCGCCCCTCTCGCTTTTGACAGTCAGGATATATCAACAGTGGGCGGTCTGCCAGTCACTTTGGCAGGGCGGTCAGCTATTGCTGAACACTATGTGTGAGAAGCGGGTTTCTCCTTATGCAGCAAGGCGAACCATGGCTGTACACGAAAGGAGCGTTGTCTGTACACCCCCTTGACTGCCGGCGAGAGGTGGGGCATATGATCGGCCGCACATTGAGGAGCGCTTCGGGCACCTGAGGCGTTCACGACGAGACGGGCCACGTCGCGCTCGGATGTTGGGGGGTTAGCCATGAGGGGGCAAGACTCGCACGTTGCCGCTCGTGCATTCTGGGGCCTTTCCCTGGTTCTGAGCATTGTGTTCGCATCGGTGTATCTGCACTCGGCGGCATCCCCCCCATCGGCCAAGGAAGCCACGAAGGCAGCCCGAGACGTCAGTGCGGTCGCAGGGGCCGGTACACCGTCGGTGATGGTGGACAATGTCGTTATCAACGTCGACGCCCCTTGGATCGATCAACCGTTCACTGCCCCGCCAGTTGATGGGATTCAAGTGGCAACCGCGATGCAGCCGCACCCCTACCGGGAACTATCGATCACATCCATGCCCTATGGGTATCCACCTGCGACGGAGGCGTTGCCCGTTCCTTCCCCGGGCTCGGTTAACACGCTGAGGACATCTTTGATAAGTGATAGGCAGCATCAGGGTGCCATTCCCATCGGTAGTCCAACGGCGACGATTTTCGGACAGCAGATCCTCGGGGCGGCCTACGAAGTCACAAGCCATTTTTCATCGATGGCACAACAAGCGGTAGTCGTCTCCGAGTGGCTCGCTGAGGCAGGTGGTCGTGTTTGGCTTGCTCGGGCAACCGCCGAAATCTCCGGCGGATTCAGCAGCACCGATGTCTTGGCAGAGATCCAGCAAGTCGCAATGTCCAGCGCCAATCTCACCACCACGACCGCGTTGGCGGCGCCCCCGGACGTGGTTCAAGCGAGTGCGAACGCCGTCCCAACCCCGCCGTGGTGGTCTGGAGCTTGCGACGACACGAATTACTACGCTGGAAGCCAGAAGCTCGGATGGCCCGTCCACAGCTATCAGCTCGCGCCTGGAGCCGTCTTTAGCGGCATGGTTGCCTGTGGGCCGCGTCCCTTCTACAACGAAGGGCCGGACGTGCAGGTCCAGTTCTTCTCGGGCGCCGTCAGGGAAAACGAGTTCGAATGCGTCGAACTCAGTACGCGCTGGCTATACCAGCAATACGGAATCGCCCCGTATGTCGCCAATGGCAGTCAGATAGTCTGGAACTATAACGGCACCACTCTTCAGAAGGTCGCCAACAGTACATCCGGCCAGGCCCCGGCCGCTGGCGATGTGCTGAGTTACGGATCTACCTCGACGGCAGGCCACACATCTGTTGTGACGGGCGCTCAGGTCAACTCGTCTGGCAACGGCTCCGTGACTGTCATCGAAGAGAATGCGTCCAGCTCTGGTACCGAGAACCTAACCGTGTCCGGTTGGACTATCCAAGCCTCTCCGGCCGTCAGCGGCTGGTTGCACGACCCAAATGCCAACCCGGCGCCACCGCAGCTCACCGCTGCCTCTCCGGCAAGCAACATCGTGATCGGCCAACCATATCGATACACGTTCCAGGCAAGTGGTAGCCCGAGTCCGACCTTCGCAGTACAAAGTGGTCAACTGCCAAGCGGACTTAGCCTGAACGCGACTAGCGGGGTGCTCTCGGGAACGCCGAATGTCACCGGAGCCTTCACCTTCACTGTGAGCGCCTCTAACGGTGTTGGCAGCCCGGCTGTCACCGGATCTCTGGCTATGGCTGCTGCATGGGGCCCGAGCGACTATCCTGCCGTGGCGCTCCAAAATGGAGGCGTGACGGAGGTTGTGGTGGAGCGCGTCGATCACAGCTTATGGGAGTACTACAACTTCAACGGAAGCCTCACCTGGAACCCGGATCAGATTGCGGGTTCCGGTTCGGCGTACTCAGCCTCGGCGATGGCTCTGCAGAACGGGAACGTAACGGAGGTCGCTGTCGAAGGGCCGAGTAACAGCCTAGAGGAGTACTACAATCTCAATGGAAGCCTTGCCTGGAACCCAGATGAGATTGCAGGTTCCGGATCGACGTTCTCAGCTCCAGCGATCGTGGTTCAAAACGGCGGGTGTCCGGGGTCTCCATGCGGTGTGACCCAGGTCGTGGTTCAAGGCGCTGGAAACAGTCTCCAGGAGTACTACAACTTCAACGGAAGCCTCACCTGGAATCCGGATCAGATTGCAGGTTCCGGTTCGGCGTACTCAGCCCCGGCGATGGCCCTGCAGAACGGGAACGTAACGGAGGTCGCTGTCGAAGGGCCGAGTAACGGCCTAGAGGAGTACTACAATCTCAATGGAAGCCTTACCTGGAACCCAGATCAGATCGCAGGTTCCGGATCGACGTTCTCCGCTCCAGCGATCGTGGTTCAAAACGGCGGGTGTCCTGGTTCACCATGTGGTGTAACGCAAGTGGTAGCGCAAGGAGGAAGTAACAGCTTCCAGGAGTACTACAACTTCAACGGAAGCCTTACCTGGAACCCCGACCAAGTGGCGGGCCCTGGATCGTGTTACTCGACCCCGGCGATGACGCTCCAAGCCGGTAACGTAACCGAGGTGGTCACCGAGGCTGCCAGTAACGGCTTGTATGAATACTTCAATTTCAACGGTAGCCTCAGCTGGAGTCCCGATCAGATTGGTTAACGGATGCACGCCATGCTAACGACGACGTGCTGGTACTGGCGCGGAGAGAGACGCCCCGTTTCATCTCGCTGGCCAGAGGTGGCTATCGGCGGGGCGCAGCCCCGGTCCTCCGTAACCCAAGGGGTCCGCGCCAGCGTTCCACGCTCCGGTTTCGGAGGAGTTTCAGCATAATGGTCCGGCTCAAAGGGCATCGACTTTCCCTCATTCTCGGCGTCCTGGCTTGTCTGGCCGCATGTGGCGGTCCGGGGACGCCCAGCCCCACTCCGTCATCGTCTCTCTCCGCCAGCAACGGCCCGAGCAGTAGCGCCTCGCCATCAGCCTCGATGTCCCCCGCGCCACCGCTCGGCATTGTCCTGGGCAACTGGACCTCCGGGTCAACTTACTCGGTGGCGCTCGTGGATACAGGCGGCCATAAAGTCGCCTCGACGACAGCGCAGGTGGCTTCTGAATACGTGGGGTCGGCAACTCCCGGGGAAACCGCCACCCTGCCCGTGAGCTGGTCCGCCTCCCGGCTCTACTACCTCGACGGCGATTCCAACGTGAAATACCTCGCCCCGGACGGCCAGACCGGCACCGCTGCAACGGTGCCCGGCAGCCGAACCGAGCGGGTCGCCTTCGCCGTCAGCCCGGACGACAGCCGGATCGCGGTGGCGGTGATGACCTGGGCGAACCAGAGCACCTTCACGGAGCAACTGTACGACGACGATCTGACTGGCGGTCATCGGGTTGAGTTGGCGATTGTCAGTGCCTCGTTCAGCCGTGATGCTAATGGCGGGACGTGGTCTTCGGACATGGAGTGGCCGATCGGTTGGCGCGCCGGGAAGATCGTCGTTGGCCTGTCGCTGCCGCGACAGCAGTTCCCGCCTTCGCCGGTGCCGCCGGATGCTCAGGGTGGCTACAAGCTGATGGACGCGTCTAACGGCAGCACGGCTGGGTCGGTATGCGCCGGAGGCGATGGCGTGTCCTTGCCGCAGCCCGCCGGTGTGCTCTGCTTGCCAGGCGGAATGCCCAACGGGCACCTACAAGTCCGCGATTGGACGGATGGCGTCAGCCGGGATCTCGGCGCTGCGCTGTGCCTGTCACCGTCCGCTCTGTCGGCGCACGGCGTGGATGCCGTCCCCGAAACGGCCGCCAGCGCCGGCGGCTGCCATGACACAGGGCGGATCGACATTGTGCAAGGGAGCAGCACGACGCCCAGCGTGTCGGGGACTGCTGTGGGCTGGATCGATGACGGCACCTTGGTGTTCACCTCCGGGGGAAGCCCGCCCTCGGCGTCACTCTCCGTTGCCACTATCGCCTCCGGACAGACGGCATCGGTTGGGCCCGGGACGTTCGTAGGCGCGCTGCCTGGTGGATTGTAAGGGCGCTGCCGCCCGTCGCTGAGGTTCCTCGCGATGCACCGATCGGCCAGCCGCACCTCCGCGTTCTCCTGCCGCGGTCGATGTTGGAGCGTTTCGTGCGCACCTTCAGCTACGACGACCTCACGATCGCGGGGCGCTCCGGCGGGCTATCAGGACCTACATGCCTGTCCGGGAGGAGCCCCGAAGGCGGGCCAGCATTGTCTCCACCCGGTCGGGCGTGAACCGCGCGGCTGGCAGGCGGTGGCGCGGCGAAGCCGAGGTCCGGTCGCCGTCGCCTTCATCCGGCACGCTGGCCGCCGGTTTCTTCAGCCGTTCGGTCACCCGGATCAGATCCGAAAGCACATCCGTTCTGTTCCTGTACCGTCGAAGTAGCCCGACCACTCCCGGCCAAACGGCCGCCCGGGCCGGTCGCCGGATCAGCCGGGGCTGAGGTTGCGCGAGGCCTCCATGATGAGCACGCCGCCGCGTCCCATCAGCTCGGCGTGGCGGGTGGTCCAGAACTCCAGGCGGCGGCGGAAGCGCTGCGAGGCGTTGAGCAGCCCGGCGCGGCGCGCGGTCTTCCACGCCTGGGTGTAGACCCGGATCCAGTGGCGGATCTCGCCGAGGTCGCGGGTGTCGGGATCCTCTCCGGCGAGCAGGTGCTGGGTCATCGAATCACCTCCTGGGGGGAAGGGGGTCAGCGCCGGGAGCGCTGCAGCGCGAGGTCGAGGCGTGCGGAGAAGTCGTCGCGGCGCGCGGCGTCGCGAACGGCGCGGACGAAGTCCTGCCAGCGGTGGAAGCGGCGCAGCACGTGCGCCTCGCTCTCGTCGGCGGCGGAGATGACGGACGGGTGCAGCTGGTTGTGGAACGCGTTCTGGTTCGACATGGTGCGGGCTGTCCTTTTCCTCCGGCATGGCACCCACTCTGGGAGTGGCTGCATGTCGAAAGAATGACGTTGGGCGCGCCGCGCAACGACGGGCGGGCCGCCCAAACTTGGCGCGAATCCCTTTGGGCAGGCGCGGTCAGGCCTCGACGCCGTCGGCCTGCGCGGGCACCGGCTCGGGGTCGACGACCTGGTCGCCGTCGACGGCCTGCAGCGGCAGCTCGATGCGGAACGTCGAGCCTCCGCTCGGGGTGGGATGCACGCTGATCCGCCCCCCGTGGGCGCCGACGATGGCGGCCGCGATGCTCAGCCCCAACCCGCTGCCACCCTGGTCGCGGCTGCGTCCCGGGTCGGCGCGGTAGAAGCGCTCGAAGATGCGCTCGGCGTTGCCGGCGGGGATGCCGGGGCCGTGGTCGACGACGTCGAGCACCGCGTCGTCGCCGGTGTGGCGCAGCTCCACCTCGACGGACGTGCCCGCCGGGGTGTGCACCAGCGCGTTGCGGAGCAGGTTGCCGAGCGCCTGGCGCAGCCGCGCGTCGTCGCCGATGACCACCAGCGGGGCGCTGACCCGCGCGGTGATGTTGCGGTGCGGGTCGATGACCCGCGCGTCGGAGACGGCGTCGCGGACCATGGCCTCGAGGTCGACGGGCATGCGCTCGAGCGGCCGTCCCTGGTCGAGCCGGGCGAGCAGCAGCAGGTCGTCGACGAGGATGCCCATGCGCTGCGCCTCGTCCTCGATGCGGCGCATGGCCAGGACGATGTCGGCGGTCGACATGTCGGGGTTGCGCCGCAGCAGCTCGGCGTAGCCGCGCATCGAGGTCAGCGGGGTGCGCAGCTCGTGGGAGGCGTCGGAGACGAAGTGGCGCAGCCGCTGCTCGCTGGCGGCGCGCTCGGCGAAGGCGGCTTCGAGCTGGTCGAGCATGGTGTTCAGGGCCAGCCCCAGCCGGCCGACCTCGGTGGTCTCGTTGGCCGGCTCGACTCGCCGGCTCATGTCGCTGGCGACGATGCCGCGCGCGGTCGCGCCCATGCGCTGCAGCGGGCGCAGGCCGCGGCGGACCAGGAACCAGGTGGCGCCGAGCAGCAGGATGGTGACGCCGCCGCTGATGCCGGCCTCCAGCAGCAGCAGCCGATCGAGCGTCGACTGCACGTCGTCGAGGGGGATGGCGACAACCAGCAGGTTGCCGCCCTCGTTGTCGAGCAGCACCCGGTAGTGGCCGACCGTGCCGGCGCCGGCGACGGTGAAGTAGCTGGGGTGCTCCACGCTGGGCAGGGTGAGCGAGGTGGGCAGCACCGGGTGGGTCGCCGGGTCGGGGTTGGTGCCCGCGGGCACCAGGGTGCGCGGGCCGGCGAGCAGGTTGCCGCCGCTGTCGAGCAGCTCGGCCCAGGTCTGCACCGGCATGCCCTGCACGCCGGGGCCGCCGCCGGGGTCGCCGAAGCCGTGCCCCTGCAGCGCGCCCGCCAGCGCAGGGTGGCCGGCGAAGAGCTGCGTGTCGGTGCGCGAGACCAGGAAGCTCTGCAGCGCGGTGAATGTGCCGAAATCGGCCACAACCAGTCCCACGATGAAGAGCGGGACCAGGGTGAGCAGCAGTCGCAGGCGCAGCGACATCCGCCGCCTCTCAGGCGGTGCGCGGCACGCGCATCACGTAGCCCACGCCGCGCACGGTGTGGATCAGCGAGGGGTCGCTGCGGTCCACCTTCCTGCGCAGGTAGGAGATGTAGGTCTCCAGCACGCTGGCGTCGCCGCCGAAGTCGTAGTCCCAGACGTGGTCGAGGATCTGCGCGCGCGTCAGCACCCGGCCGGCGTTGGTGAGCAGGTAGCGGAGCAGGCGGAACTCGGTGCGGGTCAACTCGACGGGGTGGCCGGCGCGGATCACCTCGTGGGTGACGTCGTTCAGCTCCAGGTCGGCGAGCACCAGGCGGCCGCTGTCCTCGCCGCCGTCGGGATGGTGGCGGCGCAGCACCACGCGGATGCGGGCGACCAGCTCCTCGATGCTGAAGGGCTTGGTGACGTAGTCGTCGCCGCCCACGGTGAGGCCGCGCACCTTCTCCTCGGTGGCGTCGCGGGCGGTGAGGAAGATCACCGGCACCTTGAGCCCGTCGCCGACCAGCTTCTGGGTGAAGGTGAAGCCGTCCTGGTCGGGCAGGCCGACGTCGAGGATGATCAGGGCAGGGCGGAAGTCGAGCACCGCCTGGCGTGCGGCGCGGGCGGTGGGGGCGGTCTGCACGGTGAAGCCCTCGTACTTGAGGGCCATGGCCACCAGGTCGGTGATCGAGCGTTCGTCGTCGACCACCAGGATGCGGGGAGCGTCGCTCATGGCCCCATGTTGCCGGTGATTCCTGGGAAAGTGCTCAGAGAACGGTGGGAAGGTGCAGGGGCCCGCCTGGCGGGAGGAGATGCTTGCGCGGCCGCTCTCAGACTTTTCTGAGCCTGCTCCCAGGCGGGTGTCAGACCGGAGGCGGATCGTGGCGGTCATGAACAACACGCTGCTCTGGTACACGGCCCGCGCCGCCGGCATCGTCAGCCTGGTGTTCCTGAGCGCGGTGGTGGTGCTGGGGCTGCTGGCGCGGATGCGCGTCGAGGGGCGGCGCTGGCCCCGCTTCCTCACCGCCACCGTGCACCGCGACCTCGCCCTGCTCTCGCTGGTCTTCCTCAGCCTGCACATTGTCACCGCGGTTGTCGACCCCTTCACCTCGCTCGGGCTCAACGCCGCGGTGGTCCCCTTCGGCTCGTACTACCGCACCTTCTGGCTCGGCCTGGGCACGCTGGCCGTCGAGCTGATGCTGGCGGTGGTGGTGACCAGCCTGGCGCGCCGCTGGATCGGCCAGCGCGCCTGGCGGGCGGTGCACTGGCTGGCCTACGCGGTGTGGCCGATGGCGGTGCTGCACGGCATCGGCACCGGCACCGACGCGTTCACGCTGTGGTCGCTGGCCATCACCGTGGCCTGTGTCGCGGCGGTGGCGGTGGCGCTGATGTGGCGCATCGACTTCGGCCGCCGCGACCCGCTCGCCCAGGAGAAGCGGGCCGCCCTGGCGGCGGCGACGCGGGGCGCCGCCCGATGAGCGCACCGGCTCTGCTCGACGGACCTGCGCTCGACGCACCCGAGGGGCACGACGCCCACGTTGCGCGCCTCGGGCCCGCACCGCGGGGCTCGGCGGCCCTCATCGACGTGCTGGAACGCTCCGGCCTGCGCGGCCGCGGCGGCGCCGCCTTCCCGGTGGCCACCAAGTGGCGCGCCGTGGCGCAGCGCTCGCGGCGCGACGCGGTGGTGCTGGTCAACGGCGCCGAGGGCGAGCCGCTGAGCGCCAAGGACCGCCTGCTCATGGAGACGCGTCCCCACCTGGTGCTCGACGGCGCCGCGCTGGCGGCGCAGGCGGTGGGTGCGCGCCAGGTGGTCGTCTACGTCGGCGAGGAGCACCGCCGCGCGCTGGCGGTGATGCAGCACGCGCTGAGCGAGCGCGACCAGCGCGAGCGCCGCGGCACCCGAGTTCTGGCCAGTCCTGCCCGATACGTGGCGGGCGAGGAGAGCGCCGCGGTGCGCTTCGTCAACGACGGCGTTGCCCTGCCCACGACGACCCCGCCTCGCCCCTTCGAGCGCGGCGTCGGTGGCCGCCCCACCCTGGTGCAGAACGTCGAGACGTTGGCCCACGTCGCCCTGATCGGCCGGTATGGCGACGCCGCGCGCGAGACCGCGCTGCTCACCCTCAGTGGGGCGGTGCGCCACCGCGGCGTGGTGGAGGTGGCGGGCGGGTCGAGCATCGGCGAGGCGCTGGCCCGCGCCGGTGGCGCCGTCGACGGTGGCGGCGCGCTGCTGCTCGGCGGCTATTTCGGCGGCTGGGTCGATCTGGACCAGGTGGTCCACATGCCCGTCGACGCGGCCTGGCTGCGCACCCAGGGCATGGCCCTCGGCTGCGGCGTGGTCGGGGTGCTGCCGGCGCAGCGCTGCGGCGTCGCCGAGACGGCGCGCATCATCGGGTACCTCGCCGAGCAGAGTGCGCGGCAGTGCGGACCCTGCGTGTTCGGGCTGCGCGCCATCGCCGAGGCAGTGCAGCGCATTGCCACCGGTGCGGCGACGGACGGCGACCTTGCCCGCGTGCAGCGCTGGTCGCAGCAGCTCGCCGGGCGCGGCGCCTGCCGCCACCCCGACGGCGCCGCGGGGCTGCTGCAGTCGGCGCTGCGCGTCTTCGCCGAGGACTTCGCCGCTCACCAGGCGCGCCGCCCCTGCGTCGCCACCGGCGAGCGCAGGGTGGCCGCGTGATGAACGAGGTGGTCGTGGACCGCATCCTCTGCGACGGCAGCGGACTCTGCGCGGAGGTGTTCCCCGAGATGATCCAGCTCGACGACTGGGGCTACCCCATCATCGACGCCCGGCCTGTCCCCGAGCACCTGGCGGCGCACGCACGAAGAGCCGTGGCCGTCTGCCCGGTGCTCGCGCTCAAGCTGCGCGCCGTCGCGGGGGCGCCACGCCGATGAGCCCGCCGCGCCGCACCACCGCCGCCGCGCAGCGCGACGCCGCCCTCGACCGGCGCCGCAGGCTGGTCTACGCCGCGGGCGCAGGAGGCGTCACCGCCGTGGGCGTGATCACCGGCGTGCTGGCCGCCAACGCGGCGTCCGCGACCGCCGCCGCCACCACGCCGGGCGCGACCACCGCGCCGGCGGCGCCGGGCAACACCCAGTCCGGCACCTCGCAGGATCCCACCCTCACCCCTCCCCAGTCGGTGCCCGGCGGCGTCGCCGGCGGCGGCACCTCGCCGCCCCAGGCGGTGACCGGAGGTTCTGGACACCGATGACTGCAACTGTCGCCGACCAGCGCGCCCTGGGCACGGGGCTGCGCGTGGTGGTCACCGAGCCCGAGCTGCTCGACGCCGCCATGCACGCCGTCGACGCGGTGGTGCGCTCCATCGACGAGACCTGCAGCCGCTTCCGCGAGGACAGCGAGATCAGCGCCCTGCAGCGCCACGCCGGCCGCGAGACCCGCGTCTCGCCGCTGCTCATGCTCGCCTTGCGCGCCGCCCTTCGCGGCGCCCGCCTCAGCGACGGCGCCGTCGACCCCACGGTGGGCAGCGCGGTGCGCAACATCGGCTACGACGCCGACTTCGCCACCGTCAGCGGTGACGGCGCGCCGCTTCGCCTCACCGTCACCCCGGTGCCCGGATGGCAGCGCATCCGCCTCGACGCCACCGCGCACAGCGTCTACATCCCCGACGGCGTCGAGCTCGACCTCGGCTCCACCGCCAAGGCGCTCGCCGCCGACCTGGCCGCCACCGCCGCCCGCACCGCGATGCGGCGCGGCGGAGTTCTGGTCAGTCTTGGCGGGGACATCGCGGTCGCCGGCGACGCGCCCGAGGGCGGCTGGGTGATCCAGGCCGCCGACGACTCCGACGCCGCCATCACAGACGACGGCGAGAGCATCGCCATCCGCGCCGGGGGCGTGGCCACGTCGAGTACGACGGTGCGCCGCTGGCGGCGGGGCGGCGTCCAGATGCACCACATCGTCGACCCGGCCACCGGGCTGCCCGCCGGCGGCCCGTGGCGCACCGTCAGCGTGGTCGCCGCTGACTGCCTCGACGCCAACATCGCCGCCACCGCGGCGATCGTCCGCGGCGAGGCCGCTCTGGCGTGGCTCGATCATCTCTGCCTGCCCTCGCGCCTGGTCACCCACGACGGCGACGTGGTGCGCGTCGGCGGCTGGCCCGAGCCCGGTGCGCAGTCCGCGCCCGGAGTGCCGGGCTAGCCCACCGCCGCCGACGCGCAGCCGGTCAGGTGGCGGGCGTCCCGACCGCCCTGACCGCCGGCTCACGCGGGCCGGTCAACCCGCGCGGCCAGACCACCGACATGCTGGCCCCGCCCGCCGCCGACTCGCCGACCTCCCAGCGGCCGCCGGTGGCGCGGACCACGGCGTCGGCGATGGCCAGGCCCAGCCCCGCGCCACCGGGGCCGTCGCTGGCGCGGTGGAAGCGGTCGAAGACGCGGGCGCGCTCCTCGACGGGGATGCCCGGGCCGGAGTCGTCGACGGACAGCCGGATCCGGCCACTTTCGGCACGAACTGCGAGGTCGACGGTGCCGCCCTCGGGGGCGTACTTGCAGGCGTTGTCGAGGAGGACGCCGAGCAGGCGGTCGAGCCACTCCGGCGGTGCGTGCACGGCCAGCGCCGTGACCTGGTCGGTGTGCACGCGCAGGGCGAGGTGGCGGGTCTCGGCGACGCCGGCGAAGCGGTCGGCGGCCTGGGTGGCGAGGATGCCGAGGTCGACGTGCTCGGCGTTGGGGGCGGCCTGGGTGGCGTCGAAGCGGGCCAGCCAGAGCAGGTCCTCGACCAGGCGGCGGATGCGCTTGGATTCGTGGTCGATGCGCTGGAAGGCCTGGCGGTTCCAGGTCGCGTCGCGAGCCTGAGCGAGGGCGAGGTTGGTCTGCGCCTCGATCACCGACAGGGGGGTGCGCAGCTCGTGCGAGGCGTCGGCGGTGAACTCCATCTGCCGCTGCCGGGCCAGCTCGATCGGCGAGGCGACGCGGCGGCCGATGGCCAGGGCGCCGAGGAACACGGCACCGAGCAGGACCGGGCCGACCAGCAGCTCGGCGCGCAGCACGTTGGCGCGCGCCTGGGCGACGCTGTCCATCGACTGGCCGACCACCAGGTAGCCCTGGCTGACCGTGCCACCCACGGCGCGGACGTCGATGCCGCCGATGGTCAGCGTGGTCGCGCCGCTGATGCTGTGCGCGGGCACGGGCAGGGCGGCGGTGGTGGAGATGGGGCTGACCACGGTGCCGCTGGGCAGGGTCAGCCAGCTCAGCACCGGGGCGCCGAAGCGGGTGCCTCCGGGAAGCTCGGGGAAGGTGCCGGTGGGGACGCGGAACTGGCCGGTGCGTGCGCGGGTCAGCGCGGTGGCCAGGCGGTTGTCGATCTCGCCGGTGAGGTTTCGCTCGACGATGACCAGAACCACCGCCGCGATGACCACGTACACGGCGAGCACGATCGCCGTCGCCACCAGGGCGACGCGCATCGACTCGCGGCGCACGCCGTGCAGGGGCATGCTCACAGCTCTTCCAGCCGGTAGCCCGCCCCGCGCACGGTGACGATGCGCACGTCAGCGGTGGGCAGCTTGGCGCGCAGCCGGGAGAGGTGGACGTCGATGGCGTTGGAGCCGAGCGGCTCGGTCTCGTCGTGCCAGACGTGCTCGGCGATGACGCCGCGCTCGACCACCGCCGGATGGCGGCGCATCAGCAGCTCGAGGATGCCGTACTCGGTGGTGGTCAGGCCGAGCGCTCTGCCGTGCGCGGTGATCTCGCGGCGCAGCGGGTCGAGCTGCAGTGCGCCGCGCACCACGATGGGGGCGTCGACGTGGCGGGGGCGGCGCTGCAGGGCGCGGATGCGGGCGATCAGCTCGCCGAAGTCGAAGGGCTTGACCAGGTAGTCGTCGGCGCCGGTGTCGAGGCCGGTGATGCGGTCTGCGGGGGTGTCCCGGGCGGTGAGCATGAGCAGCGCGGTGGGGCGCTGGTTGCGCCGCACCCACTGCACCACCTCGATGCCCGCCGCGCCCGGCATGCGCCAGTCGATCACCGCCACCTCGTAGGCGTAGTAGCGGAGCTGCTCGATGGCGTCGTCGCCGCGCTCGACCGCGTCGACCACGTAGCCGGCCTCCTCCAGGCCCTGGACGAGGACCTCCCGCAGCCCGGGGTCGTCCTCGGCGACGAGCAGACGCATGACGCGGCGAAGCCTACGCCCCGCCGCCGCCGCCGGCGGCACCGGCGCCACCGCCGAAGCCGCCACCACCGCCACCGCCACCGAAGCCGCCGCGCCCGCCGAAGCCGAAGCCGGCGCCGCTGCCGCAGCCCGAGGGACCCGGGGGAACCACGTTGACGGTGCGCGCCTGGACGGTGCCCGAGGCGTCCTTCTGCCCGTTGGCCACCACGCAGTCACCGATGGCGAGATCGGCGCTGGTGATCGACTGCGACACCGCGACGCGCACCGTGGTGGGCACGGTGATGGTGGTCGGCGTCCCATTGGCGGGCTGGATGGTCACCTGGGTGCCGCTGACCGCCGTCACCTGGCCGCGCGCGAAGGCGGGCGGCGTGCCGTTCGGGGTGGGACGCGGGGTGCTGCCGGGAGCCGGCGAGGGGCGCTGCCCGTTGCCGCCGCCGAAGCCGCCGGGCGTTGTGCAGGCTCCGTTGACCGGCGGGCTCAGCAGGACGGTCGAGGCGGTCAGCACGCCGCCCGCATCCTTGGTGCCGGTGGCGGTGACGCAGGAGCCGGTGGTGATGTCGGCGACGGTGCCGGTGCGGGTCTTGCTCAGCGGCGTGGTGCCGGACAGCGAGACGCTGACGTCGCCGTTGGTGGTGTTGACCAGCAGCGTGGTGCCGGTGATGCGCACCAGCTCGCCCGAGGTGCCGCCGCCGCGCCGCGCGCCGGCGCTCGCCGAGGGCGACGCCGCGCCGCCGGTGTTGGTCGCCGCCGCCGGGCTGCCGCAGGCGGCCAGCGCGACGGTGGCCAGCACGCCGGTGGCGGCCAGCCCGGTTCGCATCATGGTGATCACTGTGGTCCTCTGGGTCCTGGGGTCACTGCGCGCGCAGTGCCTCGATGGGGGCAAGGCGGGCGGCGCGCGCCGCCGGGTAGACGCCGAAGATCAGGCCAACTCCGGCCGCAACGACGACGGCGATGAGCACGGGGCTGGGCGTGATGGTCACGCCGATGGTGGTGAAGTGGGGGATGAGCACTCCCGCGAGCAGTCCCGCGCCGACGCCGAGCAGCCCGCCGACCACGCTCAGCGTCGAGGCCTCGACCAGGAACTGGCGGAGCAGGTCGGTGGGCGTGGCGCCCAGCGCCTTGCGCAGCCCGATCTCGTTGGTCCGCTCGGTGACCGACACCAGCATGATGTTCATCACCCCGATGCCGCCCACCAGCAGCGAGATCGCCGCCACGCTGGCCAGCAGGATGGTCAGCGTGGTGGTCACCGACTGCGCGGTCGAGAGGAACGAGCTCTGCGCCTGGATGGTGAAGTCGGCGGTGCCGCTGGTGGCGGCGCCGTGGGTGTTGAGCAGGAGCTGGTCGGCCTCCTGGTAGGCGCTGCCCACGGTGTCGCCGCTGGTGGCGCTGAACAGGATGCGCTGCACCGAGTTCGGGTCACCACCGACCAGAACGTCGTGGGCCGCGGTGATCGGCACCACCGCCAGGTCGTCCTGGTTCTGGAAGCCCTGGCCGCCGACGGTGTTGAGGATGCCGATGACGGTGAAGGGGATGCGGTTGACGGTGATGGTGTCGCCGATGCCCACGCCGAGGTTGCTCGCCGTGGTGCTGCCCAGCACGATCTTCAGCGCGTGCGTGTTGACGTCGCTGCTGGTGAAGAACTCGCCGGAGGCGACGCTGCGCGCGTTGGCGGTGAGCCAGCCGGTGCTGCTGCCCTGCACGGTGGCCGTCCAGTTGGATGCCGTGCTCACCATCGGCTCGCTCTTCTGCACCACCGGCGCCACCGCGGCGACGTCGGGCGCGTTGTCCTTGCTGGCCAGGCCGGTGGCGTCGCTCATGGTCAGCGTCGACGCCGAGCCCGCGCCGCCGAAGACGCCGCCGGTGCGGCTGCTCCCCGGCGTGATGGTCAGCAGGTTGGTGCCCAGCGAGGCGATGCGCGCGTTCACCGAGTCCGACGACGCCGTGCCGATGCCCACCGTGCAGATCACCGCGGCGACGCCGAAGAGGATGCCCAGCGTGGTCAGCACCGAGCGCAGGCGGTGGCCGAGGATGCCGCGCAGGCCGGTCTCCAGGGTGCGCATCAGGCTCACGTGACCAGCGCCCCCTCGCGCATGTGGCCGTCGCTCATCTCCAGGACGCGGCGCGCCACCGCGGCGACGTCGTGCTCGTGGGTGATCATCACGATGGTCCGGCCCGCGGCGTTGATCTCTCGCAGCAGGGCGAGCACGTCGCGGCTCGACGCCGAGTCGAGGTTGCCGGTGGGCTCGTCGGCGAGGATGAGGTCGGGGTTGGTGACCAGAGCGCGGGCGATGGCGACGCGCTGCTGCTGGCCGCCGGAGAGCTGGTTGGGCCGGTGGTTGACGCGGTTCGACAGGCCCACCTGCTCCAGCGCGCGCATCGCCGACTCGCGGCGGTCGCGGGCGTTGCGGTAGAGCAGGGGCAGCTCGACGTTGCGCCACGCCGTCATCGAGTGGAGCAGGTGGAACTGCTGGAAGACGAAGCCGATGCGCCGGTTGCGCACGTGGGCCAGCTCGCGCTCGCTCATCGTCGACACGTCCTCGCCGCCGAACAGGTAGCGGCCCTGCGTGGGCACGTCGAGGCAGCCGAGGATGTTCATCAGCGTCGACTTGCCCGAGCCGGAGGGGCCCATGACGGCGACGAACTCGCCGGGTTGCACGTCGAGCGACACGCCGTCGAGGGCCAGCACCGCCGCGTCGCCGCTCCCGTAGAGCTTGGAGACGCTCTCCAGGCGGAGCACCTCGCCGCCGGGCATCGTCTCCATGCGGGGCTCAGCCACCGCCGCCCCGGCCGGCGCCACCCGCGCCACCGCCGCCGGCACCGCGCACCGCGCCGCCGCCCAGCAGCCCGCCGCCGCCGCCCGCCGCGTTGGTGGTGGGCACGGTGCTGGTCACGGTGGCGATCACCACCTGCTGGCCGTCGCTGAGGCCGGAGAGGATCTGGGTGCGCAGCGCGTCCGACGCGCCCACGGTGACCGCCTGGGTCTGGGGCACGCCGTTGACCAGGATCTGCACCGAGCCGCCGCCGCGCACCGCGCTGGTGGGCACGGTGAGCACCTGCACCACCTGGTTGACGATCACGCTGATCGAGGCCGACGAGCCCGCGTGCAGCGCGGGCTGCGAGCCGTCCAGGGTCACCGTCACCGAGAAGGTGGCCACGCCCGAGGTCACCGTGGCCTCCGGGGAGATCGCGGTCACCTTGCCGGTCACCGCCTGGGTGGAGCCCGCGGGCAGCACCCGGGCGCGCTGGCCGACGGCGATCTCGCCGACCTGCGCGTCGGTCACCGTGCCGCTGACCGAGAACGCGCCGGGGGTCAGCAGCAAGATGGCGTGGCTGGTGCTCGACGACGAGCTGCTCGCCGCCGACGACGCGCTGGCGTTGCCGCTGCTGCCCACCGACTGGCCGGCGGTGACGTTGACCTCGCCGACCAGGCCGGCGGCCGGTGCCACCAGCGTCGCGCCGTCGAGGGCGCGCTGCGCGGTGTCGGCGGCGACCTGGTCGATGCTCACCGACGCCTGGTCCATCTGGATCTGCTGCGGGGTGATGCTCGACGACAGCGTGTTGAGCGAGGACTGCGCGTTCTGCAGCTGCACCCGGGCGCTGGCCACCTGTGACTGCGCCTGGTCGTCGGACTGCTGCGCCTTGACCTGGGTCGCCGCCAGCGAGCTGGTCGCGCCGTCGAGCGCGCTCTGGTCCTTGGCCAGGGTCTGCTGGTCGGAGGCGACCTTCTGGTTGTCGGTCTGGCAGGCGGCGCTCGACGAGTTCGTGCCGCAGTCGGACTGCTGCTTGGCCTGGTCGGCGCTGAGCACGTTGTTGTCGGCGTTGACCGTGTTCTGCGCCGAGCTCACGTTGGTCTGCGCCTGGGCGATCGACTGGTTGTTGACGGCGACGGTGTCGCCGAGGCTGACCTGGGCGTTGTTGTACGAGACCTGCGCCGAGTTGACCGCGGACTGCGCCGCGGCGACCTGGGAGGCGGTGGCGCCCGCCTGGTCCTGGGCCAGCTTGGCCTGCGCCGAGGCCAGCGTGGCCTGGGCCTGCTGCAGGGTGGCCTGCATCGAGCTTGTGTCGAGAGTGGCCAGAACCTGGCCGGCGGTGACCGTCTGGCCGGGCTGCACGTTGACCGCGGTGACCTTGCCGGCGCCGCCGAAGTCGAGCCCGGTGGTGCCGGTCGGGGTGAGGTTGCCCGAGAGCGCAATCGTCTGGGTCACCGTCCCCATGGTGGCCGCGGCGGTGCGGTACTGGGTGGCGGCCGCGCCCTGGCGGGCGTAGACCAGGCCACCGGTGGCGAGCAGGGCCACGACGAGCGCGGCGGGGATCACGTAGCGACGGCGGAGCAGTCGTGTCATGGCCGGCGCATCCTCGCAGCGTCGCCTTGCAAGTGGATGACGACCCCCCGCCGCTGTCAGGCGGCCGGAGCGGCGTGCTGGGCGCGCCGCCGGAGCACGCCGCCGAGCGCGTGGCTGAGGTGCACAGCCGCCGCGGGAATCGCCCAGGTCAGCCCGAAGAGGCTGAACATGGCCAGCGCGTCGCTGTCCAGCAGCGCGGTGACGGGGAGGGCTCGACCGGACATGTCACGACCCTAGCGCCGCCACCTTTCCACTCGATGACGCCACTGCTGACGGAGTGGTCCACACGTAGACGCCCCCGGTGCGCTGCGGCGGCGCGGCCAGGACGCGGGTGAACAGCCGCACCATGTCGGCCTGGTGCGGCATCGGGCCGACCAGCACCTCGCCGACCCTCCAGCGCCGCAGGTCGGCGAGGATGCCGCCGTCCACGCCCACCGAGGCGAGCCCGCCACCTGCGGCGATGTCGCTCATCACCGTGCTGGTGGTGGTGGGCGGCGGGCCGTCGCTGCGCCGGCCGTCGGCGCCGACGCCGACGAAGTAGCCCTCGGGCATGCGGAAGGACATCTGCGCCGCGGCCTGCCAGACCATCGCCTCCACGCTGAAGCCGTCGTGCGAATACGGCGCCACCAGCACCGTCGTCCCCGCGGCCACGCCGGCCAGAGGCGCGTCGAACAGCGGCGGCACCTCCACCACCGACGCCGCTGCGGCATGGGGCAGCAGGCTGACGCCGACCAGCGCCGTCGCCGCCGCCCCCGCCCAGCGCACCAGCGGCCGGGCGGCCGCACGCAGCAGATCCTCGACGAACACCGCCAGCAGCACCGCCACGGCCAGGTCGACGTAGACCCAGAGCCGGCTGGGCAGCAGGTCGCCGATCACGGGCAGCGCCTGGAACGCCCGCCAGGGCAGGGGGAGCCGGGAGACGTGCCCGCCGATGTGGAGCTGCGGGCCCAGCGAGAGGAGGGCGATCAGCGCGCCGCACCAGGAGGCCACCGCCACCAGTGGCCGGCGCCGTCCTCGCCAGGCCACCGCCACGGCCAGGAGCAGCAGCGGCACGCCGAGGTAGGAGGCGTTCTCCACGGTGTTGCCCGAGAAGCGCTCGGTGAGCTGCTGGGCCGCGGGCGGCGCGACCACCTGGGTCGGGGTCGGCACCACCAGGTTGGCGACGTCGGTGACGTACACCGACCCGCCGGGCACCGTGGCGGGCACCCGGTTGGCGCCGAAGAGCTGGAAGCCGAGCGGCACTGCGGCGACCACCAGCACCGGCAGCACGGCCCAGCCCAGCGCGCGGAGCAGCCGGGGCAGCTCCTCGCGAGCGCGCGCCCGCCCCGCGCGCGCCGCCAGCACGCCGAGCACCACCACCCCCGCCACCAGGCCGAGCGCCACGCCCTCCTCGAAGACCAGGAGCTGCGCCGCCACCAGCAGCCCGAGCAGCAGCCCGGCCCGGCGCGGGGCCAGGTCGTGGCCCACCAGCAGCCGGTCGAGGAGGAGCAGCAGCAGCGGCGGGAAGACGGCGAAGGCCACCTTGGCGTGGCTGGGCGCCTGGCTGAGCAGGAACGGGGAGAAGCCGTAGAAGGCGCCGCCGACCACCGCCGCCGCCGGGCGGACTTGGCGGCGCAGCAGCAGGAAGGCGCACCACGCGGAGAGGGCCAGGTCGGCGGTGACCAGCAGGTCGTACGAGGCGACCGCGCCGAACAGGGCGGTTACCGGCCACAGCACCACGCCGAGCAGCGGCGCCAGCGCGTCCCACATCAGGTTGACCCCGATGGGCGCGTTGAGGTGGGTGGTCAGGAAGGGGCTGACGCCGTGGGAAATCGCCCAGGGCGTCCAGGTCAGGAACCAGACCGACTGCTGGGCGTCGCCGCCGCCGCCGGCCAGCGCGGGCGGAGAGCTGAACCAGACGTCGTGGAGGAAGAGGACAGCCAGGCCTGCGTAGAGGAGCAGCGCGGCCGCCGCGGCGGTCCGCCGGCCGTCAGCGCGCGGCGACGGTGCGCCTGCCTCCCGCCGCGCCGACCAGGGCGCTGGACGCCGCGGTCGCCCGGCCGGCCACCGAGACCTGGCGGCGCCGCTCGTGGCTGCCGCGCCAGTCGACCGAGGAGGCGCCGACCAGCTCGGGCCTGACCCGGCTGCGCAGCTTCTCGACGCGGGCGATCACGTCGTCGATCAGGGTGTCCTGCAGGTAGTGCGGCTCCAGGCCGAGGTCGAGCAGGCGCTGGTGCTTGGCGTTGTAGTAGTGGTCGTCCTTCTCGACGCGCGGGTTGGGGGCGTGCTCGATGCGCGTCGCCAGGCCGTGCTCGGCGCGGGCGTGCTCGACCTTCTCGGCGAGCTGCTGGACGCTGAACTGCTCGGTGAACTGGTTGAAGACGCGGAATTCGCCGCGCTCGGCGGGGTTGGTCACCGCCAGCTCGATGCAGCGCACGGTGTCGCGGATGTCGAGGAAGCCGCGGGTCTGGCCACCCTTGCCGTACACGGTGACGGGGTGGTCGATGGCGGCCTGGACGCAGAAGCGGTTGAGCGCCGTGCCCCAGATGTGGTCATAGTCGAAGCGCGTCTGCAGCTGGGGATGCAGGTCGGTCTCGGGCGTGCTCATGCCGTAGACCACGCCCTGGTTGAGGTCGGTGGCGCGCATGCCCCAGACCCGGCAGGTGAACTCGATGTTGTGCGAGTCGTGCACCTTGGAGAGGTGATAGAAGGAGCCCGGCAGCTTGGGGAAGAGGACCCGGTCGTGGCGGCCGTTGTGCTCGACCTCCAGCCAGCCCTCCTCGATGTCGATGTTGGGCGTCCCGTACTCTCCCATCGTGCCCAGCTTGACCAGATGGGCGTCGGGGATCAGGTCACGCATGGCGAAGAGCAGGTTGAGCGTGCCCACCACGTTGTTGGTCTGGGTCTCGACGGCGCGCTCGGCGCTGATCATCGAGAACGGGGCGCTGCGCTGCTCGGCGAAGTGCACCACCGCGTCCGGCTGGTAGCGCTCGATCAGCTCGCGCAGCGCCCGGTTGTCGCAGAGGTCGACCTTGACCCAGTCGATCGTCCGGCCGCTCTCCGCCTTCCAGCGCTTGACGCGGCTGTCCATGCTGCTGAGCGGGACCAGGTTGGGGGTGCTGAGCTGCCGGTCCCAGCGGCGACGCACCAGGCTGTCCACAGCCACCACGTCGTGCCCACGGGCCGAGAGGTGGAGCGCGGTGGGCCATCCGAGGTAGCCGTCGGCTCCGAGTACGCAGACGAGCATCAACTCACTCCGTGGGCGGGATGTACATGGGGGAGACGCCCCTGACGGTAGGGCGGCTGTCTTTCACTATGGTGACGCGGGGAACCACGAACATCTTGCCCCACCCGCCCACCGGATCGCTCATCCGGACGCTCCGAGCGCGCCGACCAGGTCACGCACCGCGGCGGTCACCGAGGGGGCCATTGGCCATGGATCATACGAGGGGTTCAGGCGGGGGTGATGCGGAAGACGGGATGCTCGGGCGCGATGCGGCGCAGCTCCTCGACGGGCGCGTCGGGGCCGACGCCGCCGAAGAACTGGCCGGTCTCGAACTTCCAGCGGCGCAGGTAGGCGCGCAGGATCTCCGGCCGCTCGTCCTCGGGGACCTCGACCGCGGTGAAGCGCTCGACCCGGCGGCCGACGCGCAGCTCCGCCTCGCCGGCGGCGGCCAGGTTGCGCACCCACTGCGTGGTGCCCCGCGGCGCGACCAGGTAGCGGTTGCCGTGGTCGAGCAGCAGGTTGACCGGGGTGGTGCGCCACTCGCCGCTCTTGCGGCCGCGCACAGCCAGGACGCGCGAGCCGTAGAGGCTCACACCGGCGCGGGTGAGCGCGGCGACGACGGGATTGAAGACGTGCGCGGTGAACCAGCCCGGCGGGTGGTGGAAGGTGCCCATGGGAAGGATTGTCGCGCGGCGCACCCGCGCGCGGAGCTTGCCGCGGGAGGCGCACCGACGTACGCTCGGACCCACAGTCCGGGCCAGGCTCCGGGCAAGGAGGGTCCGCCGCATGCGTGTCGCCGATGCCATGTCCAGGGAGGTGCTGCTGGTCGCGTCCGGCCACAGCCTCCGCGACGCCTGCCGCCTGATGGCCGAGCGCAACGTCGGCGCGGCCGTGGTGCACGAGGAGCACATGCCCGGTCCGGGCATCGTCACCGAGCGCGACGTGCTGCGCGCGGTGGCCCGGGGCGCCGACCCCGAGACCATCTCGGTCGCCGACGTCATGACCTTCGAGGCGCAAACCGCCACGGTCTCCTGGGACCTCGACGCCGCCGCCGAGGAGATGGTCCGCCGCGGCTTCCGTCACCTGGTCGTGGTCGACGACGCCGGCAAGCTCGCCGGCATCCTCTCGATGCGCGACGTGGTGCGGGCGGGGATGGTCGGGAAGCTGCCCGCGGGCTGAGCCCTCGGGCTGAGCCCTCGGGGCGCGCCGCCCGTGTGTCATCCTGCCGGGCCGTGCACGCCAACCCCGAGCTGACCCGGGCCCGGGCCCGGCGGCTGCTCGACGCGTTCCTGCGGCCGGCGGTGTATGGCGCCGCCGTCGGGCTCGGCGTCGAGGCGCTGCACGTGCATGGCGCGCCGATCGGGGTCGCGCAGGCACGCGCCGGTCGGTTCGAGCCGTTCGCTGTGGGGGATCGCTGGGGCGCGCCGTGGGACACCACCTGGTTGCGCTTGCGCGGGTCGGTGCCGGCGGAGTGGGCGGGAGCGGAAGTGGTTGCGCGGATCGGCCTGGGCTTCGCGGGGCAGACCGGGTTCGGCGCCGAGGCGCTGCTCTGGCGCGGCGACACGGCGGTGCAGGGCATCTCGCCGGACCACTCCGAGGTGCTGGTGGCGCGTCCCGCCCGCGGCGGCGAGGCGGTGGACCTGCTCGTCGAGGCGGCGGCCAATCCGGACATCGACCAGCGCGCCGCGACGTGGCCCCTGCTCATGCCCGACCCCGGCGGCGCGCCCATACTGGAGCTGCGGCGCGCCGAGCTGTGCGTGGCGCGCCGTGACGTCGAGGCGCTGTGCATCGACATGGAGCTGGTCCTCGACCTCGCGAGCCACCTGGAACCTGAGCGGGCGCGCACCGGGGTGCTGGTCGAGGCGCTGCGCCGCGCCTGCATGCTGGTCGACCCCGAGGCGCTGACGCCGGCCAACGTCGCCGCTGCGCAGGCACCGCTGCACGACGCGCTGAGCAACGCCGGTGCGCCGCGCCGTTTTCGCGTCGTCGCCCAGGGACACGCGCACATCGACACGGCGTGGCTGTGGCCGCTGCGCGAGAGCCGGCGCAAGTGCGCGCGGTCGTTCAGCACGGTGCTGTCGCTGATGGACGAGGACCCGGACCTCCGCTTCGCCGCGTCGCAGATGGTGCAGTACGCGTGGATGCGCGACGACCACCCGGAGCTGTTCGCGCGCATCCGCCAGCGGGTTGCCGAGGGGCGCTGGGAGGTGGTCGGCGGCATGTGGGTGGAGGCCGACTGCAACGTTGCGAGCGCCGAGTCGCTGGTGCGCCAGGTGCTGCACGGTGTGCGTTTCGCCGAGGAGGAGCTGGGGGTGCGGCCGCGCGTGGGCTGGCTACCCGACACCTTCGGCTTTCCCGCCACCCTGCCGCAGATCCTCGCCCAGTCCGGCTTCGACAGCTTCATGACCCAGAAGCTGTGGTGGAACGACACCGACACCTTCCCGCACAGCACCTTCTGGTGGGAGGGCGGCGACGGCAGCCGCGTGCTCACCCACATGCCGCCGGTGGCCACCTACAACGGCGTGGTCAGCGCCGAAGAGGTGCTGCGCAGCGAGACGAGCTTCCACGACAGCGGCGTGTCGTCGTCGTCGCTGTACCTGTTCGGTCTCGGCGACGGTGGGGGAGGGCCGACGCGCGAGATGCTGCTGCGCGCTCGCCGCCTGGGCGACGTGGACGGCCTGCCGCAGCTGGAGCAGGGCACCTCGGGCGACTTCTTCGCTCGTGTCGCCGCCGAGGACGGGGAGCGGCTGGCGACGTGGCGGGGTGAGCTGTACCTGGAGCGCCACCGCGGCGTGTTCACCACGCAGGCGCGGATCAAGCGCGACAACCGGCAGGCCGAGCGCCTGCTGCGCGAGGCGGAGACGTGGAGCGCGCTGCGTCCGGACGGCATCGGCGAGTACCCCGCCGCCGCGCTGGACGAGGCGTGGAAGCTGACACTGCTGCACCAGTTCCACGACATCCTGCCCGGCAGCAGCATCCACTGGGTGTACCAGGACGCGGCCCGCGACCACGCGCGCGTGCACCGCATCGCCGAAGACGCCATCGACACCGCCGTGCAGGCCATCGCCGCCCGCGTCGACACCACCGGGATGGCCCGCCCGGTCGTCGTCTTCAACGCGGCGTCGGCGTCGCGCGCAGAAATGGTCGAGATCGACGGAAACCTGCACGCGGTCGAGGTCCCGGCAATCGGCTACGCGGCAATCGACGCCGCGGCGCGGCATGCGCACGCAGACCGCGTCGCGGTCGGCGGCAACAGCATGGAGAACGGCCTGCTGCGCATCACCTGGGACGGCGACGGTCTGCTCACCTCGATCCACGACAAGCAGGCGGCGCGCGAGGTCATCGCGGACGGCGCGCGCGCCAACCTGCTGCAGGTCTTCCGCGACCACCCCACCGACTACGACGCCTGGGAGGTCGACGCCGACGACCTGCGCACACCCACCGACATCACCGCCTGCGACCGCATCGAGGTGATCGAGCGCGGTCCCGCGCGCGCCGCCGTGCGCGTCACCCGCAGCCACGGCGCCAGCACGTACACGCAGACCATCGCGCTGCACGCGGGCAGCCGCCGCGTCGACTTCCACACGCGCGTCGACTGGCAGGAGTCGCACCGCCTGCTCAAGGTCGCCTTCCCGGTCGCCGTCCGCGCCGAGGAGGCCCGTTACGACACCGGCTTCGGCAGCGTCGCCCGCCCCACCCACGAGAACACCACCTGGGACGCCGCCCGCTTCGAGGTCCCCGCCCACCGCTGGGCGGACCTCAGCCAGGCCGACCACGGGGTCGCCCTGCTCAACCGCGACAAGCACGGTCACGACGTGCGCGGCAACACGATGCGTCTCACCCTGCTGCGCGCCCCCACCGCGCCCGACCCGCAGGCCGATCGCGGCGTCCACGACATCGAGTACGCGCTGCTGCCCCACCGGGGCGACGCCGCCGCCGCACAGGTCGCCTGCCACGCCGAGGCGTACGACATCCCCCTGCGCGCCGTGCCCACCACCGCCCACCAGGGCGACCTGCCCGCAACCGGCACGCTCCTCGACCTGCACGTCGACGGCCAGGTTCTGGTCACGGCTGTCAAGAAGTCGGAGCGCGGTGAGGCGCTCGTGGTGCGCGTCTGCGAGGTCGCCGGCGGAGGCGCGCGCATCGTCGCAAACCGCCCCGCAGCGCTCTGCGACCTGCTCGAAAACCCCCACACACCGCTCGACGGCGCCACCACCCTGGGCCCCCACCAGCTGGCCACGCTGCGTTTCGAACCCGCGAGCTGACCCGCGGTCCGGTTGACCCCGGCCCCCGCCGCCCACAGAATGCGGCGGCAGGCTGTCGCTCCCGCCAGCCTGGCCACGGAGCCCGCAACCCTCCCATGTCACCGCATTCCCGCCGCGAGCGGCCGGCCACGGCCAGCGGTGTCACCGAGCCGCTCGTTCCCGAGCCTGCCGTGGTCGTGCCGCTGCTCAGCGACGCCGGCGCCGAGCAGCGCTCGGGGGTCGCGGGTGAGCTCCGCCTCCGCGGCCTGGTCGACGCCCTGCCCGACGGGCTGGTCATCGCCGACGAGGAGGGGCTGATCGTCTACGCCAACCGCCGTCTCGCCGAGCTGTCCGGCTACAGCGCCGCCGAGATGAACGGCAGGCCCATCGAGCTGCTCGTCCCCGAGCGCATGCGCCGCCTCCACGAGGACCATCGCGACCGCTTCATCGCCCAGCCCACGGCGCGGCCCATGGGCGCGGGGCTGGGCATCCTGCTGCGCCGCAAGGACGGCAGCGAGTTCCCCGCCGACATCAGCCTCAGCCCGCTCGACACCCCGGGGGCGCGGGTGGTGCTGGCCACCATCCGCGACGTCACCGACCGCCGCGAGGCCGAGGAGCGGCTGCGCCGCAGCGAGGAGCGCTTCCGGCTGATGGTCGAGTGGGTGCAGGACTACGCCATCGTCATGCTCGAGCCCGACGGCCGGCTGGCCAGCTGGAACCTCGGCGCCCAGCGCATCACCGGCTACAGCGCCGAGGAGATGATCGGCCACAACGTCGCCGCGCTCTACCCGCCGGAGACCGACCCGCAGGCCCGGCTGAGCCACGACCTGGCCATCGCCACCCGCGAGGGCCGCGCCGTGGACGAGGGCTGGCGGGTGCGCAAGGACGGCAGCCGCTTCTGGGCCAGCGTGGTGCTCAGCGCCCTGCCGGGCGACGGCGGGGACGGGGCGCCGCGCGGCTTCGCCAAGGTGATCCGCGACATGACCGAGCGCCGCCAGTCGGGCGCCCGCCTGGAGGCGATCAACGACGTCGCCCGGGCCATCCTGGAGAACCGTGACGGCGAGGTGCTGGCCATCATGGCCGGCCGCGGCCGGGCCATGGTCGACGCCGACCTGGGCGCGGTGGTGACCCCCGCCGACCCCGGCACCCTGGTGGTCCGCGAGGTCGACTCCGAGATCGGGGCGCCGCTGCGCGGGCTGGTCATCAGCGAGAGCGGGGCGCTTGCCGGCGCGGCCATGCGCAGCCTCAAGCCGGTGGTCACCCTCGACCTGACCGCGGAGACCGGCCTCCCCGGCGAGATCAGCGAGGCGACCACCCTGGGCCCGGCGCTGTTCGTCCCCCTGGCCACCGAGGAGCGCATCTTCGGCACCCTGGTGGTGGGCAGGCGGCGCGGCGCGGCCGCCTTCACCGAGGAGGACCTGCGCTCCCTGGAGCTGTTCGCCGCCCAGGCGTCGGTGGCCCTGGAGCACGGGCGCATCCGCTCCGAGCTGCAGCGCCTGGCCGTGGTCGAGGACCGCGAGCGCATCGCCCGCGAGCTCCACGACGGCATCGTCCAGGCGCTCTTCGCGGTCGGCCTGGGGCTGCTCAGCGTCGAGCCGCTGGCCGCCGAGGAGCCGGTCCGCGGCCGCCTCCGCGAGGCGGTGGACAGCATCGACCAGGTGATCGCCGACCTGCGCCGCTACATCTTCGGCCTCAAGCCGCAGGCGGTCGGCCTGGAGACCCTGGGCGACGCCGTGGCCACCCTGGCCAGGGAGTTCGAGGGCCGCACCGGGATCGTCACCGCGCTGGACACCGACCGCCGCCTCGACCACGCCGGCGGGGCCAGCACCGCCGAGGTCATCCAGGTGCTCCGCGAGGCGCTCTCCAACGTCGCCCGGCACGCCGCGGCGACCACCTGCCGGGTGTCGCTGCGCTGGGAGGCGCCGCTGGCCGTGCTCGAGGTCGACGACGACGGGCACGGCTTCGACACCGCCGCCATCCCCGGGCACGGCTACGGGCTGGCCAACCTCCGCGAGCGCGCCGTGGCGGTGGGCGGGTCGGTGGAGATCGCCAGCCAGCCCGGGCAGGGGACCACGGTGCGGCTGCTGTTCCCGGTGGAGCTGGTCGAGGACTGAGCGCCCCGCTCGGCGACCGCCCCTGTCACACATCTGGCGACGGACGCTTACAAGGTTTAACCCGCTCGGGGTGTTCACAGCGGGACCGCGGGGGGACGATTCCAGGGTCAGTCCACGCGCGCGCCACGCGCCAAGGAATCGGTGTGTCCCAGACCAGCCAGTCGATGCGGCCGCGGCTCCCCGCCCGGCCTGCCGCCGCCCCTGGGGGCGGGATCGAATGGCGCGCCCTGCTCCGCCCCAAGGGACTGCGCGACTCGCCCTCGGGCACCCTGCTGGCGGCGGCCGCCGTACTCGCCCTGGCGCTGGTCATGCTCGCCGAGTCGGCGCTGCCCGCGGGGTCGAGCATCGGCTCGCTGGCGGTGCTGCCGGTGCTGGCCGGGGCGTGGCTGCTGCAGCGTCCCCTGCTCGCCGCCCTGACCGCGACGGCGGTGGCCACCCGGCTGGTGATGATCGCCGTGGGCCAGACCCACCTCTCCACGGGGATCGCCCAGATCGTCGCCGTGGTGGCGGTGGCGGTGGTCACCGACCAGCTCGCCGAGCGCAGCGTCCAGGCCCGGGCCGGGGTGCTGCGCGCCGAGGGCATCCGCGAGCTCAGCCACCTGCTCGACACGGTGCGCCGGCTCAGCCTCTCCCACGAACCCGAGGCGGTGGTCCGCGAGGTGATCGTCGCCGCCGGGCGCTCCATGGCCCGCGAGGGCCAGCCGCGGCCCCGCGCCGCGCTGATCCGCGTCGACGGCGAGCGCATCCGCGAGGGCTACGAGCACGACGAGCTGGGCGACATGGGCGGCTTCGACCTGCCGCTGACCTGCGCGCCGGCGATCGCCCTGGCCGTGGAGAGCGGTCGCGCCGTGGTCTGCCCGACCGGCGGGCTGCTCTCGCCGCTGCGGGAGATGACCGAGCGCGTCGGCATCGTCTCCACCGTGTACGCGCCGATCCGCGTCGGCGGCGACACCCACGGCGTGCTGGCCACCGGGCTGCGCACCGCTGGCGTGCCCGACGCCTCCGACCTGCGCCTGCTGGAGGGCATGGCCGACCTGCTCGGCCTGGCCATCGCCAACGCCGACCGGCTCAAGCTGGAGCGCTCCCACCTGCTCCGCGTCGAGGCGCTGGAGCGGGCCAAGGGGGCCTTCCTCAACCGCGCCTCGCATGAGCTGCGCACCCCGCTGACGGTGCTGCGCGGCTACCTCCACCTCATGGAGGACGGCGCCTTCGGCCCGCTGCCCGAGGAGATGGTCAGCGCCGACGTGGTGCCGTCCCTGGTGACCTCGGTGGAGGACATCCACTCCCTGGTCGACGGCATGCTGGTGGCGGCGCGCCTGGAGTACGGCGTCGAGCTGCTGCTCGAACCGCTCGACCTGCGCGACGTGGTCCGCGACACCGTGCGCGGCGTCGAGGAGACCTTCGCCGACGCCCCCGGGCCGACGCTGATCATCGAGACCCCGGCCAACCCGGTGACCGTGCTCGCCGACCGCGAGCAGATCTCGACCGTTGTGGCCAACATCGTCCGCAACGCGATGAAGTTCGCCCCCGAGCGCACCGAGGTGCGCTGCACCGTGTCGGCGCGCGGCGGCGTGGTCGGCACGGTGACGGTCACCGACCACGGCCCCGGCATCCCCGCCGAGCAGGTCGGCAAGCTGTTCACCCGCTTCGGCCGCATCGACGTCCCCGGCGGCGGCGGCGCGCGCGGCGCCGGCCTCGGCCTCTACATCGCGCGCGAGCTGGCCCGGATGCACGGCGGCGACGTCACCGTGCACACCCAGGTCGGCGTGGGCAGCAGCTTCGACCTGGCCCTGCCGCTCGACACCGGCGGCGTGGCGGCGGCGCGCCCGGTGCTCGGCGACGTGTCGGGACGCGCGATGCCGGTCGAACCGGCCCCGGCGCAGCAGCCGACCGGGCGGTCGGTCAGAGGCTCTGCGGCACGGCGCTGAGGGTCGGGCCGGGGCGAAGGCGCTCGGGTCGTGGGACCTACGCGGCCGCGGGTGCGAGCAGGCCCTCGGCGACCAGGGTCTCGCGCAGTCCCTGCTCCAGCGGGCGGGGCGCGTAGCCCAGCTCGCGCACCGCCTTGTCGTGCTTGGCCCAGTAGGTGACGCCGTCGGAGGCGCTGATCAGCTCGTGCAGGTTGGGCGGGAAGCCGAGTCGCGGCGCCACCAGCGGCCCGAGCGGCGCCGACAGCTTGAGCAGCACCGCGGGCACGGTCACGCGTGGCGGCCTGCGCCCGGTGATCCTGGCCAGGGTTGCGACGAACTTCCCTGCGGTGCCGATCTCGCCGCCGAGGATGTAGGCCTCGCCGACGCGCCCCCTGTCGAGGGCGAGCAGCACCCCGGTGACCACGTCGTCGCGGTGGACGAAGTTGATGCCCAGCTCGGGGAAGGCCATCGCCGGCAGCCTGCCGGCGACGAACTGGTGGACCAGGTTGCCGAGCTGGGAGTGGTCGCCCGGTCCGTACACGCCGCCCGGCTGCACGATCACCAGCGGCAAGCCCTGCTCGCGCAGGCGCTGGGCGATGCGGTGCGCCTCGACCTTGGTGCGCTCGTACCACGACGTCTCGCCGCTGCCCAGCGGTCCGCCCTCGTCGAGGACGCGGCCGTGGGTGTTGCCGAAGACGCCGATGGTGGAGATGTAGAGCGCCCGCGGGATCTGCAGCCGCAGCGCCGCGCCGAGGACGTTCTCGGTGCCGCGCACGTTGGCCTCGTCCATCTTGGGACGGTCACCGGCGGGAATGCCCACCTCGTACATGGCGGCGCCGTGGATCACCGCATCCGCGCCCGCCATGCCGCGCTCGATGGCCGCGACGTCGCTGAGGTCGCCCTCGATCAGGGTGACGCCGTGTTGGGCCAGCTCGGCCGCCCGGGCCGGGGTGCGCACCAGGGCCACCACCTGGTCGCCGCGGTCGCGCAGGGCGCGGGCCACGGCGCCGCCGATGAACCCCGTGCCGCCGGTGAGGAAGACCTTCATGCTCGCGCGCACTCCCCGTTCGGTGCCGACCCCTTCGCGGCCAGTCTACGGGGGCCGGTGCGCGCGGCGCTGACACGGTGTGCAGAGCGGCGGGCCCGGCGGGCTCGTCAGAATGGGTGGTCCACGGAGCAAGTTGGAGACGGTGCAACCATGGACTTCTCGCTCACTCCTGAGCAGGCAACCTTCCGCGACGAGCTGCGCGCCTGGTTGCGCGACAACCTCGCCGAGGAGCTGGCCACCCCGATGCCGCCGATGGGCCAGGCCGGCGCGCTGGACCGCCGCCGGAACTGGCAGCGCAAGGTCCACGCGGCGGGCTACGTCGGCGTCGCCTGGCCCGAGCAGCACGGCGGGCGCGGCCTGTCGCTGATCGAGGCGATCCTCGTCAACGAGGAGATGGCCCGGGCCAAGGCGCCCGACCTGATCAACGTCATCGGCCTCAACATGGCCGGGCCGACGATCATCGCGCACGGCACCGAGGAGCAGAAGGCGCGCTACCTGCAGCCGCTGCTCACCGCCGACGAGATCTGGTGCCAGGGATTCAGCGAGCCCAACTCGGGCTCCGACCTGGCCTCGCTGCAGACCCGCGCGGTGGCCGACGGCGACGACTTCATCGTCAACGGCCAGAAGGTGTGGACCACCTTGGGCCACGTCGCCAAGTGGTGCATCCTGCTCACCCGCACCGGCTCCGCCGACGAGAAGCACAGCGGCCTGACCTACCTGATCGTCGACATGAAGTCGCCGGGCATCGAGGTCAAGCCACTGCGGCAGATGACCGGCGACGCCGAGTTCAACGAGATCTACTTCAGCGACGTGCGCGTGCCGCGCGCGAATCTGCTCGGCGGCGTCGGCGAGGGCTGGCGGGTGGCCATGACCACGCTGATGCACGAGCGCGCCACCCTGGGCGTGGCCCTGCAGGTGCGCTCGCGCATCGCCTTCGACGAGCTGGCCGCGCTGGCCCGGGCGACGCGCTCCAACGGCGCGCCCAAGTCGGAGGACCCGCTGGTGCGCCAGCAGCTCGCCCAGCTCTACATCGAGACCGAGGTGATGCGCTACAACGGCTATCGCGGCCTGACCGCCATGCTGCGCGGCGAGCCGCCGGGGCCGGAGGGCACCATCAACAAGCTGATGTGGAGCGAGGTCAACCAGCGCATCATGGACACCGCGCTGGAGGTGATGGGCCCGGCGTCGCTGCTCGCCGAGGGTGAGCCGTCGGCGCCCAGCGGCGGCCACTGGTCCTACGGGTTCCTGCGCTCGCGGGCCAACAGCATCGAGGGAGGCACCAGCGAGGTGCTGCGCAACATCATCGCGGAGCGGGTCCTGGGCCTGCCGCGCAGCCGCTGAGCGACGGGAGTTTCTGCCATGGACTTCGGATTCTCTGAGGAGCAGGAGCTGCTCCGCGCCCAGGCGCGCGACTTCCTCGACAAGCAGGTGCCCACCTCGGTGGTGCGCTCGCTGATGGCGTCGGATTCGGCGCACGACCCCGCGCTGTACTCGCGGATGAGCGAGCTGGGCTGGACGGCGATCCCCTTTCCCGAGCAGTACGGCGGCCTGGGGCTGGGCATGGTCGACCTGACCGTGGTGCTCGAGGAGATGGGGCGGCACGTGGCGCCGTCGCCGCTGATCTCGTCGGTGGCGCTGGCGGGGATGACGCTGCTGCACGGCGGCTCGGATGCGCAGCGCGATTCGCTGCTGCCCGGGTTGTCGTCGGGCGAGTCGATCGGCACCGTCGCGCTGGTCGAGGCCAGTGGCCGCTGGGACGCGCACGGGGTGCAGATGCCGGCGCGCCGCTCCGGCGACGCGTGGGTGCTGAGCGGCGAGAAGCTGTACGTCGCCGACGCGCACGTCGCCGACTGGATGCTGGTGGCCGCGCGCACCGCGACCGGTGACGGCGACGGCGTGACGCTGTTCATCGTTCCCACGTCCGCGCCGGGCGTGACGGTGCGGGCGCTGAAGACCATGGACCAGACGCGGCGCGTGTGCAGCGTGTCGTTCGCCGACGTGTCCGTCGCTGCTGACCAGGTGGTCGGTGGCGAGGGCCGCGGCTGGTCGGTTCTGCGACGCGGGATCGACCGCGCCCTGGTGGCGATCAGCGCCGAGCTCTGCGGCGTCGCCCAGCGCGCGCTGGAGATGAGCGTCGAGTACGCCAAGACGCGGCAGCAGTTCGGCCGTCCCATCGGCTCGTACCAGGCGGTGTCGCACAAGTGCGCCGACATGCTGGTCGCCGTCGAGTCGGCGAAGTCGCTGACCTACTACGCGGCCTGGGCGGTCGACAACGACGTGCCCGAGGCGCCGCTGGCGGCGGCCATGGCCAAGGCCTTCGCCTCCGACGCGGCGCGCCGCGTCACCGGCGACGCCATCCAGGTGCACGGCGGCATCGGCTTCACCTGGGAGCACGACATGCACCTGTACTTCAAGCGCGCCAAGTGGGGTGAGACGACGCTGGGCGACGCCGTCTTCCACCGCGAGAGGGTCGCCCAGGCACTGGAGCTGTGACCCTTCGCGGCGCCATCTTCGACTTCGGCGGGGTGATGACCGACTCGCTGTTCCGCCGCCGCCGCGACGCCGACCCCGAGGCGGTGGCGCTGCTGACCTTCTTCTTCAAGGAGATGGCCGCGGTGTACCACCTGCCCACCGCGAACCACGACCTCCATCTGCTGGAGACCGGCAAGCTCAGCGAGGCGGACTTCTTCCGCGGCGTCGTGGCCCGCTACGTCGCGGCGGGCAATCCGCCCATCGACGCGGAGCGGGGGCGCGCGCTGGTGTTCAGCGGGCAGGGCCGGGCGTCGGCGGAGATGGTCGACACCGTGCGCAGGCTGCGCTCGGCGGGTTACCGCACCGCACTGCTGACCAACAACGCGCGCGAGTGGGAGCCGATCTGGCGCCCCCTGATCCCTGTCGACGAATTGTTCGACGTGGTCGTCGACTCCTCGGTGGTGGGGCTGCGCAAGCCCGACGTGCGCATCTACGAGCTGACCTGCTCGCGGTTGGGGCTGCCGCCGGACGAGTGCATCTTCGTCGACGACCTGGAGTGCAACGTCGACGCCGCCGCGTCGCTCGGCATGGAGGTGGTGCACTGCACCGACCCGGCCGGGGCGGCCGAGGAGGTGGCGCAGCGGTTGCTCGGCCGGTGATGGCCGTGCGCAGCGCGCATCACACCCACGTCGCCGACGGTGCCCACACGCTCGACGTGGCCGCGGCCAGCGACAGCGGCCCGGCCCGCGCCGAGAACCAGGACGCCTGGGCGGTGCTGCCCCTCGACCCCCGGCCCGGCTGCGCGCTGCTGCTCGCCGACGGCATGGGCGGCCACGCCGACGGCGCCATCGCCGCCTACCTCGCGGTGCACGGCGCGGGCAACGTGCTGCGCGCCGGTCGCGACCCCCACCGCGCCCTCGCCGACGCGGTGGGCGAGGCCAACGACGCGATCGCCCGGCACCGCGCCTCGCGCGGCGGGCTGGTCACCGGCACCACGCTGGTCGCCGCGGTGGTCTGCGGGGCGCGGGTGAGCGTCGCCAACGTCGGCGACTCGCGCGCCTACCTGTTCCGCGGCGGCGCGCCGCTGCAGCTCACCGTCGACCACTCCTGGGTGGCCGAGCAGGTGCGCGCCGGTCACCTGCGCGCCGAGTCGGTGCCGGGCCATCCGCACCGCAGCCTGCTCACCCGCGCGCTGACCGGCGACGCCGTCGAGGTCGACATCTACGCCGCCGACCTGGCGGTGGGTGACGTGCTGCTGCTCTGCTCCGACGGGCTGTGGGACGTGGTGCCCGACGCACGCCTGGCCGAGCTGCTGTCGGCGGCGCGGCCGCTCGACGAGATCGCCCACGGGCTCTGCGACGCGGCGGTGGACGCGGGCAGCGCGGACAACGTCAGCGTCGTGCTCTGTCGCGTGCTTGCAGCCTCGTAAGCCGTGAGCGTGGCGCTCAGTTCACCAACGTGGCAGGATATCCACAGACGCAGCGGCTCGCGAGCCCGGATCCCCCGGCGGACCGGAACCTCCCCCGCGAGTCGTGCGTTCTCCCCGCAAATCCGCCAGACGTCGTCCCACATCTCGAAAGGGAAACCTGCGCAGCATGGGTCGAAACCGCCTCGTCCGCGCCGTCAAGGTCTGCAAGATCTGCGGCGAGGGATACGACGCCTTCAAGGCGCTCGACGCCCGCGGCCGCTACTGTTCCCCGGCCTGCCTGATCGAGGCGCGCCGCCGCCACCGCGAAGGCTTCGCCGTCGACGCCGACCCCACCACCGATGACCTGCAGCCCGCGCCGCTGATCGGGCCGGCCATGCTCCCCCAGGTCATCTCGCTCGGCTCGCGCAACCAGGTGGTGACGCTGGGCCCCGACCTCTCCGTCCATCCCGGCGAGGATTCCCGCAAGCTGATCTGACCGGCCTGCCGCCCAGGCCAGCCAGTTCGGGTCAGGCATGGCATCAACGCGGAAGCGGCGCTCGGGCCGCTCGCGCATCTGCCTGACAACCTCGGGGTGGAGATCGGGCGGCCAGCCGCGCAGGGTGACCAGCATCGCCGCCAGGTCGAGACGCATGCGGTCCTGCGGGTCGGCGAGGCGCAGGCCGGTGAGCTCCTCGATGCGGTCGACGCGGTAGCGGACGGTGTTGGGGTGGAGGTGGAGCGTCAGAGCCGCGTCGGGAAGGACCCCGCGGTGGCGGAAGAGGGCGTCGATGGTGCGCACGTAGCCGGAGCGCTGCGCGGGGGGCAGGGCGAGGACGGGCCGGAGCGGGTCGAGCAGGGTCGCCTGGTCGGCGGCGGACAGCCCGGCGAGCATGCGCGGGACGACCAGCTCCGCCTCGCCGACCAGCGGCCCGGTGAGGTCCAGGGCCACGGCCAGCCCAGCGTCGGCGAGCGCGGCGAAGTAGGCGGCGCGCAACGCCCGCAGGCCGAGCATCGGCCCTCGCGGCAGCACCAGGCCCTGGCGCGCCTGCGCCTCGGTGCGCGCCTCAGCCAGCGCGTGCGCCCACATCGCCCGCGACGGCGAGGGCACGACCACCACGGCATGCCGCGGCGACCCGACCGGGGCGTCCACCGCCACCCCGCGCGGCACCCGCCCGGCGATGGCCCGGCTGAGGCGTGCCGCGTCGCAGTCGGGCCCGCAGACCAGCAGCAGCCCGTGCGCCACCCGCAGGTCGACGCGCCGGCGCAGGGCGAGACGCAGGAACTCCTCGTCGCGCCGGTCGCCGAGCAGCGCCTCGAAGACGGTGCTCAGCCCGCACCCGGGGCGGGTCGGCGGCGGCACCGGGCCCTGGCTCCCATCGATGCCACCGTCGCCGTTGTCGTGTGCGCCCGAGCGGCGCGTAGACTCGACCATTGCCGTGTCCTCCAGTAGGGATGCGGCCACGGCCCCGGGAGGTTCCAGCTCCGCGGGGCCACTACGCGCCTGAGGCGAACGTGTGTATGGTACCACAGGGCTGTGTGGTGCGCGAGCGGGCAGGGGGACCGGGCGCCACGGCTACACTGCCCGCCCATGTCCCGCTTCTTCGCCCAGATCTACAGCGTGCTGTTCCTCGTCCTCGGCGCCGGCGGCTTCCTGCTCGGTGACGCCTCGACCCGCGGCCGGGGCGACCTCGGCCCGCTCGACCTCGACCTCACGCCGGCGCGCGACCTGCTCGACCTCGGTCTGCTCCTGCTGTTCGTCGTCGTCGGCTTCGTCGCCGCGCGCCACCTCGGCAGGAGGGTGATGGCGCTGGCCGGCGTGATCCTCGTCGCCGCCGGCGTGCTCGGCTTCGCCACCGGGGAGAACGGCGCGCTGGGCATGAGGTTCTCGCTGGCGATGAACCTCTTCAGCGTCGCCGCCGGCGCCCTCGCCCTGCTCGCCGCCGCAGGCACCATCGAGGAGCCCGAGGCACCCCAGGGCTCGTTCCTGCGCGGCTAGGCGGGCGTGCCGGGACTCCCGTTGCCGCCACCGTTGACCGAAACATAAGGCTCGGCATCGGCATGCGAGCGCCGCTTCTCGACCTGCTCGCGCACCGTCCCCGCCGCCCCGGCCAGGCTGCGCGCCGCCACCTGCGCCTTGGGCATGACCACGCGCGCGGTCGCCTGCGCCTTCTGCATCGTGCTGCGCGCCTGCTCGACGGCGCGGGCGATCTGCGCCCGGGTGCGCTCACCGTCCTGGGGAGCGATGCAGATCCCCACCGCCATGCCGATCACCGTGCCGTGGATGACGCCGCGGATGTAGCCCATGTCGTGCCTCCTGGCAATGTGGTGTGGGGACTCAGGTCAGCGCCGTCGAGCCCCACGGCCCGTCCGGTGTGATGCGCAGCCGCTCGACCGGGCGGCCGCCGACCAGGTGCTCCTCGACGATCTCCGGCACGTCCTCGGCGCGAAGCCGCCCATACCAGACGCCGTCGGGGTAGACGATCACGATCGGCCCCTGGTGGTGCTGCTGGTTGCAGCCCATCCGCGTGGTGCGCACGTGCCCAAGCCTGCGGCGTTCGACCTCGTCGCGCAAGCGCTGCAGCACCTTTTCCGACCCCTGGCCGCCGCAGTGGTGCCGTCCCACCGTGGTGCAGACGAAGACGTGGAGCTGGCGTGGCTGGTCGGACATGGGCCCATTGTGCCGCCGCCGGGTGGGCCGGCCGCCCGTAGACTGGGTCGCGATGAGCTCCCGCGTCGACCTCCACATGCACACCGTCGCCTCCGACGGCGACCTCACCCCCGAAGAGCTGGTGGCCCGCTGCGCCGAGCAGGGGCTGAGCAGCATCGCCGTCACCGACCACAATTCGACGGTCAGCGTGCAGCGCGCCGCCGCGGCCTGCGACGAGCGCGGCTTGGACCTGATCCAGGCGTGCGAGATCAGCACCCGCTGGAACGACCGCGAGCATCACCTGCTCGCCTACTTCGTCCCGCTCGACGACCCGGTGTTCGCCGCGCGCATCGAGCGGGTGCGCGCCGCCGACCTGGAGCGAACGCGGCGCTGGGTGGCCAACGCCGGGCGCGAGGGCTTCGCGCTGCGCTGGGAGGACGTCGAGGCGCTGGTCGGGGCCGATCGGGTCCCGCCGTTCGCGCTGCTGGGACGCGCGCTTGTCGAGACCGCTGGCGACGATCCCCGCATGGCGCCGTACCGCGAGTCGCGGGGGCGGCTGTACGGCGACTGGTTCTCGTCCGGCAAGCCACTGTCCACCGAGGCGCCCTACCAGCCGGAGCTGCCCGAGGCGATCTCCTGGGTCCGCGAGGCGGGTGGCGTGCCGGTGCTCGCCCACCCGGGTGCGACGCTCGGCTCGCTCGACCCCGCGGCCGCGTTCGCCGAGCTGTTCGGCGAGGGGCTCGGCGGAGTGGAGGCGTGGACGACGTGGCACAAGCCGGAGCAGTCGGAGCGCTTCGAGGCGCTGGCCCACGCCGCGGGGCTCACCGTCACCGCGGGGGCGGACTTCCACGGGCCCACCGTCAAGCCGTTCGTCGCCAACCCCGGACAGGTGACCCACAACGGCCCCGAGGTGCTCGACGGGCTGGTCCGCGCTCGCGAGACCGGCGGCGCGCGCCCCGTCCGGCCTGGCAAGCTGTAGCCGCACATGGAATTGGACTTCGCCCTCTTCGCCGACAGCGCCGCCGTCCCGCCCGACGGCAAGGTCTACATCCTCGGCGGCGGCTTCTCGACCATCACCCTGCCCCAGCTTCCCGGCCGGGTCACCTTCGCGGTGGTCGCCGGCTTTCGCTTCGGCACCGCCGACGCGGGGCGCACCCACCAGGTCGAGCTGCGCTTCGTCGACGACGCCGCCAAGCTGATCCTCCCCCCGGTGAGCCTCTCCTTCCAGTCCTCCGGCGACGCCCCGCCCGAGGGCCGCGAGGTCACCGTCTCGACGGTGTCGTTCCTCTCGCCGATGTTCGGCCAGCCCGGTGGCTACGCCGCCGAGTATTGGTACGGCGACCGCATGCTCGCCTCCGTGCGCATGCGCGTCGACGAGCAGCAGGCACCCCCTCCCGCCCCCGGCGCCGCCGGCCCCCGCCCGAACTGAAGGGGGTCCTTCAGCGGGCTCGCGGGTAGTCGTAGAAGCCGCGGCCGCTCTTCTGGCCGAGCCAGCCCGCCGCCACCATGCGCCGCAGCAGCGGGGGAGGGGCGTAGTCCGCGTTGGCGTACTCCTCGTACAGCGAGTCGCAGACGAAGAGCGCGGTGTCCAGCCCGATGTAGTCGAGGAGCTGCAGCGGCCCCATGGGATGGCCGCAGCCGAGGCGCATGCCCTCGTCGATGTCCTCCTTGGTGGCGAAGCCGGACTCGTAGACGCGCACCGCGTGGGTCAGGAAGGGGATGAGCAGCAGGTTGACGATGAACCCGCCGCGGTCCTGGGCGACGATGATCCGCTTGCCGAGCTGCTCGCCGAAGCCGCGCGCCGTCTCCATGGTGTCCTCGCTGGTGGCGATGCTGCGCACCAGCTCCAGCAGCTTCATCACCGGCGGGGGATTGAAGAAGTGGGTGCCGACCACCGCCTCGGGACGGCGCGTCGCCCGGGCGATCTCGATGATCGGCAGCGACGAGGTGTTTGTGGCAAGGATGGCATCATCTCGGACGATGCGGTCGAGCCTCTCGAAGAGCGCAACCTTGTCCGGCAGGCGCTCGGCGATGGCCTCGACGACGATGTCCGACGCCGCCAGGTCCTCGACGTCGGTGCTGAAGGCGATGCGGCCGAGGATCTCGTCGACCTGCTCGTCGCTCAGCTTGCCGGTGCTGCGGCCGCGGTCGAGCGAGCGCTGCACCCGCTGGCGGCCGCCGTCCAGCGCGCGCTGGTCGACCTCGCACACGGTGGTGGTGATGCCGCTGCGCGCGGCCACCTCGGCGATGCCCGAGCCCATCAGGCCCGCGCCCACGATCCCCAGGGTCGCGATCGCCATGCGTGCAGCCTCCGTGTCGTGCGGTGGTCACCCGTCACCCCAGCCCGGAGACAAGTGTGCCCGCAGACACGGAGGTCGCGCACGCAGGGGGCGAAAGGCGGCTACCGCGCCACGGGCGCCGCGCCCACCGCCGCCCGCCGCGGCCAGGCCAGCATGACCATGCGGACGCTCACCGAGAGCACCCACAGCGCGAAGGCCAGCAGTCCCGCGAAGGTCAGCCCGCCGTTGAGCTGGAAGGCGCCCGAGGGGGCCAGCGAGGCCGCGCCGACCAGCATCACCGCGGCGAAGACCACGCCCGCCTCGCCGATCCACCGCGAGATCACGCCGGTGCGGATCATCAGCACCGACCCGGCGAGCACGAAGGCCACCATGGCGAAGTAGATGAACTGCACGCTCATCGAGGAGAGCAGGAACAGCGCGCGCACGGCGCCGCCGTCGGCCTGCAGGGCCGAGCCCCACGCCAGTGTCGCCGCGAAGATGGCCATGCCCAGCGCGAAGGTGGCGGTGGCGATCCCGCCCGCCAGGCAGACGATGGAGAGCCGCGCGTGCTCACCCTCGGCGCGGCGCAGCGCCTGGAACAGGCTGCCCAGGAACCACAGGAACACCGGGATGGCCAGGCCGCCGAGGTACGCGGAGGCGAGCACGGCGTTGCGGTGGTCGCTGTAGTACGAGGCGATCACCCCCGGCGCCGCGTTGACGTCCGGTGTCTGCGGCACCATGAAGATGCTGACCATGAGGAGGACGACGAAGAGGATCCCGGTCGCGGCGCCCAGCCGCTCCCACTTGGCATCGCCGTGCATGGCGAAACCTCCGATGTGGCTCGGCCTCCAAGCGGTGGCCGCGCTGTGCCACGCTCATGTGGTACTGCGAACGACGAGCCGCAGGGCGAATCTTTCGCACTCCTGAACAACTCTTCGCCACTCCTTAAGAGGGAGCCGCGGGCGCTCAGGACTCCAGCTGCTCGGGCCCGTCCTCGAAGTTGGCGTAGAACGCCTGCCCGCAGCCGCACGCCTTCTCGGCCTGGGGGTTGGCCATGCGGAAGCCGCGGCCGCGGTGCGAGTCCTCGTAGTCGAGGATGCCGCCGGAGATCATCGGCATGCCGTCGCGCTGCACCACCACGCGCACGTCGGGGGCGGGGTCGAAGGCGACGTCGTCGTCGTGCTCGTCGTCGAGCTCGAAGTACACCTTGAAGCCCTGGCAGCCGCCCAGCCGCACGTCGACGCGGAAGGCCGCGGACGGGCGCGACTCCTCGGCGCGAAGCTCGCGGATGGCCTCGACGGCGTCGGAGGTCCAGAGCAGGCGCTCCAGATTGGTGGTGACACTCACGGCGCCGCCCATCATGCCACTCCGCGCGCCCCGCCGAGCCGCCGCGCCCCGCTGCGTATCATGCGAGCGTGTCCGAGCAGCGCCGCGTCGTCGCCCTGGTGAGCGACGACCTGATGTTCCGCAGCCAGCTCGACGCCGCCGTCCGCCGCACCGGGGGCGAGCTGGTCACCGCGCGCACCCAGGACATCCCCGAGGCCGACGCGCTGTTCGTCGACCTCAACGCCGACTCGCCGCACCGCCTCGGCCTGATCGCCCGGGTCCGCGAGGCCCACCCCGAGGCCACCATCGTCGCCTTCTGCCACCACGAGGCGAAGGACGTGCGTGAGGCGGCGATGCGGGTCGGCGCCAGCACCTGCATCACCAACGGCGCCCTGCAGTCGGCGGCGCTGCGCCTGGCCGGTCGCCACGGCGCGACGCCCGTGAGCGATGGCTGAGGGCACCGACGCCCGCGTCGCCGCCGCCCTCGACCGCCTGCGGCCGCAGCTCGTCGAGGATCGCCGCCACCTCCACCGCCACCCCGAGCTGAGCTACCAGGAGACGGCCACCGCCGAGCTCTGCGCCGAGCGCTGCGAGGTGCTCGGCTACAGCGTGCGAACGGAGGTGGGTGGCACCGGCGTGATCGCCGACCTCGACAGCGGCCGCCCCGGGCCCACGGTGATGCTCCGCGCCGACACCGACGCGCTGCCCATCGTCGAGCGCGGCGCTGAGCGCCCGGTGACCTCGCAGGTCGAGGGCGCCATGCACGCCTGCGGCCACGACGGCCACGTGGCCATGGCCCTGGGCGCGGCGGCCATCCTCGCCGGCATGGGCGACGCCTGGAGCGGCCGGGTGCGCATGTGCTTTCAGCCCGCCGAGGAGGTGGCCGGGGGCGCCCAACCGATGATCGACGCGGGCGCCGCCGACGGCGTCGACCGGGTGCTCGGCATCCACCTGTGGGCGCCGCTGCAGGTCGGCCGCGTCGCGGTCGGACCGGGCCCGCTGTTCGGCTCGGCGGACGAGTTCGGCCTGGTCATCCGCGGCCGGGGCGGGCACGGCGGCATGCCGCACACCAGCGTCGACCCGATCGCCTGCGCCGCCCAATTGGTCACCGCGCTGCAGACCATCGTCAGCAGGGAGACCTCGCCGTTCAGCCCGGCGGTGGTGACCATCGGCCGCATCGAGGGCGGCACGGCCTTCAACGTCATCGCCGAGGAGGCGCGGCTCCGCGGCACCGTCCGCGCCTTCGAGCACGCCGAGCGCGAGCGCCTGCTGCAGCGCATCGCCGAGATGGCGACAGACCTGGCCAGATCGATGCGCTGCGAGGCCGAGTTCATCCGCGCCAACGGCTGCCCGCCGGTGGTCAGCGACGCCGCCGTCGCCGAGACGGTGCGCCGCGCCGCGGTGGCGAGCGTCGGCGAGGAGAACGTCGACGCCGCGCCGCGCATCACCGTCGGCGACGACGTCGCGCTGTTCCTGGAGCGCGCGCCGGGCTGCTACTTCCTGGTCGGCGCCGGCGACGTCGCCCGCCACCCGGTGGCGCCGCACCACCACCCCGAGTTCGACATCGACGAGCGCTGCCTGCCGATCGGGGCGGGAATCCTCGCCCGCGCGGCGCTGATCGAGCTCGCCGGAGCGGGCTAGCCGCTTTACAAGGATTTTCCAACCTTTCTTGTGGTCGCCCACGTGACGCGCCACACTCCTGCACAACCGGCGGGCAGGGGTATCGGGGGAGCCACAGATGCAGGGGCGCACACGTCTGGCATTGCTGCCGCTTGCGGCCGCGAGCGCGCTGGTGGCCGCGATGGCGGCCACCGGACCGGTGCACGCCACCGGCACCACCATCACCGTCACCGGGTTCAACGACGGACCGGGCACGTGTCCGGACGCCGCGCACTGCACGACGCTGCGCGCCGCCATCGGCGCCGCCAACGGCCTCAGCGGCGCAACGGTGGTGCTGCCGGCGGGGACGTACACGCTCAGCCAGCCGGGTGACTTCACCTCGCTGGAGATCACCTCGTCGATGACCGTCCAGGGCGCGGGCGCGGGGACCACGACCGTGCAGGGCGCCTGCAACACCGGCCAGGCTTGGAGCGGCCGGCTGTTCACCGTGAACGGCGACGGCCCCACCACCGTCGCCATCAACGGACTGACCCTGACCGGCGGCCGCGTCACCGACAGCGACAACGGCGACGGCTCCAATGACGGCGGCGCGGTGCTGGTGCTGTCCCAGGACGGCCTGGCGCTCAACCACGACGTGGTGACCGGCAACGAGGCGATCGGCAACGGCGGCGGCGTCGCCGTCGACAACGCGGGCGCGAGCCTCACCGTTCTGGACACCATTGTCAAGAACAACACGGCGGGCAGCAGCGCCACGAGCTGCGGGCCGCAGGAGATCGTCACTCCGACGCTGAGCTTCAGCAACGGCGGCGGCGTGTTCGCGCAGGGCATGGCGACCATGACCGGCAGCAGCGTGGCCGGCAACGTGGCGGGCGGCGACGGTGGCGGAATCTTCCTGGAGCCGCCCTCGGGCGCCACCGACACGCTGACCCGGATGTTCGTCCACGACAACAGCGCCATGGGCCTGTTGGAGCAGGTCGACGCCGGCGGCGGCGGCATCTACGACGAGCTGGTGCCGGGCAGCCGGGTGGTGCTCGGCCAGTCGACGCTGAGCCACAACCACGCCGCCCACGGCAACGGCGGCGGCACCTACGAGGACGGCAACGCGGTGGCGCCGGAGGTGGCGAATCGAACCGCCGTCAGCGGTCCCGCCCAGGTCACCGTCACCGCCACCACCTTCAACGGCAACGACGCCGCCCTGCTCGGCGGCGCCATGTACCTGCACAGCGCAGTGCAGGCGGCGCTGACCAACGACACCCTCAACGGCAACAGTGCCGCCAACGGCGGCGGCGTCGCCATCGGCGAGGCCGTGCTCGGCAGGCTGGCACTCGAGAGCGACACCGTCGACGGCAACACCGCCACCGCCGGCCTGGGCGGCGGGCTCGACCTTCCCGACGGCGCCGGCACCGTGCACAACAGCATCGTCGCCGTGAACACGGGGATCCCCCAGGTGACCCTAGCCACGCTGGGCAGCAACTGCGCGCTCGGCACCGGGACGCTCACCAGCCTCGGCTACAACATCGCCGACGACACCACCTGCGCCCTGCTCGCCACCGGCGACCAGCAGCCGCCCCACGCCGTTCCCGCGCTCGGCCCGCTGCAGGCCAACGGCGGTCCCGTCGACGGCGCCACCGGCGACACCTCGCCGACACTGACCCAGGCGCTCACCCTGGGCAGCACCGCGCTCGACGCCGGCGACCCCAACAACTACCCCGCCACCGACGAGCGCGGCGTGACCCGCCCGCAGACGGCGCCGTCGAGCCTGCTCGGCCTGGGCGTGCCCAAGGTCGCCAGGGTCGCGGCCAGGATCGCCTCGGCGCCGCGCGCCGACATCGGCGCCTACGAGGCCCAGGCCGCCGTCGCCACCACGCCTCCGCCCAGCAGCCCGGTGCCGCTCGGCGGCGTGCAGGGTGTGATCAGCGTGCCCAACACCGGTGGCGGCCCCGACGCGGGGCCCGCCGGTGCGGCGCTGCTGCTCGCCTCCGCGCTGCTGACCGCGACGGCCGCAGTGGTGGTGTCCCGCCGCCGGCGCTGAGGCCCGGAAACGTCACAGGGCCGTCCATTGCGCGGGCGGGACTGACGGGCGTAGTGTGATGGGCGCCATGTCATCCCGGCCGGGGGCTCCCGTCTGCCGAGGGTGGCCTGTGACTGGGAGGGACGAACGCGCATGACCGATCGGTCGGTCGATTCCGACGACCAGGTGGTGGTCGGCAAGATGGGACGCGTTACCGGCGCCATCGCGCCGGGGCGCACCGGCGAGGTGGTGATCCAGATTCGCGGTGGCAGCGAGGCGTTCCTCGCCCACGCCGCGGAGAGCGGCGAGACCATCCCGGCGCACGCGCGCGTGGTGGTCGTCGAGTACTACCCGCCGCGCACCGTTTACGTGAGCCCCGCATGACCGCGGGCGCCAGAGGAGACATGGAGAAATGGACGCCGTGGCAACGCTGATCATCATCGTCGCGGCCTGCGTCTTGGGCGCGACCCTGTTCGTGTACATCACCTTCCGCGCCATGTGGCGGGTGGCCGAGCCCAACGAGGCGCTGATCATCTCCGGCTTCCGCCATCCCCCGACCGAGGGCGTCGGCGAGAGCATGGGCTTCAAGATCGTCACCGGCAAGGGGGTGCTGGTCATCCCCGGCGTGCAGAAGGTGCGCAACCTCTCACTCGACGCCAACGAGACCGAGCTGAACATCACCTGCGTGACCACCCAGGGAATCCCGGTTACGGTCAAGGCTGTCGTGATCTACAAGGTCGGCGACGACTTCGCCTCGATCTCCAACGCGGCGCGGCGCTTTCTCGACAAGCAGCCCGAGGAGCTGGAGCAGAAGATCCGCTACGTCTTCGAGGGACACCTGCGCTCCATCGTCGGCGGCCTCACCGTCGAGCAGATGATCCGCGAGCGCGAGGCGCTCACCGAGGCCACCCGGCGCCACTCCGGCGAGGAGATGGCCAAGCTGGGCCTGGTCATCGACTCGCTGCAGATCAAGGAGATCGACGACACCACCGGCTACATCAAGAACCTGGCCGCGCCGCACACCGCCGAGGTGCAGAAGCAGGCGCGCATCGCCCAGGCCGTCGCCGATCGCGAGGCCACCGAGCAGGAGCAGGTCGCCGAGGCGCTCAAGGCGTCGGCGCGGCGTGACGCACAGATCAAGCAGGCGTCCTACCAGGCCGACGTCGACCGGGCCACCAAGGAGTCCGAGCAGGCCGGGCCGCTGGCCGACCAGATCGCCCGCCAGAAGGTGGTCGTCGAGCAGACCAAGGTCGCCGAGCTGGAGGCCGAGCGCACCGAGCAGACGCTCCAGGCGCAGGTGCGCAAGCCCGCCGACGCCGAGGCCTACAAGCAGCGCACCCTGGCCCAGGCCGAGCGCGACGCGCGCATCTCGCGCGCCGAGGCCCAGGCCAAGGAGACCGAGCTGGCCGCCACCGCGGGTGCCAACCGCACCAAGGTGGAGGCGGAGGCGAGCGCGGGCAAGATCCGCGTCGAGGCCGAGGCGCAGGCGGCGTCGATCGAGGCCACCGGGCGGGCCACGGCGTCGGCCACCGAGGCGCGCGGTCTCGCCGAGGCCAAGGCGCGGGAGGCCGCCGGACTGGCCGAGGCCAAGGCCATCGAGGCCCGGGCCAAGGCGCTGGCGGTCAACCAGGAGGCGGTCATCAACCAGCAGCTCGCCGAGCAGGCGGTCAACATCGTCGCCGCCGCGGCCAAGCCGATGGGCGACATCGACAGCCTGGTCGTGCTCAACGGCGCCGACGGGGTGCAGGATGCGGTGATGGGCTCGATCGCCAAGGGCTTCGCCGCCATCCAGGCACTGCGCGGAACCCTGAACAGCAATGGGCAGCCGCCGCGCGAAACCTCGCACAACGGCGTCGCGGCGCCCGACAATGGCGCCGGCGAGGTGCCCGAGAAGATCCGCCGCAGCACGCCCGCCGCATCGGAGTAGACAGACGACATGGGTATGTTCAGCCGCCTCCGGCTCATCCTCACCGGCAAGGCCAACAAGGCCATCGACCGCATCGAGGACCCCGCCGACACCCTCGACCTCGCCTACAGCCGCGAGGTCAACAACGGCCAGAAGCTGCGCGAGAGCATCGCCGACGTGGTCACCGCGCAGAACCGGGTGCGCATCCAGCACGACCAGATGGAGCGCGCCCGTGCCCGTCTCGAGGACACCGCGCGGCGCGCGCTGGAGCAGGACCGCGAGTCGATCGCCGTGTCGGCGCTGACCCAGGCGGAGCTGATCGAGGCGCAGGTCGGCTCGCTGCAGGCGCAGGAGGAGTCGCTGGCCCAGCAGCGCGAGGCGCTGGAGGCGGCGGCGCAGCGGCTGCAGGTCAAGCTGGCCCAGATGCGCACAGAGAAGGAGACCCTGAAGGTGCAGTACGCGGCCGCCAAGGCGCGGGTCCGTGCCGGCGAGGCGGCTGCCGGGTTGGGTCGCGACGACGGCGAGCTGCGCGACATGCTGGAGCGGGCGCGGGAGAAGATCCTCACCACCCAGGCGCGCGCCGAGGCGATCGGCCAGCTCATGGAGAACGGCACCTTCGCGGACACCGCCGACATCGAGGCGCAGGTGACGCAGCGGACGCTGAGCGACTCCGTCGAGGTGCGGATCGCGGAGATGAAGAAGTCGCTGGGCATCGCCGGGCCGGACTCGTCGCCGCGGCTGGCGCCGGGGGCGGCGGAGGGGGAGAAGGCGACGTCCTGAGCGGCTCCGGGCGCCGGTGCCAAGATGGCGGCGTGATGTGGCCCTCGCCGTTCGTCGTGCTGCGCGGCGACGGGTGCCTGCTGGTTGCGCACATCGCGGTGGGCAACGGCGTCGCCGGGCTGGTGCAGCGCCGCGCCGAGGTTGCGGACTGCTCGTACACGGCGACCTCTCTTCTCGGCGAGCCGGTGCACGGCGCCAACGCCGCCGGCCTGGTGTGCGCGGTGCTCGACCACCCGGGGCACCCGCTGGTCACCGGGCTGCTGGGTGGCTGCGACGGCGTCGGCGAGGCCGTGGCCATGCTCGGGACGCTCGCGCCTGGTCCCTCTCGCCCGGTGGCGCTGCTGCTCGCCGACCACGGGCAGGCGGTGGTCGCCAGGCTGCGCGGCGGATACGCCGCGGTGGAGGCGGCCGGGGCTATCGAAGCGCCGGGCGCAACCCTCGACACGTTGATCGCCGCGGTGCGTGCCGCCGAGCCCGCTCCCAGGCCCGGCGCCACCCCGGCGGCGGGGCTCGCCGCGGTCCTCCGCCGCGACGCCCCGCCGGGCCTGCACGTCGCCCTGGGCCCGCCGAGCTGCTCGGTGTTCGTCCGCTACTGGCCGGGGATGGAGCTGACCCCGGAGGTGTCGGCGGCGCCCGAGGGGGCCGCACTCGCCCGCCTGGCCGCGGCGGTCGCCCAGACCACCTCGACCGACGCCGAGCTGCGGCGCGGGGCCCGTGCGCGTCTCGACCGCGCCGAGGCGGAGGCGCTGGCCGAGGGCGAGGCCGCCGAGCGCATGGCCGCGCTGATGGACGAGCACACCGACGACCGCGGTGCCGCGGTGCGCCGGCTGGTCGCCCAGTCCTACGCCGCCGGCCTGGCCCGGCAGGCGTTGGAGGAGCTCGCCGTTCCTGCTCCGCCCCGCGGAGGGGTCGGCGCCGAGTCGGGCCTATAATTCGCCCCGGTTCACCATTCTCATGCTCTTCAATCCACCGCCCGACCGCTGCGACTCCTGCAAGCGGGTGGCCCGCTCCGGCCTCGGGACGGGGCTCGCCGCCGGCGACCCGGCAGCCTGGATCCTGCTCGAAGGACCCGACACGCTCGTCACCCTCGACGACGGCCGGACCTCGACGCGGCGGGGTCGCGGCTGGGTCTGCCGCCGCTGCGGCCACACCGTCCCGGTGTCGCGCGAGCACCCCGCCCGCGCTTGAGTTCGCGTCACGAGAGGCCAGAACAGACGATGGCCGTGCAACAGGCCCCCATCTCCGTCCGCGACGCCAGTGCCCCGCCGCCGGTCACCCGGCAGTTCGTGCGCTTCGCCTTCCACCACGTCCGCCCGGAGTGGCGCCTGCTCGACGCGGCCGAGCGCGCCGCCCAACGCGAGGAATTGCGGGCGCTGATCGAGGAGACCGCCGCCATCGAGGGCGCGGTGCTGCGCACCTACAGCCTGGCCGGCACCCGCGGCGACGCCGACTTCATGGTCTGGCTGGTCAGCGACAACCTCGACCACCTGCACACCTTCGCCGCGCGCCTCAACGCGACGCGCATGGGCGCGTACCTGGACACGCCGTACCACTACTTCTCGATGACCAAGCGGTCGATGTACGTCGACCGGCACGAGCACGAGGGTGGCGAGGGCCGCTCCAACCGGCTGGTCATCGTGCCGGGCGGGCGCAGGTACCTGTTCGTCTACCCCTTCGTCAAGACGCGCGCCTGGTACCGCCTCTCCAAGGAGGAGCGGCAGAAGCAGATGAGCGAGCACATCGCCATGGGCCACAGGTACCCGACGGTGAAGATCAACACCACGTACTCGTTCGGGCTCGACGACCAGGAGTTCGTGGTCGCCTTCGAGACCGACCACGTCGCCGACTTCCTCGACCTGGTGCAGGAGATGCGCGAGTCCGAGGCCTCGACGCACACTGTGCGCGACACGCCCTCGTTCACCTGCATCCGCTGCGAGCCGGAGGCGATGCTCGCCGCCCTTGGCTGATCCCGACTACGGCCACCGCAGCCGCGTCGACAAGCTGGGCGTCAAGCCCGGGATGCGCGTGCACGTTTCCGGCGCCGGGGAAAGGCTGGACGAGTTGCTGCCGGAGCTGGCAGAAAGGGACGCCGCGCACGTGGACCGCGACGCGGACATCGTGTTCTTGCGCGTCGACTCGTGCGCCGAGCTCGACGGCGCGCTGGCCGCGTGGGCGAAGGTCACCGAACGCGGCGCGCTGTGGATCGTCTACCCGCGCGGGGTGGCGGCGGTCACCCAGGACGACGTGCTCGCCGCCGGGCGCGCGCTGGGGCTGCTCGACGTCAAGGTGATCCGCTTCTCCGACACGCACACCGCGCTGCGCTTCGTCGCCCCGCGGGCCTGCCGCTGACCGCCCGCCCGGACAGGCCCGCGCGCCCGATGCTAGGGTGCCCTGCATGGATCTGACCCCCGCATTCTTCGACCGCTGGCGCGAGCACCGCGAGCTGCAGTACATCGACCACGTCCTCGACGTGTTCGGCCAGGCCGACCCGGAGGAGGAGTGGCTGCAGGGCGCCCAGAAGCGCGCCCGCGCCATGGAGACCCACGCCAGCCTGCGCCACGCCGGCGTCGAGGTCGGCGAGCCGGAGGGGGTCGAGGCGGTTTTGGTTGACGGCGCCACCGAGGATGTGGGCAGCGTCGACGTCTGCGCCGTCACCGCCTACGCCGCCGCGCTCGACATCGCCATCGCCGCGGCGCACGAGCAGGCCCCGGTCACTCCCGCGTTGCTCGACGACCTCCACGCCCGCCTCTGCGGCGGCGATGCCGACCAGCCAAACCGCGCCACCGACAGCGAGCTCGCCGGCCTCTGCGACTGGCTGGCCGCGCCGCCCGACGACCTCCACGCCGTGGTGGTCGCCGCCCTGGCGCACCTGGAGCTGCTGCGCATCCGTCGCTTCGCCGACGGCAACGCCCGGCTGGCCCGGCTCACGCTCTTGTTGCTCCTCGACCGCTCCGGCTACGGCTACCTCGACCTGCTCGCCCCCAGCGTCGCCTGGCGCGACCCGCGCAAGCAGCTCGGCACCGCCGCCGAGCAGTTGTCGCCAGACAAGGCGGAAACCGATCCGCTCGTCGAGCACGCCGTCCACGACATCGCGGTCGCGGTGCGGGACATGGTCGCCTGGGTGCGCGCCGAGGAGTTCCCCGGCAGCCTGCAAGCTCTGCTGTTCGGCTTCCCGCTGCAGCCTTAGCGCGCGACCCGGGCGCTCAGTGCGGCGCGGCGCGCGCCGGCCTCGACGGAGGCGTCGAGCACCTCGAAGACGTGCATCACGCGCAGGTCGGGCGCGTAGCGGCGGGCGCCGTCGCGGAGCTGGGTCAGGCAGGACACGTTCTCTGTGACCAGCACCTCCGCACCGGTGGCGACGACGTGCTCGAACTTGCGGCGCAGGATCGCCTCGCTGCGGTCGGGGTTGCTGTGGAAGTAGACCCCGGCGCCCGCGCAGCACATTTGCGCCTCCTCCAGCTCGACCAGCTTGAGCCCGGGCACCTGGCGGAGCAGGGTGCGCGCGGCGTCGCGGTGCTTGCGGTCCAGCGGCAGCTGGCAGGGCTCGTCGTAGGTGACCGTCCAGCGCAGCGTGCCCAGTGGCGCGGTCATGCCCTTCTCGGCGAGGAACGCCGACGCGTGCCACACGCGCGGGGCGATGCGACGTGCGTCGCTACCGACCAGGCGGTCGGTCCCCAGCATGGCGTCGTAGTGCTGGTACTGCGAGGTGCAGGAGGCGACGTCGCCGACGAACGCGTCGACGTCCACGTCGCGCAGCTGGGTGAGGTTGCGCACCGCCATGTCGATCATGGCGTCGCGGTCGCCGAGGTTCTTGGCGGGCAGCCCGCTGCAGCCCATCTCCGGCACGGTGAGCGCGAAGCCGTTGGCGCTGAGCACGCGCATCGTCGACTCGGTGGCGGCCGGGTCGGCGAGGTTCTGGTAGCAGCAGACCAGGAAGCCCACGCGGCCGCGCACCTCGGAGGCCGGCGGCTGCGGCACGTCGCGGGCGCGGACGTAGGCGGTGCGCTTGTCGAGCGGACCGACCTGCTCCATCAGCGCGCCCGGCGTGCCCAGCCAGCGGGTGAAGCCGGCGCGGCGGAGCAGCGCGTCGACGCCGGTCGCCTGGGCGAAGCGGGCCAGCCGGTGAAGCATCCGGAAGGCGCCGGGATGCGGCAGGATCGCGCGCATCGCGAAGGTCGAGCGCCAGGACTGCCCCTCCTGCTCGTGCAGCTCCTGCCGCGCCCGGGCGACGATCTCGCCGGTGGGCACCGCGGGGGCGCAGGCGGTCATGCAGTTGTTGCAGGTCAGGCAGGAGCTGAGCGGCCCGTCGGCGATGTCGCGCAGCTCGATGCGGCCCTCGATGGCGTCACGGATCAGGGCGACGCGGCCGCGCGCCGTCTCCCACTCGACGGGGTTGACCACGTAGGTCGGGCACACCGCCTGGCAGAGCGAGCACTTGTTGCACTCGCTGGCCTGCTGGTAGACGTCCTGCAGGAACCGCGGCAGCACCGCGCGCGATTCGGCGGCGGGCGCGGTGGCGGCGGGCGCGGCGGGCGCGGCGACGCGCGGCAGGTGGTCCAGGTCGGCCAGGTCGGTCATCGAGGGCGAATTGTATTTGCTCGGGCATGGGAGGCATGGAGGTCGGCCGAAAGCACCATATATGGCGTTCGCCACCGCACCGTTCCCCTATGGGCTGTGGTTTGGCGGTAGAGTCGTCCGGGCATGGCCGGTCCCTACCACGCCGAGGTCTTCGCCGCCGACGAGCGGAGCGTCCTGTCGCGGCACGTGACCAACCTCTCCGGGCCCGCCTTCGTGCTCACCGAGCTGCCCGAGGTCACCCGCGCGGCGCTCTTCGCCCGCTACAGCCGCAGCCCCAAGAGCCTGCGCCGCCTGCTCCTCGACGAGTTCCTCCGCGACCTGCCCGCGGCCGCCGCACGCCCCGACCTCGGCGCGCCGGGCGCCGGCGAGGAGCGCGCCCGCGACCTCTTCAGCCGTGTGCTCAGCGAGTACGGCGACGACTCCGTGGCCCAGCTCGCCGGCGTCCACCTCGCCTGCGAGCAGGTCAGCCAGGTGCTGGCCAAGGCGATCGAGTGGGGACGCCTGGCCGGCTACCTGGAGCAGTCGACCCGCTACATCCCCTACACCGACCGCCGCGACGGCCATTACCGCTGGTTCCGCGACCCGCAGGTGCTCGCCGACGCGCAAATCGGCCCCGTCTTCGAGCAGGCCATGGACGGCCTCTTCGACACCTACTGCGCGCTCATCGACCCCCTCCGCGAGCATCTCGACCGCACCCTGCCCCAGCAGGACGACCCCGGCGCCCGCCGCCGCGCCCTGCGCGCCCTCAGCCTCGACCTGCTCCGCGGGCTGCTCCCGGCGGGCACGGTGAGCAACGTCGGCGTCTTCGCCAGCCCGCAGGCGTACGAGGCGATGGTCATGCGCCTGCGCGCCCACCCGCTGCCCGAGGCGCGAGCCTACGCCGAGCTGATCCTCGCCGAGCTGGCCAAGGTCATTCCCGACTTCCTCACCCGCCTCGACCGACCCGACCGCGGCGGCGCCTGGGTCGAGTACCTGCGCGACACCGAGCAGGGCCTGGCCGAGGCGGCGCGGCAGCTCACCGGCACGCTGCAGGTCGACCGGGCGCTGCAGCAGCACGACTCGGTCCGCCTCGTCGAGTGGGACGACGCCGCCGAGGACCGCATCCTCGCCGCGGCGCTCTACCCGCACACCCACCTGCCCGGCGACGCCCTGCTCGACGTGGTCAGCGGCCTGCCCCAGGCGCGCCGTGAGGAGCTGTTCCGCCGCGCGGTGGGGGAGCGGGGCAACCGCCGCCACCGCCCCGGCCGCGGCTTCGAGCACGCCACCTACAGCTTCGAGATCGTCAGCGACTACGGCGCCTTCCGCGACCTGCAGCGCCACCGCATGCTCACCATCCAGTGGCAGGAGCTGACCCCCGCGCTCGGCTTCGGCGTCCCGCGGGAGGTGGAGGACGCGGGGCTGGGCGACCGCTGGCGCTCGGCGGTGGGCCGTGCCGAGGAGGCGCACGCACGGCTGCTGCCGCGGTTCCCGGAGCAGGCGCAGTACCTGGTCACCCTCGGCCACCGCGTGCGCTACCTGGTCCGGCTCAACGCCCGCGAGGCGATGCACGTGATCGAGCTGCGCACCTCGCCGCAGGGCCACGCCAACTACGTGCGGGTGTGCCGCGAGATGCACCGGCTGATCCGCGACCAGGCGGGGCATCCCCTGGTCGCCGGGGCGATGCAGTTCGTCGGCGCCGAGGACGTCCACCTGCCGCGCTACGCCGCCGAGGCCGGGCGCCGCGGCCCCGCGGGCACGGAGTGAAGGAGGCAGCATGGGTGAGGCGCCGCTCGACAAGCTGACCCGGCAGGAGCTGCAGCAGCGCCTCGCCCACGCCCTCGCCGTCGGTGACGAGCAGACCGTGGCCCACGTCGACGCGGGCATGAGCGGCGCCCTGCTCGCCGAGGGCGACGACGACGGCGCCCGCCGCCACGCCGAGCGCGCCGTCGCCCTCTGCCGCGAGCACCGCTTCCCCGACGCCCTGCTCGCCCGCGCCCTCGAAGCGCTGGGCAACGCCGCCAAGTCGGTGGGCGACGGCGAGGCCGCCACCGGAGCCTACCTGGAGGCCATCGACCTGCAGAGCCGCCACGGCGAGAAGGCGGCGGTGGCGGCTCTGCTGGGCAGCCTCGGCGGCCTGGCCGCCCGCGCCGGCGACCGCGACCGGGCCCGCGACCTGCTCGCCTCCGCCCTGCGCGGCACCGCCGACAGCGCCGCCGACGACGGCCGCCGCCGCGCCGAGCTCGACCTCGCCCAGATCGAGCTGGAGGACGGCGACGACACCTCGGCCGCCCGTCGTGCCCTGCGCGTTCTCCAGGGCGGCGCGAGCGGGGCGCTGGCGCTGCAGTCGGCGCGGCTGCTCCAGCACGCCGGCGAGGTGGCGGCGCGCCGCGGTGACCACGAGGTGGCCCGGCGACGCTACGAGTTCGCCCTGCCCGTGGTGCGCCGCGAGGGCACCGGCGACGCGGTGGTGGGGTTGCTTCGCCTGCTCGGCGGGGCCTGCCGCCGCTCCGGTGAGCCCGCGGCCGCGCGTGGGTACTGGGAGGAGGCGGTCACGCTGTGCTCCGACGCCGACACCCCCGGCGCCGAGCTGCTCGACACCCGCGGCGCCCTGCTCCACGAGCTCGGCGACATGTCGCTCACCGACGAGGCCGACCCGGCGGGGGCGCTCGGCTACCTGGAGGAGGCGCTGACCGTGAGCGACGCGGCGGGTTCGCTGGGGCGGGTGGTGCTCACCGCGTCGGCGCTGCACCAGGCGGCGACGCGGCTGGGCGACACCAGCGCCATGGAGCGCTGGCGCGGCGTGCAGTCGCGGGCGACCTTCGCGGTGGCGGTGTCCCGCGAGGCGCTTCGGCTGCTCGGCTCGGGGGAGGGAGACGAGCCGCCCACGTACGTGCTCGGCGACACCGGCGGCGCGCCCCACGTGGTGCGCATCCCGGGCGGACGCGTCTCCGACGGGGTGATCTGGCGCCGCCGCCTGGCCACCGAGCTGCGCCGCGCCGCGCCGCGTGGCCGGGTCGCGGTGCTGCGCCGGGTGCGGCGGCAGAAGAACGGCGGCGCCGTGGTCTCGGTGCAGATGCTCATCGTCGACGCGGGCGGCGTGGAGGCGCGCCAGGGGGGCTGCGGGCCGTCGCCGGAGCGGTGGCGGCGGGTGGTGCAGCCGAAGCCGGGCGCGGACCGGCTGGTCGAGGCGTTGCGGGCCGCGTTGCGCTGACTCGCGGCGCGGCGTCGCGGCCCGCGCCTGCGTATGCTCAGGGGCTGCAGCAATGAGCCTGTTCAGCCGCCGTCCCCCCGATCCGCGCGTGGTCGCCGACCCGCATCGCCTGCCGCCCGGGCAGGTCCTCACCGAGAAGTGGCCGGTGCTCCACTACGGCTCGGTGCCGCGCTACCCGGCCGACCTGGGCGACTGGCGGCTGCGCGTCACCGGCGACGTCGAGACCCCGCTGACGCTCACCTACGACGAGCTGCACGCCCTGCCCGGCGGCGTCGACGTGCACTGCGACATCCACTGCGTGACCACCTGGAGCCGGCTCGACAACACGTTCACCGGCGTCCGCCTGCGCGACCTGCTCGACCGGGCCGGGGCGCGGCCGTCGGGGCGGTTCGTCGTCTTCCGCTGCGCGCAGGGGTTCACCACCAGCATCCCCATCGAGGTGGCGCGCGAGGACGACGCCGCGGTGGTCTGGGCCCACGACGGCGTCGACCTGGCCCCTGAGCACGGCTGGCCGCTGCGCGCGCTCGTGCCCCGCAAGTACTTCTGGAAGAGCGCCAAGTGGCTGGAGGAGATCGAGGTCAGCGACCGCGACCAGCTCGGCTTCTGGGAGCGCAACGGCTACAACAACTCGGCCGACCCCTGGCGCGAGGAGCGCTACTGGTAGATCGGGCGCGCGGGCAGCGCTGAGCTCGCCGGGTGGTGCGCTATGCTTGTCCTCACCGGGAGGCCCAGGTCTTCCAGTCAGCCATCCCCGATCCACCCAGAGGACGACCGCACCATGATCAACGTCTCCGAAGCCGCTCTGTCGCAGCTCCAGGAGCTCGTTCAAGCGGAAACCACCCCGGTCGGGCTCCGCGTCTTCGTCCAGCCGGGCGGCTGCTCGGGCTTCTCCTACGGCATGGGCCTCGATGAGAACCCGCCCCGCCAGGACGACGAGATCGTCGAGATGAACGGCATCAAGGTCTACGTCGACAGCTTCTCGGCGCAGTACCTCGAAGGCGCCGAGATCGACTTCGTCAACGAGCTGATGGGCGGCGGCTTCACCATCAACAACCCCAACGCGACCAAGACCTGCGGCTGCGGCCACAGCTTCCAGACCGCCGACGGGGCGGGCGAAGCCAAGTCCTGCGCGCACTGACGACCGCCCCCGGCGGGTTCGTCCTTCGTCTCGTCGCGGCGTGATCGTCCACCAGCGCCTCGGCAACGCCGTGCTCCTGCTCGGCCTGGTCGGGGCGCTGTGGGCCGCGCTCAACATCTGGCAGCGCCGCGTCAGCCCGTCGCTGCGCGCCTACCTGCGCCTCACCGAGGGCGCCATCGTCATCCAGGCGCTGCTCGGCATCGGGTTGTTCATCAGCGGTCGGCGGCCGGCCCAGGGGCTGCACTGGTTCTACGGTCCCGCGGTGCTGCTCTCGCTGCCGGTGGCCTGGTCGCTGACCCGGCGCTCGACGGAGCGGCGCGAGGCGTGGGGGCTGCTGCTCGGCTCGCTCGCAGTGTTCCTGTTCTCGGTCCGCGCGATCGGGACGGGCTGAGTCCGGGTTGGTCTGGCGGCGAGCGCGACGATCCGCGCTGCGGGGGACGCGCGATAGACTGCGAAGCGCCCTCGTCGCGCGGTCGCGCCGGCCGCGGGAGCGACGACGATCACCTGGTCCGGGAGAAGGCAGACGCATGACGGGCGGCCAACGGTCGACCGCTGTGAGCGGCGGCCCGCGCATCGTCGCCCTCGCCGGCGGCGTCGGCGCGGCGCGCTTTCTGCGCGGGCTGGTGCGGGTGGTCGCGCCGGCTTCGGTCACGGTTGTCGTCAACACCGCGGACGATGTCGAGCGCCACGGGCTGTGGGTGTCGCCGGACATCGACTCGGTGCTGTACACGCTGGGCGGGCTGCACGACGAGGAGCGCGGGTGGGGGCTGCGCGGCGAAACATGGAATGCGCTCGCGGGGTTGCGCGCGCTGGGGGAGGAGACGTGGTTCCAGCTCGGTGACCGCGACCTCGCCACCCATGTGTGGCGCACGTCGCTCATGCGGTCGGGGCTGAGGCTGTCGGTGGTGACCGCGCTGCAGGCGTCGGCGCTGGGCGTCGACGTGCGCGTGCTGCCGATGAGCGACGACGTGGTCACCACGCGGGTGGTCTGCTCCGGGTTGGGCGACCTGCACTTCCAGGAGTACTTCGTGCGCGAGCAGTGCCGGCCGGCGATCGAGTCGATCCGCTTCGACGGGGCTTCGGCTGCGCGGCCCGCGCCCGGGGTGCTGGAGGCGCTGGCATCGTGCGACGCGGTGATCGTGTGCCCGTCCAACCCGGTGATCTCGATCGGGCCGATCCTTGCGGTCCCGGGTGTGCGGGCGGCGCTGCGCGCGGTGCCGCGCTGTGTCGCGGTGACGCCGATCGTCGCCGGCGCGGCGCTGAAGGGGCCGGCGGCCGAGATGCTGCGCGCCTCCGGTGTTGCGGTGAGCGCGGCGGGTGTGGCCGGGCTGTACTCCGACTTCTGCTCGGTGATGGTGGTCGACCGTCGCGACGCCGCCGTGGCGGCGGAGGTCGAGGCGCTCGGGTTGCGGGCAGTCGTGACCGAAACTGTGATGGCCTCGGTGGCTGACGCCGCTGCGCTGGCGTCGGTGGTGCTGCGGGCGGCCGGCGGGGATCCCGGCCCGGCGGTGGCGGCATGACCGTCGCCCTGATCATCCCGATCAAGGCGACGGTCGGGGCCAAGCAGCGCCTGTCGTCGCGCCTCGGACCGGAGCAGCGGCGTCTGCTCGCGCTGGCCATGGCGGGCGACATGCTGCGCACCGCGACGCGCGCCGCCCAGCCGGGGCGCATCGTGGTGGTCACCGGCGACGACGACGTCGCCAAGCTCGCCGCGCGCCACGGTGTGGCCGTGGTGCGCGACCGCGGTGCCGGGCAGAGCGCGGCCGTGCGGCTCGGCGTGGCCTGGGCGCAGGAGCACGGGCACAACGCCGTCGCCACCGTCGCCGCCGACTGCCCGCTGGCCGACCTTGCCGACCTGCGCGCCCTGGTGGCGGCGGCGGGACGGCCGGGCAAGTTCTTCCGCTGCGTCACAGATGCTGCCGGAACTGGCACGAACGCCGCGGTGCTGCGGCCGATCGACTGCGACGTGTGGAGCTTCGGACCCGCGTCGCTGGTGCGCCACGCGGCCGCGGCGGAGCGCAACGGGCTGCGCTTCTCGGTGCTCGACCTGCCCACCCTGCGCCCCGACTGCGACCGTCCCGAGGACCTCGACACCATCCGCACCATGCGCGCGCCCGCGGCGACCTTCCACGTGCTGCGCCAGCTCGGACTGCTCGAACGCAGGGCGGCGGGCTGAGCGGCGCGGTGACCGAGGTCGGGGTGCGCCGTACGCCGGGCGGTGTGTGGGCTGCGGAATCGGTGTCGCTGCTGGCGGTGCGCGGCATTCCTGCGGTGGCGCCGGGGGACGACCTGGCGGCGCTGGTGCTCTCGGGAATGGCGTTCTCCGGCCTTGCGCTGCAGCCGTGGGATGTGGTGGTGGTGACCCACAAGGTGGTCAGCAAGGCGGAGGGGCGGATGGTCTCGCTGTCGTCTGTTTCGCCCTCTTCCGAGGCGGTGGCGCTGGCCGCGCGGACGAACAACGATCCGCGGCTGGTCGCGGTGATCCTTGCGGAGTCGTCGCGCGTGTTGAGTGCGCTGCCCGGTGTGCTGGTCTGCGAGACCGTGCACGGGCTGGTGTGCGCCAATGCGGGCGTGGACCGCAGCAACGTCGAGGGCGGGGATGTGGTGACGCTGCTGCCCGCGGCGCCGGATTCCTCCGCGGGCGCGCTGCGCTCTGCATGGCTCTCCGCTTGCGACGGGGGGCCGCTCGGGGTTGTGATCTGCGACACGTTCGGGCGGCCGTTCCGCGAGGCGGGGGTGAACGTCGCCATCGGCGTCGCCGGGATGCCTGCTGTTAGTGACTACCGTGGCCTGGTCGACACCGCCGGGTACGTGATGAGTGCGTCCGCGTTGGCTTCGGCGGACGAGATCGCCTCCGCCGCCGAATTGGTGATGGGCAAGGTGGACTCGGTGCCCGTCGCGGTGGTCCGTGGTTTGCGGTGGGACGGTGTTGGGCGCGGCGCCGCGGAGTTGCGACGCGACCCCGCGCGCGATGTGTTCCGGCGGGTGTCGCCGCCGTGACCGACGGTGGTGGCGTGCGGGTCGAGGTGCTGCTGTTCGCGCGGTTGCGGGAAGTGGTCGGGCAGCCGTCCGCTTTTGTCTCGGTCGCCTCGTCGCCTGCCTCTGCGGGCGATGTGTGGCGGGCGCTGGTCGCCGCCCACCCACGGCTCGGCGGCGCCGACAGCGGCCTCCGCGTCGCCGTCAACCAGTCCTACGCGGAGTGGGACACCCCGGTCGCCGCCGGCGACGTGGTCGCCTTCATCCCACCCGTCGCCGGCGGCTCGGGACGCCCCGGAGTGCACGTCCGCCTGACCACCGATCCCCTCGACCCGCGTGAGGTCGAGGCGCTGGTGCGCACCGACGAGGACGGCGCGGTCTGCACCTTCATCGGCGTCGTCCGCAACCACGCCGACGGCCACCCCGTCACCGACATGGACTACGAGGCCTACCCCGGCATGGCCGAGGCCGAGATGGAGCGCATCGCCCGCGAGGCCGTGGAGCGCTTCGGCGTCACCGCGGTCGCCGCCGTCCACCGCCTCGGCCGCCTCGCCATCGGCGACGCCAGCGTGGTCGTCTCAGTCAGCGCCCACCACCGCGGCGCCGCCTTCGACGCCTGCCAGCACACCATGGACACCCTCAAAGCCGAGGTCCCCATCTGGAAGAAGGAACACGGCCCCGACGGCTCCGAATGGGTCGACGAACGCCTCCGCCAGCACTGAGCGCCTCCGGGTCGGGGTATCCTGGGGTCCGCTCCGAGCGGGAGTAGCTCAGTTGGTAGAGCGCTAGCCTTCCAAGCTGGATGTCGCGAGTTCGAGTCTCGTCTCCCGCTCCACACGTCGTTGTTCGAACTCCGGCGTGCCGAAGAACAGCGCGTCGATCAGCAGCGCGCCTTGTGCGCATCGCCTCGGCGGTGGCGGCCCTTTTGCCTGCCTCACGCCTCCATGGGGTACTTCACCGCGGCGATGCCCGCGTACGGCGCGAGCAGGTCGGTCCGCTGCGTGACCATGGTGACCTCGACGCCGTACAGCCAGGCCATCTCCAGCAGCTCGTCGACGACGTTCTCCACCGCCAGCATGGCCTGGCCGTCGTAAGGGCAGGCGCCGCTGCTGAGCGAGAGGTGATGATGCCGGCGGCAGATGTAGCCCGGCGTGGTCAGCCCGTCGGCGACGAAGAGGCGGCTGACCATGAAGTCGTCGGCGGCGAGGATGACCTCGTCCAGCCCGCTGGCCAGCCGTCCGTGGCCGGCATGGAAGCCGAGGTCCTCCAGGGCCACCGCCTCCTCCTCGGCGCGACGCGCGGCAAGGATGTCCTGCACCCGGTCGATGCGGTCCTGTCTGGTCTCGTCGGGTGTCAGCGGGTAGGTGCCGATCACGGCGGCGCCCAGAGTTGAGGCCAGCATCGACCGGAACTCGCGGAGCTCGGGCTCGTCGCCGCTGAGCACCAGCACGTCGCACTCGTGCGCGTTGAAGAGCTCGTCGGTGGCACGCGCGACGTCGCGCATGTGCCAGTGCCGGTGGGTGAGACGGTGGCGTTGCACCCTGTTGGGACGCGACTTGTCGACGGTGTCGCTGGGCACGAAGGACTCGATGTCGCCGACCTCCTCCTCGCGGCCAACCCAGTGCGTCCAGAAGCGCGCCCGGTCCTTCTCGACGCGCACCAGCAGCGCCCTGTGCTGAACGGACAGCACGGCGTCGAGCGGCGCGACGTAGGGATCGACGTCGATGCTCAGTCGATTGGTGACGCGTACCGGCAGCGCCAGCACCCGCACCACCGCCTCGCCGGACTTGAATACCACCAGGCCGCGCGCCCTGGGCTGATGAGGCAGCTGTTCGAGGAAGCTTTCAATCTCGCGAAGGTCGAGGTCGAGGGCGATGCGAGCATTGTGGTCGAGCGCTTCGACCAGGTTGCGCTGCGCCTCCAGCTCGACCGTGCGCAGAGAATGGAACACGGTCAGCAGCGGCTTGGGCCACTGCTGGTCGACGGGTCCGAGTGACAGGTAGAGGCTGACCACCGCGAGCCCGCTGGGAGCGGCCAGCTCGCGCAGCTCCCGGCGGGTGATGCCGCGACCGTCCTGGAGTTCGTCGAGCAGGGTGTGGGCGCGCTGCTCGGCCGCCTTGTCGCGCTGCTTGATGCGCTTGCGGGTGAGGTGGGCGATGCGCCGTTCGCGTTCCCGCGCCTCCTCCCGCGTCGCGTCGAGGAGGCCTCGGGCTCCTGGTCGCTCCATCGCGTCTCTCCTGCGTGGCGGTGACACGTCGATGCCTCCAGTGTGCGCGCGGGGACCGTCGGGCGCCTGGATGCGCATCTGTCAGCGTGGACGCGGGCCGTCCCTGTCGATGGGGCAACCCGTGGCGGGTCACGGCTCCTTAACCACCTCATCGCCCGGCATTCATCCCCGCGTCGCTAACGTCGGTGGGTGCCCTCGAACCCCCCAGTTCCGGGCGTCGGTCGCAATCGCCGCGAGTTCCTGAAGCTCGCCGGTGCCGCGGGCATCGGTGGCGCTCTCGCTCCCACGGCGATCGTCCGCGCCCTCGCGTCGTCGCCGCCGTCGCAGACGATCACCATGACCGGCGTGGCCGCCGGCTACGGGCAGTACATGTACTTCCCGTTCACCGTGCCCGCCGCGCCGGAGGTGAACCGGATCGACGTCAGCGTGGTGCACGACGTCAACAACTCGAACGTCGTCAAGCTCGGTGCGGGGCTGTTCGACCAGCGCGGCGCGCAGTACCAGTCGCCGGGGTTTCGCGGTGTCTACGGTGAGGAGCGGAGCCAGTTCTTCGTCAGCGCGGAGTCGGCGTCGCAGTCGTTCATCCCGGGCACCATCCTGCCGGGCACGTGGACGGTGGTCGTCCCGGTGTTCCTCGCGACGGTGCCCACCAACGTCACCGTCACGGTGACGCTCAATTTCGGCAAGCAGGGCCAGGCGTTCGTCCCGGGCAAGGCGCAGGAAGGGATCGTCAGGCCGGCGCGGCGTGGTACCGCGGCGACCTGCACGCGCACACGCCGGAGAGCAGCGACGCATGGGGCTCGCACACCGCGCAGGACCCGGCGACCTGGGCGCGGCACGCAAAGCAGGTCGGCCTCGACTTCATCGCCATGACCGACCACAACGTCATCTCGCAGAACTTCCACCTGGCCCGCGACGCGGGCAACACCGGCACGCTGCTCATCGCCGGTGAGGAGATGACCAACTGGGCGCACGGCCACGCGACGATCACCGGCATCGACGTCGGCCAATGGCTCGACGGGCGGCAGCGCCCGCTGGCCGTGCCGCTGGGCGCCAACGAGGCGCGCATCACCGAGTTCATGCGCATCACGCGCGAGCTGGGCGCATATGTCGCCGCCGCGCACCCGTACGGCGCCAACCTGCTCTGGCAGTTCTTCGGCGACAGCGACGCCGATCCCAGCGGGGCCGCGGACCCCACCGGTCTCGAAGTCTGGACCGGCCTGTACCAGCCCGACGACGACGCGTCGGTGCGCCAGTGGGACGTCTACCTGCGCCAGGGACGGCGCATCCACGCCAACGGCGGCTCCGACATCCACGGACTGGGCAGCGCCGGCATCACGTTGCTGGGCACGCCGACCAACCACGTCTACGCCGCCAACCTTTCCAAGGGCGACATCGTCGACGCGCTCCGCCAGGGCCGCAACTTCATCACCCGCACCATCGACGGCGCCGCGATCTACCTGAGTGCCGCGGGACCACAAGGTCAGCACCAGGTGGTCGGCGGCAGCATCTACGGCGACCCGAGCGACGTCGCCCACGTCGAGGTGGCGGTGCAACGCGGCGCGGGCATGACGCTGCACGTGTTGCACAGCAACATCGGTGACGCACAGCCCGCGGTCCCGCAGACCTTCGCGATCACCTCGGACGATCAGACGGTGCGCCTCGACGTGCCCATCGGCAGCAGCGGCGGCTTCGTCCGCGCCGAGCTGCACGGGCAGATGAATGTTCCCGCGGGGAACCCGACCGGCGGATACCTCGACATGGAAGCGCTCACCAACCCGATCCACCTTGTCAACGGCGCCATCCCTGCAGGCGTGCAGCCCACCTACGCGCCGCCACCGGCGACGTCACCGGCGCCGCCCGCCCCACCCTCCGCAAACGCGCCGGTGATCGCGACGCCGAACACAGGCTCCGCACCCCCCGCCACGGAAACCGCGAGCGTCATCGCGGGCTCGGCGGTCGCCGCACTCGCGGTCGCAACGCGAGCACGGCGGCGACACGCCGAGGACATGACGCTCTACGAGGTGACCCTGCGCGCCCACGCGGGCATCTCACTCGACGGCCGCCTGCTCCGGCTCATCGGCCAGGTCACCGCCCGCGGCGACGACGGCGACCACGTCCTGACCCGCTGGGTGCACGCCTGTGGCCCCGCACCTGACGCCCCCGTCAACGTCCACCTCACCTCGACCGATGTGCTCGAAATCGGGACCTGGGTTGAGGTCGAGGCCACATGGGTGCCCGGCAGCGGCCGTGCGGGTCTGTCGCCGCCGCGACTGCGCGTCCAGCGGGCGCGCCTGGTGGTCACGCCACCGCCGCGCTTGGAGTCGGACACCCGCCACCACTGACGCCGGCGCCGGCGGAGGCATGCAACGCCGGAAGGCGAGGCCGAGTCCTACCGGGGAGAAGGGCGCCCGCCGGAGGTGCTGACAGAGGAGACCGATGATGCGGACAAAGGTGCGGTTGACCATCGCTGCGCTGGCCACCACGGCGGCGCTCTGGATCCCCACCTCGGCGGCGCACGCGGGCCTGGTCCCCTGCGCGGGCTATGGCGGACAGGGCGTCGGCGGCTACGTCAGCTCCCTGGTGCAGAGCTGCACGAGCGGCATCATCCACTGAGCGGCAACTGAGCGCCGCCACCAGCCGCAAGCCGGGTTACGGCCGCCACCAGCCGCAACCCGCACGTCAGATGCCTAGGCGAGCGCAGCGTCGAGAGTGATCGGCACCGCCGCCAGCGCCTTCGACACCGGGCACCCCGCCTTGGCCGCCTCCGCCGCGCTGACGAACGCATCGGCGTCCATCCCCGGCACCACGCCGCGCACGGTCAGGTGGATGCCCGTGATGCCCTCGCCCCCCTGGAAGGTCACCGCCGCCGAGGTGTCGAGCCGCTCCGGCGGAGTCCCGGCCCGGCCGAGTCCCGCCGACAGCGCCATCGAGAAGCACCCCGCGTGCGCCGCGGCGATCAGCTCCTCGGGGCTGGTGCCCGACTCGCGCGTCTCGGAGCGCTGCCGCCAGGTCAGGGTCACCTCGGGGAAGGCGCCGCTGGCCGGTCGCACCGTGCCGCTGCCCGACGCCAGGTCGCCGGTCCAGGTCGCGTCCGCTCTGCTCGTGACGGCCATGCCTCTGCCTCCATCGCCTGCCTGATCGACTGCGACCAGCCTACCGTCTCGACCGCCGCCTCCGATCCGCTACCGTTGTCCGGCGACATGAGCATCCTCGGCAACCGCGTCCTGCGCATCGAGGATCCCCGGCTGCTCACGGCCGGCGGCACCTACATGGACGACGTGCCGCTCGACGGCGCCGCCCACCTCGTCTACGTCCGCTCGCCGATCGCGCACGCGCTGATCCGCGGCATCGACACCACCGCCGCGCGTGCCATGCCCGGCGTCATCACGGTGCTCACCGCCGCGGATGTGAACATCGCCGACCTGCCACCCGACAGCAACGGGCCCGCTGAGATGGCGCGCCCGGTGATCGCTCGCGACCGGGTCAACTTCGCCGGTGAGGCGGTGGCCATCGTGGTGGCCGAGACGCGCGCCCAGGCGGTCGACGCGGTGGAGATGGTCGAGGTCGACTACGAGCCGCTGCCGGTGGTGGTCGATCCCGAGCTGGCCGCGGGCGGCGCGCCGTTCGTGCACGAATCGGCAGGAACCAACACGGTGCGCGAGTTCGGCGACGTGGACGACTCGATCTTCGACGGCTGCGAGGTGGTGGTCGAGCAGCGCGTGGTCAACAGCCGGGTCGCCGCCTCGCCGCTGGAGACGCGCGGCGCCGCGGCGCGCTGGTCGGACAGCGGCGAGCTCACCTTCTGGATCTCCACCCAGGGCGTGCACTCGGCGCGCGACGCGCTGGCCAAGCATCTGCGCGTCGAGCCCCAGCGCATCCGAGTGATCGCCCCCGACGTCGGCGGTGGCTTCGGCACCAAGATCGGCACCAATCCCGAGGAGATGCTGGTCGCCGTCGCCGCGCGCGCCGCGGGACGCACGGTGCGCTGGAGCGAGTCGCGCAGCGAGGCGATGGCCAACGGCCACGGCCGCGCCCAGGTGCAGCGGGTCAAGATGGGTGGCAGCCGCGACGGCCGCATCGAGGCCTACCACCTCGACATCCTCCAGGACGTCGGCGCCTACGCCGGCATCGGCGCCTTCCTGCCCCAGCTCACCCGCATGATGGCCCAGGGCGTGTACGACATCCCCAAGGTCACGGCGGGCGGCCGGATCGTGGTCACCAATACCGCGCCGGTGATCGCCTATCGCGGCGCGGGCCGTCCCGAGGCCGCGGCGGCGATCGAGCGCGCTGTCGACATCTTCGCCGCCGCCATCGGCATGGACCCGGCCGAGGTGCGCCGCCGCAACGTCATCGCCCCTGAGAAATTCCCGTTCACGACCAGAACCGGGGCGACCTACGACTCCGGCGAGTACGCCAAGGCCCTCGACCTGGTGCTGCAGGGCGCCGGGTACGCCGCGCTGCGCGAGGAGCAGCGTCAGCGGCGCGCGCGCGGCGACACGCGAATGCTCGGCATCGGCGTGTCGGTGTACGTCGAGATCACCGCGGCCGGCTCCAGCGGCGAGTACGCGGCCGTCGAGGTGCGCAGTGACGGGCGCGCCGTGGTCCGCGTCGGCGCCTCGCCGCAGGGCCAGGGACATCACACCGTGTGGGCGATGATGGTCAGCGATCGCCTGGGCATCCCCATCGAGGCCATCGAGGTGGTCAGCGGTGACACCGGCCTGATCCCCGAGGGCAACATCACCGGCGGCTCGCGCTCGGTGCAGATCGTCGGCAGCGCGGTGGGGGAGGCCGCCGGCCTGATGCTCGACCGCGCCCGCGACCTCGCCGCCGAGCTGCTCGAGGCCGACCCTGCCGACATCGTCCTCGACCGCGAGCTGGGGCGCTTCCACGTCGCCGGAGTGCCGAGTTCCGGCCAGGGTTGGGCGGAACTGGCCGAGGCGGCGGAGCGGAGCGGCGGCCTGCTGGTCGAGCACCGCTACGTCGCCCGCGGCGGCAGCTTCCCCTTCGGCGCCCACCTGGCGGTCGTCGAGGTCGACGCTGAGACCGGCAAGGTCGACCTGGTCCGCTTCGTCGCCGTCGACGACGCCGGCCGGATCATGAACCCGCTGCTCGCCGAGGGGCAGCGCCACGGCGGCATCGCCCAGGGCGCGGCCCAGGCGCTGCTCGAAGCCATCACCTACGACGATGACGGCAACCTGCTGACGTCGACGTTCGCCGACTACGAGATCGTCACCGCCGCCGAGCTGCCCGACTTCGAATTGCTGGCCATGGAAACCCCGACGCTGCAGAACGACCTGGGCGCCAAGGGGCTCGGCGAGTCGGGCACGGTGGGCGCCACGCCCGCGGTGCAGAACGCCGTGGTCGACGCCCTGGCCCACCTCGGTGTGCGCCACGTCGACATGCCGTGCACGCCGCAGCGCGTGTGGGAGGCGATCGAGCAATCCCGCGCAGGGGCGGCGCGATGATCCCCGCCGCGTTCGACTACCACCGCCCGACCACGCTCGACCAGGCGGTGGCGCTGCTCGCCAAGCACGGTGAGGAGGCCAAGCTGCTCGCCGGCGGTCATTCGCTGCTGCCGATGATGCGGCTGCGCCTGGCCCGCCCGGCCTCCCTGGTCGACCTCGGTGGGCTGCGCGGCGAGCTCTCCTACGTGCGCGACGACGGCGCCAGCGTCGCCATCGGCGCGATGACCCGGCACCACGACGTCGCCAGCAACCCGGTGCTGCGGCAGCGCCTGCCACTGCTGGCGCGCGCGGCGAGCACCGTCGGCGATCCCCAGGTGCGCCACCGGGGAACGCTGGCCGGCGCGCTGGCCCACGCCGACCCCGCCGCCGACCTGCCCGCCGTGGCGCTGACGCTCGACGCGGTGCTGGTGGTGCGCGGCCCGAGTGGCGAACGCGAGATCGCCGCCGCGGACTTCTTCATCGGGTTCTTCGAGTCCGCGCTGCAGCCCGACGAGGTGGTGCGCGAGGTGCGCTTCCCCGTCCCCAATCCTGGCCATGGATTCGAGTACCTGAAGTTCAGCCGCCGCGCCCAGGACTGGGCCATGGTCGGCGTCGCCGCGCTGGTCGAGCGGGCGCCCGATGGCACCGTCTCGCGGGCCGCCGTCGGGCTCACCAACATGGGCGCGACGCCGCTGCGGGCCATCGCGGTGGAGCAGGCGCTCACCGGCACCAACGGCGACGCGAGCGCTGTCGCCGCCGCCGCCGAGCACGCCGCCGACGGCACCTCGCCGGCCGGCGACCTCGCCGCCTCGGCCGAGTACCGCCGCCACCTGGCCCGCGTGCTCACGCGGCGCGCGCTCGACGCCGCGCTGCGCAGCTAGCCGCCGCCCCTCAGCGAGGCGCCGACGCCTCGCCCGCCGCCACCACGGCCTGCACGATGTTGTGGTAGCCCGTGCAGCGGCAGATGTTGCCCTCCAGCGCAGCGCGCACCTGCTCACCGCTGGGCCGCGGCGTCTCGCGGAGCAGCGACACCGCCGCCATCACCATCCCCGGCGTGCAGAACCCGCACTGCAGCGCGTGGTTCTCGCGAAACGCCTTCTGCACCGGGTGCAGCTCGCCGTCTGCGGCGAGCCCCTCGATGGTGGTCACCTCGGCGCCTTCGGCCTGGACCGCAAGAACCGTGCACGACTTCACCGACTCGCCGTCGAGCAGCACGGTGCAGGCGCCGCACGACGAGGTGTCGCAGCCGGTGTTGGTGCCGTGCAGGCCGAGCCCGTCGCGGATCATGTGGACGAGCAGGGTGCGCGGCTCGACGACGGCGTCGCGGCGGTCGCCGTTGACGGTCAGGGTGACGTGGCGCTGTTCAGACACAGTCACGGATTCTCGCACTCCGGCCATCCCCTGTACGCGTGTTCGGAAGGTCGACCCCGCTCAGCGTTGACACGCCCGCCGCCCGGTGCTACTACGAATTCTCAACTGCCTCGCACGATTGCCTCGCTGCGGGTCGGATCTCGTTGGAGGTGCGTGGATGTTCCCTGCCGCTTTCGACTACACGGCTCCGACCTCGCTGGACGAGGTGCTGCGCATCCTCGGGGAACGAGGCGAGGAGGCCAAGGTGCTCGCCGGCGGCCAGAGCCTGATCCCCCTGCTCAAGCTGCGCTTCGCCTCGCCCGCGCTGGTGGTCGACATCGCCAGGGTGGACGGCCTGGAGGGCATCGGTCGCGACGACGGCACCCTGCGCATCGGGGCGCGCACCCGCCACGCCGATGTCGAGGCCGCCCGCGACCTGCACGGCAGCCTCGACGTCCTGCTCGACGCCGCGCCGCAGATCTCCGACCCGCTGATCCGCAACCAGGGGACGGTGGGCGGCTCGCTCTGCCACGCCGACCCCGCCGGCGACTGGGGCGCGGTGATGCTGGCCCTGGGCGCCGAGCTGGAGGCGCGCTCGGCGCAGGGCACGCGGCGCATCCCGGTCGACGGCTTCTTCGACGGCCCGTTCACCACCACCCTGCGCCCCGACGAATTGGTCACCAGTGTCATCATCCCGATGCCCGCGTCGCGCTCGGGAGGCACCTACCTCAAGCTGGAGCGCAAGGTCGGCGACTTCGCCACCGTGGGCGTCGCCGTGCACGTCGAATTGGACGGAAGCGGCAGGATCGGACGCGCCGGCGTCGGGCTGTGCGCGGTGGGCGCGAGCAGCATCAGGGCGACCGGCGCGGAGCAGGCGCTGGCCGGGCAGGAGCCGGATGACGCGCTGATCGCCGAGGCGGCGCGGCTGGCCGCGGCCCAGGCGGAGCCGCTCGCCGACCAGCGCGGCGGCGTCGACTACAAGCGCGACGTGGTGCGCGTCTTCGCGCAGCGCGGCCTGCGCACCGCCGTCGAGCGGGCGCGGAGGGGTGCGGCATGAAGGTGAACCTGAGCCTCAACGGAGCGCAGCGCAGCGCCGAGGCGGAGCCGCGCACGCTGCTCGTCGACTTCATCCGCACCACGCTGGGATTGACGGGCACGCACATCGGCTGCGACACGTCGTCGTGCGGCGCCTGCACCGTGCTGCTCGACGGGCGTCCCGTCAAGTCGTGCACGCTGCTGGCGGCGCAGGCGGACGGCCACAACGTCACCACCGTCGAGGGGCTCGCCGACGGCGCCATCCTGCACCCGGTGCAGGAGGCGTTCCACACCGAGCACGGTCTGCAGTGCGGCTTCTGCACCCCGGGGATGATGCTGGTCGGCGCGGCGCTGCTGGAGCGCAACCCGGCTCCCTCCGAGGAGGAGATCCGCTGGGCGATCAGCGGCAACATCTGCCGCTGCACCGGCTACATGAACATCGTCAAGGCGATCCGGCGCGCCGCCGGTCTCGGAGTCGAGGTGCACTCCGAGCCGGTGTCCACGCCGACCGCGGGAGTTGCGTGATGGCCATCGCTGAGCGGCCGGCGATCGGGGGGATCGGCGAATCCGTCCTGCGCAAGGAGGATGCGCGCTTCATCCGCGGGCGCGGGCACTACGTCGACGACATCGTGCTGCCCAACATGCTGCACATGGCCATCCTGCGCAGCCCGCACGCGCACGCGCGCATCCGCTCGATCGACACCGCGGCGGCCGCGGCCGTGCCGGGGGTGATCGCGGTGGTCACCGGTGAGCTGATGGCGCAGCACAACCTGGCCTGGATGCCCACGCTCTCCGGCGACACCCAGGCGGTGCTGGCCACCGACAAGGTGCGCTTCCAGGGCCAGGAGGTGGCCTGCGTCGTCGCCGAGTCGAAGTACATCGCCGAGGACGCGGTGGGGTTGATCGACGTCGACTACGAGCCGCTGCAGGCGGTGACCACGCCGCAGCAGGCACTGGACGCCGGCGCGCCGGTGATCCGCGACGACAAGGGCGCCACCGACAACCACATCTACCACTGGGAGGCGGGCGACGGCCCGGCCACCGAGGCCGCCTTCGCGCGCGCCGCGAAGGTCGTCTCGCTGAGCACGCACTACCCGCGCTGCCATCCGGCGCCGCTGGAGACCTGCGGCTGCGTCGCCGACGTCGACTCGGTGACCGGCAAGGCGACCATCCACATGACCTCGCAGGCGCCGCACGCGCATCGCACCCTGTTCGCGCTGGTCGCCGGTCTGCCCGAGCAGAACATCCGCATCATCTCGCCGGACATCGGCGGCGGCTTCGGCAACAAGGTGCCCATCTATCCGGGCTATGTCGTCGCCACGGCGGCGTCGCTGCTGCTGGGGCGTCCGGTGAAGTGGGTCGAGGACCGCACCGAGAACCTCATCTCCACCGGCTTCGCCCGCGACTACCACATGAAGGGCGAGCTGGCCCTCGACGCGGACAATCGCTTCATCGGCCTGCGCGTCGGGCTGCTCAGCGACAACGGCGCCTTCTTCTCCGACGCGCAGCCGTCGAAGTTCAAGGCGGGGCTGTTCCACATCGTCACCGGGTCCTACGACATCCCCGCGGCGCACGTCGTCGGCGACGGTGCGTACACCAACAAGGCACCGGGGGGTGTGGCCTACCGTTGCTCCTTCCGGGTCACCGAAGCGTCGTTCCTCATCGAGCGGCTGGTCGACACGGCCGCGCACGAGCTGGGCGTCGACGCCGCGGAGCTGCGCATGCGCAACTTCATCCAGCCCGAGGCCTTCCCCTACAGGTCGGCGACGGGATTCGAGTACGACAGCGGCGACTACCCCCGCGCCATGCAGGTCGCCCTGGAGGCGCTGGGCTACGACGAGCTGCGCCGCGAGCAGGCCGAGAAGCGGACGCGCGGTGAGCTGATGGGCATCGGCGTGGCCAGCTTCACCGAGGTGGTCGGCGCCGGCAAGGGCAGGGACTACGACATCGTCGGCCTGCGCATGTTCGACTCCGCCGAGCTGCGCGTTCATCCCACCGGCAAGGCGGTGCTCAAGCTCGGCGTCAAGTCGCAGGGACAGGGACACGAGACCACCTTCGCGCAGATCGTCGCCGAGGAGCTGGGCATTCCCGCCGCCGACGTGGCGGTGGAGGAGGGGGACACCGACAACACTCCGTATGGCCTGGGCACCTACGCGTCGCGCTCGACACCGGTCGGCGGCGCGGCGACGGCGATGATCGCCCGCAAGCTGCGCGACAAGGGCCGGCAGATCGCCGCCCACCTCTTCGAGGCGGACGTCGCCGACATCGAGTTCGAGCGCGGCCGCTACTGGGTGAAGGGCTCGCCCGGTGAGGTCAAGACCATCCAGGACGTCGCCTTCGCCGCCTACTCGAACATACCGGAGGGCATGGAGGCGGGGCTGGAGGGCGTGCACTACTACGACCCGCCGAACATGACCTTCCCCTTCGGCACCTATCTCGTCGTGGTCGACGTCGATCGCGGGACGGGTGTGGTGAAGGTGCGGCGCGTCGTCGCGGTCGACGACTGTGGCGTGCGCATCAACCCGATGATCGTCGAGGGCCAGATCCACGGCGGCCTCACCGAGGGCTTCGGCATCGCCTTCATGGAGCTGATCACCTTCGACGCCGAGGGCAACTGCATCGGCTCGACGTTCATGGACTACCTGCTGCCCACAGCCTGGGAGACGCCGCGGTTCGAGACGTTCACGACCGTCACTCCGTCGCCGCACCACCCGCTCGGCGCCAAGGGTGTCGGCGAGTCGGCGACGGTGGGATCGCCGGCGGCGTACGTCAACGCGGTGGTCGACGCGCTGGCGCCGTACGGGGTGCGCAACATCGACATGCCGGTGACCTCGGACAAGGTGTGGGCGGCGATGCGCGGAGCGGGCGTCACCGAATGAACGACGAGGTGCTCGCGCTGCTCGCCGCCAACGCGGCGGCGGGCAGGCCCTGCGCGCTGGCCACGGTGGTGCGCACCGAGTCGCCCACGTCGGCGCACCCGGGTGATGCGGCCGTGATCACCGCCGACGGGCGGCTGCATGGCTGGGTCGGCGGAAGCTGCTCCGACCCCCTGGTGCGGCGCGAGGCGTTGCGAGCCCTCGCCGACGGGCTGCCGCGGCTGGTGCGCATCGTGCCCTCGGCGACGGTGGAGGAGCGGCGCGAGGAGGGTGAGCTGACCGTGGCGACGACGTGCCCGAGCGGCGGGGCGCTCGACATCTTCGTCGACCCGCAGCTGCCGCGGGCGTTGCTGGTGGTGGTGGGGGACAGTCCGGCGGCGCGAATGCTGGTGCAGCTCGGTGGGGTGAGTGGGTTCAGGACATGCGCGGTGCATCCCGGGGCGGTGGCGGCGGACTTTCCTGGTGCGTCGCGGGTGTTGTCGTCGTTGGACGATGTGGGGACGCTGGCGGGGGCGCCGGACGTGTGGGTGGTTGTGGCCACGATGGGCCATTACGACGAGGAGGGGTTGGAGGCGGTTCTGGGGCTGCCGCTTGCGGATGTGGCTCTGGTGGCGAGTGAGCGGAGGGCCGCGGCGGTGGTGGCGGGGTTGCGGGCTCGCGGGGTTGATGAGGCGCAGATCGCACGGGTGCGCACGCCCGCCGGGGCGCATCGTGGGGGCACGCAGGAGGAGATTGCGCTGCACGCGCTGGATGATGTGGTTGTGCGGCGGCGTGAGGGGCTTGCGCGACTGCGGGTTGCTGCGGGCGCATCTCCATCGCAGGGAGATTTAGGGCGGGCGCTTGAGGGCTCGGCACCGCAAGGGGATTCAACCCGAGGGCTCGAGCTTGCGTTCGCCACCGATCCGGTGTGCGGCATGACCGTCGACGTCGCCACCTCGATGCACCGCGTCGAGCACGGCGGTGCCACGTACCACTTCTGCTGCGCCGGGTGTGCAAGGCAGTTCGAGGCCCAGCCCTCGCGATTCCTCACCGCGGGGACCGCGTGAGCGGCGGTCGTTCCGCGGGCATCGTGCTCGCCGCGGGCGGGTCGCGGCGGATGGGGTCGCCGAAGCAGCTCCTGCCCGTCGCCGGGCGGCCGCTGCTGGAGACGGTGGTCGCCGCCGCCTGCGCGTCGCAGCTGGACGAGGTTGTGGTCGTGCTTGGCGCCAACGCCGAGGCCATCCGCGACGCGGTCGACTGGGGGCGCGCGCGCGTCGTGGTCAACGCCGAGCATGAGCAGGGGATGAGCACGTCGCTGCACGCCGGTATCCGCGCCCTCGACGCGTCCGTGGAGCGCTGCGCGGTGATCCTCGGCGACCAGCCCGACGTCACCCCGGCGCTGATCGACCGCCTCCTCGCAGCGCAGGAGCAGTCGGGCCTCCCCGCGTCCGCGCTGAGCTTCGACGGCCTGCTCCATCCCCCGGTGGTGATGCGCCGCGAGCTGTGGCCTGACCTGCTCGCCCTGCGGGGTGACGTGGGCTGCCGCCAGGTCATCCGCGCCCGTCCCGAGCTGGTCGCCGCCGTCCCCGCCAACGCGCCCAGCCATCACCCCGTCGACATCGACACCCCCGAGGACTTCGCCAAGCTCAGCTCTCGGGGTGCAGGGACCGAGCGCCCTACTTGACCTCGGCGCTCCCCACCAAGCCCTTGCGGAGGTACAGGCTTGGCAACTTCGGATGCGGGAGCTGAGTCGACGCGTCCTTCTTGGAGGGTGCCTGGGGTACCTGGGGCGTTGCCATGGGGCTAGCTTACCAATGAACGAGCAGATCCACACTCCCGAACAGGAGCGTGACCATGAGGAGCAGGAAGCCCAGCGAAGCCCAGAAGCCCTCGATCCTCTGGAGGAGCCGCGTGTTGGAGAGGAGCGCATCATCGAGCGCGCCAAGGAGGGTCAGCAGGCCCTGGTCCTCGGGCAGACCGGTCAGTGCCGCGTGGAGCGCCTGGAGTTCGGGCCCGGTGCTGAAGCCCCGGGTGACGTCCGGCGGGTCCTGTCCCCGACGGCCGAGCGACAGCACGCGCACCAGTCCCCGCCGAGCGTCGCCGATGCGCAGCCGCAGCCTTTTGCAGCGGGGGGCCGCCGCGTCGAAGGAGCGTGGCACCAGGTCCGCGGTGACCGCCACCACGAAGCAGAGGGTCGAGAGCCCCAGCCCGCACAGAGGCGCCCACCAGTGAGGCCCGAAGTGGAACCGGTTGGCTGAATCGGTGACCACTACGGTGACCAGCGCAGCTCCGAGGATCACGTTCAGCGAGATGTAGGCGATCCCGCGATTGCCCACGCTGTCGCCCTGCTGGAGTTGAGCCGCGATCTGCGCCTTGGCCAGGCCGATCTGTTCGGATAGTGTTCGGCTCCGGGACACGGATTGAACCGGAGCCGGGCGCGCTCTCCCCGACAGGACGACCGCCGCGACGACCACACTCAACGCCTGGATCAGCGCCCCGAACCTTTGCTCCCGCAACGCACTCTCCCGCTCTTCCGCCGACGTGAACAAGTATACAGAGCTGTGTAGGTGGGGCGTCAGTCGTCGCTGACGGATTCGCCGAGGGCGTCGTAGCGGGGGAAGCGCCAGGCCATCTCGGAAGCGAGCAGGCCGCCGTGGCCGAGCGAGGCGAGGTAATCCGTGTCCAGGGATTCGCCGGCGAAGCAGCGGGTGAGCAGGAGGTCGAGGGCGGTGCGGCGGGAGAACATGCCGCAGGAGGCGACGCCGATCACCGGCGAGCCGTGCAGCTCCACCACCCAGTAGCTGCTGCCCGGATGGACGGGCAGGCCGCGGCGGACGACGCGCGCGCCCGCGTCGACGACGCTGCGCCAGGTGACATCGAGCGGGTCCACCGAGGCGACGCCGACGGCGAGGGCGATGTCGGAATGCTGTGCGGACTCCTCCAGGGCGCTGCGCGTCGCACCGGCGTCGCCGGAGACGTAGCGGATGCCCTCGACCTCGCCGCCGAACCAGGTCACCTTGCTGCGCAGCGAGCGTTCGAACCGCTCGCGCTCGCCCTCGCTGAGACGTTCGCGCACCACCACGGCGACGCGCAGGGGCAGGAAGGCGCGCACGTTCATCAGCGGAGATGCGGCCCCGCGCAATGCCGCGTCGAGGACGGAGCCGTCGATGGCCAGCGGCGTGATCTTCACCCCGGCCAGTGTCTTGCCCGCGTCGACGGGCACGCCGTCGGGCAACGCGAACACGGTGATGCCGTCCACGGCGTTGAGCGCATGCAGCGCCACGGGATCGACGCGCAGCAACCCGCGCGCCGCCGCGGACAGCCGCACCTGCGACTCGACGGGACGGTGCACCTCGACGTGCTCCCCCGCGACCGCGCGAGCGATGCGCATCGCCGCGGTGTCCTCGTCCACGTCGCCGGGGTCGAGCCAGAGCAGGTGCAGCTCGTCGGGCTGGGCCGCCTCCAGCGTCAGCGCGTCGGCACGTTCCAGGCGATGTCCCTTGAGCAGCACCGGCCGCCCATCGGGACCGAGCACGTCACGGCAGAGCACCGCGCCGACCCAGCGCGCCGGGGGACCGCCGACCGCGGCGCCGTCGAGGGCTTCGAGCCTCACGCCACCGTCGCCGCGGCCTTGCTGGTGGCCGCGCGTCCCAGCTTGCCGCGCCGCGCTGCGACGACCTCGGCGAGGATCGACACCGCGATCTCCTCCGGCGTCGCAGCGCCGATGTCGAGGCCGACCGGGCTGTGGATGCGGCCGATCTCCTCGTCGCTGAAGCCCGCCTCACGCAGCCGGGCGACCCGCTTGCCGTGCGTCGTTCGCGAACCGATGGCGCCGACGTACCCGGCGCGCGAGCGCAGCAGCACACTGAGTGCGGGGTCCTCGAACTTGGGGTCGTGGGCCAGGCAGACGGCGGCGTCGCGGGGGCCGAGATGGAGGTCGGGCAGCGCCTCGTCGGGCCAGCGCGCGACCAGCGAATCCGCGTCGGGCAGGCGCTCGCCGGTGAGGAACGCGGTGCGCGGGTCGATCACCGTCACCCGGTAGCCCGCGGCCTTGGCCATGCGCGACAGGGGAATGGCGATGTGCACCGCGCCGATCACCGCCAGCAGGGGCGCGGGCACGATTGGGTCGATGAAGACCGAAACTCCCGCGGCGTCCTCCAGCCCGGCGATGCCCGAGGCGAAGCGGCGCTCGACGAGCGGCGCCACCGCTGTGTCCACCGGCGCACCGCCAAGTGAACCGGTGAGCCCGACGTCCTCGACCAGCGCCGCGCGCGCCCCCGCGCCGTCGCCGCCGACGACGGTCAGCAGGGCGACGGCGCGCTCCGAGCGCACGGCGTCGCGCACCGCGACCAGCACCGGGTCGCTGCCGTCCCAGCGCAGCGTCTCGACGAAGATGTCCACGCTGCCACCGCAGGCCAGGCCGACCTCCCAGCCCATCTCGTCGCTGATCCCGTAGTGGAGCAGGCGGGGCGGCGCCTCGCCGGCCAGGGTCGACTGGGCCTCGCCGATCACCGCGGCTTCGAGGCAGCCGCCGCTGACCGACCCGGCCATGTGTCCGTCGCGGTCCACCAGCAGGCGCGCTCCGGTGGGGCGTGGGGTGGACCCGGCGGTGGCGACCACGGTGGCGATGGCCAGGTGCGGGTCGCGCGCCGCCCAGTCGTCGAGGGTGGGGAGGAGGTCACGCATCGCGTACGAGTATCCGCCCGCTCCCGTCGCAGGGGCAAGGCGACGGCTGCGGCGCCGGGTGCGCAGGCGCACAATGCGCCCATGCAGATCGAGAATTCCTTCACCGTCGGGGCCTCCCCGGACGCGGTGTTCGCCTTCCTGCTCGACGTCAACCGCGTGGTGGCGTGTGTACCCGGCGCGGAGCTGTCCGAGGTGGACGGCGACACCTTCAAGGGCAAGGTGCGCATCAAGGTGGGGCCGGTGACGGTCAGCTACAACGGGACGGCGCAGATCACCTCGCGCGATGAGCAGGCGCGGACGGCGACGCTGCAGGCGGAGGGGCGGGAGACCACCGGGTCCGGCTCGGCGCGGGCGACGACGACGATGAGTGTGCTGCCGGAGGGGACCGGGTCGGCGGTGAAGCTGGCCACGGATTTCACCGTGGTGGGCAGGGTGGCGCAGTTCGGGCGGGGGATCATGGAGGAGGTGTCGAAGAAGCTGATCGGGCAGATGGGGGAGTGCATTCGGGGGAAGTTGGAGGCGGAATCGTCCGCGGCGGAGGAGCCGTCACCAGCGGGTGAGGTGGCGGCGACGCCGGTGGTGCGGGTTGCGGCGGAGCCGCAGCGGGCGGCTGACGAAGGTGCGCCGGTCGATGCGCTGGCGCTGGCGCGCTCGGTGGCGATGGATCGGCTGCGGGCGGTGGGGCCCGGGGGGCTCGCCGGGATTGCCGTGGGGCTGTTTGCGGTGTTCGTGATCGCTCGGCGGTTGCGGAAGCGCTGACGCCATAAGGGCGCCGGGCTAACGTGGCAACGCCGCGAGCAGCTTCCCGAGTTCGTCGAGTGCGTTGACGTCGTGGGCGGCGAGGAAGTCGTCCACGTAGGGGAGGGCGGCGCGCATGCCGCGCGTCTCGGGGCTGTAGCCCTCACCGCCGATCAGCGGGTTGAGCCAGATCAGGCGGCGACTGCTGCGCCGCAACCTGGCCATCTCCGCCCCCAGCTCCTCCGCGTCGCCGCGGTCCCAGCCGTCGCTGATCAGCAGCACCACGGCGCCGTGCCCCAGGACGCGGCGGGCGTACCGGCGGTTGAAGTCGTGCAACGCGTCGCCGATGCGGGTGCCGCCGCCGATGTCGTGGACCTGGGCGGCGATGTGGTCGAGCGCCACGTCCACGTCGCCGCGGCGGAGCAGGTGGGTGATGCGGGTCAGGCGAGTCGAGAAGGCGAAGGTCTCGACTCGCTGGCGGTGGCCGATGGCGTGGGCGAAGACCAGGAGCTGGCGCGAGTAGCGGTCCATCGAGCCGCTGACGTCGCAGAGGATGACCAGCGGGCGCCGCGTGGTGCGGCGGCGGATGCGGGCGAGCTGGAACGACTCGCCTCCGTGTCGGGCCGCGATGCGCATGGTGCGGCGCAGGTCGACGCCGCCACGGCGGTCGGCGCGCCGCCGCCGGGTGCGCCGTTCGGCGACGCGCCAGGGCGCCTGGCGGAGCAGGCGGCGCACCTGCAGCGTCTCCTCCCAGGTCATGTCACGGAAGTCGCGGTGGCGGAGCAGCTCCCCCGGGCTGTAGCCGGAGCTGCTCGCGGGGTCGGGCCGACCCTCCTGTTCGCGCGCCACCTGCGTCGACGGCAGCCCCAGCAGCGCCATCCACCGCCGCGCCACGTCGGGGTCCACCGGCAGCGCGCGCCCGCGCTGCGGCAGCGAGCCCGCCGTCTGGGTTGCCGACGGGTCTGACCAGAACAGGTCGAAGGCGGCGTCGAACACCTCGACCTCCTCATGGCGCCCCACGAACACCGCGCGCAAAGCGTCGCGCACCTGCTCGACGCTGCCCGCGTCGACGATCGACAGCGCCGCCGCCGCGTCCACCAACCGGTCGGGACCGGTGCGCAGCCCCGCATCGCGGAGCAGCCGGGCGAACAGTGCCAGCCGCGCCAGCGGATCGGGCGCGGCAACCGGAGCCGGCATCAAAACAATCTCAGCCCGGCCGCGAACCCGCGATCGCCTCGGCGGCGCGCTCGAGGTCCTCCTGGTACTTGACCGCGGCGCCCACCGTCTCGCGCATCAGCGCCGCGTCCGCCTCCACCGCGCCAAGCGCCGCCAGCGCCCGCGCCCAGTCGACGGTTTCTGCCACTCCTGGCAGTTTGTAGAGGTCCATGCCGCGCATGCGCTGCACCACCTCGGTGACCTGCCGGGCCAGCCGCTCGGTCACCTCCGGCGCGCGCACCCGGACGATGGCCACCTCGCGCTCCAGGTCCGGATAGTCGATCCAGTGGTAGAGGCAGCGCCGCTTCAGCGCGTCGTGCACCTCGCGGGTGCGGTTGCCGGTGAGCACCACGAACGGCGGGCGCTCGGCGCGCACCGTGCCCAGCTCGGGGATGCTGATGGCGAAGTCGGCGAGCACCTCCAGCAGGAAGGCCTCGAACTCCTCGTCGGAGCGGTCGATCTCGTCGATGAGCAGCACCGGCGCCACGGCGTCGTCGTTGTCGATGGCGTCGAGCAGGGGCCGGCGGAGCAGGAACTCGGGCGAGAACAGGTCGCGCTCCGCGCGCGAACGGTCGTCGGCGTCGCCGAGGAGCCGGATGTGCAGCATCTGCCGCGCGTAGTTCCACTCGTAGGCGGCGTGGCCGAGGTCGATGCCCTCGTAGCACTGCAGCCGGATCAGACGTGCGCCAAGAACGGCCGCCATGGCCCGCGCCGCCTCGGTCTTGCCGACGCCCGCCTCACCTTCGAGGAAGAGCGGCTTGCCGATGCGCAGGGCGACCAGGATGGCGGTGGCCAGGCGCCGGTCGCAGAGGTAGCCGTGCTCGCCGAGGCGCGCCACCACGTCGTCGACGGAGGACAGCCCGGAGGCTGGGGAGATGCTCACCTCCCCAGCCTGCCCTTCGCTTGGGCCGTTGGTCAAGCCACCGCCTGCAGGGCGCGGGCGGTGAGCACCTCGGTGAGGTGGGTCTTGTAGGCGGCGCTGCCGCGCACGTCAGAGGTGGGCGCGATGTCCTGCGCCACCTGCGCCGCCGCGTCGGCGGACGACGCGCCCCCCGCCAGCGCGCGCTCCACCGCCGCGCCGCGCCGGGGCGTCGGCGCCAGGTTGACGAAGCCCACGCGCACGTCGCCGTCCACGCGCTGCACCGCGACTCCCGCCAGCGCCCAGTCGTAGAGCCGCCGCCGGAACTTCTGGTACGCGTGCGCCCCGGTGGCCACGGGGAAGCGCACCTCGACCACCACCTCGTCCGGCTGCAGCGCCGTGGTGAACAGGTCGCGGTAGAAGCCGGCGGCCCGGTGCGTGCCGCGCGTGGTGACGATCTGCGCGTCGAGCATCAGCGCCAGAGCGTTGTAGTCGCCCGCGGGGTCACCGTGGGCGACCACGCCGCCCATGGTGCCGAGGTTTCGCACCTGGCTGTCACCAACCTCGTAGGCCATGTCCGCCAGCAGCGGCAGCGCCGCGCGCACCTCGTCGCTGCCGTGGATGTCGACGTGCCGCGCCAGCGCGCCGACCACCAGGGTGCCGTTGTCGCGGCGGATGTGGCTGCAGTCGCGCATCCGCCCGATGTCGACCAGCACGCTTGGCTGTGACAGGCGAAGCCGCATCAGCGGCACCAGGCTCTGCCCGCCGGCGATCAGCTTGGCGTCCTCGCCGTGCTGCGAGAGCAGCGAGGCCGCCTCCTCGGCGCTGGACGCGCGCACGTACTCGAAGGCTCCCGGGATCATCGCCGTGCCTCCTCGATCAGCGACCAGATGCGGTCGGGACTGGCCGGCATCTCGACGTGGGTGATGCCGAACGGCGACAGCGCGTCGACCACGGCGTTGATCACCGCCGGCGACGAGGCGATGGTGCCCGCCTCGCCGATGCCCTTGACGCCCAACTCGTTGGTGGGGCTGGGAGTCACGGTGCGGTCCAGCTCGTAGTCGGGCATCTCGGCGATGCTGGGAACCAGGTAGTCGAGGAAGCTGCCGGTGAGCAGCTGCCCGGAGTCGTCGTCGTAGCGCACCTCCTCGAACAGCGCCTGGGCGATGCCCTGGGCGATGCCGCCGTGCAATTGGCCCTCGACCACCAGCGGGTTGATGACCACGCCGCAGTCGTCCACGGCGACGTAGCGCTCGATGGCCACCCCGCCCGTCTGCGCGTCGACCTCGACCACGCAGACGTGGCAGCCGAACGGCCAGACGAAGTTGGGCGGGTCGAAGAAGCTCACCGCCTCCAGGCCCTGCTCCATGCCCTGCGGCAGTCCCGCCCCGTAGGCGGCGAAGGCCAGCTCGCCGATGGTCCTGGCGTCGCTCGGATTGCCGCGCACGTAGTAGCGCCCCTGGTCGACGACGATGTCGTCCTCGGACGCCTCGAAGATGTGCGCCGCCAGCGTCTTCGCCTTCTCGACCACCTTGTGGCACGACTTGAGCACGGCCATGCCGCCGACGGCGAGGCTGCGCGAGCCGTAGGTCCCATAGCCGAACGGCGTGTCCGCGGTGTCGCCGTGGCGCAGCTCGACCGACTCGTAGGGCACCCCGAGCGCGTCGGCGACGATCTGCGCGAAGGTGGTGTCGTGCCCCTGGCCGTGCGCGTGGGTGCCGACGATGACCGTCACCGAGCCGGTCGGGTGCACGCGCACCACCGACGACTCGACCAGCGCCACGCCCGCCGCGGCCGCGGTCGGCCCCGAGGGTCCGATCCCGCAGATCTCCACGTACGTCGACAGCCCGATGCCGAGGTAGCGACCCTGGGCGCGCAGCTCCTGCTGGCGGCGGCGCAGCGCGGCGTAGTCGACCATCTCCAGGGCGCGGTCGAGCGTCTTGTCGTAGTCGCCGGAGTCGTAGACCAGGCCGAAGTTGTTGGTGTGCGGAAACTCGCGGACGAAGTTCCTGCGGCGCACCTCGACGGGATCCATGTTCAGCCTCTGCGCCACCAGGTCGACGGCGCGCTCCACCAGGTGGGTCGCCTCGGGGCGCCCTGCGCCGCGGTAGGGATCGGTCGAGGTGCGGTTGGTGAAGACGCCGATGCTCCGTCCGTGCACGGCCTTCCACCCGTAGCAGCCGCCCGCCACCAGCGAGGCGATGGCCATGAATGCGCTGAACACGCCGTGGTAGGCGCCGACGTCGAGGAGCTGGGTGAGCCGCAATCCGAGCAGCGTCCCGTCGTTGCGAGCCGCCACCTCGACGTCGAAGATCTGCCCGCGCCCGTGGGTCGTCGCCACCAGGTTCTCGGTGCGCTCCTCGTTCCACTTGACCGGGCGACCGGTCAGCTTGGAGGCGGCGCAGCAGAGGTACTCCTCGGGGTAGGGACGGATCTTGCTGCCGAAGGCGCCGCCCACGTCGGGCGCCACCACGCGCATCTGCGCCTCGGGGACGCCCAGCGCGCCGGAGAGGAAGAGGCGGACGAAGTGGGGCACCTGGGTCGAGGTCCACAGCGTCAGCCGGTTGTCGAAGGGCACGAAGTCGGCGATGCAGCCGCGCATCTCCATGGCGATGGGGAAGAGGCGCTGCTGGGTGATCCGCTCCTTCACCACCACGTCGGCCTCGGCGAACGCCGCGTCGATGTCGCCGCCGGGGAACTCGGTGTCCCAGGCGATGTTGTCGGGACGGCCGGTGGCCACCACCGGGCTGCCCGGCGCCATCGCCTTCTCCAGGTCCATCACCGCGGGCAGCGGCTCGTAGTCGACGCGGACCAGCTGGGCGGCGTCGGCGGCCAGGTAGCGATCCTCCGCGACCACCACGGCGACCGGCTCGCCCTGGTAGACGACCTCGGCCTCGGCGATGGGGAACTGGTCGGGGACCTGCTTCTTGTCGGGGACGAAGGCGTTGGTGACGGGGATGGCGCCGGCCAGCACCGCCCGGAAGTCGCGCGCGGTGTACACGGCGACGGCGCCCGGCGCGGCCACCGCGTCGGTGACGTCGATCCGCACCACCCGGGCGTGGGCGTGCGGGCTGCGCACCACCACCATGTGGGCCATGGCGTTGAGCCGCATGTCGTCGACGTAGCGGCCGTGTCCGGTGATCAACCGGGGATCCTCGCGGCGCTGGATGCGCGCGCCGACCATCTGGGTGACGGCCATGGCTCAGCCCCTCGCGCCGGCCGCGGGTTGCGCCGCGGCCGCGCCACGCACCGGCATGGTCGCCGCCTCGCCGCCGCGCGCCGCGGCCGCCGCCCGCACCGCGCGCATGATGTTGGCGTAGCCGGTGCAGCGGCAGAGATTGCCCTCCAGCCCCTTGCGGATCTCGTCGTCGGAGGGCGACGGGTTGGCGTCGAGGAGCTGGGCCGCGGCCATGATGAAACCGGGCGTGCAGAAGCCGCACTGCAGGCCGTGCTCGTCCCAGAACGCCTGCTGCACCGGGTGCAGCGCACCGCCCTGGGCGAGGCCCTCGACGGTGGTCACCGCGGCGCCGTCCGCCTGCACCGCGAAGACGCTGCAGGACTTGACCGCGCGACCGTCGAGCAGCACGGTGCAGGCGCCGCACTGGCTGGTGTCACAGCCGATGTGGGTGCCGGTCAGCCCGGCCACCTCGCGCAGATAGTGGACGAGCAGCAGGCGAGGTTCGACCAGGTCCTCGCGCTGCGCCCCGTTCACGGTCAACGACACGGACTGCTTCACGGGCTGGTCCTCCAACACCCCACGCGACCGGTTGCGGGGCCATGCTGGCACCCGGCGCGGGCGAACGCAAGAAGGAGCGGGAGGCGCCTAGGCCGCTCGTTCCAGCGACTGCCGCACCGGCAGCGTGCCCAGCCCGCTCAGCCCCAGCCGGCGCCGCGCCACCGCGTAGCCGCCGAAGCCGATCGCCGTGGCCAGCCCCTTGTCGGTGACGCGCTGCAGCAGGGCCACCGCCGCCGCGGTTCCCGGGTTCATGCCAAGCCCGACCAGAAGTCCGACGACGCTGGCCTCGTAGGCGCCGATGCCGCCGGGGATGAGGCTGAGTGCCCCGGCCACGTTGGACACCGCGAACACCAGGGCCGCCGACTTCCACGACAGGACCCCCGGCGCCAGCGCCTGGGCGACCAGCCACAGCGCGGTGATGATCATCGCCGACTGGGCCACGCTGATCCACGAGCCCAGCAGGGTGACGCGGTCGCGGGTGAGCAGCACCATGTCGTTGTGCAGCTCGTCCACCTCGTGGAGGAAGCGGCGCAGCCCCGGGGTGTGCGACACCGCCGCGCGCAGCCAGCGGTACATCGGGCACCACGACAGCGAGGCGAAGATCAGCGCGGTCAGCACCAGCGCCGCGACCACGCCGGGGAGGGCATGGGGCACGGCGAGCAGCCCCGGCACGGCGAAGACGATCAGCACCATGGTGTAGATCAGCTCCTGCACCGTCACCGTCGCCACCACCGCGCCGAAGGGCGTGTCGGTGACCTCGGTGACCAGCACCGCGCGGGTCAGCTCGCCGAGCGGCAGCACCGCGGTGGCCTGGCCGGCGAAGTTGATCAGCACCGTCTGCCCCAGCCGCAGCGGCACCCCGATGGCGCGGAGGAGCTGGTGCCAGCGCACCCCCTGGAGCAGGTAGTAGCCGACCGACACCGCGACGATGGCGGGCAGCAGGGACACCTGGAAACGCGCCACCGCGTCGCCGAAGGCCTTGGGGTCGATGCCCAGGATCAGAGCGAGGACGGCGGCCACCCCGATGGCCAGGGGCAGGACGCGGCGCACCAGGTGCAGCTCGCGGGCCCGGCCGACGCGCAGCCGGCGGCGCACGTCGCTGAGGGTGACGTGGCCCCGTGCGGGAACCCTGCCCGGTGGCGCCTCCGGACTGGTGACGGTCATCGCTTCCTGAGTCTACGCCGGGCTCGCGATCAGGTCAGCCCGGGCTTTCAGTCCAGATCGGCGCGTGACTTGTGCGCGCAGCCCGTGTACTGTTCCGTACACAGCGATCCTGGGAGGCAGACTCAGTGCACGTTGTCCAAACCACCGTCGAACAGCGCGGCGTCCCCATCACCCCGGCGTGGGTGCCGGATTGGTGGATGCCCGAGGCGGACCTGCCCACGCCCGACATCGACGTGGACATGCCCGCGCTGCTCGTCCCCGAGCCACCGCCGCACATCGAGGTCACCGGGCGGCGCCTGCAAACGGCGGCGACCACGCGCTAGGCGCGCCGCAACACGCCGGAAGCACGCTTTGGCACACTCTGCGGGCCATGCCCGACGAGGTCCTCTGGGAGCCGCCCGCCGACGTTCGCGCCACCACCCGCCTGGGCCGCTACCTGGACTGGCTGGAGGGTGAGCGCGGCCTCAGCTTCGCCGGCTACGAGGAGCTGTGGCGCTGGTCGGTCGACGACCTCGAGGGCTTCTGGTCGTCGCTCTGGGAGCACTTCGCGATTCGCGCCCACGCGCCGTACAGCCGCGTGCTCTCCACCCGCCACATGCCCGGCGCCCGCTGGTTCGAGGGCGCCCTGCTCAACTACGCCGAGCACGCGCTGGCCCACGACGGTGACGCGCCCGCCGTGCTCTCGCACAGCCAGTCGCGCCCGCCGCTCACGCTGAGCTTCGACGAGCTGCGCGACGAGGTCGCCCGGGTGCGCGCCGGCATGCGGCGCCTCGGCGTGCAACGCGGCGACCGGGTGGCCGCCTACCTGCCCAACATCGCCGAGACCGCGGTCGCCTTCCTCGCCGCCGCCAGCCTGGGCGCGGTGTGGTCGTCCTGCGCGCCGGAGTTCGGCCGGCGCAGCGTGGTCGACCGTTTCCGCCAGATCGAGCCAAAACTCCTGCTCGCCGTGGACGGCTACGGCTACGGTGGCAAGCGCATCGACCGCCGCGACGACCTCGCTGCCATCCGCGCCGAGCTGCCCTCGCTGCAGGCGACGGTGCTGCTGCCCTACCTGGATCCGCAGGCCACCCTCGACGGCGCGAGCACCTGGGCCGACCTGCGCGCCACGCCCGGCCCGCTGGAGTTCGAGCCGGTGCCCTTCGACCACCCGCTCTACATCCTCTACTCGTCGGGCACCACCGGCCTGCCCAAGCCGATCGTCCACGGCCACGGCGGCATCCTCCTCGAACACCTGAAGATGCTGGCCCTGCACAGCGACCTCGGCCCCGGCGACCGCTTCTTCTGGTTCTCGACCACCGGCTGGATGATGTGGAACGTGCTGGTGTCGGGACTGCTGACCGGTTCCACCATCGTCTGCTTCGACGGCGACCCCGGCCATCCCGACATGGGCGCGCTGTGGCGCCTCGCCGAGGAGGCCGGCATCACCTGGTTCGGCACCAGCGCGCCGTACGTGATGGCCTGCCGCAAGCAGGGCATCACCCCCGGCGCGAGCGACGACCTGCATGCGCTGCGCGCCGTCGGCTCCACCGGCGCGCCGCTCCCCGTCGAGGGCTTCCGCTGGGTGTACGAGGCGATCGGGCGCGACCTGATGCTCTCCTCGGTGAGCGGCGGCACCGACGTGTGCACCGCCTTCGTCGGCGGCTGCCCGATGGTTGCGGTCATCGCCGGCGAGATCTCCTGCCGCTACCTCGGTGCGCACGTCGAGGCCTTCGACGCGAGCGGGCGTCCGGTGATCGGCGAGCAGGGCGAGCTGGTGATCACCGCGCCCATGCCCTCGATGCCGGTGGGCTTCTGGGGCGACGGCGACGGCTCGCGCTACCGCGCCGCCTACTTCGACGTGTACCCCGGCGTGTGGCGCCACGGCGACTGGATCACCATCACCGAGCGCGGCTCCTGCATCATCAGCGGCCGCAGCGACGCCACCCTCAACCGCGGCGGGGTGCGCATCGGCACCGCCGAGTTCTACTCGGTGGTCGAGGGTATGGACCAGGTGGTCGACAGCCTGGTGGTCCACCTCGAAGGCGACCAGGCCAACGCCGCGGGGGAGCTGCTCCTCTTCGTGGTGCCCGCGCCGGGCGTCGAGGCCGGCGACGCGCTGCGCCGCGCCCTGGTCGCCGAGATCCGCACCTCGCTGTCGCCGCGCCACGTGCCCGACAGCATCGAGTTCGTCGCGGCCGTGCCGCGCACGCTGTCCGGCAAGAAGCTGGAGGTCCCGGTCAAGCGGGTGCTCACCGGCACCCCGGCCGAGGTCGCCGCCAGCCGCGACGCGCTGGTCCGTCCCGACGCCCTCGACGCCTTCGTCGCGCTGGCCCGGCGGCGTGCCGCGGAACGCGAGGCAGCCCACGGCATCGCCTGAGCCGGGGCGTCAGACCGCGCGCAGGAACCCGTACTGATCCTCGCGCGCCTGCCGGGCGACGCCGATGGCGAAGCTGGTGAAGCCGTGCGGCGCCTCCTCGTAGACCTGCAGCGTCGCCGCGGCGCCCGCCTGGCGCCAGCGCGCCGCCATGAACAGCGAGTCGTCGAGCAGGGGGTCGGCGGTGCCCACCTGGAAGAGCGCCGGGGGCATGTCCTCGAGACCGGCGTAGAGCGGTGAGATGTCCGGGTCGCGGCGCGCCTCGGGGTCGCGGTCGCCGAGGAAGCAGTCGCTGAACCAGTGGAGCAGCGGGGTGCTGAGAATGAGGTTGCGCTCGCCCCAGCGGCGCTGGCTCGGCGTCAGGCTGAGGTCGTACGGGCCGTAGACCAGGTTGGCCCCGGCGAAGGCGCCGCGCACCCCATGGCGGTCGCGCAGCCGCAGCAGCGTCACCACGCTGAGGTGCGCGCCCGCGGACTCGCCGCCGATGACCAGGCGCTGCGGCGCGCCCAGCTCGCGCGCGCCGCGGTCGAGCAGCCACAGGGCCGCGTCCTCGCCGTCGTCGGGCCCCGCCGGGTAGGGGTGCTCGGGGGCCAGCCGGTAGCCGGCGCTGACCGCGACCATCCCCGTGGCGTCGACCAGCTCCGCCAGCAGTGGGTCCTGCATGTCGTGCTCGCCCAACGTCCAGCCGCCGCCGTGGAGGTGCAGGTAGACGCCGGTCGGCGCCGCCTCGGGAGCGAGCACTCGCGCCGTGATGCTGCCGCCGCGGGTGGGAATGGTGACGTCCCGGGCGCGGTCGAGGAAGACCGGCGGCGGGAAGATGCCGCGTCCCTCGCGGCGGGCGCGCCTGGTGACCTCCGGGGGCAGCGACTGCACGGGCGTCATGCCCGCCAGCAGGCGCTCGATCTCGGCGTTGAAGGCGCGCGTCTCGTCGAGCTGCGATGCGATCTCCATCCCCGCGGATGGTACGAATCCGCGGCTCCCCCCGTGGGGACCGGGCTCAGCAGCCCTCGAGGATGCGCGGCTTCCAGGCCGGGGTGGGCTGGCCGCGCAGCTCGACGGTGCGCGCCGCCGGCTGGCGCTGCGTCCGGGCCAGAGTCTCGCGAACGCTGTGCAGCTGCGCGTGCAGCATGCCGACCTCGGCGTGGAGCCGGTCGCGCTCGGCGATGACCGCCTCGACCTGCCGCTCGGCGGCGGCGCGGGCGTCGCGCTCCTCGCGGTAGAGGTCGTGGAAGTTGTCGCGCAGGACGGTGAAGGCGCGCAGCTCCGCTTCGAGCCGCTGCACCTCGGCGATGGGGGGCTGGTCGTTCATGTCTCAGGGAACGACCGTTCGCGGCCCGGTCTTGCGAATCGCCAGCCGCCTACTCGGCGGCGGCGCTGCTGCCCAGGAAGTGGCTGCTCGACGGCGGCGCGACCACGCCCTGCACCGGCGAGGGCATGGGCACGGGCCGCATCGGCGTGGCCGCCGGGGTCAGCGCTTCCTCCCACTCGCGGAGCGGGGCGAGGGCGCGGGCGGCACCCTCCAGCGACTCGGCGCGGCGGCGCAGCGCGGCGCGCTCGTCCTCGAGCTCTTCGAGGCGGTCGAGGACCGTCCGGCGCTCGAACTCGATCTCACGTAGGGCGTCGACGATGACCTGTGTCCGCATCTCGGGGGCAAGCCTAGCATCGCCCGAAACGGGTGTGGGAGGGAATTCAGCTGATCCCCACCGGCGCGTCGACCAGGTCGGTCTGCGGCACCCACCTGACCTGCCCGGTCTCCAGCAGCTCCCGCAGCGCGGGCACCGGGTTGGGGTCGAGGAAGGTGTGCTGGTTGCCCGCGGGCTGCGCGGTCGCGTCGGTCTCCCAGTAGGACGCCTCCAGGGCGATGCCGCACGGATCGGTGAAGTAGATCGACTTGATCATGCCGTGGTCGACCACCTCGGTCACCTCGGTGCCGGCGCTGCGCAGGCGGTCCTGCATGTCGAGCAGGGCGGCGCGGTCGGGCAGGTTGAAGGAGAGGTGGTCGAACTGCAGCGGGTGGTGCGTCGGCCAGCCGGCGGGCTTGCGGAAGGTGTCCGAGCCCTGCCACTCGAAGAAGGCGACCGTGTTGGACTCGTCGATCTTGAAGAAGTAGTGGCGCATCGGTCCGGCCATCAGCGTGGCCACCAGGGGCATGCCCAGCACGCCGTGGTAGAAGCGGACGGTCGCGTCCATGTCGGGGGTGACCAGGGCGAGGTGGTTGACCCCGCGCCAGGTGGGCAGCGCCCGCGCGGCGAGCTGCGTGGCCGCCGCGGTCGCGTCGACGTCCCGGGTGACACTCGCCATCGGTGTGGCCTCCGTTCGCTGGCTGCTCCGCGCGTTGCGGATCCTCTCCGTCTGTATACACCGGGTGCGCGCCGGGTGCCGCGTATGCTCGCGGCCGACATGCTCGCCGCCGACGTCGCCGTCACCCTGGTGCCGGAGCACACCGTCGACCCGGTGGCCACGCTGTCGCTGCTCGGCCGCGGCGGCCTCGATCCCTGCGTGCGGCGAGACGGGGCGACGCTGTGGTGGGCGACGCGCACCCCCCACGGTGCGGCGACGCTGCGCATCGGGCGCGCGGGACGCGAGGTGCAGGCGGCGGCCTGGGGAGACGGAGCCCCGTGGCTGCTGGAGCGGCTGCCCGTGCTGATCGGCGCCGACCGGCCGCCGCTGGAGACGCTCGGCCACTCCGGGCTGGAGGCGGCGGCGCGGCGCCTGCCCGGGCTGCGCCTGCCCAGCACCGGCGCGCTGGTCGAGGCGCTGCTGCCGGCCATCGTCGAGCAGCGCGTCGCCGGGCTGGAGGCGCGGCGGAGCTGGGCGGGGCTGGTCCGCCTGCTCGGCGACCCCGCGCCCGGCCCCGCGGGACTGCTGCTCCCGCCCGACCCCGCGCGCGTCGCCGCCCTGGCGGACTGGGACCTTCACCGCCTCAACCTGGAGCGGCAGCGCGGTGACACGCTGCGGCGCGTGGCCCGGCGGGCAGCCGCCATCGAGCGGCTGGGAGCCTCCGTCCTGCCGCCCGAGGAGGTGCGCCGCCGCCTGGTCGCCGAGCTGCCCGGGGTCGGCGTCTGGACCGTCGCCGAGGCGGCGTTCCGCGCCCTCGGCGACGAGGACGCCGTGGCCGTCGGCGACTACAACCTCTACAAGCACGTCGGCTGGGCGCTGACAGGGCGTCCAGCGCGCGACGACGCGGAGATGCTGCGCCTGCTCGAACCGTGGTCGGGGCGGCGCGGCCTGGCCGTCCAGCTCCTCGTCGCCGCGGTGCGCATGCCGCGACGGGCGCCGCGCATCGCCGTTCGCGACTTCCGCAGGCACTGAACCGCGGCTGCGGCGCTTTGCGACTAGCATTCGAGCCGTGCCACGCCTCCGTTTCACCATGACCCGGCGCCGCTGGATCGCCGCCGCCGCCACCGCCGGATTGGCGGTCGCGGGCGCGGGAACGGGCGTCGCCATGGCGCTGCGAGGCGGCCACCCTGCGACCCCCGCCGCCGCGGCTCTTGCCACCCCCGCGCTGCAGGTTCCGGCCGCGGGCGCCACCAGCACGCCGGCCGCCACGCCCACCCCCTCGGCCGCGCCGACCCCGTCCCTGGCCCCGGGCGCCCTGCTGCCCCGCACCCTGCAGCCGATCGACCTCCACGCCGCCTTCGCGGCCATCCCGCTGCACTTCGCCGCGCCGAGCGTCGGCATCGACGTCCCGGTGATGGGCGTGGGCCTGACCGCCAAGAACGCGGTCGACGCGCCCGAGGGTCCGGCGAGCTCCTCGATCTGGGACCAGGCCTTCTGGTACCGCGGCGGCGCCGAGGCCGGGCAGCCGGGGGTGTTCGCGCTGGCGGGGCACGTCGACCGGGTCGGCGGCGCCGCCGCGGCCTTCGCTCGCGTGCCCCAGCTCAAGGCGGGTGACATGGTCGACGTCACCGACCAGCGGTCCGGGATCGTCTACCACTACCGGATCAGCGACGCGCGCGCCTACAGCCTCAAGGAGGTGGCGTCGATGCCGGTGCTCGATCGCATCTACGGCGCCGACGTCGCCCTCGGCCAGCCACCCCACGTCCCCGCCGACGGGGTGGCGCGGCTCTCGATCATCACCTGCACCGGCACCTGGCTGGGCAGCCAGTACGACCACCGCTTCGTCGCCTTCGGGGAGCTGGCGGGCCAGACCCCCTGAGCCATCGGCGGCGCGCGTCGAACGCTCAGTGAGACGGACCGCCCCAGCCCTGGTTCTGACGGGCCTGCGAGTCGCGGCCGTCGCGGCTGTCCACCCCGAACAGCCCGGGAACAACCAGCAGGACGGCGAAGGCGAGCACCACGAACAGCTCGATCATGCCGCGTCTCCGCAGCCGGTGGCGACCGGCTCGGCGGCGAGCGACGCGCTGGCCCCGGGCGCGGCGAGCGTCCTCGTCCACATGGGGACGGGCACCGGGCGCACCGGCTGGCGGGCGTCCCGCGCGTTGGCGGAGTTCCTGGCGGATCGGCGAAGGTCGTCCAGGCGGGGTGCCACCAGCGCCTCGGTGAGCATGGGGTTCATTGCCAGTCCTCCGGACCGTTGGGTCGGTCGTAACCTGCGTTTATTGTATGCAGGTTACGGCTAACCTGTCAACCAACCTCAGTGGTTATGATGCACTCAGCCATGGATTCCCCGCCCGATCCCGCACCGGAAGCGGAGCCGAGCGCCCCGGGCGACCTCCTCCTGCTCCAGGACCTGGTCAACACCCGCGACGTCAAGCCAAACACCGACGAGCTGCCGGACGTTGCATCGCTGCGCGCCTGGCTGGTCGAGCGCGGCCTGGTCAGCGACGGCGAGGCGGGTGAGCTGGGCGCCGCCGACCTGGCCCGGGTGGCCGCCTTCCGCGAAGCGCTGCGCGCCCTGCTCCAGGCCAACCACGGCGACCCCCTCGACCTCGCCGCCGCGGCGCTGGTCAACGCCGAGGCGCAGCGCACCTCCCTGCGCGTGCAGGTCGACCGCGAGGGCGGCGCCCGGCTGCAGCCCGGGGGGCGCGGCCTCGACCGGGCGATCGCCCGGATGCTCGGCGCCATCGCCGCCGCCGACGTCGAGGGCACCTGGCGGCGGCTCAAGGTGTGTGCCGACAGCGAGTGCGCCTGGGCCTACTACGACGTGTCGCGCAACGCCTCGCGGGCCTGGTGCAGCATGGCCGTCTGCGGCAACCGCAACAAGGCGCGGCGCTTTCGCAAGCGCGGTGGGGCGGCGCCGGCTAGCTCGTGACGCCCAGCTCGCCGAGCATGAAGGCGAGCTCGTAGGCCTCCTTGCGCCAGGCGTGGTAGCGGCCGGAGGGTCCGCCGTGGCCGGCGCCCATCTCCGTCTGCAGCAGGATCGGCCGGCGGCTCCGGGTGCGCTCGCGCAGCCGCGCCACCCACTTGGCCGGCTCCCAGAAGCCGACGCGCGGGTCGTTCAGGCCACCCGTGGCCAGAACCGCGGGATGCTCGGCGGGCGCGACGTTGTCGTAGGGGGAGTAGGAGAGCATGTAGCGGTACGCCTCCTCCTCGTTGGGGTTGCCCCACTCCTCGTACTCGGTGACGGTGAGCGGCAGGCTGTCGTCGAGCATGGTGGTGACCACGTCGACGAAGGGAACGTGGGCCAGGGCGACGCGGGCGAGGTCGGGGCGCAGGTTGACCACGGCGCCGATCAGCAGCCCGCCCGCGCTGCCGCCCCGGATGGCCAGGCGCTGATGCGAGGTATAGCCGTTGCTGACCAGGTGGTCGGCAGCGGCGATGAAGTCGGTGAAGGTGTTGCGCTTGTGCATCAGCTTGCCGTCGTCGTACCAGCGGCGGCCCATCTCGCCGCCGCCGCGGACGTGGGCGATGGCGTAGACCACGCCGCGGTCGAGCAGTGACAGGCGGGGGATGCTGAAGCTGGGCTCGGTGGAGATCTCGTAGGACCCGTAGCCGTAGAGCAGCGCGGGAGCGGTGCCGTCGAGCGCGACGTCGCCGCGCCGCACCACGGAGATCGGCACCCTCACCCCGTCGGGCGCGGTCGCCCAGAGCCGCTCGGTGAGGTAGCGGCCGCGGTCGTAGCCGCCCAGCACGGGCTCCTCCTTGACCACCGTTCGCGTGCCGGTGCGCATGTCGTGGTCGATCGCCGAGCGCGGCGTCACCAGCGAGGAGTAGTCGAAGCGCAGGGTGTCGGTGTCCCACTCGCGGTTGCTGCCGGGCGAGGCGACGTAGACCTCCTCGGGCTGGGGCACCACCCGGGTCTGCGCCGAGCCCACCGCGCCGTGGCTGATGCGGCGCATGCCGCCGGCGCGCTCGTAGAGCACCATGTGGCGGGCGAAGAGGTCGACGCCGTCGAGCTTGACGTCCTCGCGGTGGCTGATGACCTCGCGCCAGTGCTCGCGTCCGGGCGTGGCCAGCGGCGCCGCCATCAGCCGGAAGTTGACCGCATCGTCGTTGCTGACGATGAACAGCGTGTCGCCCGATGCGTCCCGATGGTGGTCGACCTGGTACTCGTGGCCCTGCTGCCGGGCGGCGACCACGCGAGGCGGCGCCTCGGGCCGGGTGGCGTCGACCAGCCACACCTCGCTGGTCACCTTGCTGCCAAGGTTGACCAGAATCAGCGCGCCGCTGCGGGTGCGCGAGACCTCGGCGAAGAAGCGGTCGTCGTCCTCCTGGTAGACCAGGGTGTCGGCGCCCTGCGGGGTGCCGGCGCGGTGCCGCCAGACCTGCCACGGGCGCATCGCCTCGTCGGGGCGGGTGTAGAACACGGTGCCGCCGTCGGCCGACCAGGCCAGCGAGTAGTAGACGCGCTCGACCTGGTCCTCGCGGTCCTCGCCGGTCTCCAGGTCGCGGATGCGCAGGGTGAACTGCTCGCTGCCGTCGTTGTCGACGGTATAGGCGAGCAGGCGCTGGTCGGGGCTCACCGCGACGTCGCCGACGCGCAGGTAGTCGTGCCCCTCGGCCAGCTTGTTCTGGTCGAGGATGACCTGAACCTCGGCGCCGGGGTCGTTGCGGGCACGGCGGGTGAGCATCGGGTACTGCATGCCCTCGACGGTGCGCGTGCTGTAGAGCCACGGCCCCTGGGGCACGAGCGCGCTCTCGTCGGTCTGCTGGACGCGCCCGGCGATCTCCTCGTAGATGCGCTGCCGCACCTCAGCGGCGGGCGCGGTCACGGTGTCGGTGTAGGCGTTCTCCAGGTCGAGGTGGGCGATCACCGCCGGGTCCTCGCGGTCGCGCAGCCAGGCGTACTCGTCGACGCGGCGGTCGCCGTGGGCCTGGTGGACGACCGGCCGCCGCTCGGCGACGGGCGGGGTGGGGGAGGGCTCGGTGGTGGTCACGTCGGGCCAGTCTGCCAGAGCCGCTCGGGGTCGAGGGCGCGCCTGCAGCGGCGGCGCCGGGCTCGCTACTCTGCTCCTCGCCATGAGCCGGGAAGTCTTCATCCTCGACGCGGTGCGCACCCCGATCGGCCGCTACGGCGGGGCGCTCGCCGGGGTTCGGCCCGACGACCTCGCCGCCCAGGTGGTCCGCGGCCTGATGGCGCGGGTTCCCGAGGTGGAGCCCGGGCAGATCGACGACGTGTGGTTCGGCGACGCCAACGGCGCCGGCGAGGACAACCGCAACGTCGCCCGCATGGCGGTGCTGCTCGCCGGCCTGCCGCCCTCGGTGCCGGGGGCGACGGTCAACCGGCTGTGCGGCTCGGGCATGGAGGCGGTCATGGACGCCTCGCGCGCGGTCGCCGTCGGCGACGCGTCGGTGGCCATCGCCGGCGGCGTCGAGTCGATGTCGCGAGCGCCCTGGGTGATGCTCAAGCCGGAGAGCGGCTATCCGCGCGGCCACGAGACCCTGCACTCGACCACGCTCGGCTGGCGCATGGTCAACCCGCGCATGCCCCAGCAGTGGACCGTGTCGCTCGGCGAGGGCGCCGAGATCCTCGCCAGCATGTTCGAGGTCTCGCGACAGGAGCAGGACGAGTTCGCCCTGCGCAGCCACCGCAACGCGGCGGCGGCGTGGGACTCCGGGGTGTTCGACGACGAGGTGCTCCCGGTCGCCGTCGACGGCGAGGTGCTCCTGGCCCGCGACGAGTCGGTGCGCGCGGCGACCACGCTGGAGAAGCTGGCCGCGCTCAAGCCGGCCTTCCGTGCTGACGGGTCGGTCACCGCGGGCAACTCCTCGCCGCTCAACGACGGCGCCTCGGCGCTGCTGCTCTGCGACGAGGAGACACTGCGCCGCACCGGGCGCGAGCCGCTGGCGCGCATCGTGTCGCGCGCCACCAGCGGGGTCGAGCCGCACCTCTTCGGCATCGGCCCGGTGGCGGCGGCGACCCGCGCCCTCGACCGCGCCGGCATGGGCTGGGGCGACATGGACAGCGTCGAGCTCAACGAGGCCTTCGCGGCGCAGAGCCTGGCCTGCCTGCGCCAGTGGCCGGAGCTGGACCCGGCCATCGTCAACCCGCACGGCGGGGCGATCGCGCTGGGCCACCCGCTGGGCTGCTCGGGAGCGCGGCTGCTCACCACCCTGGCCTGGGACCTGCGCCGGCGCGGCAGCGGTCGGGGCATGGCGACGATGTGCATCGGCGTCGGCCAGGGCATCGCCACCGTCGTCGAGCGCTGAGGCACAGCGGCAGCACGCCGCGCCGCCGCCTCGGCGAATCTTTCGATGTGGCGAGGACTTTTCCCGGCTCAGCGCTCTTTAACCAGTAGACAGCGGGCGCCGGGCGGGCGCGGAGGTGCGACGGTGCGCAGGCGGCCCGTCGCATCCCCATACCGCGTCCGGTCCCACCCGCCGGTGGGACGGCGTCGGGGCGGTCGGGCGGGACCGCTTCCGGCGCCCCACTTCCCTGGTTCCAACCCCCAATCGTCGGGGAGGGCCGGTCCCCGGATCGGCCCTCCCTACGCTCGCGGGGCGACCAAACCCGCTGGTCGTGTAAACGCACCGCCCTGTGCGCACGTATACGTGGCGTGATCCACATCGCACCAGACGTCACCCAGGCCGGCGGCGAGGTCTCCGTCGAGCTGGTGGCCAGCCCGGCCGCCGCCGTCGACAGGCTGTACCACCGCTACGGTGAGGACGCCGTCCGCCGCTGCGCCCGCCGCACCGGCGACCTGGCCCTCGCCGAGGACGCCGTGCACGACGGCTTCATCCAGGTGCTGCAGCGCCTGCGCTGCGGCGACGAGGACCTGCTCGCCGCCCACCCCGCCCACGTGGTGCAGCGCAACGCGCGCTGGGCGGCCAGCCGCCTGATGGCCCGCGACCGCTCCGTCGACGGCAAGGCCCGCCTCCTCGACGACCCCTCCCAGTCCGCCGACGCCGACCCCTGGGCGCTGCTGGAGATGCGCCTCCAGCTCCAGGAGATCCTCAGCCCCCTGCCTGTCGCGCAGCGCGAGGTGCTGGCCATGCGCTACGTCCACCGCCTTCCCGACGCGGTCAGCGCCGCCCGCCTGGGCATGTCGGTCAAGGCCTTCCGCTGCCGCCTCGACCGCGCCCTGCTCGCCGCCCGCCGCGTGGCCCGCGCCCAGGCGGCCTAGTCGCCCCGGGCGACCAGGATGTCCAGCGGCGCGTCCTGCAGGCTGAGGGCGAGCACCCCGTCGCGGAAGCGGCGCAGCACGTCCTCGCAGCGGGCGCCGTCGGACTCGATGAGGTCGGCCTCGTCCTCCAGGCAGGCGGCGAGCAGGCGCAGGTAGGCGGCCAGGGCCGGCCGCGCGTGCTGTCCGTGGGGGCTCTCGGTGCTCATGCGGGGTGCTCCCTGGGGGTCGCGCTCAGGCGACGATGGAGAGGGCGGCCTGGAAGGGGACGGCGGCCGTGCCGGCGACGCAGCCGGGGGCGCCCGACACCGCCATGGCCCAGGCCCCCCCGCCCACCGCTTCGAGCGTCGGGCTGGGGATGGCCTGCACGAAGGTCCACCACTGCGCCACCGCGGTCCCGGCGGCCGTCCAGGCGACGCTCGTCTGGGCGCCGCCGTTGAGCGCGATGCTGCCGATGCCCGTCAGGGCGATCAGACCGGCGCACGCCGCTCCCGCCGCCTGCGTTCCCGACACGGCGACGGTGGCGGTGGCGCCGCCCATCGGGCCGGTGCAGGCCAGCGGCGTTGGGGTGCTCAGGGTCACGACGGTGGGCCCGGTCGCCGGCACCGGCGTGATCGGCGGCGCATAGCCGACCTGCACCGTTCCCGTGCAGAGCAGCGCCGTGCCCACCGCAAGCGCCGGGATGGGCGCCATCACCGTGCTGAGCGCGAGGCATGCCAGCGCCAGGCTGACGGCGACGCGCCGCCGGGGGGACTCCACGAGCCGTCTCCACACATGCCCCGAGGGTGTGGAGCTGCCTCAGCACCGCTGCCTCCTCACTGCCTCGGGTGGACCTGGCCACAACCGCATCTGCCGGGTCCGGTACAAGGCATACGCGCGACGTCGCCCGATCGTTTACGGGCGGCGCGGGGTCGCCGTCAGCCGCTGTCGGGCGAGCATGCCGTCCAGGTGGCGCCGTCGCTGGAGCAGACGAAGTAGTACCAGCCCCAGTCGTCGCTGCGCATCATCGAGGCGATCAGCCGCCCCGGGCGGAGCTGGGTGATCGTCTGGGCGTTGATCAGCACGGAGTTGGGGATGGCGGCCGGCTGCCAGGTGGCCCCGTCGTCGTCGCTGTAGCCGAGCGAGTGCCCGTTCATGCCCAGCGACCCCACCAGCCGCCGTCCGCTGGGGCCCCGGATGGCCAGGATGTCGAGGGCGTTGGGCCCGGGGATGACGGTGAAGGTCTGGCCGTCGTCGTGGGACACGCCGAGGTGCATGCCGTCGTTGGCGTACACGGTGTGGTCGGTGGCGACGTCGGCGGAGGCGAACAGGTTGAAGTGCGCCGCCGGCAGCGGCAGCGGAACGTCGGGCCCGCACTGCGGCGAGCAGCGTTCCAGGTAGGTGCCCGTGCTGCGCGACGTGGCCGGCGGCGCCACCGGCTGGAGCACCGTGAATCCGCTCGGCGTGGCGAACAGCACCGGGGTGCCACCGGTGTCGTCCCCGGCGTTGAGCAGCGACAGCAGCGTGGGGCTGCCGTCGCGGCCGACGCCCCACAGCCCGTCAGAGGTGCTGTAGACGACGTCGAGGCCCGACGCCGGGGGCGGCACCATGGCGGTGCCGTTCTCGTTGGGCAGCACGGTGGCGAAGGTGGCCCCGCTGTTCTTGGTCAGCTCCACTCCGGCGCTTCCCGCGGTGTAGAAGTGCCCGGCGCTGAACGATTGCGGCAGCACCGCCTGGGTGTCCGTCACAGCCATTCCTGTCACAAACGTCCAGGTCGCGCCGCCGTCGCCGCTGCGGTAGATCTGCGAGCAGATCGCCGCTCCGCACTGGTGGTTCTGGCCGATCATCAGCACGGTGTGGTCCGACCCGTAGGCCGGCGACGGCTCGATGTCGCTGGTCGAGACCTGGTGGTAGTCCTCCTGCTGCACCTGCGTGGTCCAGGTCGGCCCCGAGGGGGGCGGGAGCAGGAGCGCGCCGCCGGCGGGAGCCCCGGGCGCCGCGGCTCGCAGCGCTCCGACGTTGATCTGCCGCACCCCGGAGCGGGATCCCGGCGCGGAGTCGACCGGATCGTGGCGGGTCAAGCCCGCGTCGAGGGGGGCGAGGCTGAGTGGCGCGGGGGAGGTGCCTGGGATGCCGCCGATGGCGGGCATGGCGCCACCGGGACCGCCGGCGACCCCGATGATCAGCGCCGCGGGGACCAGCGCGGCGACGCGGCCGGAGCCGAGCAGGGTGCGACCGAGCAGGCGGCTGCGCAGCCGGTGCAGGGCCTCGGCGCTGGAGACGGTGGCGGTGCCCAGGGCGGACTGGGAGTCCTCGAGGTGCTGGCGCAGCTTCTGCCGCGCCCGGGCGAGGAGCACGCGGGTGGTGCTGGTGGGCGAGGGGTCGCCGCCGCCCGCCAGGCGCGCTGAGAGGGCGCGGCGCTCACCGGGTGTGAGGCGGCCGAGCAGCTCCATCACCGCCATGCGCCCGACCACCACGCCCTCCGGCGTGGCGTCAGGCGGAGCCGCGGCAGCCCGGGGCTCGTCCGGGCAGCTCATCCCCGCCTGGCGCCGCCGCCGGCGAAGCTCGTCGTTGCAGACGTTCTTGGCCACGGTGATCAGCCAGGGGAGCGGGTCGTCGCGCAGCCCGCCGGCGTGCTGCAGGGCGCGGCGGAAAACCTCCTGGGTGGCGTCCTCGGCGTCGCTGGGGTCGCGCAGGCGGCTGAGGCAGAGGCGCATCACCGGCAGGTAGTGCGCCGCCAGCAGCCGGTCGTCGATCCTCGCCGTCGAACTCATCTCTTCCTCCGCCTTGAACCGATAAGACGGAGGCGACCCCGCGGATGTGTCATGACAGGTCAGGCCGTCGGTCCCAATCCGCTCCAGACGTTCGGCCCTGGCGGGAGGCCACCGAAGCCTGCCACCCTGTCGCATCGAGATCGCGCGTGTCTCCAACGAGAGGAGAGGACTTGGACCGGCCCCCCGACCCCGTCGCCCACATCGCCCCGATGGCCGACGCCGCCCGCGCCGTGCGCGACGCCGCCACCGACGAGCAGCGCCGCCGCGGCCTGCCCAACCCCCGCCGCCCGGTGCGCGCCATCGACGTCCTGCTCGGCGAGCTGGAGCGCTTCAATCTCGCCGGCGGCGCGCTGACCTCGTCGGATGCTGTTGTCGACTGGCTGTCGCAGGTCGAGCTGGCCGTGGGCCTGCCGGTCCCCGCCTGGGTGCTCTCCATGTCCGACACCGTGCGCCTGCACGCGGCGATGCTGCGCTGGCAGGGCGCCCTGCTCAGCGCCTGCCACCCCGATCGTGACGAGATCGCCGACCTCCACGAGGACCCGCTCGACCTCCTGCTGCTCACCGCGGGCGGCGAGGCGATGCTGCGGCCTCGTCCCCGGGTGCGCCGCCAGGTCGCCTGAAAGCGAGCGACCAATCCGCCGCCCCTGATGTGAATGCATCAGAGTGCTGCATCGGCTCTGCGACGAAAACCCTCGGGCTCCGCCACGCCGCCATCGGGAAGAGCACCATGGCGCGCGGCGGGCGCTCGGGCTGGTGCGACCCGGTGGGGGGAGCACCTGAGGAGGGGCTCGGGGGAAGGGTGGAGCACGCCGGGGGTCTGGCGGACCCCTCCGGCATGCCGGGCGCCGCACACTGCACAGGCCCCACACCAGCGGAGCTCTGAACGACCGTGACCTCCACCCGCCACATCGCCACAGTCGCCGCCGTCGCCGTCTCCGGCCTGCTCGCCGCTTGCGGCGCCTCCGGCAACGGCGAGGACGGCAAGGGCGCCGACCAGATCGTCAGTGACGCCAGGACCGCCCTGCGCACGGCGGCCTCCTTCCACCTCACCGGCACCATCAGCGCCGACACCGGCAAGGTCAGCTTCGACATGAAGGTCGACGGCAAGAGCACCGCCTCCGGCCACATGGACTCCGCCGGCACCGGGTTCGACTTCGTCCTGGCCGGCGGCAAGCTCTACTTCCGCGGCAAGGCGCTGTTCGCCAAGGTCGCCCCGGCGGCCGCGGACACCATCGGCGACAGCTGGGTCACCGTCACCGGCAACAGCGACCTGGAGAGCGCCGCCGCCGCGGTCACCCAGTTGGCCGACGCGGGCGCGCTCGCCGACGCGCTGGGCAGCGGCGGCAGCGGGCCGTACACCAAAGGCGGCACCAAGACGGTCAACGGCCAGGCGGTGATCGCCGTCACCAGCAAGGACGGCGAGATGGACGTGGCGCTCAGCGGCAAGCCCTACCCCGTGCACTTCGACGGCGGCGCCAAGGGCAGGCTGGACATCACCGAGTACGCCAGCCACTTCGGCATCAGCGCGCCCAGCGGCGCCGTCGACTACGGCGCGCTGGGGTCGGCGTCATCCTCGTCGAGCTCCTCGACGACGGACAGCAGCACCACCAAGGCGGTGGTCGACGCCACCAAGGTGCGCGACGGCGTCCTGCTGGTCGCCCAGGGGACGATCACCAGCAGCAGCGGCAGCGTCAACGACGCCTGGGGCGTCGGCCCGGCCGTCTCCGGCCAGCTCCCCGCGAGCATCAGCGTCAGCGTGCAGACCGGCTCGTCCAGCTTCCCGTCCCCGGCGACGCCGACCAGGGTGGTCCTCTACGGCGCCGAAAACGGCGGCGGGGACCTCTTCATGGTGGTGGTCATGGATACGGCCGGCAACTGCGAGATCGGCGCGCTCACCGGCACGCCACCGAACGGCAACCCCGTCAAGCGCACCCTGGCGGCGGGCATCGACTGCACCGCCGCCAACGGGCTCAACGCGCTACAGAGCTAGGCGCGGGCGTCCGGGCGCGCAGCGTCGCGATCGCCTGGTCGGCGTGGACGTTCATGTTCAGCTCGCTGCCGATCACGGCGAGGACGCGGCGGTCGGTGTCGATCACGAAGGTGGCGCGCTTGTTGAAGATCGGGCCGGGCCGCTTGACGCCGAACATCCTGGCCAGCCTGCGCTCGGGGTCGGAGAGCAGCGGGAAGCCGAGCCCGTGCTTCTCGTCGAAGGCCGCCTGGCGATCGACCGCATCGGCGCTGACGCCGACCGCGTGGCCGCCCACGGCGCGCAGCTCCGCGTTCATGTCGCGGAAGTGGCAGGCCTCCTTGGTGCAGCCGGGCGTGAACGCCTTGGGGTAGAAGTAGAGGACCACCGGGCCGTCACCCAGCAGCTCCGACAGCCGGCGCGTCGCGCCGTGCTGATCCGTGGCCTCGAAGTCGTCGACGATCTGGCCGACCTTCATGTGCGAAACCCTCCTTTGGCAACCGCGGCCGGCGTGGGGGGTCCCAGCAGCGCGGAGCCAGCATGCTAGCGGGAGGCGCCGGAGGCGGGCCGGATTCAGTACGGGCGGCGCTCGGGCGGAAGGTGGCTGACGTCGTTCCAGAGGCGCAGCGCGCGCACCCCGTGCTCGGCGTCGAGCAGGCAGAGTGCGGCGGTGTCCAGCATCAGGCGCGCGCCCTGTGCCGCCGCCTGCTCGACCCAGCGGGCGCCGAGGACGCGGAGCAGGTGGCCGTGGGCGAAGAGGGCGACGTCGCCGCCGCTCGCGGTGACCTCGGCGATCACCGCGTCGGCGCGGGCGGCCACGTCGTCGGGCATCTCACCGTTGGGACAGCCGTCGCGCCACAGTGACCAGCCGGGCCGGCGTTCGCCGATCTGCGCCGAGGTGAGACCCTCGTAGTCGCCGTAGTCCCACTCCATGAGCGCGGGGCAGAGCTCCTCGCGATCGGCCAGCCCGGCCAGCGCGCACGTCTCCCTGGCGCGCTGCAGGGGGCTGACCAGGACCCGGGCGAGGCTGCGCCCGGCCAGGCGCGGGGCGAGGCGGCGGGCGTCGTCGCGGCCCTGCTCGGTGAGCGGGATGTCGGTGCGGCCGGTGTGGCGCCCGTCGCGGCTCCACACCGTCTCGCCGTGGCGGACCAGCACGGCACGCGCGGGGCTCTCCTGTTGCATCTCCCGGCCATGATCAGGGAGCGGGACGGCGCTCTGCTGCGCCTACGCCGTCCCGGTGCGGCGGGCGCCGTGGAGCACCCCGGCCAGGTCGTCGGCGAGCTGCTCGGCCTCGTCGGGGTGGAGGTCGGCGATGGTCACCCGGATGGCGGGGGCGGCGCGGAAGCGGTAGCGCTCGCCACCGCGGACGCCCCAGCCGCGGGAGAGCAGGTGCTGCACCGCGGCCGCCTCCTCGGCGACGGGGATCCAGACGTTGAGCCCGGAGCGGCCCCAGCAGCGCAGGCCGTTGCGGGCCAGGGCGGCGACCAGCCCGGTCCGGCGCTCGGTGTAGGTGGCGGTGGCCCGGGCGACCAGCTCGGCCGTCGCGGGGTCGCGGAGCAGGGCGACCACCAGGTCCTGGAGGACGTGCGACACCCAGCCGGTCCCCAGCCGCTGCCGCCCCTCGACGCGGGCGATGGTGGTGGCGTCGCCGGCCATCACCGCCAGGCGCAGGTCGGGGCCAAGCGCCTTGGCGGTGGAGCGGACCACCGCCCAGGGACCCCGGTGCCCGGGCGCCAGGGAGGACGCCTCGACACCGGCGATGGCCCCGGCGTGGTCGTCCTCGACCACCAGCACGCCGGGATGGGCGTCGAGCACAGCGCGCAGCTCGGCGCTGCGCGACTCGTCGAGGGCGGCGCCGGTGGGGTTCTGGGCGCGCGGGGTGAGCAGGAAGGCGGTGGCGCCGCGGGCCAGGGCGCGGGCCAGCTCATCGGGCCGGGGGCCGTACTCGTCGAGGGCGACGGGGTCGGCGGTCATGCCCATGGCGGCGACCAGGTCGCGGACGGCGGGGTAGCAGGGGTCCTCGACGGCGACCCGGTCGCCGGGGCGGAGGTGGGCGAGCAGGGTGCGCTCCATGCCGTCCATGGCCCCGCCGACCACGGCCAGGGCGGTGGCGTCGAGGCCGTCGCGGCGGAGGTCGGCGGCGGCGAGGTCGAGCAGTGCGGGGAGGTTGGCGTCGTCGCCGTAGAGGCGCTGGGGGAAGGCGATGGACCTGGCCGCGGCGTGCAGGTCGGGGAGCAGGGCGGGGTCGGGGTTGCCGTCGGCGAGGTTGCGCACCCCCTCGGGGAGGCGCGGGACGTCGAGGCGGCTGGGCAGCAGCGGTCCCGGGCAGACGGTGGTGCCGCGGCGCCCGGCGGCGCTGAGCAGCCCGCGGCCGGTGAGGCGGCGGTAGGCGGCGGCCACGGTGACCGGGCTGACGCCCAGCTCGGCGGCGAGGGCGCGGACGGTGGGCAGGCGGCCTCCGGCCTGCAGGTCGCCGGCGCGGATGGCATCCTCGATGGAGGCGGCGATCTCACCCGCGGTCGACCCGGTGATGTGGTACCTTTGTACCAGCGCAGTCATTGGTTTGTACTGTAACAGAAACTCACAACGCTGGAGGTGGCGATGCGGACCCGGCTGCGGCGACTGCCCGAGCGGGGCAGCCACGACTGGGACGTCATCTCCGCGATCCTCGACGAGGCGCTGGTCTGCCACGTCGGCTTCCCCGGCGACGGCGGCGCGCCCGTGGTCATCCCCACGGCGCACGTCCGCGTGGGGTCGATGCTGTACCTGCACGGCGCCCCCGCGTCGCGGATGCTGCGCACCGTCGGCTCGGGTGTTGACGTGTGTGTCGTGGCCACGGTGCTCGACGGGCTGGTGCTGGCCCGCTCGCTGTTCCACCACTCCTTCAACTACCGCTCGGTGGTCGCCTTCGGGCGAGCCGTCGAGGTGGTCGACCTGGAGGAGAAGCGCCGCGCTCTGATGGGCTTCGCCGAGCACGTGCTGCGCGGGCGCAGTGCGGAGGCGCGCCAGCCCAGCGCGGGCGAGCTGAAGGCGACGCGCGTGCTGGCCCTGCGGCTCGACGAGGCGTCCGCCAAGGTGCGCACCGGGCCGCCGCTCGACGACGCCGAGGACGTGGCGCTGCCCATCTGGGCCGGCGTGGTCCCGGTGGGCCTGGGGATCGGGACGGTGGTGGCAGAAACTCCGTCGCTGCCGCTGCCGGCCTCGGTGCGCGGTGCCGAGTGCGACGTGCGCTTCGGCGGCCGCGTGTTTGATGCTGCCAGCTCTGTCGAGAACGCGGGGTGAGCCCGGAGCGGGGCAGCCGCACCGCCGCGGTGGTGGTGGCGCTGCTCATCGTCTACACCATCTGGGGCTCGACCTACCTGGCCATCCGCTTCGCCGACGCCACCATCCCACCGCTGCTGATGGGCTGCGTCCGCTTCCTGGTCGCCGGGGTGATGCTGCTCGGCTGGTCGTTGCTCCGCCGCCGCCGCGGTGAGCCGCTGCCGACCGCGGCGCAGTGGCGCAGCACGGCCATCGTCGGCGCCGCCCTGCTGCTGGCGGGCAACGGCGGCGTGATCTGGGCGGAGCAGCACGTGCCCTCGGGCATCGCGGCCATCGTGGTCGCGCTGGTGCCGCTGCACATGGCCTGGCTGGACCGCGTCTTCTTCGGCCAGCCGGTGAGCCGCTGGACGGTGCTGGGCATCGCCGCGGGTTTCATCGGCCTGCTGGTGCTGGTGCAGCCCTCGGGTGGCTCGCATTTCGACATGGCGGGGATCGGCGTGGTGCTGGTGGGGTCGTTCTGCTGGGCGGCGGGATCGCTGTACGCGCGCGGCGCGCCGATGCCGCGCTCGGCGGCGATGGCCAGCGGCATGGAGATGCTCGCCGGTGGCATCCTGCTGGGGCTCGCCGGCCTGGCCACCGGCGAGGCGGGAAAGTTGCACGTCGACGCAATCACCGGAAAGTCGCTGGTGTCGGTCGCCTATCTCATCGTCGCGGGGTCGCTGATCGGCTTCTCCGCCTATGCGTGGCTGATCCGCAACGCGCGCACCTCGCTGGTGTCGACATACGCGTACGTCAACCCCGTGGTCGCGGTGCTGCTGGGCGCGGCCTTCGCGTCGGAGCCGATCACCCTGCGCACCCTGGTGGCGGGCGGGATCATCCTCGCCGGTGTGGCGCTGATCGTCGCCCGTCCGGCGCGGCGCGCCGTCGCCGATGTGCCGGTCACCGGGGCCGCGGAGCCGGCCTCGCCCGTGCCCGACACCGTGGCCGCATGTGCCACGGGACAGCGGGGTTGACGCGCAAAGAATCGTGAAGCCGGGCGGGCCAGTGCAATTGTCGACACTTTCGCTCGGCAACCTGCTACGGTCCGCGCATGGGTCCACGCGGGAGCTTTCACGGGCCTGTCCACATCTCCGGACTGGTGTCGCGGACCACTCGGATGATGCAGGTCGCGCTGGACCGGCGCCTTGCCCGCCACGGCATCTCCTATTCGCAGATGGCCGTGCTGATCCGCTTCTGGGAGGCGTCTCCCCGTCCGGTCAGCCAGGCGCAGCTCACCACCGACCTGGGCATGGAGCGCTCCTCGATGAGCACCCTGCTTGCAACCCTGGAACGCGCGGGGTTGATCACCGGCCAGGAGGACCCGCAGGACCGGCGCCGCCGCCTGCTGGCGCTGACCGCGCAGGGGCGCCGCCTGGAACGGCCGGTCGCCGACACCGTCGACCAGTGGGAGGAGGACTTCCTCTCCAGCTTCTCCGCCACCGCCCGCAAGCAGCTCCGCGGGTTGCTCGAGGAGCTGCTGATCAGCGCGTCGCGGCTGCGCGAGAGCCGGCCGGTGGCGCGGATCACCGCGACCCGGGTGGCCGGACGCGCGGTGACGCCCGCGGGGCCCGCCGCGCGACGCCGGTAGCCTGCTAGCTGTTGACCGCGCGGGCGGTGACGTGGTGGTGGGCGCGCAGGTGCTCGCGAACCATGACCAGCGCGGTGACGCCCTCACCGACGGCGGCGGCGAGCTGCTTGGTCGAGCCGCTGCGCACGTCGCCCGCGGCGTAGACGCCGGGAAGCGAGGTCTGCAGCCGGTCGTCGGTGCGGATGAAGCCCCACTCGTCGAGGTCGACGCTGCCGCGCAGGAACTCGCTGTTGGGCTGCTGGCCGACGAACACGAAGGCGGCCTTGGGGGTGACCTCCTCCTCCCTGCCGGTCGCCCGGTCGCGGATGCGCACCGACTTCAGCTTGCCCTCACCCTTGAGCTCGACCACCTCGCTGCCGAGGTGGACGGTGAAGCGCGAATCGCCGCGAACCCGGTCCTGGAGCAGCTTCGACGCGGTGAGCTCGGGAGCTCGCTGCACCACCCGGATGCGGTCGGCGAACTGGGAGAGGTAGATGCCCTCCTCGAGCGCCGAGTTGCCGCCACCGATGACCAGAAGCTCGTCGGCGCCGCGGTAGAACGGCCCGTCGCAGGTGGCGCAGAAGTGCACGCCGGAGCCGATCAGCGAGTCCTCGCCGGGCACGCCGAGGCGCTTGTAGGTCGAGCCGGTGGCGACGATGGCGGCGTGGGCGCCCACCTGCTGCCCGGTGCCCAGGGTGAGCACCACGTCCTCGCCGTCGTTGCTGACGGTGTCGACAGAAACCGCGGCGAGCAGCTCGACGCCGTAGCGCTTGGTCTGGGCGATGAAGCGGTCGGCCAGCTCCGCGCCGCCGATGCCCTCGGGGAATCCGGGGTAGTTGTCGATGCGCTCGGTGACGCCCGCCTGCCCGCCGAGGCCGCTGCGGTCGACGACGATGGCGTCCATGCCCTCCCGCGCCGCGTAGATGGCGGCGACCAGCCCGGCGGGGCCGCCGCCGATCATGGCCACGTCGTAGAAGCTGCGCGTCGCCTCGCGCTGGATGTGCAGCGCCCTGGCCAGCTCCTCGTCGCTGGGGTCGACGAGATGCACGTCACCCGGCAGCACGACGGTGGGGATGGTGCGGCCGCCGTCCTGCAGCTTCTCGACGAGGGCGAGGCCCTGCTTGTCCTGGTCGACGTCGATCCAGTCGTAGGCGAGCCGGTGCTCGGCGAGGAACTTCTTGGTGCGCTTGCAGTCGGGACACCAGGGGGCGCCGTAGACGCGGATGTCGCTCATGCCCCGCATCCTACGGGGCAACGGGGGTCTAGACGGGGTATTCCCGCTTGATCTCGGCGACCAGGCTCTGCAGCGAGTCGCGCGCGTCGCCGAAGAGCATCAGCGTGTTGGGCTCGTAGAACAGCGGGTTGTCGATGCCCGCGAAGCCCGTGGCCATGGAGCGCTTGAGCACCACCACCGTCTTGGCCTCGTCCACGTTGAGGATGGGCATGCCGTAGATCGGCGAGCCGGGCTGGTTGCGCGCCGCCGGGTTGACCACGTCGTTGGCGCCGATCACCAGCACCACGTCGGTGCGGTTGAACTCGGGGTTGATGTCGTCCATCTCGCGCAGCTGGGGGTAGGGCACGTTGGCCTCGGCGAGCAGCACGTTCATGTGTCCGGGCATGCGCCCCGCCACCGGGTGGATGGCGTACTTGACGGTGACGCCGTGCTTCTCCAGCTGGTCGGCGAGCTCCTTGACGTCGTGCTGGGCGCGCGCCACGGCGAGGCCGTAGCCCGGTGCGATGACCACCTGCCCGGCGAAGGCGAGCAGCGCGGCCACGTCCTCCACCGTTGTGCTGCGGACCGTGCCGCCCTCGGTCCCGGGCGCACCTGCGCCGGCCTGGACGGACCCGAAGGCGCCGAAGAGAACGTTGGCCAGCGAGCGGTTCATCGCCTTGCTCATCAGCGTGGTGAGGATGGCGCCGCTGGCGCCCACCAGCGCACCGGCGACGATGAGCACGTTGTTGCCGAGCACGAAGCCGGTCATCGCCGCCGCCGTGCCGGTGAAGCTGTTGAGCAGGGAGATGATCACCGGCATGTCGGCGCCGCCGACGGGGAGCACGAAGGTGACGCCGAGCACCAGCGCCAGCGCGATGAAGAGGATCACCAGGCCGATCCCGTGTCCCATGGCCACGATCACGATGCCGACGGCGATGATCGCCGCGAGCAGCCCCGCGTTGAGCTCCTTCTGCAGGGGGTAGGTGATCGGCCGCCCGGTCATCAGCTCCTGCAGCTTGGCGAAGGCGACGCCGCTGCCGGTGAAGCTCAGCGACCCGATCAGGCAGGACAGCAGGATGGTGATCGACTCGGTGGGGGCGAGGTTGCCGATGCTCGTCAGGTCGCGGAAGTCGCCGACGCCGACGAACATCGCCGCGCCCGCGCCCATGCCGTTGAACATGGCCACCATCTGCGGCATCGCGGTCATCTGCACCGAGCGCGACACCGAGGCGCCGACGCCCGCGGCGACCAGCATGGTCGGGATGATGAAGGCGTAGTTGTGGGCGCCGAGGAGCAGCTCGGTGACGAACAGGGCGAGCAGCATGCCGCCGGCGGCGACGCGGTTGCCGTTGCGCGCGGTGGCGGGCGAGCCGAGCTGGCGGATGCCGTAGACGAACGCCAGCGCGGCGAACATGTACCCGATGGTGCCGAGCGGAGTCACGTTCATCGCGGCTTGTTCGCGTCCTTGTCCGTGCCCGGCGCGGAAGGCGGTGTGCGCTTCTTGAACATCTCCAGCATGCGGTCGGTGACCACGAAACCGCCGACCACGTTCATGGTGCCGAGGAAGACCGCGACCACCGCGATGACGTCGCCGGCCACGTCGTGAGCCGCCGCCGCGACGGCGAGCGCGCCGACCAGGACGATGCCGTGGATGGCGTTGGTGCCGGACATCAGCGGCGTGTGCAGGGTGGCGGGCACCCGGCCGATCAGCACGAAGCCGAGGAACGCCGCCAGGCTGAAGACGAACAGCCCCTCGGCCAGGGTGGCGTTGCTGACGCCGACGTCGGCGAGCAGGTTCACGCGGATGCACCTCCCGAAGCGGCGGCGAGCAGGTCGGCGACCAGCTTGCTGCGCACCTCGCCCGCGTACGTGACGCAGGTGTCGGCGACGATCTGGTCGGCGAAGTCTGGACCGCCCTCCTTGAGCAGGGTCAGCGCGAAGCGCATCACGTTGTGCGAGTAGAGCTGCGACGCGTGCGCGGGCATCAGGCTGGGCACGTTGAGCGGCCCGGCGACCAGCGCGCCGCCGACGTGGACCTCCTCGCCGGGGACGGTGGCCTCGCAGTTTCCGCCGGCTTCGGCAGCAAGGTCGATCACCACCGAGCCGGGCTTCATGGCCAGCACCATGTCGCGCGTCATCAACCGGGGAGCGGGCCGGTTGGGGATCAGCGCGGTGGTGATCACCACGTCGGCGTCCTTGACGTGCCTGGCGATGACCTCGCGCTCGCGCTCCTCGTGCTCGGCGCCGAGCTGCGTCGCGTATCCGCCCGCGGTCTCGGTCTGCTCCTCGCCGAGGTCGACCTCGACGAAGGTGGCGCCCAGCGACTCGACCTGGTCGCGCACCGCGGGCCGGATGTCGAAGGCCTCGACCACCGCGCCGAGCCGCTTGGCGGTGGCGATGGCCTGCAGTCCGGCGACGCCCGCACCGAGTACGAGCACGCGCGCAGGGGTGATCGTGCCCGCGGCGGTCATCAGCAGCGGGAAGAAGCGGGGCAGGCGCACCGCGGCCATCAGGGTGGCGTGGTAGCCGGCGACGGTGCTCATCGCGCTGAGCGCGTCCATGTCCTGGGCGCGGGTGATGCGCGGCATCAGCTCCATGGCGAAGCTGCTCACCTTTCGCTGTTGAAGGCTGCGGATCACGTCGAGGCTGCGCGCCGGTTCGAGGAAGGCCACGACGATGGCGCCCTGGTTGAGCAGCGCCACCTCGGCGGGCTCGGGACGGCGCACTTTCAACACCACCTCGGCCTGCTTGTACAGCTCCTCGGCGGTGGGGACGACCGTGGCTCCGGCGGCGGTGTACGCCTCGTCGGGGAAGGCGGCGTCGGTGCCGGCCGACGCCTGCACCAGCACCTCGTGACCGGCGCCGGTCAGCGGCGCGACGGACTTGGGGACGAGAGCGACCCGCCGCTCGCCCGGCACGATCTCGCGTGGGACGGCGACGCGCATGGCGGGGGAGTGTAGCTAACCGGGACGCCGCCACGGATCAGCGCGCAGGCTCAGGTGGCCACGCCGCGAAGGTGGGCGATGGCGCGCGCGACCGTCCACGACGGATCGCCGGTGGCCTCGGCCAGCGAGGTCAGCGTGGCCGGGTCGATGCGCAGGTCGATGAGCGCGTGGGTGGCCTGGAGCAGCGCCAGGTCCGCCGCGCTGATCGGCGCCACCGGGAGCACGCCGCGCATCACCACCATGCCGCGCGTCACCCGGAAGCCCAGCCCGGCCAGCTTGCGTCCGCCCACCGCGACGTCGCTGAAGCCGGGGCACCAGGCGCCCGCCACCCGGCCGGTGTGGACGTCGAGACCCAGCGGCGAGAAGGCCGCGGTGAACCAGGCACGCAGCGCGTCCATCATCCAGTCGAGCGGGGCGAGGTGCGGGTCGGGCAGCGTGCCCACGGCGCAGAGGCCGAGCCAGCCCGGGCCGCCGACCACGAAGGTGCCGCCCGCCGGGCTGGTGGCCAGGCCGGGCAGTCCCGGCAGGTTTCTGACAGTCTCGACCAATTCCTGGCGGCGGGCCAGGCCGGCGCCGATCATCACCCGGCGCAGCGTGGTGCGGAGCTGCATGGCCACCGCGCCGGGCTCGGGCGCGATGTGCCAGGGGATCTCCGGCGGGCCGTCCTGCTCGGCGATGACCTCGACGACGCGGACCGGTGCGGGCGCTGCCACGGGACCCATTGTGCCGACCCTCAGTCCACCCACTTGAATCGCGACCCGCGCAGTGCTAGCGTCACCGTGCCGGTCGGGGACAACCGGCGAATGCCGGGGCGTGACCCGGTGCGCAGCCTGTCCTCCCAAGAGGAGATTACATGGCAACGGTGCAGGAGCTTTTCGCGAGGTCCGAGAAGGCGTTCAACGACCACGACCGTGCCGCCATGGAGGCCCTGTGCGCCGACGACGCGGTGCTCAACGCCCCCGGCGACATGACCGCCACCGGCCGCAAGGATGTGTGCGACTTCCTCGAGTCGTGGTGGCAGGCCTTCCCGGACGCGCACACCACGCTGCGCGACGTCCACTACTCGGGTGACACCTTCATCGAGGTGGGCACCTTCCACGGCACCCAGGACGGCGTGTTCAACACGCCGATGGGGGACATCGCGTCGACCCACCGGCCGGTGAGCTGCGAGTACGTCAACATCTGCAGGTGCAACGCCGAGACCGTCGCCTCGCAGTACCTGGTCTTCGACCGGCTGCAGCTGCTGGAGCAGCTCGGGCTCATTCCCGCGCCGGCGGCCACCGCCTAGCGTCTCATCGGCAAGGCCCACCATCCCCGCCACCAGGACAGCGCGCGGGGATGGTGGGCTGACCGGTCGGTCCACAGCGCGGCGCGGCTACAGCGCCTCTTTGCGCAGCTGCCGCGCGCGCAGGTCGTCGCGGTCCCAGCGGAAGGGGAGGGGCACGATGGTCCCGGCGGGGTGGTCGCGTTCCGCCTCGCGCAGCGTCGCCTCGACGATGGACTCGTGGGTCGCCGCGTCGCCCGGCGCACCGAGGGTGAGCCCGAACGGCATGGCCACGAAGCAGGCCAGCGACGGCTTGACCATCACGGTGATCTCGGGCACCTGGGTGATCGACACAGTGGGCACGCCCGCGGCGTCGAGCCCCCGTTGGAGCAGTCCGACCGACTGCTGACAGACCGGTCAGACAGGAACCAGCAGGGCCAGGTCGACGTGCTGGTCGAGCATGGCGGCGACGGTGGCGGGGACGCCGCGGTCGATCAGGCGCTGGCCGATGAGCACGCCGCCCATCACCGACACCACGGTGGGCGCCAGCTCGCCGATGACGCCGCGCGCCGCCAGCCGCCGCAGCGTCGCCACCGGATGGACCACCTCGGGGTCCACCGCGGCGCGCTCGACGTCGAAGCCGGGGTGGGTGAAGGTCACCGCGGCACCCGCGGGGATCAGCGCCGCCCGTCCGCTCGAGCCCACCGGCGGTGTGCCGGTGACGTGCGCGCCGCTGGTGTCGATGAGGCCCACGCGCGCCCGGGCAAGCGGCACCCGCATCGGGTTGCGCGGCGAGGGCGCGTCGTAGCGGATCCATTCGAAGCCGGGCAGGTAGCCGGCGCGGAGGTGGTCGCGTTCGCGGTCGGCGAAACCGCGCGAGTCGTCGTCGGGGATGGTTGGCATCGCCGTATCAGGGAAGCAGACCGGAGGCGAGGAGGCGGTCCAGCTCGGCGTGCACCGGCGCCGGACCCTCCTCGGCGAGCACCTGGATCAGAGGGCGGCCGCCGAACTCGGAGCGCGGCTGGCGCACGAAGGTGCGCAGACGGTCGCCCTCCAGCCACACCGACAGCCGCTTGGCGACGTCGTCCACGGCGGTGACCTGCGCCGCGTGCTCGGCCGGGACGCCGGAGCGCTTCCACCGCGCCAGCTCGGCGGCGGAGATGTGGAACAGGGCCAGCATCTCCACATCGGCGAGGCCGAAGACGGCGATGGCGCGGGCGAGCGCGGCGCTGGTCACCCCCCGGCCGGCCTGGTCAGCCGCACGTGCAGCCCGTCTCCTCGGCGCAGCCACGGCAGCAGTAGGTCTGGCCGGCCTCGGTGAAGCCCTCGCCGGCGGCCTCCCTCCACTGCGCCTCGGGGCGCCCGCAGTTGGGACAGACCACCACGTCGGTGATGCCGAAGTCCCGGTCGGCCTCGACCGTCTCGGTGAAGGCGTCCTCGTCGATCAGGTCGATGTCGCGCATCTCTGACCTCCCGGTGTGGGCCCGCCCCGCCGGACGGGATCGCGCTCATGCTCGCCCTGTGGCGGGGCGCCTGTCAACAGTGCACCATGTGCCCAGGTAGGCCACGGAGGCAGACGCATGACCCCAGGCGACGACGACGCCGACCGCCGGCTGCGCATCGAGGAGGACGACCTCCCCGACCCCGAGAAGCCCGACCCGCTGCCGACGCTGGGCATCGGCGGCAGGGTCGACGAGATGGCCGAGCGCGCGGCCCGCGAGTACACCTGGGACAGCCGCGGCGCGCCGCCCGACGAGGGCCTGGGCGTCAGCCACCACGTCGACCGCGCCCCGGAGAGCGGCCGCGGCGAGACGGTGGTGCTCGACGCCGACGCCGAGCGCACCGTCAGCGTCGGCGACGAGCTGTGGGTGCACGTCCCCGTGGCCGGGCGGCACGGCTGGACCTACGACGTCGAGGGCGACGAGGCGGTCGTCGACGTCGAGGAGCGCGCCGAGCTGCTGCAGGGCACCCGGCACCTGCCGCCTCCGGACGGCACCGAGTTCGTGGTCCGCACCGAGAAGGCGGGGCGGGCGGCGGTGCGCTTCGAGCCGGTGGACGGCGACGCCCGGTTGCCGCCGCGCCGGCTGCGCCTCACCGTTCGCTGAGCGGCGGCGGCGCGCCCTCGACGCGGAGGAGGACGTGGCTGCCCTCCTCGATCAGGCGCCGCAGCCCCTCCGGGGTGGTCGCGCCCGCCATGTCCCAGCGATCCACGACCAGCGGGGCCACCGCGTCCAGCTCGTCGTTGCTGACCACCTGGACCACACCCTCGGCGGCGACGCCGCTGCTGGGCGCGGTGAGCCGGATCCAGGGGTCGCGGAGCCAGCGCTGCGCCTTGCGCGAGTAGGCCAGGGTGAAGAGGTAGACGACGCCGGGCTCGCCGATGGCGAACCACACCGGCACGGTGCCCTGCCTGCCGGTCGCCGCGTCGCGCGAGGTCACCAGCACCTCGTCCTCGTCGCGCAGCGAGTCGAGCAGCGAGGCGGGCAGTGGGCGCGGCGCGGTCATCGGCGCTCCATTCTCCTTATCATCGGGCGCTCCATGCCCCCCGCCGCCGAAGGCGCCACCGCCATCCTGCTGATCCGCTGCCCCGACCAGCACGGCCTGGTGGCGCGCACCGCCCAGTTCGTCGCCGAGCGCAACGGCAACGTGGTCCACGCCGACCACCACATCGACCGCGCCACCGGGCTGTTCCTGATGCGCATGGAGTGGGAGCTGGACGGCTTCGACGTCGCCCGCGAGTGCATCGCCGATGCCTTCGCGCCGCTGGGCGAGCGGATCGGCGCCACCTGGCGGCTGCACTTCTCCGACGTGGTGCGCCGCGTGGCCATCTGGGTGACCCGTCAGGACCACTGCCTCGGCGACCTGATCCTCCGCCAGCGCGCCGGGGAGCTGCGCTGCTCGATCCCGCTGGTGGTGAGCAACCACGAGGTGCTCGCCGATCTCTGTGCACGGTTCGACATCCCGTTCGCCCACGTGCCGGTGCTGCGCGGGTCCGACGCGCATGAGTCGGCACAGCTCGACCTGCTGCGCGAGCAGCGCATCGACACCGTGGTGCTGGCCAAGTACATGCAGGTGCTGTCGCCGCGGTTCCTCGCCTCGTTCGACGAGGTGGTCAACATCCACCACTCGTTCCTGCCCGCGTTCGCCGGGGCCAATCCCTACATGCAGGCCTTCGAGCGCGGCGTGAAGATCATCGGGGCGACGGCGCACTACGTCACCGACCAGCTCGACGCCGGGCCGATCATCGAGCAGGACACCGTGCGCATCTCCCATCGCGACTCGGTGGACGACCTGATCCGCAAGGGCAAGGACCTGGAGCGCGTGGTGCTGGCCCGCGCGCTGCGCGCGCATCTCGAGGACCGCGTGCTGGTGCACGGCAACCGGACGAGTGTCTTTGACTGAGTGCTCGCCTCAGCGGATGCCGGTGTCGAAGCTGAGCTGCACGGCGACGAACTGGTCGGGCGGCACGGTGACCGGCTGCGGCGCGGGCGGTCGCGGAAAGGCGTGGCCGCCGGACTCGCCGCTCACGGTGTAGCTGCCCGGCGGCAGCGGGATGTGGCCGCGGCCGTTGGACGACGTGGTCGCGCGCGCCGCGACGCTGCCATCGCTGCGCGTGACCACCACCGCGGCGGCGATCGGCGCGGTGCACGTATCGCCCTGCCGCTGCACCGGGCAGGTGGGGCCGGAGATGGTGAGGACGTCGACGCCGCTGAGCAGCACGGTCGGTGCCGGCGTCGGTGTCGCGCTCGCCGGGCCGCCCTTTCCGCACCCCGCCACGGCCAGCAGGCCGGCGAGTGCCAGCGGCGCGGCGGCGCGCAGCATCACACGGCCAGCTTGAGCAGCGCGAACTCCATCGAGTCGGCGAGCGCCGCCCATGACGCCTCGATGATGTTGGGGCTGCAACCGACCGTGCTCCAGCGGCGCCCGTCGCGCTCGTCGCCGGATTCGATGAGCACCCGGGTCGTCGCGTAGGTTCCCGCGGCGCCGTCGAGGATGCGCACCTTGTAGTCGTGCAGGCGGACGTGCTGGAGCTGCGGGAAGCGCGGCACCAGCGCCTTGCGCAGCGCCAGGTCGAGCGCGTTGACCGGCCCGTCGCCCTCGGCGGCGGTGTGCTCGACCACGTCGCCGACGCGCACCTTGATGGTCGCCTCGCTGACCACCTGGCCGATGGCGCCGCGCCGCTCGCTCAGGGCGATGAAGTCGAGCACCGTGAACGGCGACGCGTATCCGTCGCGAAGGCGGCGCAGCACCAACTCGAACGACGCGTCGGCGCCCTCGAAGGACAGCCCCTGGTGCTCCAATTCCTTGAGGTGGCGCACCAGCTTGCGGGTCGACGGGTCCTCCTTGTCGATGTCGATGCCGAACTCGCGCGCCTTCATCAGCACGTTGCCGCGACCGCTCAGCTCGCTGACCAGCACGTGCGCCTGGTTGCCGACCAGCTCGGGGTCGATGTGCTGGTAGGCGTCCTTGTGGCGCATCACCGCGGCGACGTGCTGCCCGCCCTTGTGGGCGAAGGCGCCCTCGCCGACGAAGGGGAGCTGCGGCGACGGCACCATGTTGGCGATCTCGGCGACGTACTGCGAGGTCTCGGTCAGCTTGCGCATGCCGTCGGGGTCGAGCGCGGTGAGGCCCAGCTTGATGGTCAGGTTGGGCACCACGCTGCAGAGGTTGGCATTGCCGCAGCGCTCGCCGAGGCCGTTGATGGTGCCCTGCACCATGGCCGCGCCGGCCTCGACGCCGGCCAGGGTGTTGGCCACGGCGAGGTCGCAGTCGTTGTGGCAGTGCACGCCGACGCGCGCGCCCTGGGCGTCGCCGTCCAGCCCGCTGAGGTGCTCGCGGAGCACGTCGACGGCGTGGGCCACCTCGTGGGGCATGCGGCCGCCGTTGGTGTCGCAGCAGACGATCCATGTCGCACCGGCCTTGGCCGCGGCGGCGCACGCGGCCAGCGCGTAGTCGGGGTCGGCGGCGAAACCGTCGAAGTAGTGCTCGGCGTCGAAGATCACCTCGCGGCCCTGCTCGCGCATGTAGGCCACCGAGTCAGAGATCATGGCCAGGTTTTCGTCGCGGGAGACGCGCAGCACCTCCTTGACCTGCCAGGCGCTCGACTTGCCCACCAGCGCCACCGCGGGCGCGCCGCTGTGCAGCAGATCGCGCAGGTTTTCGTCCTGGTCGGCGGTGACGCCGGCGCGGCGCGTGGCGCCGAAGGCGACCAGCCTGGCGCTGCGCAGCGGCTGCTGCTTGAGTGCCTCGAAGACCTCGGTGTCCTTGGGGTTGCTGCCCGGCCAGCCGGCCTCGACGTAGTCGACGCCGAGGGCGTCGAGACGGTGGGCCAGCTTCAGCTTGTCGTCCGCCGAGAAGGACACGCCGGGGCCCTGCGCGCCGTCGCGGAGCGTGGTGTCGTAGACCACGACGCGCGTCGGGTCCGGGGTGCTGGGGTCGCCCATGATGTCGGCTGCTGCCTCCGAATTTCGCTGCAACAAAAAAAGCAGAGGTGGTCACCTCTGCCTTCTGCCAGCCCGGTTGTGGGGACGCGCCGCTACGCGGTGGTCTGCGTCGCCAGCCTCCGGGCCGGCGGGGTAATCGCGATCGGGGAACCGCTGTGGTGCGTCACGGCGCGTCATGCTAGCAGCCGCCCGGGGTGGCGGCAAGCGCGGTGGCAGCCTCGTCACTATGCTGAACGTCCGGCCGAGGCAGTGCGGAGGTGGATGGCGCCATGGCAATCGACGTGCGTGAAGTGGTGGAGCAGGCCCGCGAGGCGCTGACCGGCCGCCGCGTCTTCAGTGAGCCCTACGAGCGCGAGGGCGTCACCGTCATCCTCGCCTCGCGCGTCCAGGGCGGGGGAGGGGGCGGCGCCGGGCAGGAGGGGTCCGCGCCGGAGAAGAGCGGCCAGACCGGGTGGGGTGGCGGCTTCGGCCTGACCGCCGCGCCGGTCGGCGCCTTCGTCATCCGCGGTGGTGAGGTCCGCTGGGTCCCCGCCCTCGACGTCACCAAGGTGGCGCTCGGCGCCCAGCTGGTCGCCGTCGTCGCCCTGGTCACCCTCCGCCGCATCGTCCGCTCCCGCCGCCGCCACCACCACCGGTCGTAGCCCTGAACAACTGACCCGAAGCGCCGAAACGCAGTCGGGCGACAAAGCCCCTTGGCACTAGCCACAGACATGGCTGGCGCTGGAGACATGGCTGTGTGTGCTGGGGCACAGCGACGCTTCCGGCATGGTCGTGCTGGGCGGGACCGGCTGTGCAGCCGGCATTGCGAGGGAGGCCGGCGGGCGTGCCTGAGCCCGGCCAGTCGCGCCCCGATCGCGACGCGGCCAGGCAGGTCGCCGCCGTCGCCGCCGTCGTCGAGGGACTGGAGGAGCGGGTCGACGCGGTCATCGATAGCGTGCTCACCCAGGTCCAGCGCGACGTTCCCGAATACCGGCCGCCGTCGGCCGACCCAGCGCTGATCGACGGCGTCGAGCAGACCGTGCGCCGCGCCATCCAGATGGTCCTGCGGCTGTGGCGCGAGGGCAAGCGCAACCTCACCACCGGCGACCGGGTGGTCATGGGCATGATCGGCAGCCAGCGCGCCGAGCAGGGCGTGCCCCTCGACAGCCTGCTGGCGGGCGTGCGCATCGCCCGCAGCGTCGGCTGGTCGCACGCCGTCAGCGTCGCCGAGCGGCTGGAGGCGAACCCGGACACCGTCGCGGTGCTCGGCGAGATGGCCTCGGCACTCTTCGACATCGTCGACGACATCGGCGACGCCGTCACCGCCGGCTACGACCGCGTCCAGGAGCACCGCCTCAAGGCCCGCGAACGGACCCGCTCGCAGGTGTTCGAGGACCTGCTCAGCGGCACCTTCACCGACGACGACGAGATGGTCATCCGCGCCCGCACCTTCGGCTTCGACCTGCGCCGGCCGCACGGGCTGATCCTGCTGACCACCATCCGCGCCGAGCAGGACCGCTCGGTGCTGCGCAGCGCCGTCGCCGCGCTGCTGCCCGCCATGGGCAACGCCGCCGAGGTGCAGATCAGTGCCGACGTGGCCCCGCACATGGTGCTGGTGGTGCCCTCCGGCGCCACCGGGTGGGACGAGATCGTGGAGGCGACGACGCGGGTGGCGCGGCAGCATCGCGTCACCGCGGTGGTCAGCGCGCCGGTGGCGGGCCCGCGCGCCATCCAGGCCGCCTACCGGCGCGCCAGCGAGCTGCTGCCCCTGGCGATCACCGTGTTCCGCCGTCCCCACGTCGCCGAGGCCGGCGACCTGGTCGTCTACCAGATCCTCCGCGGCAGCCGCGCCGAGGACCGCGCCGACTTCCTGGAGCGCACCCTCGGCCCCATCCTCCACCTCCCCGAGGTGCAGCGCGCGCCCCTCCTGGAGACCCTCGACGCCCTGCACGAAGGCAGCGGCCACACCGAGACGGCGGCGGCGATGCTCGGCGTTCACACCAACACGGTGCGCTACCGCATCGGCCGCATCCACCACCTCACCGGCCTGCGCTACGACCACCCGCCCGACCGCTTCAAGCTGGAGGTGGCCACCATCCTGATGCGCATGGCGGGCGGCATGACCGGCCCCGACCGCGCCTCGATCCCCTGACCTGGCCGCCGGGCGCCCTCGCCCACGCGCGGGGGCGCGGGCGCGTTGGAGCGGAGCAGGAGCGTCAAGTGAGCGTGGAAAGTGCCCTGCGAGCGTGGGAAGGGTGCTAGATTGCCGCTCAGCACGCTCAGGCCGTGCTCAGAGCACCCCGGGCGCCGCCGAGGGACCCCCTCAGCCGTAACAGCCCGCCATACCAGGAGAGGACATGGCAGTAACCGGATATTGCGTGAAGTGCAAGGCGACCATCGACATCAAGGATCCCGAGGCCGTCACCATGAAGAACGGCAAGCCCGCCACCTCGGGCACCTGCCCGACCTGCGGCACCCGCGTCTTCAAGATCGGGAAGGCCAGCTAGGCAGCCGCTCGATCCGGAGGGCGCCGTCGCGGAACCGACGACCGGTCGTCCCGCGGCGGCGCTCTGTTTTTGCCAATCGAGCCGGGAACGGCTCAGTGCAAGAGTTCAGTGGTGGTCGTGGTGGTGATGATGGTCACCACCGTGCGGCGCCGGACCGGCGCCCTCGACCGTCTGTCAACACCCCGGCTGCCCGGGATTGCCGCAGCAGCCGTGCAGCAGCGCCCGGCCCCGGTTGCGCAGCAGCGGCAGCGCCTTGCGCGGCCAGGGCGGCCCCGCGTCGAGGTTGGTGAGGAACGCGCCGGAGCGTTCGCGGAGCGCGCGAAGTGGGTTGGGCATCGCCAGCGATGGTGGCACATCGCGGCACGAAGGAGCCGTGGGGGAGCGGGTGGTGCGGCCGGAGCGGGGGTCACCCTCCACTCCGGCCGGCTGCATCATCTCGCGTCGCCCGGCCGGCGGCCACTTCCAGGACAGGCCGCCGGCGGCGCCGCGATGCACTGGAAAGGCTAGGCTGCGCGGCCTGCGACTGTCCGCCATGGCGCGGAAAGGAGTGGCAAAGAGCTGTGAAGCCTCCCCGGCTCGGCGGAGCACGGACGCGTCACGCCGCGGTGACCGACCCCCGGCGTGGCACCACAGATGGGGTACGGCGCATGATGCTGCGCACATGACCCAGACCGGCCAGTCGGTCCAGGACAGCGCCGGCGGCAGGCGTCCAACTGACCAGGCGGTCAAGTCATGACGGACGCGAACATCACCGCGGTGCTGCGTTCCATGCCGCGCAGCAGCGATGTCGTCGCCCTGCTCGCCCGGGTGCTCGACAGCCTGCCCGTCGGCGTGGCGGTGCTCACCCCCGACGACTTCACGTTTCTCTACTGCAATCCCATCTTCGAGCGCTGGCCTGATCCGGAGCTGCTGCCGGTGGTCGGCAAGCCGTTCGCCATCGCCTTTCCGCGCGTGGTCCAGAACCGCGTCATCGAGGTGCTCAGCGAGGTGGTGCGCACCAGGACGCCGCGGCACTTCCGCGACTACCCGTACACCGGCTACCACGGCGACGGCGCCACCCTGCCCGGCGACGTGACGGTGTGGAACTGGGACGTCTTCCCGCTGCTCGACAGCAGTGGCCAGGTGACCCACCTGATCAGCACCGGCATCGACGTCACCGAGCCCGCCGTCGCCCGCAACCGGCTCGCCGAGGCGCACGAGCGGGGCCTGGCCGCGATCGTCGAGGTGGCCAGGCTGGTCGCCGGTCGGGCCGCGCTGCCCGAGTTCTTCGGGCGGCTGAGCAGCACCGTCGCCCAGCTGGTCGGCGCCCGCGCCGCCGTGTTCCTCCGGCTCGACGGCACCGAGCTGGTCGGCCAGCCCGAGGCCCACGGCATCGCCGCCGACGCGGTCCGCCAGATCCGCCTCGCCTGCACGCCGGGGCGGCACGGCCTGGTCGAGCGCGTCGTCTTCGAGGACGAGGTCTTCCGCGCCCGGCTGGCCGACCGCGGCGCCGAGATCGAGCCCTACCGCGAGGTCATCGACCGCCTGGCCAGGGGCGACGCCCTGATCGTCTCCTGGCGCTCCGCCGACGAGCCGCTGGGCGCCCTGGTCGCCGCCGACAGCTCCGACGCCGAGGGCTTCACCGAGGAGGACGTGTGGGTGCTGCGCAGCGCCGCCCACGCCGCCGCCCTGGCGTGGCAGCAGAAGGTCGCCGAGGCGCGCGAGGCGGCCGTGCTCCTCGAGGAGCGGCACCGGGTCCACGAGCTGACCCTGCTCCAGGAGGCCGCCCACACCCTGGCCGGGACGCTCGACCTCGACGCCGTGCTCGCCGCGGTGGCGCGCAGCGCGGCGCTGATCGTGTCACCGCCGGACATGCCCGCCCGCCGCGCCGCCATCGTCCGCGTCGAGGGCACCGAGCTGGTCGTCGACGCCGAGTACGACGAGCGCGGCAATCTGCATCGCGGCGCCCGCTTCCCGATCGACCGCTACCCCGCGCTGCAGGCCATCCTGGCCGGCTCGGCCGCCGGCGTGCTGGTCGCCGCCAAGCTCGGCGACGAGCCCGCGACCCAGGCCGGCCTGCTCAGCAGCGGCACCACGTCGCTCGGGGTCGCCCCGCTCCGCCTCGGCGGCGAGCTGTTCGGCGCGGTGCTGGTGTCGTCGCGCGAGGAGAGCGTGCTCGGCCAGGTCGAGATGGGCCGCCTGGAGGCGATCGCCAGCATGGCCCGCCTGGCCATCGCCAACGCCATGGCCTACGCGCGACAGGAGGAGATGGTGCGCCGCCTCGGCGCCCTGACCCGGGCCAACCTGGCCCTCACCCAGGAGCCCGATCCCACCGTCCTGCTGCGCGCCTTGCTCGACGCGGCGCGCGACCTGGCCGGCGCCGAGTACGCCGCCCTGGAGGTGCTCAGTCCCGACGGCAGCCGCATCGACGCCACGCTGCACTCCGGGGTCGACAACGCCCTGGTGTCGTCGTCGCTGCGCCTGCCCATGCTCCACCAGGAGAAGCGGATCGGCTCGCTGTACCTCACCAACAAGCGCGGCGGCGCCGGCTTCACCGAGGACGACGAGGTGATCATCGGCGGCCTGGCGGCGCAGGCCGCGGTGTCGGTGGAGAACGCGCGGCTCTACCTGCGGCTGGTCGAGAACGCCGCCACCGACCCGCTCACCGGGCTGTACAACCGCCGCGAGTTCGAGCGCCAGCTCGCCAACATGCCCCGCCGCGGCTTCGCAGTTCTGGCCATCGACGTCGACAACCTGAAGCCGATCAACGACGAGTACGGCCACGAGGCGGGCGACGCCGTGCTTCGCGCCGTGGCCGCGGCGATGGACGGCATGCGCCGCTCCGGTGACGTGCTCGCCCGCGTCGGCGGCGACGAGTTCGCCGCCCTGCTGCTCGACAGCGACGAGGAGGGCGGCCTGCAGGTCGCCGAGCGGATGCGGGTGGTGATGCACGGCATCGCCCTCGGCCAGGGCCAGGCGCGGATCAGCGGGGGCGTGGCCGCGGGCGACGACGGCGACGAGCCGCTGACCGTCTGGCGGGCCGCCGACGAGGCACTCTTCCGGGCCAAGCGCCACGGCCGCGACCGGGTCGAGGGCGCCCGCAGCGACCCGCTCAGCCGGGCCGGGGAGCAGCTCGACCGCGGCGCCCCCATGGCCCACCCCGCGCAATGGGCGGCGACCCTCGACCAGGTGCTCGCCGAGCGCAGCATCGTCGCCGTCTACCAGCCGATCGTCCGCCTCGACGACGGGACCGTCCACGGCTACGAGGCGCTGGCCAGGCCGACCGGGTACATGCCCGAGTCGAGCGTCGAGGGGCTGTTCGCCGCCGCCCATCGGCTGGGCATGATCCGCGACCTCGACTGGCTGTCGCGGCGTGCCGCGCTGGCCTCGGCGTCGCTGCTGCCGCCGGGGCGGCCGGTGTTCGTCAACGTCAGCGCCGCCGCCCTGCTCGACCCGGTGCACGGCGTCGACCAGATGCTGCTGCTGCTCCGCTGGGCGGGCTGGGCGGCCACCGACGTGGTCCTGGAGCTGACCGAGCGCGACACCATCACCGACCTTGTCCGCCTCCGCCACGTGGTCGCCGCCTACCGCGAGCACGGCTTCCGCATCGCCGTCGACGACGTCGGCGAGGGGCACTCCACCCTGGAGGTGCTGGCCACGGCGCTGCCCGAGTACATCAAGATCGCCCGCTCGCTGACCATGACCACCGAGCGGCCCGGGTCGGTGGCGGCGGTCCGGGCGACGGTGGCCTTCGCCCGCTCGATCGGCACCACCGTGGTCGCCGAGGGGGTGGAGACCGAGGGCGCGGCGCGGACCATGGCCGCGCTGGGCGTGGAGCTGGCCCAGGGCTGGCACCTGGCCAGGCCGGCGCGGGCCGCCGACCTGGCCCTCCAGGAGCCCGCTGCGGACGCTCCGGCCGAGACCTGACCTGGCGCGCGGCCGGTCTGCTCAGTCGTCGGGCAGGGCGCGCAGCGCGGCGGCGGTGACGTTGTCGGTGCTGCCGGCGTCGAGCGCGGCGTCGACCAGGCTGCCGACCAGGGCGTCGAGCGCTCCGCCGCCGCCGAGCAGCTCGGCGATGCGGGCCGCGGGCAGCGCGTCCCAGAGGCCATCGCTGCAGAGCACCAGCACGTCGCCGGGGCGCATCGCCACCTCGAAGAGGTCGGGCTCGACGGGGTCGCCGAGCAGGGCACGGGTCACCCGGCTGCGCCGGGGGTGGCGGTGCGCCTCGTCCTCGCTGAGCAGCCCGGCGCGCATCTGCTCGGCCACCCAGGAGTGGTCGACGCTGACCTGGGTCGCCGTCCCGGAGCGGACCAGGTAGGCGCGGCTGTCGCCGACGTTGGCCACGGTGGCCCGGCCGCCCGAGACCACGGCGACCACCAGGGTGGTGCCCAGTGAGCGGCCGCGCTCGTCGGGGACGGCGCGTTCGGCGATGGCCTGGTTGGCCGCCTCGACGGCGGCGGGCATGGCGGCCACGGGGTCGCCCGAGCCGCGCAGGGCGCCGGCGGCCGCGGCGGTGGCCAGGTCGGCGGCGAGGCGCCCGTCGGGGTGGCCGCCCATGCCGTCGGCGACCAGCACCGCGCAGCCGAGGCCCTCCAGCTCGACGAGCAGCGCGGCGTCCTGGTTCTCGGCGCGGACCCCGCCGCGGTCGCTCACCGCGGCCATCTCCACGCCGCGGCGCCCGTCGTGGGCGCGGCCGGCGTCCGCCTCGCGCATTGCCATGCCCCATTCTGCGCAGGCGGACCGGTCGCTCCGCTTGGCGAAAAAGAGGGGCCGCGGACTGCCTTGCGGCGTCCACGGCCCCCGGAGAAAGGGAGGGCGATGAAAGCGATCGGCCGGCGCCGGAGCGGATCGCCTTGGGGGACCGGACCCAAGAGCGACCCGCTGCGGCGGGGACCAGGGGGGAGGCGGTCAGCCCCAGCTCCCGTTTGCTGACCTTGGGGCGTACTCTGCGGCGCGCGCGGGTGGCCCGATAGGGCCCTTGGTCACGAAAAAACCCGGGACCTACCCTCGCCGGGCGATGGCGCCGCGCCGTGTCTCCGGCTGGTAACGCCATACGCAGCGACCCAGCAGCAGGCGCAGGGGCACCGCGCCGAAGCCGCGGCTGTCGCTGCTGGCGGGCAGGTTGTCGCCGAGCACCACCAGGCCACGCTCCGCGCGCAGCACCTCACCAGCGACGGTCACCGCCTCGCCCCGCGTGGCGGCGACCCGCTTGAGCAGCACCCGCCCGGGCTGGCGCGGGTCGCGCAGGGCCACCACGTCACCGCGGCGAATGCCGGCCAGCGGCGTCACCAGCAGGCGGTCGCCGGGGCGCAGCTCGGGCGCCATGCTGTCGCCGTGCACCTCGACACGGCGCAGCGGGGCCACCGGCGGCCAGGCGCACAGCCGGTGGCAGGGCCGGTGCAGGGACATGGGGGCAAGATACTAAGCTGCTCCTCGTGCACTCACGAACAGTCACCGGAGGCCCCTCCCCGATGCGCCTTTTCTCCCGTGTCCTCGACCTCGCCGACCGGCTCAGCGCTCCGCTTCCCGCGCACGCGCACTGCGACCTCCCCTGCGGGGTCTACGACCCGGCGCAGGCACGCATCGAGGCCGAGTCAGTCAAGGCCATCTGCCAGAAGTACCAGGACAACTCCGACCCTGAATTCCGGACCCGCGCGCTGATCATCAAGGAACAGCGGTCCGAACTGGTCAAGCATCACCTGTGGGTCCTCTGGACCGACTACTTCAAGCCCCCGCACTTCGAGAAGTACCCGCAGCTC
>DATMMX010000056.1:0-12885 GCA_035569495.1 Candidatus Angelobacter sp. | reverse complement strand
GGGGTGCCGCTGGCGGCGGGGGTTTCCGTGGTGGATGCGGTGCGGGGGCTCGGGGTGCCGGGCGGGGTGGTGGGGGTGAAGTGGCCGAATGATGTGCTGGTGGGGGGGCGCGGGAAGTTGGCGGGCATTCTTGCCGAGGTTGAACCGGCGGCGCGCCACAGGGACGGCGGGCCTCATGCGGACGGGCTCCCGGCGCCGCAAAATTCTTCGGCGGCCGACTCCGGAAACCCTGCCCCAAAACAGCTCGTGGGTGGGCGGGCGGGATCCCTCTCCGGGCGGGTCGCCGTGGCACTCGGAATAGGCCTCAACCTCGCCATCGAGGCGTTCCCCGCCGGGGTCGAGGGCGCCAGCCTCCACACCCTGCTCGGCCGCTCCGTCCCCTGGCACGAGGCCCTCGCCGCCGTGCTACGAGCGCTGGGAGAACGCCTCCGCGAGCTGGAATCCGGTGGCATCCCCGCAACCGCCGCAGCCTGGCGCGACCACGCCGTGGGCCTGGGCCAAAAAGTGACCGCCCACACCCCCACCGGCACAATCCGCGGCACCGCCCTCGACATCGCCGACGACGGCGCCCTCCTCATCGACACCCCCCAGGGCATCACCCGCCTGCTCGCCGGTGACGTCCACCTGGAACGCCCCGACTAGCTGACCGTCACCGACCCATCCATCCCCGGATGGAACGTGCAGTGGAACTGGTACGTCCCCGCCTTGGTGAACTTCACCTGGTACTTGTCCCCACCGTTCATGGTGTCCGACGTGATCGACGTGTACTGATCGAAGGTGACGTTGTGCGCGATCGACCCGGTGTTGTCCCACTCGACCACGTCGCCGACCTTGACGGAGGCGCTGCTGGGCTGGAACTTGAGGGCGTCGACCTCCTTGAGGGTCGCTGCGCCGGTCTGGCCGGTCACCTTGGTGCCGACGTCTCCACCACCGGCCGCGCCGCCACCCGTCCCACCCTCACCGGCGGGAGGACCATTGCCGCAGGCGGCGAACAGCAGCGACGTCGCCACGCCCAGGCACGCGACGCCCAGCCGAGCCTTCATCATGTCGATCGACCTCCGGAGCCTGCACCCCGTCGTGGGGTATAACGTCTACGCTTCGGTGCGGAATCTTAGGCCAAACACCCTATGCCCCGTCCCCTCACGCGCCCCCGGCGCGCCGCCCATATGATCGGCGATCGAGCCGCCCTCCTGCAGGCCTGCCGGTGAGCCTGGCCGAGCCCGCCATCGCGGTCGAGGACCTGCGCAAGAGCTACGGCGACCGCGTCGCCGTGGACGGCGTCTCCTTCACCGTGCAGTCCGGCGAGGTACTGGGCATCCTCGGCCCCAACGGCGCGGGCAAGACGACGACGGTCGAGATCCTCGAAGGCCTGCGCACCGCCGACGGCGGCGCCGCCCGCGTCGCCGGCATCGACGTGCTGCGCAACCCCGAGGCGGTCAAGGGGGCGGTCGGGGTGCAGCTCCAGGCGTCGAGCTTCTTCGACCAGCTCACCCTCGCCGAGCTGCTGGAGCTGTTCGGTGCCATCTACGGCGTCGCCGTCGACGCCCGCGCCCTGCTCCGACGCGTCGACCTCGAAGACCGCTCCGCGTCCGAGGTGCGCAGGCTCAGCGGCGGGCAGCAGCAGCGCTTCGCGGTTGCCGCCGCACTTGTCAACAACCCGCGCATCCTGTTCCTCGACGAGCCGACCACGGGCCTCGACCCCCAGGCACGCCGCCACATGTGGGACCTGGTCCGCTCCTTCCGCGCCGACGGCACCACCATCGTGCTGACCACCCACTCCATGGAGGAGGCGGAGCTGCTCTGCGACCGCGTCGCCATCATGGACGCGGGGCGCATCGTCGCCCTCGACACGCCCGCGGCGCTGGTCGACGCGCTGCTGGCGCGCGGCTTCCGGCGCCCACCCGCGGTGCAGCGCGACGCGACCCTGGAGGACGTCTTCCTCGACCTCTGCGGCCACGACCTGCGCGATGGCGACGAGCCCGCAGCCGCGGCCCCCGAGGGCGGCAGGCGGAGGCGGCGACGGTGAGCATCAGCGCACCGCCCGAGCAGCGTCCCAGCGCCGCGCCACAGTCGCGCCCGCGTGCGCCGCATCGCGCCCGGGTGAGCGCACGCCGCGCCCTGCTGGTGGCGTCGCTGAAGATGTTCTACCGCAACAAGCACAGCATCTTCTGGACGCTGCTGCTGCCGGTGATCATCCTCGGCGTCTTCGCGCTGCTCAACCTGGGGGGTGGGGTGACGGCGCAGCTCGGCGTGGTCGACACCGTGCACACCGCCAGGTCGCAGCAGCTCGTCGCGGAGTTGGAGAGGAGCGCATTGGTGTCAGTGCACACCGGGGATTCGCTTGCCGGCGAGCAGTCGGCGCTGAGCAGCGGCGACCGCGACGCGCTGCTGGTGATCGGCGGCAGGGGGCCGGCGCTGACCCTCAACAGCGCGCGGTCACGCGAGTCCGCGGCGGCCCGGCTGGTCGTCGACGACGCCGTCCGCCGCACCGGCCAGGTGGCCGTGGCCTCGCCGGTTTCAGTCACAACTGTCAACAACGGCCGCAACCAGGGCTACACCGACTTCCTCATCCCCGGCATCATCGCCCTGAGCGTGATGCAGACGGGCCTGTTCACCGTGCTCTACACCTTCGTCCACCTGCGCCAGCGCGGCATCCTGCGCCGGCTCAAGGCGACCCCGCTGCGCGCCGCCGACTTCCTCGCCGCCCAGGTGGGCACCCGCCTCATCCTCGCCGCCGCGCAGACGCTGATCCTCATCCTGATCGCGCTGCTCGTCTTCCGCATCAGCATCTACGGCAACGTCGCCTGGCTGCTGCTCGTCGCCGTGCTCGGCGCGGCGGTGTTCCTGGCGCTGGGCTTCGCCATCAGCGGGTCGACGGGCAGCGTCGAGTCGGCGGCGCCGATCGCCAACGCCATCGGGCTGCCGATGATCGTGCTCAGCGGCGCCTTCTTCTCACGCGGTGGCATGCCCGGCTGGCTGCACGGCATCACCGACCTGCTGCCGCTCACCTACCTGGTCGACGGCCTGCGCCACATCTCCTACGACGGCTGGGGCCTGCTCGACATCCGCACCGACCTGCTCGGCCTCGGCGCCTGGCTGGTGGTCAGCGGGCTGCTGGCGGTGCGCCTGTTCCGCTGGGAGCTGGACTGATCAGCTGCGGCTAGGCGCCGGCGGGACGGCGCGAGTAACGCAGCGCCAGCACGGCGGCGACGACGGCGAGCACGGCGGCGAGGCCGGCGGTGCGCTCCCAGTGGGTGGGCCTGGCGGCCACGGCGACGACCACGGCGACGACCAGGAGGGCGGTGACGATCCAGGCGATGAGGGCGGCCCTGTTCATGCGCCGCAGACTACGCGATCCGCGCGTCGCGGCGGACTCAGATGTTGCCGCCCGGCTTCCAGAGCTCGGGCGGCGGCCCGGCGGGCGCGGGGCCCCAAGCGGAAACGCGAAGGTGGGTGCTCTTTTCAGGCGGGTCGCTGCCCGGTGGCGCCGCGTTCGATCTCCGCCTCGTCGTCGGCGGGGTTGCCGAGCAGGCGCAGGAAGATGATCGAGATGGCCACGAAGTAGACGATGTTGCCCAGGCCGAACATGATCACGCCCGCGATCTGCTGGTCCTGCACCGCGGAGATGCCCCAGAGCCGCGGGGCGCGCGCGTAGAAGTCGTAGGCGGGCGTGTTGAGCAGGGCGAAGATGAAGCCCAGCGCGGTGGGAGGGACGCCGGCCAGGCCGAGCATGGCGATCTTGGCGAAGGGGCTCACCGTTTTGGTGTGCTCACCGCGGAGGGGGTCGACGATAGGCCACCAGAAGATGACGCCGACGCCGATGAAGGTGAGGTGCTCGATGATGTGGATCCACTCCGTGGTGAGAGTGGCGTCGTACCACGAGGGGATGTGCCAGATGAGCAGCACCGCGTTGAAGATCAGCGTGGCGGGCCAGGGGCGGGTGAGGAAGGTCCAGGTCTTGCGCCAGCGGGGGGCGATGGTTGCGGGGAGGGGGCGCATGCCGGCGATGCCGAGGAGCACCAGGGGCGGCGCGACCATCATCAGGACGAGGTGCTGCACCATGTGCAGGGAGAGGAGGAACTGGTCGCCGCCGGTGTCGATGGGGGATTGCAGGGCGATGAAGCCGCTCAGGATGCCGGTGGCGAAGAGGTAGGGGCGCCAGGTGGGGCGCTTGAACCAGGGGGTGGTGTCGTCGTCTGCGCGGATCAGGGCGCGGCGGGTGGCGGTGATGTAGACGATGGCGAGCGTGGCGAGGCCGAGGAGGACGGTGGGGTCCCAGGACCAGTTGGTCAGGGAGAGGGTGGCGTGATCCACGGCGAGGTCAGATTAGCAAGGCGGCGGCGCCGGTACCGGGGGCCGCCGCGCTTCGCTGGCGGCCAAAAGATTATGGTGGCAAAATCCCGCGGCCAAGGATTTAGGCGGCCAAAGATTTCGGCTTAGTCGCGGCCAAGGATTTTGGCGGCCAAGAATTGGCTTAGTCGGGCAGCTCGTGGAATTCGTTGCGGGCGCCGCGGAACCAGGCGTAGAGGCTGCCGATCAGCCAGATCAACCCGATCACCCACACCCAGGTGGCCGACAACGTTCCGATGAAGCACATCGCCAGCGAGAACGCCACGTTGATGGGCGCCCAGCTGTTCGGCGGCAGGTGGATGTCGTGCGCGTCGTGGGCGTGGTCGTCGGCGGTGTGGTCGGGGTGGGCGTGGTCAGCCATGTCGCGAAGTGTCTCCCGTGGCTACACGGTGTGCAGGTAGATGATGGCCCAGAGGAAGGTGATGCCGAACATCATCAGCAGCACCAGGGTGAGCACGATGCCCATGCGCATGTTGCGCCGGGCGAGTTCCTTGTCCATGGGTGCGGGCCTCCTTCGTGCCTATCCGGCGAGGACGACGCTGTCGAGCGCCGCCACCGCGAAGAGCAGGGCCAGGTACAGCAGGGAATAGTGGAACAACCGGCCCGCCGAGCGCGCGCTGCCGTCGCGCCAGGTGCGCACCGCCAGGGCCAGGAAGACGCCGTCGAGCACCGCCGCGCCGGCGAGGTACACCCAGCCGAGCGCGTGGGTGAAGACCGGGAGCAACGTGACCGCCACCATGACCACGGTGTAGAGCGCGATCTGCTGCCGCGTCTGCTTGTCGCCCTTGACCACGGGCAGCATGGGGACGCGCGCGCGCTCGTAGTCGCGGCGGATGAGCAGCGCCAGCGCCCAGAAGTGGGGCGGCGTCCAGTAGAAGATGATGGCGAAGAGGAAGAGCGCGCTGACGCTGAGGTTGCCGGTCACCGCGGCCCAACCGACCAGCGGCGGCATCGCCCCCGCCGCGCCGCCGATGACGATGTTCTGCATCGAGGTGCGCTTCAGCCACATGGTGTAGACGAGCACGTAGAAGAGCAGCGCGCTGAGCGCCAGGGTGGCGGCGAGCAGATTGGCGAAGGTGGTCAGGACGGCGAAGCTGGCAACTTCCAGTGCCATGCCGAAGAGCAGCGCGTGCGTCGCGTCGATGCGCCCCGAAGGGATGGGACGGCTGCAGGTGCGCGTCATCTCCTGGTCGATGTCGCGGTCGAACCACATGTTGATCGTGTTGGCGCCGCCCGCGGCGAGCGCGCCGCCGGTCATGGTGGCCAGCACCAGGCCGAGCCCGGGCCAGCCCCTGGCAGCCATCACCATGGCGAAGAACGCGGTGATCTCCAGCAGCACGATGATCCGCGGCTTGGTCAGGGCGACGTAGTCGGCGACGACCTCGCGCGTGGCGCGCGGGCGGCGGACGGGCAGCTCGAGGGCGACGCTCACGACGGCACGGCCTCGCGACGCGTGCTGATGCTCGGTGTGCGCGTCCCCGCTGCCGGTCTCGGCGCCAGGCGCACCGCGCCGGGACGGGTGAGCAGCGCCAGCAGCGCCGCAGTGGCCCACAGCAGGCTGGCCAGCGCGAGGTGGATGCCGCGCGCGTAGCCCGGCAGGCGCGTCTCCACGACCACCGCGCCCGCGACGATCTGCAGCAGCAGCGCCACGTTGACCGCCATCGCCGCGATGCGCACCGGCCGGACGCCCTTGAAGGCGCGCATCACGCGGGCGACGCTCCAGCCCAGGAACAGGGCCACCACGCCCGCGACGAAGCGGTGGAAGAGGTTGATGGTCGCGTAGTGCGAGCTGTCGATCTGGAAGCCGTTGCCACAGAGGGGCCAGCCGTTGCACGCGTAGCCCGCGCCGTTGGCCACGACCAGCCCGCCACTCAGCACCAGCACATACGTCGAGACGGCGGCCCACACCATCTGCTTGGCGCTGCGCCGTTGACGGTCGTCCTGGGCAGCCGCCGTCTCCCCCGAGGAGCCGGGCGCAAAGATGGCGACCGCGGCGGCGATGAGCACGCCGAGCAGCAGCAGCGCGTTGGCCAGGTGGGCGAGCACGATGCCGCCGGGCAGGTTCCACTCGACGGTCACGCCGCCGAGCACGATCTGCACGATCAGCAAGCCGACGACCGCGGTCGAAGCGCGCACCACCCGCGGCAGGTGGCGGTAGCGGCGCCACGCCCAAATCGCCAGCGTCACCACCAGCACGGTGGACACCAGGGCGAGCATGCGGTGCGAGAACTCGATCAGCGTCTGCGGGTCCGCGGGCGGAACGAAGCCGCCGTGACAGAGCGGCCAGTCCTGGCCGGTGACGCCGCAGCCCTTGCCGCTGCCGCTGACGCGCACCACGCCGCCCGCGACCACCAGCAGGTACGTCGCGACGACCGCTGCGACGGCCGTCCTGCGGAAACCGCGCGAGGGGCGACGGAAGCCACGCGAGGGCGTCCCACCCGAAGGGACGCCCGGGACCGGGTTCATACCGCGGCAGGCCTCGCCGAGCGACGCAGGTCGCGAACCGGGCGGGCGCTGCGCACCTCGGGCACGACGTCGAAGTTGTGCTTCGGCGGCGGCGACGTGGTCGCCCACTCCAGGGTGTTGCCCTCCCACGGGTCGTCAGGGGCGTTCTTGGGCGAGCGCAGGGAGACGAAGAAGTTGATCAGGAACACCGCGACGCTGACCGCGATCAGGAAGGCGCCGAAGGTGCTGATCGAGTTGAGGTCACCCCAGCCGCGGTTGTTGTTGTACGAGGCGATGCGGCGGGGCATGCCCAGCATGCCGAGGATGTGCATGGGCATGAAGGCGAGGTTGAGGCCCAGCAGCATCAGCCAGAAGTGCAGCTTGCCCAGCTTCTCGTTGAGGAAGCGGCCGGTCATCTTGGGGAACCAGTAGTAGATGCCGCTGAACACGCCCATCACGCTGCCGCCGAAGAGCACGTAGTGGATGTGCGAGACGACCCAGTAGGTGCCGTGCAGCGCGTAGTCCACCGCCAGCGAGCCGACGTAGACGCCGTCGACCCCGCCGATCAGGAACATCAGTAAGAAGCCCACGGCGAAGAGCATCGGCGTGTCGTACCGGATCGAGCCGCCCCACAGCGTGGCCGTCCAGTTGAGGATCTTCACCCCGGTGGGCACGCCGATGATCATCGACGTCGCCGAGAAGAAGGTCTGCACCGCCAGTGGCAGTCCGGTGAGGAACATGTGGTGCACGAAGACGATGAAGCCGAGCACCGCGATGACCGCCATCGAGTAGGCCATGGCGCGATAGCCGAAGATCGGTTTTCGCGCGAACACCGGGATGACCTCACTGATGATGCCGAACGCCGGCAGGATCATGATGTAGACCGCGGGATGTGAGTAGAACCAGAAGACGAGCTGGTAGAGCAGCGCCGCCCCGCCCTGGTTGACCACGAAGAAGGCGGCGCCCGCCTGGCGGTCGAGCAGCACCATCAGCAGCACGCCGGCGAGGAACGGCGAGGCCAGCACCACCAGCGCGGAGGTGACCTCCATCGACCAGGCGAACAGCGGCAGGCGGAACCAGGTCATGCCCTTGGCCCGCATGTTGTGGATGGTGACCAGGAAGTTGATGCCGCCGAACATCGAGGAGATGCCGAGCAGGTGGAGGCCGAGGATCCAGAGGTCCTGGCCGACCTGCGGCGAGTACGCCTTCTCGGTGAGCGGCACGTAGCCGGTCCAGCCGGCGGAGCCGGTGCCGCCGAAGAGGAAGCCGCTGTACATCACCAGGCCGCCGAGGGGGATCAGCCAGTAGCTGAGCGCGTTGATGCGCGGGAAGGCCATGTCGCGCGCGCCGATCATCAGGGGCAGCACGTAGTTGCCAAAACCGGCCAGAACCGGGATGACCCAGAGGAAGATCATCGTGGTCCCGTGCATGGTGAAGATCTGGTTGTACTGGGCCTCGGTGAGGAACTTGTTCTGCGGCTCGGCGAGCTGGATGCGCACCAGCAACGCCATGATGCCGCCCACGATGAAGAAGAAGAACGTGGTGTAGAGGTACATGATGCCGATCTTCTTGTGATCGACAGTGGTGAGCCAGGACAGGATGCCCTTGTCCTTGTCCCAACGGGTCGCGTGGCGCGCCTGCTGCAGCGGCGCCTCCATGACCGCCATCACTGACCTCCGGCTTGCTGCTTGGCCACCCACGCCTGGTAGTCACTCTGGGAGAGGGCGTGGATGGTGAAGTCCATGAGCCAGTGGCCCTCGCCACAGAGCTCGGTGCACGCGCCCGTGTAGTCGCCGGGCTTGTCGATCTGCATCCAGGTGTGGTTCACCTGGCCGGGGATGGCGTTCATCTGACCGTTGATGTTGGGCATGAACAGCGAGTGGTTGACGTCCTGGGAGCGCACCTCGAGGGCGATCGGCGTGTTCACCGGGACGTAGAAGTCCTTGATGGTGGTGAGCTCCTTGCCGTTGGCCTTCTGCACGCCGTAGTCGAACATCCAGTAGAAGCGCACCCCGGTGACCTTGATGGTCATCGCCCCCTGCGGCGCGCTGGCGATCACGCCCATGTTGGCCGCGGTGAGCCCGAAGAGGCTGACCAGGATGATGAAGGGGATGACCGTCCAGCCGATCTCCAGCTTGTTGTTGCCGTGGGTCTGCACCGGCTCCTCGTCGTCGTGCTTGCGGCGGAAGCGCAGCGCGCTGTAGAGGATCGCCCCCGACACGCCCGCGGTGATCACCACCGACACCCAGAAGAGGGGCCAGAACACGTCGTTGATGTGCTGTCCCACCGGCCCCTGGGGGTGCAGTGGCGACACGTCCACAAAGGCGACGACGTTGGTGACGGTCACGGGCAGCAAACCCCCATGTGGTCCGTGGGACTGATCGCGCGCGGAGGGCGAATCATGGCACCCGGGGAAAGCCGTCGTCAAACGGCGCCGCGCTGATGTGAACGGCCCAACGGGCGAGCACGTCGCCGCGCTCGCCGGCGCGCCGGACGTGGGGCGAAGAGCCCAAGGTGGGCGAGTGCTCCGGGAATGCTCCCATGACGGCCGCGGCGCCTATTTCATCCAGGGACGGGTGACCGTCCTGATCTGCTGCTTGACCACCTCGGTGACCGCCACGTTGGTGAGCGCCGCCTCCTCCCAGGTCCCCCGCGCCGTGGGCACCTTCCCCGGGTCGGGGATGGGGCGGCCGCCGGGGTCGCGCAGCGTCTGGTCGCGACGGGCGCGCCGCGGCAGGGCGGGGAACTTCATGGCGGGCAGGAGATTACCAGGGAGGAATGCCGCCCCGGCGAGCCAGTCAGCCGACCTCGACCATGCCCAGCCGGATGGCGTACCTGACCAGGTCGGCGTTGCGGTGGATGTCGAGCTTGGTCATCAGCCGGGTGCGGTGGTTGTGCACCGTCTTCACCGACAGGTCGAGCATCTCGGCGATCTCCCGCGACGAGTGCCCCTCGGCGATCAGCTTGAGGATCTCCTGCTCGCGGGCGCTGAGCCGCTTGCCCGGGGCGCCGGGGTCGGCGAGGCCGGCGCCGCGGTCGCTGCGCTGCAGGTAGTCGGTCATCAGCGCCTTGGCCAGGTAGGGCGACAGGTAGGAGTTGCCCTCGTGGGTCGAGCGGATGGCGCTCATCAGCTCGACGCCGCCGCTCTTCTTGAGCACGTAGCCCGCCGCGCCGGCGCCCAGGGCGCGCAGGAAGACGTCCTCGTTGTCGTGCATGGTCAGCACCAGCACCCGCACCGCGCCGTCGCGCTGGACGATCTGCCGCGTCGCCTCGATGCCGTCGAGCAGGGGCATGGTGATGTCCATGAGCACCACGTCGGGATGCAGCGCGGCGGCCTGCTGCACGGCGGCGCGGCCGTCGGCGACCTCGCCGACCACCTCGATGTCCGGCTGGGTGGCGAGCAGGGAGCGCACCCCCTCGCGGAAGAGGGCGTGGTCGTCGGCGAGCAGGACGCGGATGTTCTTGCCCACCGGGACCGGCTCCTCCTGCCTCACGACGCGGCGACGCCGAGCAGCTCAGCCCCGGCGCGGTCGAGCGGGATGCGGGCGCTGACCCGCGTCCCTCCGCCCGGCTCGGAGGAGACGTCGACGCTGCCGCCCACGATACTCGCGCGCTCGCGCATGCCGGGCAGACCGAGACCGCTTCGCGACGCGCCGCCCTCGGCTGCCGCGGGGGCGAAGCCGACGCCGTCGTCGCTGATGTCGAGCCGCACCGCGTCGGCGAGGAAGCGCAGCCGGACGTGCACGCAGCCCGCCCGCGCGTGCTTCTGCACGTTGGCCAGCGCCTCCTGGGCGATGCGGTAGAGGGCCAGCTCGACCGCCTGGGGCATGCGCCGGCGCCGTCCCTCGATCTGCACGTCGGCGCGCAGCCCGGCGGCGGCGACGCGGTCGCGGACGTGGCGGTTGAGCGCGGGCAGCAGGCCGAACTCGTCGAGCGCGGGCGGGCGCAGCTCGGTGGCGATGCGCTGCAGGTCGCCGAGAGCGGCGTCGGCGAGGCGGCGCAGCCGAGCCAGGGTGTCGCGCAGCGCCGCGTCGTCGCCCCCGCCGGCGGCGAGCGCGTCGGCGGTGTCGACGGTGGTCATCAGCGCGGCGAGGAGCTGGTTGGCCTCGTCGTGCAGCTCGCGGGCGACCCGGCCGCGCTCCTCCTCCTGCGCGCGGATCACCATGTCGGCGAGCCGCTGCGTCTGCTCGCGCTGCCGCTCCAGCGATGCGGCCAGCGCGCGCGTGGCGTCGAGCTGCGCGGCCAGGTCGGCGGAGAGCTGGGCGTTGGTGGCGGCGATGTCGCGCTGCACGCCGAGCGCGTGCACCAGGCGGCGCTCCGCGGTCTGCAGCTGCGACGCCGCCGAGCCGCTGACCAGGCCGACCAGCCACACCGACACGATGAACAGCGCCACGTGGCCGATGTGCTGCGAGAAGGCGTTCACCATCAGCGGGTCGAAGGGCAGGATGGCGATGAAGAACAGCGAGACCACCGCGCAGATGGCGTACATGCCACCGCTGCCCAGCGTCAGCGAGGCGGCGATGACGATCAGGTAGTAGAGGAACACCAGCAGCGACATGTGGTAGCCGGTGAGGTGGACCACGCCGGTCACCAATGCGGCGTCGATGACCAGGCCGAGCACCACCTTGGTGCGCGAGCACCACACCAGGGGCAGCAGCCAGTGGTACACCGCGGCGAAGGCCACCGTCGCCCCCAGCAGCAGCCCGAAGGCACCGGTGGCAGGACGGGCGATGAAGTCGATGTGCACCGACGTCGCCACCAGCGCGGTGGCCACGGCGACGAGGTGCGCGGTGCCCATGAGGCGGTCGTAGCGCACCAGCCGCTCGCGCTCCGCGTCGCCCAGGCTGTCGCCGCGGCGCGGCCAGTCGAGCCCGCTGCTGCGCGGCGGCCGCAATTTCTGCGCCGCCCCCGCCGCCGCATGCAGCGTCGCCGACTTCACAGCCGGAGCTTCCACCACCGCTGGGTCGGCGGACGTCCTTCGGTCAGCTCGATGGCGGAGCGCCGGGCGTCGATCGCCGCGGCGGCCCAGTAGGTCAGCCCCAGGAGGAACAGCACCAGGAAGGCGATGATCGAGGCGAAGGCGACCAGCAGGAAGAGGCCGAACTGCTTGCGTTCCAGCAGACTGTGGCCCAAACGCTCGCCGTACGTGATCAGCAGGATCGACGGGCCCAGGGTGAACAGCCACATGCTGAGGAAGGCGAGCGCCTTGCGCGGCTGGAAGTTGTAGAGCTGGCCAAGCCCGGGGACGATGGAGAGCGCGACCGCGACCGCCGGGTTGCGGCGCCGCGTCACCACTGAGGGTGCCGTCGTCGCCGGTGGGACCGACGGCGGCGCGTCGAGCGCCTGGCCGTGCTGCGCCATTGGGATGTGTCCCAGCCCTACCGCGCCAGGAAGGCCCGGTAGCAGTAGTAGGCGCCCAGCAGCAGTGAGCCGAGCGCCCAGATGGACACGAAGAGCACGTCGCCCCACCCCGCGTCTCCGGGGTCGAGGTCGGCGATCAGGTGGGCGATCGCGGCGGTCATCGCGAGCGGTTCTCCATCAGTGCGCCTTGAAGTTCTCGAGCAATTTCTCGCCCCAGATCACGCCGAAGGTGATCACCACCAGGATGACGAACATGAACAGCGTCCCCACCAGGCCGCGCATGAAAGTGCGGTGGCGCATCGAACTCAAGCCTCCGTCACGGCAGCGTCTGGTACTGCTCCCAGTGCCGGATGAATTGCACCAGGAGGTTGATCTGCGACTCGCTGAGGACGCGCGTCGGGTTGGCGGGCACCTTGTCGCGAGTCTTGTCGGCGGTGAACTCGGGGGAGATGGAACCCCAGTTGGGCATCACGCTGCCCAGGTGCTCGAAGCCGGTCATGCCGTACTCGATGCAGCGGTAGTAGTAGTCCTCGTTGAAGAAGCCGAGGCGGTCCTGGTTGTTGAGCGGCGGACCGTTCTTGCCCTCGCCGAGATTGCCGTGGCAGGCGGCGCAGTACTGGTAGTAGAGCGCGGCGCCTTCGGTCCAGGCGTACTCGGGATTGACGATCAGGTTGAGGTGGGCGTGGGTCTGGTCGAGCTCCAGCCTGCCGCCGTTGTGGCAGACGATGC
>DATMMX010000055.1:0-59139 GCA_035569495.1 Candidatus Angelobacter sp. | reverse complement strand
GCTGGTCGAGCAGTTCGGCAGCGACGCGGTGCGCTACGTGCTCATGGCCGAGGTCCCCTTCGACCGCGACGGCGACTTCTCCATGGAGGTCTTCGTCGACCGCTACAACGCCGACCTGGCCAACGACTACGGCAACCTGGTGTCGCGCACCACCAAGATGGTGGCCCGGTACTTCGACGGCCTGGTGCCGTCGCCCGGCCCGCGGGAGCCCATCGACGACGAGCTGCGCTCGCTGGCCGCCGAGGTGGCGCCGCAGTACGAGAGCGCGCTGGAAGACCTCGACATCTCGGGCGCCCTGGCGTCGGCGCGCCGGCTCATCGGCCGCGCCAACAAGTACGTCGAGGAGACCGCGCCCTGGACGCTGCACAAGGAGTCCAGCCCGCGGCTGGCCACCGTCATCCACGAGCTGCTCGAAGCGCTGCGCGTGTCCACCATCCTGCTGGCGCCGGTCGTCCCCCGCGCCGCCGCGCGGGTTGCGGACGATCTCGGCATCAACCTGCAGGAGCCGGCCGCCCGCGAATGGAACCTCCTGCGCGCCGGAGATCCGGTCAAGGTTGGCGAGATCCTCTTCCCCCGCCTCGACCGCGCCGCGGTGCTCGGGGGCGACTGACTCGGTGCCCCGCATCGGTGCGGACGAGCTCGCCGCCATCGCCGCCGCGCGCCCCCTGGTCGACTCCCACTGCCACCTGCTCCTGCTGGAGGAGCGCGGCATGCTCGAGGAATCCCTGGCCGGTGCGGTCGCCGGCGGGGTCGAGCAGATCGTCACCGTGGGCATCTCCCTGGACGACTCCGACGGCAACCGCCGCATCGCCGAGCAGCACCCCGGGGTGTTCTTCACCGTGGGCTGGCATCCGCACGAGAAGACCGTCCCCGACGCGGCCCAGCTCCGCGCCCTGGCCGAGCTGCTCCGGCACCCGCGGGCGGTGGCGGTGGGGGAGGTGGGGCTGGACCAGTACTGGCGTCCCGGGTACCACGACGTGCCCATCGAGGCGCAGCGGCGGTCCCTGCGCGCCATGCTGGAGCTCGCTGTGGAGCATGACAAGCCCGTGGTCATCCACGACCGCGACGCCCACGACGAGGTGCTCGCCGCCCTCGACGACGTCCCCGGCGTGCGCGGCGTGATGCACTGCTTCAGCGGTGACGCCGCCTTCGCCGCCGCCTGTGTCGAGCGCGGCTTCCTCTGCTCGTTCGCGGGCACGGTGACCTTCCCCAACAGCGACGGCATCCAGGCCGCGGCGGCGAGCGTCGGCGACGAGTGGCTGGTGGTGGAGACCGATGCGCCCTTCCTCGCCCCCGTGCCCTACCGCGGCCGCACCAACCAGCCCGGCTACGTCGGCGCCACCTGCGCGGCGGTCGCCCGGCTGCGCGGCGCCTCGCCGGACGCCCTGGCGCGCACCGCCACCGCCAACGCGCGCCGCCTGTTCGCCCTTCCCGGCGACGACGTGCTGGGCGGAGGATGAGCGCTGTGGCCACCCCGCCGCGCCGCGCGCTCGACCTGACCGACCCGGCGACGGTCCGCGCCGTGGCCCGTCGCGCCGGCCTGTCGCTGAAGCACCGCCTCGGCCAGAACTTCCTGGTCGACCGCGCCGCCCTGCTCCGTGTCGTCGAGGCGCTGGAGCTGTCGAGCGACGACGAGGTCTTCGAGATCGGGCCCGGCATCGGCACGCTGACCGTCGAGCTGGCGCAGCGGGCGCGGCGGGTGGTCGCCGTCGAGCTGGACGAGGCGGCGGTGCGCGCCACCGCCATCACCCTGCGCGACCATGCCAACGCCGAGGTGGTCGAGCAGGACGCGCTGCGCGCCGACCCGGCCGCCCTCGGTTTGCGCGACGGCTACCTGGCCGCCGGCAACATCCCGTACAGCATCACCGCGCCGCTGATCAACCGCCTGCTGGAGATGCCGCTGCCGCCGCGACGCGCCGTGCTGCTGGTGCAGCGCGAGGTCGCCGCCCGGCTGGCCGCGCCGCCCGGGGGCTGGGGGCTGTTCACCGTCGCGGTGCGCTCGCTGGCCACCGTCGAGCGCCTGGGCGACGTGCCGCCCTCGTCGTTCGAGCCGCCGCCCGCGGTGCACTCCAGCATCCTGCGCATCACCCCCGCGCCGCAGCTCGACGCCGCCGAGCGCGCCGCCGTGCTCGACCTGGCGCGCGGCGCCTTCCAGATGCGCCGCAAGACGCTGCGCCACGGGCTGGGCCGCGCGCTGGGCGGCGACGAGGTGGCCGCGCTGGAGGTGCTCGACGGCGCCGGGATCCTCTCGTCGCGCCGTCCCGAGACGCTCGACCTCGACGAGTGGCGGGCGCTGGCGCGCGTGGCGGCGGCGCGGCGTGCCGGCGAGGTGCAGGCGTGAGCCCCGCGGGCGCCGCTCCCGGGCCCGGCGTGGATCAGCCGGCCCACCCGGCCCAGAACACGCCGAGCACGCCGCTGCACGCCGCCCGTCCTGCGCTGCCCTCCAACCCGATGGAGGCGGTCGGCTTCCTCGCCGTGCTCCGCCGCGGCGACTTCCGCCTGCTCTGGGGCGCCCAGGCGGCCTCGCAGCTCGCCGACAAGTTCCTCATGTTCAGCCTCATCGTCGTGGTCTACAACCTGACCAAGGCGAGCTCCACCGAATCCCTGCTCATGATTGCCTACACCCTGCCCAGCGTGGTGCTCAGCGCGCCCGCCGGGGTGTGGGCCGACCGGCACGACAAGCGCACACTGATGCTGCTCACCAACGTGGTCCGCGCGGGGCTGGTGCTGCTCATCCCGCTGTCGCAGATCGTGCCGGGCATCCACGGCCAGGTGTGGCCGCTGATCGTGGTCACCCTGCTGTTCAGCGCGGTGGGGCAGGTGTTCGCGCCCGCGGAGGCGGCGAGCATCCCATTTCTGGTCAACCGTGACCAGATCATGACGGCCACCTCGCTGTTCATGACCACGGTGATCGTCACCCTGGTGGTTGGCGTGCCGCTGGCCACGCTGAGCATCAAGTTCTTCGGCGACATGGCGCCCTTCTACATCGGCTCGGTGCTGTTCGGCGTCGCCGGGCTGGGCATCTGGCGGCTGAGTACCTCGCTGCGCGTGGTCCAGGCGGGCGCCGCGCCCAAGACCGACGTGATCCGCGAGCTGCGCGAGGGGCTGGTCATCCTGAGCAGCAGCCCGGCCCTGCGCATCGCCCTGGGGCAGCTCACCCTGAGCCTGGTGGTGGTGTTCACCGTCTTCGTGCTCGGCCCCGCCTACATGCGCGACGTGCTGGAGCGCGCACCCGAAGACACCTACCTGGTGCTGGTCCCGGCGACGGTGGGCATGGTGGCCGCGGCGGTGGTGCTGGGGCGGGCGACGTCGCGGCGCATCTCCCGTGCTGACACGCTGCTGGCCGCGCTGATACTCGGCGGCGCGTCGCTGGTGGGGTTGGGGCTGTTCCCGGTGCTGTGGCAGCACATCGGCGCGCGCATCCTGCTCACGCCGACCGCCGTGGTGCTCGCCGCGGTCTTCGGCTGCGCCCTCGGCGCCCTGCTCATCCCCGCCTTCACCGTGCTCCAGGAGCGGACCACGGAGGAGACGCGCGGGCGCATCTTCGGCGGCATCTTCACCGTGATCAACGCGGCGGTCGCGCTGCCCCTGCTGCTCGCCGGCGGGCTGTCGGACGCCTTCGGGGTGGGGCGGATCGTCGCCGGGCTGGGCGCCCTGCTGGTGATCGGCGCCGCCCTGCTGCGGGCCCGGGCCTGGCACCGGCTGAGCGTGCTCGACGAGGAGCCGCCCGGCGCTTCCGCCTAGGTCTGCGGAACCGGCGACGTTTGCAACGGCGGCGTCGCGGCATGTACGGAGGCGTCGCAGCGGCGACAAAACGCCGTCCCCGGGCGCGAGCAGGGCATTGGGCGGGCGCAGTCTTGCCCCACTGAACTGAGCCAGCCAGGCAAGTTGGAGAAGGACCTCAAGGCAATGCGAGCCATCGTCACCTGTGAGTGCTGCGGGCACCGCCAGACCGTCGCCCGGCCCATCCGCCGGCCCGAGTCCTTCTACCTCGTCTGCCACGAGTGCGAGCGCACCCTCCGCGTCGACGTGACCGCCGAGGACATCCGCGCCGCCGAGCTCAGCAGCGCTCCCCGCACCCCCTCCCGCGCCGCCTAGGGGCAGGTCGCCGGGCCTGGCCGCGGCCGGGCCGCTGCTAGAATCCCCGGTGCGGCGCGCCCCGAAGGCGCCTCGCCGCCGTGGGCGCATAGCTCAGTTGGTACGAGCGCTGCGTTGACATCGCAGAGGTCTCAGGTTCGATCCCTGATGCGCCCACCATCTCGAGACCAGTTGTCGAACCGAGTCCGCGGGCAGCCCGAAACCTAGAGTGCGCGATAGGCTGTCACCAACGCGACACCCGCGCCAGCCAGGCCGAGACCGTGGGCGCGCGTCTGACGCGTTGCGTAGGCAGCCAGAGCTGCGAGGAAGGCGACCAGGCTGGCGAACAATCCGAGGGCATCCATGACGGGAGACCTCCGTGAAAGCGGGGCCCGATTTTTGGGCGTCCGGGGTGGTGCGGGACGCACCCGATCGTCATCATAGAAGTTGGGTCCGCCACGAACGTTTATTCTTGTCTCGTCCCCAACAGTCCTTTTCGGGTTGCCGTGGTGGCCATGTGGTCATACCCGTGATACGCTCCGCGGTATGACCCGAAAGATAGCGATATCCGTGGCCGACGACCTCTTGGCGGCCGTGGATGTGGAGAGTCGGTCAGAGCACCTTTCGCGTAGCGGCTTCTTCGCCACCGCAGCCCAGGCGTATCTCGAAAAGGTTCGTCGGCAACGCGATATTGATACCTACGTCGCCAGCTACCGCGAGGCTCCTGAGACCGATGAGGAAATCGCGATCACCGATGCCTTCATGGCGCGCTCCCTTGGTGAGGAGTAGATGGATCGACCGGGGCCTGAGCGCAAGCGCGGACAGGTGTGGTGGGCACGTGCCGACAAACGCCGCCCGATCCTGCTGCTGAGCCGGCCAGAGGCATACGCCATCCGCCGTCGTGTCATCGCCGCGGAGGTGACAACGACGATCCGACTCAACCCGGCGACCGTACCCCTCTCGCGGCGGGACGGTCTTCCGGAGGCCTGCATCGCCAGCTGCGACAACCTGGTCACCGCGAACCAGGACGATCTTCTGGAATTCATTACCACTCTCAGCCCTGAACGAATGACCGAGGTGGACCGCGCTCTGCGTTTCGCTCTCGCCTTGGACTGATGGTGTCGACGACCGTCTAGGCGTTCGGCCCCTGCTGAGGTCGTGTCGTCCTGGCGGGATCAGCGCAGTTGCAGCCCGCGGGCACATACAGACCTTGTGCAGTCGCGGTATGTGACTGCCGGCGCTACGATCTGTCGTCAGTGCTCCCGTCCGTCCGCGTTCGGTTCGCGTCAGTTCCAATCGCCCTGGGGCTGCTTGCCGGCGTGCTGCTCGTCGCAGCCAGCGCCATCTCCTGGGGCTCTGAGACGTTGCCCATACTCCCCCGTCCGATGGAGATCGGAGTCCCACAGCCATGGAGCGTGCTCCTTGTCCTCGGTGGCTGTTTGGCAATTGTGGCTGGAATTCTCCTTGCCATGCGGCGGCGGCGGGCTGTCCTGGTCGCAGCGGCCGCCAGCTTCGCGTTTGGCGGTTCGGCGCTCGCAGGTGGCACGCTATACCTCGTCCGGAGTTTCGACGGCGTTGATTCCACGCTGTGGTCCAGGTACGCTCCGCCCGGTTCACCCCCTGCGAATCACGGCTACGGCGCCGGCTTCTTTATCGCGATTCTCGGGCTCGCGACGCTGGCGGCACTCTTCGTCGTCCGCATGCACGAGGGACGCGTTGCGTCGAGCAAAGCGTCGACCACGCTCGATTCACCTGGTCGAGCGGAACATCGGTCGAACCAGTGGCGGTGATCGCGGCGCCGGAGCGACGCTTCTCTCAACGCGGTTCCGCCTGGATGTGGTCCCGCGGCGGCGGATTGTCGAGCCAGGTTCGTAACGCGTCGACCCACACGAGCTGCTGCTCTTGGCTTCGGACATACCAGGGCCGAAGCGTGACGTCGAACGGCAGCGAGGTTCCATCCTTCAAGACGGCACGGATCGCATGTCCGCCCGTGAAGTGTGAGCCCAGTCGGAAGGTCTGGACCCCTACCCGGCGGATGCGGCGCGTGGCCAGGATGTTGCGCACGAGGAGCGTTTCGCCATCGGCGGTCACCGCAAGCATGGAGAACCGTGCGGCGGCCAGGGCCCCGAGTCCAGCGAAGGGGAGGGCAACGAGCAATGCCGCCGGCGAGCCCCGCACGGTTGCCGCGCCCCCTCCGAGTAGGGCGAGCGCCCCGATCAACCCGAAGTACGCGGTATGGAGAGCCCGAGTTCGGCGGGGAAGTCGGATCTCAACCGCTGGCACAGGGTGATTGTCCACATGCGACCGCCCGGTGGTAAGCGCGAGGGACGCGCGCGCCTCCACACCGTAACGGTCGTTTCGACGCCGAAGTTGTACTGACAGGCCGCCGGGCGGAAGCAGTGACGGAATCGACACTCGGAACGTTGGGGGGACACCATGAGGACAGGATTGCCGCTCGGCGTGGCAGTCGCAACGGCCACGGGTTTGCTTCTGGTGGGCTGCGGCACGACACCGGCGCCCTCGTCCCCCGGTGTGGCGGCGCCGTCACCCAAGGCGGCCGTGTCCACCGGCACCGGACGGACGGTCACCGTCGTGGGTACTGGCACGGTGACCGCCAAGCCGGACATCGCCCTGGTCACCCTGGGCGTCACCATGACCGGCGCCGCGGCGGTCGACGCGGTGAACGCCGCGGAGGGAGCGGCCGGCAAACTCACCGCCGCGCTCGTCGCCGGCGGTGTGGCCCGTGAGGACATCGCCACCACTCAGTACGCCGTGGCGCAGCACTGGAATCCGGCGACGCAGCGGAACGAAGGCTGGGAGGTTCGCGACGGGTTCACCGTGGCCGTCCACGATGTCGGCACCGTGGGTGGCCTGATCGCAACCGCGTCCAGCGCGGTGCCGAACGTCCTCTGGGTCAACGACGTTCGATTCGACTTGAGCAACACGGCCGGCGTCGCCGGCACGGCGCGCGACCTCGCCATGAAGGACGCGCACAACCATGCCGCCGCCTGGGCGCAGCTCGCCGGGAAGCAGCTCGGCGACATCACCTCGGTGTCTGAGCAGCAGGCCCCGGCCACGTTCGCGCCCAGCCAAGGCGGAACGGGTGGGGGCGGAGGCGGAGGCATCCAGGTCGGCACGGGCCGGCTCACCGTCACCATCACCGTCGTCTACGCGGTCACCTGACCGCGTCGACGAACGAAGCCGGCGCGGCGAGATGGTGTGCGGGTAAGTAGGTGCCCTGGAACTCGGCGTCGCTGACCACGCGTGGGTCGGTGGGGTCGGGCGTGGCGAAGTAGGACGAGGACAGGCCCTGCTGGTACTCGCAGTACGCGTTGTAGATGATCGCCCCCGAGGTGTCGGTGCAGTCGCCCCGGCTGGCGAGGTCCTGCGGGCCTGACTGGGAGAACAGTGCCCAGTCCTGGCTGAGACTGATGTCGTCGTTGAACCACAGCGACATGCGGATGCCCGACGTTTGCAGGTAGCTCATGTAGTCGCCGATCCACTGGCCCTTGGCGGCCGCGGTGGCGCAGGGGGTGTTCTGGGTGGTCTGGGTGGCGTCGCCGACCTCGTCGACGGAGATGGGCCGCGTGCTGAAGCTGCGCAGCTCGGTGACCATCGGCGAGAAGATCTGCGCGGGCGTCTGCGGGACCCAGGCGCAGGAGTTGTAGCCGTCGATGCCGGTCCAGTCGACGTAGGCGTCGCCCGGGTACATGTTGCGGGTGATGTCCTGGGCGCCGTTGCTGCACGTATTGGTCAGGTTCGGCCCGATCCCCAGGGCCGGGTCGTAGTCGACGGAGTAGACGGAGTACACCCAGCTCACCTGGGCGCTGGTCAGGCCCGCGCTCATCGTCACCGTGCGCACGTGCTGCCACATCTGCGCGAACTGGTGCTCGGCGGTGAGCAGGGTGGCGCAGTCGGTCGAGTTCGTCGCCGGCGACCACTGGTACCAGTTGGCGTTGGCCTCCCAGTCGAGCCGGATGTACAGCCGCCGGCCGCCCGGCGGTGGCGCGGCGCCGTACACGTCCGCACCGTTGATCCACGCGGCGGCGGCCTGGCCGAACTGGAGGATGGACTGGTCCTGCGACCCGCTGATCACCTGCGCGTACGTCCAGTTGCCGGTGTTCATGCTGATCATCGGGATGGCGTGGTCGTTGTCCCAGATCTGCGGCGCCCAGGTCTTGAAGGCGTTGGGGTCGACGGAGTCGTAGAAGTTCACGATGGTGTTGGCCTTGCCCTGCCAGCGGTTCATGTCGGTGATGTACGACAGCGCGCCGCTCGGCGTGACTCCGTACTGTCCGGGCACCACGGATCCCCAGGCCGACGAGTCGGCGGTCGAGAGGTTGTTGCCCGGCCAGAGCCCGACCAGCGCACCCGTCGACGGGCTCGCGGCGTGCACTGTGCCGGCTCCGATCAGGGCGGGCAGCGCCAGGGCCAGGGCGAGCCCCAGCGATACCGTCGTTCTGCGTCGCATCACGTCCTCTTCCTTACGTGGCCGCCGGGCACCCGATACGATATCGGCTGCGGGCACGCTTCTCCAAGGGAGGCATGATTTTCGTGCCGCCGGACAAGGGGGGCCATGCGACACACCCAGCAGGGGCAGGCCGACCGCGGCAGAAGCGCGACAGGGGCAGTGCGCCTCGCCTCGGCCGTCGCTCTCGCCAGCACGGTGGTCGGGTTGGCGCTCGTCGTCGTGGCAGCGGCGCGCGCCGCCGGCGAGCTGCGGGCCACCAACACGCTGCAGGCCGCGGCAACAACGCCGGCGCCGGCAACCCCGGCCACCACTGCAGGTGCACGTTCCACCGGTCCCGCCACGTCGTCCACCCCGTTGCCGCCCACCGATCCGGCCGATCCCACCGCGCAGGCCGCCGCTTGCACCGGCATCCCTTCGGGCACCGTCCCGAGCTTCGTCGACGTCGCCACCGTCGCCACCGGCACGCAGGTCGACCCTCGCACCGGCGTCGCCACACGGGAGGTGACCGCCACATTGAGAACCTCCGCGGTCGGAGTCCCCGAGCCGTTCTCGATCGTCGTGGTCGTCCTGCGGGCCGGCTCGACCGCGGTGTCGACGTCGACGCGGCCGCTCGATCGCGCGGGCGACGAGCAGCTCGCCGTCGGGTCCGATGGCACGCATCTCCACAAAGGTGTGCGCGCGCTCACCGGCGGTGCGTGGCAGGTGCGCAATGACGCGGCGGCGTCCGACCTGACCTACCGGATCACCGGCAGCGACGCGACGCTGTTCTTCGCCGGGCTCCATCCAGGAGACCGCATCGGCGTCATCACCGCCGGCGCCGGCGCCTGCCAGGCAAGCGATCTCGATTCGCAGCTCGCACCCGCGCTGGTGGTCCACTAGATGCGGCGATCGAGCGCGACGAATGCCCGCAGGTTCCTCGCGCGCGCCGCCGTGGCCGTCGCCGCCATCGGCACTGTCGCGGTCGCCAGCCGCGTCGCCGTCCACGCCACGCCGCCGCCGCCGCGAGTGGTGTTCGCCTCCACCGGACTGGCCGCCGGGAGAACCCAGATCGCTTCGGCGAACATCGACGGCACCGGCGTGACCAACCTGAGCAACAGCACGTCAACGGACAGCGCGCCTCGCGTGTCGCCGGACGGCAAGCTCATCGCCTTCGACCGCGCACCTGGGAACCTGCAGAGCCAGGCCGTGTACGTCATGGGCGTCGACGGAAGTCACCAGACCGCCCTGACCGACCCCGCGGGGATCGCGGCCAACCCGTCCTGGTACCCGGACGGCGCCCACCTGGTCTACGACACAGGAGGCCAGATCTGGCGCAGCAACGCCGACGGATCCGGAAGGGTGCAACTCACCCACGGCTCGGCGCTGAGCACCAGGCCGTCGATCTCAGCGGACGGGTCGCAGATCGTCTACGTCGCCACGACGCTCAGCCCCAGCTCGGTCTCCATCCACGTCGCCAGCGCGATCGACATGTCCCACGACGTGGCGCTCACCGACGGCAGCCACTTCGACGCGAACCCGGTTTTCGGGCCTCCCGGAACCGTCCTCTTCGACCGCGGCGAGGACCAGCCGCCGGCCAGGATCCTGTCAGTCACGACCGCAACTCCCGCACCTGGGGCACGCGGGACCGACCTCGTGGTGGGCGCGCAGCCGAGCTACGACTCGAGAGCAAACGAGATCGCCTACTCGGCGCAGGTCGCCGGGCACTTCGCGCTGGGCATCTACGACTTCACCACCCGCCAGGCGAAGGTGACCTCGGCGTTCCCCGCGGACAGCTTCTCGTTCACCGTGCTCGCCCCGCCCCCGCCGGTCGCGGTGGCGCCAAGTGCCGCCGCTGCCAACCCCCCGACCCAGGTGGCGACCACGCCGTCCTCGGGGCTGTCGATGCTGACCATCGGCATCGGCATCCTCGGCGTCGTGCTGTTCGGTGGCGGGGGAGTGGCGCTGTGGCGCATCCGCACCAGTGGCGGCGTCCAGCGGATCGAGACGATCGTGCGCGAGATCATCGCGGCCGATCCGCCGGTCACATATGACAAACGGCCCTGACATCCAATCGCACACGGAGGACACGACATGGGTGAGGCACCCGCAGCGGCGACCACGACAACACGCGACGCCGTCCCAACGACGGTGGAGGCGCCGCCCCCGCCCAACACCGGCCGCCACATCGACGGCAGCCTCTCCGCATGGCCCGATGGGCGACCTGCAGCAGGCACACCGCTGACCAGGCACGAGAGATGGACACTCTTCACGCACCTGTCGATGTCCAGCGGCACGTACGACCCCCAGGATCCCGGGGCCGGAGCCAGGGACGCCGCGAAGCAGATCGACCACCTGCTCCAGCAGGACCCCGAGGGGGTGCGCGACATGTGGAAGGACGTGCTCTCGGACACCCCGCGTCCGCCGATCAAATGACGCGGTGAGGACGCACCTCGCCGAGCGCCTGCGAGCAGAGATCGCGGGAAGTCCGCGTGCGCGCGGCGCCGGTGCTCACGTCGGCGTGGAGCACGAGTTCCAGGTGATCGACGGTGGTGAGCAGGTCGACTTCCGGTCCGTCGTCCACGATCTCAGCCTCGGCACGCGTCATCTCGATCCGCGCGATGCACACGCGTATCGCCTTTCCAGCGGCAGCGTGCTCACCGCTGATGGGCTCGAAGCGGAGATCGCCATCCCGCCCGAGCCGATCGTTGCCGGCTTCTCCGGCCGCGCCGCGCAGCGCATGGACGGTGCCGCGCGTCACCTTCGCGAGTTGCTGCCACAGGCATGGGATCTGCACGGCCACTCGACGCACATCAGCGTGTCCGTCCCCGCCGGCCTGGTCGACCGCGTCGCGCGTGAAGTCGTGGCCACCGTCGCGCCGGCTCTCCTGCTGGTGACGTCGGCGCGCGACACGCCCGGTCTCATGGTGCGGCCGCGTCCGCACCGGGTCGAGCTGGGTCTGGGCTTCGTGCCGCCGGCGTGGCTCCCGACAGCGGTCACCATCGCCACAGGTTGCGTGCTCCATCTCGCCAGGCGAATCGCCACGTCGACACCACACACGATGCCTCGACTGCAGCTCGACGTCGTCGCCGCGGATCACCGGTACGGTTGGTACGTCGATCGACGCGCGACGGGACACGATCTCAACGATCTCGGTCGCAGCACGCCGATGGCGCAGATCACCGGCGAGCGGGTGACCGCCCAGGACGTGCTGGCGTCGACCTGGACGGTGGTGCGACCCGACCTCACAGACGTCGCCGCTGCGGATGAGCTCGCGGCGGTCGACGCCCTGGTCGAGGGACGGCGGCCCGTCCGCCTGGAATCGCCAGGCTGGGAACCGCCTGGCGTGCCTGGCCACGCGCTCGCCCCCAGCCCGCTCGGCGCGATGCTCACACCCCGAGAACGCGACGGCTTCGACGTGGCGCCGGTGATGGCGGTGTGGGACGTCAGCGTGTTCGTCGTGGTCGCCCGGGCGCGCCGCCGCCGGCTGTTCGCCTGCGTCCCGCGCGACGACCTCGCGCCCTTTCTGGAACGCCTCGACGCGGGAGCGCTCGACCGGCTGCTGCGCACGGCTCTGCGGCGCGGTTGCGGGGCCGCCCGGCTCGACAGCGTCGCCAAGGCAAGCGCAGCGGGACTGTTCGACTCGCTCGGGCCGCGCGGCACGCTGCTTGCGCCCGAGGTCGTGCCCCCTGAACTCTAAAAGATTGTAGGATCAGGCCCGGCATGGCAAGCATCCCGATCCCCGACGGAGAGGGCACCGAGCGGGAGCGGCTGTTCTCCCTGCGGCCCGAGCTGGGCGCCGCGCTGGATCAGTTGAACGACGCGGTGTACCGGGGCAGCGTGCTGCCGCTGCGCACCTTCGAGGCGGTGCGGATGCGCATCGCCGAGGTCAACGCCTGCCCGACCTGACGGAGCTACAGAACTGCGTCGGGAACGCAGCAGGGGTTGACCGAGGAGTTCTACGCCGCCGTCGGCGATTGGCGTACCACGTCGATGCTCAGCGACGCGGAGCGAGTCGCCGTCGAGTACGCGGAGCGCTTCGCCCTGGACCACCAGGGCATCGACGACGACCTCTTCAGCCGCCTGCAGGAGCACTGGTCGCCGGCCGAGATCCTCGATCTCACCGTGTGCATCGGGCGCCACCTCGCCTTCGGTCGGCTCACCGCGGTGCTCGCCATCGACCTCGCCTGCCCGATCTGAGCCCCGCGGGTCAGACCGGCTGACCGGCCACCTCGTGCATCCACTCCGGGGCGTGGACGCGGTGCTGGATCAGCCACGTGCCATCGCGGCGCACCATCCGATCGCGATAGCGCAGGCCGCGAATGATGATCGTCTGCGCGCCGTTGCCGTCATCACGTACCAGGTAGGCGACGGTGGTGGTCTCGACCTCGGCGCTGCCGTCCGCGAGGTCGGCGACGACGTTGGTCACCGAGTGCATCGTGGAGCGCAGCGCCTCCACCGCGCGCACGTAGGCGACGACGGCGTCGACGCCCGGGTCGAGAGCGCGGCCGTTGTACGACGCCTGGGCGTCCTCGGTGAAGCAGGCGCGCACCATGGCGAAGTCGCGCCGGTCGAGGCCGGTCGCGTAGCGCAGCTGAACCTCGCGGATCGCCGCCCGGTCGAGCGCCTCGCGCAGCTCGCCTGCCTGGATGTCGGGTTGGCCGTCCAAATCCTCAATACCTTAAAGGATTGAGGGATGGGCCGGTCCGCGGCCCGCGCGGGTCCTACTCCTGCGCAGGACCCGCGGCGACCGCGGCGCGGCGGCGACGGCGCCGGAGCACCTCACCACCACCCAGCAGCGCCAGCCCGAGGGCGACCAGCCCCGCGGCCGTGGGCGCCTCGGGAACCGCGACGCTCAGGGAGCTGGCCTGGAAGTTGAAGCAGCAGGCGCCGTCGACCTCGAGCGGCAGCGCGTCCGCCTCGGCCATCGCGTTGGTGGTCGAGGCCTGCGGGCGGGCGGCGGCGAAGCTGTAGGTGCCGACCTGCTCCAGCAGGCTGGACGCGGTGACACCGCCGATGTCGGCGGTCTTGACCGAGATCGTCAGGGTGCACGGGGTGGCTGCCGACACCGTGGCCGGGCAGTTGAGGCTGCCCGACTCGGGGCTGCCCACCGCGGCGGGAAGCGACGCGGACGCCGCCTCCGGGTACACCACGGCGTGGGGGTCGCAGGCGGACACCGAGCAGAGGTCGATGCTCTGCGCCTTGCCGCCCGAGTACTGCACCGGGGCGCTGCCGCCCGCAGCCGCCGGGGCGATCTCCGCCATCGCGTAGTAGATGGTGCAGGAGTTGGTCTCGGTGTTCGAGTTGGCGGGGCACATCACCCATCGCGTCACGTACTGCAGGAACCCGGCGCCGGGGACGGAGGTGAATGCGCCGCTGATGCCGCTCGCGGTCAGGTCGGCGACATTCATGGTCACGGTCAGGGTCGACGCGTCGGGGGACAGCGAGAGGTTGGTGCCGGTCAGGTCCAACCCGGCGACGTTGGTGCCGCCGATCACCGGGTACAGCGCGTTGCCGGCCTTGTGCGCGTTGCCGCTGGTGGGTGCGCTGGTCACCTCGCCGGGACGCGGCGACACGGGAGTGCCGAACAGGCCCAGACCACTGTCCTGCCGCGCGATGGTGACCACCGGCGCGCCCGCGTGGTCGGCGAGACCGTTGGCCGGGGTGAAGCCCTGCTGCTCCAACCCGTTGGTGGTGTCGTCGTACTCGACCTCGGCGGCGCCGCTGTGGTCGATGGTGACGCTGAAGAAGTCGGCGAGGTTGCGGTCGCCCTGCGAGGTGATGCAACCCGTGCCCTGCAGGCAGATGCTGTTGTAGTGGCTGGGATGCGGGCTCACCTGCACCATCTGCAGACTCGGCGCCTGCAGCGTCACTGCGCCGCTGGCGTCGACGGGCCACACCGCCTGCGACATGTACGTGTACCACTGCTGGCCGCTGTTGCTGCTCGGGTCGGCGGTGCTGTTGGTGCCGTACCACACCGAGTCCGAGCGACCCGGTCCACCCGCCACGACCCAGGGGAAGACGTTGGTGTTGGACGGCGCCGCGCTCACCTGCACCGGCGTCGCGAACTGCGACCAGTGCGTCGCGGCCGCGGCCACCGTGGTATAGACCTGACGGGTGCCACCGTCAGCCCAGGTGACGTGCAGGTTGCGACCCGTGTCGATCGACGACACCGCGAACAGCGTGTCGCCGGAGATCGCGTCGGGCGCGTAGCGGATGAGTTGCGTGCCCAGGGCGTTGCCGCCCGCGTCGTCCAGGAAGGTGAGGTTGCCGGTGGCGTCGGGGATGCCGATGTTGAGCTGGCCGCGGCTGGCTTCGAGCACGTCACCGGTGACCTGGTCGACCGAGGGGTAGCCGTCGCAGCCGTAGTTGCCCTTGTCGTTGTTGGCGGGCGTGTAGCTGATGCCGTCGGTGCTCTTCACCCAGTACGAGCAGCCGCCCTGGGTGGTCTGCAGGTTGTTGTATTCCATGTAGGTGAGCGGGGCCAGAGCGGCGTCGGGCGCGCTGCTCTTGACACCGGTCAGCTTGGGGTCGAAGACGGCCAGCCACTGCCGGTCCGAGCCATCGGGACGGCTGCTCGGGTTGGCGGTGGGGGAGTTGCAGCCGTAGGCGTTCTGCCTGGCGGTGGCGCCGCCGTCGGTGGTGGTGGCGACGCGGTCGCAGGCCAGCGCCCACAGGTCCACGAAGTAGTCCCGGCCGTTGCTGTCGACCCGCTGGTCGGTATCGCCGCCGCCGGGCGGGTTGGCGCTGCCCGAGGCGGCGGTGGGCGCCTGGCACTCGGCGTTGGCCATGCCGGACTGCGGGGCGCACTGGTTGACCAGGCGGAAGGTCTCGCCGCCGTCCGCGGAGGCGTACCAGATGCTGCGCTGGGTGCCCGTGCCCCAGGGGCCGCTGGCGTAGACGGTGTTGTCGGCGGCGGGGCTGTGCACGATGGTCGGCTCGCCGACGGTCTCGACGGGGCTCATCACCGCGGGGGTGCTGAAGGTGATGGCCGAGCTCTGGGCTCGGGCCGGCAGGGCGGCCGCCGGCGCTGCTGCGGCCAGCGCGAGGGCGCCGAGCCCCAGACCCGTGAGTACGCGGTGACCTGCTGCCACAACCGACCTCCCTGACCGCCTGCCCTGAACCGCGCGCGTCGGCGCGGACTGCTGCCGGGAGGACTAACGATCCGGAGGGGGCGAAACCTCCGTTTGGGATTTTCGGACCGCGCCGGGCGTGCGGCTAGTCCTGACCGTACGGGCTCTGGACGACGCAGAACTCGTTGCCGTCCGGTGCGGCCATGACGATGTGGTCGTGGTCCCCGTGGTACGACCATGGCAGGACCCGGGCCGCGCCGCGGATCGGTCAGCACCCGCGAAGGTCGGGTCCGCGTTGCGCACCACGTAGCCGAGCGCCGCCGTCCAGAAGGCGATCGCGCCCTCCATGTCCGGGGTGTTGATCACGACAGAACCGACAGAAAGTGCCATGCGCAGAACCCTCAGCGCGAAAGCTTGCGCGCCTTCCAGATCTCCTCGGCGGGCCAGCGCCGCGCCCACTCGGCGGTCACGTAGCTGTAGTGCGGGTGGTCCTCCGCGCCGTCGGGCGGGTAAAGCTCGACGAGGTCCAGCACCTCGAAGCCGTTGCGCCGCAGCAGCCGCAGCATCTCCCCCGCGCTGGGGTGGAACTCCACGCCCGGGTCGTCGCCGCCCCACTCCACGCGGTGCATCCCGCGCTGGTCGCGCTGTAGGGAGGTCTCGATCTTCCCCGCGTCGGGGATGCACAGCACCGACAGAGTTGTGTTGCGCAGGAACACCAGCTCCCCGCCGGGACGGAGCAGCCGCGACGCCTCCGCGATCCACAGCGCCGGCTCGCACCAGATCGACGCGCCGTACTCGGAGACGGCCAGGTCGAACTGCGCGGACTCCAGCGGCACGTCCTCCGCGTTGGCCTCGACGAATTCCAGCCCCAGCGCGAACGCGGCCTCGCACTCGCGCGCGCTGCGCAGCTGGGCGGGCGTCACGTCGACACCGACGACGCGGCGTGCGCCCGCGCGCTTGAGCCGGGCGCCGAAGTACGCCGTCCCGCAGCCCAGCTCGATGACGTCGCGCCCGACCACGTCGGGAAGCACGGCGAGCGCCGCCTCGGGCGCTCCCCACATCCCCCACGTGATCTCCTCCTGCGCCCAGGACGCGCGTGCCTTGGAGTCGGTGTAGGCGGCGTTGGTCGCCGTCCAGGCCTCGCGGTTGATGGCAACGTGAGGTGGCAGCTCGCTCATGAGCGGCGACGGTACTACGCTCCCCGTCACCAGGGCGAGAGCCGCTGCAACTCGCGCCCGGATTGAGGTGTTGAGGACGGCAGGGGCGCGTTCGTACGCGTGCTACCCTCGCGCCGGCGGCCCAGGAGTCCCAAACCGTGCCCCACCACGACCCGCGCCGACCCACCGGAGCCGCCGCATGAGCCGTCGCGGCTGGCTGCTCTTCGCCGCGATGTGCGTGATCTGGGGGATCCCCTACCTGCTCATCAAGGTGGCGGTGGGGGAGGTGAGCCCGGTGGCGCTGGTCTTCCTGCGCACGGCGTCGGGCGCGCTGCTGCTGGTGCCGATCGCGGCGGCGCGCGGACACCTGCGCCCCCTGCTGCCCCACTGGCGCTGGATCGCGGCCTACACGGTGATCGAGATCGGCATCCCCTGGGTGCTGCTCTCCGACGCCGAACGCAAGCTGAGCAGCTCGCTGGCCGGGCTGCTGGTGGCCGCCGTGCCGTTGATCGGAACGGTGATCGCCGCCGCCATGGGGCACGAGCGGGTCGACGGCCGGCGGCTCACCGGCCTGCTGGTCGGCCTCGGCGGTGTCGGCGCGCTGCTCGGCCTCGACGTCGGTAGCGGCAGCGCGCCCGCCGTGGTGGAGATGGGCGCCGTCGCCGTGTGCTACGCGGTCGGGCCCGTGATCGTTGCGAGACGGCTGAATCGGTTGCCCGCGCTCGGCGTCGTCGCCGCGTCGCTGGCGCTGGCCGCGGTCGCCTACGCGCCGGTGGCGGCGACGCGCCTGCCCGCCCACATGCCCGGTGGCAGCGTGATCGCCGCCCTGGCACTGCTGGGCGTGGTCTGCACCGCCCTCGCCTTCGTGGTGTTCTTCGCGCTGATCGCCGAGGTCGGTCCGGTGCGGGCAACCGTGATCACCTACGTCAACCCGGCCGTCGCGGTGCTGCTCGGCGTGAGCCTGCTCCACGAGAGGTTCACCGCGGGCATCGCGCTCGGCTTCGCCCTCATCCTCGCCGGCTGCGTGCTGGCGACGCGGCGCACTCAGGTCGCCGCGGCGCCGCGTCCCACCTCCTGCACCAGCCAGACGTTGCCGTCGGGGTCCTTGAACGTCAGGAACGAGTTGTAGTCGCGGCGCTCCGGGTCGGGGCCCGGCTGCTGGCCCCCCTCCGCCATGTGGAAGAGCGCGTCCACGGCGACGCCGCGACCCGACAGCTCGGCCGCCGCGGCCTCGATGTCGTTGACCACCAGGTGCAGCCCCTGCAGCGACCCGGCCGCCTCCCGATTGCGCATCAGCGCAATCGAGCAGGCCGAGCCGGGCGGCGTGAGCTGGACCACGCGGAAGTCCTCGCCGGCGCTGTGGTCGACGTCGAGGCGAAACCCGGCGCTGTCCATGTAGAAGGCCTTGGCGCGGTCCACGTCGGCGACGGGGACGACGATGAGCTCCAGCTTGAAGTCCATCACGCGGCCTGCAGCGCGTCGAGCACCGCGGTCAGCCGGTCGTAGGACTCGCGCATGCCGCCCTCCATGCCGGCGGCGACGTGGGCGTCGCGGGCTTCCAGGGTGTCGTGCTCGGAGTGGCCGGTGATCATGGTGCCGCCGTCGACGGCTTCGAAGGTCACCGAGTCGACCGCGTAGTGGTCGGGCGCGCCCTCGTAGACGAAGGTGTTGACCAGCCGGTGCGGCTCGTCGACGACGCGGTACTCGCCGTGGAAGCCGAACTGGCTGCCGTCGGGGGCCTGCGACACCGTGCGCCAGGCGCCGCCGGGGCGCAGGTCGACCTCGCAGACAACCGTGGTCAGAGATGCGGGGCCCCACCAGTTGCGCAGGTGCTCGGCTTGGGTGAAGGCCTTCCACACCAGCTCGGGCGGTGCGCTGACGAAGCGGCTCCAGCGGATGATCGGCTTGCCGGCGGGGATCTCCAGGTCGAGGGTGGTGGTCGGGGTCATCGCGGGGTGTCCTCCTGCAGCTTGTCGAGATAAGTGTCGAGTCGGTCGAAGCTCTCCTCCCAGAACTCGCGGTAGGAGCCGACCCAGTCGGAGAGCTGCTTGAGACGCTGCGGTTCCAGGCGGCACAGGCGGCGCCGCGCCTCGCGCCGCCGCGAGACCAGCCCGGCCGCCTCCAGCACCTTGAGGTGCTTGGACACCGCCGGCTGGCTCATCGGCAGCGGACCGGCCAGCTCGAGCACCCCGGCCTCGCTGCTCGCCAGCCGGGCGAGGATGGCGCGGCGGGTGGGGTCGGCCAGGGCGGTGAAGGCCCGGTCGAGCTCGGTCTCGCTCAGTGTCGCGGTCGCTGGCATAACCAATAGGTTATATGTGGAGAAGCCTGCGAGTCAAGCGCACGGTGGGGGAGACTCCCTCCACGATGGGCACGCGGAGGGCGCTGGTCACGGGCGTGGGCGGGCGGTCGGGCATCGCCGCGGCGGTGTGCCGGCAGCCTGCGCTGAGCGGGTCAGCCGTCGAGCAGGCGGCGGCGGCGGCGTCGCTGCCACAGGTGGACGCCGCTGGCGACGAAGAGGCCGAGCCCGGCGGCTGCGGCGGCGACCGGGATGGCGGCGCTGAGCGCGTCCCTGGCCGAGGGGCCGCCGCCGGTGGTGCGCGACGCCGGGACGGCCACGACGATCGAGGGGTCCGGTGATGGCGTGGCGCCGACCGCCGTATCGGGGCTGGGGGTTGCGGCCGGACTTGGCGACAACTCGGGTGCCGGCGCGTCGGTGGGCGGCGGGACCGCGATGGCCACCGGCGCGGGCGTCAGGACGGGCGGCACGGGATGCAGCAGGAGCGGCGTCGGCGTCGCGGGTGGGGGTGCCGGCGCGGGCGCCGTTCCCTGCCGCGCCTGCCCCGAGTTGGGGTCGACCATCAGCGAGGACTCGTCGACCGCCTCGAAGTCGCCCGCGGGGATGCTCTTCAGCTCGGTGAGCACACCGCTGCCCCAGCCGGGGTCGGTGTCGCCCTGGAAGTACCAGTTGCTGCCATTGTCGGCCAGAATCAGGCCGTAGCGCTGCATGGCGGTGAGGATCACCCGCGCCTGCGCGGAGAATCCCGAGATGTCGACGCTGCTCTTCATGCGAAAGCGCGCGCCCATCGGTGGCAGCGAGGCGTCCGCCGCCGATCCCGCCTGGTGCCGCGCCGGCCAGACGTACGAGGTGTCGGTGCGCGACACGGTGAAGCGGATGGCATGCCGGATCGCCCCCGCCTGCACCTCGCCGTAGCGCACCAGCCCCGGCAGGATCGGCAGCCCCGCGGCGTCCGCGCTGGTCCAGCCAGCCGGCCGCAGCGCGTTCGAGCTCAGGCTGAAGACCGCCCCCGAGCCAGCGGTCGAGCCGCCGCTCGCGTAGTGGGTGTCCCAGGTCTCGTACAGCGTGCAGGTGCTGGTGTCGACCACCAGCGCATGGCGGTCGCCGGTGCTGCTGCTGCCGCCCTCGATCGGTGTGTCGGGGCCGAGCGGGTACGGCCCGGCGTCGCTCTCACTCGCGTACTGAAAGGAGACCGGCACCTTCTGATGCGACGAATCGACGAGCTGCCAGGGAATGCCGTAGGCGACCGACGTGCCCGAGGGACCCCAGTCGGGATGGATGTGCTGCCCGGCGCCGCCGCTCGACGCGATCCACGCCGCGCTGCTAGGGCTCACCGGCAGGCCGCTGACGTCGGTGTTCCAGACATTGTCGGCAGGAAGTGTCGGGCAGGGCCCGATCGACGGCGCACCGGCCGCGGCCACGCCCAGCGTCGCGGACGGCCATGCCAGACCGGCGGCGAGCACGGCGACAGGGATGAGACAGCGGCGTGGGGGGCGCATGGCGCCAGCCTAGTCGGCGGCTGTGACACGCCACCCACGGCGCCGCAACCGCTGTGCGTCAGACGCCCGGAGCTCGCACCGGCGCGGGCGCGAGAGGCTGGAGCGCTCCCCTGCGCGGCGCCCCAGCGGTCAGCGCGGTGCTCAGGTGCGCTTGGCGTAGTCCGCGAAGCCCTGCCAGTCGACGACCACGCAGGCCTCGTCGCCCACCACCCAGGCGTCGTGCCCGGGCGCCGCGATCATCACGTCGCCGGGACCGAACTCGTCCTCGGTGCCGTCGTCCATGACCACCCGCATGCGCCCGGAGAGGACGTAGCCTGCGTGCGCGCCCTGGCAGCTCTCCGTCTTGGCGATCGGCTTGACGTCGTTCGACCAGCGCCAGCCCGGCTTGAAGGTCGCCCGCCCCACGATGCCGTTGCCCTCGATGCTGACGATCTGCAGCTCACCGCTGTCGTTCTCGAACGGACGCACCTCGTCCGGGCTGTCGAGGCTCTTGCGCACCAGTCCACTCGCCGTTGTGGTCATCGTGTCTACCCCGTGAGTGCCCGCCGCTGCATCGGCTGAAGCGGGGTCAGTCTGCGCCCGTCCAGACGTGCGCGCAAGGGGTTTTGCGCAGCCGCAACACGCGGGAGGCACTTGCCCCTGCGCCCGCCGGAACGCCACCCTGGCGGCGATGATCCGGACCACGCGCCTGCTCGCCCCGCTGCTCGCCTGCGCCGTGCTCAGCGCGTGCGGCGCAGCCGCGCCCAGCGGCGTGGTCACCGGCGGCGCCGCTCCGTCGATGCCCGAGACCACCGCCTCACCCATCGACGACTCGCCGCCCCCCGCGCCGCCCGCCACGCCCGCCGCCACCCGCACCACGCCGCCGTCCAGCAGCACGCCGCCGGCCGCCCTCGCCGGCCCGGAGTGGACGCGACTGCCCACCACTGCAAAGGTGGTCGCCCTCACCTTCGACGCCGGCGGCAACAACGCCGGGGTCGCCTCCATCCTCGCCACGCTGGCCCAGGAGAAGGTCCCCGCCACCTTCTTCCTCACCGGCCGCTGGACGGAGGTCTACCCCGCCGACGCGCGCCGCATCGCCGCGACATGCACGGTCGGCAATCACACGCAGACCCATCCGCACCTCACCGCGCTCAGCGACGCCCAGGTCGCCGCCGAGGTGACCCAGGGCGAGCAGTCGATCCGCAGCGCGACGGGTCGCAGCCCGCGCCCGCTGTTCCGCTTCCCCTACGGCGACAGCAACGCGCGCGTCCTCGCCGATGTGCAGAGCCTCGGCTACGGCGGCATCCGCTGGACCGTCGACACGCTGGGCTGGGAGGGGAGGGGCGCGGGGCAGACGGCCGGCAGCGTGGTCGCCCGGGCGGTCGGCGCGGCGACCCCCGGGGAGATCGTCCTGATGCACGCCGGCTCCGCCCAGGACGGGACGACATTGGACGCCGACGCGCTGTCCAGGGTGATCGCTGGCCTGCGCGGCAGGGGCTACGACTTCGTGTCGGTCGCGGCCTTCACCGCCGCGGGCTGAGGCGGCGGCGTCCGCGAATCGGCGGACTGTCGTTGACGTTGCTCGACCCGGCGCCGCTGCGGCTCCACGGTGTACCTGGGCTCCGCCGCCGACGCCCGCCCCGCGGTGAACACCGCCCAGCGCTCGCACATCGCCCCCGCCAGCACGGCGAGTCCGCCCAGCACGGCCGGTCTGCGCCGCCGGCCGGCCAGCGCCACGGTGAGCGCGCCCGTGCCGGTGAGCGCCCTGGCCGCCCGGCCGAACTTCCCCGGCGTGCCGCTGCGGTACGGCTCGCCCACCTCGGTCGGCACGCGCCGCTGCATCGCCTCGACGCCGGCCAGCTCCAGCGCCGCGCCGCCGACGGTCAGGGCGCGCGCCATCCGCGCGCACTGCGGCGGCGTGAGCACGCACGCCGCCGCCCCCGCCGACGCCAGCGCGCTGCCCGCGAACACGAACGGCAGCTCGTAGCGCGCCTCGTGCCACGCGGGCACCGCCGTGTCGGCGAGCAGCACCGCGGTGTACGTCGCCAGCGGCGGTCCCAGCAGCGCCCCGCCCACCTCGGCTACGCGCTTGACGCGCGGCAGGATGCCCAGCACCTCGCAGGCGCTGGCGACACCGACGGCGCCGCCGATGCCGGTGAGCACCCAGCTCCCCACGCTCATCGGAGAGGTCACCTTGAACACCCGGAGCATGTTGTAGAAGCGCTCCGGCCGCCCCAGGTCCTTGATCAGCAATGGCGGGCTGACGGCCAGGCTGGCCAGCGAGGTGAGCAGCGCGCGCCGCGCCAGCACGTCGTTGCCCTGGGCGCGCGCCGCGGCGGCGAGCATCGCCGACCCTCCGGCCAGGCCACCGGTGAAGAAGTAGATGCCGATCTCCGGTGTCCAGATCGGGTGCTTGATCACCGGCTGCCCGTAGTACGAGGTTGGTGCCATCTCCGGCACCAACGACACCTCGCCGCGCCCACCGCGGCCCCGTCGCCCGCCGCGCCGCTGCGCCGGCTCCTCGACGGCGGTCATCGGCTGCGCAGGAAGGCGGCGGCGACGCCCGCCACCATGGCCAGCGCCGCCGCCGCGGCGACGCTCCACATCTCGCCGAGGTCGCGGGTGGTGACCACCGGGTCCGGCGGCAGTCCGTAGACCTCGGGCTCGTCGAGGAGCAGGAAGAAGGCGCCGAAGCCGCCGACGCCGTCCTCGGGGTCGCGGCCGTAGAGGTGCGCCTGCGCCACGCCGCGGTCGTGCAGGGTCTGCACCCGCTCGTCGGCGCGCCGCCGCAGCTCGCCGATCTCGCCGTACTGGATCGACTTGGTGGGACAGGCCTGCGCGCAGGCGGGCTCCATGTCGATGCGCTGCCGGTCGTAGCACATCGTGCACTTCCACGCCCGCCCGTCGCCCTCGCGCCGGTCGATAACGCCGAAGGGACACGCGGGCACGCAGTACCCGCAGCCGTTGCACACGTCGGGCTGGACGAACACGGTGCCGAACTCCGTGCGCGTCAGCGCACCGGTGGGACACACGTCGAGGCAGGCCGCGTGCGCGCAGTGCTTGCACACGTCGCTCGACATCAGCCAGCGCATCGCGCCTGCGTCCTGCGCGCCGGCCATGGGCAGCGGCTTGGTCTGCTCGATGAAGGCGACGTGGCGCCAGGTGCTGGCGCCCAGGCTGCCGGTGTTGTCGTACGACTTGCCGAGGAAGTTGAGCCCGTCGTCGGGAACGTCGTTCCACTCCTTGCAGGCCACCTCGCAGGCCTTGCAGCCGATGCAGATCGAGGTGTCGGTGAAGAAGCCCATGTGCCGGGGCCTGCCGTTCTCGTCGTGGGCGCGCACGTCCACGTCGTGGCTGACGATGGTGGGCATGCCGTTGAGGCTGTTGCTCATGGCGCCACCCCCGCCCTGCGCCGGTAGCCGTCGAGCAGATCGAGCAGCGTGGGGCCGCGCGGCCGGCGGCCGGGACGGATGTCGCAGGTGATCACCTTCGACTCCTGGATGTGGGTGTTGGCGTCGAGCCAGAGGTGCCAGAGGTCGTTTGCGGAATCACCGGTGGACAGGCCGTTGGTGCCCCAGTGGTACGGCAGCCCGACGACGTGCACGTCACGCCCGCCCACGCGCAGCGGGCGGATGCGCTCGGTGACCATCACCCGCGCCTCGATCGCCGCGCGCGCGCTGACGATGGTCGCCCAGTCGCGATGGCGCAGCCCGCGCTCGGCGGCCAGCTCGGGTGACACCTCGCAGAAGAACTCGGGCTGCAGCTCGTTGAGGTGCTGGGTGAAGCGCGTCATCCCGCCGGCGGTGTGGTGCTCGGTGAGCCGGTACGTGGTGGCCACGTAGGGGAAGACCAGCTGCGACTCCGGAGTCGGGTCGTCGGCCGGGTGGTTGAACGGGTCGAGCCGGTGGCGGACGATCTGTCGCACCGGGTTGGAGGTGCGCTCGGGGTGGAGCGCGTTGCGGAAGAGCGTCTCGGCCGGCTCGTAGTGGGTCGGCATGGGACCGTCCTTGAGTCCGTCGGGGACGTAGAGCCACGCCTTGCCGTCCGCCTGCATGACGAACGGTTCGGTGCCGCTCAAGGCGTTCTCGGCCTTGGCGCCCGGCTCGGGCTGGAAGTCGGGCGGCTTGTCGATGGTGAAGTCGGGCTTGTCCTGACCGGTCCAGCGGCCCGCGCCGCCATCCCACCACACGTACTTCTTGCGCTCGCTCCAGGGCTTGCCCCGCGGGTCGGCGGAGGCGCGGTTGTAGAGCATGGCGCGGTTGTCCGGCCAGGCCCAGCCCCACTCGCGACCCACCCAGGTCATCTGCGTGCGCGGCGTGCGCCGCGCCGTCTGGTTGACGCCCCCGGCGTAGGACCCGCAGTAGATCCAGCAGCCGCTGACCGTGCTGCCGTCCGGCTTCAGCTCGCCGTAGGCGTTGAGGAACGTGCGCCCCGGACCCCAGCCGCTGATCTCCTGCAGCACCGCGTCGGCGCTGGGATCGTCGAGCGCACCCTCGGTCGGGTAGTCCCAGGCGAGCGCCTGGATGCCGCGGTCCATCGCGTCGCCGGAGTCGCGCAGCTTCTCCTTGATGATCCGGCCCAGGTGGTAGGCGAACCACAGGTCGCTGCGGCAGTCGCCCTGGGGCTCGACCGCGGCGTGGTGCCACTGCAGCAGGCGCTGGGTGTTGGTGAACGAGCCGCTCTTCTCGGTGTGCGTCGCCGCCGGCAGCAGGAACACCTCGGTGGGAATCTCCGCGGTGCGCATCTCGCCGGTGTCGATCTCCGGCGCGTTGGACCAGAAGGACGCCGCCTCGATCTCGACGAAGTCGCGCACCACCAGCCAGTCCAGGTTGGCCATGGCCATGCGGTCGAAGCGGCCGTTGGCCGAGCCCACCGACGGGTTCTCGCCGAGGAGGAAGAAGCCCTTGACGGCGCCGTCGAACATGCCCTTGGTGAAGCTGTACGCGGAGTGGTCGCCGTCGATGCGCGGCAGCAGGTCGAAGCACCAGTCGCTCTCGCGGGTCGCCGCGTCGCCGTAGTACGCCTTCATCAGCGAGACGAAGTAGCTCTCCATGTGGCCCCAGTAGCCCGTGCTCTGCCCGTTCTTGGCGATGTAGTCCCTGAAGTCGCGGTACTGCTCGCTGTGCGGCATGGGGATGTAGCCGGGCAGCAGGTTGTACAGGGTGGGGATGTCGGTGGAGCCCTGGATGCTGGCGTGGCCGCGCAGGGCGAGGATGCCGCCGCCGGGCCGGCCGATGTTGCCGAGCAGGGTCTGGATGATCGCCGCGGTGCGGATGTACTGCACGCCGACGCTGTGCTGTGTCCAGCCCACCGCGTAGCAGAACGCCGAGGTGCGCTCGCGTCCCGAGTTCTTGCAGAGTGTGTCTGCAACTCGGAGGAACTGCTCGCGGGGGACGCCGCAGACCTCCTCGACCATCTCGGGCGTGTAGCGCCGGTAGTGCTTGCGCAGGAGCTGGAAGACGCAGCGCGGGTGGTCCAGGGTGGGGTCCTGGGGCGGCTCGGGCTGTTCGAGCTGGACGCCGCCCGAGCCGGTGTTCTCACCGTAGGCGCCGCCGTTGGGATGCTCCATGCCGCCCGCGACGCTGGCCACGCGCATGCCCTGGTACGACCACGAGGACACGTCATAGCTGCCGTTGCTCGCGTCGAAGCCGCTGAAGACCCCGTCGAGGTCCTCGGTGTCGCGGAAGTCCTCACTGACGATGCTGGCGGCGTTGCTGTACTCGACCACGTAGTCACGGAACCACAGGTCGTTCTCGATGATGTGGTGGATGATGCCGCCGAGGAAGGCGATGTCCGAGCCGGGGCGGATGGGCACGTGGATGTCGGCGAGCGCGCTGGTGCGGGTGAAGCGCGGGTCGACGTGGATGATCGTGGCGCCGCGCTCCTTGGCCTCCATCACCCACTGGAAGCCGACCGGGTGGCACTCGGCCATGTTCGAGCCTTCGATGACGATGCAGTCAGCGTTCTGCAGGTCCTGCTGGAAGGTGGTCGCGCCGCCGCGCCCGAAGCTCGTCCCCAAACTGGGGACCGTGGACGAGTGTCATATTCGCGCCTGGTTCTCGACCTGGACCACGCCCAGGCCGATGAACAGCTTCTTGAGCAGGTAGTTCTCCTCGTTGTCGAGGGTGGCGCCGCCGAGCGAGGCGATGCCCAGGGTGCGGTTGCGGACCCGCCGCTGCTCGCCCTCGCCCTCGACGCCCTGCCAGGTGGCGCGGCGGGTGGCGATCACCCGGTCGGCGATCATGTCCATGGCCCGGTCGAGGGGCAGCTCCTCCCACTGCGTGGCGAACGGCCGGCGGTACTTGACCTTCGTCTCGCGCCGCGGGTGGCTGACCAGGCTCCGCGTCGACGCGCCCTTGGGGCAGAGGCGGCCGCGCGAGATCGGGCTGTCGGGATCGCCCTCGATCTGGATGATCTTTTCGTCTTTGACGTAAACCCTCTGCCCGCAGCCCACCGCGCAGAACGGGCAGATCGAGCCCACCACCCGGTCGGCGTCCGCCAGCCGCCCGTGCAGGCGGTCGGTGGTGGGGGAGTGGACGGCGGGACCCAGGCCCAGGGGGTCGCCCTGGGTGATCTGCCGGAGCACCGGCCAGCGACGCACGAGGTCCAGGGGACGCATCCCCCCAGGTATACATCGCGGGACCGCGGGGCACAAACGCGACCGCCCGGCCCCGGCTCGATGCCGCCCAGCGTGGGCGTGACCCCACCGTTACACCGGATGCGACACCCCGTGTCCGCTTCGCCGGGTCTGCGTCAGGCGCGGCGACGGACGATTCCGCACAGCGCTCACCTGGACGCGCTACATCGACTGGAGTCTCTGGGGGGACCATGCCCGCAACATACGGGTGGAGCTGGGATTTTCGGCAGTCAGGCCGGCGCGTGGCGCTGGCGACTGCACTCGCGGGGTTCGGAGCGTCGCTGCTCGGGCCCGCGGTTCTGCCCGTGGCGGCTGCCAGCCGCGGCGGCGCCCCGACAACTGTGATCGTGCGCGAGAGCGCCGCCGCGGGCAGCGCTGCGGAGACGCTGGTCACCGAGCTGGGCGGGCACGTCACCCGACACATCGGCATCATCAACGGCTTCGTGGCCACCGTGGCCGCCAACGACGTCGCCCAGCTGCGCACCGTTCCCGGCGTGGTCGAGGTCACCGGCGACCTGCCGCTGACACTGGACTCGACCTCCTACGACCCGACCACCGACCCGACCTCGCTGTACGGCACGGCGTCGACGGTCGGCGCCAGGGCGTACTGGCGCAACGGCTTCACCGGCAAGGGCGTCGACGTGGCCCTGATCGACTCCGGCGTGGCCCCCGTCAACGGGCTGACCACGCCTGGCAAGGTGGTCAACGGCCCCGACCTGTCCTTCGACTCGCAGGTCCCCGGTCGCATGTACCTGGACGCCTACGGCCACGGCACCCACATGGCGGGCATCATCGCCGGCCGTGACGACGCCGTGGTCCCCGGCAGCGCTTACCAGAGCAACACCACCGACTTCCTCGGCATCGCTCCCGACGCGCGGCTGGTCAACGTCAAGGTCGCCGACTCGGGTGGCGCCGTCGACGTCTCGCAGGTCATCGCCGCCATCGACTGGATCGTCCAGCACAAGACGGACAACGGCCTCAACATCCGCGTCATCAACCTGTCCTTCGGCACCGACAGCACCCAGCCGTACGCGCTCGACCCGCTCGCCTACGCGGCCGAGGTGGCCTGGCACAATGGCATCGTGGTTGTGGCCGCGGTCGGCAACAACGGCAGCAACGCGCTGGGCGTCGCCGATCCCGCCAGCGACCCGTACATCATCGCCGTCGGCGCCGTCGACACCGAGGGCACGGTGAGCCAGAGCGACGACACCGTCGCCACCTTCTCCAGCTCGGGCAACGGCACGCGCAACCCCGACGTGGTCGCGCCCGGCGTGCACATCGCCAGCCTGCGCGACCCGGGGTCGACCATCGACCAGCAGTACGGCGCCACCGCAACGGTGGGCACGCGCTTCTTCCGCGGCAGCGGCACCTCGCAGGCCACCGCGGTGATGTCCGGCGCCGCCGCGCTGGTGCTGCAGCAGCACCCCACCTACACGCCGGACATGGTCAAGCGGCTGCTCACCAAGACGGCCACCACGCTGTCGACCCCGGTGCTCAGCCTGCTCGGCCTGGTCAGCATCAACAGCGCGGTCTCGCCGACCCTGCAGGGCAGCGGTGAGGTGAACCTGCGCAACGCGTACGGCGCCGGTGTGTGCACCTGCTACACGCAGAACTACGCACCGTCGCAGGGCACGGGCACCCTGGAGGCGGCCCGCGGCTCGCTGCACGTGACCGCCTCGAACGGCGTCACTCTCAGCGGTGAGCAGGACATCTTCGGCAGCGCCTTCAACTCCGCCGCCATGGCCGCGCTGGAAGCCAGCGGGCAGTCGTGGTCGGGCGGTGTGTGGAACGGGCAGACCTGGAGCGGCCAGTCGTGGAGCGGGCAGAGCTGGAGCGGCCAGAGCTGGAGCGGTCAGTCGTGGTCGGGCCAGTCATGGAGCGGCCAGAGCTGGAGCGGCCAGTCGTGGAGCGGGCAGAGCTGGAGTGGCCAGAGCTGGAGCGGCCAGAGCTGGAGCGGGCAGTCGTGGTCCGGCCAGTCCTGGAGCGGGCAGAGCTGGTCGGCGGCCGACTGGAGCTGACCCGGCGTTCAGCAATCGCACGCTCTCCCTTGTAGAGCAAACGATTTCCAGTTGCTGCCACTGATGGCATCATCAGAGGGGATCGCGTCGGAGTGACGCGATCCCCTTTTTCGTGTCAATCGCGCGGCCCGGGCGCGTGTCGCCGGCGGCCGTGGACACCCTTGGCCCGGTTGTCACCAAGCTGTCACGGCGGCCACTCGTGCACCGCTTCTCAACACGCAATGCACAGGCCGTGGCGTGCGCTTCAAGGGGTGCGGCGGAGTTGTCCACAGAATTCACAGGCCGCGACTCCTTAAGAACCCACACCGACCCGCTGTCAGCCGTGCGTGCGTGAGGGTTAAGAAGGCGTTGGCAACCCGTTGACAGCCGATGAACTGGCGGTCGTACACTCACCTCCCCGATGGACGACAGCACCGCCGACGTCCGCTCCCCGTCCGCAGCGCACCGCAGGGTGTGCGCGCGCCGCGGGTGCAACGTGACCGTCAAGAAGCCGACCGCGAAGTACTGCTCGGTGCAGTGCTGCTCCATCGACCCCGAGCGTCTCGAGAAGCTGCGCGCCCAGGCCCGCCGCTCCAGCCGGCGCACCGTGCTGCCGATGGCGCGCCAGCTGCAGATCAGCTTCTCGTCCGGCAACCCCGAGGACATGCTCAACGCGCTCTGCGAGGGACGCGAGGACGTCCCCGGCGGAATGCGCCGGCTGATCGTCTGACCTGAGCGACGACTCTCTCCCGCCCGGCGGCTCCACCAGCCTCTGCCCCCTCGGTGGGGCCGCCACTCTCCCTCCGGGTCGGCGCCGGGCGTCCCGGGCCGGGGAGGGGCCACACAGCGCCGGTACAATGCGCCGTCATGCCCCCCGAGGACGTCGACGACGCCGCAGAGGCCGGCCTGCCCCTGGAGGGGCCCGTCGAGCCCGACCTGGAGATCCTCCGCCACAGCGCCGCCCACCTGATGGCGTCCGCGGTCGTCGAGCTGTTCCCCGGCACGCAGTACGACGTGGGCCCGCCCACCGGCGACGGGTTCTTCTACAACTTCCGCCTTCCCGAGGGCCGCACCCTCAGCGAGCAGGAGCTGGCCCGCATCGAGAAGCGCATGAAGCAGAAGGCGTCACAACGCATTCCGTTCGTCCGCGAGGTGATGCCCCGCGCCCAGGCGCGTGAGATGTTCGCAGCGCTGGGCCAGCCCTTCAAGGTCGACATCATCGACCGCATCCCCGGCGACGTCGCCGAGGTGGGCGTCTACCGCACCGGCGACTTCGTCGACCTCTGCCGCGGCCCGCACGTGCCCGACACGTCGTGGCTCAAGGCGGTCAAGCTGCAGCGCGTCGCCGGCGTCTACTGGCGCGGCGACGAGCGCAACGAGCAGCTGCAGCGCGTCTACGGCACCGCGTGGTTCACCGACGACGAGCTGCAGGCCTACCTCGACCGCATCGCCGAGGCCGAGCGCCGCGACCACCGCCGTCTCGGCCGCGAGCTCGACCTGTTCTCCTTCCCCGAGGAGATCGGCAGCGGCCTGGCCGTCTTCCATCCCCGCGGCGGCCTGGTGCGCCGGATCATGGAGGACTACTCGCGGCAGCGCCACGAGCAGGCCGGCTACCAGTTCGTCAACACGCCGCACATCACCAAGAAGGACCTCTTCGAGACCTCGGGACACCTGCAGTGGTTCGCCGAGGGCATGTTCCCGCCGATGGAGCTGGACGAGGGCACGCAGTACTACCTCAAGCCGATGAACTGCCCGTTCCACATCCTCATCTACAAGAGCAGGCAGCGCAGCTATCGCGACCTGCCGCTGCGACTCTTCGAGTTCGGCTCGGTGTACCGCTACGAGAAGTCGGGCGTCATCCACGGGCTCACCCGGGTGCGCGGCCTGACCATGGACGACGCGCACATCTTCCTCACCCGCGAGCAGCTCGACGAGGAGCTGCACTCGCTGCTGGTGTTCGTCCTCGACCTGCTCCGCGACTTCGGCCTAACCGACTTCTACCTCGAGCTGTCGACGCGGCCGCCGGGCAAGGCGGTGGGCAGTGACGAGGAGTGGGCGGACGCCACCGACGCGCTGCGCCGCGCCGCCATGAAGATGGGCCTCGAGCTGGTGCTGGACGAGGGCGGCGGCGCCTTCTACGGCCCCAAGATCTCGGTGCAGGCGCACGACGCCATCGGCCGCACCTGGCAGATGTCGACCATCCAGGCCGACTTCCAGTTCCCCCAGCGCTTCGACCTCAGCTACGTCGGGCCGACGGGGGAGAAGGTGCGCCCGATCATGATCCACCGCGCCCTCTTCGGATCGGTGGAGCGCTTCTTCGCGGTGCTGCTGGAGCACTACGCGGGCGACTTCCCGCTCTGGCTGGCGCCCACGCAGTGCGAGATCGTGCCCGTGCAGGACAACGTGCCCGAGGTGATCGCCGCCGCCCACGACATCGCCGCGCGCATGAAGGCCGCCGGTCTGCGCCCCGAGGTGAGCGACCGCCCCGGCCAGCGCATGCAGCTGCGCATCCGCGACGCCGAGGTGCGCAAGGTGCCCTACGTGGTGGTGATCGGCCGCCAGGACGTCGAGCGCGGCGACGACACCGTCAACGTCCGCGACACCCGCACCGGCGAGCAGCGCCAGGGTGTCCCGGTGGCCGGGCTGGTCGAGGAGCTGCGCGCCGAGGCGGCGAAACGGGGCAGTGAGGCGGCTCCTCCGCAGCGACGGGGCGTGCTATAGTCCCCGCCCGGACGCCCCCTCAGGGGGGCCGCAAAGATGCCGGTCCCGGTGCCGGCACACCTCCCGGGCTTGCCTTGGAGGTCCAGAGTACCGTCCACTGGATAGCGGTTTCGCTGTCCAGTTTTTTGTTTTTCTGGAGGAACCCGACAAATCGCCTTCCGTGAGCTCCGCATCAACGAGCAGATCCGCATCCCGAACGTCCGCCTCTTCGACGACACCACCGACGAGGCGTTCGGCATCGTCCCCATCGAGAAGGCCCGCCAGATGGCCCAGGAGCGCGAGCTCGACCTCGTCGAGGTGGCGCCCCAGGCCCAGCCACCGGTGGTCCGCCTCATGGACTACGGACGGTTCAAGTTCGAGGCGCTCAAGCGCGAGAAGGAGAGCCGGCGGGAGCACAACGTCGTCCGTCTGAAGGAGATGAAGCTCCGGCCCAAGATCTCGGAGCACGACTTCCAGACCAAGTTCGGCTACGTCCGGCACTTCCTCCAGGAGGGCGACAAGGTCAAGCTGACGATCATGTTCCGGGGCCGCGAGATGGTCCACCAGGAATACGGTCGCCGGCTGCTCGACCGGATGGCCAACGAGCTCAAGGAGATCGCCGCCATCGAACGGAGCCCCCTGGTCGAGGGCCGCAACATGATCATGATCATGAGCCCGATGGCCAAGAAGCAGTCCAAGGGCCCGCAGGGCCAGACGGCGCCGGGGGTGCCGTCGCCCGACGACACGCCAGCCCCAGCCCCAGCCCCAGCCGCCACCACCGAGGCCCCCGCCGCCGCCGGCGAGGCCGCGACCACCCGGAGCACCAGCAGCGATGCCCAAGATCAAGACGCATAAGGGAACGCAGAAGCGTTTCCGCGTCACCGCCACCGGCAAGGTGATGCGACGCCACGCGCAGATGTCGCACATGCTCGAGAAGAAGAGCGAGAAGCGCAAGCGGCTGTTCGGCATGCAGCACCCCGTCTCCTCCGCCGACACCCGCGAGGTGCTTCGCGCCGCGCCGTACCTCGACAAGCAGAAGTAGAGCCGAGGAGAAGTAGCGATGGCACGTGTCAAGCGTGGCGTCACCGCCCGCGCCCGCCACAAGAAGGTCCTCGAGCTCGCCGAGGGTTTCCAAGGCACCCACCGCCGCCTGTTCAAGCCCGCCAACGAGGCGGTCATGCACTCGCTGGCCTACGCCTACCGTGACCGCAAGCAGCGCAAGGGCGACATGCGCTCGTTGTGGATCGCGCGCATCAACGCCGCGGCTCGCCAGAACGGTCTCGCCTACAACCAGTTCATGCACGGGTTGAAGGCGGCCGGGGTCGAGGTGAACCGCAAGATGCTGGCCGAGATCGCCGTCCACGACGCCGCCGCGTTCACGAGCCTGGTCGAGCTGGCGCGCGGGTCTTTGCCCACCGGGTGAGCTCGGGTAGCGTGGCTGGCGACAGCACGGCCACGGACGGCGCGGCGCACGACGCCGCCGCCCGCGCGCTCGAGGAGATCGCCGGCGCCGCCGACCTGCACGCCCTCGACGGCATCCGCGCGCGTTACCTCGGCCGCAAGGACGGCCTGCTCACCGTCCACCGCCGCAACCTCGGCAAGCTGACCGACCCCGACGCCAAGCGCCAGGTGGGCCAGACCATCAACGCGCTGTTCGAGCGCGTCGAGGAGGCGCTGGAGGAGCGCCACGCCGAGCTGCAGCGCCAGGCCGAGCAGCGCGCGCTGCGCGACGAGGCGATCGACCTCACCGTGCCGCCACCGCCGCTGCGGCGCGGCTCGCTGCACCCGGTGACCCGCGCGGCGCGCGACATCCGGCGCATCTTCGGCCACCTCGGCTACACCGCCATCGGCGGTCCCGAGATCGAGTACGACCGCTACAACTTCGAGCTGGTCAACCAGCCCGAGGGACATCCCGCGCGCGACCTGCAGGACACCTTCTACATCGACGACGCGCGGCTGCTGCGCACGCACACGTCGCCGGTGCAGATCCGCGCCATGGTGGCGTTGGGCGCGCCGCTCAAGGTGATCGTCCCCGGCAAGACCTTCCGCCGCGACAACGACCCCACCCACTCGCCGATGTTCCACCAGGTCGAGGGCCTGTACGTCGACGAGGACGTGTCGGTCGGTGACCTCAAGGGCACGCTGGAGTTCTTCGCGCGCTCGATGTTCGGCCCATCGCGGGCGATCCGCCTGCGGCCGCACCACTTCCCGTTCACCGAGCCCTCGCTGGAGGTCGACGTGTCCTGCATGGTCTGCGGCGGCGACGGCTGCGCCACCTGCAAGGGCAGCGGCTGGATCGAGATCCTCGGCTCGGGCATGGTCCACCCCGACGTGCTGCGCAACGGCGGCGTCGACCCCGAGCGCTACAGCGGCTTCGCCTTCGGCATGGGCATCGAGCGCATCGCCCAGCTCGCCTACGGCATCGACGACGTCCGCCTGCTCTACGAGAACGACGTGCGCTTCATCCGCCAGTCGTGAAGACGTCGCTGCGCTGGATGCGCGACTACGCCGACCTCGACGCGCCCCTCGACGTGCTCGCCCAGGCCCTGGTCGACACCGGCACCGAGGTCAACGAGGTGCGCCGCGTCGCCGAGGGCGTGATCGTGGCCCGCGTGGTCGGGCTGGAGAAGGTCCCCGAGTCGACCAAGGGCGTGCAGTTCGCCGACATCGAGGTCGCCGCCGGCGAGACCATCCGCGTGCTCACCGGCGCACCCAACCTGCGCGTCGGCGACCTTGTGCCCTATGCGCCGCCCGGCGTGCTCCTGCCCGGCTGGGACAGACCGCTGGAAGTTCGTGCCATGTTCGGCGGCAAGTACCACTCCCCGGGAATGCTGTGCAGCGCCGTCGAGCTGGCCATCGGCGACGACGCCGACGGCATCCTGGTGCTGGAGCGCGGCACGCCGGGGCAGCCGGTGCACGAGGTCGTCGACCTCGACGCGGTCATGGACATCGAGGTCACCCCCAACCGTCCCGACTGCCTCTGCCACCTGGGCATCGCGCGCGAGCTGGCGGCCGCACTGCACGAGACGCTGCGCGAGCCGCCTGCCGAGGTGCCCGAGGCGCTGGCCTCGGTGACGCCGATCGAAGGGCGCGCCTCGGTGCGCGTCGAGGATCCCCACGGCTGCCCGCGCTTCATGGTGCGCGTCATCGAGGACGTGGTCGTCGGCGAGTCGCCGCAGTGGATGCAGCGGCGCCTGCGCGCCATCGGGCTGCGCCCCATCAACAACATCGTCGACGTCACCAACTACGTCGCCGCCGAGCTGGGCCAGCCGCTGCACGCCTTCGACTACGACCGCTTCGCCGCGGCGGCCGGCTCCGCTGTTGCGGACGTGGTGGTGCGGCGCGCGCGTTCCGGCGAGAAGGTGGTGACGCTGGACGACGCCGAGCGCACGCTGACGCCGTACGACATGGTTGTCTGCGCCGGCGAGCGCGCGGTGTCGATCGCCGGCGTGATGGGCGGCAAGGACACCGCGGTCGACAAGCGGACGCGCACCGTGCTGCTCGAAGCCGCGTCGTGGGACGGGCCGACGATTCGCGCCACCTCGCGCCGCCTGGCGCTGCGCAGCGACGCGTCGACGCTGTACGAGAAGGGCCTCAGCGACACGCTGCCGCCACTCGCGCTGGAGCGCGCCGCGTCGCTGATCGCCGAGCTGGGCAGCGGCCGCATCTGGCGTGACGCCATCGACGAGCACCCCGCGCCGCTGCCGCCCATCCCGCCGATCCACGTCGCCACCGGCTTCCTGGAGCGCGTCCTGGGCATGCCGGTCGACGCCTCCGAGGCCGCCACCGCGCTGGCCCGCCTCGGCTTCGCGGTGGAGCAGGACGGCGGCGCGCTGACCGTGCACACGCCGCATTTCCGCCGCGACGTGACCATCCCCGTCGACGTCGCCGAGGAGGTCGGCCGCTCGCTCGGCTACGCGCGCGTGCCCTCGACCATCCCCGGGCGGCGCGGTCGCATCCGCGCGCTCGCGCCCGCGGTGCCGCTCGAGGAGCGCGTGCGCGACGTGGCGGTCGGCGCGGGGTTCGACGAGGCGATCACCTTCGCCTTCCAGTCGCCGGCGCTGGCCTCGCGGATCACCGGAGTGGGGGAGGAGCGCATCCCGATCCGGCTGCGCAACCCGCTCAGCGAGGACGGCAGCGTGATGCGCATCAGCCTGCTGCCCGGGCTGCTGCAGGCGCTTGCCGTCAACCTCAACCGCGGCGTGTCCGACGTGTCGCTGTTCGAGATCGGCCGCGCCTACTGGGAGGGCGAGCGCCTGGTCCCGCCGCTGGGCAGCACGCCGGACGGCAAGGACGCCGGGTACACGCCGCTGCCCGCCGAGCCGCTGTTGCTGTCACTTGTGTCACAGACCGGTGAAAGCGGTGCCGACGTTGCCGCGACCCGTCTTCGGCACATCCAGTCGGTGCTAGCTTGGCTCGGCCATGAGCTTGCGGGTGTATCTCTTGCGGTGGAGCCGGTGAGCGTCGCCGGACTGCGTCCCGGGCGGAGCGGCGCGCTGCGTCTCGACGGCCGCGAGGTCGGCGTGCTCGGCGAGCTGAGCGCGGAGCTGGTCGAGCAGATGGACCTGCGCGGCCGCGTCGCCGTCGCCGAGCTCCGGCTCGATGCCGTCGCCCCAGAGGCGCCGCGCGTGCCCAGGTTCCGCGCCCCGTCGCGGCTCCCCGCGGTCATCCAGGACCTCGCCGTGGTGGTCTCCGCCGATCAGCGCGCCGACCAGGCGCTGGCGGCGATCCGCGAGGCGGGCGGCTCGCTGCTCGAATCCGCCGAGCTGTACGACGAGTACCGCGGCGAGCGGCTGGGCGCAGATCGCAAGAGCTGGACCTTCCGCATGACCTACCGCGCCCCCGACCGCACCCTCACCGGGGCCGAGGCCCAGCAGGCCCACGACGCCATCGCCCTGGCACTGCGCGTCCGCGTGGGCGCGGAGGTGCGCCGATGAACTCGCTCTACATCGACCTGATCGCGGTGGCGCTGATCGTCATCAACGTGCTGCTGGGCTGGAAGTTCGGCATCCTCGGCCGCGCCCTGTCGCTCGGCGGCCTCTACGGCGGCGTCGCCGCCGCCACCGCGATGTCCGACCGCCTGCTCCGCCTCTTCGGCGGCGGTGGCGCGGCCAACGACCTGTACGCCTCGGCGTGGACCTACGTCGGTGTCATCTTCGGCGTGGTGGCCATGGTCGAGATCCTCGGCGCGCTCTATCGCGACCGCGTCGAGAAGGTGATCTCGCTGATGTTCGACCGCACCAGCGGGCTGGTCGCCGGCCTGGTGGTGGGCGTGCTCCAGGCGGCGATCGTGGTCATGGTGGTCCTCGCCGTCGGCGACGCGACCGCCACGCCGGCCCAGACGCTGCCCGCCCAGCACGCGGATACGGCCGCAACTGTCCGCAACTCGGTGATCGCCTCGCACATCGCCGGGCTCGACCCCGCCCTCAAGACCTTCTTCGGTCCGGCGCTGCCGGTCAGCCTGAGCGGCTACCTGGCCGACAGCACCAGCACGGCCACCGCGAGCAGCCACTAGGCGCGTGGCGGGGCCACTCGGTCGGGACTTCTTCGCGCGTCCCACCGCGCAGGTGGCGCGCGACCTGCTCGGGTGCCGCCTGGTCGTCGACCGTGGCGGCGCTGATGAAGTCGTCGCCTCGCTGGTGGAGGTCGAAGCCTACCTCGGTCTGTCGGACCCCGCGTCCCACGCCTTCCGCGGGCCGACGCCGCGCGCCGGCATCATGTTCGGGCCGCCAGGACATCTCTACGTCTACCTGTCCTACGGCGTCCACCACTGCGCCAACCTGGTCACCGAGACCCACGGCGTCGCCGGGGCGGTGCTGCTGCGCGCCGCGTCGGTGGAGTCGGGCGAGGCGTTCGTCCGCTCCCGCCGCGCCGCGTATCGGTCCAACCTGGCACGAACCATCCCTGCGCACGAATTGCTGCGCGGCCCCGGGAACCTCTGCCGCGGCCTCGGCGTGGGGCTTGGCGACAACGGGCTCGACGTCTGCTCGGCCACCTCCCGCTTCGAGGTGTGGGAGCCCCTTCAGCGCACCCGCGTCACCGTGGCCCGCGGCCCCCGCGTCGGGATCAGCACCGCCACCGACCGCCCCCTCCGCTTCGCCCTGCGCGACCACCCCGCGGTCTCTTCGCCGCAACCACCGCGCTAACGCGCGCCACAGGCGCGCGCGGCGCGTCACCGGTAGGGCACGCGCCGTGCGGGGGGTGGGAGCGAAGGCGGGTTTATCCCGCCGCAGCGGGAAGGGGGGCGCGACGCCCCCCTCCGACAAAAAGAAAAGGCCGGGACTTTGCCCGGCCTCCTTTGCCGATTCAACTGTGTCGGCGCCCGGCTGGAATGAGCCGGGCCGGATCGCGCCCACTCACGGGGGACGCTTCCGGTTCCAAGCCCGAATCACTACGGGACGTTCTGCCACTTGCTCGCCGCGTGCTCCAGATCGCGGAGCCGATGCCTCACGGCGCTTGACGGAGCCTCGCGCTCCCTCACGCGATCGACACTGCGGCGGGGCGAGCGTACCCGGCGTTCCGGGCCTTATCCCTCGGCTCGACCGTGCCTCAGGATCTGCCAGACGGTACGCATTCCGAAGATTCCTCCGTAAGCGAAACCGGGTTCGTGTCACCCGTAGGATACCGCCGCCGCCCGCCACGTCAAGCCGGAACGCGTGATCCGTCACACCGCCGCCTGCCGCCGCCTCGCACGCGGGCACGTAGACTAGGCGGGCAGAGAGCAGTAGAATCTGAACGTCTGTTCGGCGTGCGCAGCGTCGCCGCCGCTGGAGGCTCCCCCAATGTCCGGTCACAGCAAATGGGCTGGGATCAAGCACAAGAAGGCCATCGTCGACGCCAAGCGCGGGCAGATCTTCACCAAGGTCGCCGCCGAGCTGACCGTCGCCGCGCGCGATGGCGGTGCCGACCCCACCTCCAACTTCCGCCTCCGCCTCGCCATCCAGAAGGCGAAGGAGGTCAACATGCCCGCCGACAACATCGAGCGCGCCGTGCAGCGCGGCGTCGGCGGCAAGGACGGCGCCCAGCTCGAGGACATCCGCTACGAGGGCTACGGCCCGCACGGCGTGGCGGTGATGGTCGACGTGCTCACCGACAACCGCAACCGCACCGTGGCCGCGCTGCGCAACCTGTTCACCCGCAGCGGCGGGTCGCTGGGGGAGACCAACAGCGTCGCCTGGATGTTCAGCCAGAAGGGCATCGTCGAGATCGACCCGGGCGACCGCGACCCCGACGAGCTGGCCCTCGAAGTCCTCGACGCGGTCGACGTCGGCGAGGACGGCGACGTCTCCGTCGAGGGCGGTGCGGTGCAGGTCACCGTCGCCCCCTCCCGCTTCGAGGAGGTGCGCCGCGCGGTGGAGGAGAAGGGCTGGACCGTCGCCTCCGCCGAGGTCACCATGCAGCCGGCCAACTCGGTCGAGCTCGACGCCAAGCAGGCACCCGGCGTCCTCCGCCTCCTCGACGCCCTCGAAGACCACGACGACGTGCAGCAGGTCTACGCCAACGCGGAGATCCCCGACGACGTGCTCGAAAGTGTCGGGTAGCCGCACCCCCGCATGAGGGTCATCGGCGTCGACCCCGGGCTGGCCAGGACCGGCGTCGCCGTCGTCGAGGGGGAGCCGGGCGCGCTGCGCCTGGTGCACGCGGGGTGCGTCGAGACGCTGCCCGGCGTCAGCGACGCCTCGCGCCTCGCGGTGCTGCTGACCGAGCTGGAAGCGCTCTGCGCCCGGCACCGCCCGGAGGCGGCCGCCGTCGAGCAGCTCTTCTTCGCCTCCAACCGCACCACCGCCATGCGCGTCGCCGAGGCGCGCGGCGTGGCGCTGTGCGCGCTGGCCCGGGCGGGGCTCGACGTCGTCGAGTACACGCCGATGCAGGTCAAGGAGTCGGTCGCCGGGCACGGCGGCGCCGCCAAGCCGCAGGTGGGACGCATGGTGCGCACCCTGCTCCGCGTCGACAGCATCCCCGGGCCGGACGACGTCGCCGACGCCTGTGCGGTGGCCATCACCCACCTGCATCGCGCGCGCATGGGCCGCGCCGTGGGCGCGCGCGTTGCTGCCAGCGGCGGCCAGAACTCGTCACGCCTGGCGGCGGCGGTCGCGGCGGCCCAGGCGCGGCAGGCGTCGGGCCGGTGATCGCCCTGCTGCGCGGCCGCATCGTGGCCATGGACGACGAGGGCGTGGTGCTGGAGACGGCATCCGGCGTCGGCTACCAGGTGTTCTGCCACCTGCGCACCTCGACCGCGCTGCGCGACTCCGGCGACGACGTCCTGCTCCACGTCCACACCAGCGTCGCCGACGACGCCATCCGCCTCTTCGGCTTCGCCACCCCCGAGGAGCTGCGCATGTTCCGGCTGCTGCTGACCGTCGAACGCATCGGCCCCAAGGCGGCGCTGGGCATCCTCGGCCGCGCCGAGCTGCCCACCCTGGTGCGCGCCATCCGCAGCGGCGACGCCGCTCTGGTCGGCACCGTGCCCGGCATCGGCCCCAAGACGGCGCAGCGCGTGATCCTCGAGCTCCAGGGCAAGCTCGACGGCTTCGTCGCGCCCGGCGAGTCGCCGCTGCCCGCGCCGGAGCTGCACGAGGTCACCGCCACCGCCGTGGAAGGCCTGCGTGGCCTGGGCTTTCGCGAAGCGGAGGCGCGCGCCGCCGTGGCGGCGGTGTCGCCGTCGCTCGCCGCCGACGCGCCGGTCAGCGAGGTCGTCGCCGCCGCCCTGCGCCACCTGGACCGGGTCCTCGCCTCATGAGCGACATGCGTGTCGTGACTCCCGCGGAGCTCGAGGAAGAGCGCGCGGAAGAAGCCGCCCTCCGCCCCCGTACCCTCGCCGACTTCGTCGGCCAATCCGCCCTGCGCGAACAGCTCCACATCCTCCTCGAAGCCGCCAAGGGCCGCGGCGAAGCCCTCGACCACATCCTCCTCTATGGCCCCCCCGGCCTCGGCAAGACCACCCTCGCCCAGATCATCGGCAACGAGATGGGCGTCAAGGTCCGCATCACCAGCGGCCCCGCCATCGAGCACCAGGGCATGCTCGCCTCGACGCTCACTAGCCTCGACGCCCGCGACGTCTTCTTCATCGACGAGGTGCACCGCCTCGGCCGCGCCGTCGAGGAGGCCCTCTACCCGGCGATGGAGGACTTCACCTTCGACTACGTGCTCGGCAAGGGCGCCGGCGCCCAGCCGATGCGCCTCTCACTGCAGCACTTCACCGTGGTCGGCGCCACCACCCGCGCCGGCGCCCTCGGCGGCCCCCTGCGCGACCGCTTCGGCGTCACCTTCCGCCTCGACTTCTACGAGGTGGACGAGCTGGTCCGCATCGTCCGCCGCTCCGCGGGGCTGCTGCGCGTCGACATCGACCCCGGCGGCGCCGAGCTGATCGCCTCGCGCTCCCGCGGCACGCCGCGCATCTCCAACCGCCTGCTCCGCCGCGCCCGCGACTTCGCCCAGGTGCGCGCCGAGGGCCACATCGACCGCCACGTCGCCGAGTCCGCCCTGGAGGTGATGGGCATCGACGTCCACGGCCTGGACGAGCTCGACCGCCGTGTCCTCCGCGTGCTCTGCACCTCGCTCGCCGGGCAGCCCGTCGGCCTGCAGAGCGTCGCCGTCTCCGTCCAGGAGGACCCCGACACCGTCGAGGACGTCGTCGAGCCCTACCTCATCCGCCTCGGCCTGCTCGCCCGCACCCCCCGCGGCCGCCTGGCCACCGCCGGCGCCTATCGCCAGCTCGGCCTCCCCGTCCCACCCCACGTCCCCGGCGCCTCCGCGAGCCCGGACCAGCCCACCCTGTTCTGATCGCGGTACGGCATCCTGATCGGCGCCGTGGCCAGCACAACCTCCGTCGACGCGCTCGACACCGCGCTGTACGACTACGAGCTTCCCGAGGAGCGGATCGCGCAGACGCCGCTTGCGGAGCGCGACGCGTCGCGGATGCTGCACGTGCCGCCGGGGGCCGCGCCGTTGGAGGACCGCGGGTTCCGTGAGCTGCCGGAGCTGCTCGGCACAGGAGACCTGCTCGTCCTCAACGACACGCGCGTCCGGGCGGCGCGGTTGCGGACGCAGACGAAGAGTGGCGGGGCGGTCGAGGTGCTGGTGCTGCAGAACCTCGGTGACGGCCGCTATGTGTGCCTGGTCAGGCCTGGCAGGCGGCTCAAACCCGGGCGGACGATCGGCTTCGACGGCGGCCTCACCGCGACCATCGAGGGAGGGAACGAGGCCCACCCGGGCGCCCGCCTGGTCCGCTTCCACAGCGACGACGGCGACACCGACGCCGCCATCGAACGCCTCGGCACCGTGCCGCTGCCGCCCTACATCCACACCCGACTGCACGACACGGAGCGCTACCAGACCGTCTACGCGCAGAGCCCACCCCAGTCGGCGGCCGCGCCCACCGCGGGACTGCACTTCACACCGCGCATCCTCGACGCGCTGCAGACAAGAGGCGTCGCCATCACCACGGTGCGCCTGGAGGTCGGCCTGGGAACTTTCGCACCGATCAGGACCGAGCGCGTCGACGACCACGCGATGCACGAGGAACGCTTCGAGCTGCCGCCAGCCGCCGCCAAAGCGATCGCAGCAACCAAAGACAACGGCGGCCGGGTGATCGCGGTCGGCACCACCGCGGTGCGCACCCTGGAGTCCTGCGCGACTCCGGACGGCCGCGTCGAGCCGCACGCAGGGGCCACGCGACTCTTCATCCAACCCGGCACACGGTTCAAGGTGGTCGACGGACTGCTCACCAACTTCCACGCCCCCCGCTCCTCGCTGGTCGTCTTGGTTGCGGCCATGATCGGCACAAACCGCTGGCGCGCCGCCTACGATCACGCGCTGCAGAACGGCTACCGCTTCCTCTCCTTCGGCGACTGCATGCTCTGCTGGCGCCAATGACGGCGCTGCAGATCACCCACCGGGACGGCGCCGCCCGCACCGGCATCCTGCACACCGCCCACGGCGACATCCGCACGCCTGCCTTCATGCCCGTGGGCACCCACGCCACCGTCAAGGCATGCACACCAGAGGAGGTCCGGCAGACGGGCGCCGACATCCTGCTCTGCAACGGCTACCACCTGGTCCTCCGCCCCGGCGTCGACACGGTCGAGCGCGCCGGCGGCCTGCACGCCTTCATGCGCTGGGACGGCCCCATCCTCACCGACAGCGGCGGCTACCAGCTGGTCAGCCTCGACGACGTCACCGCCATCGACGACGACGGCGCCACCTTCGTCAGCCCGTACGACGGCACCCGCATGCGCGTGTCGCCCGAGCAGGCGATCGCGGCCCAGGCCCGCCTCGGCGCCGACATCGTCATGTGCCTCGACCATCCCGTCGCCTACGGCGCCACGCCGCAACGAACAGAGGAAGCCACGATGCGCACCCAGCAATGGGCCGAGCGCTGCCGCGAGCACCACCCCGGCGAGGGCCACCTGCTCTTCGGCATCACCCAGGGCGGCTTCGACCCAACCCTCCGCGCCGAGTCCGCCCGCGCCATCGCCGGCCTGGACTTCGACGGCATCGCCATCGGCGGCCTCGCCCTCGGCGAACCCCCGGCGATCATGGAGCAGATGGCCCAGGCCGCCCTCACCCACATCCCCGACCAGACCCCCCGGTACGTGATGGGCCTCGGCACCGACCGGGAGCTGCTGGCCATGGTCGCCCTCGGCGTCGACATGTTCGACTGCGTCCTGCCCACCCGCCTCGCCCGCACCGGCACCGCGCTGACCACACAGGGCCGTCTGAGCCTGCGCCAATCGCGCCGCAAGACCGATCTGCGTCCCCTCCAGCCCGGCTGCCCGTGCCACGCCTGCGAGGGCGGCTACAGCCGCGCCTACCTCCGCCACCTCTTCCAGGCCGGCGAGATCCTCGCCCACCGTCTGGTCAGCCTGCACAACCTCACCCACCTCGGCCGCCTCATGGCCGCTGCCCGTGAGGCCATCGCCCAGGGCACGTTCGTGGCGTTCCGCGCCGCCACCCTCGACGCGCTCGCCGCGGGCGTCGATTAACGCGCGGCGAACACGGGGGCGACCGGAGCCTGGTCGGCTATAGTTCGCGGCCGTGATCCGGCTCAATCGGTGGTGGATCGGTGCCGTCGTCCTGGTCATCCTGGGCGCGCTGTTCATCGACACCTACAGCTACACCTACCGCTTCCTGGTCGAGCACAAGTCGCTCAGCCAGAAGCTGAATGCGACGCCGCACATCGGCAGCTACGACCTCTACATCCACAAGGGTCTCGACCTGCAGGGCGGCACCGAGCTGGTCATCGCCATCTGCAAGGGTCCGAATGACCCGCCGGGCACCACCTGCCGCAACGGGCTGCCCAAGGGCGCCACCATGGCCCAGGCCCAGGCGGGCACGGTCACCGTGCTCTCGCAGCGCGTCAACGGGCTCGGCGTCTCGGAGTCGACGGTGCAGGCGCAGGGCAGCGACCAGGTGCTGGTGCAGCTCCCCGGCGTCGGCATCCAGAAGGCCATCCAGACCATCGGCACCACCGCCAAGCTGCACTTCGCCACCGCGGTCGCCGGCGCGCCCAACCCCAGCGACCCGGCCTTCCTTGCCGACCAGCAGAACCTTTACGACCCCACGCAGCTCGCCAATCCCAACTTCTACCCGTCCGGTTACCACTGGAAGATCGACGACCGGATCCAGGCGTCCGACGTGCAGAAGGCGGACGTCGCCTACGACAGCCAGAGCGCGCAGTGGGCGGTCACCATCCAGTTCGACTCGAAGGGCGCCGACGCGTGGAGCAAGATCACCACCGCCGCCTACCAGGCCGGCCAGGGCGCGCCCGGCAACCGGGTGGCCATCTTCCTCGACGCCCAGGTGATCACCGCGCCCGGAGTCATCAGCCCGTCGAGCAACCAGACCCAGATCACGGGCAACTTCACCCAGCAGTCGGCGCAGCTGCTCGCCGACCAGATCAGCGCCGGCGCGCTGCCCGCCGACATCTCCACGGTGCAGTCGACAGAGGTCAGCGCGACCCTCGGGGCGGACACGGTGCGCCGTTCGCTGCTCGCCGGTCTGGTCGGCCTGATCATCGTCGTCCTGTTCATGGTCGGGTACTACCGCTTCCCCGGCCTGCTCGCATCACTGGCGCTGCTGATCTATGCGGGCATCGTGCTGGCGCTCTACAAGCTGGTGCCGGTCACGGTGACACTGGCCGGACTGGCGGGCTTCGTCCTGAGCGTCGGCATGGCGGTCGACGCCAACGTGCTCATCTTCGAACGCATCCGTGACGAGCTGCGCCATGGGCGGAGTGTCGGCCTCGCCGTGGAGGCCGGGTTCCGCCGTGCCTGGCCCGCCATCCGCGACTCCAACATCTCCACGATGATCGCGTGCCTGGTGCTGATCGCGCTCGGCAGCAGTGTGGTCAAGGGCTTTGCGGTGACCCTGTTCCTCGGCGTTGCCGTGTCGATGTTCAGCGCCATCCTGATCACGCAGTCGCTCTTCGCCGTGGTGCTTCGCTGGCGGGCGGCGAGGCGTCCCGGGCTCTACACCTCGATCCGCACCGAGGCGGAGGTCCAGGCCAAGCCGCTCAAGGGCCGCTTCGACATCGTCAAGGCGCGCAACTGGTACTTCCTCGGCTCGCTGGTGATCCTCATCCCCGGCATCTTGGCGATCATCTTCTGGGGCTTCCGGCTCGGCCTGGACTTCGCCGGCGGCAACCGCATCGACGTGCACCTGAAGACGGCGGCGACCCAGGCGCAGGTGCAGGCGGTGGTCAACAAGACCGAGCCCGAGCTGCAGCCCACCGTGCAGAGCGAGGCCAACAACAAGTTCTCCATCCGCACCCTGCCCGGCTCGGTCGACAAGTCGCAGAACATCCTCGCCGCGCTGGACAGCAAGTACGGCTTCGTCACCGACAGCAGCGGCCACCAGGACGTGCAGTTTCAGCAGGTCGGGCCGAGCATCGCCAGCGACCTGGTGCGCACCGCGATCATCCTGGTGCTGGTCTCGTCGGCGCTGATCGCCGTGTACCTGGCGGTGCGCTTCCGCACCCAGACCATCTCCCGCTGGCGGTTCAGCGTGGCCACCTTCCTCAAGCTGCTCCACGACGTCTTCGTGCTCGCCGGAATTTGGGCCATCCTCGGCCATTTCTCGACGCTCGGCGAGGTGGACTCGCTCTTCGTCACCGCCATCCTCACCTCGGTGTCGTTCTCCATCCACGACACCATCGTGGTCTTCGACCGCATCCGCGAGAACCTGCGCACCGGTCCACGCCTGACCTTCACGCAGACCATCAACCTCTCGACGGTGCAGACCATGACGCGCTCGCTCAACACCGCGCTGACGGTCACCTTCGTCCTGCTCGCCCTGGTGCTCTTCGGCGGCGACTCGATCCGCGGCTTCGTGCTCGCCCTGCTGATCGGCATCGTCACCGGGACCTACTCCTCGATCTTCAACGCCTCGACCCTGCTGGTGGCTTGGCAGAGCGTCGACGAGGAGAAGCCGCAGCCCGAGCCGCGCCGCCGCGTCCAGCGCGGCCGCCCGGTCGGCGCCCCGGGGAACTAGTCCGAGCGCTCAGACTCCACTCGACATGCCCAATATCGCCCTCGACCGCATCACCGAACTGGTGGAGCCCTCGCTCCGGCAGCTCGGAGTCGAGCTCTACGACGCCCAGTGGGTCGCGCGCGGGCACACCCCGATCCTGCGGCTGATCATCGACAAGCCCGAGGGGGTGGACCTCGACGACTGCGCCCGCGTCGCCAACGCGGTGAGCGCCGTGCTCGACGCCTACGACCCCATCGACGACCGCTACGAGCTGGAGGTCTCCAGCCCCGGCGCGGAGCGGCCGCTGCGCAACCAGCAGGACTGGGAGCGCGCCCTGGGCAACCGGGTGAACGTCCGCTTCCGCCAGGGCGACGGCGAGGTCATCCTCGAAGGCAAGCTCGTCGAGCTCGGGCTCAGCGACGGGAGCGTGGTGGTCGAGGCCAACGAGAAGCGGACCGTGGTCCCGGTGCGCATCCCGCTGGCCGACGTGCTCGCCGCCCGGCGCGCCCTGGACTTCGGAACGTGATGTCGGCCATCGGACCCGGTCGCCCGCAGGGCGGGGGAGGGGGAGGGGGAGGGCTGCTCGGCGCCGGCTCCGTCGACCTCGCCGCCGCCCTCGCCGAGCTGCGCGAGCGCGGCGACACCGACGAGGCGCACCTGGTCGGCCTGCTGGAGCAGGCGGTCGCAGACACCTACCGCCGCCTTGTCCCCGACGACGGCGGCGTCGAGGCCCGCGTCGACCTGCTCACCGGCAACTTCGAGCTGGTCCGCCCCGACCCCGAGGACGGCACCAAGCTCATCCACGTCGAAACGCCCGCCAACGACTTCGCCCGCCAGGCCGCCACCGCCGCCCGCAGCGCCGTGGCCGGCCTGATCCGCGACGTCGAGGCCGACCGCGTCCTCCGCGAGGCCGTCGCCCGCCGCGGCGAGCTGGTCGACGCCATCGTCGAGCGCCAGGACGGCCCGCTCACCTGGCTGATGGCGGGCCGCCTCCCCGTCCTGCTGCCGCCCGAGGAGCAGATCCCCGGAGAGCAGTTCGAACGCGGCAAGCACCTCAAGATCGTGGTGGTCGACGCGCGCAGGCGGGGGCGTGACGCGGTGGCGGTCGGCTCCCGCTCCCACCCCGACCTGCTCCGACGCCTGCTCGAGGGGGAGGTCCCCGAGCTCGCCTCCGGCCAGGTGGGCATCCGCGCCCTGGCTCGTGAGCCCGGCAAGCGCAGCAAGGTCGCCGTGGAGGCCACCCAGCCCGGCATCGACCCGGTCGGCGCCTGCATCGGCCCCAGGGGCGTGCGCATCCGCGCCGTGGTCGGCGAGCTCGGCGAGGAGCAGGTCCAGGTCATCGCCTACAGCCCCGACGACGCCACCTACGTCGCCAACAGCCTCCAGCCCGCCACCGTCCGCAAGGTCGAGCTGGACGAGGAGAGCCACACCGCGCACGTGGTCGTTCCGGCCAACCAGCTCAGCCTGGCGATCGGCCGCAGCGGCGAGAACGCCCGCCTGGCGGCCCGCCTGACCCGGTGGCGAATCGACATCGAGGGCGAAGGCGAGGCACAATGAGCAGTGCCGTCCCGCCTTCCGTCCCAACCGGGGCCGGGCCAGAAGCGGCATCAGGCGCCCCATCCCCCGATCGGCGGGCCCCGCAGCGCACCTGCGTGGGCTGCCGCCAGGTCCGGGCCAAGCGAGAGCTGGTGCGCCTGGTGCTTCCCGCCGAGGGCCCCGTCCAGGTCGATCTGACGGGCAAGCGGAACGGCCGCGGAGCGTACATCTGCCGCGAAACGGGTAGAACCTGTCTGTTGCAGGCCCGCAAGCGGAAGGCGCTGACCAGGGCGCTCCGCGCCACGGCCGGCAGCGAACCCGCGATCGACTACGAAGCACTCGCCGCCCAGCTCGAGGACGCGGCGCGATCCAGGAGGAACGAACCATCGCCACGGTGAAGAAGCTCACGCTGCCCGCCACGCTCACGGTGAAGGAGCTGGCCGACCGTCTCGGCGTGTCCGGCGCCCAGGTCGTCAAGTACCTGATGACCAACGGCGTCATGGCCACCATGACCCAGTCGATCGACTTCGACACCGCGGCGCTCGCCGCCGATCACTTCGGCTTCGAGGCGGCCGGCGAGGACTCCGTGGCCACGGCCATCCCCAGCGCGGAGACCACCGCGGTCGGTCGCGCCCGGCACCCCCTGCTCGACCTGAGCACCGAGCCGCCCGGCGCGCTGCAGCCGCGGCCGCCGGTGGTCACCGTGCTCGGCCACGTCGACCACGGCAAGACCTCGCTGCTCGACGCCATCCGCTCCACCAAGGTCGCGGCCGGCGAGGCGGGCGGCATCACCCAGCGGATCGGCGCGTACCAGATCGAGAAGAACGGCCGCAAGATCACCTTCATCGACACCCCGGGCCACGAGGCCTTCACCGCCATGCGCGCCCGCGGCGCCGACGTCACCGACGTGGCCATCCTGGTGGTCGCCGCCAACGACGGGGTCATGCCCCAGACCGAGGAGGCCATCCAGCACGCCCGCACCGCCGGGGTGCCCATCCTGGTCGCGCTCAACAAGGTCGACATGGACGGCGCCAACCCCGACCGCGTCCTCCAGCAGCTCGCCGACCGCGGCCTGGTCTCCGACCAGTACGGCGGTGACACCACCGTGGTGCGCACCAGCGCCAAGACCGGCGAGGGCATCGACACCCTGCTCGACATGGTCCTGCTGCTCAGCGACATCGAGGAGCCGCGCGCCAACCCCAACCGCACCGCGGTGGGCACGGTGATCGACGCCAACCTGGAGAAGGGCCGCGGACCCATCGCCACGGTGCTGGTGCAGAACGGCACCCTGCACATCGGCGACATCGTCGTCGCCGGCGCCGCCTACGGCCGGGTCCGTGCGCTGATCGACGACACCGGCAAGCGGGTCAAGGACGCGCCGCCGTCGTTCCCCGCCGTGGTCACCGGCCTCGCCGACGTGGCGCCCGCGGGGACGCTCTTCCAGGTCATGGCCACCGAGCGTGCCGCCCGTGCGCTCGCCGAGACGCGCGTCCGCGACGACCGCGCCCGCCAGGCCCAGCCGGTGCGGCGCATCACCCTCGCGGATCTGGCCGGCCAGGTCGCCGAGGGCAAGATCAAGTCGCTCAACCTGCTGCTCAAGGCCGACCTCGGGGGCACCCTGGAGGCACTCCGCCAGCAGGTCGAGAAGATCGAGGACGACACCGTGCGGGTCAGGGTGGTCGCCGGCGGCGTCGGCCCGGTCACCGAGTCCGACGTCAACCTGGCCGCGGTCACCGACGCCATCGTCATCGGCTTCAACGTCCGCCCCGACCCGGCCACCAAGCAGGTCGCCGAGCAGCAGGGCGTGGACGTGCGCTACTACGACGTGATCTACCAGGTCACCGACGACCTGGAGAAGGCCATCAAGGGCCTCTACGAGCCGACCTTCATCGAGGTCTTCCAGGGCCGCGTCGAGGTGCGCCGCGTCTTCACCGTGGACGGCAAGCCGGCCATCGCCGGTTCCTACGTCACCGAGGGACGGATCACCCGCAACGCGATCATGCGGGTGCTGCGCGACGGCAAGGAGATCGCCCGCAGCCGCATCGCCCAGCTCCGCCGCATGAAGGACGACGTGCGCGAGGTGGCCCAGGGCTACGAGTGCGGCATCACCCTCGAGGACTTCACCGAGTTCGAGGAGGGCGACGTGCTCGAGGCCTACGTCCTGGAACAGCAGAACGCCTAAGTGACTCTCCGCAACACCAGAGGGGTCGGGCTCGCTGGCCGTCCCTCACGTCCTGAGCGGGTTGCCGAGCAGCTCCGCCAGGAGATCTCCCGCCTGATGGTCACCGAGATGAAGGACCCGCGGGTGCGCATGGCCTCGATCTCGCAGGTCAAGCTGACGCCCGACCTGCGCACGGCGCGGGTGATGGTCAGCGCGATCGGCACCGACGAGGAGCGCCGCGCCGTGGTCACCGGGCTCAAGCACGCGGCGGGCTACCTGCGCGGCGAGCTGGGACAGATGCTGGAGAACCTCAAGGTCACGCCCCGTCTGCACTTCGAGCTGGACGAGTCGATCGCCTACTCGGTCAAGGTGAGCACCATGCTGCGCGAACTCGGCGTGGACGGCGAGCAGCACAACGCAGGGGAAGTGGAATCGTGACAACGCAAGCAACACCGGCCAGGCAGTGGCCGGGCGTCGACGACGTGGCGGACGAGATCCGGGCGCTGATCGAGCGCTCCGAGCACATCGTCTGCCTGGCCCACAAGGACGCCGACGCCGACTCGCTCGGCTCCGCGCTCGCCTTCGCGCTCTCGCTGCGCGCCCAGGGCAGGACGGCGCATCCGGTGGTGCCCGCGCCCTATCCGTTCCTGCTGTCCTACCTGCCGGGCTTCGACTCGCTGGAGGAGTCGCCGCCGCAGATCGACGCGGTGTTCACCTTCGACTGCGCCACCGTGCATCGCTTCGGCGACAAGCGGGCGCTGATCGAATCCGGCCTGCCCGTGGTCAACGTCGACCACCACGTCAGCAACGACGGCTACGGCCTGATCAACCTCATCGAGCCCGCCGCGTCGGCGAGCGGCCAGGTGGTGCACCGGCTGCTGCGCAAGCTCGACATGCCCATCACGGCCGACGTGGCCAACAACCTCTACGCGGCGCTGTTCACCGACACCGGCGGCTTCCGCCACGAGAACACCACCGAGGAGGCGCTGCGGCTGGGCGCGGAATTGGTCCACCTTGGCGCCAACCCGGCGTGGATCGCGCTGAAGTCGTACAAGTCGCGCCCGGTGCCGATGCTCAAGCTGGAGGGCCTGGCGGTGGCCGCGCTGCAGACCGACTGCGACGGCACCCTGGTGTGGTCCGAGGTCACCCAGGAGATGCTGGAGCGCACCGGCGCCAACATGGCCGAGTCCGAGGGCGTCATCGACCAGCTGCAGAGCATCGACACCATGAAGCTCGCCGTGCTCTTCAAGCAGATGTCGCCGGCGCTGACCAAGATCAGCGTGCGCAGTCGCGACGAGATCGACGCCACCGAGCTGTGCACCCCCTTCGGCGGCGGCGGCCACCACCGCGCCGCCGGCGCCGAATTGCAGATGCCGCTGGGCAAGGCCCAGGAGACGGTGCTGCAGCTGGCGCGCGACCTGCTGAGCAAGCGCTCGTGATCGACACCCCGCAGAGCACCCCGCCGCGCTCGCGGCGCGGTCGCCAGCCCGCGCGCGTGCACGGCATCCTGCCGCTCAACAAGTCGGCGGGGATGACCTCCTTCGACGCGGTGCGCCAGGTGCGCCGCATCCTCGGCGAGCGCCGCGTCGGCCACGCCGGCACCCTCGACCCCTCGGCCACCGGGCTGCTGCCCATCTGCGTCGGCCAGGCGACCCGGCTGGTGGACTTCCTGCACCAGCAGCCCAAGCGCTACCACTGCGTGGTCCGCCTCGGCGAGCGCAGCGACACCATGGACCTGGAGGGCACGGTGTCGCGCGTCGCCGACGCCTCGCACGTCACCGAGCCCGCGGTTCGTGCCGCACTTGTCCGATTCGAGGGCGACATCCAGCAGATCCCGCCGATGCACTCGGCGGTGCGACGCGAGGGACGCCATCTCTACGAGCTGGCCCGCGAGGGGCTGGAGGTGGAGCGCGAGCCGCGCCCCGTGCACGTCGGCTCGATCCGGGTGATCGCCTTCCGCCCCGGCGCGGTGGCCGAGGCGGAGCTCGACGTGGTCAGCGGCAAGGGCGCCTACATGCGCGTGCTCGCCTCCGACCTCGGCGACGTGCTCGGCACCGGCGGCCTGCTCTCCTGGCTGGAGCGCACCTCCTACGGACCGATGGCGATCACCGACTCGATCACCCTGGAGCAGCTGGAAGCCATGGACGACCCCGGCAGCGCGCTGCTCGGTCCTGACGTTGCGGTCAGTTACATGCCGCGCGTCGACCTGCCGCCGGAGCTCGCCCTGCAGGTGCGCCGCGGCCAGTCGGTGTGGCTGGCGCGGGTGCCCGAGCCGCGGCCGCGCGGTGCGGTGCGGGCGCACGGTCCCGAGGGGGAGCTGATCTGCGTCGGCGAGCTGGCCGGCACCATGCTGCGCCCGACCAAGGTCCTCGCCGCCGGCGCGGCCTGATCCGCGGGCGTTCATTGATGCGCGTCGACTTCGGCCTGCCGCCCGCCGAGGCGGCGGAGCGGCGGCCCGCGGTCCTGACCATCGGCAACTTCGACGGCGTCCACCGCGGGCACCGGGCCCTGGTCGGACAGCTTGTTTCGGCCGCGCGTGACCGCAACGCCGAGTCGGTGGTGCTCACCTTCGACCCGCACCCGCGCTGCGTCTTCGACCCGGACAACTGTCCGCAGCAGATCACCACGCTGGACGAGAAGCGCGACCTGATCGCCTCTCTGGGCGTCGATCGGCTCGTCGTGCTGGAGTTCACACGGGAGCTGTCGCATTGGAGCGCCGAGCACTTCTGCGCGCAGCTCATGGCGTCGTTCGCCATGGCCCGCCTCGTGGTGGGCCACGACTTCGCGCTCGGGCACCAGCGCCGCGGCGACATCCCGTTCCTGCGCTCCTTGGGAGCCGCGCAGGGCTTCGACGTCGTCACCGTCGACGCGCTGGAGGACGGCGGAGAGGTGGTCAGCTCCTCGCTGGTGCGTGCGGCCCTGATCGGCGGCGAGCTGGAGCGGGCCAACCGGCTGCTGGGGCGGCCCTTCTTCGTCGACGCCTGGGTGGAGCACAGCGACAGCGTCGACCGCAGCGCCGGGCATCCCAGCGCGCACCTGGCGATCACGCCGGGGAAGGCGCTGCCGGGGCGGGGCGTCTACGCGACGTGGCTCAAGGTGCGGGGGCGCTGGCACATGGCGGCGACCAACGTGGGCTACGGGCCGACCTTCGGGCACGACCGGCTGGCCGTGGAGTCGCTGCTGCTCGACTTCGAGGGCGACCTCTACCGGCAGAAGGTGCGGGCCGCGTTCGTGTCCCGGCTGCGGGAGGAGCGCCGCTTCGGCGGGGTCGAGGAGCTGGGGGCACAGATCGCCCGCGACGTGGAGCAGGCCCAGGCCGCGCTGCAGCAGGCGGGCGCCCCGGCCGGGCTCTAGGGCGGCGCCCCCGCCGGGGCGGCCCGACCGCTAGCATCGCGGCCACGATGTCGGAAGTGGTTGTGGTCGGGGGCGGGCTGGCGGGTTGCTGGGCGGCGGCAACCGGGGCTGCCTCGGGAGCGCGCGTCACCCTGGTGCGGCGCGCCCTGGGGGCGACCGCGACGAGTGCGGGGCCGCTCGACTTCGTGCCTCCCGCTGAAGCGGCCGACCCCGCCGGATGCCTGGCGAGGCTGCCGCGCAGCGACCCTGGGCACCCCTACCTGGCCGGCGGAACGGCGCCGTCGCTGGAGGAGCTGGAGGGCGAGGCGGAACGCCTCGGGCTGGCCCTGGCGGCGGCCGGGCTGCCGGTCCGGGTGTCGCTGCGCCAGCCGCTCCTGCTCGGCGGCGTCACGGGGCAGGTGCGCCTGGCCGGGATGGCGCCGGAGACGCAGGCCGCGGGCGACCTGGGGCGTGCCACCGGGCGGTCGGTCGTGGTCGTGGGCGTCGCCGGGCTGGCGCGCTTCGACCCCGCCGCGGTGGCGAGCGCGCTGGACGAGCGGCGGCTGGGCTGGCCCGCGCCGCTGCGGGCGATCGCCCTGCAGGTGAGCCCCGATCTGCCCGGCCTGGCCCACGACGTCGCCGTCGACCTCGACGACGCCACGCTGGCCCGCGCCCTGGAGGCGCCGGGCGGCGCCGAGGCCCTCGGCGTGGCGATCGCGGCCGCCCTGCGCCCCGGCTCCGCCGACCTCGCGCTCCTCCCCGCGGTGCTCGGCATCGAGGACCCCGAGAGCGTGGCGCGGCGGGTCGCGGAGGCGGCGGGCATGCTGGTCGCCGAGCTGCTCACGTCGCCGCCCTCGGCCCCCGGCTGGCGCCTGCAGCGCGCCTGCGACCGCCTCACCATCGACGCGGGCGTGCGCCTGGTGCGCGGCACGGCAGCCGGCGTGCGGGTGGAGGAGGGGAGAGCGCTGAGCGTGACCCTCGACTCGGGCGAGACGCTCCCCTGCGACGCCCTGGTGCTCGCCACCGGCAAGTACCTCGGCGGCGGCGTGGTCGCCGACCCGCGCCCCCGCGAGCCGCTGCTCGACCTGCCGCTGTTCAGCGGCGGAGTCCCCGTCGTCCGGCTGGCGCTGCGCGACCTGGTCGAGCGTGCGCGTTTTCGCGACCAGCCCTTCGCCTCGCTGGGCGTCCACACCGACGCCACCGGCACCCCGCTCGACGAGCACGGCCGCCCCGTCTGCGCCAACGTCACCGTCTGCGGCGACCTGCTCGCCGGCATGGACCCCACCCTCAGCGGCGGCGGCCTCGGCGTCGCCGCCTGGACCGCCACCCGCGCCGCCCGCACGGCGCTGCGCCAGGTCGGAGCGGCGGCGGCATGACCGCCATGGCGACCACGGACCTGCTGCCGCGCCTCCGCGAGGTGGTCGGCGACGGGGGGGTCAGCGCCAGTGCGGCCGACCGCGCCGCCGTCGCCCACGACCTCTGGCCCCGCGCCCTGATCCGCGCCCGCCAGGGGACCCCGCCCGCCCCACCGGACTGCGTGGTCTGGCCGCGCACCGAGGAGGAGGTCGTCGGCGTTCTGCGGGTCTGCGCGGCGCTCGGCGTTCCCGTTGTGCCGTTCGGCGCCGGGACCGGCGTCTGCGGCGCGGTGGTCGCCTCCCGCGGCGGCGTCGCCCTCGACCTCAAGCGCCTCGACGCCATCCTCGGCTGGGACCTGGACAGCGGCCACGTCACCTGCCGGCCCGGCATCCGCGGCATCGCCCTGGAGGAGGCGGCCCTGGAGCGCGGTCTCACCCTCGGCCACTACCCCTCGTCGCTGCCGCTCTCGACCGTCGGCGGCTTCGTCGCCACTCGCTCGGTCGGCCAGCTCAGCACCCGCTACGGCCGCATCGACGACATGGTCGCCGGGATGCGCGTCGCCCTCCCCGATGGCACGCTGGTGGAGCTGCGGCCCCAGCCCAGCACCGGCGTCGGGCCCGACCTGCGCCGCCTCTTCCTGGGCAGCGAGGGCCAGTTCGGCGTCATCCTGCAGGTGACCCTGCGCCTCCACCCGCTGCCCGAGCACCGCCGGGACGCGGCCTTTCGCTTCGCCGATTTCGCCACCGGCGTTGGTGCCATTCGCGAGGCGATGCAGGCGGGCCTGCGCCCCTCACTGCTGCGCCTCTACGACGCCGACGACACCAACCTGCAGGTCGACCACCTCGGCATCGGCAGCGGTGGCGGCTGCCTGATGCTGACGTCGTGCGAGGGTCGCCGCGCCGTCGCCGACGCGGAGGCGGAAGTTCTGGCCGGAATCTGCAGCAACAGGGAGGCCGAGCCGCTCGGTCCCGACCCGGTGCTCGCCTGGTACCCGCGCCGCTACGAGATCGGCTACCAGCAGGCCAAGTACCTGCCCATGCCCGGGGTGGTGCTCGACACCATCGAGGTGGCCGCGCCCTGGTCGCGCATCGTCGCCGTGTACGAGGCGGTGAAGGAGTCGCTGCGGCGGCGGCTGGTGGTGCTCTGCCACCTCTCCCACGGCTATGTCGACGGCGCCTGCCTCTACTTCACCTTCGCCGGCGCCGCCGAGGACGAGGGCGGCGCCGTGCCGCTGCACGAGGAGCTGTGGGACACCGTGATGTCGCGAGTTCTGGACAACGGTGGCACCATCGCCCACCACCACGGCGCCGGCCTGGCCCGCACGCCGTACCTGGCGCGCGAGCTGGGCGACGGGGGCGTGGAGGTGCTGCGGCGCCTCAAGCGGGCGCTCGACCCCGCGGGCGTCGCCAACCCCGGCAAGTGGGGCCTGGACTGATGACCGAGCTGCTGGCGCCCGAGCAGGTGATGGCGGCGCGCCGCTGCTCGTCGTGTCCGAAGATGTGCCGCAGCGCCTGCCCGACCCAGGCGGTCACCGGCAACGAGCGCCACCAGCCCTGGGGCCACGCGCGCCAGGTCGTCGCCGCCGAGCGGCGGGGCGACGCCGGGTTCGTCGACCCCGAGCTGGTCGACGGCGTCTACGCCTGCGCCACCTGCTCGGCGTGCACTCCGCCGTGCCACGTCGACGGCGTCGAGACGCCGCTGCTCACCTGGGCCGCGCGCGCCGCGGTGCACCGGGCGGGCGCCACGCCGCCGATCGGGCTCGAAGCGGTACGCCAGGCGCAGGCGGGCAACGTCCCCGCCGCCGAGGGTGCCCAGTGGACCGACCCGTCAGGACTGCTCGACGAGCTGCGCACCCTGGCCACGCCCGGCGCGGAGCTGCTGCTGTTCCCCGGCTGCGGCGCCCTCGGCCGCCGCCCCCAGGCGGTGCTCTCCGCCGCCACCGCGCTCAGCGCGCTCGGCGTCGCCTTCGACCTCCCCGAGCAGCACCGCTGCTGCGGCATGGTGGCGCGCACCTTCGGCGACGAGGCCGCCGCCACGGAGATGCGCGACGCGGTGCTCGCCGCCGCGGAGGGACGCGAGCTGGTCGTGCAGTCCCCGTCGTGCTCGTACTGGCTCGGCGCCGAGCCGCTCGCCGCCACCCTGGCGCGCGCCCTGCAAGGCCGCGAGCCCACGGCGCGCACAGCGACGGTCACCTACCACGACCCCTGCTACCTGGCCCGCCACCAGCGCATCCGCGACGAGCCACGCCAGGCCCTGGCGGCCGCCGGGTACCAGGTCGAGGAGCTGCGCCGCCACGGGGACACCACGCAGTGCTCGGGCCGCGGCGGCGGCCTCCCGCTCACCCATCCCGACATCGCCGCCGGGTACCTGCAGCTCCTCGTCGACGACATCGCCGCCGCGGGCGCCGACCGCGTCGTCACCGGCTGCGCATCGTGCGCCACCGCGCTGCACAATGCGGGCGTCGCGGCAGAGGAGCTCAGCGAAGCCATCGCCGCAAACCTGGAGGCGGAGCCGTGAGGGACACCCTGGTCATCGTCAACCCCGCCAGCGCCGGCGGCCGCACCGCCCGGCAGTGGCCGCTGCTGCAGCGCTGCCTGGTCGACGCGGGCGTGGACTTCGAGGCCCGCATCACCGCCCAGCCCGCCGACGCCATCGCGCTGACCCGCGAAGCGCTGCGCGAGGGCGTCAACCGGGTGGTCGCGGTGGGCGGCGACGGCACCCTCAACGAGCTGGTCAACGGCTGGTTCGACCCCCAGACCCAGCAGCCGATCAACCCCGACGCCGCCCTCGGCCTGCTCCCCAGCGGCACCGGCGGCGACTTCCGCAAGACCGCCGGCATCCCCCTCAACCACGCCGCGGCGGCCGCCCTGCTGGCCCGCGGCGACACCCGCCGCATCGACGCCGGACGCATCGACTACCACGGCGGCGGCGCCCCCGCGCCGCGCTGGTTCGTCAACATCGCCGACTGCGGCATCGGCGGCGACGTGGTCCACCGGGTCAACCGCAGCCGCAAGCACGCGGGCGGCACCATGACATTCCTCTACCACTCACTCGCCGCGCTGATGACCTACGGCAGCCGCCTGGTCCGCGTCGACGTCGACGGCGAGGTCGCCGAGGGCCCGATGCAGAACGTGGTGGTGGCCAACGCCCGCTACTTCGGCGGCGGCATGCAGATCGCCCCGCAGGCGGCGCTCGACGACGGCCTCTTCGACGTGGTCACCATCGGCCACCTCACCCGGCGCCGCTCGCTCACCGGGATGGGCCGGCTCTACAAGGGCAGGCACCTCGGCCGTCCCGGGATCGGCTTCAGCCGCGGCCGGGTGGTCACCGTCACCCCCCTGGAGCAGCGGCCGGTGCTCTTCGACGTCGAGGGCGAGCAGGTCGGCCGCGCCCCCGCCACGCTGACCTGCCTGCCCGGCGCGCTGCGCTTCTGCGCCCCCGTCCCGCGCTGACCCGAGCACACCCCCAGCCCGGCCGGGCACAGGCCGGGTGCTAGACTGCACGCGACCTTCGGGGAGCCCCGGGGTGGAGTCCGTCCACCTCCGGCACCAATCACCCGCTCCCCGTCTGGCTTCCGGCCGACCGGCCGACCATCGGAGAAACCGCCGCAGTGCCCGACATCCGCCCCAAGTCCGACATCATCGAGGAACACCGCCAGCACGAGTCCGACACGGGCTCGTCGGAGGTGCAGATCGCCATCCTCAGCGAGCGCATCCGCGGTCTCACCGACCACCTGCGCGACCACCCCAAGGACCACGCCTCGCGCCGCGGCCTGCTCAAGCTGGTGGGCCGCCGCCGCCGTCTGCTCGACTACCTCAACCGCACCGAGGTCGAGCGATACCGCGCGATCATCGCGCGTCTCGGGCTGCGGCGCTGACGGTGCGGCTCGCGCCGTCGCTCCCGACCCGCACGCGGGAGGGCTGGTAGCCCGCCGGGCGCGCGGGTCAGACTGCCACATACGAATCACCGGCCCGGCCGCCCGGACGTCGAGCGGACCGCGCAATCCACACGGTGAGACGTTGGCGATTGGATCGACTTTTCGACGGGTGAGCAACCCGCAGCCGGAACACCTGGCGCGATGCAGACGCCCGTATCCAATCCCCAACAGCCTCACCGCCACTGCGCGGCACTCGACGTGGGCACTGCCGGGTCACCGCTACATTCACACGGAGACCCAACCCACATGTCCAACCCACAACCACAACGATTCGAGACCGACTACGCCGGCAAGCGGCTGATCGCCGAGATCGGCCAGGTCGCCGAGCAGGCCAACGGCGCCATGCTGCTGCGCATCGGCGACTCCGTCCTGCTGATCACCGCGGTCGCCTCGCAGGCGCCCCGCGAGGGCATCGACTTCTTCCCGCTGACCTGCGACTACGAGGAGAAGCTCTACGCCGCGGGACGCATCCCCGGCAGCTTCCC
>DATMMX010000054.1:0-47539 GCA_035569495.1 Candidatus Angelobacter sp. | reverse complement strand
CGTCGTTGTGGACCGCCTGGGCGATGGCAGCGGCGCTGAGCGTGGGCGCCGGAATCGAGAAGCTGCCGTCCGGGGCACTGACGACATTGGCGATGGTCACGTTGGGGGTGGGGGTGGTCAGAACGCCAGACGGCATTATGGAGAGTGCTACGGCGGCGTTGGACACGGCCTTACCATCCTTGCTCACCACGTGCCCCTGGAGGGTCCAGAGCGGGGCCGCGTGGGCAGTGGAGAAGGACTGCGCGAGCAGGCCGGCGGCGAGCGGGATGACCATGCTGAGCAGACGGCCAGCGCGCCGCGTGGACGCACGACCCCTGGTCAGGGCGAGCTTCATTGTGGTTTCCTCTGTCGGTGGTTGACGGAAGGCTCCCGGCCGTTCTTGTGGTCGCAGGGAGCCGAACGCGACACAGGGGCACCGGGGCGTTCGTTGCCTCGGTGCTCCGCCTCTGCCGCCGATTGGGGGCTGGCGGCACGATCCCCTTCCAGTCGTTGCTTTAGGCCGCCCTCCGTGGCGGGAAGGCAGGCGAGCGAACACCGAGCGCAAAGCCCGTGGCGCGGCCAGGCACCGGCCTGGGAATCATCCTGCCTCCCTAGCGTTTCAGGCGCCCGCTCTCGAAGGGACGCCACCCTTCCCGCCCCGGACAGCCGACCCGCCAGGGCCGTCGTCGCAACGCGTGGAGCGTATGGTACGGCGCTGCCCGGGCAACGCGTCAAGCGGCTGAGACAGCGAGATTTGGCGCCTGGAACAAGGGGTCCGCTGCTGACTATCGGTCGATGGTGCGGCTGGCGGGAGCCTCCCCCGCGCCAGCGTTCCCCCTGCTTAGGGCAGCAGCTCGGGGCGCCAGTTGGGGCCAGGGGCAGCGGGGATGGCCGCGGCACCGACGCCGTCGTCGGGGTCGAGGTCGAGGAGGAACTCGCGGCAGCGGGCGGCCTCCTCCACCTCGCCGATGGCGGCCGCCGCCACCAGGAGGAGGTGAAGGGAGCGCAGGAAGCCGCGGTTGCCCTCGGCGGACCAGCGCACCAGGCCGACGCCGCCCCAGCCGTGCCGGCGCAGCTTGTCGAGCCCGCGGTGGTAGCCGACCCGCGCGTAGGCGTATGTCAGCGTTGGGTGCTCGCCGTCGCGCCAGGCCTGCTGGCCGAGGCGCGCCCAGGCGTCGAGGTAGGCGGGCCAGCGTGCGGCCACGTCGCGGAGCGCGGCGGCCACGTCGGTCGAGGCCAGGGCCGCGTCGAGCGCGGCGAGAGCGTCGGCGGGCTCGTCGGGGAGCACGGTGTCGTGCCGGGGTGCGGGCGGGGCGGGGGTCCCGGCCGCGATCGGCAGCGGGCTGAGCCCCTCGGGAGGCTGGGAGGTCATCGACGCTGGGGATTATCCGCGCGCAGCGACCGTCGCCGCCTCCCCTCCCCTGCCACAATCGCCGCCATGTCCGGCATCGCACCGCAGCGCCGCGCCCGCCGCATCGCCATGAGCGACGCAGAGCGCGACGCATTCCTCGCAGAGCAGCGCACCTGCCGAGTGGCCAGCGTTGGCCGCGACGGCGCGCCACACGTCACGCCGCTGTGGTTCGTGTGGGACGGCGGCTGCATCTGGCTCAGCTCGCTGATGCCCAGCCAGCGCTGGACCAACCTGATGCGCGACCCGCGCGTCGCAGTTGTGGTCGATGCTGGCCAAGACTACGGCGACCTGCGCGGCGTCGAGCTGAGCGGCAGCGTAGAGCCGGTCGGCGAGCAGCCGCGCACCGCTCAGCCCAATGCAGAGCTGGAGCGTATCGAGACCCTGTTCGGCGCGAAGTACCTGGGCGGTCCCTACGTGTCCGACGGCAGGCACGCGTGGCTTCGCCTCACACCCGAGCGTCAGTACACCTGGGACTTCCGCAAGCTCGCCGCGCTCTAAAAAGCCCGACTAGCTACTTGGAGGTCATCTGGTCGAAGACCTTGATGACCGCGGGGCCGAGCAGGACGATGAACAGCGTCGGGAAGATGCAGCCCACCATCGGGAAGAGCATCTTGAGCGGCGCCTTCTGGCCCTGCTCCTCGGCGCGCTGACGGCGACGGCGGCGCATCTCCTCGGACTGGATGCGCAGCACGTTGGCGATGCCGACGCCGAGCTGCTCGGACTGGATGATCGCCTGCACGAAGTTGTTGAGGTCGTCGACCTTGTTGCGCTTGCCCATGTCGTCGAGCGCTTCCATGCGCGGACGGCCGAGGCGCACCTCGTTGAGGACGCGGGTGAACTCCAGCGCCAGCGCGTTGTGGTACTTGTCGGTGACGCGCGCGATGGCCGCGTCGAAGCCGAGGCCCGCCTCGACGCTGATGGTCAGCAGGTCGAGCGCATTGGGCAGCGCCAGCAGGATCTCCTTCTTGCGGAAGCGGATCTTGCGGCTGAGCAGCGACTGCGGCAGCAGGTAGCCGAGCACCGCGCCGACCACGGGACCCATGATGTTGAACGTCTGGCCCTGGTCCATCAGCGTGGCGAGACCGTAGCCGATCACCGCGAAGACGGCCAGCGAGATGATCTGCAGAGTGAGGAAGCTGCCGACGGTGAGGCCGTAGGGACGGCCTGCCAGAGTCAGCTTCTCCTGCAGCTGCTGCTGCTGATTGGCCGGAGTGTGCGACGTCAGCCCCCTGCTGACCTTCTCGAAGAAGGGACGGAAGATGCGGTCTGCCAGCGGCAGCGACATCTCCATCTCGTCGAGGGTCAGCTCGCGATCACCGAACTGGGCGAGACGAGTCTCCAGCAGGTCGACCTGCGGGCGCGCCAGCCCCTGGAAGACGAGGATGACGCCGAGGGCGACGCAGGCGGCGAGGATGATACTGATCGGCGACATCGTCACACCTCGATCTTGACGATCTTCTGGATGATCGCAAACCCGACCAGCATCGAGAAGCCGCCGATGGCGAGCATCACGATGCCCATCGTATGCGAGAACATCGGGTTGAAGTAGTCGGGTGAGATCACCGACAGCATCACCGCCAGACCGATGGGCAGCATGGTGATGATCCAGCCCGAAGCCCGCGCCTGCGCGGTCAGGGTGCGAATCTCACCCTTGATGCGCACACGCTCGCGGATGGTGTGCGCGATGGTGTCGAGGATCTCGGCGAGGTTGCCACCGACGACGCGGTGGATCTGCACCGCGGTGACCATGAGGTCGAAGTCCTCGGACATGTTGCGCTTGACCATGTGGTTGAGCGCGTCGTCGACGCTGATGCCGAGCGCCATCTCGCGGGTGGCGCGGGCGAACTCCTCGGCGATGGGCGGCGACGCCGACTTGGCCACGGTGTTGACCGCCTGGGCGAAGGAGTAGCCGGCCTTGAGCGCGTTGCTCAGCAGCGTCAGCGTGTCGCCGAGCTGCCGGTCGAATGCGCGTGTGCGCCGCGACTGCAGCACCTTCAACGCGATGCCGCTGAACATCCACATCGCCGGCGGGCCGACGAGCAGGAACACGGGATTGGCGAAGCGCAGCCACAGGAGCAGGCCAAGCAGCACGCCGGCGCCGGCGACGCCGAGCACCCACTCCGACGACTTCAGTCGCAGGTCGGCGCGCGCCAGGTTCTCGGCGAGACGGCCGGTGCGCGACGAGCGCGACATCACCTGGTTCAGCGCGTCGGTGACACCGTCGAGGATCTCGCGCGGACTGCGGCGCGCCTTGGGACCGCTGTCTGCGGCGCCGCCGCGATCGCCGAACTCTGCGTAGCGCTCGAGACGGCGCGTCACCTCATCGCCGGCACCGCGCTCGCCGATGAGCCCGAAGATGACCAGCATGACCGCCAGGGCGGCGATCAGGCCGATGACCAGGCTGAACAGCGAGAACGATCCGATCTGCGGACCGGTCGGAACGTCCAATCCTGGCAGGACATGCCCAAGCATCAGCCTTCACCTCCTACCACCGCAGGGCGCTGCGGCGTGAAGATCGAGAGATCGAGACCCTCGCCGGCGGAGGCGAGGTAGTCGAGACATTGGGGGATGACGCCCGTTGGCGTCAGCGAGCCGATCACGTGTCCGTCTTCGTCGACACCTGTCTGCTTCCAGACGAAGATGTCCTGCAGCCGGACGCGCTCGCCATCGTAGCCCAGGCATTCGGCGATGTTGACGATCTTGCGAGTACCGTCACGCAGACGCGACTGCTGCACGACGATGTTGATGGCGCTGCCGATCTGCTCGCGAATGGCGCGCGAGGGAAGCTCGGCGCCGGCCATGAGCACCATCGTCTCCAGGCGGGAGAGCGCGTCGGTGGGCGCGTTGGCGTGCACGGTGGTGAGCGAGCCGTCATGGCCGGTGTTCATCGCTTGCAGCATGTCGAGCGCCTCGCCACCGCGGCACTCACCGACGACGATGCGGTCGGGCCGCATGCGCAGCGAGTTGATGACGAGGTCGCGGATGCTGATGCGACCGCGGCCCTCGACGTTGGCGGGCCGCGTCTCCAGTGTGACCACGTGGTCCTGGCGGAGCTGTAGCTCGGCGGCGTCCTCGATGGTGACGATGCGCTCGTCGTCGGGGATAAAGCCCGAGAGGATGTTGAGCGTCGTCGTCTTTCCCGAGCCGGTGCCGCCGGAGACGACCACGTTCATGCGTGCGCGAACGCAGGAGCGCATGAAGTCGACCATCTCCTGGGTCACCGAGCCGTAGCGCATCAGGTCGCTGATCTGCAGCGGGTCCTTGGAGAACTTTCGGATGGTGACGGTGGCGCCGCTGAGCGCCAGCGGCGGGATGATCACGTTGACGCGCGAGCCGTCCTTGAGACGGGCGTCGACCATGGGCGACGACTCGTCGACGCGGCGGCCGATGCTGCTGACGATGCGGTCGATGATCTGCAGCAGCTGGTCGTTGGTCTCGAAGGTGACCGCGCTGCGGGTGATGCGGCCGCGCTGCTCGACGTAGATCTGCTTGGGGCCGTTGATCATGATCTCGGTGACGTCCGGGTCGGCCAGCAGGCTCTCCAGCGGACCGAGGCCGAGCACGTCGTTGACCAGGCTCTCCACCAGGCGCTGCTTGTCCTGGCGGGTCAGCGTCATGGCCATCTCGGCGGCCACCTCGCTGACCAGCTCGCCGATCTTGGGAATGACGGCTTCCTGCGAGGTGCTCTCGGTGTCGACCAGCTCCTCGACGAGGCGCTGGTGGACGCGGGTGCGCAGGGTGTCGTAGCGCTCCTGCAGCGCGCCGGCCTTGGCCGCGCCGGTGCGCTGCTGCAGGCCGGTGCGCGCCAGCAGCGGCGAGCCTGCCCGGTTCAAGCCAGAGTTGTCAGCAACAGGTGCACCCGGCGCCGCCGGTGCAGTGGGCGCGGCAGCGGGCGCGACGGGCACAGGCGCGGGCCGCGTCTGCACACCGAAGGGCGACGCCTCGTCACCCGCCTTGCGCTGCTGGACCCGATCGAGGAGCGACATGCAGGCCTATCCCCTGCCGAACCCGAAGCGCTTGCCGCGCTTGCGGTCAGCAGCACTGCCGGCGCCGGCGCCGACGGGCTGCGCGCTCTGCTCCAGCGGCACCAGGCGGCTGACCAGCTCGCGCAGCGCGCGGCTGATCTCCACCTCCGGGTTGGTCGACACGAAGGGCGCGCCGCGGTTGACCGACGCGGCCACGATCTTGGGATCGTGGGGAAGCTGCAGGGAGATCGGGAAGCGCAGGTTCTGCTCCACCGCCTCCTTGTTGAAGTCACTGTGGGCGTCGCTGCGGTTGAGCAGCAACAGGATGCGCTCGGGCTCGAGGTTGAGCGAGTCGAGCACCTTGAGGGTCAGCTTGGTGTCCTTGATGGCGGGGATGGTGAGCGCGCTCATCACGATCACCCGCGACGCCTGCTCGATCATCTCGAGGTTCAGCTCGGTGAGGTGCGACGCGGTGTCGACGACGATGAAGTCGAAGCTGCGGCGCAGCTCCTCCATGATCGCGCGCAGGTGCTCGGCGGTGACCAGGTCGGCCAGCTCGGGGCTGATCGGCGCCAGCAGCACCTTGACGCCCTCGGGCCCGCTGGCGAGCACGTCCTGCACGAACTCGGGGTCGATGTGTCCCGGTGCGTCGGTGAGGTCGGTGATGCTGCGCGAGTGGTCGAGGTTGAGCAGCACGCCGACGTCGCCGAACTGGAGGTCGAGGTCGACCAGCGCGACGCGCGCGCCGGTCTCCATCGCCAGCGCCACGGCGAGGTTGGCGGACAGCACCGACTTGCCGATGCCGCCCTTGCCGCTGAAGACGACGAACATCTCGCCGCGCTCGTTGCGCGGAGTGGCGGCAGCGCCGGCCTGTGCGGCCGGCGCCTTGGCCAGGTACGACTCCTTCTTCTGCTCCAGCTGGTGCACTCGACGGATCGAGGCGATCAGCTCGTCGCCGGAGAAGGGCTTGATCAGGAACTCACGGGCCCCGGCCTGCATCGCCCGCCGCAGGTAGTCCCGCTCACCCTGCACCGACATGATGATGACGGGCGAGCCGGGGACTTCCTGGGCGAGGACCTCAGTTGCCTGGATCCCGTCGAGCACGGGCATGTTGACGTCCATCAGCACCACGTCGGGTTGCAACCGGCGGGTTTCGTCGATGGCCTTCTTCCCGTCCGCGGCGGTGCCGCAAACCTCGATGTCGTCCTCGAAGCTGAGCAGCTTCTGCAGGTTCTCGAGGGTGCTCGGGATGTCGTCGACGATCAGGACGCGAATCATGCGCAGGCTCTTCTTTTCTATGGGGGGCGGGTCAGTCGGAGCGACCTATCCTACGCCCGATCAGTGTGCCGGGAAGAGCTGGTTGAAGGACTGCGAAGAGACGGGGCTGTCCTGCTTTCCGGGCGGGTTGAAGGGCGCGGTGTCGATGTAGCTCGGGGTCGGCCCGGGGCTCGCCTTGGGGTTGGGACGCAGCACGTACTTGACCACGGTGGGCGAGCCGGGCTGGCCGCTGCGCTCCAGCAGGAAGGACATCGCCTCGGCCTCCGCGCGGGACATCTCCACCACCAGCACGGTGGCGGCGCCGTTGCCGGTCGCCGAGTAGGCGCCGACCTTGAGGACGCGGATGTCCTGGAAGGCGTAGCGCACGTGTCCGGTGCCGTCGTCGACGATGACATCGAAGCGATCCTCGGGCTGGATGTACAGTCCGAAGGTCTGCAGCTCGGGCGAGTTTCCGCCACCTGCGCCACCAACTGGCACGGCCAGGGCGACGTTGCCGGCGTGGATGTCGAGCGGCGTCTGGCTGAGCGCCGCGGTCTTCGCCGAAGCGGCGTCGTTGACCAGCAGCGCGGGGGTGACCGGGGTGTTCATGGTCACCGCGACCGACAGGAACTTGCCGGCCAGCACGTTGGGATCGCCGACCGCACCGGCGGGCGCGGAGTCGGCGGCGTATGGCTTGGTGGTGAGCATGTCGGCGGTGAGCTGCGTGCCCTGGGGGATGTCGGCCTTGGCGACGACCACGCCGACCTGCTGCCCGGTGCCCGAGCCGGTGCCGGTGCTGCCGCTCTTGGACACATACAGGCTGAGTCCGAAGGCGGCCGCCGCGAGCACCAGGCCCAGAACCACCATGATGATGCGGTTGTTTCTCTGCTTGACCTCGGTGGCCACCTGGGGATTCCTCCTAGAAGAAGAGGGGAGCCGCCAGAACGTGCGGCGACTCCCCTCTCGAATTGCGTGTGTGTGCTTGGGGTTGTTGAGGCGCGGGCCTACTGGTTGAGGCCGTTGCTGATGTTCGAGAAGACGTTGTTGACCTGCTTGCCGACAACCGTGAGGATGACGATGACGACAACAGCGATGAGGACCAGGATCAGCGCGTACTCGACCATGCCCTGGCCTTCCTCGCGCTCCTGGGCACGAGCCATGAGCTCGCGAAGCCGAAGGTAAAGGTTGCTCAGCATCTGGGGGTTCACCTCCTTTTGTCGGAGTCCCTGGAGGGCGTCGTGCCCACCGGGGTCGCAGCCGAGTATGGAGGCGGCCTCAGGCTTTCCCTGTGGCCTGCGTGACAAGTAGCGGTAACACCTTGTGACGGGGAGTTACCGTGCGGCTGACAGCGTCGCCATCTAAAAGTCGAAGCTGACCCGAACCTCGGTGCCCTTGCCGATCTGCGAGCGGATCTCCAGGGCGCCCTTCTCCAGGTCGGCGCGCTCGCGCATGGAGATCAGCCCCAGGTTGCGGGTGCGCCCCTGTCGCGCCTCGGTGGCGTTGACGTCGAAACCCTCACCATCGTCCTTGACCACCGCGACCGCGCGGTGCGACTGCAACGTCAGGGTCACGTCGACACCGCGCGCGCCCGCGTGCTTGCGCACGTTGGCCAGCGCCTCCTGGACAATGCGGAAGAGCACCGCCTCGTAGTTGCCGGGCAGGCGGCGCTCCTCGCCGACCAGGTGGAAGCGGGCCACGATGCCGCTCTTGTCGCCGAACTCCTTGATGAAGCGGCGCAGCGTCGGCACCAGGCCGAGGTCGTCGAGGGTCATCGGCCGCAGGTCGAAGATCAGCCGCCGCGTCTCATCGAGCGCCTCGCGCACCACCGACTTGAAGTCGATCAGCTCGCTGACCATCGCCGCCGGATCCTTGAGCAGCAATTTCTCCAGCACCTCGGCCTGGAGCACCAGGTTGGCCATCGACTGCGCCGGACCGTCGTGCATGTCGCGCGCGATCCGCATGCGCTCCTCCTCGATGATCTGGAACACCTGCCGCGAGGCGCTGCGGAAGCGCGAGGCGCCCTCGGCCGCGGTGGTGGCCTCGGCGTCCTCGCCCGCGCCGGCGTCGTCCAGGCTGCGGGCGAGGTTGCGGAGCAGCTCCAGCTCGCCGCGCACGTCGCTGAGCCGGGCGCCCAGCTCGCGGAAGCGCTCCTCGACGGTGGCCAGGTCGACGCGCAGGGTCAGCGCCGTCTGGAAGGCCTCGTCCACCTCGGCGGGCCGCAGGTGCTGGAAGTTGTTGAGCACGTGGCGGCGGATCACCTCGGCGCCCTCCAGCCGGTCACGCAGCTCGCCGCGCTGCGACTCGGTCTCGGCGGTGCGCTGCTCCAGGCGCGCCAGACCGTCGTCCAGGTCGGCGATGCGCTCGGAGACGAGGAAGCGGACGGATGCAAGCGCGGCGGAGCCGGGATGCGATCGCGACTCGGCCGCTGGCGCGGTGCCCTTCGGGATGGTCAAAGGAGGGTCACAGGGGAATGACGCGACAGGCCGCGCCAGGGGGCGCCCGTACACTCTAGCGCATGGCAGTCGGCACTCCCCAGGCCGCCCGGAGGACCCGCGTGGCTGCCGCCGTCGCGGCCCGTCCCACCACCCCGAACCGCCGCCGCTTCTCCCCCGAGTACTGGGCGGGGCTGCGCTGGCTGGCCTTCGGGCGCGCCGTCCCCGGCGTGCTCTTCGGGCTGATGGGCGCGCTCCAGCTCACCCGCGTGGTCAGCGCGCTGAGCACCATGCCCGCCGGCGCGGGGGCCACGCGCATCGCCGACAAGGTGGTCTCGCCGCTGCTCTACACGGCGTTCTGCGCCATCCCCGCCGGGCTCTACCTCACCCGCCCCCAGCCCAAGGCCCGCGACGGCCGCCTCGTGGTGCGCTTCGCCGCCTTCACCGGGACGCTGATGCAGCTCCTGGTCGGCACCTTCCTGGGCACCGGCCCGGTGCTCTACGGGCTGCCGCCGTTCACCGGCGGGGTCAGCGTGGTGATCTCGATCGTGTCCTTCAGCGGGGCGATCTGGTCGCTCGCCTATCTGCGCCGCAGCCTCAGCATCATCCCCGAGGCGCGGCGGCTGACCACCGGCGGGCCGTACCGCGTCGTCCGCCACCCGCTCTACCTCTTCGAGATCACCGCCGCGCTGGGCGCGCTCGCCGCGGCCCCCGGGCTGATCTCCGCGCTGTCGATGTTCGTCTTCGTCGGCATGCAGATGGTGCGCGCGGGCTACGAGGAGCGGCTGCTGTCGAGCACCTTCCCCGAGTACGCCGAGTACGCGCGGCGCACCCGCCGCCTCATCCCGTTTGTCTGGTAGCGGCGAGGGGGGGACGCTGCGGCGGCGGCTGCAGCGGCTGAGCACGCCGGGTGGGATCTTCCTGGTCGCCGTGGTGCTGCTCTGCGCACTGCCCGTGACCAGCTCGATCCGTGACCCGGACTTCTGGTGGCACCTGCGCACCGGCCAGCTCATCCTCGACAACCACGCGTTGCTGCAGACCGACCCGTTCACCTACACCGCCGTCGGCCACCACTGGACGATGCACGAGTGGCTCACGGAAGTGCTCTTCGCGGGTTTGAGCGCGCTCGGCGGGCTGGCGCTGATCGTCGTCGTGCTCTCGATCACCACCTGGCTGGGCCTGCTGCTGGTGCTGCTGCGCTCGCTGCTGCGCAAGCCGGGATACGTCGCCGCGGGGCTCGGGCTGCTGCTCGCCACCATCGCGGGTTACCCGGTCTGGGGGCCGCGCGCGCAGATGATCACCTTCGCGCTGACCTGCCTGCTGCTGTTCCTCGTCGAGCGGCATCTGCTTCGTGGCGGCAGGGCGATCTGGCTGCTGGTGCCGATCTTCCTGGTGTGGAGCAACCTGCACTCGGGCTTCATCATCGGCGCCGCCTTCCTCGGCGTCATCGTCGCCGTCGAGGGCGTGCTCTGGAAGCTGGGACGCTCCCAGGTCGATCCGCTTCGATTGCGCACGCTTGCAATCGTGCTGCTCGCCTGCCTGGCGGTGGTGGCGATCAACCCCAGCGGGCCGCACATCTACCTGTACCCCTTCGAGACCCAGGGCTCGGCCGCGCAGCAGTCGATGATCCTGGAGTGGCACTCGCCCGACTTCCACGACGCGGCGGTGCGCGCCTTCGGCCTGATGCTGCTCACCCTGGCGGCGATGCTGGCGATCACCCGGCGCATCCGTCCGCGCGACGCCGTGCTGGTGCTGATCACCACCGCGCTGGCGCTGCAGTCGGTGCGCCACATCGCGCTGTTCATCGCGGCGGCGACGCCGGTGTGGATCGAGCAGGCCGACATGGTGGGACGGCGCATGTTCCCCACCGTGGTCCGCCGCATGGAGGCGGCGCGCGCGGTGGGCGTGATGGCGCGCCGCGGGGTGATGCTGACCGTCGCCGTGGGGCTGGTCTGCTTCGTCGCCGCGGGCTCGCAGCTCGCCGTGGCCGCGTCGGTGCGCGCCGACTCGCTGTCGTACGCGCGCGACTACCCGGTGTGCGGCGCGCGGTGGCTGAACCGTGCGCCGGGCGGGCTGAACGTCTTCAACCAGTACGGCGAGGGCGGCTACCTGGCCCGCACCATCGTCCCCCACGGCGACCGCATCTTCATCTTCGGCGACGCCGCGCTGATGGGCGACAGCCTGCTCTACACCTACGGCGACGTCGAGCAGGTGCGGCCCAACTGGGAGCGTGTCCTGCTCGACAGCCACACCGACATCGTGCTGTTCGACGCCAACACCCCGCTCGCCGAGGTGCTCCAGGCCAGCCCGCGCTGGACCGAGGTCTACCGCGACCCCAAGTCGGTGGCCTTCGTGCCCGCGGGCAGCCCGCTGCAGGCCAAGCTCCCACCCCAGCCCTCGTACACGGCAGACTCCACCGGCACATGCGCCCTGCTCGACCGGCTCGGCCTGGGCAGCCAGTGACCCCCGTGGCCACACTGGTCCCCTCCCCCGCCGCCGTCGCCCCGGCTGCCGCCGCGGTCACCGCGGACGAGACGCGCTCGCAGCGGTCGATGCGCTGGGCGTGGCTGCTCGGCGCGGCCGGGGTGTCGCTGGCGCTCACCGTCCAGGCGCTGCGCGACCCTGACGTGTGGTGGCACCTCGCCGCCGGCGACCTGATCCGCGCCCACGGCATCCCCGCCCAGGAGCCGTTCACCTTCCTTGGCGCGCCCAACCCCTGGGTCGGGCAGCAGTGGGGCTACGAGGTGCTGCTGTCGTGGACGTTCTCGGTGGGCGCCTGGCTGCCGATGCTGGTGATGGGGCTGGTGGCGACATGCGCGCTGGTGGTGGCGGTGCGGGCGATCCCGCGCAGCCTGCGCGTGCCCGGGCCGTTCCTGGCCGGCGGGCTGCTCCTCTCCGCGCTGGTGGCGGGGACCTTCCTCGGCGTCCGCGGCCAGGTGATCACCCTGCTCGGCACGGCGCTGGTCCTGCTGGTGCTGGCGCGGTGGCGCGAGGGCTCCACCCGCGCCGTGTGGGCGCTGCCGCCGCTGTTCCTGGTCTGGGCCAACCTGCACGCGGGGTTCGTCAACGGCATCGGCGTGGTCCTGCTGGTGGCGCTGACCGTCGCGGTGTGGCGGCGCATCCATCCGGGCGCGGAGCCCGCGGCGCGGCTGCGGCCGCTGCTGCTGGCGCTGGTTGCGGGGGTGGTGGCCACCCTGGTCAACCCCGCCGGCGTGCACCTCTACCCCTACATCCTCGACACCTTCACCAACCCCACGCTGACCAGCGGCATCACCGAGTGGATGTCGCCCGACTTCCACCTGACCGCGCTGCGCCTCTTCGAGGTCGAGGCGGTGCTGCTGGTGGTGCTCTGGGTGGCGGGACGGCGTCCCGACCCGGTCGACGTGGTGCTGGGCATCGCGACCCTGGCGATGTCGCTGCAGGCGCAGCGCAACGTGGCCCTGTTCGCGGTGGTGGCGGCGCCGCAGCTGGCGCGCTACGGCTGGGCGGCGTGGACGTCGTGGGCCTCGCGGCCGCGCGTCGCCGCGTTCTCGCGGCCGCGTCCCGCGCTGCCCGCGCTGCTCCTGGCGGTGGTGGTCGCCGCCGTCGTTGTGGTGGCCCACGTCGTGCCCATCTCGAGCGCCTCGGCGATCGCCGCCGACGAGGCGAAGTCCTTCCCCGTCGCCGCCACCGACGACGTCGCTGCGCATCACCCCGGCGAGCGCCTCTACTCGCTCTACGAGTGGGGCGGCTACCTGGCCTACCGCTTCCCCACGCAGCGCACCGTGTTCATCTACGGCGAGTCGGCGGTGTTCGGCGCAGCGCGCATGGAGCGCTACCTGGACATCCACCTGATCCGACCCGGTTGGCGCAGCGAGCTGGAGGCGGACGGCATGACCGTGGCCATCGTGCCCACCAGGTCCCAGGAGGTCACCGCCTTCCTGGAGATCGGCTGGGTGACCGAGTGCCACGACGCCGCCGCCGACGCGGTGGTGATGCACAGGGGCGCCGCCGACGTCGGCCCGTCGCACACCCCGCCCGATCCCGCGTCCGCGCCCGCCTGCTGACCGCCCGGTCGGTCCAGATCAGCCCAGGCGGCGGAAGCGCAGCCGGAGCAGGTCCCAGAGCATCCGCGAGGAGTCGCGCACCGAGTTGACCCGCGAGGCCTCGACGTGGTGCCAGCGCACCGGCACCTCGGCGATCTTCCAGCCGTGCGCCTTGGCGCGCACCAGCACCTCGGCGTCGAAGCCGAAGCGCATCGTCTGCAGCGGCTCGAAGCAGGCCACCGCCGCCTCGGCCGTGAACACCTTGAAGCCGCACTGCGAGTCGTGGATGCCGCGCAGCACCACGAGGCGGAGCAGGCGGTTGTAGGTGCGGCCCATCAGCTCGCGGCGCTTCTGCTGGTGCACCTCGATCTGCGACTCGGCGAGGCCGCGCGAGGCGATGGCCACCTGGGTGCGGCCCTGCAGCCTGGCGCGCAGCCGGGGCAGCTCGTCGAGCGGGGTGCTGAGGTCGGCGTCGCTGAAGAGGCGGTGCTCGCCGCGGGCGTGGAGCATGCCCTCGCGTACCGCCGCGCCCTTGCCGCGGTTGCGGTCGAACTGCAGCACGGTGAGCTGCGGCCAATCGGCGGCGAGGTCGAGCGACTGCGCGTAGGTGTCGTCACCGCTGCCGTCGTCGACGACGATCACCTCGTACGCCTCGCCGAGGGCGTCGAAGTGCTGGCGCATGCGGCGCAGGCTGCCGGGCAGGCGTCCCGACTCGTTGTAGGCGGGGACGACGATGCTGAGCACGGCGGGTGATGCTACCGGCTGCCGCCGGGGGTCAGTGCGGCCGGGAGGCCTCGCGGCGCTCGCGCCACCAGTAGACGGGGAGCACCGCCTGGCGGCGCAGGCGCCGCGGCTCGCGGGCCAGGCGCCAGGCCCACTCGAACCCGGCGGCCTGGACGGCGCCGGGGGCGCGGCGGACGCGGCCGGCGAGGACGTCGAGGGCGCCGCCGACCCCGATGCCCGCGGCGGCGCCGATGGCGGTGAGGTGCTCGGCGAGGAAGCGCTCCTGGGCGCCGTGACCGTAAGCGGCGCAGACCACGTCGGGACGCGCTGCCTTCAGGCGCTCGGCCACCGCGTCGCCGGGGTCGCCGGAGTCGGAGGCGACCACCAGGAGGCCGGGGAACTCGCGGGTCAGCTCGTCCGCAGCTCTTGCGGCCACGCCGGGCGCCGCGCCGCACAGGGCGATGCGGTGGCCGAGACGGGCGGCGTGGGGGCCGTAGGCGCGGAGCAGGTCGATGCCGGTGACCCGCTGCTGCACCGGGTGGCCGCGGCGGCGCAGCGCGTTGACGATGCCGACGCCGTCGGGGACGAGCAGGGCGGCGTGGTCGAGCAGGGCCGCGAACTCCGGGTCACGTTGCGCGTGCATGACCATCTCGGGGTTGAGGGTGACGATCAGCGCCGGGGGTTGCGGGCGCGCCTGCACGAAGCCGAGGAGTGCCTGCACGGCGGTGTCCATGTCGAGGACGTCGACAGGGCAACCCAGGATGCGCTCGCGCATCAGCGAGGCGAACGCCGAGCCCGCCGCGGAGTCGCGGCGCGGGGGGCAACGCTGTCGTTTCGGCCGCACTCCAGCGGCGAAATGATGGCGTGGGGGGGCGCCCCCCCCGTCCGCGCGTACCGCGCGGACAGCAAGACGACGAAGTGCGTCAGCGCTTCGTGTACTGGGGAGCCTTGCGGGCGCGCTTGAGGCCGTACTTCTTGCGCTCCTTCTCGCGGGGGTCGCGAGTCAGAAGGCCGGCCTTCTTGAGCGCGGGACGCAGCTCCCCGTCCGCGGAGGCGAGGGCGCGGGCGATGCCGTGGCAGACCGCTCCGGCCTGGCCGGCGATGCCGCCGCCCTCGACCTTCACGCTGCCGACGAACTTGCCCATCGTCTCGGTGACCCGCAGCGGCTGGGTGACCACGGTCTCCAGGTCACGGCGGCCGAAGTACTCGCTCGGCGACTTGCCGTTGATCAGCAGCACGCCGTCACCCGGGATGAGGCGCACCCGCGCCACCGAGGTCTTGCGGCGACCGGTCCCGTAGTAGTAGTTGCTCTCAGCCACTGATCAGCTCTCCGAGTTCGCCGAAGCGGATCGGCTGCGGCTGCTGGGCCGCGTGCTTGTGCTCGGCGCCGGCGTAGATCTTGAGGCGCTTGAGCATGTCGTTGCCGAGTGTGTTGTGCTGCAGCATGCCGCGGACGGCGTGGTGCAGCGGGAAGGCGGGATTGCGCTCCTGCGCCTCGTCGAAGGTGCGCACGCGGCGGCCGCCCGGGTAGCCCGAGTAGCGGTCGTAGGTCTTCAGCGTGCGCTTGCGGCCGGTGACCACGATGTCCCGCGCGTTGATGACCACGACGTGGTCGCCGGTGTTGAGGTGCGGGGTGAACTGCGGGCGGTGCTTGCCGCGCAGCACGCGGGCGATGTTGACGGCGAGCCGCCCCAGCGTCTGGCCGCGCGCGTCGACCAGGTACCACGTGGCAGGGACGCTGCCCGCGCGGGGCTGGTAGGTGAGCTGGCTGTTCATCGGGTCTCCGGGTAGGTGACGGCCCACTGGTGCAGCCCGTGGGCGGGCGCGACGGTGAGGTGGGCTCTCTGTGCTGGCGGTGTGGTGAGCAGCGCGTGCAGCTCGGCGGTGGTCATGCGGTGCTCGCCGATGGCGACGAGGGCTCCGGCGAAGGAGCGCATCATGCCGTAGAGGAAGGCGTTGGCGCTGACGTCGATCACGATCGCGCCGGAGATGCGGCGGACCCTGACGGAGTGCACGGTGCGGGTGGTGGTGCCGCCGGGGCGCGGGGAGCGGCCGAAGGCGGCGAAGTCGTGGGTGCCTTCGAGGAGCTTGGCGGCGTGGCGCATGGCGCGCAGGTCGAGGGGGCCGCGGACCTGCCAGGCATACTGGCGGGCGACGGCCGGGCGGGTGGTTCTGGGGACCACCAGGTAGCGGTAGGTGCGGGAGAGGGCGTCCTTCCTGGCGTGGAAGTCGGCGGGGGCGTTGCTGGCGGCGACGATGACGACATCGGGCGGCAGTTGCGCGTTCAACGTATGCCGGAGTGGCTCTGGCGCCGGCACGTACGGGACTCCCCCGCTGGCGCGGGGTGTGTCGCTGAGCGTCAGCCCCACCACTTGCCCGTGCGCATGCGCACCGGCGTCGGTGCGACCCGCAGCAGTCAGCGACTCGACCTCGAAGCCGAGCGCTGCAACGGCATCCCGCAGCACGCCTTCAACGGTGCGCACCCCCGGCTGGCGCTGCCAACCGCTGAACGCGCTGCCGTCGTACTCCAACACAAGCCGGAACATCGCCCCTACTCGACCAGCTCGATGATCGCCATCTCGGCGCCGTCACCGTGGCGCGGGCCCACGAGCATGACGCGCGTGTACCCACCGGGACGGTCGCGATAGCGGTCCATGTAGGTGGAGAACAGCTTCGCCGAGGCCTCGCGGTCGTTGACCCACAGGGCCACCTGGCGGTGGGCGTGCACGTCACCGGGCTTGGCGGTGGTGATCACCCGCTCCACCCAGCGGCGCAGCTCCTTGGCCTTGGCCTCGGTGGTGGTGATGCGCCCGTGCTTGAGCAGGGCGGTGACCTGGGCGCGGGTCAGCGCGACCCGCTGGTCCGAGGGGCGACCGAACTTGCGACCTGCCTTGCGGTGACGCATCTCTGGCGACGAGCTCCTAGCGACCCGGCTGGAACAGGCCGTCCAGCTCCTCGGGGGTGACGAAGCCACGCTCGACCAGCTTCTCGCGGATCTCGTCCAGCGACTTCTGGCCGAAGTTGCGCAGCGAGAGCAGCTCCTCTTGGCGCATCGCCACCAGCTGGCCGATCTTGGTGACGTCGTTGGCCTTGAGGCAGTTGAGCGCGCGGACGCTGAGGTCGAGCTCCTCGACGGGCACGTCGGCGAGCCGCGACGGCAGGTCGTTGCCGCGCTGCTGGCGCTGCTGCGGCGCCGAGAGGTTGTCGCCGAACCTGACAAAGAGCTCCAGGTGGCGGGTGTAGAGCTCGGCGGCCTTGCTCACCGCCTCGACGGGGGCGAGGGTGCCGTCGGTCCAGACCTCGACGAGCAGGCGGTCCCACTCGGTCTCCTGGCCGACGCGGGTCTTCTCGACGGAGAAGTTGGCCTTGCGCACCGGGGTGAAGATGGCGTCGATGGGGATGACCCCGATGGGCTGGCCGTCGCGCTTGTTGCGCTCGGCGGTGGCGTAGCCCTTGCCACGCTCGACGGTCAGCTCCATGCGCAGGTGCGCCTGGGCCGAGTCGAGGGTGCAGATGTGCAGCTCGGGGTTGCGGATCTCGACGTCGCTGCTGGTCTCGATGTCACCGGCGGTGACCGTCTTGGGACCGCGAACGTCAAGGGTCATGTGCACCGGCTCGTCGACGTGGGAGACGACGTTGATGCCCTTGATGTTGAGCAGGACCTCGGTGACGTCCTCCTTGACGTGGGAGATCGCCGAGAACTCGTGGGACACGCCCTCGATGGACACCGAGGTGACCGCCGCGCCGGGCAGCGAGGACAGCAGGACGCGACGCAGGGAGTTGCCCAGCGTCACACCGAAACCGGGCTCCAGCGGCTCGATCTCGAACTTGCCGTAGTCCGCGGTTGTCTCCAGCTCGCGGACCGTGGGGGTGGTGATCATGTCGACCATGTGGTCAGTAGCGCCTCGCATGCTCGCCGCGCGTCCGCGGCGAAAGAAGGGTCAGCCTGCGCATCGCGCCGTCGCGCGACCCGCGTGAATGCCGATGGTTACCGGCTGTAGTACTCGACGATGAGCTGCTCGTCGATGAACTGGTCCATCTCGTGCCGCTCGGGGTAGCGCAGGACGGTGCCCTGCTTCTTGTCCGCCTCCAGGGTCAGCCAGTCGGGGACGCTCTGGACCAGGGCCAGCGAGTCCTCGATGGGCTTGATGTTCTTGCTGCCCTCGCGGACGCTGATGATGTCGCCGGGACGCACCTGGTAGGAGGGGATGTTGACGGTGCGGCCGTTGACGGCGTAGTGCCGGTGGGTGGTCAGCACCCGCGCCTCGCGGCGCGACGCGGCCATGCCCAGCCGGTAGATCACGTTGTCGAGACGGCGCTCCAGCTGCTGCAGCAGCACCGTGCCGGTGACGCCCTGGGACCGCTCCGCCTTCTCGAAGTAGTGGCGGAACTGCGTCTCCATGACGCCGTAGAGGCGGCGGGCGCGCTGCTTGGCGCGGAGCTGCAGGCCGTAGTCGCTCACCTTGCGGCGGCGAGCCAGGCCGTGCATGCCGGGGATGACGCCGTTGCGCCGGTCGAACGTGCAGTTCGACAGGCACTTCTGGCCCTTCAGGAACAGTTTCTGTCCTTCGCGGCGGCAGAGGCGGCAGACGGGTCCGTTGTAGTTGGCCATGTCAGAAACTCAGACCCGGCGCCGCTTGGGAGGGCGGCAGCCGTTGTGGGGGATCGGTGTGATGTCGGTGATCGCGGAGACCTCGAGGCCGGCGGCCTGCAGCGAGCGGATGGCGGCCTCGCGGCCCGCGCCCGGGCCCTTGACGAAGATCTCGATCTGCTTCAGACCGTGCTCCATGGCGCGGCGAGCCGCGTTCTCGGCGGTGACCTGGGCGGCGAAGGGGGTCGACTTGCGCGATCCCTTGAAGCCCTGGGCGCCCGCGGAGCCCCAGGCGATGACGTTGCCCTGGGGGTCGGTGAGGCTGACGATGGTGTTGTTGAAGGTGGCCAGGATGTGGGCGTGGCCGATCGCGATGTTCTTGCGCTCGCGGCGCCGGGTCCGGACTACCTTCTTCTTCTTGGCCATCTACTCGCTTCGCTTCGTGCCGGCTGCGCCGGGGCTTGAGCCCGCGGCGGCTGGCGCCGGCGGGCAGATCATCGGGCCGAAGGCCCGAACTGGTGGTGGGTGGTGGGTCCCTACTTCTTCTTGCGGCGGACGCCCACGGTCTTCTTGGGGCCGCGGCGGGTGCGGGCGTTGGTGCGGGTGCGCTGGCCGCGAACCGGGAGGTTGCGACGGTGGCGGAGCCCGCGGTAGGTGCCGATCTCCATGAGGCGCTTGATGTTGAGCGCGATCTGCCGGCGCAGGTCGCCCTCGATGCGGCCCTGGAGCTGCTTGCTGATGATGTCGCGCAGGCGGTTGACCTGGGCGTCGGAGAGGTCCTTGGTGCGGATGTCGGGGCTGATCTGGGCGAGCGTGAGGATGCGGCGCGCGGTGGTCAGCCCGATGCCGAAGATGTAGGTGAGCGCGATCTCCACGCGCTTCTCACGCGGGATATCGACGCCGGCGATACGTGCCACTTGCTCTGCTGTTCCCTATTAGCCCTGACGCTGCTTGTGCTTGGGGGTTTCGCAGATCACGCGCACAGTGCCGTGCCGCTTGATGATCTTGCAGCGATCGCAGATCTTCTTGACCGAGGCCCTGACCTTCATGGTGTCGTGATCGTCCTTACGCGAGCTTCTTGAGGATGCGTCCCCTGCCGGGGTCGGTGGCCGAGAGCTCCACCTGAACCCGGTCCCCCGGCAGGATCCGGACCGCCTGGAGGCGGGCCTTGCCGGCCGGGTGGGCGAGAACCTTGTGCCCGTTGTCCAGTTCCACCCTGTAGAGCGCGTTGGGGAGGGGTTCGATGACCCGCCCCACCAGCGGCTCGCCACGCTCGTTCACGAGGCGCGACAGGATGGGCTGAGCTTCAGCCACAAACGGCGATTATACAGATTTCTGGAGATCGGCAGCAACCGCGCTCAGGCGGCCTTGGCGAACTCGGACGGCCGCCGGGTGAGCACCCGAGGACCGTCGTCGGTCACCGCCACGGTGTGCTCGAAGTAGCAGGAGAGCCGCTTGTCGACGGTGACCACCGTCCACTGGTCGGCGAGCACCTTCACGTCCGGCGAGCCGGCGGTGACCATGGGCTCGATGGCCAGCACGTAGCCGGGCTTGAGGGTGTTGCCGGTGCCCTCGCGGCCGTAATTGGGCACCTGGGGCGGCTCGTGCATGTTGCGGCCGATGCCGTGGCCGACGTACTGCCGGACCACGCCGAAGCCCTGGGCCTCGACGTAGGCCTGCACCGCGTGGCCGATGTCGCCGATCCGGTTGCCGGAGCGGGCGGCGTCGAGGCCGCGGCGGAGCGCCTCCTCCGTGACGGCGAGCAGCTTGCGCGCCTCGGCGCTGATGTCGCCGACGCCCACGCTGAGGCCGGAGTCGGCCCACCAGCCGTCGAGGATCAGGCCGCAGTCGAGGGAGACCAGGTCGCCGTCCTCGATCACCCGGGGGCCGGGGACGCCGTGGACCACCTCGTCGTTGATCGAGACGCAGAGCGAGTTGGGGAAGTCGTTGTAGCCGAGGAAGCCGGGGAAGCAGCCGTGGTCGCGGATGAAGGTGTCGGCCTCGCGGTCGAGGTCGAGGGTGGTCAGGCCGGGGCGGACCATCTGGGCGAGGTGCTCGAGGCATTCGCCGAGGATGGCGCCGGCGCGGGCCATCTTCTCGATCTCGTCGGGTTTCTTGAGGCGGAAGGAGACCGCTTGCTGGGTCATGAGAGAGCGCCTCCGGCGCGAGGATCGGGCTTCTTGCCGCGGCGGGACACGGCTTGCTGGGTCATGAGAGAGCCTCCTGATTCATCAGGCGGCGTCCCGGTAGTGGCGGTCGACGGCGTCGCGGACGCGGCGGGCGACGTCGAGGATCGGCGCGTCGCCGTCCACCACCTCGATGGCGGTGCTGGGCTGGTCGCGGTAGTGGTCGAGGACCGGCTCGGTGTCGCGGTGGTAGATCTCGATGCGGTTCTGGATGGTCTCCAGGTTGTCGTCCTCGCGGCCCTCGGTCTGGGCGCGGCCGAGCAGGCGCTGGATCAGCTTGTCCTCGGGGACGTCGAGGAAGAGCACCAGGTCGACCTTGCGGCCGCTGCGGCGCAGCATCTCGTCGAGCGCCCGGGCCTGGGGCACGGTGCGGGGGAAGCCGTCGAGGAGCACGCCGCGCTGGGTGTCGGAGTCGCGGAGGCGGGACTCGATGACGCGGACGATCAGGTCGTCGGGGACCAGGTTGCCCTCGGCCATGATCGGCGCCACCTCGTTGCCCAGCTCCGTGCCCTTGTCGGCCTCGTCGCGCAGCATCTCACCGGTGGAGACGTGCTGCAAGCCGTAGCGCTTGGTGATGTAGGCGGCCTGGGTGCCCTTGCCGCTGCCGGGGGGGCCGAAGAGGATGGTGATCAGCACGGCGTCAGCCGCCTCACTTGATGAAGCCCTTGTACTGCCGCATGAGCAGCTGGGTCTCGATCTGTTTCATGGTGTCGAGGGCGACGCCGACCACGATCAGCACCGCGGTGCCGCCGAGGTAGAGGCTGGTGGTCGACACCCCGGTGATGAAGCTGGTCCCCAGCGGGAGCACCACGGTGATCAGGGCGAGGAACAGCGCGCCCGCCAGGGTGATGCGGTTCATCACCTTGTGCAGGTACTCCGCGGTACTTCGTCCCGGGCGGATGCCGGGGATGAACGTCGACGACTTCTTGAGGTTGTCGGCGACGTCGTTGGGGTCGAAGACGACCGCCGTGTAGAAGTAGGTGAAGCCCAGGATGAGCAGGAAGTAGATGCCGTTGTAGAGCAGGTTGGTGACGATGCTCGGCCCGTTGGGCTGCCAGTTGAGCCGGATCCAGTTGGCGGCGTTGCCGACCACTCCTCCCGCGGTCTGGAAGAAGTTGGAGAAGATGGTCGGGAAGGTCATGATCGAGATGGCGAAGATGATCGGGATGACCCCCGCCGCGTTGACGCGCAGGGGCAGGAAGTTTCGCCGTGAGGGGATGGCCGTGCCCGCTCTCGGGTTGATGACTCGTTGAGCTGATTGCACGGGAACTTTTCGTTGGGCCTGCTGCACGAAGATGATGAACATGGTCACCGCGACGGCGATGACGGTCATGCCGAGCAGCTGGATGACGTGGCTGCTGCCGGTGGTGCCGTAGCTGTACAGCGAGCCGGGGAGGCGGCCGATGATGCCGGCGAAGATCACCAGCGAGACGCCGTTGCCGACGCCGTACTCGGTGATCAGCTCACCGAGCCACATCAACACCACCGTGCCCGCGGTCAGGGTGATGATGATCGAGATGATCGTGCCCGGGCTGGGGCTGACCAGGACGCCGACCTGGCTGCTGCTGAACAGCACGGTGAGGCCGTAGGCCTGCAGCGCGCCGAGCGCGACGGTGAGCCAGCGCGTGTAGCGGGTGATCTTCTTGCGGCCCTGCTCGCCCTCCTTGCTCAGCTCCTTGAGCCGGGTGGAGACGACGGTCATCAGCTGCATGATGATGGTGGCGTTGATGTAGGGGTTGACGCCCATGGCGACGATCGAGAAGTTGCTCAGGCCACCGCCGCTGAAGAGGTTGAGCAGGCCGAGCAGGGAGTTGCCCTGGAAGAGCTGGGTGAGCTTGGCGGGGTCGGCGCCGGGGATGCTGATGCTGGCGAGGATGCGGAAGATCAGCAGCAGGAGCACGGTGAAGAGCAGCTTGCGACGCAGCTCGGGGATGCGCATCGCCTGGCCGAGCGCTTCGAGGAGATTCACCTGCTCAGTCCCTCTTCCCTGCTACTCGGAGTCGGATTCGGAATCGGCGGGTTCGGCCTCGGATTCCGGTGCTTCGGCGGCGGCTTCCGGGGATTCCGCGGCGATCGTGGCCTCGGCGACCGCGTCACCGACGGGTTCCGCCGCGGTGGCCTTTGCGGGCGAGGCTTCGAGCAGCTCGACGGTGCCGCCGGCCTTCTCGACGGCGGCGCGGGCGCCGGCGGAGACGCGGTGGACGCGCAGGGTCAGCTTGGTCTTGAGGCGTCCGGCGCCGAGCACCTTGACGCCGTCGCGGGCGTTGTCGACCAGGCCCGCGGCGCGGAGAACGTCGGGGTCGACCACGCTGCCGGCGTCGAAGCGGTTGAGCTTGCTGACGTTGACGGTGGCGTAGTCCTTCTTGAAGCGGTTGTGGAAGCCGCGCAGCTTGGGCAGGCGCTGCGCCAGCGGCATCTGGCCGCCCTCGAAGCCGACGCGCAGGCCGGGGGTGCGGGCGAACTGGCCCTTCTGGCCCTTGCCGGCGGTCTTGCCCTGCCCCGCGCTGATGCCGCGGCCAACGCGCTTGCGCTCGCGGCGGCTGCCCGGGGCGGGCTTCAGGTCATGCAGACGCATGGCGCTCCTGGCCCTCCGTCGCCGCGGCGCCCACGGCGGGCGGCGTGTTGTTGAAGAACGCGACCGCCTGCGGCGAGTCGGCGGGGATGCCGTCGACGCTGACCAGGTGGCGCACCTTGTGCACCATGCCGCGGATGGCGGGCGAGTCGTCGTGCTCGACGCTGTGGTTGAGCTTCTTCAGGCCGAGGGCCTGGATGGTCGCCTTCTGGTCGCTCTTGTAGCCGATGGCGGATTTGCGGTAGGTCACCTTGATACGGCTCATGCGCTCGCTCCGGCGGGCGCGGGCACGGCCGCGGCCTCGACCTCGCGTCCCAGCATCACCGCGGCGCGGCGGCGGCCGACGATCTGCTCCGGCTCCTTGCCGCGCAGCTTGGCGACGCTGTCGAGCGTGCGCAGGCTGGCCAGCGCCGAGACGGTGGCGCGCACCACGTTGATGGGGTTGTTGGTCCCCAGCGACTTGGTGAGGATGTCGTGGATGCCCGCGGCCTCGACGACCGCGCGCATGGCGCCGCCGCTGATCACGCCGGTGCCGGGAACGGCGGGCTTGAGCAGCACCTTGGCCGCACCCAGCTTGAAGCGGATGTCGTGGGGGATGGTGGTGCCCACCAGGGGCACGGTGATCAGGTGCTTCTTGGCGTCCTCGACGCCCTTGCGGATCGCCTCGGGAACCTCACCCGCCTTGCCCAGGCCGGCGCCGACGCGGCCCTGCCCGTCGCCGACGACGACCAGCGCGCTGAAGGAGAAGCGCCGCCCACCCTTGACCACCTTGGCGACGCGGTTGAGGGAGACGATCTTCTCCTGGAACTCGTTGTTGCGATCGTCGCCGCCACCGCGGCGGTCGCGACGATCGTCCATGCGCATGCCCATCGTCTAGAACTCCAGTCCGGCCTGGCGAGCCGCATCGGCCAGGGCCTTGACCCGGCCATGATAGAGATAGCCGCCGCGGTCGAAGACGACGGTCTTGACGCCTGCGGCAATGGCCCGCTGGGCGACCGCGCGGCCCACCGCTTCGGCGGCGGAGCTGTTGGCGGTGGCGCCCTTGAGCGAGCCCTTCAGCTCGCCCTCGACGGTGGACGCGGCGGCGATGGTGCGCCCCTGCGAGTCGTCGATGACCTGGGCGGTGATGTGGTGCAGGCTGCGGAAGACGGCGAGGCGCGGACGCGTCTCGGCGCCGGCGACCCGCTTGCGGACGCGGCGGTGGCGCTTGTCGCGCGCGGCACGGCGATCGTGCTTGGTGAACATGGCTTACTTGCCCTTCCCGGCCTTGCCGGACTTGCCCGCCTTGCGGCGCAGCTTCTCACCGCGGTACAGCACGCCCTTGCCCTTGTACGGCTCGGGCTTGCGGAAGCTGCGGATCTTGGCGGCCACCTGCCCGACCACCTCCTTGTCCGCACCGCTGACGCTGATCTGCGTCGGCGTGGGCACGTCGATGGTGATGCCGTCGGGCGGCGAGTAGCGGATGGGGTGCGAGTAGCCCAGGGTGAGCACCAGGTCGGTGCCCTGCTTGCTGGCGCGGTAGCCGACGCCGACCAGGTCGAGCTCGCGGACGAAACCCTTGCTCACCCCGTCGACCATGTTGGCGATCAGGGTGCGGGTGAGCCCGTGCTGGGCGCGGTGCAGCGTCGAGTCGGTGGGACGGGTGACGGTGATCACGCCGCCGTCGACCGCGATGCGCATGTACGGCGAGAGCGCACGCTCCAGGGTGCCGCGCGTGCCCTTCACCGACAGGTGGTTGCCGGTCAGGGTCACGTCGACGCCGCTGGGGACGGGGATGGGGAGCTTGCCGATTCTGGACATTTCTGTCAGTTACCAGACGTAGGCCACCACCTCGCCACCGAGGCCGGCGCGCTGGGCAGCGTGTCCGGTCATCAGGCCGCGGGAGGTGGAGATGATGGCGACGCCCAGGCCGCCGAGCACCCGGGGGATCTCGGTCTTGCGGGCGTAGACGCGCAGGCCGGGGCGCGAGATGCGGCGCAGGCCGCTGAGGGCGCGCCCGCGCGTGGTGCGCGGCTTGAGGGTGACGGTGAGGATCTGCCCGATGCCGGGCTCGCCGAGGACGAAGTCCTCGATGAAGCCCTCCTCCTTGAGCAGGCGGGCGATCTCCACCTTCATCTTGGAGACGGGCACCGCGCAGGTGCGGTGGTTGGCGGCGTTCGCGTTGCGAATGCGCGTCAGCATGTCGGCGATGGTGTCGCTGGTCATGGTTTCGCGTTCCCTACCAGGACGACTTCTTGACGCCGGGGATCTGCCCGACGCTGGCGTGCTGCCGGAAGCAGATGCGGCACATGCCGAACTTGCGCATGAAGGCGCGGGGACGGCCGCAGATGCCGCAGCGGTGATGGTTCTGCACCGGGAACTTGGCCGGGCGCATCGCCTTGGCTACCAGGGACTTCTTTGCCAACTCAGTGGTTACCTCACCATGCCGTATCGCCACGGGGGACGTGACGACGCGCGATGGTCCTTATGCTGCCTGCTGCCCTTTGCGGAAGGGCATGTTGAAGTGCGATAGGAGGGCGCGGCCCTCGTCGTCGGTCTTCGCCGTGGTGACCACGCAGATCTCCATGCCGCGAAGGCGGTCGATCTTGTCGTAGTCGATCTCGGGGAAGACCAGCTGCTCGCGCAGCCCGAGAGTGTAGTTGCCGTGGCCGTCGAACGCCTTGGGCTCGATGCCGCGGAAGTCGCGGATGCGGGGCAGGGCGACGTTGACCAGCTTGTCGAGGAACTCGTACATGCGGCGGCCGCGCAGGGTCACCTTGACGCCGATGGGCATGCCCTCGCGCAGCTTGAACGCCGCCACCGACTTGCGCGCCCGGATCACGATGGGCGCCTGGCCGGTGATGGTCTTGAGGTCGTTGCTGGCGGCGTCGATGGCGCGACCGTTCTGGATCGCCTCACCGAGGCCGATGTTGATGACGATCTTCTCCAGCCGGGGAACCTGCATGCCGTTCTTGTAGCGGAACTCCTTGACCAGCGCCGGGACCACCTCGTCCAGGTACTGCTGGTGGAGCCGCGGCTTCTCGGCGGCGACGTTGGCGCCGGCCATCACGCACCTCCTCGCTCGTAGCGCTCGCCGCAGGCGGTGCAGAAGATGGCGTAGGTGCCGTCGTCCTGCTTGCGCTTGCTGATCCGGGTCGGCTTGTCGCAGCGGTTGCAGACCAGCATCACGTTGCTGTACGCGATCGGCGAGTTGAAGTCGACCACACCGCCCTGGATGTTGCCGCGCACGCCGGCCTTGGTGTGCCGCTTGAGCACGTTGACCCCGGCCACGACGATGCGCTGCTCCTCGGGGATGGTGCGCTCGACCTTGCCGCGCTTGCCCTTGTCCTTGCCGGCGAGCACCACCACGGTGTCACCGCTGCGGATGTCGAGCGGGCGGACGTTGCCGTGCGACCAGCCCTCGTGCTGCATCGCCACCTTGAGGCGCTGCGCCGGGGTGCGGCGGTTGGGACGCAGAGGCATGGCTTACAGGACCTCCGGCGCCAGGCTGACGATCTTCATGAAGTTGCGCTCACGCAGCTCGCGCGCCACCGGCCCGAAGATGCGGGTGCCGCGCGGGTTGTTCTGGGGGTTGATCAGTACCGCGGCGTTCTCGTCGAAGCGGATGTTGCTGCCATCCGGGCGCTGGAACTCCTTGGTGGTGCGCACCACCACGGCCCGCACCACCTCGCCCTTCTTGACCGCGGCGTTGGGCTGGGCCACCTTGACGGTGCCGATGATGACGTCGCCCACGGACGCGTACTTGCGATAGCTGCCACCCAGGACTCGGATGCAGAGCAGCTCGCGCGCGCCGCTGTTGTCGGCGACCTTGAGGACGGTTTCCTGCTGGATCACGGCGTTTCTACTTGGCCCGCTCGAGGACTTCGGCCACCCGCCAGCGCTTGTCCTTGGAGATGGGTCGGGTCTCGACGATGCGCACCCGGTCGCCCACGCGCGCGTCGTTGTTCTGGTTGTGCACCTTGAGCTTGGTGGTGCGGCGCACGACCTTCTTGTAGAGGGGGTGCGGCTTCAGCTCCTGGATGACGACGACGACGGTCATCTCCATCTTGTCGCTGACCACCAGGCCCTCGCGCACCTTGCGGCGGCCACGCTGGTCGAGCGTGTCCACGGCGGCTGTCTGCGTCATGTCGGTCCTAGGCCTCCTCGCCCGGCGGCGTGCGCAGGGCCTCCAGTTGCACCGTCATGGCGCGGGCGATCTCCCGGCGGATGTGCCGGATCTGGGTGGTGTTCTCCACCTGGCCGGTGGCCTGCTGGAGACGGATCTCGAAGAGCTTGCGGCGCTGGGCCATGAGGTGCGTGTGCAGCTCCTCGTCGCTCAGCGTGCGCAGCTTGTCGAGGGCTTCGGCGTGCTTGCTCATGCCCCGACTCCGACCTCGGCCGTCGACTGCACCTCGGTGCCCACCTCTTCCTTGGCGACGAAGCGGGTGCGGATGGGCAGCTTGTGGGCGGCCAGGCGCATCGCCTCCTTGGCCACCTCGGGCGACACGCCGCTCATCTCGAAGAGGATGCGCCCCGGCTTGATCACCGCGACCCAGCCCTCGGGCGAGCCCTTGCCGCTGCCCATGCGGGTCTCGGCCGGCTTCTTGGTGTACGACTTGTCGGGGAAGACGCGGATCCAGATCTGGCCACCACGGCGGACGTGACGGGTCATGGCGCGGCGGGCCGCCTCGATCTGCCGGTTGGTCATCCAGCAGACCTCGAGCGCCTGCAGCCCGTAGGTGCCGAAGCTCAGCGTGCTGCCACGCTGGGCCATGCCCCGGCGGCGGCCGCGATGCATCTTGCGGAACTTGGTCCGCTTGGGCATCAGCATCGCGCTACTCCTCCTCCGCCGTCTCGCCGGCCTTGGGCTTGGCCTTGGTGGCCGGCTTGCGGGTGGTGGTCGGCTTGCGTGCGGTGGTGGCCTTCTTGGACTTCACGGGGACGCGCTTGGGCGCCACTTCGGAGTCCTCCGGGACGGTGACCGTCTCGTCTTCCGCCTCGGTGTCGGCCTCGACGTCGACGTCGGCGTCCGCGTCGACGTTCATCGCGGTGGCGCCCTCGGCCAGCTCGGGCGCGGCGGCGACCACGGTCGGCTCGGGACGCTCAGGGGCGGGCTCGGCGACCACCGGGGTGGCGGCTGCGGGACGGCGGCGCGGACCCTCGCCGGCCGGCCCCCCGTCGCCGTCGTCGTCGCGCTGCGCGGTGCGCTGGGCGCCGTCGGCGGGGATGGGCTCGCCCGTCGCGGTGACGAAGTCGCCCTTGTAGATCCACACCTGGACGCCGATGCGGCCGAAGGTGGTGCGCGCCTCGGCGACACCGTAGTCGATGTTGGCACGCAGGGTGTGCAGCGGCACGCGGCCGTCGCGGTCCCACTCGCGGCGCGACATCTCCGAGCCGCCGAGCCGGCCGCTCACCTGGATGCGCACACCGCGGGCGCCGGCGCGCATGGTGCGCATGATCGACTGCTTGATGGCGCGGCGGAAGGCGATGCGCTTCTCGAGCTGGCCGGCGACGTTCTCGGCGACCAGCTTGGCGTCCATCTCCGGGTTCTTGATCTCGTGGATCGTGACCCGCACCTTCTTGCCGGTGATCCGCTCCAGCTCGTCGCGCAGCGCGTCGACGGAGGCGCCCTGCTTGCCGATGACGATGCCCGGCTTGGCGGTCTGGATGACCACGGTGAGCTGGTTGGCGGAGCGCTCGGTCTCGATGCGCGCGAGACCCGCGTTGCGCAGGCGGCTGTTGATCAGCCGGCGCATGGCCAGGTCCTCGTGGAGGAGCTTGGTGTACTCCTTGTCGGCGTACCAGCGGGCTTCCCAGTTGCGGTAGACGCCGAGGCGGAAACCGATGGGGTTGACTTTGTGTCCCATGCTTACTCCGTCGCCTCCGGCTCGGGCGTGGTCTGGGTTTGTGGCTGCACTTCGGGGGTTTCGGAAGGCTTGCGGGCGCGCGTCGTCTTGGGACGCGTCGTGGTTTTCGCGGGGGATTTCTTTGCCGGAGCCTCGGGGGCCGGCGCGGCGGGGGCTTCGGCGACGGGGCGGCGGCGGCGCAGGCGGGGCTGCAGGTCGTCGGCGACGAAGCAGCGCAGGTGCGCGGTGCGTTTGAAGATGCTGTAGGCGCGGCCCTGGGCGCGGGGGCGGAAGCGCTTGATGGTGCTCGCCGACTCGATCTCGATGCGCTTGACGCGCAGCGTGCTGCGGTCGAGGTTGTAGTTGTGCTCGGCGTTGGCCGCGGCGGACTTGATCACCTTGCTGACGTCGGTGGCGGCGTAGCGCGGCGTGAAGGCGAGCACGGTGATCGCCTCGTCGACGGGCAAGCCCTCGACGAGCGCGGCCACCAGCCGCGCCTTGCGCGCGGTGGTGCGGACCCACTTGGCGGTTGCGACTACTTCCATTACTTCAAGGAACTGCTGCGCTCGGTGTGGTGGCCGTGGCCGCGGTATCTGCGGGTCACGGCGAACTCACCGAGCTTGTGTCCGACCATCGCCTCGGTGATGAACACGGGGACGTGCTTGCGCCCGTCATGGACGGCGATGGTGTGGCCGACCATGTCCGGGAAGATGTCGCTGCGCCGCGACCAGGTCTTGACGACCTTCTTCTCGCGCGTCTGGTTCAGGATCTGCACCTTCTTGAGCAGGTGCTCGTCGCAGAACGGGCCTTTCTTGAGGGAGCGACTCATGCCTTACTTCTTGCGCCGCCGCACGATCATGCGGTCGGTGGACTTGTTGTGGCGGGTGCGATGGCCCAGCGCCGGCTGGCCCCACGGCGTCTGCGGATTGCCACCTGCACCGCTTCGGCCCTCACCACCGCCGTGCGGGTGGTCGAAGGGGTTCATGGTCATGCCGCGCACCGACGGGCGGTAGCCGCGCCAGCGCATCTTGCCTGCCTTGCCCCAGTTCTGGTTCTCGTGGTCGACGTTGCCGACCTGGCCGATGGTGGCCGAGCAGCGCACGTCGACGCGGCGCATCTCGCCGCTGGGCATGCGCAGGGTGGCGTACTGGCCCTCGCGGGCGAGCAGCTGGGCGCCGGCGCCCGCGCTGCGAACCAGCTGGCCGCCCTTGCCCAAGCTGAGCTCGATGTTGTGGATGGTCGAGCCCAGGGGGATCTGCTGCATCGACATCGAGTTGCCCGCGCGGACCTCGGCGTTGGGGCCGGCCATGACCGTATCCCCCACCGAGAGGCCGAGCGGCGCCAGGATGTAGCGCTTCTCGCCGTCACGGTAATGGATCAGGGCGATGCGCGCGCTGCGGTTGGGGTCGTACTCGATGGTGGCGACCTTGCCGGGCACGTCGAGCTTGTTGCGCTTGAAGTCGATGATCCGGTACAGCTTCTTGTGGCCGCCGCCGCGATGGCGCACGGTCACCCGGCCGTTGACGTTGCGACCGCTGTGCTTCTTGAGGTGCTGGACCAGCGACTTCTCCGGCTCGCCGCGGGTGACCTCCTCGAAGGTCGACACCGACATGAAGCGGCGGCCGGGGCTGGTGGGCTTGTACTTCTTGATCGGCATCGCTACACGCCCTCGAAGAGGCCTTTGATCGACTGGCCCTCGGCCAGCGTCACGATCGCCTTCTTCCAATCGGGGCTCTGGCCCACGACGCGGGTCCTGCCGCGGCTGCGCAGGCGCGCCTTGCCGCGGACGTTGATGGTGTTGACCGCCACCACCTCGATCTTCTGGTCGGAGAAGAGGTCCTCGACCGCCTTCTTGATCTCGATCTTGTTGGCGTCGGGCCGGCAGCGGAACACGTAGCGTCCCTGGGCCATGGCGGCATACGACTTCTCGCTGACCACCGGGCGGACCAGGATCACCTCCGAGGTGCGCGTGCGGCTCATGACAGCACCTCGACGGTGTGCTCGACGGCGTCGCGGGTGATCAGCACCGTCTCGGCGACCAGCAGGTCACGGACGTTGAGATTGCTGGCCAGGATCACCTGGATGTAGGGGACGTTGCGGGCGCTGCGCTCCAGCATCTCGTTGTGCGAGCCGAGCACCAGCAGCACGCGCTTGCCCGCCTTCAGCGACTCCAGCAGCTCGGTCACGGCCTTGGTGCGCGGCGCCTCGAGCTCGAACGACTCCAGCACGGTGAGCTCGCCCGCCGCCGCCTTGGCGCTCAGCGCGCTGCGCAGGGCGAGACGGCGCTGCTTGCGCGGCATGTCCTGCGCGTAGCTGCGCGGAGTGGGGCCGAAGACCACGCCGCCGCCCTCGAACTGTGGCGAGCGGATCGAGCCCTGGCGGGCGCGCCCGGTGCCCTTCTGGCGGTACGGCTTGCGGCCGCCGCCGCGGACCTCGCTGCGGTTCTTGGTGGAGTGGGTGCCCTGGCGGCCGTTGGCGAGCTGGCGCACCAGAGCCTGGTGCATCACCGCCTCGTTGGGGGTGATCTCGAAGACCTCGGGGGCGAGGTCGAGGCTGCCGGTCACGGCGCCCTTCTGGTCGACGACGTTCGCAGTTGCCATGACTACGCGAACACCTCCCCGTCGTGGGAACGGACCAGCACCACCGCGTTGCGGTGGCCGGGGACCGAGCCCTTGACCAGCAGCAGGTTGCGCTCGGCGTCGACGCGCACGACCTCGAGGCCGCGCACGGTGCGCTTGGTGTTGCCGTGCTGGCCGGCCATCTTCATGCCCCGCCAGGTGCGGGCGGCGTCGACCGAGCCGATCGAGCCGGGCTGCTTGATGTTGTGCGAGCCGTGGGTCACCGGGCCGCGGCCGAAGTTGTGCCGCTTGTGCTGACCGGAGAAGCCGCTGCCCTTGCTGGTGCCGGTGACGTCCACCTGGTCGCCGGGGCTGAAGACGGCGTCGATGGTCAGCGTGGCGCCCAGCTCCAGGTCGCCGGCGTCGCGGAGCTCGGCGAGGTTCTGCATGGGGCGCAGGCCGGCGCGCTTGAAGTGGCCGCTGAGCGGCTTGGTGGTGCGCTTGGCCTTGCGCTCGCCGAAGCCGATCTGGACGGCGTCGTAGCCGTCCATGGCGGTGGTCTTGCGCTGCACGACGCGGCAGGGGCCGGCCTCCAGCACGGTGACGGGCACCACGGTGCCGCGCTCCGTGAAGAGCTGGGTCATGCCGACCTTGCGCGCCAGGATGCCTTTGCTCATTACAGCTTGATCTCGATGTTCACGCCCGAAGGCAGGTTGAGGCGCATCAGCGCGTCGACCACCTTGGGGTTGGGGTCGAGGATGTCGACGATCCGCTTGTGGGTGCGCATCTCGAACTGCTCACGCGAGTCCTTGTCGATGAACGGCGAGCGGATCACGGTGTACTTGGAGATGCTCGTAGGAAGCGGCACCGGCCCCGCCACGCGCGTGCCGGTACGCGTGGCCGTGTCGACGATCTTCGACGCGGCCTGATCGAGCACTCGGTGGTCGTAGGCTTTGAGCCTGATGCGAATTTTCTGAGCCATGGCGTGTGCTGCGGTGCGCTCCTACCCGAACTACTTGCTGATCGAGGTGACCGATCCCGCGCCGACAGTGCGTCCGCCTTCGCGAATCGCGAAGCGCATGCCCTGCTCGACGGCGATCGGCGTGATCAGCTCGATGTCCATCTCGATGTTGTCGCCCGGCATGACCATCTCCACGCCCTCGGGCAGGCCGATGGTGCCGGTCACGTCGGTGGTGCGGATGTAGAACTGGGGACGGTAGCCGGTGAAGAACGGCGTGTGACGGCCACCCTCCTCCTTGCTCAGCACGTACACCTGCGCCTTGAACTTGGTGTGCGGCGTGATGCTGCCGGGCTTGGCCAGAACCTGGCCGCGCTCGACCTCGTCGCGCTTGACGCCGCGGATCAGGCAGCCGACGTTCATGCCCGCCTCGCCGGTGTCGAGCAGCTTGTGGAACATCTCGACGCCGGTGACCGTGGTCTTGGCGGTGTCCTTGATGCCGACGATCTCTACGGCCTCGTTGACCTTGACCACACCGCGCTCGATGCGACCCGTCACCACCGTGCCGCGACCCTCGATCGAGAACACGTCCTCGATGGGCATCATGAACGGCTGGTCGATGGGGCGCTCGGGCAGCGGGATGTAGGAGTCGACGGCGTCCATCAGCTTGACGATGGCCTCGCTGTACTCCTTGTCGCCCTCCAGCGCCTTGAGCGCGGAGACGCGGACCACGGGGATGTCGTCGCCGGGGAAGTTGTACTTGCTGAGCAGCTCGCGAACCTCGAGCTCGACCAGCTCCAGCAGCTCCTCGTCGTCGACGGCGTCGACCTTGTTGAGGGCGACCACGATGTACTTCACGCCGACCTGGGAGGCCAGCAGGATGTGCTCGCGGGTCTGGGGCATGGGGCCGTCGGTCGCCGCCACCACCAGGATGGCGCCGTCCATCTGCGCCGCGCCGGTGATCATGTTCTTGATGTAGTCGGCGTGGCCCGGGCAGTCGACGTGCGCGTAGTGACGCTTGTCGGTCTCGTACTCGACGTGCGCGGTGGCGATTGTGATGCCGCGCGCCTTCTCCTCGGGAGCGTTGTCGATCGAGTCGAAGGAGCGGAACTCGGCGCCGCCCTTCTCGGCCAGCACCTTGGTGATGGCCGCGGTGAGCGTGGTCTTGCCATGGTCGATGTGACCGATGGTGCCGACGTTCACGTGCGGCTTGCTGCTGTCGTACTTCTTCTTGCCCATCTTTTCTAAACCTTCGCTCCTGGCTCTTAGCTACGCGACTTCGCGACGATCTCTTCCGCCAAGTTCGCCGGAAGAGCCTGGTAATGGTCGAACTGCATGGAGTAGTTGGCGCGGCCCTGCGTCATGCTGCGCAGCTGGGTCGCGTACCCGAACATGTTGCTCAGCGGCACCTCCGCCTGGACCACCTGGGTGGTGCCCCGCGACGACATGCCGAGGATGTGGCCACGCCGGCCGGTGAGGTCGCCCATGACGTCGCCCATGAAGTCCTCGGGCATGGTGACCTCGACCTGCATGATCGGCTCCAGCAGGGTCGGCTTGGCCTTGCGCATGCCGTCCTTGAAGCCCATCGACCCGGCGATCTGGAATGCCTGCTCGTTGGAGTCGACGTCGTGGTACGAGCCGTCGACCAGGGTGACCTTGACGTCGACGACCGGGAACCCGGCGAGGATGCCGTTGTTCATGGCGTCGATGATGCCCTTCTCGGTGGGCGCGATGTACTCGCGCGGCACCGTGCCGCCGACGACCTTGCTGACGAACTCGAAGCCCTTGCCCATCTCGTTGGGCTCCAGCTCCAGCTCGACGTGGCCGTACTGGCCGCGGCCGCCCGACTGGCGGATGAAGCGGCCGGTGCCGTGCGCCTTGGCGGCGATGGTCTCGCGGTAGGCGACCTGCGGCTTGCCGACGTTGGCGTCGACCTTGAACTCGCGCAGCATGCGGTCGACGATGATCTCCAGGTGCAGCTCGCCCATCCCGGAGATGACGGTCTGCCCGGTCTCGTCGTCGGTGCGCACCCGGAAGGTGGGGTCCTCCTGGGTCAGCTTCTGCAGCGCGGCGCTCATCTTGTCCTGGTCGGCCTTGGTCTTGGGCTCGATGGCGACGCTGATCACCGGCTCGGGGAAGGTGATGTTCTCCAGGATGATCGGCTGGCCCTCGGCGCACAGCGTGTCGCCGGTGGTGGTCTTGCGCAGGCCGATGGCGGCGGCGATGTCGCCGGCGCGCACCTCGTCGATCTCCTCGCGGTGGTTGGCGTGCATCTGCAGGATGCGGCCGACGCGCTCCTTCTCACCGCGCGTCGCGTTGTACACGTAGCTGCCCGACTGCAGCGTGCCGCTGTAGACGCGGAAGAAGGTGAGGGTGCCGACGAACGGGTCGGTCATGATCTTGAAGGCGAGCGCGGTGAAGGGCTCCTCGTCGTCGGCGTTGCGCACCTTGACGTCACCGCTCTTGGGGTCGGTGCCCTCGACGGCGGGCTTGTCGAGCGGCGAGGGCAGGAAGTCGACGATGGCGTCGAGCATCGGCTGCACGCCCTTGTTCTTCAGCGCGCTGCCGCAGAGCACGGGGACGATGCGGGTGCTCACCGTGCCGGCGCGCAGGCCGCGCAGGATCTCGTCGCGGGTCAGGTCCTCGCCGTCGAGGTACTTGACCATGAGCTCGTCGTCGGACTCGGCGACGGCTTCGAGGAGGTCGTGGCGGTGCTTGTCCACCTCGGCCTGCATGCCGGCGGGGATCTCCGAGCGCTCCAGGGCGGTGCCCAGGTCGTCGGTGTAGATGATCGCCACCATGTTGATCAGGTCGATGATGCCCTTGAACTCGGCCTCGCTGCCGATGGGCAGCTGCACCGGGATGGGGTTGGCGCCCAGCCGGTCCTTGATCGACTGCACCGCGGCGTAGAAGTTGGCGCCGATGCGGTCCATCTTGTTGATGAAGCAGATGCGCGGGACGTTGTAGCGGTCGGCCTGGCGCCACACCGTCTCGGACTGCGGCTCGACACCGGCCACGGCGTCGAACACGGCGACGGCGCCGTCGAGCACGCGCAGGCTGCGCTCGACCTCGACAGTGAAGTCCACATGCCCGGGCGTGTCGATGATGTTGATACGGTGGCCGCGCCACTCCGCGGCAGTCGCCGCCGAGGTGATGGTGATGCCCCGCTCCTGCTCCTGGACCATCCAGTCCATCGTCGCGGCGCCCTCGTGCACCTCACCCATCTTGTGGATGCGGCCGGTGTAGAAGAGGACGCGCTCGGTCGTGGTGGTCTTGCCCGCGTCGATGTGGGCCATGATCCCGATGTTGCGGGTCTTCTCGAGCGGGAACGCGCGGGTCGCGGTGGCGGGGGGCAATGTCAGTACCTGAAGTGGGAAAAGGCCTTGTTCGACTCGGCCATCTTGTGCGTGTCTTCTTTGCGCTTGATCGAGGCGCCGACGCCGTTGGCGGCGTCCATCAGCTCGGCGGCGAGCTTGTCGGCCATGCTCTTGCCGTTGCGGCCGCGGGCGTAGCGGATGATCCAGCGGCGGGCCAGCGCGGAGCGACGGTCGTGGCGGATCTCGACGGGCACCTGGTAGGTGGCGCCACCGACGCGCTTGGGCTTGACCTCGAGGACGGGCGTGACGTTGCGCATCGCCGTCTCGAAGACGTCGAGCGGCTCACGGCGCGAGCTGCGACGGATCTTCTCGAAGGAGTCGTAGACGATCCGCTCTGCGATGCTCTTCTTGCCTCCGAGCATCATGCAGTTGACGAACTTGGCCACCTGCGTCGACCCGTAGATCGGGTCGGGGAGGATCGTCCGCTTGGTGATTCGCTGACGGCGCGGCATGGGTTGGGTGTTCTGTCCTTCGAGTGACCCGGCGGCCGTCACGCGGGTCAGGCGCGTCGGGCCGGGAGGATGGTCAGGCTGCTTGTGCAGCCCGGGTGGTTGCGAGGGGGCTCATCGGGAAGCCGCCTTCTCGCGCTTGGCGCCGTACTTGCTACGGCCCTGCTTGCGGTTCTTGGTGCCCGCGGTGTCGAGGATACCCCGGATGACGTGATACCGAACGCCGGGGAGGTCCTTGACGCGGCCGCCGCGGATGAGCACCACGCTGTGCTCCTGGAGGTTGTGCCCGATGCCCGGGATGTACGCGGTCACCTCGACCTTGCTGGTGAGGCGGACGCGGGCCACCTTGCGCAGCGCCGAGTTGGGCTTCTTGGGCGTCATGGTGTAGACGCGCACGCAGACGCCGCGACGCTGGGGCGAGCCCTTGAGCGCTGGGGCCTTGGTCTTCTTGACCAGTTGCTTGCGGCCCTTGCGGACCAGCTGCTGGATGGTGGGCACGGGTCTCCGGTGTGCTGATGCTGGATTGGCCATTGCGCCACGGCCCCCGGGAGGGTGTGGCGGGCGTGCGGAAAGCAGCGTCCGCCCTGAGGCGCGACGGGTGATCTTACAGGCGCGCCGAGCGTCGCGTCAATTTTTTGCGCGGCTGAGCGCCGCGCGCGAGGGGCGGGCAGATCCCGCCCCTGCGGCTGGAGCGCCGCACCCCACCCTCGGCGCGTGCCTGCACACGAGAGTGTGCAGTGACGCGCCGTTGCGCGCCGGGGGCGCGCTCAGACCGGGGGCGGAGGCGCGCTCAGACCGGGGCAAGGCGGTAGAGGCGGAGGTCGGTGCGGTTCTCGGCGGTGGCGGTGCCCTGGACGACCAGGAGCTCGAGGTGGGCGACGGTCTCGGTCAGGGCGAGGAGGCGGTTGCCGAGGTCGAGCTCCTCGTAGCGGCGGTTGCGCCGGGTCCAGGGGAGGTCATGGGCGACCTCGTAGGCGGTGGTGCGGCCGCGGCGGAGGGAGTCGATGCAGTGGGTCAGCCGGGTGGCGTGGTGGTCGAGCAACGCGTCGACGCGCTCGGCGAGGCCGGTGAAGTCGGGGCCGTGGGCGGGCAGGACGCGGTCCACGTCGAGGGGGCGCACCTTGGCCAGCGAGGAGATGAACTCGACCAGCGACAGCCCGTCCCCGGCGAAGGGCTCGACGCCGAGCGAGGGGGTGATGTGGGGCAGGACGTGGTCGCCGGCGAAGAAGAGGCGCGCGTCGCGGTCGAGGAAGCTGATGTGTCCCCTGGTGTGGCCGGGTGTGGCAACCACCTCCAGGGCCCGGGTGCCCAGCTCGACGACGCTGCGGTCGGCGGCGAGGATGTCGGGCAGCTCCCAGATGGCCAGGCCCTCGCCCGGGTGGCGGCTCATCACCTCCTCCACCGGGCCGACCAGCTCGGCGGCGCCCCACTGGCGCAGCCGGGTGAGCCGGTCCTCGTCGGCGAGCCTCCGCTCCTCGGGGTGGGTGATGATCCGCAGCGAGCGCTCCTCGCCCTCGCCGAGCAGTATGGTGGCGCCCGCCTCCTTGCGGATGCGCGGCGCCTGCCCGTAGTGGTCGTGGTGGATGTGGGTGACCAGCACCCGGCCGATGTCCCCGGGCTCAGCGCCGATCAGGCCCAGGCCGTCGCGCAGCGCCTCCCAGGAGTCCTCGCGGTGCCACCCGGCGTCGACCAGCGCGATGCGATCGCCATCCTCGACGGCGTAGACGTTGACCGCCTTGAGCGCGTCACCCGGCAGGGGCAGCGGGATGCGGTGCACGCCGGGAGCGACGGGGTGGGCGCCGGGGTCGGTCCAGGGTCCTGACCCCGCGGAGGCTCCGGCGGGGAGGCTGGGCGGGGCGGCGGTGTCGGCGGGACGGCTCTCCATTGCCGTCCGACTGTAGCGGCCTCTCCTGCCTAGACGTGCCAGGGGACGGCGAAGGTGAGCCCCGCGGCGAGCACCAGCCCGGCGACGCCGGCGGCGACGACCATCGCCCAGCGCGTCGTGGTGTGTGGGTTGGTGGCCGGGGTGCTGAGGTCGGCCGCGGAGGCGACCCACGCGGTGCGGGCGTGAATGGCGAGGTGGACGACGACCAGCACGATGAAGACGACGGCGCTGTCGGTGTGCAGCGTGGAGAAGACGCCGTGCTTGGTGCCCTGGACGAAGAGGACCACGCCGGTGACCAGCGCGCCCACGGTGGAGACAACCAGCAGCGGCGCGAGCACTCGCGGGATGGCGGTGGGCGGACCGGCGGTGCGGTAGGCGCGGTCGCGGCGCAGGTAGTAGGCGACGAAGCGGTACCCGGTGCTGGCCAGCTTGAGGACGGTCAGCGGGATGGCGACGAAGCCGAGGAAGAAATGCAGGGCGGGTGACCAGCCGAAGAGGACGCCGCTCAGGGCGACGCCGGTGAGCACGGGAACCAGGGCCATGCCGGCGATCGACGTCAGGCGGCGGTTGCCCTCGACGCCGCGGTCGGCCTCGGGACGGCTGGGGTCGACGCGGTCCCAGAAGGCGGCGAGGTGGCGGGGGCCGCTGCCTGCTGGGGTTTCTCCGGCGGTGGCCGCGGCCGCTCGTGGAAGCGGGATGCCCAGGGCCGCGGCCAGGGCGCCGCAGACGGCGATGCCGACGAGGTTGCCGGCGATCACGTCGGTCGGCCAGTGCACGGCGAGGACCAGGCGAGCCAGGTCGATGGCCGCCACCGCGGCGAGGGCCAGCCCGACCAGGGTGTAGCGAAGGGAACGACGGTGGGTCAGGCAGGCGGCGACCACCAGCGGCACGGCCACCGCGCAGATGGCGCCGACCGCGTGGCCGCTGGGAAAGGACGGGCCGGTGACCACCGCCATGTCGGGGTAGAGGTTGGGGCGAGCGCGGCCGACCGCATCCTTCAGTAGCGACTCCCCGGCCAGGCCGAGGGCGAAGCAGAGCGGGACGAAGAGAGCCAGGCGGAGGCGGCCGGCGCGGACGGCGAGGACCGAGACGAGCAGGGTGAGCGGGAGAAGGTGGGGGCCGGGGCCGAGCCACTGCGAGACCCAGTCGGCGGTCTCGTCGGCGGCGTGGAGGACCCCGGAGCCGGCGAGGCGCGCGTGGAGCTGGGTGAGCAGGCGGAGGTCGAGGCGCTGCACGGCGCCGGTGTCGACAGCGAGGGCCAGGGCGGCGACCAGCACGGCGGCGACGGCGGCGAGGATCAGCCAGGCAGCGCGGCGTGGCGGGCGCTCGGGCTGCTCGAAGCGGACGCGCCAGGGCAGGCGGTGGCGCGCGGTGGCCGGTGCTCCACCGGCGGCGAGCGGGTTGCCGGTCGAGGCCGTGAGGCCGGGGTGGGGCGCACTCATCGGTCGATGCCCATGATCAGGGCAGGACATTAAGAGGGGGTGAACCCTGGGTCGTCCGCACCGTCCAGGTGGCCGGGTCGTTTGCGACCCCTCCCCGGGTGGGGTGCGTATGCTTGCGGGATGATCCCTGAGCACAAGCGTGAGGCGCTGCTCCGCCTCAAGACCGTGCGCGGCCACCTCGACGGGGTGATCGGCATGGTGGAGCAGGAGGTGTACTGCCCGGACCTGATGAAGCAGGTGGCGGCGATGCAGGCGTCGCTGGAGAAGGTCAACCGGGTGCTGCTGCAGAACCATCTGGAGACGTGCGTCACCGAGGCGATCCAGGCGGGCGGGGGGCAGGAGAAGATCCGGGAGCTGCTGGAGGCGCTGCGGTACAACGCGTCGTTGACGGATTTTCGGGAGAGGGCGGAGCCGCTCCCGATGCCGGTGGAAGGGTGAGCGGCGGCGTGGGTGCGGCAACGGGTGGGGATCAAGCCGGCGGCTTGGGTGCGGCAACGGGAACTGAAGAATTTTTCGATGCGATCTCGGGAACCGAAATTTTTTCCGAGGAAATCTCGGCAGGCGGAGTGGCGACGGGAACGGATGCTTTGGCCAAAGCGGCCGGGTTGCGGGTCGATCTCGACGTGGTCGGCATGACCTGTGCGTCCTGCGTACGGCGGGTGGAGCGGGCGCTGGGCGAGGTGCCGGGGGTGGCTGGAGCCACCGTGAACCTGGCCACTGAGAAGGCGGGCGTCACGCTGGAGACGCCGGTCGAGCCGGAAGCGCTGCTCGACGCCGTCCGCGCCGCGGGGTACGAGGCGGCGCTGCCCGTGGCGGGGCGCAGCGTCGCCCAGGAGGCGGCCGAGCGCCGCGCCCGCCGCCTCGCCGAGCTGCACCGCCGCCGCGTCCAGCTCGGCGTCGCCGCCATGCTCAGCGCCGCGGTGCTCGGCCTCGCCTACGGCGCGCCGGACGCGCGCTGGTCGGGCGTTGCCCAGCTCGCCCTCGCCCTGCCCGTCTTCGCATGGGTGGGCGCCATCTTCCACCGCGGCGCGCTGCGGGCCGCCCGGCACGGCAGCGCCACCATGGACACCCTGGTGTCGCTGGGCTCGACCGTCGCCTTCGCCTACTCGGCGGTGGCGGTGGCGGTGCTTCCGGGGCGGATGACCTTCTTCGACGTCAGCGTGCTGGTCGTCACCCTGATCGCGGTGGGCAAGTACCTGGAGCTGAGCGCGCGGGGGCGGGCCGGGGAGGCGATCGAGGCGCTGGCCGGGCTGCAGCCGAGCGTCGCCCACCTGCTGCGGCGGGCGGGGGCGCCCCGGGACGCCATTGCGGACGAGCCGTGGGACGTCGCCGCCGAGGAGCTGCGGGCGGGCGACGTGGTGCTGGTGCGCCCCGGCGAGCGGCTGCCCGCCGACGGGGTGGTGGTCGCCGGACGCAGCGGGGTTGACGAGGCGATGGTCACCGGCGAGCCGCTGCCGCTCGAGAAGGGCGAGGACGACGAGGTGACCGGCGGCACGGTCAACGGCAGCGGCGCGCTCACCGTGCGGCTGACCCGCACCGGGGAGGCGACGGTGCTGGCCGGGATCGTCCGCCTGGTCGAGCGCGCCCAGACCGAGAAGGCGCCCGCCGAGCGGCTCGCCGACCGGGTGTCTGCGGTGTTCGTCCCCGCCATCCTGGTGGTGGCGCTGCTCACCTTCGCCGGCTGGATGCTGACCGGGCACGGCTTCGTCGCCGCCATGATCCCCGCGGTCGCCGTGCTCGTGGTGGCCTGCCCGTGCGCGCTCGGGCTGGCCACGCCCGCCGCGGTGATGGTGGCCGGCGGACGCGGCGCCGAGCTGGGTCTGCTGGTGCGCGGCGGGGAGGCGCTGGAGCGCATCCACGCCCTGCGCACCATCGTGCTCGACAAAACTGGAACGCTCACCGTGGGCCGTCCGGTGGTGGTGGACGTGCAGCCGCTCGACGGCGCCGACCCCGCGGCGGCGCTGCGCCTGGCCGCCGCTGTGGAGACCGCGTCGGAGCATCCCCTCGCCCGCGCCGTGGTCGAAGCGGCGTCCGGCCCGTTCCCGCCGGCACACGCGGTGCGCAGCGACCCTGGCGGCGGCGTGCGCGGCGTGGTCGAGGGACGCGAAGTGGCGGTCGGCTCGCCGCGCTGGCTCGGCGTCGATGTCGCGGACGACCCCCGGCACACCCAGGTGGTCGTCGCCGTCGACGGCGTGCCCGCGCTGCTCCTCTCCGTCGCCGACCCGCTGCGCCCCGGCGCGCGTGACGCGGTGCGACAGCTCGAGCGTCTCGGCCTGCGCCCCGTTCTGGCCACCGGTGACCGCAACGCCACCGCCGCCGCGGTGGCCGCCGCCGTGGGCATCGAGGAGGTGCACGCCCAGCTCTCCCCCACCGCCAAGGCGGAGCTGGTCGTCCGCCTGCGCGAGCGAGACGGCGCGGTCGCCATGGTCGGCGACGGCGTCAACGACGCGCCCGCGCTGGCCACCGCCGACGTGGGCATCGCCCTCGGCGGTGGCACCGGCGCCGCCATGGCCGCCGCCGACATCACCCTGGTCCACGGCGACGTCGCCGCGGTGGCCGACGCCATCGCGCTCAGCCGTGCCACGCTACGGGTGATCCGCCAGAACCTGGCCTGGGCGTTCGGCTACAACCTGGTGCTGGTCCCGCTGGCGATCGTCGACGTCATCCCTCCCGCCCTGGCCGCGCTGGCGATGGCGCTGAGCTCGGTCACCGTGGTCGTCAACGCGCTGCGGCTGCGGCGCTTCCGGAGGTCACCGCGACCCTGATGTCCGCGCGCGACGCCGTTGTGGTCGGATCCGGCCCAAACGGGCTGGCCGCGGCGATCACGCTGGCGCGCGCAGGCCGCGACGTGGTCGTCTACGAGCGCAACTCCACTCCCGGCGGCGGCGTGCGCTCCGCGGAGCTGACCCTCCCCGGCTTCACCCACGACGTGTGCTCCACGGTGCAGGCGCTGCTGCTGGTCTCGCCGTTCTTCCGCCGGCACGGCGGATTCGCGAGCCACGGCCTCAGCTTCGCCCACCCCGCGACCCCGCTGGCCCATCCTTTCGACGACCGCGACGCGGTGCTGCTCCACCGCTCGGTCGACGACACCGCCACGCAGTTCGACGACCACGACGCCGCCGCCTATCGGAGGCTGATGGAGCCGCTGGTCGCCAACGCGCAGGCCCTGGTGGACGACCTGGTCGGTCCACTGCGCCTCCCCCACCACCCCGTCGCCGACGCGCGCTTCGGCCTCAACGCGCTGCGCTCCGCCCGCGGCCTCGCCGGCGGCCGCTTCCACGACGACGCGCCGCGCGCGCTGGTGCTCGGCCTCGGCGCCCACTCGATGATGCCGCTGCACCGGCCGATCACCGCGTCGTTCGCGCTGGTGCTGGGCATGCTCGGCCACGCCGTCGGCTGGCCGTTCGCGCGCGGTGGCGCGCAGGGCATCGCCGGCGCCATGGTCGCCGAGCTGCGCGCGCTGGGCGGCGAGGTGATCTGCGACCACGAGGTCACCAGCCTCGACGAGATGGACGCGCGCGCCGTCCTGCTCGACCTCACCCCGCGCCAGGTGCTGAGCGTCGCCGGCAGCCGCATCACCGGCGTCTACCGCAGGCAGCTGGGGCGCTACCGCTACGGCGCCGGCGCCTTCAAGGTCGACTGGGCACTCGACGGCCCCATTCCCTGGCGCGACCCGCGCTGCAACCAGGCCGGCACGGTGCACGTCTGCGGCGGCGCCGAGGAGGTGATCGCCTCCGAGGCCGCGGTGGGCCGCGGCGAGCACCCGCAGCGGCCGTTCGTGCTGCTCACCCAGCCGAGCTTCGCCGACCCCGCGCGCACACCGCCGGGGAAGCACGCGGTGTGGGGCTACTGCCACGTCCCCAACGGGTCGGGCGTCGACATGACCGCGCGCATCGAGGCGCAGATCGAACGCTTCGCGCCCGGTTTCCGCGACCGCATCCTCGCCCGCCACGTCATGGGGCCCGCCGCCCTGGAGGCGTACGACCCCAACTACGTCGGCGGCGACATCAACGGCGGCGTGCAGGACATCCGCCAGCTCTTCACCCGCCCCGCGGTGCGCCTGCTCCCCTACACCACGCCCGACCGCTCGCTGTACCTCTGCTCGTCGTCAACGCCACCGGGCGGCGGTGTGCATGGCATCTCCGGCATGCTCGCCGCCGAAGCGGCGCTGCGCCGCGCCTACTGAAGCAGGTCGAGCAGCGAGTCGACCCGCAGCGAGGCGCGGTCCATCTCGGGACGCAATGCGTGCGCGTGGCCCCAGGGCCCGCGGCGGACGTGCACCGCGACCATGCCCGCCTCCAGCGCGGGGAGCACGTCGTTGTCGAGCCGGTCGCCGGCGTAGGCGATGCGCTGCGGCGGCAGGGCCAGTGATTCGGCGATCAATGCGAAGAAACGCGGATCGGGCTTGCTGACGCCCCAGGTTCCCGAGGTGACGCAGAGGTCGAGCGACACCGGCAGGGCGCGCAGGAAGTCCTCGGTGCCCGCGGGCTGGTTGCCCGCGACGCCGGCGCGGATGCCCGCCTCGACCAGGCCCTGCATGGCCGGAAGCGCATCGGGATAGAGGTCGGCGACGACGAAGCCGGAGACGATGCCGGCCACGGCGCGCCTGCGGTGCTCCTCACGGATGTCGATGCCGGGCCGCAGCAGCCTGACCACGTCGCCCGGCTGCACGTCGGTGGCCGCGCCCCAGCCGATCATGCCGAGCAGGGTCAGCCGCGGGATCCCCAGCCAGTCGGCCCACGACTCCCAGGTGCGCGTCTCGTCGACCAGCGTCTCGCCGAAGTCGAAGACCACCGCCTCGACACCCAGGGAACGCAAAAGGGCCCCGCTCTCGCGGGGCCCTTCGTCGCTCAGTAGGAGCCTGCCGGCGCGCCTTCCGGCTCGACCGCCAGGTCGTCGTACTCGTAGAGGCGAGCCGCCTCCTCGCGCAGCTTCTGGTAGTAGTCCAGACCGGTGCCGGCGGGGATCAGCTTGCCGATGATGACGTTCTCCTTGAGACCGCGCAGACGGTCGATCTTGCCGGAGATGGCCGCCTCGGTGAGCACTCGCGTGGTCTCCTGGAAGGACGCGGCCGACAGCCACGACGCGGTGTTGAGCGCGGCCTTGATCAGGCCGAGCAGCACCGTCTGAGCGATGGCGGGCTCGCCGCCCTCGCTGAGCGCCTTGGCATTGGCCTCCTCCCACTCGAACTGCGAGACGATCTCGCCGGGGAGCAGGTCGGAGTCGCCGGCGTTGTCGATGCGCACCTTGCGCATCATCTGCCGGACGATCACCTCGATGTGCTTGTCGTTGATGTCCACGCCCTGGGAGCGGTAGACGCGCTGCACCTCTCGGACCAGGTAGTTCTGCACGTCGTCGCGGCCGCGCACCAGGAGCAGCTCCTGCGGGCTGATCGAGCCCTCGGTGACGCGGTCGCCCGCCTGCACGTGGTCGCCCTCGTGCACGGTGAGCTGCGAGGAGGCGGGGATGGGGTACTCGCGCGTGTCCTCCTCCGAGGTCCGCACCAGCACCTCCTTCTTGCCCACCTTGACCACGCCCGCGTACTTGGCGCGGAAGACGATGTCGTTGCCGTTCTCGTCCTGGCCCTGGATCAGCGGCGAGCCCTCGCCCACGTTGCTGCCATCCTCGACCACAACCACCTGCTTGGGGCCGATGGCGTAGGTGGTGTCGAAGATGTCGCGCGAGACCACCCTGACCTTGAGCGTCCTGTCGACGACGCGGGTGCCCGAGCCGTCGGGCCGGACGATCTCCACGGTGCCGTCGATCTCGCTGATCAGCGCCTTGCCCTTGGGGACGCGGGCCTCGAACAGCTCCTCGACGCGGGGCAGACCCTGGGTGATGTCCGCACCACCCGTGGCCACACCGCCGGTGTGGAAAGTGCGCATGGTGAGCTGGGTGCCCGGCTCGCCGATCGACTGCGCCGCGATGACGCCGACCGCCTCGCCGATCTCGACCATGCGGCCGGTGGCCAGGTTGCGGCCGTAGCAGGCACGGCACACGCCCTCGCGGGCCTTGCAGGTCATGATGCTGCGCACCCTGACCCGCTGCAGCGTGCCGCGCTCGGCGTAGATGCGCCGGGCCATGGCGTCGCTGATCTCCTCACCGCCGGGGACCAGCGTCTCCTCGCCGACGACGATCTCCTGGGTCGCCACACGGCCGGCGTAGCGGTCGATGACGCGGTCACCGACCTCGCCGTCCTCCAGGTCGATCCAGATGCCGGCGGTGGTCTCGCAGTCGTCGATGCGCACGATGACGTCCTGGGCCACGTCCACCAGGCGGCGGGTCAGGTACCCGGAGTCGGCGGTGCGCAGCGCGGTGTCGGCCAGGCCCTTGCGGGCGCCGTGCGTGGAGATGAAGTACTCGAGGACGGTGAGGCCCTCGGAGAAGTTGGCCTTGATGGGCAGGTCGATGATCCGGCCGGTGGGGTCGGCCATCAGGCCGCGCATGCCGGCCAGCTGGCGGATCTGCTGGGTCGAGCCGCGGGCTCCCGACTGCGACATCATCAGCACCGAGTGGAACCTGTCGAAGGACGACATGGTCGCGGTGGTGACGTCGTCGGTGGCCTTGGTCCAGATCTCGACGGTCTTGAGGTAGCGCTCGTCGTCGGTGATCAGGCCGCGGCGGAACTGCAGGTCGACCTCCTCGACGGCCTTCTCGGCGCCGCCGATGATGCCCGCCTTGGCGGCCGGGGTCTTGATGTCCATCGCGGAGATGGTCACGCCGGCCTTGGTGGCGTAGTGGAAGCCGAGACGCTTGATGTCGTTGGCGATCTGCGCGGTGCGCTCGCTGCCGTGCAGCTCGTAGCACTCCTTGATCAGGGCGCGCAGCTTCTTGAGGTCGAGCATCTCGTTGCGGAAGGTCATCGCCGGGTAGGGGTTCTCGGTCGGCGTCTCGCCGAGCGGCAGCACCTCGTTGAAGATGAGGCGCCCCGGCGTGGTCACGATCAGCTCGTTGCCCTCGGGGATCTGCTCACCGTGCTGGGTGGTCACCAGCGTGCGCCGCGGCAGGCGCACCCGCACGAACTCGTGCAGGTCGATGACGCCGTGCTCGAAGGCGAGCACCGCCTCCTCGCTCGACGCGAAGCTGTGCAGCTTGCGCGCCTCGTCGGCGTTGGCCGGCGGCGTCTTCCACTCCTGGGTCAGGTAGTAGGAGCCGAGCACGATGTCCTGGGTCGGCGACACCACGGGGAAGCCGTTGGCCGCGCTCAGGATGTTGTTGCTCGACATCATCAGGTTCTTGGCCTCGGCGACCGCACCGCTGAACAGCGGCACGTGCACGGCCATCTGGTCGCCGTCGAAGTCGGCGTTGAAGGCGGCGCAGACCAGCGGGTGGATCTGGATCGCCTGGCCCTCGACCAGCACCGGCATGAACGCCTGGATGCCGAGACGGTGCAGGGTGGGAGCGCGGTTGAGCAGAACCGGGTGCTCCTTGATCACCTGGTCGAGCACGTCCCACACCTCGGGACGCACCCTCTCCACCATGCGCTTGGCGCTCTTGATGTTCTGGGTGAAGCCCTGCGACACCAGCTCGCGCATCACGAACGGCTTGAACAGCTCCAGCGCCATCTTCTTGGGCAGGCCGCACTCGTGCAGGCGCAGCTCAGGGCCGACGACGATGACCGAACGGCCGCTGTAGTCGACGCGCTTGCCGAGCAGGTTCTGGCGGAAACGGCCCTGCTTGCCCTTGAGCATGTCGCTCAGCGACTTCAGCTTGCGGTTGCCGGTGCCGGTGATGGCGCGGCCGCGGCGGCCGTTGTCGATGAGCGCGTCGACGGCCTCCTGCAGCATGCGCTTCTCGTTGCGCACGATGATCTCCGGCGCGCCCAGCTCCAGCAGCCTCTTGAGGCGGTTGTTGCGGTTGATGACGCGGCGGTAGAGGTCGTTGAGGTCGGACGTGGCGAAGCG
>DATMMX010000053.1:0-7559 GCA_035569495.1 Candidatus Angelobacter sp. | reverse complement strand
TCACCGGCAGCGGCATGGGTGGCCGGGTCACCAAGAAGGACGTCCTGGAGTACGTGCAGCGCCGCGACGCGGGTGAGGTCGCTCCCGGCGGCGTTGCCGGACGGCGCGCCGAAGTGGCGGCCCAGGCGCCTGCAGCCGCCGCGCCGCCGTCGACCCCGAGCCGACCCGCCGCGCCGGTTTCAGCTCCGCCTGCCGCTGTCGGCGCCGGCGGCGACACGCTGGTCCCGCTGACCCCGATGCGGCGTGCCATCGCTGAGCACATGGTGCGCAGCCGGCAGACCTCGCCACACGCGTGGACGATGGTTGAGGTCGACATGACCCGCGTCGCCCGCGTGCGCGCTGGCAGCCGCGAGCAGTTCCGCGCCCGTCACGGCGTCGACCTCACGTTCCTGCCATTCGTGGCCAAAGCTGTCATCGCCGCCCTGCGCAAGCACCCCACCCTCAACTCGACGTGGAGCGATCAGGGCGTGCTGCTGCGCAACGAGATCAACCTCGGCCTTGCCGTCGCGCTCGACGACGGCCTGGTCGTCCCCGTCGTCAAGGGCGCCGACCGCCTCAGCATGGCCGGCTTCGCCTTGGCGGCGCAGGACCTCACCGACCGCGCGCGCGCCGGCAAGCTGCGCATCGACGACATCGAGGGCGGCACCTTCACCCTCAACAACGCCGGCGCGCTCGGCACGGTGATGTCGCAGGCGATCATCAACCAGCCGCAGGCCGCCATCCTGGTCATGGACGCCATCGTCAAGCGCCCCGTGGTCGTCGAGGACGACGCCATCGCGGTGCGCTCGATGATGAACCTCTGCATCTCCTTCGACCACCGCATCAACGACGGCCTCGGCGCCGCCCGCTTCCTGCGCAGCATCAAGGAGACCCTGGAGTCCATCGACGACTCCGCCGCGCTGTGGTGAGGAGCGGTCAGCCCTAGCCGCCGAGGCCGCCCTGCTGCATCGCTCAGTCCGGCTGCATGTGCGGGTAGCGCCAGTCGGTCGGCGGCGCGAAGGTCTCCTTGATGGCGCGCAGGGAGGTCCAGCGCGCCAGGTTGGCGGGGGAGCCCGCCTTGTCGTTGGTACCGCTGGCGCGCGCGCCGCCGAAGGGCTGCTGCCCCACCACCGCGCCGGTCGGCTTGTCGTTGACGTAGAAGTTGCCCGCCGCGTCACGCAGCGCAGCCGTCGCCTGCGCGACCGCCGCCCGATCGCGGGCGAACACGCCGCCCGTCAGCGCATACGGCGAGGTCGAATCGACCAACCGCAGTGCCTCCTCCCACTCATCCGCGGGATATGGGTACACGGTGAGGATCGGCCCGAACAGCTCGCGCTGCATCAGGTCGTGACCGGGATCATCCGTCTCCAGAATCGTGGGGCGCACGAACCACCCCACCGACGCATCCGCCTCGCCGCCGGCCACGATGCGCAGGTGGGGATCGCTGCGCGCCGCAGCCAGAGCCTCCTCGTGCTTGCGGAACGCCCGCTCGTCGATCACCGCGCCGAGGAAGTTGGAGAAGTCGGCGACGTCGCCCATGGCCAGCGAGTCGGTCGCGTCGGCGAGCGCGCCCCGCATGCGCTGCCACAGGGGAGCGGGCACGTATGCGCGCGACGCCGCCGAGCACTTCTGCCCCTGGTACTCGAAGGCGCCACGCAGCAGGCCGACGAGCAGCTCCGCCTCCGACGCCGACTCGTGCGCGATCACGAAATCCTTGCCACCGGTCTCGCCGACCAGGCGCGGGTAGGTGCGGTAACTGTCGAGATTGTCACCAACCTCCCGCCACAGGGCGCGGAATGTCGGAGTCGACCCGGTGAAGTGCACACCCGCCAGCCGCGGATCCCGCAGCGCCACGTCCAAAGCGCCCGCGCCGTGACCGGTGACCATGTTGATCACCCCCGGCGGCAGCCCCGCCTCGACCAGCAGATCCATGATCACGGATGCCGCGAGCTGCTGCGTGGGCGCGGGCTTCCAGACCACCACGTTGCCCATCAGGGCCGGCGCGGTGGGCAGGTTGCCCGCGATCGAGGTGAAGTTGAACGGGGTGATCGCCACCACGAAGCCTTCCAGCGGGCGCAGCTCGACCCGGTTCCACGCGCCCGGCGGTGACACCGGCTGTTCCTCCCACAGCCGCGCCGCGAAGTGGACGTTCCAGCGCCAGAAGTCGATCAGCTCGGCGGCGGCGTCGATCTCCGCCTGGTGCGCGGTCTTGCTCTGGCCGAGCATGGTGGCCGCGTTGAGACGGTCGCGCCACGGCCCGGCGAGCAGCTCGGCGGCGCGCAGGAACACCGCCGCCCGCGTCTCGAAGGCGCTGCGCGACCAGTCCTGCCACGCCGTCATGGCGGCCGAAACCGCCGCCGAAACGTCCGTCGCCGACGACTGGCGCAGTGACCCGAGCAGCAGCGCATGGTCGTGCGGCGCGCGCACCTCGATCGACACCCCCGAGCCCGCCACAGTGCGGCCGCCGATGACCATGGGCAGGTCGTGGGGCGCGGCGGCGGTCATGTCGCGCAGGGCGGCGCGCAGCGAGGCGCGCTCGGTGCTGCCCGGCGCGTAGCTGCGCACCGGCTCGTTGCGGGGGGGCGGAAGGGGGAGCACAAGAGCCATGGACAGCCCCGATTCTGCCCCACCGGGCCGGGGTGTAGAGTGCCTGGGCAGCATGAAGCAGATCCCCGTGTCCCCCCCTTCGGTGCCCGAAGGTCGGCCGCTCCACCAGCGCCTGCTTCCCGAGGGTGTCGAGCGCCGTCCCCCCTGGCTCACCGTCAAGCTCCCCACCGGCGACGGCTACGCCCGCATCAAGCAGCTCGTCGACGGCATGCGCCTCAACACCGTCTGCGAGGAGGCGCGCTGCCCCAACCTCGGCGAATGCTGGGGCCACGGCACCGCCACCTTCATGATCCTCGGCGACGTGTGCACCCGCGCCTGCGCCTTCTGCGCGGTGACCAGCGGCAAGCGCGGCGGCGACGTCGACGAGGACGAGCCGCGCCGCGTCGCCGAAGCGGTGCGGCGCATGGGTCTGCGCCACGCCGTGGTGACCTCGGTGGACCGCGACGACCTGCCCGACTTCGGCGCCGCCATCTTCGCCCGCACCATCGCCGCCATCCGCGAGCTCAGCCCGGGCACCACCATCGAGGTGCTCACCCCCGACTTCCAGGGCAGCGAGGACTCGTTGCGGACGGTGATGGCAGAAACGCCGGAGATCTTCAACCACAACGTGGAGACCGTGCCGCGGCTGTACCGCCGGGTGCGACCCAAGGCCGACTATGCGCAGAGTCTGCGGCTGCTGCAATCTGCCAAGCGGATCGAGCCGCGCTCGCGCACCAAGTCGGGCTTCATGGTCGGGCTCGGCGAGTCGATGGAGGAGTGCCGCGCGCTGCTCCGCGACATGCGTGCGCACGACATCGAGATCATCACCATCGGCCAGTACCTTCGGCCCTCGCTGAAGCACCATCCGCTGGTCCGCTTCTGGACCCCCGACGAGTTCGCGGAGCTGCGCAGCTACGGCACTTCGCTGGGCTTTGCGCACGTCGAGAGCGGCCCGCTGGTGCGCAGCAGCTACCACGCGGCCGACCAGGCGGTGGCGGCGACCGCCGTCCAGTGATCCCGCCGCTGCGCTCGGTGTGGCTGGGCACCTTGCCCTACGCCACCGCGTGGGAGCTGCAGCGCCATCTCGCTGCGCTGCGCCGCGACAACGCCATCGACGACTGCGTGCTGCTCCTCGAACACCCGCCGGTGTTCACCATGGGCCGCAACGGCAAGCCGTTCCACGTCCCCGGCGGTGGCGAGCGGCTGCGCGGCCTCGGCGCCGAGTACGTCGAGGTCGACCGCGGCGGCTCGGTGACCTTCCACGGCCCCGGGCAGCTGGTCGCCTATCCCATCGTGCGGCTCGCCGAGACCTTCCCGATCGCCGCCGATCCGGCACACGGCGACGTGCTTCGCTACGTGCGCGCCCTGGAGACCGCACTGAGCGAGGTGTGCATCTCCTGCGGCGTCGCGGCGGGGCTGCGGCCTCCGTACACGGGTGCGTGGGTCGGCGAGGCCAAGGTCGCCGCCATCGGGGTCAAGCTGAGCAGCGGCGTCACCCAGCACGGCGTCGCCCTCAACGTCTCCGACCAGCCGCTGCGCTGGTTCGCCGAGGTGGTGGCCTGCGGCATCGAGGACGGCGGCGTCACCTCGCTGCAGCGCTGCGGCGCCAACCCGACGCTCACCCCCGAGGGCCTCGCGCCCCTGCTCGCCGGCCGTCTCGCCGCGGCCTTCGGGCGCGTCCACCTGCCCGCCGACGGCGCTTTGCGCGCCGCGATCGGAACCGCCGGGCCCGTCCCCGCCTGATCGCTTCAGGCGCGTCCACGGAACGGTGACGGCGTGTTCAGTCCTGTGCTGATCCCGCCACGCACGGCCGCAACTCGAAGGTGCCACTAGCCAACCGGTTCATCACTCTTTACCATCCTTGCTTGAATGGTGCATCCGTTCGGTCGCATCCTGATACCCATCGCGTCAGCAACAGGACGGGCCCACCGTCCTGGAAGGGAAGCACCCGCATGGCAGCAATCGTCAGAACCCGGGTCTTGAATCAACTGTCGTGGGCCACCGAGGATGAGGGCATCCGCAACGAGCGTCGCTCCACGCTCTGCGAGCTCGACGGGCTGCTCACCCAGCTCGAAGAGATCAACATGCGCGGCACCGAGGTCCCCGGCCGCATCCGCGTCGCCCTGCAGCGGCACGGCATCGCCCTCCGTCCCACGGACGGCCCGGCCGAGCTGATCGAGGCCATCTTCGTCGAGCAGGAGCGCTACATGCTCCGTCCCGAGCAGGCCAAGCCGGCCGTCAGCGGCGCCGCCCGCGACCTCGACGAGCTGCGCCGCCGCATCGCCTCCTAGCCCAGCCGCGCGGCGGCGTGTAGGCTTCCGCGCCATGGACGACCTCGACTCCGGCAAGCGCGCCGCCGGTCGAGCCGCTGCCCAGCTGGTCGAGGACGGCATGGTCCTCGGGCTCGGCACCGGCTCGACCGCACGGTGGTTCATCGAGGCGGTCGGTGAGCTGGTCGCCTCCGGCATGTCGCTGAGCGGCGTGCCCACCTCGCTGCAGAGCGAGGCGCAGGCGCGGGCGGCGGGCATCCCGCTGGTGGAGCTGGGCCGCCGCGGCGTCGACCTCGCCGTCGACGGCGCCGACTCCGTCGACCCCGACCTGCGCCTGGTCAAGGGCCTCGGCGGCGCGCTGGTGCGCGAGAAGATCGTCGCCGCCGCCGCGCGCGTCTTCGTCGTCGTGGTCGACGCCGGCAAGCTGCACGAGCGGCTGCGCGGCCCGGTTCCTGTCGAGGTTGTCCAATTCGGCTGGGAGGCGACGCTGGCGGCGCTGGAGCCCACCGGCGCGGTCTTCCAGCTTCGCCCCGGCCGCGACGGCGCCCCGCTGATCAGCGACAACGGCAATCTCATCGCCGACGGCGCCTTCCGCTCGGTCGAGGATCCCGAGGGCCTGGCCGAGCAGATCGAGGGCGTGCCGGGCGTGGTGGGGCACGGGCTGTTCCTGGGCATGGCCGACCTGGTCATCGCCGGCCACCCCGACGGCGGCGTCGAGCGGCGCGAGGCGGGAGTACAGTTGCCCTCCGCGGGCGGATAGCTCAGCCGGTCAGAGCGTCTCGCTTACACCGAGAATGCCGGGGGTTCGAATCCCTCTCCGCCCACCACTCTGAGTGCAGTCCTCGGTTGAGGCGGACATTCCTTTCTGTGGGCAGCAACATCGCGGCCCCGCAGTGCGGTCGATCACCATGGAGCGCACCACAGGAAGGAGTGATCGACGATGGCGGGTTCCCGCGCTGTTGCCATGAAGGCGCCGCTTGCCCTGCTGCTGCTCGGCGCGCTTGCCGGTTGTGGCGTCGCCGCCCACGCCGCCGGCGCGACTGTCCCGGCCGCCGGCGCAACCAGCCCCGCCCGCACCGGCCTGTTCCACGCCCACCTCCAGATGTCGGCGCCGATCCACGGGTCGGTGTGCGGCGACCCCCCACCAGGCGCCCCTCCGCCCACGCTGGCCGGGGAGCTGCAGGCCGTCCGCCCCGACGACGCCTTTCACCGGGCCGCCGCCGTTGCCACCGTGGTCAGCGCCGGCCCGGGTATCTGGAACAGCCCTGACGGGCATCGCTGGACGCAGGCGGAGATCGACGCGGGAACCGCCGTCGACCCTGGCGTCTTCACGCCGTACGTGCTGAGGATCCGGCGCCTGCTCCAGGGAACCCGGAGCCTGACCGTCGACCAGACCATCACCGGCTACGTCGCCGGCGGCAGCACGCCCTTCGGGGACAGCATCTTCGTTTGCAGCGACGGCTTGGTGGCAACGCCGCCGCCCCAGCCCGGTTCGACCGTTGTCGTCGTCTTCGGCAGCAACTTCGACACGCCGAGCCAGGCGGGACCACTGCGCCACCCGGCGATCACCGTCCTGCTCCCGGCGCCGAGCGGGCTCGGCTAGCCGATGCCCGCCATGCCAACCACCGGCTGGTTGAGCCGCCGCCCGCCCATGCTGCCGTTGAAGCGCGCGTCGCCGAAGGTGAAGATGCCGCCGTCGCTGGCCACCAGCCAGTAGCCGCGGCCGCTCGGCGCCGGCGCCATGCCCACCACCGGCGCGTTGAGCCGCATGCCCCCCGTACTGCCGTGGAACGAAGCGTCGCCGAAGCAGAAGATGCCGCCGTCGGTCGCGACCAGCCAGTAGCCGGTGCCGTCGACGGTGGCCGCCATGCCCACCACCGGCGCGTTGAGCCGCATGGCCCCCGTGCTGCCGTAGAACGCCGCGTCGCCGAAGCTGAAGATGCCGCCGTCGCTGGCCACCAGCCAGTAGCCGCCGCCGTCGGGCGTGGCGGCCATACTCACCACCGGCGCGTTGAGCCGCATGCCTCCCGTCGAGCCGTGGAAGGCGGCGTTGCCGAAGGAGAAGACGCCGCCGTCTGCGGCGACCAGCCAGTAGCCCCCGCCGCCGGGCGTCGCCGCCATGCCCACCACCGGCGCGTTGAGCCGGGTGCCGCCCATCGAGCCGTGGAAGCCGGCGGTGCCGTAGCTGAAGACGCCGCCGTCGCCGGCCGCGGTCCAGTAGCCCTGGGTGGGCGGCACCGGGACGAACGGGTTCTGGCCACTGAAGGCCAGAAGCTGCGTGCCCGCGCCGAGGAAGACGCGACCGCCGCCAGCGCTGGGCGAGGTGAAGTGCTCCATGCCGGGCGTCGCGAACTGCATGGCCACCGAGCCGTTCGCCGGGTTGAGCGCGTACAGCTTGGCGTTGTTCCACGCGGTCACCCACACGTAGCCGCCGGCGACGATGGGCGACCCGTTGGAGTCGCCGGGTCCGCGCCAGGCGACGCTGAGCGCGCCGTCGCTGCTCCGGTAGTCGAGGGCGAGCACGCCGCCGCCCATGCAGGCCGCGTAGATCCGCCCGTTGCTGTAGGCGTCGCCGCCGATCGAGCCGCAGAGCCCCGACAGCGAGTTGCGCTGTGCCATCGACGACTGCGCGACCGTGTACGCGGTCGACTGCTTGCCGAGGACGAAGAGGCTGCCGTCGGGGAGCAGCAGGGCGCCGGCCGAGCCCATGTCGGCGTCGTTGTT
>DATMMX010000052.1:0-6777 GCA_035569495.1 Candidatus Angelobacter sp. | reverse complement strand
GCGGGCAGCAGGACCGTGAACTCGGCGCCGGCCCCGACTTCTGAGGTGGCGGTCACCTCGCCGCCCCACCGGGTCACGATGCCGTAGACGGTGGCCAAGCCGAGGCCGGTGCCCTCGCCGGGATCCTTGGTGGTGTAGAAGGGTTCGAAGGCGTTGCCCAACACCTCGGCGGCCATGCCGGCGCCCGTGTCGCGGACACGCAGCCGGACGTAGCTGCCGGGGTCGAGGTTGGGGTGCCGTCTGGCTTCGTCGTGGTCGAGCGTCGTGTTGTCCGTGGTGATGGTCAGGGTGCCGCCGGTCTCGTCCATGGCGTCGCGGGCGTTGACGGCCAGGTTCATGAGGACCTGCTCGAGCTCACCCTCGTCCGCTGTCACCATCGCCAGGTCGGCCGCGAGGTCGGTCCGCAGATCCAGGTCCTCGCCCAGTGTGCGCTGGAGGAGTTGGTTCATCGCCGTCACCACGAGGTTCAGATCGATGGTCTGAGGCTCGACGATGTCCTGGCGGCTGAACACGAGAAGCTGGTGGGTCAACGCCGCCGCCCGTCGGGCTGCGCCCACGACCTCCTCGATGTCAGCCTTCGCCGGGTGGCCGTCCAACTCGTCGACCGCGAACGTGGCGTAGTTGAGGATCACGGCGAGCAGGTTGTTGAAGTCGTGGGCGACGCCGCCGGCGAGCTGGCCCAGGCTCTCCAGCCGCTCCGAGCGGCGCAGCCGTCGCTCGATGGCCTCGCGCTCGCGCTCCGCCCGCACCCGGTCGGTGATGTCGACGGCCACGCCGATCATCCCGTCAGGCTTGCCCAGCTCGTCGCGAAGCGGCGTGTAGCGGACGGCCAGGACACGGTCGCCGATCTCCATCTCGGTGGCCACCTCCTCACCGGCGAGGGCCCGGCGCATGAGGTCGAGGGTCTCCGGCTGATCGGGGATCATGTCCCCCATCCACTCGCCGACCTGGCGAGCCTCCAGCCCCGAGCCGCGCATCGACCGGCCCGCCTGGTGGTAGACGAGCACCCCGGCGGCGTCGAAGGCGCCCAGGCGGATCGGCGCATTCTCCAGCACCGCCTGCATGCGCGCCTCGGCGGCGCGGCGCGCCTCCTCGGCCTCGACCGTGGCGGTGATGTCGCGGGCGATGGTGGAGACCCCGATCACCACGCCGTCGGCGTCGGTGATCGGCGATGCGGAGACCGAGACGTGCACGACGCGAGCGTCCTTGGTGAGGCGCGCCGAGCGGTGCTCGTGGAGGGCCTCGCCCCTGGCTGCGGCGGCGCGCAGCTCCATCGCCTCGGCGCGGCGGTCGGGGGGCAGGATCGCGTAGAAGTCGCGGTCGACCATCTCCGCGGCGCTCCAGCCGTACAGCGCCTCCGCGCCGCGGTTCCAGCTCATCACCCTGCCGTCGAGCGCGGTGGCGATGATGGCGTCGCTGGACAGCGCGATCATCGCCGCGTGCCGCTGGGCGCGCTCCTCGTCGCTGAGGTCGCGGACCGCGGTGGCGACCCCGTAGATCGTGCCGTTGCTGTCACGAACCGGCGAGCTGATGATCGACACGCTGATCAGCGTCCCGTCCTTGCGCACCCGCTGCAGGTGGTGCTGCTCGATGCGCTCGCCGGCCATGACGCGAGGCAGCATTCCGCCACCGAACTCGGTGTCCCATGGGGGCAGCAGCTTGCGGCCGTCGCCGCCGACCATCTCCTCGGCGGTGTAGCCGTACATGCGCTCCGCGCTGGGGTTCCAGCTGGTGATCACGCCGTCGATGTCGGCGCCGATGATGGCGTCGGACGACGACTGCACGATGGCGGCGAGCCGGTCGTGCGCCTCGTCGGCGAGCTTGCGGTCGGTGACGTCGACGACGGCGACCTGGGTGTAGTCGGGCTCGCCGTCGTCGTTGCGCACCAGCAGCACCGAGACGTCGCCCCAGCGCACCGTGCCGTCGGGCCGCAGGAAGCGCCGTTCCATGCGCAGGTGGTCCGCGCTTCCCGTCTTCAGCGCCTGCTGGTTGGCCGTCGCCTGGCTGCGCTCGGAAGGATGGACGATGGCGTCCGCAGCGGAGCCGATCACCTCGTCGCGACTGCGCCCGAGCATCTCGCACAGCGCCCAGTTCACGTCCAGGACGGTGCCGTCGAGGGCGGCGAAGGCCATCCCCACCGGCGAATCCATGAACAGAGTCTGGAGCCGCCGGAGCTGGGTCCGAATCGCCGCGTCGCCGTTCACGTCTTGCTCGTGTCCCACCAGAACCCGCGCAAGCCTACCAGGAGTTCGTGCGGCTCAGCGGCCGTCGCCGAGCACCCTGTCGAGCTCGGCGGAGTCGACCATGCCGGCGCTGGCGCCGTCGCCGCCGACCAGCACCCCGGTCACCGCCCCGCTGCGGTCGAGCACCGGGCTGCCCGAGCAGCCGAGCACCGAGGCCGCCCCGGCGACGCGTTCGAGGAGGAGCTGCTGGCTGCCCTGGTCGACGCGGATGGGCGCCCCACCGACGCGACCGACGTAGTTGGCGGGGCGCCCGGCCGCGCCGTCGTCGGCGATGGCCCGCCGCGAGCACACCACCACCGCGTCCTCGCCCGCAACGGCGCGGGGCGCGGTGTGCAGCGCGGGCAGCACCAGCGAGGAGCGCAGCACGGCGAGGTCGCCCTCGACGTCGATCTGCTCGACGCGACCGACCGCCGAGCCGTGGCTGAGCGTGGAGAGGGTCACCTGCTCGGTGCCGAGCAGGGCATGCGACGCGGTGACGAAGACCCCCGGTGCGACCGAGAAGGCGGTCGAGGAACGGCAGTTGCCGAGGGTGCCGCCGGGCGCGCAGGCCACCACCAGGGCGAGCGAGGAGCGATGCGCCGCGGCCACGCCCAGCATGGTCTGCTCCTCCGCCGCCGAGGCGGCCGCGAGGGCCGAGCCGAGGGTGGCGGCGAGCAGCAGCGCGAGCGCTGCCTGACGGGCGCCGATGCGCACGTCGAACCGAAGCCCCTGCAATCCGGCCGGCCGTGGCATCGCCTGAACGACGCTGGAGGCGATGACTCCCATGATTGCCCGGTCACCCTATCCCGGCCGTGCGGCACGGCCCGCGAGGGATCGGTCGAATCCCGGTAACGGCTTGGCTCAACCGCTCCAGGCGAGCTGTCCGAGCGCTCGCTCGACGCCGGTGCAGCGGTCCTCGACGTAGTCCATGCCCGCCGCCGCGGCGATCCGCCGCGCCTCGGCGGAGATGATGCCGTCCTGCAACCAGAGCGCGCCTGCGCCGATGGCGACCGCCTGGCGGGCGATCTCCGGCGCGTCGGCGGCGGGGCGGAAGACGTCGACCAGGTCGACGGGCTCGCCGACGTCGAGCAGCGAGGCGCGCACCGGCTCGCCGAACAGCGTGCCCGAGGCGTTGGGGTTGACCGGGATGATCCGGAAGCCGAAGCGGCGGAGCTGCTCGGGAACGCCGTGGCCCGGCTTGCCGGGATCGCGCGAGGCGCCGACCACGGCGATGGTGCGCGAGCGGGCGAGGATGTCGCGAGGCGAGTCGGCGATGGCCATTGCTGCGTTCAGGCTACCCGGTGGCGATGGGGTGGCGGCCCCGCCGCCCCCGCGCGTGTGCGGGGGGCGGGGCCGCCGGTCAAAGGTCGCTGCGTGGGCCTAGAGGAACCCGTTCTGGGTGAGCCAGGTGGTGGCCACGTCGGTGACCTTCATGTTGTCGATCTCGACCTGCTTGTTCAGCGAGGTGATCACGTCGCTGGTGATCCTGGCCGCCACCGGCGCCAGCAGCGCGGCGATGGCCGGGTACTTCTGCAGCACGCTCTTGCGCACGATCAGGCCCACGTTGTCGGGCGGGAAGAGCTTCTTGTCGTCCTGCAGCACGTAGAGGTTGTCGGCGGCGATCGGCGAGTCGGTGGTGAACACCTCGCCCGCCTGGCAGTCGCCGTTGGTGATGTTCTTCTCGGCGGTGTTGCCGATGTCGATGTAGTTGGCGGTGCCGTAGGCGTCGCCGTAGCTCGACTTCAGACCGGGCAGTCCGTCAGGACGGGTGCGGAACTCGGAGAGGATGCAGATCTTGGTGCCCGGGTGGCTGCCCAGGTAGGTGGCGAACTGGGAGAGGGTGCTGCCCAGGGTCGCCTTGTCCGCGGCCTTGATGGCCAGGCCGTTGGTGTCGTCCATCGGCGCCTGCGCCGTCCAGCAGAGGCCGCGCGGCTCGTCGAGCTGCTTGACCAGCGCGAAGGCCTGGTCGAGGTCGGTGGGCACCGTCTTCTGGTTGAGGTAGCCCGAGTCGGTCAGCTCGGTGCCGGTGTACTGCCAGAGCATGTCGATCTGGCCGTTGAGCACCGCGTTGCCGATGGCGGTGTCCTTGGCCTGCAGGGTGTAGGTCACGTTGAAGCCGTGCTTCTGCAGCACCAGCTGAGCCATGGTGGCGAGGATCTGCTCCTCGGCGAAGCCCTTGCTGCCGATCGACACGGCGGCGCCGTTGCCGCTGCTGCCGGAGCCGGCCGGGCAGGACGACGCGCTGCCGGGGCTGTTGCTGGTGGTGGTGTTGGGGCTGTTGCCCCCGCCACACGCGGCGAGCGCCGCCGCCCACACGGTGAGAAGGATCGCCATGCTGATTCGCTTCACTGCGAGTCTCCTGTGAATGTCTCGGGTCCGGTTGGAATGGGGGTCTTGGCTAACCTGCGATGCGGTGGGGCACGACCACGCGCTCCACCAGGGAGAGCGCCCAGTCTGCCAGGAGGGCCAGGGCGGCGACCATCACCGCGCCGACCAGGACGATCCTGTCGCTCTGGTTGATGCCCGCGGCGATGACGTCGCCGAGCCCACCGCCGCCGACGAAGTTGCCCAGGGTGGCGGTGCCGACGATGAGCACCAGCGCGGTGCGCAGCCCGGCGAAGATCACCGGTGAGGCCAGCGGCAGCTCGACGCGGTACAGCGACTGCCACGCGGTCATGCCCATGCCCCGCGCCGCCTCCACCGCGGCGGGGTCGACGGACTGCACGCCGACCAGCGTGTTGCGCAGCACGGGGAGCAGCGCGTAGACGATCAGCGCCAGCAGCGTGGGGAAGAGGCCCAGGCCGAAGAAGGCGTAGAACAGCACCAGGATGCCGATGCTGGGCACCGCCTGGCCGAGGTTGGCGACCAGGAACACGGGGATCTGCACGAACCGTCCCGACTTGGCCATGAGCACGCCCACGGGCAGGCCGATGGCGGCGACCACGGCGAAGGCGATGACCACCAGCTCGATGTGACGGACCAGCCGGTCGGTCAGGAACTGCGAGTTGAGGATCTCGCCGTCGGTGGGCCCGGGGTTGAGCGTCTGCAGCACCAGCACCGACAGCCCGATGCCCACCGCCACCGCGATGGGCAGGTACCACACGCGGGCGCGCCCGCTGGGCATGCGGATCACTGCGCCGCGGCCCGGCGGATCGACTCGACGTCGACGACCCCGACCAGCTCACCGCCGCGCTCCACGCCGACGCGACCGTCGGGCGAGCGCAGCACGGCGTCGAGGGCGTCGCGCAACGACGCGTCGACGGGGATGCGCTGCTGCGGCGCGGCCACACCGTTGAGCGCACCGAGGGGCAGGTCGGTCAGCCGGATCAGCCCGAGGCGGCGCACCAGGCGCCCCTCGCCGAGGAAGTCGGTGACGAACTCGGAGGCGGGATGGGCGAGCAGCTCCTCGGGCGTCGCGTACTGGGCGAGCACGCCGCCCTGCTGGAGCAGCGCCACCCGGTCGCCGAGCTTGATCGCCTCCTCGATGTCGTGGGTCACGAAGACGATGGTCTTGCGCACCACCTTCTGCAGCCGCAACAGCTCGTCCTGGAGACGGTCGCGGGCGATGGGATCGATGGCCCCGAAGGGCTCGTCCATGAGCAGCACCGGGGGGTCGACGGCGAGGGCGCGGGCGACGCCGACGCGCTGGCGCTCGCCGCCGCTGAGCTCGGCGGGCAGGCGATTCCAGTAGTCCACGGCGGGCAGGTCGACGAGGTCGAGCAGCTCGGTGACGCGCGCCCGGGTGCGCTGCCGGTCCCACCCCGCCAGCCGGGGCACGGTGGCCACGTTCTCGGCGACGGTGAGATGCGGGAACAGGCCGATCTGCTGGATGACGTAGCCGATGGAGCGGCGCAGCACGTTGACGTCGTAGCTGCGCGTGTCGCGACCGTCGATGCTGATGGTCCCCGACGTCGGCTCCACCAGCCGGTTGATCATCTTCAGCGTGGTCGTCTTGCCGCAGCCCGACGGACCTACCAGGACGACGATCTCGCCGTCCTCGATCCGCAGCGAGAGGTCGCTGACCGCCGGCCTCGACGAGTCGCCGTAGCGCTTGACGACGTGGTCGAAGACGATCACGTCGCCGCCACCACGACGCGGCCGCGCGACAGCGCGCGCTGCACGCCGGCGAGCAGCAGGTCGGCGAGGATGCCGATCGCGGCCACCGGGAGCAGGCCGCTCATGAGTCGCTCGATGGTCCCGCTGGTGCGACCCACCGCGCTGAGGATGGGCACGCCCAGGTCGTTGGCGCCAAAGGCGGCACCAACTGTGGCGATGGCGACGATCAGCACCGTCGCCTGGCGCAGTCCGGCGATGATCACCGGCACCGCCAGGGGCAGCTGGACATTGAAGAGCACCTGGCGGCGGCTCATGCCCATGCCGCTGGCCGCCTCGACGACGGCCGGGTCGACGGCGAGCAGCCCGATGCGCGTGTTGCGGACGATGGGCAGCAGCGCGTAGAGGATCAAGCCCGCGATCACCGGCGGATTGCCCAGGCCGAACCAGATGGTGAGCAGCCCGAAGAGGGCGAAGCTGGGCACGGTGAGCAGCGTGCTGG
>DATMMX010000051.1:0-152359 GCA_035569495.1 Candidatus Angelobacter sp. | reverse complement strand
GGTGCCCGCCCGCCGGCTCACCCGGGCCGGTGCGAGGGCGTGACGCCGACGATCGGCTGGTTCAACGGCGTCCCGCCCAGGCTGCCGACGGCGGGGGCGTCGCCGAACGGGAACACGCCGCCGTCGGCGGCGACCAGCCAGTAGCCGCCACCGTCGCGCGTGGATGCCATGCCGATGATCGGCTTGTTGAGCGTCAATGCTCCGGTCGAGCCGTAGCCCACGGCGTCACCGAAGGGGAAGATCCCGCCGTCGCTGGCCACCAGCCAGTAGCCGCCGCCGTCGGGCGTCGCTGCCATGCCCACGATGGGCGCGTTGAGACGCTGCCCACCGGTGCTGCCGTGGAAGCGCGCGTCGCCGAAGGAGAAGATGCCGCCGTCGGAGGCCACCAGCCAGTAGCCGTTGCCGCCCGGTGTCGAGGCCATGCCCACCACCGGCGCGGCCAGCCGCCGTCCTCCCATGCTGCCGTGAAAGCGTGCGTTGCCGAACGAGTACACGCCGCCGTCGGACGCCACCAGCCAGTAGCCGCCGTCGTGCGGCGTCGCCGCCATGCCCACCACCGGCGCGTTGATGCGCATGCCGCCGGTGCTGCCGAAGAACGGCGCGCCGCCCTCGCTGAAGATGCCGCCGTCCGACGCCGCCATCCAGTAGCCGCCGCTCACCGACTCGTGCACCAGTCCGAGCAGCTGGTCGGCGCGCACCACCGAGTAGCGGCCGTCGAGTCCATGGACGGCGTTGATGACGTCGGACAGCCCCGCGCACCAGGGGATCACGCCGATCGACAGGAACAGCGGCGTCGCCCCGTTCCACCCGGCCGACAACCTGCTGACGGTGTTGCTGATGTTGTTGCCGCACACCTCGGGACCGTTGACCACCGGCACGCCGTCGATGACGTCGCGCCAGGCCACGGCGTTCTCGGCGAGCAGTACGCCCTGCGGCTGCGCGCCCTGGGCGAACGCCTCGGCGACGCCGTCGCGGTACACGCCCGCGCTGCCGTTGCTGGTGTAGACGTAGGTGTCACCGAGCCCGGAGGCACGCAGGTACGCGCCGGTTTGTGACGTGTATGGCCCCAACGCGCCGCCCGGCCAGTCGTCGGTGAACATGTAGCCCGCGCCGGACGGGCCGCTGGTCAGCCAGTCGTTGGGTGACGCGGTCGCCTGGTAGTAATGGAGGATCGACGGCGCGGCGTCGACGAGCAGCGGCTGGGTGCTCCAGTTGAGCGGCACGCCGCCGCGGTTGGGGTCGTCCCACATCGAGCGCATGAAGTGCTGCGCGTACTGCATGTTGTCGCCGTCGGTGACGGTGAAGGTGACGTAGATGCGGCCCTGCAGCGGCGGCACCGGCGCGCCCGGTGGCGGCGACGTGGGCGCGGCGACGCCGGAGAACACGGTCATGTTGGCGAAGAGGTCGGCGGCGACGGTGTACACGGCGTGGCGCGAGAGCTGGGCGACGCCGGCCGCCTCGCCGCCGCTGCCGCCGTTGGGGAGCCAGCCCAGGTAGGGTGAGTTCGCCGGCATCCCGTTGAGATACTGGTCGAGCAGCGAGGCGTCGGCGGCGTTGGTGGGGTCGAGCCACACCGTCATCGCCTGGTTGGCCACGGCGTAGTCGCGGAGCAGGCTCGACGGAGTTCCTGCCACTGCTGTCAGCATCCGGTGGGTGGTCTGCGGCCACACATTGTTGAGCGCCCACGCATAGGCGTCGTGCCCGCTGGCGAAGTGCTGGTCGGCGAGGTTGGCCAGGATGGGCAGGCCGTCCTGCGAGTTGAGCGTCGCGGCGAGCTGCGGCCCGGCGACCACCGCGCCCTGCACGCCCGCCATCGCCGACGCCACGTTGACGGTGTCGGGCACGTTGGGGTCGTACTCGATCACCCCGGCCAGCTCGGCGCGGTACTTGGTGACCACCGCGGACTCGGTCATCATGTCGTAGGGCACGCCCAGCCCGTTCAGCCACCAATCGCTGCTCGCCGGCGTCTCGTCGCCGAACTGCAGAACGTACACCCGCGGCAGCGCGCGGTTGACCACGCCTTCGAGCGTCGACAGCATCAGCGCGTCGTCGCTGTTGCAGCCGCACGACGGCGAGGCCATGTCGACCACGTCGAGGTGCTGCGGCGCGGAGAAGTGGGGGAGGGCCTGGCCTGGCGGCCAGCTCACCGTCGACGAGGGCGGCGGCGCAGCGGAAGCACGCAGGGACGCGAACGGCGCGAACGCAATCGCAGACGCAAACGCAGCGGCGAGCAGCAGGACGGCGCGTCGGGGAATGGGGGGCATGGCTCGTTTCCGCAGAACGGCCGGCGGCGACGTCGGCGCCCCAGGCGGCAGCGCGGCCCGCCTGCAAGCGCGAGGCGACTCTACCCGAGGTATTCCGCCGGAGTCACTTCGTCGTGCAGGGATTCGTACAGCGCACTCCTGCGTTGAACGCCACGTTCGATGCGATGCGCGTAGCCGTGCCGTCCGCATGCACGACGGTGAGGTCGTAGCCCTGGGAGACGACGCGGCTGATCACCAGGAAGTCCTCGCCGTCGGGTCGCGCCTGCACTTCGGCGAGCGGGACCGAGGCGCTCCACACGTGCGTGCCGGCTCGCCAGTCGAGCACGTCCAGGCGGTCGGCGCTGCCACCACCGCCCAGGGCGCTGGTCATCACCAGGCGGTCGTCGGCGGAGAAGGCGAGCACGGTGGCGCCGGAGACCGTGCCCACCTGGGCGCCGCTGTCCATCGACCGGATCACCGCGCCCGAGCGGCCGTTGACGGCGTAGAGGGTCCCGTCCGGCGAGGCCGTCACCCCCCATCCCAGGCCGGTCTCGGCGCGCTGCCCGAGGGTGGCGCCGTCGCTGAGGCGCACGGTGCGGAGCAGCTTGACGGCCGGCGCCGCCCGGCTGACGTGGACGCCGCCACCGATGCTCGCCCAGCCTGGCGCGCTGCTCGCGGTTGGCGGCAGGGTCTGCACGATCGGCTTCGGCTGGTAGGCCATGGTCAGCACCGCGCGGTTCCGCGAGACGCTGCAATCGGCAACACCCCAGGTCACCCCGTTGGGCCCGCCGCCGGGTCCCAGGTCGGTGACCTGGCGCTCACCGTGCGCGGCATCGACCAGGTACAGCGACGCCTCCCCCGCACCCGTGAGCGGGCTCTTCACCTCGCACAGCGCCGAGCCGTCACTGGTGAAGCTCGCCGGGAACGCGTCGAAGGAGTTGGGCGGCGTGTCCATGATGGGGATGGTCGCCAGGGTGACGCCCTGGGCGGTTACCAGGCGGCGGACCCGGTCGGAGAAGACGTCGAGCAGCAGGCGCTGCCCGTCGGGCGCGGGCTGCACCGTGGCGGGCATGAAGAAGGGCGGCCCGTCCGGCGGGATCGGCAGCGATCCGACCGGGCGCCCGGTCCAGTCAACGGCGACCAGCCGAGCGGGGTCGTCGGGGTCGCCGTACCAGATCAGCGGCACGCCCTCCGGGGGCGGCGTGGTGGGAACCACCAGGCGCGGGTGTGCCTGCCCGGGAGCCGTGCCACCCCGGCGATGCAGGGCCACTCCCGCGCTGAGTGTGCCGCCGACCACCACCAGGGTGGCGGCCGCGGCCAGCAGCGGTGCCAGGGCGCGACGCCGCGGCGGCACGGGGACGGCCCGGGCCAGCACGCGCTGGGCCGAGGTCAGGGCCGCGCCCCGGGCGGCGCGGCGCTCCAGGTAGGCGCGCAGGCCGGTGGGCTCGGACAGCGGGTCAGCCAGGCCTCGGCGCGCTCGGGCTCGCGCAGGGCGTGCCAGTGCCGCCAGGCGAGCACCAGGGCGTCCTGGACGGCGTCCTCGGCGGCGATTCCACTCTCGGTTCCCATCCGTCCCACTAGAGACAGGACGGGCCGCGCCTGGTTGACATTGCCCCCGCTCGGGCCGGCCCGGCGGAGCCGCCTCCCGACCCGGGGCGATCCCCGGCGACATCTCGCCGCCGAGTTTGTGTCATCATCTACGCAAACAGTTTCGGTCCGCATCAACGCGAACATGCCCGGGTGGGGAGCGGCCTGTTGCGGAGAGGGTCGCCCGGCCGTCGGCACGGAACCGGCACCGGGCAGAGACGGAGGCTTTGCGATGGCAAAGGCAGCACCGGCCGCACTGGCGGTCCAGGCGGTCGTGTTCAGCTTCGACCCCGACCCGGGCACGGCGCCCGGCCGGGCCCTGCACGTGCTCACCAGCGGTCGCGGTCTGCCCAGCGCGGACGTCGAACGCACCGAGCGCTTCGCCGACGCCGCCCAGCGGGCCGTCGAGGCGGCCGGGGGCTCGGTGGGTGGGGGAGGCCGCCGCCGCGCGGGCGCCTCGCTCCAGCTGGTCGGCGTGGACGACGAGCCCGGCCGCGGCAACCGCACCGTGACCCTGTGGTACAGCGCCGTCGCCGCCTACGACGAGGGCGCAGGCGGGGCCAAGTGGGCCTCGGTCGGCCGTGGCCTGCGCCTCGAAGGCGGCGCCGCCAACGCCCTCAAGGCCGCCACCGAGCGGCTGCGCAGCGACACCCGCACCGTGGCCGGGGCCGCCGCCCTGCTCGGCGAGGTCTTCACCGGCGACGACCTGCTCCGCCTCCACGTCGCCCTCCACGGCGGCCCCCGGAGCAGCGAGCGCACCTTCCGGCGCCGGGTCCAGGAGCTGCGCGACGCGGGCATCCTCAAGTCGGTCCCCGAGCGCGAGGTCGCCGCGCTGCGCCAGCGCAATTCTCGCTTCCGCTCGCCCGCCGGCACCGGCGGCCGCCCCCCGGAGCTGCTCCGCTACTCCGGCTCGGGCGGCGAGGACGAGCAGCTCGCCGGGCTGCGCGCGCGCCGCTCCGGATAGGGACCATCGCGGCCATAACTCGGCGGCGATGTGTTGTGGTCGAGTCTGGCCGCTACTCGCCTGTGGACCAGGCGGTCACCCGGCGTCCGCGGGCCAGGGCGGCTCGCCGCTGCTGAGCACGACGGTCACCGGGCCGTCGTTCTCCAGCTCGACCTGCATGTGGGCGCCGAACCGGCCCGTCTCGACGCGCAGCCCCCGCTCGCGCAGCGCCGCGCAGAACGCCTCGTAGAGGCGCAGCCCGAGCTCCGGCGGCCCTGCCGCGAGGAACGACGGCCGGTGCCCGCGCGAGGCGTCGGCGTAGAGCGTGAACTGGCTGACCACCAGCACCTCGCCGCCGGCGGCCGCCAGGTCAAGGTTCATCCTGCCCTCGCCGTCGGCGTGGATGCGCAGGGTGGCGATCCGTTCGGCGAGACGCCGGGCGCTGTGCTCATCGTCACCGTGCCCCGCTCCGACCAGCACGCACAGCCCGGGGCCGATGCTGCCCACCAACTCAGCCTCGACTCGCACCTCCGCGCGGGTGACCCGCTGGACGACCGCCCGCACTAGCTGAGGAAGCGCAGGCCGCGGTAGATGCGCATCGCCTCGGCCTCGGCCTCCAGGAAGGTGGGCGCCGAGGCCCGCATGCCGTGGACCAGGAAGCTCCAGTTGCGCCGCCGCTCGTCGGTGGCCTCGACGGTGCCGAAGGCCGAGCCCAGGGCCCGCGGGGGGTACATCTCGATCACCGCGCCGGGCAGCCGCTTGAAGATGGGCCGGGCGACCAGCACCGCTTCGAGCTGCGCGCCGTCGGGGAGCAGGCCGCGGCAAAGGTCGATGTGGCGCAGCTTGGCGATGGGGTTGTCGGGGTCGCGGAGCAGCACCGCGGCGCCGGAGTGCTCGCTGAGGTCGCGGAGGATGAAGAGCAGGGCCAGGGCGTCGGTCTCGTCGCGGTTGAGCCGGACGAAGCCCGCGGCGTCCAGCGGACCCGCGGCGTCGCCCTCGGCGGCCCGGCGCGCGCCGTCGAAGTAGAGCTGGCCGAACAGGTCGGTGCTGCCCGCGTGGGCCAGCCAGGGCCGGTCGCCGCGCCAGTCGCGGGTGGCGGCCAGCTCGTCGAACCGGGCGAGGGTGGCCTCGCGGTCCGCGGGGTCGAGGCCGTGGATGCGGAGGTGGAGAACACGGCCCATCCCTGCATTCTACGGGCGCACCCCCGTTCGCAAACCGGCCCATTTCGCCTCGGGAGGGCGGCCGCGGGGTGGTACTCTTCCGGGTCGCCGCCGGGCCTGCGCCGCGGTGAGGTAGCTCAGTTGGTAGAGCACGGGTCTGAAAAACCCGGTGTCGGCGGTTCGATCCCGCCCCTCACCACCATGCCGGCCGCGGCCGAGCCTGGTGGACCCCGCGGTAGAGTGGCCGCCGATGATCGACGACAGCGAGCTTCGCGACCTCGATCCCTTCGACCTCCTCGACGCCGAGGCCCGCCGGCTGGAGGGCTTCTTCGCCACCCTCGACGGCGAGGACTGGCTGCGGCCCACCCGCTGCGCCGGCTGGCGGCGCCGCGAGCTGCTCGCCCACCTCGCCGCGGGCGAGGCCTACAACCGCGCCACCATCGACGGCAGCCTGCAGGACTTCCTGGCCGCGGGCACCGCGGCGGGCGCCACCGACCTGGCCTCCTTCAACGACTGGGGCGTCCGCGTCCGCGCCGAGCGCACTCCCGAGGAGCTGCTCGACGAGTGGCGCGCCGCCTGTGCCCGCAACCGCCACGACCTGCGCGAGCTTGGCTGGGACGGCACCCTGCAGACCGCCGGCGCCGGCCCCTACCCGGCGGGGCGCCAGGCCCTCCACCTCGCCCAGGAGTTCGCCATCCACGCCGACGACATGGGCGTGCCCGTCGCCGACGGCGAGCGGCGGCTGCGCGGCGAGTGGCAGGCGCGGTTCGCCCGTTTCACGGTGCGCGAATACGGCCGAGATGTCGAAGTGGTAAGCGACGGGGCTGGCATGAACACGGTCCGCGCCGCGGGCCTGGTGGTCGGCGTCGACGACGAGCGGCTGGTCGACGCCTGCAGCGCTCGCCTGCCCGGCGACGCCCCGGTTCCCGAACCGGTGCGCGACCTGCTCCGGGTGTTCGCATGAGCCGCGGCGCCTCCGCGGGCGGCTGGGCGCAGCCCCCGTCACGCCAGGGCTATTGGACCTTTTACCCCATGCCGTATGGCCCTGTCGGCAGTTCCCCACGGAATGGCACCCTCGCCATGTCGTGGATTTCCCCACGGGTTGGAGTGCAACATGGACAGTAGACGTACTCGTGGTCGCTCGGCGTTGCTGGTCGCCGTCGGCGGCACAGCCATCCTCAGCTTCGCCGCGTGTGGCGGCAACAGCAACAACACCACCAGCAGCTCCTCGTCCTCGGGCGGGGCGTCCGTGCCGTCCAATCTGTCGGTGTCGTCGTTCGACAGCAGCTTCTCGGCGATGGCCTCGCTGAAGAGCCTGCAGGCCGCGGGCAAGGGGCTGGTCGGGGTGATCCTGCCCGACACCACGTCGTCGACCCGCTACGTCAACTACGACGCTCCCTACCTGACCAAGGCCTTCCAGCAGGCCGGCTACTCCTCGTCCCAGTTCAAGATCGACAACGCCCAGGGCAGCGACGCCACCGAGCTCGCCGATGCCCAGGCGGACATCACCCTCGGGGCCACGGTGCTGGTCTTCGATCCCCTCGACAGCACGGTGGGCGCGTCGATCCAGTCGTACGCGCAGTCGCATGGCGTCAAGACGATCAGCTACGACCGCGCCACCTTCACCGGCACCAACACGTACTACGTCAGCTTCGACAACGTTCAGGTCGGCAAGCTGATCGGCCAGGGGTTCATCGACTGCGTGACGGCGTGGAACGTGGCCAACCCGCAGGTGTTCACGCTCGACGGCGGTGAGGACACCGATCCCAACGCGGTCTCCTTCGCCCAGGGTTACAACTCGGTGATCTGGGGCAACCAGACCACGCCCGAGCCGGCCGGGACCACCAACACCAAGGGGTACAAGCTGGTCGGCGACCAGATCACCCCGGGCTGGACCAACGCCACCGGCGGCACCATCTTCCAGCAGCAGTTCACCGCCCATCCCGAGATCAACGCGACCGTCGAGGCCAACGACGGTCTCGGCAACGCCGTGATCACGGTGCTGAAGAACAAGGGCGTGGCCGCCAAGAAGATCCCCACCACCGGCCAGGACGCCACCCTCCAGGGCATGACCAACGTGCTCCAGGGCTACCAGTGCGGCTCCGTCTACAAGGCGGTCTACCTCGAAGCCCAGGACGCCGTTGCGCTGGCGACCGTCCTCCGCGCCGGGGCGACCCCGCCCACGGCGCTGCTCAACGGCACCACCACTCCCCCGACGGGCGTCTCGGGCAGCGCGCAGCCCGCGTCGCTGCTGACCCCGGTCTGGGTCACGTCGTCCAACATGAACGCGACCGTGATCAAGGACAAGTTCGTCGACACCACCGCACTGTGCAGCGCGGCGGGCGCCGCCGCCTGCTCGGCCGCCGGCATCACACCGTAGCGGCAACAGCACCATAGATTCCGGACGCCGCCGCGCACCGCGCGCGGCGGCGTCATCTCCGATCGCAGCCCCCGGAGCGAGGGAAGATGTCTGACACGACGACGACGGCGGGCCAGCCGCTGCTCCAGCTTCGCGGCGTGAGCAAGCACTTCGGCCCCGTCCAGGCGCTCACCGACATCGACCTGGACGTCCCGCACGGCCAGATCACCGCGCTGTGCGGGGACAACGGCGCCGGCAAGTCGGTGCTGGTCCGCACCATCTCCGGCATCCATCAGCCCGACCGCGGCCAGATGCTCTGGGAGGGCCACCCGGTCCACATCCACAGCCCGCGCGAGGCGTCGCGGCTGGGCATCGAGACGGTCTACCAGGACCTCGCCCTCGCCGACAACCTCGACATCGTCCAGAACATGTTCCTGGGTCGGGAGCGGCTGCGCCGCGGCCTGCTCGACGAGGACGACATGGAGCGCACCGCCGCGCAGACGCTCAGCGACCTGCGGGTCACCACGGTGCGCTCGATCCGCCAGCCCGTGGGCTCACTGTCCGGAGGGCAGCGCCAGTCGGTCGCCGTCGCCAAGGCGGTGATGTGGCACTCCAAGCTGGTCATTCTCGACGAGCCCACCGCCGCCCTCGGCGTGGTCCAGACGGGCATGGTGCTCGCCCTGATACGGCGCCTGCGCGACAGCGGCCTGGCCGTCATCGTCATCTCCCACAACCTCAACGACGTCTTCGCCATCGCCGACCGCATCGCGGTGCTCTACCTTGGTCACATGGTGGTGCAGGCGAGCGTCTCCGACCTGGACCGGCAGCGCGTCGTCGAGTACATGACCACGGGCACCGCCGGCCGGAACGGCCAGGAGGCCGGGCTCGCCCCGGCGGAGCGCAGCCAGCCATGACCGAGCTCAGGAACGACCCCGCGACCGCCCCCCGAGTGGAGCCCGGCGCGGGTATCGCGGGCGAGACACCCCAGGACATCAGCGCCGAGGCGGTCCTCGACATCCCGCCGGAGCTGGTGGCGCAGTCGCTCGGCGACTACCTGAGGGCCTGGCTGGTCCGCCTGCGCAGCGGCGAGAGCGGCGTGCTCCCCGTCATCGCCGGGCTGGTCGTGATCAGCGTCGTCTTCGAGCTGATCAGCCCAGGCCGTGTCTTCCTCAGTGCGGACAACCTGGTCAACCTCCTCCAGCAGAGCGCCTTCTACATGGTTCTCGGCATGGCCGAGATCTTCGTGCTCCTGCTTGGCGAGATCGATCTCTCGATCGGCTTCGTGGCGCCCGTCGGCGCGATCATCACGATCCAGCTGGTGGAGCCGCAGACGGCCAACTGGCCGTGGTATCTGGGCATCGCCGTCGGCCTTCTGGCCTGTGCGCTGTGGGGCGCCGCCCAGGGCACGCTGATCACGCGGTTTCGCCTCCCCTCGTTCATCGTCACCCTGGCGGGTCTGCTGGTGGCCAACGGAGTGCTGCTCTTCATCCTGCTGATCGGGCCGTTCTCCGGCTACCCGAGCCTGAACGGTCCCGGCGACAACCTGCGCATGCTCCACAACCTGATGAATGGCACCATCGACGCCGCGGTGAGCTGGGTGGCGATGGGGCTGCTGGTGGCCGGGGTGGGCCTCGGCCTCTGGCTGCGCGACTCGCGGCGCAGGGCCAGCGGGCTGGTCGCGCCGCCGGCCAGCCTCACCCTGCTCAAGATCGCCCTGATCGCGGCGGTGGGCATCGCCCTGGTGGGCATCTGCAGCGTCAACCGGGCGGCCTTCGGCAACGTCTCCGGGGTGCCGTGGTTCATCCCCATCATCCTGGTCGTCCTCGGTGCCTGGATGATCCTGCTGCAGCGCACCCGCTTCGGCCGCTACGTCTACGCCATCGGCGGCAACCCCGAGGCGGCCCGGCGCGCCGGCATCCCGGTGGCGAGGATCCGCACCTGGGCGTTCACCCTCTGCTCGCTCACCGCGGGAATCGGCGGGCTGCTCTACGCCTCGCGCCTCGACGGCCTGTCCAACAACGTCAACGGCGGCCAGGACACGCTGTACGCGGTGGCGGCCGCGGTGATCGGCGGCACCAGCCTGTTCGGCGGCCGCGGCAAGGCGATCCACGGTGTCCTCGGCGGCCTGGTCATCGGCGGCATCTACAACGGCATGTTCCTGCTCGGCCTCGACGTGAAGTGGGAGTTCATCGTCACCGGCTTCGTCCTGCTGGTCTCGGTGAGCATCGACTCCCTCTCGCGCCGAGGGGCCAGCGGCGGCAGCGTCGCCCACGTCTGACCGACCACGAGCGCCCCTCGGGCTGGCACCATGTGCGGTGACCGGTGGCTCTCCCGCGCCGCCGCCGGTCACCGACTGGGGCGCGGCGGAGGCAGGACGATGGGTGGTGAGAAGCACCGCGGGGCGCCCAAGAAGCAGGCGAAGAAGCCCAGCGCGGCTGCCAAGGCCAAGCAGGCCAAGAAGCTCGCGGCGCGCACCGGCGCGACCCCGACCCCGCAGGAAACCCAGGGCTGAGCACGGCGGCGGACCGGCTGGCGGTCGAGCTCGACGACGTCGAGGCCGCGGCGGCGCGCATCGCCGGCATGGTCATGCGCACCCCGCTGCTGCCCCTCGCGGGTACGCCGCTGTGGCTCAAGTGCGAAGGTCTGCAGGAGACCGGCTCCTTCAAGCTGCGCGGCGCCAGCAACGCCATCGCCGCGCTGGCGCCCCGCGGCGTGGTCACCGGCTCCTCGGGCAACCACGGCCGTGCCCTGGCGCTGGCCGCGGCGCGCGCGGGCATCCGCTGCGTGGTGGTGATGACCCCGGACGCCACGCCCTTCAAGCGCGCCGCCATCGAGGCGCTGGACGCGCGCATCGTCGACTCGCCTCCGGGGACGTCGGCGCGCAACCGCACCGCGCTGGCCGTCGCCGACGAGCAGGGCCTGACCTACGTGCCGCCGTACGACGACCCGCTGGTGATGGCGGGCCAGGGCACGGTGGGGCTGGAGGTGGTCGAGGACCTGCCGTCGCTGCGCTGCGTGGTCGTGCCGGTGGGCGGCGGCGGGCTGATCTCCGGCGTGTCGACCGCGGTACGCGGACGGCTTGGCGACGGTGTCCGCGTGATCGGCGTCGAGCCGCTCGACGGCAACGACACCGTGCTCTCGCGCCTGGCGGGTCAGCGCGTCGAGGTGCCGCTGCCGCGCACCATCTGCGACGGGGCGCGGGTGCAGACGCCGGGCGCGCTGACCTTCCCGGTGGTGCAGCGCCGCGTCGACGAGGTCATCGCGGTGGACGACCGCAAGGTGATCGCCGCGATGAAGCTGCTGGCGATGAGCGGCATCTACGCCGAGCCGACCGGCGCGCTCTCGGTGGCCGGCGCCTTCCAGCTCGGGCTGGGTGAGGACGAGGGCACTGTTTGTGTCGTCAGTGGCCGCAACATCGAGCCCCGGGAGTGGGCTCGGCTGGTCGGCTGACCGCCGCGGCGGGCTACTGCAGGCGCACCGGGCCGCCGGCGCTGACCATCTGCCAGTTGTCGCCGGGGTTCTTGAGCTGCATCAGCCAGTTCTTGACGTCGCCGTCGTGCTGGCTGGGCGAGTAGTTCTCCACCGCGCCGAGGCCGTTGTCCCAGTTGTGGATGGCGTTGAGGGTGTCGATGAGGTTCTGCTTGGTGACGTTGCTGCCCATCATCTGCACGGCGTGCTCGAAGAGCAGGCAGTACGACCAGGCGGTCTGCGCGTAGAGGTCGACCTTCTCGTCGGGGTAGTAGGTCTGCAGCGTGCTGGTCAGGCGCTGCATGCCCGGCGTGCCGGTCTGGTCGAGCGGCGTCCACGGCGTGCCGATCATCATGCCCGCGGCGTTGCCGTAGTGGGCGACGCCGTCGTCGATGACCAGGTTCTGGAAGGTGGGCGGGTTCCACGGCCTGCCGTTGCAGCTCTGGTTCTGCGCCGCGTAGAGGTAGCGCTGGGTGCTGCCGGGTTCGAGCACCAGGTGCACGCTGGTGACGTTGGCGCTGCACCACTGGGTGATCAGCTGCTGGTAGTTGTTGTCGGTGATGGCCTCTTCCTGAGGGGCGCCGTTCCACAGTTTCCCCTGGCCGTAGAGGTGGGCGGCGCCGTTGCACACGCCCTGGGTGCTCGGGTCGTTGAGGCACACCAGGGCCACCTTGCCGCCGTTGAGCGGCCAGTGCTGCAGCGCGGTCATCAGCTTGGCGCCGAGCTCGCCGTTCTCGAACGGGTTGGGGCCGGCCAGCCACATGTACGGGCTGCTGTACATGTCCGGCGCCGCCTGGCACTCGCCGACCATGATCAGGTGGTTCTGGTTGATGAAGCCGCCCATCTGCTCGTCGGTCGGCGGCGCGCACTCGCCGACCATGGCGAACACCGCGTTGGCGCCGCCGGCGAAGTCGTGGTAGTCGGCGGCGCCGGTGTCGGCGTTGCCGCCGTCGTCGCGCAGGTCGAGCTCGATCCTGTAGCCGTTGATGCCGCCGTGCGCGTTGGTCGACTTGGCCCAGGCGGTGATGGCGTTGGCCATGGGGATGGAGCGGCCCGGGCCGGTCTGGGTGATCACCGAGCCGACCCGGATGACGCCGCCGTGCACGCCCGCGTTGGGCACGGCGGCGGGGGCGGCCCCGTGCACGCCCGGGTTGGCGGCGCTGTTCGGCGCGGCCTGCAGGCTGCTGTGCACCACGGCGGAACCCTGCGCGCCGGGGGCGGCGGTGGGCGTGCTGTCCGTGGCGGCGACGGCGCCGCCGTTGCTGAGCGCCGGTCCGCCCAGCGCGGTGGTCACCGTCTTGTGGGCGTTCTGCAGGTCGGCGAGCACCAGGCCGCCGAAGACCAGGGTGAGCAGCACGGTGACGGCGAGCATCAGGGTGAACAGCTTGTCGCGGGACAGGGTCATCGGCTCAAAGCAGGTCCATGCGGGTGGTCGGCGACTCGTCGGGCTGCGGGCGGGGGCGGCGCGACGCCAGCCAGCTCGTCCACAGCGTGCCAAGCAGCGCCGCCTCGGCGAGCAGGGCGACAAGCACCACCACACGGCGGCTGAGGATGCCGCCGGTGAGCGTGGCGAACAGGCTGCGACCGGCCGGGGGCGGCGGCGCGGTGGACGGGGGTGGCGCCACGGTCGGTGCGGTGGTGGTCGTGGTGGCGGCGCCGGTGTCGATGCCCGCCGCGTTGACGCTCGACGCCCCGCCGGTATCGGACACGGTTGGCGCGAACGCCAGGTTCGAGGATCCGGCCGGGAGGGACACGCCGTACGCGCTGCTGCTCAGGTTGCCCAGGGTGACGGTGTAGATGGTCGGCGTCGCCGCCAAGCCGCCGCTGCCCGGGATGGGCGCGGTGGTGGCGATGCAGAGCGTCGGCCCGGTCATGCCGACCGTGTCCTCGTTGCCGCCGTGGGCCACCTGGTCCTGCAGCGTGGGCGGGCCGATGCGCAGCGAGGGCGTCGAGGTGGTCGAGCCCAGGCCGGGCAACGAGATCGGTGGAGTGGGCGTGCACTGCGGCGAGTTGAGCGCGCCGACGATCTGCTGGGCCACCGCGTTGAGCGGCGAGGGCGAGCCCTGCAGGGAGAGCCCGTTCTGGTCGAACCTGGCGGCAACTCCGGCGACGGTCACTCCGCTCGCCTCCAGGCTGGTCTGCGACGTCGCCCTGTCGGCGCCCGCCGGGCGCTGGGTGGTGGCGGTGAGCACGAGAAGGCCGATGTGCAGTACCGACGTGCCGGTGGGCGGCGACGGCAGGCTCACGCCGGGCAGCGACGGCGTGCCCAGGTCGACGTCGTGCAACGTGGTGGTCACCTGGCTGACCGCGCCGGAGGCGCCGCCGCGCACGTCGACCTGCGCGTCGATCCGCCCCACGCGCAGGCCCAGCGCGGGCACCGAGATGGCGCTGCCCACCCCGGCGCGCGCGTTGCCGTGACCCTGCTCGGCGAGGACGGTGCCCGTCGAGCTGTGGGCGCTGATCACGCCGTTGAGGTCGTCGAAGTCGGGCGGCACGCCGTCGCCGGTGCCGGGCGGGAAGCCCGCGCGCTGCGCCGAGCTGCTGGTGCCGTTGGGGTACGTCGCCTGCGCGTGCTCGTAGGGGGCGGTGAGCAGCGGGTTGTACGGCGCGACGTAGGTGGTGATGGCGCTGCCGACCGCCTGCCCGAACTGCGGCGGCGGAGGCGGCAGTGGCAACGAGGTGGGGAACGGCGCGGGGCAGCACCCGTTGCTGGCGCTCCACTCGATGTCCTGCTCGGCGGTGGGAACGCCCAGTCCGGGCAGGGCGTCCACGGAGTCGCCGGGGTCGAGCGGGCTGGCCACCGCGTGCACGGTGTCGGCCTGGATCGAGGCGTCGGCGCGGGGCAGCATGGCGTCGGGCTCGACCACGAAGGAGTAGCCGGTCTGCACGGTGACGCGCACCCCCGCGCCGGTGCCGCGCACGGCGAAGGCGTCGAGGGACGCCGCCTGGGTCGGCTGGGGCAGGCCGAGCGCGGCCAGCGGGGCCAGGGCGGCGACCGCGGCGGCGGCGGCGAGCAGGCGGCGGCTGCGGCGGGTCATGCGCTCGCCTCGCGCGCGCCGTCAGTGCGGTCGCGCTCGCCGGCGACGTGATCGGCGATCAGGCGGCCGACCAGCGCGCCGGCGGGCTCGCCGGTGCGGTCGGCGAGCACCTGCAACGCGCGCTTGTCGCGCACCGACAGCGGCACCGTCAGCGTCTCCAGCTCCACGATGTCGAGACGATCCTGGTCGCGCCGGACATGCGCGGCGGCGTCACGTCGCTCGCCTTTGCGCGCCGCTCCGTCACCGAGATAGGCGGCGCTCAGGGCGGCGGCGTCGGCACCGACCTCGGCGCTGGTCCCGCTCAGCACCACCCGCCCGCGCTGCAGCACGTAGACACGCTGGGCCAGGGCCAGCGCCTGGGGCACCTGCTGCTCGACCAGCAGCACCGCGGTGCCGCCGGCGTGGATGCGGCGCAGGATGGCGAACAGCTCGGCGACCACGCGCGGCGCCAGGCCCAGCGACAGCTCGTCGAGCATGAGCAGCCGCGGCTGCGACATCAGCGCCCGCCCGATGGCCAGCTGCTGCTGCTCGCCGCCGCTCAGCGACGCCGCCTGCTGCCGCCGTCTTTCTGCCAGGACGGGGAAATACTCGACCACCCGGTCGAAGCGCTGTGCGTACTCCTCGCCCGCCCAGTAGCCGCCCATGCGCAGGTTGTCCTCGACCGACAGCGCCGGGAAGATGCCCCGCCCCTCGGGGACCAGCGAGATGCCGCGCCGGGCCACCAGGTCGCCGCGGATGCGGGTGATGTCGCGGCCGTCGAAGAACACCCGTCCCGCCGATGGGCGCAGCAGCCCGCCGAGGGTGTTGAGCAGCGTCGTCTTGCCTGCGCCGTTGGGGCCGAGCAGGGCGACGATCTCACCGGCGTCGACCTCCAGCGTCACCTCGGCGACGGCTGCGATCTGGCCGTACTCGACCCGAACTCGCTCAGCTCGCAGCAGCGGCACGTCCTGCCTCCTCTCCTAGATACGCGGCGATCACCTCGGGGTTGCTGCGCACCACCTCGGGCGTGCCGCGCGCGATCATGCGCCCGAAGTCGAGCACGTACACGTAGTCGCAGAGCGAGAGCACGAAGTCCACGTCGTGCTCGACCACCAGCATGCTCAGGTCGTGCTGGCGGCGGATGCGGCTGAAGAGGTCGGCGAGCTCCCCGGACTCCTCACGCCCGATGCCTGATGCCGCCTCATCGAGCAGCAGCAGCTTCGGCCGCGTGCACAGCGCGCGGCCGATCTCCACCAGGCGGCGCACGCCCAGGGGCAGCTCGCCCACGGCGCCGTGCACGTGCTCGCCGAGGCCCAGCTCCTCGACCACGCCGTCCACCTCGCGGCGGGCGAGCACCTCGTTGCGCCAGCTCGACGGCAGGCGCAGCCCGTCGGCGAACAACCCGTTGCGCATGCGCGCCTGGCAGCCGAGCAGGATGTTGTCGTACGCGCTGAGTCGCGAGATGAGCTGCGGGGTCTGGAAGGTGCGGCCGACGCCGGCGCGCGAGCGGCGGTCGGCGGTCAGGCCGCCCACCTCGCGACCGTCGAAGGTGATCGAGCCCGCGCTGGCGTGCTGCAGCCCGGTGATGGTGTTGAACAGCGTGGTCTTGCCCGCGCCGTTGGGCCCGATCAGCCCCACCACCTCGCCGCGCGAGACGCTCAGCGACACGCCGTCGAGGGCCAGCAGCCCGTGGAAGCGGACGGTGACCCCACGGACTTCGAGCAGCGCCATCAGCCGGGCACCTCCACCGTCCCGCCCGTCGCGGCGGAGCGCCGTTGCGCCAGCAGCACGCGCACGCGCGCCGCGATGCGCTGCTCGGCGCGCAGCACCAGCGAGGCGATGCCCAGTGGCGCGGTGACCATCTGCACGATCAGCCCCACGCCGAAGACCACGCCGACCAGGTCGCCCGCCGCCGACACGCCAGGCAGCCTGGCGATGAGCACGGGCGCCATGGTCTTGAGCACGCCGCCGATCACCGCGCCCGTGGCGCTGCCCAGGCCACCGATGACGCCGACCGCCATCAGCCCGATGGAGTCGAAGGAGCTGAACGACGCTCCCGAGGCCACCTCGCTCAAGCCCGCGTAGAGCACCCCGGCCACGCCCGCGATGAACGCCGACAGCGCGAAAGCGCCAACCTTGGCCCAAACAACGCTGATCCCCACCGACAGCGCCGCCGCCTCGGACTCGCGCACCGCGGCCAGGTTGCGCCCGGCGCGCCGCGTCCTGAACATGCACACGAATGCCATCAGCCCGAGCAGCACGACCAGCTCGAACCAGTAGTACTGGGTCGGCCCCGACAGCGCCCCAGGGCGGGGGAGGGGCACGCCGCCGCCCGCGCTGCCGCCGTTGATCTCGGTGTGGAAGAACAGCGTGTCCAGCGCCTCGCCGAAGGCGAGCGTGGCCACGGCGAGGTAGACGCCGCTGACCCGCAGCGCGGGGATCGCCGCCACCATGCCCACCGGCACCGCCGCCAGGCCGCCGAGCGGCACCGCCAGCAGGAACGGCACGTGCGCGTCGGAAACGAGGTGTGCGGCGGTGAGCGCGCCGACGCCCATGAACGCCGCCTGCGCCAGCGAGAACTGACCGACCAGTCCGACCAGCACCACCAGGCTGAGCAGCGCCACCGCGTAGGCGATGCCCGCCGACAGCAGGTACAGGTTCGAGGCGCTGAGCATCGCCGGTACGATCAGGGCCGCGAGCACGAAGAGGCCGATCAACGCCGCGCGCACCCCGCGGTCGACGTCGTCGCGCGGCTGCGTGCTCACAGCGACGACCCCTCGGCTCGCGCCAGCGTCGTCGCCGGACGCCGCCAGGCGAGCAGCAGCGCGATGATCCACAGGAACGCGATGCCGTTGCCGACGTTGCCGACGTTGACCCACGACAGCGGGTGCGCCGCCAGCCACTGCTCCAGGTACGTCGACGCCAGCGCCGTGGCCAGGCCGAGCCCGACGCCGCCCGCCAGCGCCAGGGTCAGGCTCTCCAGCCGGCCTGTCAGCGCGGCCGCGAACGCCTGGATGACCAGCAGGGTGAGGATGTACGAGTTCAGGCCAAGTGAGGGCGCAACCAGGATGCCCGCCACCGCCCCGGTCGCCCCGCCCAGCGCCCACGACGCCGCGGTCACCCACTTGACCCGGATGCCGACCAGCGTCGCCGCGTCGCGCGAGCTGGCCACCGCGCGGATGGCGGTGCCGAAGCGGGTGCGGTGATAGAAGACGGTCAGCAACACCGCCATGAGCACCGCCACCAGGACGATCCCGATCTCGTTGTTGCTGACGTCCACCGGGCCGATCGAGTGGCCGCCGATGGGGAAGAGCTGGGGCACGCCGCGGGTTGCCCCGCCCCAGGTGATGATGGCCAGGGATTGCAGGACGTAGAGGACGCCGAGGGTGGCGATGATGCGCACCAGCGCCGACTGCCGGGCCAGCGGGCGCATCACCAGCACGTCGACGGCGACGCCCAGCGCGATGCCCACCAGCACGGCGATCACCAGCGCCGAGGGGATGCCCAGGAAGGACGGCGCGTGGTGGTCGGCGAGGGTGACGAAGACGTACGTCGAGACCATGGCCATGGCGCCGTGGGCGAAGTTGATCACGCCCGTGCCGCGGTACACGGCGACGATGCCCGCGCCGAGCAGCGCGTTCACCGTCCCCTGGACGACGCCGAGGACGAGGGTTGCGAGCAGGAGCTCCAACGGGCCGATCTCCTTCCCCTCCCGTCCGCCGGTGACGGGAGGGCGCTCCACCGGCCTGCGGTGGACCAAGGCCGGACGTCTAGAATCGGGCGATCATGCGGCTGCACCGCGACGTGAAGGGAACCCTGGGCGGACCCGTCGAGCGAGGACTCCCCGTCATTGCCGAGCGCTGGCGGCTTCCGGCCCTACTGCTGACAACGGCCGTGTGCATCGCAATCCTTGTGCTCGCGATCGTATACGGGCTGTCCCGTGGCTGAGCATCCCGCCCGGGATGCGCGCTGACGTGCGCGCCGCCGTGATGCGCGCCGTGGGCGCGCCGCTGGAGATCGCCGACCTGCGCCTCGACCCGCCGCGCGCCGGAGAGGTGCAGGTGAAGCTGCACGCCGCGGGCGTCTGTCACTCTGACCTGTCCATGCTGGAAGGCGGCATCGGCACCCCGGTGCCGGTGGTGCTGGGCCACGAGGGCGCCGGCGTGGTGGAGGCGGTGGGGGAGGGCGTGCACAGCGTGTCGCCCGGCGACCACGTGGTGCTCAACTGGGTGCCGATGTGCGGGCACTGCTTCTTCTGCCTGCACGGCCAGCCGCAGCTCTGCGCCAGCGGCGCCTACACCCCGGGCGTGATGGACGACGGCACCACCCGGCTCTTCGACGGCGACCAGCCCGTGCACCACGGCCTCCACGCCGCCAGCTTCGCCGAGCGCACCGTGGTCCGTGAGCGCAGCGTGGTCAAGGTGGACAGCGACATCCCCTTCGCGGTCGCGGCGGTGGTCGGCTGCGCGGTCACCACCGGCGTCGGCGCGGCGCTGCGCACCGCCGAGGTGCGCGCCGGGGAACGGGTGGCGGTGATCGGCTGCGGCGGCGTCGGGCTCAGCGTCATCCAGGGCTGCCGCCTCGCCGGCGCGTCGCGGATCATCGCCGTCGACCCGGTCGCCACCCGTCGAGAAGCTGCGCAGAGATTCGGCGCCACCGACGTTCTGGAGGGCGGTGAGAAGGCGGCCGCTGAGGTGCGCGCAATGACCGGCAAGCTGGGTGTGGACGTCGCCTTCGAGGTGGCGGGCATCCCGGCGCTGCAGCGCCAGGCGTGGGACATGACCCGCCGCGGCGGCCGCACCATCCTGGTCGGCGTGCCCCGGCAGGAGGGTGAGACGACCTTCCCCTCGCTGCTGCTGTCGGTCAGCGAGAAGACGCTCAAGGGCTGCTACTACGGCTCCGCCTATCCGCCCCGCGACTTCCCCGACATGCTCGCCCTCTACCGCGCCGGCCGCCTCGACCTCGACTCCCTGATCACCCAGCGCCTCCCCTTGGAGGGCATCAACGACGCCTTCGACGCCATGCGCCGCGGCGAGCAGCTGAGGACGGTCATCGCGCTCTAAGCGCGATCGGCGCGCGTCTGAGCGCGCCGAAAAAACCCTAAGCCGCGCCCGCGATCTCCCCCGGCAGCCCCTTGGCCGCGTTGGTGCGCGCGAGGCGCAGCGCCATGCCCGGGTCGCCCGCGACCAGGGCCAGGCCCACGCGCAGGCGGCTCTCCAGCCCCATGCGAGCAGCCTGGGCGACGATGCGGCGGCACGCGGCGGCGGCGGCGGCGAGACCCCCGTCGCGGATGAGCAGCGCGGTGCAGCCGTCGTCGAGAATGGTCACCGGCTCCTCGAAGCGGCTGTAGGCGATCACCAGCGCCGCGTAGCCGCGGCGGTCCTGGGGCTCGACCACGTCGTCGGGGGCGAAGACGCACACCGCGGCGTCGTCCGCGGCCTCACTGGCGGCGCCTGCGAAGTCGCGCATCGGCACGGCGGAAGGAAGCTGGGCGACCCAGGGCTGGCTCATGACGCGCAAATGCTCGCAGCAGTTCGGCACCTCCCAACCTGCATGGCTGCGACGGTCGCGTCGCGAGACGACGACGGCGCCAGGCTAGGGACCGACCAGGAAGCCGCCCTCCAGCCGTCGCAGCGCCGCCCGCCGTTCGTCCGGGGTGCTGCCCCCCTGCTCGCGCCAGGCGACCAGGGCGCGGATCTGCTCGGTGAGCTGGGCGGGTCGGACCGGCTTGCTCAGGCAGCCCAGCCCTGCCGAGGGCGGGACGCGTCCCTGCACCGCGCCGCTGAGGAAGCAGAGGGGCAGGCGCGCCAGCCTGGGGTCGTCGAGGATGCGGTCGGCGAGGACGACGCCGTGCATGTCGGGGAGCAGGCCGTCGGCGAGCACCGCGTCGTACTGCTCGACGGCGACGCGGGCGAGCGCATCGGCGCCGTTCTCCACCTCGTCCACGCGCATGCCGTCGCGCTCCAGGGCGAAGCGGAGGAAGGTGCGGACGAGCTGGTCGTCCTCGACCACCAGCACGCGCAGCGGTCCGCCGGAGGAGGGCATGCGCGGATGGTACGCGCGACCGCAGGATCGTGCCCGGCGGCGTCGTTGTGCGCGATGAACCCATGCGATGCCGCACCTCTGACCTGCGTCCCTTCTCGGTCGTCGTCTTCGGCGACGGTGAGCTGCCCGAGCTGCTGCTGACCTGCATGCAGTTCCGCCTCGTCTCCGACCTGGCGTCCGGCGGCCGGGCTCGGACGTCGCACCTCATGCAGCTCCGCCGCCACCTCTCCCAGGGACGCTGCAGCGGCTGCCGCGGGTACCTGATGGGACGGTTGTCGGAGAAGCGCGCGGCGTCGCGGGGGCGCGAGGGCTAAGCGCTTTACGCGGGGACGGCCTCGCGGTGGGGGCAGTCCGGCTCGTCGTGGTGGCAGCCGCACGCTTCCTTGGTCTCTGTGAGCTGCAGCGCGCCGTCGGGCCAGGTGAGGCCGGGGGTGCCCTCGGGGATGCTCTCGACGCGACGCGCGGCCATCACGTAGACGCTGCGGCCGTCCTCGGTGGCGACGTAGGCGGGCATGTTGGGCAGCCCGGCGCGGACCATGCGCTCCGCCTCGTCCGCACTGCCGGCGCTGCGTAGGTTGCGGTGGCCGACCGAGGGGCGGTATGTGGCGCGTTCCATGTCCAGCGGGACACCGGGGTCGTCGCGCATCAGCTTGCCGAGCGCTTCGGGCAGCGCTTCGACTCCCGCCTTGCTCAGCTTGTGAGTCAGCGTTCCCGCGGTCTCGCCCGCGGCGACGGGGATGATGCGCTGGGCGAGGATCGGGCCCGCGTCGAAGCGGGGCGCCGCGCGGTGCAGGGTGATGCCCGCGGTCGGCGCGCCGTCGGCGATGGTCCAGTACACCGGCTCCGGTCCGCGGTACAGCGGCAGCGCGCTGGGGTGGATGTTGAGCCATCCGTGCGCAGGGATGGCCAGCGCGCTCTTCCCGATGATCTGGTCGAAGCTGGCCATAACCACGGCGTCGGGTTGCAGTGCGGCGATGGCGGCCCGGGAGTGCTCGTCGTTGACGCGCCAGAGTCGCAGGATGGGGATGTCCAGGTGGCCGGCGATGCGGCTCAGCGCGTTCTGGCCAAGGATGGCCGGATGTGCGCCGGGGCTGGTGATGACCCCGGCCAGGTCGACGTCGAGGTCGAGCAGGCCGAGCAGGAAGGCGAGGCTGTAGTCGCTGGGGAAGCCGGCGAAGAGGATGCGCGGGGCGGGGCCGGTGCCCGTCCGCCGCGGCGCGCCGCTGGGCTCGGGCAGCATGCGGTCGGGGATGAAGGAGAAGCTCTCGCGGGCCCAGAGCTGCCGGCGTACGTCGTCGAGGTAGGCGGAGGTGACGGGCATCGACAGTTGATGCTACCCGGCCAGGCAGTCGTGCCCGAGCAGGCCGTCGCGCTGCAGGCCGGTCAGGGCTTCGGCCACGGCGCCGTCGCGGGCGGCCGCGGGGATGCCGGCGACGCGCGCGTGCAGCTCGTCGAGGCTGTGCGGCGGCGCCGCTGCCAGCATTTCGCGGAGGACGGCGCCGCGGAGCTGCCGCATGCTGCCGGGCCAGGGGGCCTGGCGGCGGGGCGCCTGCTCGGGGGGTGCCTGGTCGAGACGCGCGCGGGAGGGGCAGTCGTGCAGCGGGCACTCGCTGCAGCGCGGGGTGCGGGCGGTGCAGATCAAGGCGCCGATGTCGAAGAGGGCGTAGGCGTGCTCCCGCGGGCTGACGTGGTGGGGGCGCGAGCTCCGCAGGGCGGCGTCGAGCTGCCGCGGCGTGGCCTGGTGCAGCTCGACACCGAGCCCGGCGCGGGCGGCGACACGGCCGAGGTTGACGTCGCGGGGCGGGGGGACGTCGGCGTCGAAGGCGAAGGCGAGCAGGGCGCGGGCGGTGTAGGCGCCGATGCCGGGGAGTGCCTGCAGGCCCGGCTCGTCCTGCGGCCAGCCGCTGCTCGCCACGGCCTGCGCGGTGCGGTGCAGGGCGGCGGCGCGCCTGGGGTAGCCGAGGCCCTGCCATTCGCGGAGCACGTCGTCGAGGGTCGCCTGGGCGCAGCGCTGTGGCGTCGGCCAGCGGTCGAGGAACGCCGCCCAGCGCGGCAGGACGCGGGCGACCGAGGTCTGCTGCAGCATCACCTCGCTGACCAGCACCGCCCAGGGGTCGCGGGTCTGCCGCCAGGGCAGGCGATGGCGGCCGTGCTCCTCGTACCAGGCGGCGAGCGCGTCGGTCCACACGGGACTCGAGTCTGGGACATCCTGCCGGCGCCGTCGTGCACCGGTGACCGCACGCCGCGAGGTGGGCCGCCGCGGTGCTAAGGTCGCCGGTCGGCAGCATTCTCTCTTTGCGTTCCCGCGGAGGTTCTGGGCACATGGCGCGACACACCATCACGTTGATCCCGGGCGACGGGGTCGGTCCCGAGGTCAGCGAGGCGGCGCGCCGCGCCATCGACGCCACCGGTGCGGACATCGAGTGGGAGGTCCACGACGCCGGTCTCGACGTGATGGAGAAGTACGGGCAGCCCATGCCCGAGCACGTCCTCGAGTCGATCCGGCGCAACAAGGTGGCCATCAAGGGACCGCTGACCACGCCGATCGGCAAGGGCATCCGCAGCGTCAACGTGGCGCTGCGCAAGGAGCTCGACCTCTACGCGCTGGTGCGCCCCTGCAAGTCCTACCCCGGCGTGCGCTCGCGCTACGACGACATCGACGTGGTCATCGTCCGCGAGAACACCGAGGATCTCTATGCAGGGATCGAGTTCGCCGAGGGCGAGGGCGACACCCTGGAGCTGATCGAGTACATCAACCGCCTGGCCGGCAAGGACATCCGCCGCGACAGCGGCATCTCCATCAAGCCCATCTCCATCTTCGGCACCCAGCGCGTCTTCCGCTTCGCGTTCGAGTGGGCGCGCGCCAACGGTCGACACAAGATCACCGCGGTGCACAAGGCCAACATCATGAAGCACACCGATGGCCTGTGGCTTCGCGTCGCCGAGGACGTCGCCCGCGAGTATCCCGACCTGGAGTTCGAGGACCGCATCGTCGACAACATGGCCATGCAGCTGGTGCAGAAGCCCGAGCTCTACGACGTCATGGTGATGCCCAACCTGTACGGCGACATCCTCTCCGATCTCTGTGCAGGGTTGATCGGCGGCCTGGGCCTGGCCCCGGGCGCCAACATGGGTGACGAGATCGCCGTCTTCGAGGCCACCCACGGGTCGGCGCCGAAGTACGCGGGGCTCAACAAGACCAACCCGATGGCGATGATGTTCAGCGGCGTGCTGATGCTCCGCCACATCGGCGAGGGCGAGGCCGCCGAGCGCCTGGAGCGGGCCCTGGCGGAGGTCATCCGCGAAGGCCGCTCGGTCACCTACGACATGAAGCCGGACCGCGACGACCCGACCGCCGTGGGCACCTCGCAGGTCGCCGACGCGCTGGTGGAGAAGCTCCAGGGCTGACTTCTGGCGAACCGGTGGCGATCCGGGTAGGTGGCGGTACACGCGCTGTCACGGATTCGTGGCCGTCCCGCGTCGGGGCCCGATCGGGCGGGGCTCGACAATCGGTGACGCGATGACCTTCCCCCCGGTGCACCCGTGAGCTCCGAGACACCCTCCACCTCCGCCGCCTCCCAGGCCGCCGTGCTGCGCCGGGCCTGGCTCGACGTCGCCGTCACCGTCGCCCCGCAGCTCGAGGGGCTGCCGGAGCTGCTCGACGCGCGGCTGGACGAGCTGGAGAGCCACGGCGCGATGGACGAGGCGGCACTGCTGGCGGTCGCCGAGCAGGCGTCGCAGTACGCCCTGGAGCAGGGTGCCGGTGAGGTCGCCCGGGCGCTGAGCAAGCGCCTGCGCCGCGCCATCTACGAGTTCCTGCTGGCGCTCGACGCGGTCCATCCCGCCGAGCTGGCCGATCAGCCGGTGTCGCTTCCGCCGCCGATCTCCGGCAGCGGGCCGGAGCCGCGGACGCCGGTGGCGTTCACGCCCGCCGACGTGCCGGGCGCCGACGAGCCCGTGGCGGTGCGCGCGCCGGTGCGTCTGTGGGAGGAGGCGGCGCCGCCGCCGCCGGTGCGCGAGGTCTACCGGGTGGCGACGCGCGACGTCGAGCCGCTGGCGCCTGCGGGTGCGGGGTTTGCGATCGGTGAAGCCGAGGCTGCCGTTCTGGACGAGATGGACGCGGCTCCCGAGGCCGCGGTGGTGGAGTTCGCCGACGCGGAGAGCGTGATGCGGACGGCGGAGGCGCTGATCGCGGGGGCTGAGAGCCACTGGGCGGATGTCGCCGAGGCGGCCGCCGAGTGGGAGTGGGCGGGCGACAACGTGTCCGCGACAGACGCGGTCGCCGCCGCCGAGGCCGGCGCGCCCGTCGCCGAAACTGTTGTCGAGCCTGTCGAGGCCGAGGTGGCGGAGGCGTTCGCGCCCGACGGACCGGATGCCGATGGCTTCGAGGCTGAACCCGTCGCGGGCGAGGCCGTCGCCGAGACCGCTGGCAACGGCGTGTCGCCCGAGCAGTGGCAGGCGCCGGAGCCGACGGCGGACGAGCCGCACCTTCACGCCGTGGATGCCGCCGCGACCTGGACGGACGAGCCGCAGGCCGATCCGGCCGCTTCGTCCGCCCTCGACACCGAGCCCGTCGCACTCACCGGCCCCGCCAACGGCGTCAAGCCGCCGCGCGACCTGCTGCGGGTTCCCCGCCAGTTCCGTCGCCTCCCACCGCTGGCCGCCCGCCACGACAACGGCCACACCGAGACCCCGTCCGTCGAGCCCGTCGCCCTGCCGGAGCTGGTCCCCGCCGAGCCGGTGGAAGCCCAGCACCCGTCCGACGACGACAGCTACGGCGTGCCATCCGTGCCCTGGGGCCTGGCTGAGCCCGCAGCGCAGCCGGAGCCGGAGCCCGCAGCCCCGGCCGCCGAGGTCGAGGATTTCGAGGAGGAGATGGGAGTCCCGTTCGGCCCGTTCACCTTCGCCACCGCTCCCGCCGATGCCGCCGCGTCACCCACCGATGCGACCGACGCCGCAACGGAGCAGGACGCCGCTTACGAATGGACGCCGTCGTTCGCCGCCGCGCCCGCGGATGCTGCGCCCGACCACGCCGTCGCCGCGGACTTCGACGCTCCGTCACCCACGGACGCCGCCGATGTTGCTGCACCGTTCGCCCCGGCCGCGGCCGACCGGGAACTCGCCGCGCCGTTCGCCGCAGCGGCCGATGTCGCCGCCGCCCACGACCTGACCCCGGCATTCGCCGCGCAGGCGCCCGACCTCGACCTGCCCAAGCCCCCCGCGCTCGCCGAGCAGCCCCTCCACCCCTTCCCCGCCGCCGACGACGCGGCGCGGCTGTTCATCACGCCGCTGCCGGCGCCGGACCCCCAACCGCTCTGGACCCCCGGCCCCGTCGCGCGCCCGTCCTACGCGACGCCGATCGACCCGTCCGCCACGCCGTTCCCGATCGCGCCGGTCGAGGGCTTCCACCTCACCGACCCCGGCGTCCTGGAGTTCCCGGCGCCCGCGGCGGACAACCCGTTCCTCACGCCCCACGATGCCGCTGGTCCGCCCGCCGCGCCTGCCCCGGAAAACACCGCACCCGCAGCGCCCGTCGCGCCACAGCCGGCGAGCACCGACCACCCCGCTGATCCCCACGACGACGGCCACTGGGGCGTCCGCCAGTCGCCCCGCGCCCAGCTCCTCGCCGAGCGCATGGCCCAGAAGCGCCGCGAGGAGGCCGCCCGCGCCGCCTTCCAGGCAGCCTCCGTGGTCGACGACGACCACGACCGCGGCCGCAAGAAGCGTCGCGGTGTGGACGACAGCGTCCCCGACCTGCCCACCGCCCGCCGCCAGCTCGACGAGCACCTGCGCAAGAAGCGGGGCGCCGAGGCGGGCGCGCTGCTCCAGCGCCTCGCCCAGCAGCTCGGCGGACGCGAGATCGCCGACCTCGCCCTCGACTCCGGCGACCGCTGCCGCGCCCTCGGCCAGAGCCGTTCGGCGACCAACTGCTACCTCGCCGCCTGGCGCGCCGACCCGCTCTACGAGACCCCGCTGTGGCGCCTCTCCGACATCTGCCTCAACGACCAGGAGATCGAGCTGGCCGTCGGCTACCTGGAGCGGATCGCCGAGCTGATGCGCTCGCGGTCCGACGACGAGGGCGCGATCGGCGTCTATCGCAAGATTGCGATGATCGCGCCCGAGCGGCAGGACGTCCGCGACGTCATCCGCCTGGCCAAGACCACCGGCAGGCTGGATGGATAGTTTGCCCGGCTGAGCCGGGCTAGGCCGCGGCTTCGAGCAGGTCGTTGCCTTGGTCGCGTGGGCCGACCAGCGCGAGGCGCACATCCCCGATGCGGTCCACGACGCGTGAGGCGACGCGCTGCACCTGCTCTGCGGTGACCGCGGCGATCGCCGACGAGCGCGCGTCGGGCGTCTCCATCGACAGCCCCGCGCGCCAGCGCGACGCGTACCAGTGCGAGCTGGCCCCCGCGGTCTCGGTGCCGCGCAGCAGCCGGCCGATCATCGACGCCTTGGCCGCCTCCAGCTCGTCCTCGGGCACGCGCTCCTCGGCCATGCGGCGCAGCTCGCGGACGGAGAGCTGCACGGCGCGCGGCGCGTCGTCGGGGCGGGTGGCGGTGGAGATGCTGAACAGGCCGGTGTCGTCGAACGGCTCGTGCCCGGCGCCGATGCGGTAGCAGAGACCCTCGCGCTCGCGCACGGTGTGGAAGAGGCGTGAGGACATGCCCACGCCGAGGATGTGGGTCATCACCGACAGGCAGGTGCGGTCCTCGTCGCTCGCGGCCAGGCCAGGGAAGGCGAGCAGGAGGTCGACCTGCTGCTCCTCGTCGGCGCTGATCGGGCGGACGTTGGCGACGTAGCGCTCGCCCTGTCCCCAAACCGCGGGGATGCGCGGCTTGGGCGTCGCGTTGGGGACGTCGCGGAGCAGCTCGAGGGCGCGGTCGTCGCTGATCTCGGCGCCGCCGGCGATCACCAGCGCCATCGCGGACGGGGCGTAGAAGGAGCGGTGGTAGTCGACGATGGCGTCGCGCTGGACGTGGGCGACGACCGACGGGTAGCCGGCGGCCGACCACGACATCGGCTGATCGCCGCCGAAGGCCACGCTGAGGATGCGGTCGCCGATCCAGCCCTGGGGGCGGAGCAGGCGCGCCGCCAGCTCCTGCAGCACCACGTTGCGCTCGCGCTCCACCTCCTCGGCCTCGAAGAGGGGATGGCTGAGCATGTCGGTGACGATGTCGGCGAGCTGGTCGAGCGACGCCGCCTGACCCTCGGCGTAGTAGGCGACCTCCTCGGTGTCGGTGTAGGCGTTGGTCACGGCGCCGAGCCGGTCGACCTCGCGCGAGATCTCCATCGCCGTCGGACGCCGCGCGGTCCCCTTGAAGAAGAGGTGCTCCAGGAAGTGCGCCAGCCCCGCGGTCTGGGGCGTCTCGTCGCGCGAACCTGCGCGAACGATGAGCATCACGCCGACGTTGCGGCTGGGCATCGGCGCGTTGAGCAGAGTCACGCCGTTGCTGAGCGTGGAGACGCGTGGAACTGTCCCGGTCGTGGGGGAGGAGGTCATTCCGACAGTTTGCCGGTTCGGCCGCCTCGGCGGGCCCCGTCGATTCCGTGATCCCTGGCGGGTCCTCCGTGGCGAGTTGGGTGTTGCAAGTCGAACGTACGTTCGCTACGCTACCAGCCGCCATGGCCGTCCTGCAACCCCTCCCCAGCGCCCCGCCCGCGGACCCCGTCGCCGCCGCCCTCGACGAGATCCGGCGCTCCCCGCTCTGCGCCGGCCGCATCGCCCACGAGGCCATCCTGCCCGCCGAGCCCGCACGGCACGGTCCGTGGCCCGACCGTCTCCATCCCGCGCTGCGCGACGCCCTCCACCAGCGCGGCGTCGACCGGCTCTACACCCACCAGGCCGAGGCGGTCACCGCCGCGCTCGACGGGCAGGACGTGGTGGTGGTCACGCCCACCGCGTCGGGCAAGTCGCTCTGCTACACGCTGCCCGTGCTCGACGCCTGGCTGCGCGACCCCGAAGCGCGCGCGCTCTGGCTGTTCCCCACCAAGGCGCTCGCCCAGGACCAGCTGGCCGGCCTGCAGGACATCGCCCGCCACCTCCCCGGCACCCTGCGCGCCGCCACCTTCGACGGCGACACGCCGCCCGGGGTGCGTCAGGCCGTGCGCCAGGCGGGCAGCATCGTGGTCACCAACCCCGACATGCTGCACAGCGGCGTGCTGCCCAACCACACCGGCTGGGTGCGACTCTTCCAGCACCTGCGCTACATCGTGGTCGACGAGCTGCACGCCTATCGCGGTGTCTTCGGCTCGCACCTGGCCAACGTGCTGCGCCGCCTGCTCCGCCTCTGCCGCTTCTACGGCAGCAACCCGGTGGTCATCGCCTGCTCGGCGACCATCGGCAACCCCGCCGAGCTGGCCACCCGCCTGCTGGAACGGCCGGTGCGCTGCATCGACGGCAACGGCGCCCCGCGCGCGCCGCGGCGGCTGTGGTTCTGGAACCCGCCACTGGTCGACCGCGCGCTCGGCGTGCGCCGCAGCGCCACCCTCGAAGCCCGTCGCCTGGTCGCCGAGCTGGTCCGCCGCGACCTCCAGACGATTGCGTTCGCGCGCAGTCGAAGCAGTGTCGAGGTGCTGCTCACCTACCTGCAGCGCCTGCACCCGCCGCCGTCACCGGGCGTGCCGGGCCCGGTTCGCGGCTATCGCAGCGGCTACCTGCCATTGCAGCGCCGCGCAATCGAGTCGGGTCTGCGGGACGGCTCGGTTCGTGCCGTGGTCAGCACAAACGCCCTGGAGCTGGGTATCGACATCGGCAACCTCGACGCCGCGGTGCTGGTCGGCTATCCGGGCACGGTGGCGTCGACGTGGCAGCAGCTCGGCCGCGCCGGGCGCCGCGACACCACGTCGCTGGGCGTGTTCATCGCCACCGACTCACCGCTCGACCAGTTCCTCGTCCGCAACCCGTCCTACCTGCTCGACCAGCCCGCCGAGCAGGGCCTGATCGACCCCGACAACCTGCTCGTCCTCGGCGGCCACCTCCAGGCCGCGGCCTTCGAGCTCGCCTTCGAGCAGGGCGAGCGCTTCGGCACCGCCGAGGTCGGCGGCCTGCTCGACTGCTTCGTCGAGGACGGCCTGGTGCACCGCTCCGGCGAGCGCTACCACTGGGCCGCCGACGCCTTTCCCGCCGAGGCGATCTCGCTGCGCAGCGCCGCCGCCACCAACGTGGTGATCATCGACACGTCGTCGTCTCCCGACGGCCCGGGGCAGGGACCCCAGGGCCCGTGGGCGGGCTCGGCGGGCGGACGGCCCGGCAGCCACGGCCGGGTCATCGGCGAGGTCGACCAGTTCGCCGCTCCCGTGCTGGTCCACGACGACGCCATCTACCTGCACGAGGGACGGCAGTTCCACGTCGAGCGGCTCGACTGGGAGGAGAAGCGCGCCTACGTCCACCCCATCGAGGTCGACCACTACACGGTGGCGGAGACGCGGCACAGCGTCACCGTGCTGGAGCGCTACGACGGACCCACCGGTGACCGTTGCAAGCGCAGCCTCGGCGAGGTGCGCGTGTCGCGGCTGGCGACGATTTACAAAAAGGTCCGCTTCCTCACCCACGAGAACGTCGGCTACGGGCCGATCACCCTGCCCGAGCAGGACCTGCACACCACCGCGTTCTGGCTCACCTACGAGTCTTCGGCGATCGCCGGCATGTCCCGCGCGCAGCTGGAGACGGCGCTGCTCGGCACCACCACCGCGCTGCACCAGGCCGCCTGCCTGCTCTGCATGTGCGACCCGCGCGACCTCGGCACACATGCGGAGGTGCGCGGCGCGGCGGGACCGGCCAGTCGCGGCCCGGTCGCCTCGCCGCTCGACAGCGCGCCACCGCGCGAGCCCGACGAGTATGTCGCCGGGTTCCGGCCGCGAGAACGCCTTGACGAGTCGGGGCCGCCATCCGGCCATCCCACGGTGTACGTCTACGACGCGGTGCCCGGTGGCGTGGGCTTCGCGGAGCGCTGCCACGAACGCCACGTCGAGCTGCTCAGCGCCGCGATCGGCATCGTCGACGGCTGCGAATGCGCGGCGGGCTGCCCCTCGTGCACCGGTCCCGCGCCGGAGGGCGTGCACGGCCGGGTGGTGACGCGCAGGCTGCTCGACATCGCCCTGGCCGCGGAGGCGTAGAGGGGACCGCGATGGCGATGGTTGCGGCCAACCTTGACGACAACGCGGCAGCCGCGGCGCGGCGCGCGACCGTCGCCGGCCTGCGCGAGAAGCTGGCCCGACTCGGCGTCCTCGGCGGCGCGGCGTCGCCCGAGGCGGCGCAGCGCGCTCGGGACGCCGTGGCGCGCGCCTACGCCGCCCCGGCCTTCCCGCAGCAGCACGGATTCGACGCCCACCAGACGGCGGCGGGCACTGCATGGGTCCGCCGCGCCGACGTCGACCTGAGCCCGCTGCTCGACAACGCGGGTGCTGCGACACTCGGCTCCGCGGACGGCCTGCTCGGCCTGGCCCACCCGCCGGCGGCCGGGCACGTCACCGGCATGCCCGGCGGCGCCGTCGCCGTGCTCGACATCGAGAGCCTGGGCCTGCGCGGCAGCGGGGTGGTCGCCTTCCTGGTCGGCGTCGGCCTGCAGCGCGGCACCACGCTGGAGGTGCACCAGGTGCTGCTCGCCGACCCCGGCGCCGAGTCCGCGCTGCTCTGCGCCGTCCTCGACCGGCTCGACGGCGCCGCCCTGCTGGTCACCTACAACGGGCGCAGCTTCGACGTGCCCACCCTGCGCTCACGCTGCATCGTCAACCGCCTGGGGGACCGCGGTCTCGAAGGGCGGCCGCACTGCGACCTGCTCGGGCCGGTGCGCCGCCTGTTTCGAGACCGTCTCGGTGCCTGCACGCTGCGCCAGGCGGAGATCGATCTGCTCGGCATGGAGCGCGTCGACGACGTGCCCGGCTTCGAGGCGCCGGCCCGCTACCGGGCCTGGCTGCGCGGGGCCGGGCCGCCCGACGTGCTCGACGGCGTGGTCCGCCACAACGAGCTCGACCTCTGCGCCACCGCCGTCCTCGGCGCCCGGCTGCTCGCCCACGTCGGCGGGGAGATGGTCGGCCCGGTCCACGCCGCCGACCGCTACCGCCTCGCCCTCCACCTGGAGCGCGGGGGCGAGGTGGGCCGCAGCGAGCGGCTGCTGCGCGACACCATGGCCGCGCGCGGCGACCCCTGGGACCGGCGCGCCGCCCACCGCCTCGCCCACCGCCTGCGCCGCGCCGGTGGAGCGGGGGAGGAGGAGGCGCTGCAGCTCTGGCGCTCACTCTGGCACTCCGACCCCGCCGACCTGCGCGCCGCCCGCGCCCTGGCCATCGCCCTGGAGCGGCGCCGAAGACTGGACGAGGCGATCGCCGTCTGCGAGCGCACCCTGCGCGTCTGCGCGGCGATGCCCGCCTGGCGCCACGCCGCCATCCGCGGTGCGCCGAGCGGTGGCTGGCACGCCGACTGGACGCGCCGCCTGCACCGCCTGCGCACCCGCCACGCACTGCACCCGAACAGCGGCGCCGCACCGGCGCAGATCCGCCTCAGCGTCGCGATCGCCTGACCTGTCCAGGACCTGACCGACCGATCAGTCAGCAACCCATTGACGCCGGCGCTGCACAGGCGCAGCATGCGGGCACCGCGGCAGGAGCGGAACGGCAAACAGAGGGCGCACCAATGGCGGGAGCGATCGAGGCGAACGCGAACAGCGGCGACGGCGCCCGCCCGCCGCGCACCGCGGTGGTGGTCATCGCCGGCGTCGGTGACAACCCGTCCGGAAGCGCCAGCGAGGCGCTGACCAGCGGCCTGCTCCACCACGGGCGCAGCCGCTTCGGCTACGCGCAGTGCGTCGAGGAGGAGTACGCCCCGGACCGTTCCTGGTGCGGCGAGGACCCCGAGCCGTCGCAGTCGGTGACGCGGCACACCCTCTTCACCCCCGACGGCGTCCCCGTCGCCGACGTCTACGAGGCGTGGTGGGCCGACCTCAGCCGCTTCCCCGGCGCCACCCGTTCGGCGCTGCTGGCCACCGTCGGCATGCTGCAGCAGGCCACCACCATCGGCCGCGCCGCGCTGCGCGGTGGCGGCGCACTCCGCGCCGACCCCGCCGGCGGCGCCGCCGTCGACGAGCACACGGTGCCGCGCGGCTTCCGGCTCGGCGGCATCCTGCTGGCGGTCATCGAGTGGCTGCTCGCCGTCCCCGTGGTCTCCATCGTCGCCGTGCACATCGCGCTGATCGGCGCCACCGACTACGCGATGCTCACCAACGGGTCGCGCACCCGGCCCGAGCTGGTCGGCCTGGCCGTGCTCTCGCTGCTGCTGGTGATCGCCCTGTGCCTGGGCATGCGCTGGTACGCCCGGCGCCGGCCTGGTGTGGCCGCGTTCGGCGTCCCCCTGGTGGCCGCCGCCATCGCCCTGGCGGCGTGGCGCAGCAGCGCCGATGGCAACGTCGCCGACAAGGGCATGCTCGACGCCATCCTGCTGCTCGCCGTCTACCCGCTGCGCATCGCCTGGATGCTGATCGCCCTCCTGGCGCTGGTCACCATCGCCGTGGTCGTCGTGCAGCGCCTGCGGCGCAACGCGCCCGAGGCGGGATGGCGCCGCATCGGCACGGCCTCGCTGAGCATGTTCGGACCCTTCGGCCTCGCCCTGGTCGCCGCCCTGGTCTATGCGGCCGCCGGCGCGGCGGTGCAGAAGCTCGCCTCACAGCACCGCTTCACCGGCGGCCCGCCGTGGTGCCTGCCCTCGCTGACCTCATGGCAGCCCGCCACCTGCCCCGGCACGGTGCAGAACACCTACGACTGGGGCGTCGCCCTGTTCCAGACCGCGGTCATCCCGATGATCTACGTGGCCGGGCTGGCCGTGCTGATGGTGGCCGGCACGGCGCTCTTCGTGGTGGCCACCGCGCTCCGCGACCGTCTGCGGACCGGGATGCAGGTCACCCGCACCATGCTGCAGCGGCGGATGCTCCGCGTCGCACCCTGGGCGGTCAGCGCCGCCCTGGCACCGGCGGCGGCGCTGGTCCTGCTCAGCTACGTGCCCGGCGGCGACACCGTGCTGGTCTGGCAGCGGGGCGGTCCCGGCGGCCTGGGCGGGGTGGCCGCCGTGGTCGCCGCCGCGTCGGGATGGGTCATCGGCGGCCTGCTCGCCGCGGCGCGGACGCTCAAGCTCGGCACCGGCACGCTGCGCAACCAGGGCAACATCGGCGACGGCGTGCGCGTCCCGCTCGACCTGGCCTACGACATCGCCACCTACCTCCGCCAACCCGGTCGCGCCCCGTCTCGCCAGGCGCGCCCCGGAACCCGCGCCGCCCGGCGCGCGGAGCTGGCCCGGCTGCGCAACATCGTCCCGCGCCAGCGCATCCTCGGCCGCATCGCCGCCCTGCTGGCGCACATCGACATGGCCGGCGGCCACGACCGGTGCCTGATCGTGTCGCACAGCCAGGGCACCGTCCTGGCCACCGCACTGCTCGCCCAGCAGCCGGGCAAGCTGCGCATCCCGGGCGGCACCGTGACCCTGGTCACCATGGGCAGCCCGCTGCGACACGTCTACGCGCAGCGCCTGCCGCTGCAGTTCTCCTGGGTGTGCGACCTGGCCGGCCGCCCCGACGAGTTCATCCACTCGCTCGATGGCCCGTGGACCAACTTCGGCGCCGACGACGACCTGGTCGGCCGCACCGTCTTCTCCGACGAGCCCGACCAGGGGATGCCCGAGGGCGTCACGCCTGACGGTGAGGTCACCGGCTGGGAGGACCGCAACGTCGGCCCGGGCGGGCACGGCTCGTACTGGACGTCCCCGGCGGTGATGACCATGCTGGCCGGCGTGATCGCCGTCCCCTGACCGCCCCCGCCCCGGCCGAAGTGCCGGCCTAGAGCCCGCCGGGCTGCCCCGGGCTCGCCGCCGGGGTGCTGGCGCCGCCGCTGTTGGCGAACTGGTCGAAGGGGATGTTCCAGTCGGCCTCGCCGTCCGAGGCGTCGGCGGGACGGCCGGTGTTCTTGATGTAGACGAGGTCGCCCTTCTGGCTGAAGTTGAAGAAGGTCTGCGCCCGGTCCGGGCTCAGGTTGACGCAGCCGTGCGAGACGTTGGTGCTCCCCTGCGCCCACTCCGACCACGGGGCGGAGTGGATGAAGAAGCCGTCGGTCGACACCGCGGTGTCCCAGAAGACGTGCTCGTAGTAGCCGTCCGGCGAGTTGCGCGGGATGCCGATGGACTGCGAGTCCATGAGCACGTCCTGCTGCTTGTACTGCACGAAGAGCGTGCCTTCCAGGGTCGGGTTCTTGGGCCGCCCGGTGCTCACCGGCCAGGTGTAGAGCGTCTTGTCGTTCTCGGTGACCACCATCTGGTGCGCCGCCGCGTCGATGGTGCTGACGTGCTTGGCGCCGATGGTGAAGGTCATCGTCCAGTTGCCCAGGCCGTAGACGTCGTTGCCGGCGTTGACGCCGAGCAGGTCGGCTTCGAGGGTGACCTTGGTGCCGGTCGTCCAGAAGTCGCTGGGGCGGAAGTGCACCTCGTCGGGGGCGAACCAGTGCCAGGCGCCCTGCACCGGCGGGCTGGTGGTCACCTTGAGGTGGGACACCAGGTTGGCCTGCCGGTCGGAGGCCACCGGGGCGTTGAAGTGCAGCGAGATCGGCATGGCCACGCCGACAGTGTCGCCGTCCTGCGGCTGGCTCGAGGTGGTCAGCCGCTTGGGGGTCGTGGTGGCGAAGCCGGTGCGGGCGGTGGTCTGCGCGCCGCCCTGGCTGTGCGCGGTGACCTCGACCACGTAGTCGGTGCCCGGCGAGAGCGGGGCGGTGGACGTCCAGCTCCGCGAGCTGTCGCCGAGCGCGCCGGTGAGGAAGGAGACGCTGTCGCCGCTGGGATGCACCACCACCGAGTCGATGGACCCGCTGTCCGCGCTCACCTTGACGGCGGTGTCGAGGGAGACGCCCTTGGCGCCGTCGGCGGGGACGACGCTGACGCTGGGCGGCGGCGCCGGGGTCGCCGCGGTGGTGGCGGCGGCTGTGCCCCCGCTGCCGACCGGCGTTGTGGTGTTGGTGGTCGGCGAGCACGCCACCAGGAGCAGCGAGCCGCCCATGACCATGATGAGGGCGGTCAGGGGACGGCGGAGGCGGTTGGAGTGGGGCATTCGGCTTGAACGTACCAGTGGTTCCATGGGGCAGGCGCGCATCACCGTTGCCGGCGCACACACCTCGAACGCGGACGGTCCGAGCAGGGTTACTGTTGCACACCCCACGCTCGCGAGCATGACGCCGAGCGTGGCAACCCTCCCATGACCGCCTCCGAAACCTCTCCCCTGATCACCGCGGACGAGCTGTCTCGCGCCCTTGGCGGCGCGGAGCCGCCGGTGCTGCTCGATGTGCGGTGGACGGTCGGGCTGCCCCCCGGCAACGGCCTGCCGGCCTACCGCGAGGGGCACATCCCCGGCGCCGTCTTCGTCGACCTCGACGCCGAGCTCGCCGGTCCGCCCGGCGCCCGCGGGCGCCACCCGCTGCCTGATCGCGCTGCCTTCGAGGCGGCGATGCGCGGCCACGGCGTCAGCGCCTCCCGAACGGTGGTCGCCTACGACCAGGGGGACAACGTCGGCGCCGCCCGCGCCTGGTGGACGCTCGGCTTCTTCGGGCACCCCGAGGTGCGCGTGCTCGACGGCGGCATCGCCGCGTGGGTGGAGGCCGGCCGGGCGCTGAGCACCGAGCAGCCCGACCCCGCACCCGGCGACTTCACCGCCACCCCCGGCGGGCGGCCGATGCTCGACGCCGCGCAGGCCGCCGCGCTGGCCCGGCGCGGTGTGCTCCTCGACGCCCGCACCCTGGTGCGCTACCGCGGCGACCAGGAGCCCATCGACCCCGTCGCCGGCCACATCCCCGGCGCGGTCAGCGCGCCGACGACGGACACCATGGACCCGGCCGGCGGCACCTTCCTGCCCCCGCAGGCGCTGCGCGAGCACTTCGCCGCGCTCGGCGCCGTCCCCGGCGTGGACGTGGGCGCCTACTGCGGCTCAGGGGTCACCGGGGCGCACGAGGTGCTCGCCCTCGCCGCCGCCGGGATTCCCGCGGCGCTCTACGTGGGCTCGTGGAGCGAGTGGATCACCGACCCGGCGCGGCCCGTTGCCCTGGGTGGGGGCGATTTTTCGGCGCGCTGAGACGCGCGCCCCGGTGGGGGGAGCAGATCTCCCCCCGGCGTGCCCCCCTCTCGGCGAGCTGAAGCTCGCCGCTTCGCGCCGCGGCGCTCAGTTCAGCCGCTCGATGATCATCGCCATGCCCATGCCGCCGCCGACGCACATGGTCTCCAGGCCGATGGTCTTGTCCAGCGTCTGCAGGTCGTTGAGCAGGGTGGTGGTGATGCGCGCGCCGGTCATGCCGAAGGGGTGGCCCAGGGCGATGGCGCCGCCGTGCGGGTTGAGCCTGTCGCTGAACGGGTCGATGCCCAGCGCCCGCGCCGAGGGGATGACCTGCGCGGCGAAGGCCTCGTTGATCTCGACCACGTCGACGTCGTCGATGGTCATGCCCGCCCTGGCCAGCGCGTCGCGCGAGGCGCCGATGGGGCCGAGGCCCATCAGCTCCGGCTCCAGCGAGGTCAGCCCGGTGGAGATGATCCGCGCCAGCGGCTTCAGCCCCAGCTGCATGGCCTTGGTGTCACTCATGACCACAACTGCGGCGGCGCCGTCGTTGAGGGGGCAGGCGTTGCCGGCGGTGACCCGGCCGTCCTCGCGGAAGACCGGCTTGAGCGCCTGCAGTCCCTCGAAGGTGGTGCCGGGGCGGGGCCCGTCGTCCTTGGCGAACACCGAGCCGTTGGGCAGGGTCACCGGGATGATCTCGCGCGCGAAGAAGCCGTTGTTCTGCGCCTCGACGGCGAGGGTCTGCGACTTCACCGCGTAGTGGTCCATCTCCTCGCGCGAGATGTCCTCGCGGTCGGCGACGTTCTCGGCGGTCTGGCCCATGGCGATGTAGATGTCGGGGTAGCCCTCGGCGTTGCCGGGGACCAGGCGCGGGTTGTAGTTGACAGGGTTGTCTGAAACGCCGTTGACGAAGCGGGACACCGTCTCCACGCCGACCGACAGGAAGACGTCGCCCTCACCCGCCTTGATGGCGTGGAAGGCCATGCGCGTGGTCTGCAGCGAGGACGAGCAGTAGCGGGTGATGGTGGTGCCGGGGACGTCGAGCCGGGAGAGGATGGCGATGACCCGGCCCATGTTGAAGCCCTGCTCGCCGCCGGGCAGGCCGCAGCCGCAGATCAGGTCGTCGATCTGGTCGCGGGGCAGCTCGGGCAGCTTGTCGAGGACGGCGTTGACGATCTGCGAGCCCAGGTCGTCGGGGCGGACCTCGACCAGGGATCCCTTCATGGCGCGGCCGATGGCGGATCGGCCGGTGGCGACGATGACGGCTTCGGGCATGGTGGGCGGGTCCTCATGGCGGCTCGACAACCCCCCTATGGTGCCGGGTGGGTGCCTCGCCCCGCTCTGGACGTCTATCCTGCGGGGCCTGCGCTGGCGGTTTGATCGGCTCTGTCCCACTGGAGGGCTCGGAGGGTGAAGTACTTCGTCACCGGTGCGACCGGCTTCCTCGGCCGCAACCTGCTGCCCCTGCTGATGCGGCGCGAGGGCGAGATCGCCGTGCTGGTGCGGCCCGGGTCGCGGCACCGCTTCGCCGCGCTGCGCGACCAGGTCGACCCCGGGGGCACCAGGCTGCGCGCCGTGGCCGGCGACATCGGCGAGCCGGGCCTGGGCATCTCCGCCGAGGACCGCGAATCGCTGCGCGGCGCCCAGGTCTTCCACCTCGCCGCCATCTACGACCTGCTCGCCGACCCCGCCGAGACCGAGCGGGCCAACGTCCAGGGCACCCGGCACACCGTCGAAGTGGCCAACGCCATCGGCGCCGAGTGCCTGCACCACGTCAGCTCGATCGCGGTGGCCGGGCGCTGGCGCGGGCGCTTCACCGAGGACATGTTCGACGTCGGCCAGCCGCTCGACCACGCCTACTTCAGCACCAAGTACCAGGCCGAGAAGATCGTCCGCGACAGCGCCACCGTGCCCTTCCGCGTCTACCGCCCGGGGATGGTGATCGGCTCCTCGCAGACCGGCGAGGCCGACCGCATCGACGGTCCCTACTACGCCTTCAAGCTGATCCAGAAGCTGCGCGACTCCTTCCCGCAGTGGGTGCCCTTCACCGGGCCCGAGGGTGGCGAGCTCAACCTGGTGCCGGTCGACTTCGTGGTCCGCGCCCTCGACCACATCGCCCACCTGCCGGGACGCGACGGCGAGTGCTTCCACCTCGTCGACCCCGCGCCGCTGAGCCTCGGCGACACCCTGAACACCTTCTGCCGCGCCGCCCACGCCCCCGAGTTCGCGCTGCGCTTCGACCGGCGCATGGCCAAGCTGATCCCCGGCAACACCCTCGACGTGGTGGCCGAGCTGCCCGCCATCCAGCGCGTCAAGAAGCAGCTCCTCGACAAGTTCGGCATCCCCGACACCGCGCTGCGCTACATGGACTACCCGGCGTCGTTCGACGCCACCAACGCCACCCAGGCGCTGCAGGGCAGCGGCATCGCGGTGCCGCCGCTGCACGATTACGCCTGGCGGATCTGGGACTTCTGGGAGCGCCACCTCGACCCCGAGCTGCCCACCGCGCGCAACCTGCGCCGCGTCCTTTCTGACAAGGTTGTCCTGATCACGGGCGCCTCGTCGGGCATCGGCCGCGCGGTGGCGCTGCGCGTCGCCGCGGCGGGGGCGATCACCGTGTGCGTGGCCCGCACCGTCGACAAGCTGGAGGCGCTGCAGCAGGAGATCGCCAGCGCGGGCGGTGTGGCGCACGTCTATCCCACCGACCTGTCCGAGCCCGAGCACTGCCGCGAGATGGTGGAGAAGGTGATCGCCGACCACGGCCGCGTCGACGTGCTGGTCAACAACGCGGGCCGCTCCATCCGCCGCGCCGTGCTGCAGTCGCTCGACCGCTTCCACGACTTCGAGCGGACCATGAAGCTCAACTACTTCGGCGCCATCGCCTGCATCATGGCGGTGGTCCCGGGGATGCGCGAGCGCGGCGACGGGCACGTCATCAACGTGTCCAGCATCGGCGCGCAGAGCTACCCGCCGCGCTTCGCCGCCTACGTCGCCAGCAAGGCGGCGCTGGACGCGTTCTCGCGCTGCTTCCAGCCCGAGGTCGCCGCCGACGGCGTGGCCATCACCGAGATCCACATGCCGCTGGTGCGCACGCCGATGATCGCGCCGACGTCGATCTACGACTCGTTCCCCACCATCAGTCCCGACGAGGCCGCCGAGATGGTGCTGCAGGCGATGATGACCCGCCCGCACGAGGTGTCGACACGGCTGGGCAAGTTCGGCGAGGTGATCAACGCGGTGGCGCCCGGACTGTCGCAGCTGCTGATGACCGCGGCGTTCTCCATCCTTCCCGACAGCGCCAGGTCGCGCGACGCCGACGGCAGCGCCGCCAAGGAGAAGGCGCCGGTGAGCGTCGAGGCGTACGCTCTGTCGCAGCTGATGCGCGGCATCCATCTGTAGGCGAGGAGTCCCATGCACCCGAAACTGGACGTGATGAACGAGAAGGGCTTCGTCGTTCTCCGCGACTACGACGGGCCGCCGGTGCCCGACGCCGAGTTCCTCGGCCTCGACTACATGGATTGGAAGAGCGGCGGCGACACCAACTTCGCGCCCATCGCCTCCGCCCGCGGTGAGATGGAGTGCGCCGGCTTCTGGGACCACGGCAAGCCCGACAAGGACGGCATCTGGACGGCCAACGCGGAGAAGTGTCCGACGCTGGTGCGCTACGTGGAGCAGGCCGGCGCGCGATACGGACGGGTGCGCATCATCAAGCTCAACCCCAGCGACGAGGCGACGGCGATTCGCCAGCTCCACCTCGACGACAACAACCGCCTCAACCCCGACGGCGAGGGCTGGGTGGTGCGCTCCTGGCTGGAGCTGACCGACAACCCCGACTCGTACATGATCCTGCGCGAGGACAAGGACGACCCGGCGACCGAGTCGCGCATCGCACTGCCCAAGGGACGCCAGGTGGTGATCGACACCGAGCGCCTGTGGCACGTGGTGTGGCACCCGGGTCCGCATCCGCGCTACGCGCTGATCACGTCGTGGGAGAGCGGCCCCGCGCTGGAGCGCTGGATCGAGGAGCGGCTGCCCGCCGCGGCCGGCCGCTGAACCGCTAAGCGGGGACGGGCGACAGCGCCGCCGAGAGCCGGGCGGCCGCCTGGCGCAGCGCATCCAGGGCGCGCTCGCGACCACCGTCTTCGAGCCGGCTCGGCGGCGTGGTGACGGCGAGCGCGGCGACCACCTCGCCGCTGCGATTGCGCAGCGGCACGGCCAGGGTGCTGAGGCCCGCCTCGATGTCACTGTCGCCCTCGGCGAAGCCCTGGTCGCGCACCGTCTCGAGGGTGCGGTGCAGCTCGTCGACGGGTTCGTGCACGCGGCCCGCCAGGCGGCGCTCCACCTGGGTGCGGTCGAGGTGGGCGAGCAGCACACGGCCGCAGCTGCTGCTGTGCGCGCCGACGCGGCGGCCGGTGTCGTCACCGGTGTGCACAACGGCGACGGCGTCACCGTCGTCGAGCACCGAGACGTGGACGCGACCGTCGAGCGTGGACTGGAGCTGGTCGACGACCGGCCGGGTGGTGCGCTCCAGTTCGACGGCGGGACGGTGGGCGACGCCCGCCTGCCAGGCGCGCAGACCCAGGGTGAAGCGTCGCGTCGCCGGGTCGAGACGCAGCCAGCCGCGATCGGTGAGTGTGCGCAGCAGTCCGTGCAGACTCGACCGCGGATACCCGAGCAGCTCCGCCACCTGTGTGAACGTCAGCGCCCGCCCGGGCCGGCTGAACAGCTCAAGGATGGTGAGCGCCCGCTCTGCTGACTTGACCCCCGAACCGTCCGCTTCGTTCACGTCGAGAACTGCCCTCAGAATTCCTGTAGAACAATTGGTGCCCGCGTCCGTCGCCGCGTTGCCCAAGCGAGTGTACCGATATGCAATACGTTCCGGTCGGCGCCCAACCGCTCCGTGACGAATGCACGTGACGCACGCGTCAACGACCTGCACATGCGGCCTATGCGCGGTGGGCAAAACGTCTAGATCGTCAGCGATTCGTCAGGTCTGCGGCACGATACGCAAGCGATCGAAACATTCGCCGGAAAGCGACGCGCCGCGCGCGCATCGACCACGGCGCGATGATCACATCCGGGAATGCGCATGGCGTCACAAACGATGTCACCATAGCCCACGCCCCGGCTGTCAGCATTGGCTCGCGGAATTCGCCGGAAACGTGCTGCAACCTACAATTGGAGGGCCTCTTGCGGCGCCACGGCCACGGCCGCCCGCGCCGCCCATCGATCGAGCAGGAGACCGGCATGCCCGACCCCAGGCCCACGACGGACCGCTTCCACGGCGCGATGGCGCCATGCGGAGCGTCCGGGCGATGAGCGGCCTGGTCGCGCCGCTCGGCGGCACCCTGGTCGACCGCCGCGCCGCGCAGGCCGAGGCCGCCGGCCTGCGCGCCCGCGCCGAGCAGCTCCCCAGCATCGAGCTCAGCTCCTCCGAGCAGGCCGACTTGGAGCTGATCGCCGACGGCGCGTATTCGCCGATCGCCGGGTTCCTCACCAGGAACGACTACGAGTCGGTGGTCGAGCGCGCCGAGCTGGGCGACGGCACGCCCTGGACCCTGCCCATCACCCTGACCCTCACCGAGGAGCAGGCGGCGGCCGCGAGGCCGGGCGCCGAGGTGGCCCTGCGCGACGCTGAGGGCGCGCTGCGCGGGGTGCTCACCGTCGACGAGGTGTTCAGCCGCGACGTGGAGCGCGAGGCGAGCGAGGTCTACCGCACCACCGACGACGCCCACCCGGGCGTGACCGCGATGCGCCGCGGCGGCAGCCTGCTGGTCGGCGGCCCGGTCACCGCGCTGCCCGCGTCAGGCGACGCGCAGGCCCTGACGCCCGCGCAGACGCGCAAGTCGTTCGCCGAGCGCGACTGGAACACCGTGGTCGCGTTCCAGACCCGCAACCCGGTGCACCGTGCCCACGAGTACCTCACCAAGGTGGCCCTGGAGCAGGTCGACGGACTGCTGCTCCACCCCCTGGTCGGCGCCACCAAGGACGACGACATCCCCGCCCCGGTGCGGATGCGCTGCTACGACGTGCTGCTGCGCAACTACTACCCGGCGCAGCGCGTGCTGCTGGCCACCTTCCCCGCGGCGATGCGCTACGCCGGCCCCCGCGAGGCCGTGTACCACGGCCTGGTGCGCCGCAACTACGGCTGCACCCACTTCATCATCGGCCGCGATGCTGCCGGGGTTGGCAATTACTACGGCACCTACGACGCCCAGCTCCTCTACGACGAGCTCGGCGGCGCCGCGCGCCTGGGCTACACCGCGTTCAAGTTCGAGCACACCTTCTGGTGCAACGCCTGCGAGTCGATGGCCAGCGCGCGCACCTGCCCGCACGACCGCGAGCAGCACGTCATGCTCAGCGGCACCGCGGTGCGCAAGCTGCTCTCCGAGGGCGGCGACGTGCCCCACACCTTCACCCGTCCCGAGGTGGCCGAGGTGCTGCGCGAGGCGTACAGCAGGCCGGCGGGTGAGGCGCTGGTGTGACCCAATTGGCGAGCCCGCTCGCCGGTGAGCTGGCGCGCGCCGCGGAGCAGCTCGACGGCGCCCACCCGCGCGAGGTGATCGCCTGGGCGCTGCAGCGTTTCGGGCCGCGGCGCAGCGTGGTGGTCACCGGGCTGCAGGCCGAGGGCGTCGCCGTCGCCGACATGGCGATCAGCGTCGACGTCGGCGTCCGCGTGGTCACCATCGACACCGGCCGGCTGCCCCAGGAGACATACGAGTACATCGACACGCTGCGCGCGCATTTCGGCCGCGCCATCGAGGTGGTCCACCCCGACGCGGCGATGCTCAGCGACTACACCACGCAGAACGGCGTCAACGCCTTCTACAGCTCGGTGCAGATGCGCCTCGACTGCTGCCACATCCGCAAGGTGGAGCCGCTGGAGCGCATCCTCGGCGGCGTCGACGCCTGGTTCACCGGCCTGCGCCGCACCCAGTCGGAGCGCCGCCAGGGCACCCCTCTGGTGGAGCACGACGTGGCCCACGGCGGCGTCGCCAAGGTCAACCCGGTGGCGGGCTGGACGGAGGCGCAGGTGCGCGACCACCTGCGCGAGCGCGGCGTGCCGCTGCACCCGCTGTACGAGAAGGGCTACACCAGCATCGGCTGCGCGCCGTGCACCCGCGCGGTGCAGCCGGGCGAGGACGAGCGCGCCGGGCGCTGGTGGTGGGAATCCGGGATCGACAAGGAGTGCGGCATCCACGGCCGCCCGCAGGACGCGACCGAAGGAGACGACGCATCGTGAGTGACGCAGGGCTGACCATCTGGTTCACCGGCCTCAGCGGCGCCGGCAAGTCGACGCTGGCCAACGCCCTGGAGGCGGAGCTGCGCTCGCGCGGCCGCCGCGTCGAGGTGCTCGACGGCGACGTGGTCCGCGAGAACCTGAGCAAGGGCCTCGGCTTCTCCAAGGAAGACCGCGACGTCAACATCCGCCGCATCGGCTTCGTCGCCCACCTGCTCACCCGCAACGGCGTCACCGTGCTGGTCTCGGCGATCTCGCCGTACCGCGAGGTGCGCGACGAGGTTCGGGCCATGATCGGCCGTTTCATCGAGGTCCACGTCGACTGCGAGATGGACGAGCTGGTGCGCCGCGACGTCAAGGGCCTCTACAAGAAGGCGCTGGCCGGGGAGATCGCCAACTTCACCGGCGTGTCCGACCCCTACGAGGCCCCGCTGCATCCCGAGGTCAAGGTCGACAGCGCCAGGGAGAGCGTCGCCGAGTCGCTCGACCGCGTGCTCGAGGCCATCGAGCAGTTCGACGCCGTCGGCACGCACGGCCACACCGCGTAATCACCCGGAGGGCGGCACCCGCATGAGCATTGACGGCACGGCGACGGTGATCTGCCCGCTCTGCGAGGCCACCTGCGGCCTGACCCTCGACCACGACGACCAGGGAAAGCTGCGCCTGCGCGGCAACGACGACGACGTCTTCAGCCGCGGCTTCATCTGTCCCAAGGGCGTCGCCCTCGCCGACCTCCACGACGACCCCGACCGGCTGCGCACGCCGCTGGTGCGCAGAGACGGCCGCCTGGTCGAATGCACCTGGGACGAGGCGTTCGAGGCCGTCGAGCGCGGACTCGGCCGAGTCATCGAGGAGCACGGCCGCCACGCAGTCGCGGTCTACCTCGGCAACGCGGGCGCGCACAGCCTCTCGCTGATGCTCTACCTGCGCAGCTTCCTGGCCGCCCTCGGCTCGCGCAACCTCTACACCGCCAGCTCGGTCGACCAGATGCCCAAGCAGGTCAGCGGCGCGCTGATGTTCGGCAGCGGCGCCCACCTGCCCGTGCCCGACCTCGACCGCACCGACCACCTGGTCATCCTCGGCGCCAACCCCTACGCCAGCAACGGCAGCCTGATGACCGCGCCGGACATGCCCGGGCGGCTGCGCGACATCCGCAGGCGCGGCGGCAAGGTGGTGGTGGTCGACCCGCGGCGCACCCAGACCGCGAAGCACGCCGACGAGCACGTCTTCATCCGCCCCGGCACCGACGCCTTCCTGCTCGCCGCCATGGCGCACACGCTGTTCGACGAGAACCTGGTCGACCTCGGCCGCCTGCAGCCGCACGTCAGCGGGGTGGAGGAGGTGCGCGCGCTGGTCGAGCACCTGACACCCGAGGCGGTCGCCACGCACTGCGGCGTCGACGCGCAGACCATCCGCCGCATGACGCGCGAGTTCGCCGCGGCGCCGACCGGCGCCATCTACGGCCGCATCGGCACCTGCACCCAGGAGTTCGGCACCCTGGCCTCGTGGCTGGTCGACGTGGTCAACGTGCTCAGCGGCCACTTCGACAGCCCCGGCGGCGCCATGTTCACCCTGCCCGCCACCGGCGGCCCGACCACGCGCGGCGCGTCGGGCAGGGGCAAGGGCGCCCAGTTCGGCCGCTGGACGACGCGGGTGCGCAACCTGCCGGAGAGCTTCGGCGAGCTGCCGGTCGCGGCGCTGGCCGAGGAGATCGACGTGCCCGGCGATGGCCAGATCCGAGCTCTGGTCACAGTTGGCGGAAACCCGTGCGTCTCCACACCCAACGTCGCCCGTCTCACCGGGGCGCTCGAGTCGCTCGACTTCATGGTCAGCCTCGACCTCTACCTGCACGAGACGGTGCGCCTCGCCGACGTGGTGCTGCCCGCGCCGTCGCCGCTGGAGCAGCCGCACTACGACGTGCTGCTCAACAACCTGGCGGTGCGCAACAACGCCCGCTGGGCCGACCCCGCCATCCCCCTGCCCGCCACGCAGCTCCCCGAATGGGAAACCCTGCTCCGCCTCGCCGCCGCCGTCGCTCCCGGCGATGGCACCGGCCGCGTGGACAAGGACGTCATCGAGCAGCTCACCATCACCCGCGCCGTCGAGCTGACCGTCCACGACGAGGGCTCGCGCATCTTCGGCCGCGACCGCGAGGAGATCCTCGCCGCGCTCGGCGACACCCCGGGCCCGGAGCGCCTCATCGACCTCGCCCTGCGCAGCGGCCCCTACGGCGACGGCTTCGGCACCAACCCGGGCGGCCTCACCCTGCAACAGCTCCGCGACCAGCCCAACGGCGTCGACCTCGGCCCCCTCCAGCCGCGCATCCCCGAGACCCTGCGCACCCGCAGCGGCACCATCGAGCTCGCCCCCCAACCCCTGCTCGACGACGCCAAAAGGTTGCGGCAGCGGCTGGCAGAAACTCGCGGCGCCACGGGCATGGTCCTGATCGGCCGCCGCGACCTGCGCAGCAACAACTCCTGGATGCACAACATCGAGATGCTGGTCCGCGGCAAGCCGCGCTGCACCCTCTACGTCAACCCGCAGGACGCCGAACGCCTGCAACTGCAGGACGGCGGCCAGGCCCGCGTCAGCTCCCGCGTCGGCACGCTGGTCGCCCCCGTCGAGGTGACCGACGAGATCATGCCCGGCGTGGTCAGCCTGCCCCACGGCTGGGGCCACGGCCAGCCGGGCACGCGCCAGTCGGTGGCCGCCGAGTACGCCGGCGTCAACAGCAACCTGCTCACCGACGAGACGCTGATCGACCCGCTCTCCGGCAACGCCGTGCTCAACGGCATCCCGGTGCAGGTCGAGCTGGTCGAGACCGCCCTGGTCTGAGCCCTAGGCGGCGGCGGCGTGGGTGCAGCGCACCTTGTCGCCGTCGATCCACCACACCGTGCAGCAGCAGGGGCACGCCTGCATCCCCGCGAAGCGCGCCGCGATGAGGTGGACGTCGGGGCACGCCGGGCAGTGCGACAGGGCCAGGATGGTGGCGGCCCGGTCGGCGCCGTCGGAGAGGCTGAGCTGGACGCTCAGGGGAAGGGTGTGCTCGCCATCCATGCAGGTGACCCGTGTCATCGCCAAAGCCGCTCCGTACCGCTGTCCGCGACGCCCAGGAAGTGCGTCGCCGACAACGCTACGGCAGCGGCCGCGGTGTCAGAACGGCTGTGTCAGGACCGTCATTGCGCGTCACAGCCGCTCCACGCGCGCCTCCCGACCGCCCGGTCAGGAGAGCGGCGCGTGCACCGCGGGGATCGAGCCCATCCGCCCCTGCTGGTAGTCCTCGATCGCCTGGATGATCTCCTCGCGGGTGTTCATCACGAAGGGCCCGTAGTGGGCGATCGGCTCACGGATGGGCCGGCCACCGAGCAGGAGCACCTCCAGTGTCGACGTCCCCGCGGGCTGCGTCTCCGAAGCGCTCACGGTGATGTGGTCGCCCGCACCGAAGACGGCGAGCTGTCCCTCGTGGATCGGCGTCTGCTCGTCGCCCACCGAACCGCTGCCGGCGAGCACGTAGACCAGCGCGTTGAAGTCCGTGCGCCACGCGGTCTGCAGTCGCGCCCCCGCGGCCAGAGAGGCGTGCGCGTAGGTGATCGGTGTGTGCGTCGCGCCGGGGCCCTCGAAGCCGTCGAGCGTCCCGGCGATCAGCCGCACCAGCACGCCCGCGTCGGGCGAGGCGAGCAGGCGGACCAGCCCGGGCTCGATGTCCTGGTACTTCGGCGTCGACCACTTGGCGTCACGCGGCAGGTTGACCCAGAGCTGGGTGCCGTGGAAGAGGCCGCCGCTGCGCACCAGCGAGTCCGGCGGCATCTCGGAGTGGACGATGCCCGCGCCCGCGGTCATCCACTGGGTGGCGCCGTCGCTGATCAGGCCGCCGCCGCCCATCGAGTCGCGGTGCTGGATGGCGCCGTCCATGATGTAGGTGACCGTCTCGAAGCCGCGGTGGGGGTGGTCGGGCGCGCCGGTCGCCTCGCCGGGGCCGTACTCGACGGCGCCGAGGTGGTCGAGGAGCAGGAAGGGGTCGGTCACCCGCATGTCGCGGAAGGGACGGCGGACCATGAAGCCCGCGCCCTCCACGGCGGTGATGGCATCGATGACCTCGGCGACCCGGCGGGGCCGCGAGGCGGGGTCCACCGGGCGGAGCCGGGGAAGGGCGGTGGTGTCGGCGCTGACAGCGGGCATGGACCAGGCATACCCCCGCGCCGCGCCGGCAAACCCCGCCTCGCTACTCTGCAACAGAGATGGCCGAGCGCATAACCGCACCGGTGGTGCCCGAGCAGCACTTCCGCGACGACGCCCCCGGCGACGGCCGCGCCCGCCGCCCCGCGGCCGAGCACATCCGCTCCCACCACGCCCGCATCGGCGACGTGGACGCCCACTGGCTGGCCGCCGGCCGCGGGTCACCGGTGGTGCTGGTGCACGGCCTGGGCAACAGCTCGCTGGTCTGGCGCCGGGTGATCCAGGGACTGGCGCCGCATCACCTGGTCATCGCCCCCGACCTGCCCGGCTTCGGCCACTCCTCGCCGGCCCGCCGCCGCCCCCTGCTGCGCGCCTACGACGAGTTCCTCGCCGAGCTGATCGAGCGCGCCGCCCCCGGGCAGCGCGCCGCGGTGGTGGGCAACTCGGTTGGCGGCGCGGTGGCCCTGCGCCTGGCGGCGACCCACCCCGCCCTGGTCTCGCGGCTGGTGCTGGTCGATCCGGCGGGGGTGGGGCAGGGGATCCCGGCGTGGTGGTCGCTGGTGCGCTTCGAGCCGCTGGTCCGCCTGGTCAGCGCGGTGCCGCTCAGCCTGACGCCGCGCCCGGTGCTGGAGCGGGTGATCGGCGAGGCCTACCGGCGCATGGCCTTCGCCGACCCGGCCAACGTCAGCGAGCGCAGCGTCCACCTCTTCGCCGAGCGGCTCAACAGCCGCGCCCGCATCCACCGCTTCCTGCGCAACGCCCACGACGTGGTCGACGCCTTCCGCAGCGAGGTTCAGGACCTGGAGGCGCCGGTGGACGTGCCGGTGCTGGCCATCTGGGGACGGCAGGACCGCCTCGTCCCGCTCTCCGACGCGCTCGCCCTGCTGGAGCGGATCGGCGGCCTGGAGGTGCGCATCATCGACGACGCCGGGCACTCGCCCCAGCTCGAGGCGCCCGAGGCCTTCCTCGACGCGGTCGGGCCCTTCCTCGACCGCGGCGCCCTGCCCCGCAGCCACCGCCACGACACCTCGGCGATCCGGGTCGCCGCCACCGACGGCCACGCCCGGGGGCGTCGCGCCCGCCGCTAGGCCTCGCGTCGCGCCCCGTCGCGGAGTACCGTTTGGCGGTGATCCTCTCGGTGCGGCCGCCGTGCGACGAGGCGGCCATCGCCAGCTCCCAGTCGGACCGTCGCTGCGCCGAGCGGCTGGCGCCCTGGGTCCTGCTCACCGCCATCCTGGCCTCGGCGATGGCCTTCATCGACGGCACGGTGGTCAGCGTCGCCCTGCCCGCGATGCAGCGCGACCTCGGGGCCACCGCCGGGGACGCCCAGTGGGTGGTCGAGGCCTACACCCTGCTGCTCGCCTCGCTGCTGCTGGTCGGCGGCTCGCTCGGCGACCGCTACGGGCGGCGGGTGGTGGTCATGGTCGGCGTCGCCGTGTTCGCGGTGTCCTCGGCGGCGTGCGGCTTCGCCCCCAACCCCGGGGTGCTCATCGTCGCCCGGGCCGTGCAGGGGGCGGGCGCGGCGCTGCTGGTGCCCGGGTCGCTGGCGCTGATCAGCGCCGCCTACCCGCCGGAGACGCGGGGGCGGGCGATCGGCACCTGGTCGGGGGCGAGCGCGATCACCTCGGCGATCGGGCCGGTGCTGGGCGGCTTCCTGGTGGGCACCTTCTCCTGGCGCTGGGCCTTCTTCGTCAACCTGCCCGTGGCCGTGGCGGTGCTGGTGCTGCTGGCCACCCGGGTGCCGGAGAGCCGCAACCCCGCCGAGCACGGGCGGCTCGACTGGCCGGGGGCGCTGCTGGTCAGCCTCGGCCTCGGCGGCGTGGTCATGGGGGTGATCCGGGCCCAGTCGGGCGGGTTCGACGGCGCCGCCCTGGCCGCGGTCATCGGCGGCCTGGTCCTGCTGAGCGTGTTCCTCGCCTGGGAGCGGCGCCTGGCCGCCGACCGGGGGGAGCGGGCCCGCGACCCCATGCTGCCGCTCTGGCTGTTCCGCTCGCGCGCCTTCGCCGCCACCAACGCGCTCACCCTGCTGCTCTACGCGGCGCTGAGCGGGGCGCTGTTCTTCGTCCCCTTCGACCTCATCGAGGTGCAGGGCTACTCGCCCGCCGAGGCCGGGGCGGCGCTGCTGCCCTTCGTGCTGATCATGTCGACGCTGTCGCGCTGGTCCGGCGGGCTGGTCAACCGCTACGGCGCGCGGCTGCCCCTGACCGTCGGGCCGGGCGTCGCCGCGGTGGGCTTCGCGCTCTTCGCCGTTCCTGCCACAGGTGGCAACTACTGGACGACCTTCTTCCCGGCGTCGGTGGTGCTCGGCCTGGGCATGGCGGTGACGGTGGCGCCGCTGACCACCACGGTGATGGGCTCGGTGCCCACCGACAACGCGGGCGCGGCGTCGGGGGTCAACAACGCGGTCTCGCGCGTCGCCGGGCTGCTGGCCATCGCACTTTTCGGCATTGTCATGATCCGGGCCTTCGACAGCGGGCTGGAGCAGCGGCTGCGCGACGCCCACGTCGACCCCGGCGTGTACAGCGCCGTGGTCGCCCAGGAGTCGAAGCTCGGGCTGGCGACCGCTCCGCCGGGGGCCGATGCCGCCACGCGCACCGCGGTGCGTGCGGCGGTGGACGACTCCTTCGTCTCCGCGTTCCGCATCACCGCGCTGCTCGGGGCGGCGCTGGCGCTGGCCGGCGGCGTCGCCGGGGCGGTCGGCCTGCCGGGGGCGGCGCGGCGCCAGGGCGAGCGGGAGCCGGAGAAAAGGAAAAGGGCTGCCGGCTGGCGGGCGCCGGGCAGCCCCACGTCATTATGACCAAAGTCCGCCGACTCTGTTGCACCTGTCGCTGACGATCTGCTGAGAGATTGCTCAGATAGCAGGGTTGGCGTGGCCGCCGGCCGCAATACCCGGGGGTGCTCCGGCGTCCTTGTGAGCGTGGCCGCGGCGGGACACGCGGCCCACGCCTCGGAGGTTGGAGTTGACGATGACTGCTCGCCGGTACGGTGTCGCCCTGCTGGGCCTTGCCCTGGTGTCGCTCGGCGGCGCCCTTCCCGCGTCCGCCAGCGCCTCGTCGCCCGTGTCGGTGCGCCAGGGCGAGCACTACGGCTCGCGCATCCTCCCCGACAACGCCTTCACCGTCCGTGACAGCCGCCAGGTCACCGGCCTGCGCGTCAACTTCGAGCTCGGCCAGGACTACCCGATGGTCAACGGCCAGGTCCGCCCGGGCTGCACCAGCGCCGACTACTCGATCTGCGACGCCTTCGCCGAGCTCAACAAGCTCGACGGCTTCGACATCCAGCCGCGCGTCACCGTGCCCCTGACCGGGCCGATCGACCTCAGCTCGGTCGACGACAGCAACTTCTACATCACCGACGACGCCGGCAACTTCGCCAGCGGCATGCGCCAGCTGACCTTCGACCCCGCCACCAACACCCTGGCGGGAATCAGCGACAAGCAGCTCCTCGAGTCGACGCCGTACCGCGTCTTCGTCGCCCCGGGCATCAAGGACGCCGGTGGCGCTGCGGTGAACACCTGCGACGGCCGCTGCTCGACGCGCTTCACCACGCGCACGGCGAGCGCCAGCCTGGTCAACATCCGCAAGTCGATGGACCTGCCGCTGTCCAGCCCGGCCAACGCCTACCGGCTGGCGGGCTTCCCCGGGGCGTCGACCTCGACGGACAGCCGCAAGATGAGCTTCGTGCAGAACGGCACGCCGGACGTCTTCCAGGCGGCCATGGTGCGGCCCTCGGTCGCCGATCCGCCCAGCGGCGGCCCCGCCGTTCCCCAGGGCGTGGTGCGCAATGATCAGGTCAAGGTTGACCCGAACGCGCCGGGCGCCTTCCAGTCGACCACCGTGCCGGTGCTGGTCCCGCCCGCCTCGGCCGGCTACTACGCCTTCGGCAGCTTCCTCTCGCCGCGCTACCAGTACGCCTCGGCGTCGGGACACGTGGACAGCGTCAACGGCAACACCGACGGCGTGATGCCGCCGGTGCCGACCACGCAGACGCCCGCGCCCTTCGGCGCCGACCGCCTCGGCGTCATGGTGGTCACCCCCGACCCGACGAAGTTCAACCCGGCGACCACGCCGTGGCCGGTGGCCATCTACGGCCCGGGCTTCACGCGCAGCGACTACGACCTCTTCGTCACCGCCGACTACAACGCCTCGCTGGGCATCATGACCATCGCCACCGATCCCTCGGGACACGGCTACGGTCCCGCCAGCACCGCGACGGTGACCACGCTGACCGGCACCTCGACCACCTTCCTGACCTACGGCCGCGGCCGCGACCTCGACGGTGACGGCGCCATCGGCGACGGCCTCAACGACGGTGTCGGTCCCACCGCGCACCGGCAGGCGGACGGCAGCTACCTGCCCTCGCGCAAGCCGATCGACGGGCTGCAGTCGGGCCTGCAGCAGACCGTGGTCGACAACATGGCGCTGGCCCGCAGCGTGATGGCCGGCGTCGACATCCCCGGTGTGGGCAGCAACGTCGCCGACACCTCGAAGGTGATGTACTACGGCCTCAGCTTCGGCGGCATCTACGGCACCATGCTGACCGGCACCGACCCGGTGATCCACCAGGCGCTGATGAACGTGCCCGGCGGTCCCATCGTCGACATCGCCCGGCTCTCCAGCTTCCGCAACAACCTGCAGACCACCCTCAGCCACGGCCGCCCCAACCTGCTCAACGGCGGTCCCGGCCTCAACGGCTTCACCGAGGACCTGCCCCTGCGCAACGATCCGCCCGAGGTGATCACCCACAACGGCGCGGCGCAGCTGCAGGAGCTGTTCGGCGAGACCAACTGGTTCGACCGCAGCGGCAGCCCGGAGACCTTCGCGCCGCGCATCCTGCTGCGTCCTGACGCGGCGTGGGCCAACAACCCCAAGAGCGTCGCCTTCCAGACGGCGTACGGCGACGGCACCGTGCCCAACCCGACCGCGGGCACCCTCTACCGCGCCGGTGACCTGTTCAACAACGTCGTCTACTACCGCAACGACAAGACGCCGACGTACGCCAGCGACCCGCACGGCTGGCTCGCCGACCCGACTCTCGCCGGGCGCACGTCGGGTGAGCAGCAGCTCGGCATCTTCCTGTCGCAGGACATGCTGGTCGACACCAACCCGGCGTGGCTGGAGACGCCGATCGCCAATCCCAACAACCTCGAGTGCCTGCACTACGCCGACCCGCAGACGGGCCAGGCGGCGGCGCGCCAGCCCTTCCCGTCGAGCGGCGACTGCCCGGCCGCGCCGTCGCACGGCACGCCGGTGGCGCACACGCCGGTGACCACGGACGGCGGGGGCACGGCCGGCGGTGGCAGCGACAACCGCAACGCGCAGCACGGGACCGCAAGGCCCGCGTCCGCGTCGTCGCAGCAGGCGTCCTCGCCGCCGTCGCAGGGCTCGTCCGCCTCGACGGCGCAGCCGGCAAGCGCTTCGGACAACTCCGTGACCGCCCGCTCGGTGGCGGCGTCGATCGCGGCGCCGGTGAGCACCGGCGCGGGCGCACTGCTCCTGCTGGGCGCGGTGGGCGCCGGGGTGTGGCGCCGCCGCCACCGCCGCCGGTAGGGGAGGAGGCTAGGCCGCCTTCCCCCAGGGCTCGCCGGTGCCGCCGCCGAGCACGTCCGACTGGCCGGAGATCAGCTCGACCATCTCCTCGCACCAGAAGGCGAGACCGCAGAACTGGTAGGTGAGCAGGCCCCTGGTCAGCGCCGGGCTGTTCTTCTCGAACACCCGGTGCCCCAGCACCTGCAGGGCCCAGCCGCCGAGGAACAGCGGCACCCCGACGCGGGGGCGGCCGAAGATCAGCGGCAGGGCCATGGTCACCGCGGGGATGCCCACCAGGTGGGTGGCCCGGATGCCCCGAGAGGTGTGCTGCGAGCGGTAGTAGGCCATCTTGTCGGCGAACGGCGCGTCGCTCGGTGGCGGAGTCGCGTCGAGCGTGATCGGGGTCATGTCACCCATGTGCAATCTGCCTTCCTGGGGTGTGCGCATGGGCAGATGATCGCACCGCGCGCAGGGTTGGGCGCGCGGGCCGCGTTGTAGCTGCCGGGGGATCGCTGCACACCCTGGTTGGAGGCATGTCGAGTTGCGGTCGCTCCGGCGCGCGCCCTGGATCCTTGTCGCGTCCACCCTGCTGGCGGCTGCGCTGCCGGCGATCCCGGCGCCGGCGGCCGCCGACAACTGGTCCGTCGACCTCAGCACCACGTGGACGCCGCCGCCCCCTGACGGCTGGGCGGGCCACGGCGTCGACCCCACCAACCCCCAGGCCTGCGACCCCATCGACCCCGCGCAGTGCATGCTGCCGTACCCCAACGACTGGCTGACCCGCCCCGACCAGACCAGCGACACCGGGCGACGGCTCGACCTCAACGCCCTGGCCATGCCCCGCAACGCGCAGGGCAAGCCGATCGAGCCGCAGGAGTGGAACCGCAGCGACGGCTTCAGCGCCGGCGCGCAGATCCTCACCGTCGTCCCCGGCATGACCAGCAACGCCGACCTGGCCCCGTCCGGGCTGCCGCCGGTCACCAACCTCGCCGCCAACACGCAGTCCAACCCCGGCGTCGTGCTGCTCGACGTGAACACCGGTCGGCACGTCCCGGTTTGGGTCGAGATCGACCAATACACGCAGGAGGCGGGGGTGGTGCAGACCGGCTCGGTGCAGCAGGACCTGATGGTCCACCCCGCGGTCAACCTCACCGACGGGCACCGCTACATCGTCGCCCTGCGCCACCTGGTCACCAACAGCGGCGCCACCGCGCAGCCCTCGGCGGCCTTCCGCGCCTACCGCGACGGCACCGCGCCACTCACCGACCCGCGGCGCGCGCACATGGAGAACGTCTTCAGCACCCTGCGCCGCGCGGGCGTGCAGCGCAGCAACCTCTACCTGGCCTGGGACTTCACCACGGCCAGCACCAAGAATGTCACCGGCCGCCTGCTGGCCATGCGCGACGGCGCCTTCGCCCAGCTCGGTGACACCACCCTGGGCGACGGCAGGATCAGCGGCAGCGCGCCGTCGTTCAGCGTCGACTCCAGCACCGACTTCACGCCCGCGCAGAACGGCGACGTCGCCCGCCGGGTGACCGGCCACTTCACCGTCCCCTGCTACATCGCGCCCACCTGCGAGCCGCCCACCAAGTGCGGCGCGCTGACCCAGAACATCTTCGCCACCTGCCCGACGCCGGGCCAGTTCGCCCTCGACCCGACCAACCCCGACGCGACGCCGGCGCAGGTGCCCGGCCAGACCTACTCGGCCAACTTCATCTGCAACGTGGGCCGTCCCGCCTTCGACAACCACCGCAAGCTGCGGCCCGTGGAGTACGGGCACGGCCTGTTCGGCGGAGCGGGCGAGGTCAACTCCGACGCCGAGACCAGCATGGCGCGGCGCTTCGACATGATGTACTGCGCCACCGACTGGTTCGGCATGGCCACCGCGGACGTGCCCAACGCGGTGATCGCGCTCACCGACATGTCGCGCTTCCCGCTGCTCACCGACCGCGTCCAGGAGGGCGAGCTGGCCTTCCTCTACCTGGCCCGGCTGATGGTCCACCCGCAGGGGTTCAGCAGCAACGCCGCCTTCAAGTGGAGCGACGGCACCTCTTTCATCGACACCCGGCAGCCGTTCTACGACGGCAACAGCCAGGGCGGCATCTACGGCGGCACGGTGTGCGCGGTGTCGGTCGACGTGCGCCGCTGTGTTCTGGGCGTACCCGGCATGAACTACTCGATCCTGCTGCCGCGCTCCAGCGACTACGTGGCCAACAAGCCGCTGTCGCAGTTCGACCCGACCACCTTCAGCCCCTCCGACCCGACCGGCCAGATCGGCTACAGCAACGTCTTCGACACCGCCTACCCCGACCAGTCGCAGCGCATGCTGGTGCTCGACCTGATCCAGACGCTGTGGGACCGCAGCGATCCCAACGGCTACGCGTCGCACATGGTCGCGGGGCTGCCCAACACGCCGACCCACCACGTCCTGCTGCAGCCCGGCTACGGCGACCACCAGGTGGCCAACATCACCGCCGAGACCGAGGCGCGCACCATCGGCGCGCACGGCCTCTACCCGCCGCTGGTGGCCGCGCGCTACGGCCCCTACCACGACGTCTTCTGGAACATCCCGCAGATCAGCTCGTTCCCCTACGACGGCTCGGCGATCACCCTGTTCGACACCGGGCCGGTGCGCGGCGCCAACCCCGACGGCACCAACCCGCCGCCCACCTCCGACACCCCGAACCGCTCCGGCTCCGACCCGCACGAGGCGCCGCGCCGCGCGCCCTGGGGACAGGTGCAGAAGTCCGCGTTCCTCAGCGGCGGCGGCAGGGTGACCAACCCGCAGCCGGGCGGCGCTCCGTACTTCGCCTGGGGCTGGGACGGGGTGAGCGGCCTGTAGGCCGTGTCAGCGGCTGTGGCGGCCGCATATGATCCGCCACAGCCGATGACCGACCAGGTGCGCATCCTCCTCCGCGACGACGACGGCGGCGCCTTCGCCGTCAGCGGTTTGGGCCGCCCGGAGGACTTCGCGCCGCAGATCGCCCGGTTCCGCAGCGCGGACCTCGCCTTCGACGGCGCGGTGCCCGGCGGTGCGGGAGAGCTGCTCGTCTACACCCCCGTCGCACCGAGCCCGCTGGGCACCGCCCTGCTTCGCGAAGCGCACGACGTGCTCCTGCTCCTCGCGTACCACACCCCCGACGACGACGCCATGCTCGCCTTCGACGCCGGCATCACCGATGAGTACTCGCGCTTCTACGCGACCCGCGGCGTGCTCTACACGGGCGCGTTCCGGGTCGACGGGCTGGGCGGCGGGCGCCTCGGCGAGATCCTGTGCATCGACGGCGTCGCCTCGGTGGAGGAGGCGGAGCGCCTCTGCAGCGACGACCTGCCGCCGCGCATCGTCGAGATCGAGGACGAGTGCCGCACCTACCAGGACCGCGAGTCGTCGCGCTTCGTGCTCTGGCTGCAACCCAAACCGTAGCCCGCGCAAGATTCCCCACCTGCCGACTGTCATCAGCATCGAGGTGATCGCGCTCAGCCCGGCGTGACCCGACGATTGGCCAGACGTGGGAGTGGAAGCGGATGCATTCGGTGACGACTCTGCGCGGCGGTGAGCGCTCGCGGTGGCGCGGCGGCATCGTGGCGGGACTGGCGATGGCCCTGACCGTGGCCGCCGGCGTGGTCGGCCCGACCCACGCGGCGGCGGCGACGACGACGTACTACTTCCACGGCGGCGCGGCCGACGACGCGGGTCGGTCCAGTGGCAGCCCCACCGCCACCTTCGACGCCACGGCGCCGGCGGGCACGACCGACAGCGTGCAGAGCGGCGCGCCCGGCGCCGTCCCCGCGCCGTACTGGGTGGGCACGGCGATCCCCACGGGCACCTACCTCACCGGGGCGATCCACGTGACGAGCTGGTGGGCCTCGCAGAACCCCGAGACGGCCGTCCTCGGCCTCGACCTCGACATCAAGGTCTACACGGACGCCACCTTCAGCAGCAGCGGCGCCACCGGCACCCTGCTGGCCCAGACCGACCCCAACACGCCGGCCAACTTCAAGACCGTCGGTCCCACCCCGAGCCAGGTCGCCGTCGACCTCGACTGCGCAGCGTGGGACGCCAGCCACCACTGCACCACCCAGCTCGGCGGTTTCGTCGGCAGCAACCTGGTCGTGGTCATGGCGCCCCACTTCACCGACGGCGGCCAGGCCAGCCAGGTGCACTACAACTCGACGGCCGCGCCGTCGTCGTTCAGCGTGACCACGGGCACGCCGCCGGTGCCGGCGCCCTCGCCGACGCCGCCGCCGTGCACCAGCGCGCTGTGCTTCTCGAATCCCCTGGTGCTGCCCAAGTCGGGCCAGACCGGGGGGTTCACCGACACCTGCTACAACCCGTGCGGGGAGCCTTCGCTGGCGGTCTCGCCGGTCGACGGCACGCTCTACGTCTCGACGCCGCGCACCATCGTCATCTGCTGCAACTCGCAGGCCAGCCCGGTCTGGAAGTCGACCGACAGCGGCGCGACCTGGTCGCAACCGATCTTCCCCAGCGGCGCCAGCAACGCCACCACCGGTGGTGACACCGAGCTGGCCGTCGACAAGCGCGGCACCGTGTACGAGGGCGAGCTGTGGCTCGGCTCGGACTCGATCTACTCCTCGTCCGACACCAAGAGCTGGACCTGGTCGCCGGCCTCGCACGACGTCCTCGCCGATCGCGAGTGGTTCGTCTACGCACCCGGCGAGGACGCCCTGTACGGCATCTACGACGGCATCAAGGGCCTGATGGTGGTCAAGGCGCCGCTGGGCACGCCGCTCGGCTCGGCCACCACCGAGTTCTTCCCGCAGGAGCGCATCGCCGTGCCGGAGTGGGTCGACTGCCCCGGTGTCGTCGCCGGTCCCTGCGTCGAGAAGCCCGGGCAGGTTCCCGACCAGGTCAACGGCGTGCCCGTGACCAGCGGCGCGACCTCGCCGGGCCGTCCCTCGATCAGCCCCGACGGCACCCTCTACTTCCCCTTCCCCTACCAGGTGGCGGGCAAGGGCATCGGCATCGCCACGACCAACGACGGCCTCAACTTCACCTACAGCTTCGTCCAGGGCGCCGGCCACGGCGTCTTCGGCGACACCGGCAACGACTTCCCCGTCTCCGCCGTCGACGCCGCCGGGCGCCTCTACGTCGCCTGGATCGAGGACAAGGGTGACGGCTTCAACCTCTACCTGGCCTCGTCGGCCGACAAGGGCGCGACCTGGACGGCCCCGCTGGAGGTGTCCAAGGGCGTCTCCAAGACCGCTGTGTTCCCCAACGTCGTCGCCGGTGCCGACGGGCAGGTGGCGGTGTCCTGGTACGGCACCGGCGTCAAGGGCGACATGAACACCGTGGACCCGTCCACCTCGTGGAACGTGTACGCCGCCGAGGTCACCGCGGCCGGCTCGACCGCGCCCAGTGTGGCCACCGGCGTGGTGCAGAGCGGCTTCCACCAGGGCGTCATCTGCACCATGGGCGCGGGCTGCACGGGCGGCAGCCGCAAGCTGCTCGACTTCTTCGACATGAAGCTCGACCGCCAGGGCAACCTGGGCATCGTCTACGCCCGCGACCTGGGCGGCGCCAACACCGAGATCGCCTACACCCACCAGGTGTCCGGCTGCCCCCTCGCCGCGGCCAACTGCGGCGGGCCGACCGCCGGCGTCGCCGAGTTCCCGGTGGCGGCCGCCGTGCCGCTGGCGGGCGGTGGTCTGCTGGGCGCGCTGCTGGTGCTGCGACGGCGGCGGCGGAGCGCTGCCACCGCGTAGCCGCATCACGACTGCAAGAACTCGGGTACGCGCGGCGTCCTTGAGGGGCAGGAGAAGAGCGCGAGCCGGGACTCGCGAGGCGGACCCACGGTTGGACGAGGAGACCATCACCCATGGACCTCCCGGAGAGAATTGCGATCGCCTTCGTGGGGGCGAGCGTGGTGGCCACGCTTGGCCTCGGCGGCGCGGTGGCGTTCGAGCTGGGCTCGCGCACGACCGGCACCACGGTGGCCCCTTTGGCGCCCGGCAGCGGCACCGCCGACACGTCGACACCCACCCCGGGCTCTGCTGACGCCGTGACACCGGGCGCCGGCCCGGCGGTGGCCGGCGGCACCACGGTGTCCTCGGGCGGCACGCACTCCGGCGGGGGAGCGTCGAGCGGCGGCGGCTCGGGCGTGGCCCTGTCCAACCAGCCGATCGGCGTGTCGCACGGCGTGATCACCGTCGGCGGCATGTACGACGAGACCGGCGTGCTCGACTCCACCGTCGAGCGCGACACGGTGCGCGCGTACTTCAACCAGGTCAACGCCCAGGGCGGCGTCAACGGCTACAAGTTCCAGCTCATCGACTGCGACTCGGCCTACGACCCGACCCGCGGGCACCAGTGCTCGCAGCAGCTCCTGGGCAGCAACATCCTGGCCATGGTCGGGCCGCTGTCGGCGAGCAGCGAGCAGCCCGAGGTGCCGTACCTCACCAGCCACGGGCTGCCGGTCATCGGCGGGCTCGGCGTGCCGGCGGAGTTCAGCGACCCGCTGTCCTACCCGGTGTCGATCGACCTGGCGCGCGGCGCCACGGCGCAGGGCCTGCACACCGCCGACCTCACGACTGATGCCGGCACCCCGATCAAGGCGCCGGGCATCGTCATCCTCAACACCAACTTCACCCAGCAGACGTTGAAGTACCTGCTCGACGCGCTGCACTCCAAGGGGATCCACGAGGCCGACGTGGTCACCGTCGACGCCACCAAGGCCGACTACACGGACACCGTGGTCGACCTGCGCAGCAAGAATGTCGACTCGATCATCGGCGGGCTCGACCCGTTCTCCTACGGGCGCCTCTTCCAGGCGATGCAGAGCCAGCAGTTCAAGGTGAAGTTCTTCGGCTCCGGCCTCGACAAGGGGTCGGCGGAGGAGCAGTACGGAAACGATGCGTTCGGCAACGCCGAGTCGCTGACGCCGCTGGTCGAACCCGTCGGCCACGAGAGTGACACGGCGGTCGCCGAGTACCTCAACGCGATCAAGAAGTACTTCCCGAGCCAGATGTCGAAGCTCGACGTGTACTCCGAGGGCGACTGGGTCGCCGCCAAGCTGTTCGTCGAGGCGGTCAAGCGGATCGGCTCGCAGCCGGTCACGCGGCAGTCGCTGGTCAACTCGCTGAACGGCATCAAGGACTTCCAGACCGGGCTCACCGTGCCGCTGTCCTATGCGGCGGAGAACTCCCACGACCCCAACCACTGCCTGCAGTGGATCAAGCGGGCCAACAACACGTGGGACACCTACTCCGGTTGGAACTGCTTCTAGGAGGGAGTGGTCCGTGCACGTCCTGGGTGGACTGTCGCTGATCCCCACATTCACCGTCAGCGGGCTGGCGCTCGGCGGCGTGTATGCGCTCGCGGCCACCGGGCTGGTGCTCATCTACCGCGTCTCCGGCGTGCTCAACTTCGCCCACGGCGCGGTGGCCATGTTCGCCACCTTCGTGGCCTACCAGGTCTCGCAGGTGATGGGGCTGCCCGTGCTGCTCGGGCTGCTCGCGGCGGTCGTCACCGGCGCGGTGCTCGGCTTCTGCATCGAGTACTTCACCATCCGCCCGCTGATGGGGCGCTCCCCGCTCACCAAGGTCGCCGTCACCATCGGCTGGCTGCTGGTGCTGCAGACGCTGGCGGGGCTGATCTGGGGCGACACCTCGTACCACGGCGCCATCCGGGTGGTGCCCCAGGGCGGCTTCAAGGTCCCCGGCATCGACCTGATCATCGGCTACGACCGGCTCACCATCTTCGTGGTGGCGATGAGCCTCTCCCTCGGCATCGCGGCGCTGCTGCGCTACACAACGCTGGGTGCGGCGATGCGCGCGGTGGCTGACAACCCCGCGACGGCGCGGCTGTGGGGCATCAACGTCAACCGGGTCACGGCGGTGTCCTGGATGCTCGGCTCGGCGGTCGCCGCCGTGGCGGGCGTGCTGATCACGCCGCTGATCAACTTCGACACCTACTCGCTCACCATCATCGTCATCGACGCCTTCACCGCGGCGCTGATCGGACGGCTGGTCAGCCTGCCCATGACCCTGGTGGGTGCGGTGCTGCTCGGCTGCGCCCAGGAGTGGCCGACCGCCTTCACCAGCAACGGTGGCTTCGCCCAGGTGTCCACCTTCGCCCTGGTGCTGATCGCGCTGGCAGTGCTCTACCGGCCCTCGGTGGGCGGCGCGAAGTTGCGGACGAGGGTGGCATGAACATCGCCGCCCGTCCCCGCCGCACCCTGGTCGGCGCCGGCATCGCCGTGGCCCTGATCATCCCCGCGCTGCTCTCACCGTTCGACCAGGACGAGGCCGCGCTCGCCGCCATCACCGCCATGCTGGTGGTGTCGGTGGTGGTGCTCTCCGGCTACGTCGGCCAGATCTCCTTCTGCCAGTTCAGCTTCGCGGCCATCGGCGCCTTCACCACCGGGGCGCTGGTCGACGGCCAGGGCTGGAGCTTCTGGCTGGCCATGCCGGTGGGTGTGGTCGCCGCGGCGGCGGTCGGCGTGCTGGTCGGCATCCCCGCGCTGCGGCTCACCGGACTGCTGCTCTCGGTGCTCACCGTGGCGGTGGCGCTGTTCTTCGACCGCTTCGTGCTGGCCACCGACACCTTGCCGGCGTTCTCCGGCGGCTCGCTGCAGTGGCATCCCCACAAGCCCTCGCTGTTCGGCGTCCAGCTCACCGGCGAGTACGGCTTCTACCTGTTCACCTTCGCCATGTTCCTGCTGGTGGTGCTGCTGGTGTGGAACCTGCGCAGCGGCAAGGCCGGCCGCGTGCTGCGCGCGGTGCGCGACTCCGAGCTGGCCGCCGCCACCATGGGCCTCAACGTCACCGCCTGGAAGCTGGCCGCCTTCGGGCTCTCGGCGGGCATCGCCGGTCTGGCGGGGTGCCTGCTCGCCGTCGCCAACGAGTCGGTGAGCGCGGGCTCCTACGACTTCCTGCACTCGGTGCAGCTGCTCGCCATCGCCACGGTGTGGGGCGTCGGCGTGCTCACCGCTGCGGCGCTGGGCGGTGCCTTCTTCGTGTACGGGCCCGAGCTGCTCGCCAAGACGCCGCTGTCGGCGAAGTGGTTCTCGCTGATCCTCGGCGCGGTGCTGGTCGCCCAGCTGGTCTACAGCCCCGACGGCATCATCCCCAAGGTGGCCGAGGACATCCGGCACGCGCTGCACCGCCGCCGCGGCGACGCGTCGATGCCGCCCGCCGACGCGCCCGTGGTCGAGGTGGCCTGATGGCGCTGCTCACCGTGGACAGGGTGTCGAAGCGCTTCGGTGGCGTGTTCGCCCTGCAGGACGTCAGCTTCGAGGTGCGCGAGGGCGAGATCGCCGGCTTGATCGGGCCCAACGGCGCGGGCAAGACGACGATGTTCAACATCGTCTCCGGCGTCTTCGACCCCGACGACGGCACCGTGCGCTACGGTGACCACGACCTGCACGGCATGCGTCCGCACCGCCGCGCACGCATGGGCATCGCCCGCACCTTCCAGAACCTGCAGCTCTTCGGCCGCATGACCGTGCTGGAGAACCTCATGGTGCCGGTCGACGCCGCGTCGCAACGGGGCATGCTCGCCGACGCGCTGCGCCTTCCCGTGGCGCGCTTCGAGGAGCACCGCGCCGAGGAGCGCGCCCGAGCCATGCTGCACTTCCTCGGGCTCTCCGACGTGGCCGACAGCGTCGCCGGCGCTCTGTCGGTCGGCATCCAGCGCCGCGTCGAGCTGGCCCGCGCGCTGTGTCTCCGCCCGCGCCTGCTGCTGCTCGACGAACCGGCCGCCGGGCTCGACGTCCGCGAGACGGCCGACCTGGCCGCGACGCTGGTGCGCGTGCGCGACCGCTTCGACCTCACCATGCTGCTGGTCGACCACGACATGGCCCTGGTGATGCGCACCTGCGAGCACATCTACGTGCTCGACTTCGGTCGGGTCATCGCCGAGGGGCCGCCGGAGCAGATCCGCCAGGACCCCTCGGTGATCGCGGCGTACCTCGGGGAGGCGGCGGCATGACCGCGCTGCTCAGCGTCCGCGGCCTGCGCTGTGGCTACGGTGGCATCCCGGTGGTGTTCAACGTCGACCTCGACGTGCAGGAGGCCGAGGTGGTCGCCCTGCTGGGCGCCAACGGCGCCGGCAAGACCACGACACTTCGTGCCATCTCCGGCATGATCAGGGTGATGCGCGGCGACATCGAGTTCGCCGGCAGGCGCATCGCCAACCGCAGCGCCGACCAGGTGGCGCGCGGCGGCGTGGTGCACGTCCCCGAGGGTCGCGGCATCTTCCCCTCGCTGCGCGTGGAGGAGACGCTGCGCCTGGCGGCGACGTTCAGCGGCGTGCCGCGCAACGAGGCCGCGGTGCGCATCGAGGAGGTGTACGCGACGTTCCCTCGCCTCGCCGAACGGCGCTGGCAGACCGCGGGGACGCTGTCCGGCGGTGAGCAGCAGATGCTGGCCCTGTCGCGCGCGCTGATCGCCCGGCCGCGCCTGCTGCTGATCGACGAGATGTCGCAGGGATTGGCACCAACCGTGGTGGCCCACCTCTTCGAGATCGTCGCCACTCTGCCGCGGCGCGGCGTGTCGGTGCTGCTGGTCGAGCAGTTCGTCGCTCAGGCGCTGGGTGTCGCCGATCGCGCCTACGTGCTGGAGAAGGGCAAGGTGACCTTCGCGGGGCCGGCGGCCCAGCTCGCCGCGGACGAGGACTTCGTGCGCGGCTCGTACCTCGGCGACGTCGACGTCGCCACCGAGACGGTGGGGCGGCGGCGGCGGTGGTCCGAGGCCGCCACGCAGGCGGAGCCGGACGCCGTGTCGACCGCGTTGCCGCAGGTCCTGGCACGGGCGCTCGAGGAGCTGTCGCGCCGCGAGGGCGTGCCCGTCGCCGAGCTGGTCCGCCAGGCACTGGAGCAGAACGGCACGGCGCGAGCGGCGGCGGCAGCATCCGCCGGCACGCCCGCGCCGCAGGTTGGAGAAGAGCATGCGTGAGCCACTGCGCCGCCGCCGGGTTCTCGCCGCCGCGGCGGGAGCCATCCTGATCACCGCCGCGGGATCCGCTATGGCTCCCGGCCGGGCCACGGCGCAGACCGACTTCGCGGTGGTCAACGCCACCGTCAACGCCGGCGCGGCCTACGTCGTGTACTTCAACGGCAAGTTCCCCAACTTCAGCCCCGGGGTGATCGGCAGCACCTTCCCGCTGACCCACGCGCACCTCGACAACTCGCCATTTGCCGAGGCGACGGCCAGCCCCGCCGACACCGGCCCCGCGGGCGGATTGGTGGTCAGCAACTACAACGGCGGGCCTCCGCCGTCGCCCGCGCCGCAGACCATCCACCAGCAGCAGTACGTCGACTCGCGCTACCCGCCCGGGGACGGCAAGCCGCTGAGCTTCGGCGGTGCGCCGGGACCGTACGCGAGCGCGCAGAGCGGCAGCGGCGGTGCGACCGCGCAGTCGGGCGGCGTCGACGTCGCCACACCGCAGCCCGCGGCGAGCAGCGCGTCCTCGCAGCGATCGGCGTTCCAGTCGGCGATGGCGCTGTGGCGGTCGCGCTTCATGTCGCCCGCCGCGGCGGCCGCGGCGACGGGCGCGCCGCCGGCCGACGGGATCGACGGCGACACGGGCTCCAGCACGGTGTCCCTCGATGCCGGCAAAGGTGTGGTGCTGACAGGGGATTCCCACGTCGCCCAGGCGAGCTTCGGCGGCGGCGCGCTTGTGCTGCACAAGGTGCACACGGCGGTGACCATCAGCAACGACGGCACGCCGCACGCCGACGTGATCACCACCGTGGGCGACGCCAGCGTCGGCGGAGTGCCGGTGTCGATCGGCAAGGACGGCGTGGTGGTCAGCGCGCAGACCGTCCCGCTCGACGCGGTGCAGACCGCCAGCGCGGCGCTCAACGGTGCGCTCGCCGCGGCGGGCATCACGGTCAACGCGCTGGCACCGCAGATCACCAACAGCAGCGGTGAGGAGACGATCAGCGCCACCGCGGTCTCGGTCAGCGTCAACAACGTGAACAACGTGGGTGTGCCGCAGCAGACGGTGATCTTCAACCTCGGCAACGTCTTCGCCGACAACCTCGCGGTGCCGGCGACGCCGGCGCTGCCATCGCTGGACAGCGGATCGCTGGGCGGCAGTGATGTGGTCAACGCCACCACGCTCACCCCGCCCGCCAGCACCGACACCACCTCGGCGATCAGCCCGCCGCTGACCCCGCCGGTGGGCGTGTACCCGCCGTCATCCAGCAGGGTCATCCAGTTTCATCAGCTCAAGAAGCCGGTCCCCGCCGCGGCGGCGGGAATCTCGCTGCCCGCCAAGCCCGCCTGGCTGCTCGCCGCCTACCTGGTCTGGCAGCTGCTGATCATCGCCACCCTGGCCAGCCTGTGGTGGTGGCGCGCCTCGTCGCGCCGCCTGCCCGTTCCGGGGAGGACGCCGTGATCGCCCGCAGGCGCTCGCCTTTCGGCCCGCTGTGGCAGCAACTCGCTCGCCAGCGCGAGACGCGGCGAGCAGCGGACGTGCAGGCGATCTGCCCCGTCGACTCCTGGGCCTTCCGTCCCCGCTACACCGACGGCCGCTGTCCGCTCTGCAACTGGGAGGCGCCCGGCGCGGTGGTGCGGCTGCCGCTGTCCCGTCGCGTCGACAGCTTCGGCTGGATGGCGCTGACCCTGATCGCGCTGTCCGTGGCCATGCTGATCCTCGTCGTGGTGCTCTACACGCGGTAGGCGCGGCTACGCGGCCATCGGGTCGGGACCGGGGTCGCGGCCCTCGGCGACAGCGGCGAGCCGCGCGAGGTAGGCGGCCCAGCCCTCGCGGTGGTCGTCGCGCAGGGCCTGGTTGGGCAGGTCGCGATGGGTGAGGCGCACCAGGGTGCCGCCGTCCTGGGGGATGAGCTCGACCTCGACCGTGCTCGTCCCCGGCGGCAGGCCGTGGAGGCCGCCCTCCCAGCCCCAGGTGAACACCACGCGGTGCGGTGGCTCGACCTCCACGAAGTGTCCGGCCGCGGCGCTGCCGCCCGCCATCTCCATGCGCAGCGCCCCACCCGGCCGCGCCTCGACGGTGCCGTCGACGCCCTGCCACTGCAGCCAGCGCTCGGGGTCGGTGAAGAACGAGAAGACGGTTTCTGCCGAGGCCTGCACGAACTGCTCGACCACCAGGTCCTCAGCGTCCACGGCGCGGCTCCGGGTCGGCCCCTTCGGCGAGGCGGGCGAGGTCGCCGAGCTTGCTGCTCCACATCGACTCGAGCAGCTTGGTGAGCTGGCCCAGGCGCTTGCGGTCGGCGCGGTAGAGCCGCTGTGTGCCGACCCGGCGGACGGAGACGAAGCGGGCGTCGGCGAGCACGCCGAGGTGCTGCGAGATGGCCGGGAAGCTGACGTCGAAGTGGGCGGCGATCTCGCCCGCGCGCAGCTCGCGGTCCCAGACCAGGCGGAGGATCTCCCGCCGCCGCGGCTCGGCGATCACCTTGAGGTCGTCCATGGCTTCTGCTAGTGTAGCGCCACCTTAGTTAAGTCAGAGCTTAATGGGAGTGCGCTGCGATGGCCGACCATCCCGTGGTCTCGGCGGAGGAGTGGCTGGAGGCGCGCCGCGCGCACCTGGCCAGGGAGAAGGAGTTCAGCAGGCAGCACGACCGGCTGCTCGAAGAGCGGCGCGCGCTGCCCTGGGTGCGCATCGACAAGCGCTACGAGTTCGACACGTCCGCGGGCAGGCGCTCGCTCGCCGAGCTGTTCGGCGACAAGACGCAGCTCGTCGTCTACCACTTCATGTTCGACCCGGAGTGGGACGAGGGCTGCCCGCACTGCTCGTTCTGGGCGGACAACTTCGACGGCATCCCCGTCCACCTCGCCCAGCGCGACGCGCAGTTCGTGGTCGTCTCGCGCGCCCCGCTGGAGAAGATCGAGGCCTTCAAGGCGCGCATGGGCTGGAGCTTCGACTGGGTGTCATCGTACGGCAGCGACTTCAACTTCGACTTCGGGGTCGCCTTCACCCCGGAGGAGGTCGATGCCGGCAGCGCCGTCTACAACTTCAGCTCCGCGCAGACCTGGCCTGGCGAGCGCGAGGGCATCAGCGTGTTCCACAAGGACGCCGACGGCACTGTCTTCCGCACCTACGCCGCGCACGCACGCGGCATCGACATCGTCAACGGCGCCTACCAGTTCCTCGACATGACGCCGCGGGGCCGCGACGAAGCCGGACACGACAACCCGCAGTTCTGGGTTCGCCATCACGACCGCTATGGCGACTGAGCCACCCACCGCGCTGCGCGCCGCGGCCGTGCTCGGCGTGGTGGCGGCCGCGGGTTGGGTGGTGACGGTGTGGCAGTGGGAGGCGAGCGACCGGCTGATGTCCACCGGTGCGCCGATGAGCCTCGACATGGGCGGCCAGGCGTCGCCGCGCAGCGCCGCTGTGTTCCTGGCGCTGTGGCTGCCGATGATGGCGGCGATGATGCTGCCCGCGGCATGGCCGGTGATCGCCCGTCGCGGCTCCGCCGTTGCCATGGTGCGCGTTGCGATGCAGTACCTCGCCGTGTGGGAGCTGGTGGGCGTGCTCGTCTACGGCCTGTTGCTGGGCAGCGGTCATGCCTTCGCTGCGTTGCCATGGCTGATGGACCACCCATCCGTTCTGCAGGGCGCCCTGCTGCTTGTCGCCGCCGCGTACACGCTCTCGCCACTCCGCGGCGATCACCCGGCGCCACGTCATGACGGCAGCGGCCTCGCCTATGGCGCCGCGTGCGTGCGCGCCTCCGCGGGATGGATGCTCGCCCTGCTCGCACTGGGAGCGATGGACCCGCGCTGGATCGCCGTGATCGCGGTGCTGCTCACGGCCGAGCGTCTCGCCCCACGCCGCAGCGTCGCATCACCGAACCGCCGCTCGGACGCCTCGCCCTCCCGCCTACACTGCGAGCCGTGACCGATTCGGCGTGGACCTTCACGGCGGCCTTCGGCGGCGGCGGCGCCGCGGGCGCCTACGAGGGAGTGCTCGTCCCTCGCCTGTTCACGCCCTGCGCCATCGCACTTCTGGCCAGGCTCGGCCTCAACCCGGGCGAGACGCTGCTCGACGTCGCCTGCGGGACGGGCATCGTGCCCCGGCTCGCCGCCCCGGTGCTCGGACCGGCCGGCCTGGTGCTTGCCCGCGACCTCACCGAGCAGATGCTGGAGGTGGCGCGAACCGTGGCACTGCCGCCCGATTCGGCGCCGGTCGAGTACGGGGTGGCGCCGGCGGACCGGCTCGACGCCGCGGACGCGACAGTCGATGTGGTCACCTGCCAGCAGGGTCTGCAGTTCTTCCCCGACGCGCCCGCGGCGGTGGGGGAGATGTTCCGTGTGCTCCGTCCCGGCGGGCGCGCCGGCATCGCGGTGTGGCGGCACATCGAGGAGTGCCCGTTCTGGGCGGCGGCGCAGGTGGCCGCGACGGAGCATCTCGACGCCGAGCGCGCCGCCCTCATCACCGCGCCGTTCCGCTGGCCGGGTGAGGACGCGCTGGTCGACGTGTTGCAGGGCGCGGGCTTCCGGGACGTCGTGGTCTCGACGCACAGCATCGTCATGCACTTCGAGCTGGGCATGCGCCATGCGCTCACCAGCCTGGTGGCCACGCCGCTCGCCGCCCATCTCGCCGCATTGCACAGCGACGCATACGAGGAGTTCGTGCACAGCGCCACCCGCGCCCTGGGTCGCAGCGCCGCACCGGACGACGCCGTCGACATCCCGGCGCGCACCCTGATCGCCACCGCGCGACGCGGAGCACCGCTGCCCTAGCGGGGCCCTGCCATGGCCAGCACCGCCGTGCTGCTCACCACCAGCAGCGACCCGGTGAGCACCGGCCAGCCCAGGCCACGGTTCCACAGCACCGCGCCGATCAGTCCGCCGGTGAGCATGAGCAGCACCGACGACGCCCGGCGCACCAAGCGCGGATTGCTGCCACCGGCGAGGACGGAGTCGGCGACGAGCCCGGTGAGGGTCTGGGTGAGCACCGTGGTGGTCATGTCGGCAACCGCGAGGCGGCGCACCGCGGCGTTCTGCACTCCCATGGCGATGCCGAGCAGGGTGAGCAGGATCCAGTGCGGCGCGCCGGTGCCGGGCGCGGCCACGCTCAACGCGATCACGGTGGCAGCGGTGAGCGCCACGCCCTCCACGGCGAAGGCCGCCCGCACGTCGCGCCGCGCGGTGGCCGGCCGGACCAGACGCCCGGCGGTGATCGCGCCGGCGACGAAGCCCGCCACGGCGACCAGGCTGGCGGCCGCGGAGAACCCGCTGGCGCCGCCCAGCGCGAATCCCAGGAAGACGACGTTGCCCGTCATGTTGGCGGTGAAGACGTGGCCGAGGCCGAAGTAGCAGGCGGCGTCAACCATTCCGGTGGCGAGGGTCAGCCCGGCCAGCCCGGCGAAGAGCCGGGCGTCGGGGGAGGTCGGCGTGGCCATCGTGCTGGCGGCCATTGTGGACGGCGTCAGACGAAGAGGGTCTCCAGCTGCGAGCGCTCCGCCAGCGCCCGCATCGCCGCGTCTTCGGGGGCCTTCTCGAAACGGCTTGCCGCATCAAGGACTCTGGGCAGCAGGTCGACGTCGCCCGCGCTGTCGAGGAACACCTCGGATCGGCCCAGCGCCCACCACACCGCGAGGTCGATGTCCTCCTGGCGTTCGAGCGGCTCGTACCAGGTGCTGCGCGTGTGCGGACGGCCCATCCACGGCCGCGCCGCGATCGACTTGATGGTCTGCACCGCCACGTTGCGATCCCGGCACACCGCCAGCAGCGCCTCGAAGTTGGCCGCGTAGTAGGGGAGCTGCATTGTCGCGTAGTTGTAGGGGAGGAGCACCGAGTCGAAGTCGAAGCGGGCCAGGCTGCGCCGGTGCGTCGCCGCGATCTGCGAGCCGTGGCCGGTCACGCCGATCCAGCGCACCAGGCCCTGCTCGCGCGCCTCGACCGCCGTGTCGATGGCGCCGCCGGGACTGAGTGCGATGTCCCACTCGATGGGGTCGGCGAGCGCGTGCAGCTGCCACAGGTCGACGTGGTCGACGCCGAGCCGGTCGAGCGAGCGGTGCAGCTCCTCGCGCGCGCCCCGGGCGGTGCGCTCGTCCGCCTTGGTGGCCAGGAAGAACCGCCCCGGCTCGCGCTGCAGCCAGGGACGGATGAGCACCTCGGCGTCGCCGTAGCTCGAGGCCACGTCGATGTGGTTGACGCCGTACTGGAGCAGGACGTCGAGGGTGCGGTCGGCGACCTCCTGGGTGACGCGCGCGAGGGCCGCGGCGCCGAAGAGGACGCGCGTGCTGCGGTGACCGGTGCGGCCGAACTCGCGGGTGGCGATGGCCATGCCGATCAGTGTCGCAGGGTGCGCACCAGCTTGGCGACGCCGAGCGCGCCGGCGGCCGCGGCGGACGGCGCCACACCCGAGCCAACCGCACCCGTGTTCGGCAGCGACGCCGACTGCGGCGCTCCCGCGGATTCGGGCAGCACCGCACCCGGCGCGCCGCTCAGCGCCACGACCACCTCGTCGGCTGCGCGCATGCCGGACTCGACGGCGCCGTCCATGTAGCCGTTCCAGCGCACCGCGGTCTCCGTGCCCGCCCAGTGCACCAGGCCGACCGGCGCGCGCAGCGCGGTGCCGTATTCGGTGAGCGCGCCGGTCATGGGATGGCCGACCGGTCCGCCGCCGCTGAACGGCTCCAGGTTCCACAGCGCTTCGTAGTAGCCGTTGATGCCGCCCAGCGGCTGCAGCGCCTGGGGGCCGAAGTAATTGGCAAGATCGGCGATAACTCGCTGGTAGCGCTCCTGGCGGGTGCGCGTCGACCAGTAGCGCGCCTCGTCGGCCTCGATGAAGCCGAGGATGGCGCCGGGCTGCACGTCGGAGCCCTGCGAGTCGGGGTAGGGCGTGTTGTCGAAGGTGGCGCGCACCGCGCCGCTGTCGCTGGTCACCTGGGCGGCGAGGCCCGCGTCGCGCCAGAAGGGGCGCGGGTAGATCACGTTGACCTTGAGGATGCTGGCCATGAACCAGCGCTGGGTGAGCTGGTCGAGCAGGTACCCGCCCAGCGACGCCAGCGACGGCTCGTAGACGATGCGCCCCGCCAGCGCCGGCGGGATGGCCACGATCGCCTGCCGCGCGGTGACGCTGAAGCCGTCGCCCGACGCGGTGACCATGCCGCCGGCGTGGGCGATGCGGCGCACCGGCGCGTTGAGCACCAGGCTGCTGCCCAGCTGCTGGGCGACGCGGATGGCGATCTCCTGGCTGCCGCCGACGAACCGGCTGTCCTGGGCGCCGTTGGCGGTGTCGATCAGGTTGTCGAGGTTGCCCGCGGAGGCGATGTAGAACAGCAGCTGCAGCATGGAGATCTCGCGCGGCTCGGTGCTGAGCACGGCCTGCACGGCGAGGGTCACCAGGTGGTTGGTCGGCGACTCCGGGTCCTGGCCCTGGGGTGCGAAGGTGCGGCGCATCCACGACTCCACCGTCTCACCGTCCCACTTGGCGGCGCTGGCCGCCGTCCACGGCGCGTTGGTGGGCACCTGCGCGGCCATCTGGTTGAGCAGGCCGAGGGCGATGCCCGCGTTGGCCGCGGAGGGGTCGGGCGGGATGCGCGTCGCGCTGCTGTACCCGATCGGGCCCGTGGTCGCCGTGTAGTTGGTGTAGTTGCCGGCGTTGTAGGTCTTGAAGGTGCCGACGCCGACCTCCTTGGCCAGCGCCAGGATGCGGTCCTGCGGGTTGTAGACGGCCTGGGTCGGCACGCTGGCGGTGGCCGGTTCGTCGGGCAGGGGGCCGACGAACTGGCCGCCCATCTCGACGACGCGGCCGGGGAAGCCGTTGGCGGCGAGGTCCTGGTTGAGCGTGCGCCCGCCGACACGGTCGCGGGCTTCGAGGACGACCACCGACAGCCCCTTGGCGCGAAGCCTGCGCGCCGCCGACAGGCCCGCGAAGCCGGCGCCGACGACCACCACGTCGGCCGTCATGCTGCCCGACGGTGTCGTGGTCGCATGGGGAGTGGAGTCCGACGGCTTCGCCGCGGCCAGGGCGCGCAGCGGCTGCAGGGCGACGCCCGCACCGGCCATGGCCATGCCGCCGAGCATCATGCGCCGCGACAGGCGCGGAGGCGAGGGACGCTGCGAGCCGGACGCCGTCATGCTGATCCTTCCTGAGTGGTCAGCGTTCTGACCAGATGGGCGGGAATGATACCACCGTGGACCCCGCTCTACGGAGCGCTGAGCGTGGCCACGACCATGCGCGCGAGCTCGTCGACCAGTGCCCGTGCGGGCACGCGCCGTCGCGGCGAGGCCTGCCAGTGCACGATGAGACGGTCGATCGCCCCCACCAGGGCCACCGCGCTCAGCTCGTGGTCGCGTTGCGGCGCCAGGCCACGCGCGGCGATGGCGTCGGCCTCGGCGGCCATCAGCCTGGCGAAACGGTTCATCCAGGTGTGGCGGCGGCGCTCCACCTCGGCGCTGATGCCGACCGCCTCGACGTAGGCGATGCGCGCCCAGCGGGGATCGGCGGTCATGGCGGCGACGAAGGCGCTGAGCGGCGCCCTCACCCGTGCCATGACGTCGTCCTGCGGTGCGTCGCTGAGCGCGTCGAGCACGGCCTGCTGGGCGCGACGCATGGCGATGTCGTGGAGCAGCACCAGCAGGCCCTCGCGGCCGTCCACCTGCTCGTAGAAGTTGCGCGTGGAGATGGCGGCGGCGGCGCAGAGCTCCTCGATCGAGGTGGCCAGGTAGCCCTGGGTGGCGAAGAGGTCGAGCCCCGCCTCGATGAGCCGCTGGCGGCGCTCCTCCTGGCGCTCGGTGGCCGACTGCCCGCGGTAGACGCGGCCCTCGCCAGTGCGGCTGCGGGTGCGGGCGGGCGGTGTTGTCGCGGCCATGCCGGCGATGGTACGGTATCGCCGCGCCATCTGGTCAGGGTTCGTACCAGATCGCCCAGGCGCACCGACCGTCCGCCACGCGAAGGGATTTTCGACACCGTGCGACCGAGAGCACTTGCGCGCTGCGCATGGTTGGTGGCGGCTGTGCTGTCGCTCCTGCCCGTGCACGCGTCGCAGGCGCAGACCGCCTGGACCACGCGCGTGTTCGCCATGGTGCCCGCGCCGGGCTATCCGGCCATGGCGTACGTGACCCCCAAGGGGGACGTGTACGAGGGCACCTACGACAACCCGGCGGGTTCGAGCGCGCCCTCGCAGGTCTTCGCGTGGTCGAAGGACGGCGTGGCGCTGGGGTCGTGGACGGTCCCCGGGGAGAACCTCACCGGCCCGCATGGCGTGCAGGTCGCCACCTCGGACGCGCGCGGGCGGCTGGTGCTGCTGGAGCTGGGGCCGCCGAGCGCGCTGCTGCTCGACACCCACACCGGCACCTTCACGCCGTACGCGACCTTCGCCGACCTCGCTCCCTGCGCGTCGGGGCAGACCACCGGCTGCTCGCCCACCGTGCAGAACCTGGCGCCCGAGCCCGACTACGCCGTGTGGGGTGCCGACGGCAGCCTGTACGTCAGCGACTACCAGCAGGCGCTGATCTGGCGCGTCCCGCCCGGCGGCGGTGCGGCCCAGGTGTGGCTCGCCGATCCGCGTTTCGACGGCGAGCAGTTCGGCACGGCGGGGCTGGCGCTGAGCGCCGACCACCGCACCATGTTCGTCGCCCAGGGCAGCTCGGCGGGCGGCGGAGGCGGCAACCCGGCGACGGGGAAGCTGTACTCGATCGCCCTGGGTGCGGACGGGACGCCCGGTCCGCTGCGGCAGATGTGGGAGAGCCATGCGGCCGACGCGCCGGACGGCATCGCCGTGGCGTCGTCGGGCGACATCTACGTGGCCCTGGTCAGCCCGGCGGCCAACCAGATCGTGGAGCTGGCGCCGGACGGCACGGAGGTCACGCGCTATCCGTCCACGCCCGCGACGGGGTCCAACGGGTCGTCGGTGCCGTTCGACTCGCCGTCGAGCGTGCGCTTCCTGGGCACGGGGATCGTGGTGGCGAATCAGAGCTACGCGACGGGCAACGCAGCGGACTGGGCGGTGCTCGACGTCGAGGTGGGGGAGGCGGGGTTGCCGGAGTACATCCCGGCGGGCGCGGGTCTCGCGCCTGGTGTGGTCGCTGCCCCCGCGGTGTCGCCGGGCGCGCAGTCGGCACCGGGTGGCGGTGCCGTCGAGCCCGCGTCGACGGGGGCGGCGGCGCTGCCCGACACCGCGGCGGTGCGGGGTGCGTCGGGTGCAGCCTCCTCGCTGGTGGTCGCCGCCCTGATCCTCGTGTTTCTGCCGATTGCGGCAGCAACACGCCGCCGCGGGGCTCGCCGTGTTCGAGGCTGAGCGCGCCGCCGTCGCCGCGGCCAGCCGCCGGCTCGCCGCCGAGGGCCTGGTCGCCGGCACAGCCGGGAACCTCAGCGCCCGCTGCGCCGAGGGCCTGTACGCCGTGACCCCGACCGGCGCTCTGCTGGCCACCCTGGAGGCCGAGCAGGTCTGCGTGGTCGACATCGCCGCGCGCGTCGTCCACGGTGGCCTGCAGCCGACGTCGGAGGTCGAGCTGCACCTCGGCATCTACCAGCGCTACCAGGCGGGCGCGGTGGTGCACACGCATGCGCCGATGTCCACCACGCTGGCCTGCAGCGTGGACGAGGTGCCCTGCGTCCACTACCAGATGCTCAGCCTCGGTGGCGCCATCCGCGTCGCGCCGTACCACACCTTCGGCACGCCGGAGCTGGCCCAGGCGGTGCTCGACGCCCTCGACGGACGCACCGCGGCGCTGATGGGCAACCACGGCGCGGTGAGCTACGGGAAGGATCTCGACGCCGCCGTGGAGGCGACGCTGCTGCTGGAGTGGGCGTGCGGCGTGTACTGGCGGGCGCGGCTGACGGGCACGCCGCGCATCCTCAGCGACGAGCAGCAGCAGGCGGTGATCCTCGCCGCCATCGAACGCCGCTACGGCGCCGTGCGCGCCGTGGATGGCACGGAGGCAGAGTAGATGGCCGGCGTGATGCGTGCGATCACCCTGGGAGCGCACGTCCTCGACGTGCTCGCCCGACCCGTCGAGGGCATCCCCGAAGGTCAGGGCGGCGCACTGCTCGACCAGATCCGCGTCGCGCCCGCGGGAACGGCCGCCGGCACCGCGGTGATTCTGGCCAAGCTTGGCGCCAACGTGCGCTCCATCGGCGCGGTCGGCGACGACCCGCTCGGCGACATGCTGCTCAGCCTGTTGCAGCGCCACGGTGTCGACACCGCGCTGGTGCGCCGTCGCGCTGAGGTGCAGACCTCGGCCAGCGTGCTGCCCATCCGCGGCGACGGCTCGCGTCCCGCGCTGCACGTCATCGGCGCCAACGCCACGCTGACCGCCGGCGACGTCCCGCTCTCCGCCCTCGACGGCACGACCCACCTCCACGTCGGCGCGCCCGAGCTGCTCGACCCGCAGCTCGTCGTCAGCGTGCTGCGCGCAGCGCGCGAGCGCGGCGCCACCACGTCGGTCGACATGCTCGCTCCTGGCGACTTCCCCGGCATCCTCGACCTGGTCGCCGCCGCCCTGCCATATGTCGACCACCTGCTGCCCAACGATGAACAGGTGCTCGGCTTCACGGGCAGCGACGACGTGGTCGAGGGCTGCCGGAAGTTGCTGGCCATGGGCGTCGGGTGCGTTGCGGCCACGTGCGGCGCAGATGGTGCCATCGTTGTCACCAACGACGGCGTCGAGCGGGTTCGCGCCTTCCCCGTCGAGGTGGTCGACACCTCGGGCTGCGGCGACGCCTTCAGCGCCGGGTACCTGCGCGGCCTTTCGCTGGGCCGCAGCCTGCGCGACGCCGCCGTGCTCGGCTGCGCCACCGCGGCGCTGGTCGCCCAGGGGCTCGGTACCGACCACGGCGAATACGACCTCGCCGCCGTCGAGGAATTCGCCACCGCCCGCGCGGGTGCCTGACTCACCGAACTCGCCGCGTACGCGTCATCTCCACTGACCGATGGGTCAGATGCTCGCACTTGACAACGGCCGCCGGGGCGCTACCGTTGCACACCTGTCCGGCACTCGCCGGACGAGCCGAATCGGCGGACAACCTGTGGCAGGAGGTTGGTGATGGCTGCACATCAGTTCATCGGCGATCGCAACGCGCCCACCCTGCACCCGACGGTGCGCGCCCAACGGGCGATCCTCGGGAGCGGTGCTCGTCCCGAGGCGCTGACCCGGATGGCCGGCGTGCGCACGCTCTACACGACGACGGAGAAGAAGGCCAAGCCGCACGTTCAGGTCGAATCGGTCGAAGGCGACAGCACGGTCTGGCGGGTGGACGTCCCCACGGCGGACGACCTGCGCGGCGCCCGGCCCGGACACACCCTGGAGCGGCACCCCGCCGAGAAGTTCCTCAAGGAGGTGGGCAAGGACGCCGGGTTCGCGTCGAATCGGCCGAAGTGGATCGACGCCCTGCCCGCACCGGACACCTCGCGGCACGCCGAGGCCCCCTTCATGCGGCGCTTCGACGGCCGCATGGTCCGTCCCCTGTGGGTCTACGACAGCCACCGGCGCGCCTTCGTGGACGACTCCTGGCCGTGGGGCCTGGTCGGTCGCATCTTCAACAGCAACGGTTTCTCGGGCACCGGCAGCCTGGTCGGCGACCGGCTGGTGATCACGGCGGGGCACATGGTGCCGTGGGGGAGCGGCCCGTGGTGGATTCGCTTCGTCCCCGCCTACGTCAACGGGACGTCGCTGTTCGGCGCGGGGGTGGAGTCCTACGTCTCCGACGCACGCGGCTACGACGTGCACGGCAACGTCACGGGATACGACTGGGCGATCCTCAGGCTGTACGAACCGCTCGGTCAGTCGCTCGGCTACTTCGGGTACAACACCTACTCCGACAGCTGGAACGACCTCAACGTCTGGAGCAACATCGGCTACCCGGGCGACGTCGACAACGCCCAGGAGCCCGCCTTCCAGCAGGGATTCTCGATCAACGACACCGACGGCGACAGCAACGGCGGCGAGGAGCTGGAGACCGAGAACTGCGACCTCAACCACGGCAACTCCGGCGGCCCCGTCTTCGCCTGGTGGAACAACGGGACCGATCCCCGCATCGTCGGCGTCGTCAGCGGCGAGGAGACGGAGTGGAAGCCGCTGTTCTCGACGCGCAACGACAACGTCTTCGCCAGCGGAGGTGGGTTCGCCAACCTGTGCGCCTGGGGCCGGAGCAACTGGCCGGCCTGAGGCCCGACGCCTACCGGTTGGCCGGTTAGCCGGCTGAAGCCAGGTGGCGGTCGCTGTCCACGGCGACCACGCCGTCACACGGTGTCGGACGCCCCGTGTCAGGTTCGCACCCGCGTTGTCAGCCGGGGCGGCGATCATCGTGTCCGGTTCCGAATGCTGAACCGTTCAGAGAGTTGGGGGACACATGGCACCGACCTTCGGGTGGAGCTGGGATTTTCGGCAGTCAGGGCGGCGGCTTGCCGTGGCGGCTGCCCTCGCGGGTTTCGGCGCCATGGCGCTCGGACCTTCGGTTCTGCCGGTGGCGGCGAGCCAGGGCGGCGCGCCGACGACGGTCATCGTGCGCGAGACGCCCGGTGCCGGCACCACGGCGGAGACGCTTGTGTCCGAGCTGGGTGGCCGGGTAGGCCGCCACATCGGCATCCTCCACGGTTTCGTGGCCACGGTGCCGAGCAACGACGTGGCACGCCTGGCGGCGGCACCCGGCGTCATCGAGGTCACGCGCGACGCGCCGCTCCACCTCGACTCGACGGGCTACGACCCCACTGTGGACGTCAGCTCGCTCTACAACACGGCCGCGACCGTGGGAGCCGGCGCCTACTGGAACAAGGGCTACACCGGAGCCGGCATCGACGTCGCCCTCATCGACTCGGGCGTGGCCCCCGTCAACGGCCTGACCACGCCGGGCAAGGTCGTCAATGGCCCCGACCTGTCGTTCGATTCGCAGAACCCGAGCCTCATGTACCTGGACGCCTACGGCCACGGCACGCACATGGCCGGCATCATCGCCGGACGTGATGACGCCGTCGTCCCTGGCAGCGCTTACGCCAAGGACACCACCGACTTCGTCGGCATCGCTCCCGATGCGCGCATCGTCAACGTGAAGGTGGCCGACGCGGGCGGCGCCGTGGACGTCTCGCAGGTCATCGCGGCGATCGACTGGATCGTCCAGCACAGGACGGACAACGGCCTGAACATCCGCGTCATCAACCTCTCGTTCGGCACCGACAGCACGCAGCCGTACGTCCTCGACCCGCTGGCGTACGCCGCCGAGGTGGCGTGGAAGTCGGGCATCGTGGTGGTCGCTGCGGTGGGCAACGACGGCGCCAACTCCCTCGGCGTCGCGGATCCCGCGAACGATCCGTACGTGATCGCCGTGGGTGCCGCTGACACGCAGGGCACGGTCAACGCGGCTGACGATACCGTCGCCACCTTCTCCAGCGCCGGCAACGGCGTGCGCAACCCCGACCTGGTCGCGCCGGGCGTGCACATCGCCGGCCTGCGCGATCCCGGGTCGACCATCGACCAGCAGTACGGCGCCACCGCGACGGTGGGCTCGCGCTTCTTCCGGGGCAGCGGCACGTCGCAGTCGACAGCGATCGTCTCCGGCGCCGCGGCGCTGGTGCTGCAGCAGCATCCGAGCTACACGCCGGACGAGGTCAAGCAGCTCCTGATGTCGACGGCGCTCAACCTGCGCGCCCCGGCGAACCACGCCACCGAGGGCCGCGGCGAGCTCAACCTGAACCATGCACTGGGAACCAGCGTCGGCACCTACCAGCAGCACTATGTGCCGGCGACGGGGCTCGGCTCCCTGGAGCAGGCCCGCGGTTCGCTGCATGTGACCGCAGCCAACGGCGTGGTGCTTGCCGGTGAGCAGGACATCATGGGCAGCGCCTTCAACTCCGCCGCGATGGCCGCGCTGGAGGCCGCCGGGCAGTCGTGGTCGGGCGGCACGTGGAACGGCCAGACGTGGAGTGGCCAGTCGTGGTCGGGCCAGAGCTGGAGTGGCCAGTCGTGGTCGGGTCAGAGCTGGAGCGGCCAGTCGTGGTCGGGCCAGAGCTGGAGCGGCCAGTCTTGGTCCACGGCGGACTGGAGTTAGGCGCTTCTCCTCGCGACCGCGGCGGCGTCTTGCTCGAACCGCACGCCGGAGTTCGAACAACGACGTCTGGAGCGGGAGACGAGGCTCGAACTCGCGACCCCTACCTTGGCAAGGTAGTGCTCTACCACTGAGCTACTCCCGCTCGCAAGCGCGCGGCGAGCGAGTATACCGCACGCCCCCCGGCGGGCCCGGGGCCTAGCGGCCGCGGAACTCCGCGGGGCGCTTCTGCAGGAAGGCGGCCACCCCCTCGACGGCGTCGTCGGAGGCGAGGGCGAGCGCCTGGAGGTCCTCCTCGTGGCCGAGCTGGGCGCGCAGGTCGGAGGCCAGCGACTGGTTCAGGGCCCGCTTGGCCAGCCCCACCGAGCGCGGGCCCTCCGCGAGGCGGGAGGCCAGGGCCAACCCCTCCGACAGCAGCAGCTCATCCGCCACGACCCGGTTGACCAGCCCGATCCGCAGCGCCTCGGCAGCGCCGACCGCCTCGCCCAGCATGGCCAGCTCAGCCGCCTTGGCCATCCCCACCAGCCGCGGCAGGAAGAACGAAGACCCCGCGTCCGGCACCAGCCCGATGCGCACGAATGCCTGGATGAACGACGCCGACTCGGCGCACACTCGCAGGTCGGCCGCCAGCGCCAGCGACATGCCCGCGCCCGCGGCGACGCCGTTGACCGCCGCCACCACCGGCTTCTCCAGCTCCCGGATGCCCAGGATCAGTGGGGCGTAGAGCCGCTGCAGCGTGCGCCGCACCGCCGAACCGCGGTCCGCGGAACCGCCGTCGCCGCTGAGCCGGTTGCCGGTCAGGTCCGCGCCGGCGCAGAAGCCGCGCCCCGCGCCGGTGATCAGCACCGCGCGCACCAGGTCGTCGTCGCGCGCCACCACCATGGCCGCGCCCAGGGCGTCGAGCAGCTCGTCGTCGAGGGCGTTGAGCCGCTGGGGACGGTTGAGGGTCAGCCGGAGCACGCCGCCGGAGCGCTCCACGGCGAGAACCTGCGAGGAGACCTCAGTGACCATCAGGGGACCTTAGTCGACGGCGCCACCAGCTCGCCGCCGCCGACCAGGCGGAGCAGGGCGCCGAGCACGGGTCGGGCGGTCGAGGCGCCCGCGGCCGTCTGCACCAGCACGCCCAGGCCCGCCGCGTGGACCAGCGCCACCAGCTCCCGCGTCTCGGCGGACGAGGCGCCGCCGCCCTCGCCGGCGAGGATCTCCGAGATCCAGCGCACCATGCGCTGCTGGGTGGCCAGCCCCAGGTCGGCCTGCCCCGGCCCGCGCGGGGTGCGCTGCAGCATCAGCATCAAGAGGTCGCGGTGGGGGTCGTCGCCGGCCTCCAGCACCTCGACGAAGAGTCCGAACAGCCTGGCCAGCTTCTCCCGCGAATCGACGGCCGAGCCGATGCCGTCGGCGAGCCGCATCTGGAAGTCGGCCAGGGTTTCCGACAGGACCGTCCGGAACAGGTCCTCCTTGCTCTCGAAGTACCAGTAGATGGCGCCCTTGGTGCAGCCGCAGGCCTCGACGATCTGGCGGTTGCTGACCCCCCCGTAGCCACGCTCGGCGAAGAGGCGCAGCGCGGTGCGGACGAGGCGGTCGCGGGTGGGAGTGCTGTCGGCGGGGACGTGCACGGGAGCTGTGGCCATGACGAAGCCCAGCATAGGCAATCCAGGGTCCCCCGACAAACCACGCACGCTCAGGAGAGCGCCGCATCCCCCGGCACCGCGAACGCGGCCGCGTCGCGCAGCCCCGCAACGGTCCACCGCCCCGACCTGGTGCGCAGCAGCGCCGCGACGAAGCGGATCAGGACGAAGCAGGTCAACCCCGCCCAGATCCCGCCCAACCCCCAGCCGAACACATAGGCCAGCAATGACAGCGGCGTGTAGGCGAGCAGGCCCGCGACCAGCGTCACGGTGCGCATGTAGGCGACGTCGCCCGCGCCGATGAACACGCCGTCGAGGGCGAACACGACCCCCGCGATCGGCATCATCCCCGCGAACCACGGCCACGCCGCGTGTGCCGCCCGCACCACCGCCGGGTCGCCGGTGAACCACCGCGGGATCACGTCGAAGCCGAGCCCCAGCACGGCGGCGAACAGCACGCCGGCCCACAGCCCCCACCAGATCAGCCGGCGCGTCAGCGCGTGTGCGCGCACCACGTCCCGCGCCCCCAGCGCCGCGCCCACCATCGCCTGCGCCGCGATGGCCATGGCGTCGAGCACCAGGGCGAGAAATCCCCAGAGCTGAATGGCGATCTGGTGCGCGCCCACCACCGCGCCGCCCATCCGCGCCGCCACCGCCGTGGCCGTCGACCACGACACCAGGAAGGCCACGGTGCGCAGCGAGAGGTCGCGCGCGGTGCGCAGCTCGGCGCGCATCACCGCCCAGTCCGGTCGCCACGACGCGCCGCGCCGCGCCAGCGCGAGAGCGAACACCACCGCCGAACCGGTCTGGGCCAGCGCGTTGGCCACGGCCGAGCCGCGGATGCCCATGTGCGCGCCGTAGACCAGCCCCGCCGCCAGCCCCGCGCTCACCACGTTTCCGACAACCACGACCACAAGTGGGGTCATGGTGTCCTGCAGCCCGCGCAGCCATCCCTGCCCGGCCAGGGTCACGCAGACGAAGGGCACGCCCAGCGCCGCGATGCGCACCCACTGCACCGCCTGCGCGTGCACGCCCGGGTCGCCGCCGCCGATCAGCGACACGAAGGGGTCGGCGACCGCCTCGGTGATCAGCATGATCACCACCCCGGTGGCCACCGCCAGCCAGGTCGCCTGCACCCCCGCGCTCAGCGCCTCGGCCTCCCGCCCCGCGCCGTGGCGCCGGGCCACCGCCCCGGTGGTGCCGTATTCGAGGAAGTTGGCCAGCCACAGCAGGGTGGTCAGGAGCGTGCTGCCCACGGCCAGGCCGGCCAGGGGACGGGCGCCGAGGTGGCCGACGATGGCCGTGTCGACGAGCACGTAGAGCGGCTCGGCGGCGAGCGCGCCCAGGGCGGGGAGGGCGAGCCGGAGGATGGCCCGGTCGTCGGGGCTCACAGCCCAGGAGCATGCCAGGCCGACCCGCGGGCCCGGCATGTCAAGAAGCGCACCCCGGCGCGTCCTGCCCTGACGAGGAGTTCGATCTCGCGTCCGCGCGACCCGCCACCCGTGCACCGACCGATGCAGCGCCCGGGTGGGTCGCGCGACGCGTTGTGGAGCGGAGCGCACGGAAACCGATCGCGACACCGTTACCCAGGTGGGCCCTCTGTGCCCACGCACGACATCTTCCAGGTGCCCCGATATACTCCGCCCAGGTCGGGCCCGCCCCGACGCTGAGGGAATGAGCGAGCAGATGGACTCGATCGACCGGCAGCCCGCAGGAGCGCCGCCGTGGCGGTGAACCTTCCCGCGGTGCTCGCGGAGCCGCCGCCCCGGCCCTGCTTCGAGGAGCTGTACGCGGCCCACCAGCCGCGCGTGTACCGCACCTGCCTGGCCATCCTGCGCAACCACGACGACGCCGCCGAGGCCACGCAGGAGGTGTTCAGCCGGGCCCTGCCCCTGCTCACCCAGCTCCGCGAGCCGCACGTCTGGCTGACCACCGTCGCCCGCAACTACTGCTTCGACCAGCTCCGCCGCCAGAAGGTGCGCGGCCCCGGCGTCGAGCTCGACCAGGACACGCCGGGCCGCGACGACCCCGAGCGCGAGGCGCTGCTCCGCGACGCGCTGCGCCAGGCCTTCGAGGCGCTCTCGCAGCGCGAACGCCGTGCCCTGGCCCGGGTGCTGCTCATGGACGACTCGCTGGCCGAGATCGCCGCCATGCTCGGCGTCTCCTACGGCGCCGCGGCGCAGGTGGTGTCGCGGGCGCGGCGCCGTGCGGCGCTGGCCGCCCGGGCGGTGATCGGCGGCGCGCTCGGCTGGCTCTTCCGCATCGCCCTCCCCCAGCAGCGCAGTCGGGCGGCACGGCTGGCCGCCCAGGCCGTCGAGTCCGGGCAGCACATCCTGCTCGCCGCCGCGGTGCTGATCACCGCCGGTGGACTGGCGCGCGCCGGGGGGGTCGGCCCGGCGTCGCTGGGCGGCCCCTCGGTGGTGCCGATCGCGCCCGCCGCGGCACACCGGGTGGCCGCCGAGGTGCGGGTCGCCGGGGCGGGCAGCCATGCACCGGCGCCGCCTGGGGCACTCCTGCCGCCGCCCGGCCTCCCGGTCGGGGGCATCGCCGCCGGGTCGAACGGCACCCCCCGGCCGAGGGTCAACAACAGCAACCCCATCAAGCCCGGCACGCCGGCGCCGATCGCCAACCTGGACGTGACCCCGGTGTGGACCGGCGGCTGCTACGGCGCCGTGGTCACGGCTGGGGCGGGCGGGGCTCCCACCGTCGACCGCGCGGTGGCGGCGTGCGGTGCCACGGCGCCGCCGAAGCGCTGAGCGCTCAGCGCGCCGCCTTCTCGCCCAGCTCGCGAAGCCCCTCGAAGGTGTAGATCCCGGTGTTGTGGCCGTCGGCCCACACCGCGTTGAGGCCGTAGAGGCCGACCAGGGAGATGTCGGCGAGCTCGTCCTCGCCGGGGTCGAGCTGGGGCCGGATCTGGAAGCGCCCGGGGCGGCCCATCTCCCCCGAGCACACCGCGCACGGGCAGGAGCGGCGCAGCAGGTCGAAGGGGATGCGGTGGGCGGCGCCGTCGGACCACTCGACGAGCAGGGCGCGGCCGGGGTCGTCGTAGGCGAAGCGCGTGGGGGAGGGGGGCGAGGCCATCAGGTCGCGAGCATACGGACCGGCCGCGTCAGCACGCCTCGCTGACGGTGTGCCCGGTGGCGCCGGGGCGCGCTCGCGGCGTTTGCCTGCGACGGCCTCGGTCCGGCAGGATCAGGAGGTGCGCACCCTCCGCGACGCCGCTCGCCTCGCCGCCGTCCTCGGCGCCGCCGCGCTGCTCGCCGCCTGCAGCAGCAGCAACAACACGAGCGCGTCGCGCAGCAGCGGAGGCGCCACGCTGCCGCCCGCCCCGCCCGCTGGAGGCGCGCCCCTGTCGGCCCAGTCGCTGCAGCAGACCTTCACCCACGTGGTCAGCACCGTGCTGCCCCAGGTGGTGCAGATCAAGACCGACAGCGGCCTCGGCTCCGGCATCGTTTTTGACAGCAGTGGCAACATCGTGACCAACGCCCACGTGGTCGCCAACAGCAGCGCCTTCCAGGTGACCCTGAGCACCGGCAAGACCTACTCGGCCACCCTGGTCGGCGCCTTCACCGCCGACGACCTCGCCGTGGTCAAACTGCAGAGCCCGCCAGGCGACCTCAAGGTGGCCACCTTCGCCGACTCCTCGAAGCTGCAGGTCGGAGATCTGGTCATGGCTGTCGGCAACCCGCTGGGCCTGCAGTCGAGCGTCACCGAGGGCATCGTCAGCGCCACCGGGCGCACCGTCAGCGAGGGCAACGGGGTGACCATCCCCGACGCCATCCAGACCAGCGCCGCCATCAACCCGGGCAACAGCGGCGGCGCCCTAGTCGACCTCAACGGCAACGTGGTCGGCATCCCCACCCTGGCGGCCACCGACCCCCAGCTCGGCGGCGGCCAGGCTCCGGGCATCGGCTTCGCAATCCCCAGCAACACCGTCCGCGACATCGGCCAGCAGCTGGTCAGCAACGGCGGCAAGGTGACCAACACCCACCGCGCCTACCTCGGCGTCCACGTGGCCACGGTCACCGGCGGCGGGGTGGTGCTGGCCTCGGTCGACGCCGGCGGCCCGGCGGCCAAGGCGGGCCTGCAGCCCGGCGACGTGATCACCCAGGTCAACGGGCAGGACACCCCGGACGCCTCGGCGCTGACCTCGATCCTGGCCACGCTCAAGCCGGGCGACGTCGTCTCGCTGGCGGTGATCCGCGGCGACGGCAGCCAGCAGACCGTCAATGTGACCCTCGGGCAGCTCCCCGGCAGCTGACCGGCGGTCAGCGAGCCCGCCACGGCAGGCTTCAGCCTGCCGAGAGGGGGTCGGGGGAGATCTGCTCCCCCGTGTGGCGCGCGTCTGAGCGCGCCGAAAAAGCGCTGTGATAGCCTGCCGGGCGACCCGCCGGGGGGAGGGCGCACGGGGCTTGCCGTCAGGAGGGACTGATCCGGGGTGCCGCACTCCCGACGCTGGATCACGCACGCGCTGGTGCTGGCCGCCGCCGGCTGCCTGGCCGCGGTTCCGCTCGCCGCCCGGCACAGCAGCCTCAGCGTCGACGCGGTGGGCGCCGACAGTGTGCCCCTGGTGCTGAGCGCCACCCAGGGCATCATCCCGGTGTCGGCGCAGGTCACCCCGCCCCCCGCGGTGCAGCTCCCCAAGCTGGCCTGGCCGGTGACCGGCGAGCTGACCCAGGGCTTCGGCCCCAGCCAGTACTGGTTCGAGCCGAGCATCCGCGCGGGCGACGCGTACTACCCCCACTTCCACACCGGCATCGACATCGCCGTGCCCTGGGGCACGCCGGTGGTGGCGCCGCTGGCCGGCCGCGTCGAGTACACCGGCTGGCAGGGTGGCTACGGCGACACCGTGGTGCTGCTCCACGAGGGCGGGCTGCGCACGCTGTACGCCCACCTCTCCCGGGCCACCGTGGTCAAGGGGCAGAGCGTCGCGGCCGGCGAGCAGATCGCCCTGGCCGGGGCGACCGGCAACGCCACCGGGCCGCACCTCCACTTCGAGGTCCGCCCCGAACCGCAGACGGTCGCCGACCCGATGGCCTACCTCGACCCCGCCCAGGCCGCCGACCCCCGGCCGGTGCCGGTGCAGTGGGGGGCGACGCCGGGCCGCTAGCCGAAGCGCCCGCCGCTGACGTGGAGCACGTCGCCGCTGATGAAGCCGGCGTCGTCGGAGGCGAGGAAGGCGACCGCGGCGGCGACGTCCTCGGGGGTGCCCAGGCGCTTGACCGGCTGCGCCTTGATGGCCCGGGCGATGATCTCCTCGGCGCGGGGATGGGCGCGGACCAGGGCGGTGTCGATGGCCCCGGGGGCGACCGCGTTGACGGTGATCCCGTCGCGGGCCAGCTCCATGCTCAGCGCCCGGGTGAGGCCGACCACGCCGGCCTTGGCGGCGGTGTAGTTGGCCTGGCCGGGGTTGCCCAGGTAGGCGCGCGAGCTGATGTTGACGATCCGCCCCCAGCCGCCGCGGCGCAGGTGGGGGAGGGCGGCGCGCGCGCAGACGAAGTAGCCGCGCAGGTTGACGTCGAGGACGAAGTCCCAGTCGTCGTCGCTCATCGCCTCCAGGCGGGCGTCGCGCAGCACCCCCGCGTTGTTGACGAGGATGTCCAGAACTCCGAACTCGGCGGCGGCCCGCTCCATGGCGGCCTCCACGGCGGCGGCGTCGCGGACGTCGGCGGCGACGGCGATCGCCCGGCCGCCCTGCTCGGCGCGGATGGCGGCGGCGGCGTCCTCGGCGGCGGCCAGGTCGACGTCGGCGACGGCCACCCCGGCGCCCTCGGCGGCGAGGCGCTCGGCGATGGCCCGGCCCAGGCCCCGGGCGGAGCCGGTGACGAAGGCGGCATGCCCGCGCAGGCGGGTGGGAACGGTGGCTGGCTGGTCAGGCATGGCTGCGGACGGTACCAGCCGCGATTCCCCAGCCGCGGCCCGGGAAAAACTCGTCGTTGACGGCGGCGGTTCACAAGGGTAAGGTTTGCGCCGCGCCAGCTTCGGCTGCCGCTGTCGTGGGGCGTTCGTGAGCGACCGGGCAAGGTGCCCAGGTCGGCCCCCGGTTGGAGGGAAGGCGTCTCGGCCCGGCCACCGGGTGGTGTCCGGGCCGGGCGCCGCGCCACCAGTCGATGCCGCCCCCCGGCGCGTCCGCGCCGCGCTCGCGTACCCTGGCGCAGCCGTGAAGGTCCTCGTCCTCGCGCCCTTCGACCCCGTCGAGCTCGCCCGGCTCGGCGAGCTGCACCAGGTGGTCCACGAGTCCTGGATCGAGCACAAGCGCATGCTCTCGCCCGACGAGCTGACCGCACGCCTGCTGGCGGACGGGTTCGAGGCGGTCGTGGTCGAGGCCGAGTTCGTCACCCGCGACGTCATCGAGGCGGTGCCCGGGCTGCGGGTGGTCGCCTCGGCGCGGGGCAAGCCGGTCAACGTCGACCTGGCGGCGGCCACCGATCGCGGCGTGATCGTGCTGCAGACGCCGGGGCGCAACGCCGAGTCGGTCGCCGACCTGGTCCTGGCGATGATCCTCGACCGGCTGCGCCACGTCAGCGAGGCGGCCGCCGCGGTCAGGCGCGGGGAGTGGACCTTCGGGCTCGACGACGACGCCCAGGGCCGCCCCATGGTGCCCTACATCCGCTTTCGCGGCGTGGAGCTGGGCGGCAAGGTGCTGGCCCTGCTCGGCTTCGGCATGGTGGCCCGGGCGGTGGCCCGGCGGGCGCTGGCCTTCGGCATGACCGTGCGCGCCTTCGACCCCTACGTCGAGGCCGCGGATTTCACCGAGCACGGCGCCGCCCGGGTGACCTCCGTGGAGGCGCTGCTCAAGGGCGCCCACGTCCTCTCGGTCCACGTCGAGCAGACGCCGCAGACCGTGGGCATGCTCTCCCCGGCGCGGCTGGCGATGCTGCCCAAGGGCGCGGTGGTGATCAACACCGCGCGGCCCCGGGTGGTCGACCAGGACGCGCTCACCGCCCTGCTCCAGTCGGGCCACCTCGGCGGCGTGGCCCTCGACGTCTTCGCCCCCGAGCCGGTGCCGCCGACGCACCCGCTGCTCGCCCTGCCGGGCGCGCTGCTGCTGCCCCACATCGGCGGGGCGACCTCGGACGCGGTGCGCCACCACTCGCGGATGATCCGCGAGGACTTCGAGCGGCTGGCCCGCGGCGAGCGGCCGGAGCGCTGCGCCAACCCCGCCGTGCTCGACGCCGCACCGCCGCGCTGATGGCCCGCCTGCTCGCCGTCGACCTCGGCGGCACCTCGGTGCGCGCGGCAGTTGTGGACAGCGATGGCGGCAACGTGGTGGCCTCGGCGCGGCGCGCGGTGGAGACCGTGCTCGACGCGCCGCCGCTGGGGCGCAGCTACGACGCGCCCCTGGTCTGGGAGCAGTGCTGCGCGGCGATCCGCGAGGCGCTGTACCGCGCGGGTGGGGTCGAGCCGGTGGTCGGCGTGGCCGCGACGGCGCAGCGCATCGGCATGGTGGCCCTCGACGACCGCGGCCGTGCCGTCTACGCCGGACCGAACCTGGACAGCCGCGGCGTGGCCACCGCCTGGGCCGTCACCGAGGCGGGTGGCGACGACCTCTATGCGCGCACCGGGCGCTCGCTGGCGCTGATGTACGCACCGGCCCGCCTGGTCTGGTTCCGCCAGGAGCGGCCCGAGGACTTCGCCCGCATCCGGCGGGTTCTCGGGCTGGGCGACTGGCTGGCCATGCAGCTCTGCGGCGAGGCGGCCACCGAGCCGAGCACGGCCACCGACCTGCTCGCCTACGACGTGCGCGCCGGCGAGTACTGGTCGGCGCTGTGGTCGGGGTGCGGGCTGGACCCGTCGTGGCTGCCGCCGCTGCTTTCGGCGGGGTCGCACCTGGGCGGAGTGACCGAGGTGGCGGCCGGTTTGACCGGGCTGGCGCCGGGGACGCCGGTGGCGGTGTGCGCGCCGGATTCGACGGCCGCGATGCTTGGCGCGGGCGCGTCGCGGCCGGGGACGACGCTGGTGCTGGCGGGGTCGACGCTGCCGGTCCTGGCGGCCTCGGAGGGCGTGGCCACCGACCCCGAGGGCCGGGTGTGGGTCGGGCCGCACGCCGTCGCGGGCCGCGGCGTGGTGGAGAGCAGCGGGGGCACGGCGGGGTACGGCTGGGCGTGGTGCGTCGAGCGGTTGGTCGGTGGGCTGTCCGGGCTGGAGGGCGACGCGGCCTACGGGCAGGCGGAGCGGCTGGCGGCGGCGGCGCCCGCGGGTGCCCGTGAGGCGCTGCTGTTCAGCGGCGGGGCGGGCGTGCTCAACGCGACGCGGCCGGCGACGTTTCTCTCGCACAGCAGCGCGCTGGTGTGGCCGACCATCGTGCTGCAGCCGGAGCTGGGCGCGGGGGAGGTGGTGCGCGCTTCACTGGAGTCCGTGGCGCATGCGGCGCGGGCCAACCTGGAACAGGTCGAGGCGGTGGCCGGCGGCGCTGTGCCTGCTCGCCTCGCCGTCGCCGGCGGGATGGCGCGCAGCCGTCTCTTCCTGCGCATCGTGGCCGCGCTTGTGGACCGACCGGTCCATACGCCGCGCGGCGACGCGACCATGCTCGGCGCGGCGGCGTGTGCGGCGGTCGCCGCGGGTGTGTTCGCCGACCTCGACGGTGCAGCCGAGTCGCTCGGTTCGGTCGAGGTGGCGGCGGAGCCGGAGGCGGAGCTGGTGGCGGCCTACGCTGCGGCGCACCGGAGCTGGCGGGCACTGTATGCGCGCCTGGAGTCGCTGTGACCGATCTCAAGCAGCAGGTCATCGACGCCTGCAATGAGCTGGTGCGGCTGGGGTTGACCACGGGGACGTCGGGCAACGTCAGCGTGCGCGTGCCGGATGCGACGCGGGTGGTCGCGTCGCCGAGCAGCGTGCGCTACCAGACCATGCGCATCGAGGACGTGTGCACCGTCGACCTGGACAGCGGAGATCAGGTCGAGGGTGACCGCAACCCGACCAGCGAGCTGCTCATGCACCTCGCCGTGTACCGCGCCCGTCCCGACGCGGGTGCCGTGATCCACGCGCACACCCTGCACACCACCGCGCTGTCGCTGCTCGGCCGCGGCATCCCGCCGATCATGGACGAGCAGGTGCAGCTCCTCGGCGGGTCGGTGTCGCTGTGCCCGCACACGCTGCCGGGCAGCGAGGCGCTCGCCTCCGCGGTGGTCGAGCACCTCGGCGACCGCCGCGCGGTGATCCTCGCCCACCACGGCATGCTCGCCTGCGGGCGCGACGTGCAGCAGGCGCTCGACGTCTGCCAGGCCACCGACCGGCTCGCCCGCATCTACCTGCTCGCCCTGGCGGCGGGAGAACCAGCGACGCTGCCGGGGGAGGCACAGGAGCTCGAGCGCATGTACTACGACATGCAGAACAGACGCGGGAAGGCGTTTTTTTCGCGCGGCTGAGCGCCGCGCACGAGGGGCGGGCAGATCCCGCCCCTGGCGGCTGGAGCGCCGCCACCCCACCCTCGGCGCATGCCGCACGCTGACGCGCGCGTGATGCACCGGGACCCTCCGCGCGGGATGCGCCGCGGTTCTTTGCGCCGTCAGGCGCCTGCCGCTACTGCAGGATCGACTGCAGCTTCATGGCCAGACCCATGTCGCCCTTGATCTTGATCTTCCCGCTCATGAACGCCATCGTCGGGTCGAGCTTGCCCGACACCATGTCCACCATGTCGTTGGCCGCCATGGTGATGGTGATGTTGGGGCTCTCGGCGGCGCCGGGGCCGGCGTCGCCCTTCCCGCCGGCGAAGACGATGTGGTACTGGCCGCCGTTGTCGCCGGTGAGGTCGAACTGGTAGGCGGCGTTGTTGCCGGCTGCCTTCGACGGGTCGTTCTGGAGCCGGTTGTTGATCTCGGTGAAGATCTCGTCGGGTGTCATGCGGAACCTCCGGGTGCAGCCGTGAGCAATGTGTCGCGCCCGCCGCGCCCGTCGCGCCCGCCAGTCTAGTGACTCGCCGTGCGGGTGCGCGCGGCGCGGCTCACACGGCGAGGACGATCTTGCCGAAGGGCTCGCCGGCCTCCATGGCGCGGTGGGCCTCGGCCGCCTCTTCGAGCGGCAGGACGCGGTCGACGATGGGGCGCAGCGAGCCGTCGGCGAAGCCGGGCAGCAGGTCCTCGGTGGCGCGGCGGACGATCTCCGCCTTCTGCACCGGCGGCCGCCGCCGCATGGTGGTGGCGACCACGGTGTGACGCCGCGAGAGCAGCGTGTTCAGGTCGATCTCGGCACGAACACCGCCCTGCAGGCCGATCACCACCAGGCGGCCGTCCTCGGCGAGCGAGCGCAGGTTGCGCTCCAGGTAGGCGGCGCCGATGATGTCGAGGATCAGCTCGGCGCCGCGCCCGTCGGTGATGCCGGCGATGCGCGCGACGAAGTCCTCCTCGCGGTGGTTGACGCCCGCGTCGGCGCCCAGTGCGATGCAGCGCCGCACCCGGTCGGGCGATCCCGCGGTGATCACCACGCGCGCGCCGTGGCGCTTGGCGACCTGGATGGCGGCGGTGCCGACGCCGCCGGCGCCGCCGTGGATGAGCACGGTTTCGCCGCGCTGCAGCCGTCCACGCGTGATCAGGTTGTCGTGCGCGGTGAGGAACACCTCGGGGATGGCGCCCGCGCTGATGGTGTCGATGTTGTCGGGAATCGGCATGAGCTGGCCGAAGGGGACGGCCACCTTCTCGGCGTAGCCGCCGCCGGCGAGCAGGGCGCAGGCGCGGTCGCCGGGCTTCCAGCCGACCACGCCCTCGGTGACGCTCTCCACCTCGCCCGCCGCCTCCATGCCGATGATGTCCGATATGCCCGGCGGGGGAGGGTAGAAGCCGCGCCGCTGCAGGGTGTCGGCACGGTTGACCGCGGTGGAGCGCACCCGCAGCAGCACCTCGCCCGGCGCGGGGACGGGGTCGGGGACCTCGGCGACGTGGAGGACGTCGGGGTCCCCGGGCTCGTCGCAGACGATGGCGCGCATGGCAGGCCATTGTGGCGCTCAGAACGCGGGTGCCGGGAGCAGCGCGGCGAGCCAGGCCTCGAAGCTCCAACCTCTGGCCGGGCTGAGAAAAGCCTGAGAAGCGGCAACGAAGCGTCGCGGCCCCGGGTTTTTCTCAGACAGCCGCCGCAGACTCGCGGCACATGAGCACCACCTCTCCGCTGCGGCTCCGCCTCACCCGGCGCCAGGCGCTCGGCCTCGCGGCCGGCGGCGCGGCGGGCGCGGCCGGGCTGCGGCTGGTCACCCTCCATCCCTGGGGCGGCGGCCAGAGCCTCGCCCCCACCGCCGCCGCCTCGGCCGCGGGCAGCAACGGCGCCTGGGCCAGCCCGCTGCGCGACGCCCGCCCGCTGGCCGCCCACCTGCTCCGCCGCGCCGGCTTCGGCTACACGCAACAGGACCTGGACGACGCGGCCAAGCTCTCCTACACGGACCTGGTCGACAAGCTGGTCAGCACCGCGCCGCAGCCGCCCCAGGACCTGCCGGCCGCCCAGCGCTTCGACTACCGCATGGTGTCGCGCTGGTGGCAGGCGCACATGGCCACCACCACCGCGCAGCTTCCCGAGCGCATGACCCTGTTCTGGCACGGCCACTTCACCAGCGACTACCGCAAGGCCAACGGCCTCCCCCTGGTGTATCAGCAGAACCAGCTCTACCGCCGCCTCGGCACCTCCGACCTGCGCACGCTGCTGCTCGGCGTGGTCTACGACCCGCTGATGATCCGCTACCTCGACCTCGACAAGAGCAGCGCCGCCGCGCCCAACGAGAACTTCGCGCGAGAGGTGATGGAGCTGTACACACTGGGCGCGGGCAACTACGGCGAGCAGGACGTGCGCGAGGGTGCACGCGCGCTCAGCGGCATCCGCATCGCGCTGGTCGACAGCAGTGGCGCGCCGGTCCCGCTGCCGAAGCGCAACGGCATGACCGTCAAGGAGTACGCGCAGCAGCTCGCCCAGCTGGTCGACACCGGTGCGCACTTCGCCGGCCAGCTCCAGCCCCGCGTCCACGACGGCGGCAGCAAGACCTACCTCGGTCGCACCGGCAACCTCGGCCCCGACCAGGTGGTCGACACGCTGCTCGCGCAGAGCGCCTGCGCGCCGTTCATCGCCACCAAGGCGCTGGTGTACTTCGCCACTCCGTCGCCGAGCAAGGACCTGGTGACCCGCGTGGCGACGCAGTTCCGCAACTCCAAGTACGACGTCAAGACGCTGCTGCGCGCCATCTTCACCAGCAGCGAGTTCACCGACCCGTCCAACTACCGCTCGCTGGTGCGCTCGCCCGTCGACTACACGGTGGCGACGATGCGCGCGCTGCAGCGGCCCGACCTCGCCCTGCAGGCGGTCAACGCGGGCGGGGGCATGGACCAGGTGCTCTACGACATGCCCACCGTGGCCGGCTGGCCGGTCAACGGCGGCTGGGTGTCGTCGAGCTCCTGGCTGGCCCGGGTCAACTTCGCCCAGACCGCGGTGTCGGCGCGCGGCGCCGCGCTGCCTGACGTGCGCACCGCGGTGCACGCCCAGCTCGACGGCGTGGTCGGGCCCGACACCGCGGACGTGCTCAACCACGCCGTCACCGACACCGACCGCTGGTACGCCCTGCTGGCCAGCCCCGAGTTTCACCTCAAGTAGGCAGCAACTGCGATGACCCTGACACGACGCGACTTCCTGGCCAGCGGCCTGCTCGCCACCGGCGCCGGCCTGGTGGTGCCCCCGGTGCTAGCGAGGGGCGTGCTCGCCGCCACCAATGACGGCGTGCACAACGACCGCGTGCTGGTGGTGCTGCAGATGGGCGGCGGCAACGACGGGCTCAACACCGTGGTCCCGTATGCCGACTCCGCGTACCACGACGCGCGACCCACCATCGGCGTCGCGCCGGACAAGGTGCTCCACCTCGACGCCAATGTTGGCCTCAACCCGGCGCTCGTGGGCCTCAAGTCCCTGTACGACGCCGGGCGCGTTGCGGTGGTGCAGGGCGCGGGCTACGACAATCCCACCTACTCGCACTTCGAGGCGCTGCAGGTCTGGGAGTACGCCGACCCGCAGCGGCGCGCCACCGACGGCTGGCTGGGCAAGCTGATGGCGGCGCAGCGCGACGCCTCGGCCAACGCGCTCGCCGCCTGCGCGCTGGGACAGGCGAGCACTCCCGCCGAGCTGCGCGCCCAGGGCGCCAGGGTCAGCGTCATCGACACCATCAAGGCCTACGACGTGCAGGGCGGCGCGGCGCGCCAGGCGGCGGCGCCCGCGCTCTACAAACGCACGCCGGGGATCTACGGCGCGCTCTTCGACCAGGGGCTGGCCACCGCCGAGGCGGGGATCGCGGCGCTGAAGAACGCTGGCGGCTACACGCCCGCGGCGGCGTACTCCAACACGGCCACGGTGTACGGGTCGAAGAACAGCATCGCGTCGTCGCTGCAGCTCACTGCGCAGATGATCGTCACCCAGCCGGGCGTCAAGGTCTGCCACGTCGTGCTCGGCGGCTTCGACACCCACCAGGACGAGGACGTGCGCCAGACCGCGCTGCTCACCGACGTGGACCGGGCGGTCAGCGCCTTCATGCAGGACCTCGACGCCCACGGCGCCGCCGACCGCGTGGTGCTGATGACCTGGTCGGAGTTCGGGCGGCGGGTGCGCGAGAACGGCAGCAAGGGCACCGACCACGGCAGCGCCGCGCCGGTGTTCGTGGTCGGCAAGCGGGTCAGGGGCGGGCTGTACGGCGCCGCGCCGTCACTGACCGACCTGGACAACGGCAACCTCAAGCACACCGTCGACTTCCGCAGCGTGTACCAGGCGATGATCGGCGACTGGCTGGGCGGCGACGCGCAGTCGGTCTTGGGCGGCAGCTTCCCGACGCTGCCGCTGCTGCAGGCCTGACCCCGATGCGACGGATGGCGCGGCGCCTCGGCGCGTCGCACATGCGCATCGCCGGGGCGGTCGGCGGGGTTGTCGCGTGCGTCGGCGCCGGCGCGGCGGTGGCGGCCAGCCCCAAGCCCGGCGGCGCGCCGCTGACCCCGCCGGTCGACACGGCGGTCGCCGTGGACCGATCCACTCCGACTCCCAGGGCGTCGCCCACACCGTGCCCGGTGAATGTGCCAGGAGCGGCCCAAACTCCCGTCGATCCCTCGCTAGTGCCGGTGCTGCAGCAGCTTCGTGCCGCCACCACCGCGGCCGCCCGGCAGGCGATCCTGCGCGGGCTGACCGCCGACCAGCGCCAGCAGGTCACCGCGCTGATGCGCCGCGCCCCCGCCGCCCCCGCGCCCGCGGCCGCCTGCGGCGGTGCTCAACCCGAGCCGATGATCCAACCCGACGTGGTCTCCGCCGCGCCCAGCACCGCGCCGATCACCAACTCCTACGTCTCATGATCACCACGCCGCGTCTCGACTCGCGCAGCTTCACCGCCTTCGGCGGGTCGCGCTGCTCGATCCACGCCGTCGCCACGCCGCTCGACGACGTGTCCGCGTGCGTCGCCGAGGTGTACGCCTTCGAGGCGCGGCTGACCCGCTTCCGTCCCGACAGCGAGCTGAGCCGCTTCAACGCCGCCGCGGGCGCGCGCGTCGCGGTGTCGCCGCTGCTGGAGGAGCTGCTGCGCACCTGCCTCGACGCCCATGCGCTCACCGGCGGCCTGGTCAACGCCGCGGTGCTGCCGTCTCTGCTCGCCGCGGGGTACGACCGCAGCATCGAGAAGCTGCGCCGCGACGCGACGACGGCGCGCGCGACCGTCGCCACAGGTCCTGCCCCCGCGCTGCCCGACGTGCTCGACGTCGGCGACGGCTGGGCCCGCCTCGCCCCCGGCTGCGCCGTCGACCTCGGCGGCGTCGGCAAGGGCTGGCTCGCCGACCGGCTCGCCGAGCGCCTCGACAACGCCGCCGTCAACCTCGGCGGCGACGTCGCCGTCCAGGGCGACGGGCCCGAGGGCGGCGGCTGGACGGTCGGCCTGTGCGATCGCTGGGCGGTCGCCCTGCGCAGCGGCGGCGTCGCCACCAGCGGCACCACCGCGCGGCGCTGGGCGACCGGCCACCACCTCATCGACCCGCGCAGCGGCCGGCCCTCGCAGACCGACGTGCTCGAAGCCAGCGTCGTCGCCGCCGACGCGGCCACCGCCGAGGCGCTCGGCAAGGCGGCCATCCTGCTCGGCACCTGCGACGCCCCGCGCTGGCTCGCCGAGCACGGCGCCGCCCACTGGTCGCTGCGCAGCGACGGCGACCGCGAGTTGCGGTCAGGACCGGCATGAACACCGGCCTCGTCCTCTGGGAGGCCGCCCGCGCCGCCGCGCTGGCCGCCTTCGCCGTGCTCGCCGCCGCGCTGGTCACCGGCATGGCGGTGCGCACCCAGCTCCTCGGCGGCCTGGCCACCAGCCCCGCGGTGCTCGCCCTGCACAGCTTCCTGAGCTGGTTCTGGGTGCCGCTGGTCGCCGTCCACGTCACCGCCCTGATCCTCGACGGCACCTCGCGGCTGACCCCGCTCGACGCCGCCGTCCCCTTCCGCGCGCCCTACGCGCAGGTGCCCATCGGCCTCGGCACGATCGGCCTGCTCATCCTCGTCCTGGTCGGCGTCACCAGCGCATTCCGCCGGCGCATGTCCGCGCGCGCCTTCCGCGTCGTCCACCGCGCCGCCTACCCGATGTTCGCCGTCTTCCTGGTCCACGCCCAGCTCGCCGGGACGGACTTCAGCCGCACCTGGATCAGCGTGCTGGGCTGGGCCACGCTGGGCGCGCTCGCCGTCCTCGCCCTGGTCCGCCTCGCCGCCGGACGGCTGAAGGATCAGCCCAGCGCCACCACCGCCCTGCCCGGCGTGGTCACCGCGCCCGACTGATCGCAGCCTTCCAAGCCGATCTCCACCAGCTTCTCGCCGCCCTCCTCCCACACCCGCAACACCGTGCCGCGCACCGTGAAGCTGCGCGGCGACGAGGGCCGCGAGGCGAGGTCGACACCGCGGTACGACGCCGACAGCCGGCGCAGCCGCTGCGGGCTGCCTGCCCAGTTCACGACAGCCTCGGCCAGAAGTGCCTTCTTCAGGTAGCCCTGGAGGATGACGTCGGCAAGTCCCGCCTGCTGGGCGAAGGGCAGGTCGTAGTGCACCTCGTAGAAGTCGCCGGTGGCGCCGGCGAACTGGGCCAGGGTGCGCGTGCTCACCACCCGCTGCAGCTCGGGAATGGCGTCGCCCACCCGCACCTCGTCCCAGCGAGGCGGCATGGCGGGCGGGCGCTCGGCTAGAGCCGCACTCCCGTCATCGTGGCCTTTGTCACCACGTCCCCGGCTTCGTCGCGCCATGTGTACTCCAGTACGGTGATGACCATCGGACCGGCCCTGCCGGCGCGCTCGCGGATGTCGCCGATGCGCGCGGTGCAGGCCAGCGTCTGCCCGACGTAGGCGGGCTTGCGGTATTCGAACTCGGTGCCCGCGTTCATGTTGCGGGTGCCGAAGCCGCCCAGCTCGGGACGGCGCAGCTCGCTGCCCGGCACCTGGATCGCGCACCAGAACGCCGCCGGCACCGGGCGTTCCGGGTAGCCCGCGGCGTTGGCCGCCTCGGGGTCGACGTAGATCGGGTCGGTCAGCCCGACGGCCTCGCAGAAGCGCCGCACCGCGCCGGCCTCGACCAGGTGGTACCCGGGCTCGGTGTCGACGCCCACCAGCGCACGGTCGGCGTCGCTGACAACGCTGGGCTGCGGGGCGGTCACGTGGGAAGTGCTCTCCTCGGACTGTGGCGTGGGCTGGGAAGGAGGTGCGAGGCTGCCGCCACGGTACCGTGCGCACTGCGCCTTGACAAGGCCAAGCGGGTGTGTGCGCCGTATAGTGCTGGCGAGATGATCATCTTCTGGCTGGTCGCCGGCGGGATCCTGCTGGGCGTCGAGATCATCACCCTGGTGTTCTTCGCGGCGTTCCTCGGCGTGGGCTCCTTCGCCGCCGCCGTCGCCGCGGGCGCCGGCGCCGACACCTGGCTGCAGGTGCTGGTCTTCGTCCTGGTGGCGCTGCTGGGCATCCTGCTCGGCCGTCCACCGCTGATGCGCGCCCTGCGCTCGCACCGCGTCATCGCCCTTCCCGGCGTGCAGGGGCTGGTGGGACAGCGCGCCGTCACCGTCGACGTGGTCGGCGACGAGCACCATCCCGGGCACGCGCTGCTCGCCGGAGAGCGGTGGCTGGCGGTGACCGACGCCGGAGAACCGCTGCAACCCGATCGCGCCGTCACCGTCGCCGCGGTGCGTGGCACCACGCTGGTGGTGCACCCGCTGGAGGAGTCATGGACTCGCTGATCATCGCGCTCGTCGTCATCGCCGTCATCGTGGTCATCGTTGCGGCCAGGTCTGTCCGGGTCATCCAGCAGGGAAACGTGGGCGTGGTCAAGCGACTCGGGCAGTTCCGCGCCATCCGCGAGCCCGGCCTGATCTTCATCGCACCGTTCTTCGACGCACTGCAGCGCGTCGACATCCGCGAGACGCCGCGCACCGGTGACCGGCAGGAGGTGATCACCCGCGACAACGTCACGGTCACCGTCAACGCCACCATCTTCAGCCAGGTGGTCGACCCCAAGCTGGCCCTGTTCAGCGTCTCCAACTACTTCGTCGCCATCGACCAGCTCTCGCGCACCACGCTGCGTGCCGTCTTCGGCTCGCTCACGCTCGACGAGGCGCTGTCGCAGCGCGAGCGCATCAACGCGGTGCTGCAGGAGCAGATGGAGGCGGTCACCGACAAGTGGGGCATCAGGATCAACCGCATCGAGATCGTGGACATCACGCCGCCCGCGCAGATCCTCCAGGCGATGGCGCTGCAGAAGACCGCCGACCAGGAGAAGCGCGCCGCCATCCTGCAGTCGGAGGGCCAGCAGCAGAGCCAGGTCAACGTCGCCGACGGGCAGCGGCAGGCGGCGATCAAGCAGGCCGAGGGCCAGAGGCAGGCGCAGATCCTGCGCGCCGAGGGTGCGCGGCAGGCGGCCATTCTCGAAGCCGAGGGTCGCGCCCAGGCGATCAACACCGTCTACACCGCGATCAAGACCGCGGCGCCCGATCCCACCCTGGTGGCCATCCTCCAGCTCGACACCCTGGCCCGCTTCGCCGACAGTCCCAACAGCAAGCTGGTGGTGCCCATCGAGACCGCGGGCATCCTCGGCGCGGCCCAGGCGCTGCGCTCGGTGATCGCGGGCATGCCCGAGGCGGAGGCGGCCGAGCAGGCCTGACCGCGCGGCGATGGCGCGTACCATCGCGGCCATGACCGCACAGCAGGGACTGTTCGGCGCGGGCGGCGAGTCCTCCGATCCCCTCGACGCCGTCGACGCCGCGCAGTCGCCCGCCGACGCCACCGCGCCGTTGTCGTGGCGGATGCGGCCGCGCTCGCTGGACGAGTTCGTCGGGCACGAAGCCGCGGTCGGCCCGGGGACGGTTTTGCGCCAAGCGCTGGAGAGCGACCAGCTTCCCTCGCTGATCCTCTGGGGTCCGCCGGGCAGTGGCAAGACGACGCTGGCGCGCATCGTCGCCACCATGACGCGCAGCGCGTTCGAGTCGGTCAGCGCGGTGAGCGCGGGCGTCGCCGACCTGCGCAAGATCGTGGAACGCGCGCGCGAGCGGCAGCGCATGCAGCGGCGGACGCTGCTCTTCATCGACGAGATCCACCGCTTCAACAAGGCGCAGCAGGACGCCATCCTGCCCCACGTCGAGAGCGGGCTGGTGCGGCTGCTCGGCGCCACGACCGAGAATCCGTCGTTCGAGGTCAACGCGGCGCTGCTCTCGCGCGCCCGCGTGGTGCGCATGGAGGCGCTGGGCGACGACGAGCTGCGTGTGTTGGTGCGGCGCGCGCTCGTGGACGAGGAGCGCGGCCTGGGACGTCTGCACGTGCAGCTCACCGGCGATGCGGAGTCGCGACTGATCTCGTTGAGCGGCGGCGATGCGCGCGTCGCCCTGGACGCGCTGGAGCTGGCGGCGCACGGCGCGCACGCGCTGCCGGATGGTGCGCGCGTGGTCGACGTCGAAGCGATCGACGGCGCGATGCAACACCCCTCGCTGCTCTATGACCGCGCCGGCGACCAGCACTACTGGCTGATCTCGGCGATGATCAAGTCGGTGCGCGGCAGCGATCCCGACGCCGCCATCTACTGGGTGGCGCGCATGCTCGAAGCGGGCGAGGACCCCATGTTCGTGGCCCGGCGGCTGGTTCTGTCGGCGGCGGAGGACGTCGGGCTCGCCGATCCCCACGCGCTGCCGCTGGCGGTTGCGGCGCAGCAGGCGGTGCACAGCATCGGCATGCCGGAGGCGTTCCTGCCCCTGGCGGAGACGGCGATCTACCTGGCGGTGGCGCCCAAGAGCAACTCGGCGTATCGCGCCTACGGTGCCGCCATCGAGGACGTGCGCAGGACGCTGCACCAGCCGGTGCCGCTGCACCTGCGCAACGCGGCGACCGGGCTGGGCCGGTCGATGGGCTTCGGCGACGGCTACCGGTATGCCCACGACTTCGACGGCGGCATCGTCGACCAGCAGCACCTGCCCGACTCGCTGGCCGGGCGCCGCTACTACGAGCCGACCGACCGCGGCGTCGAGGCGCGCATGGGCGAGCGGCTGCGGGCGATGCGGGATGAGCTGGCCAGGCGGCGGGGGAGCTCCTCCGGCCACTCCTGAAAGGCGGGGTCGTCGTGGCTGAGCGCCGAGCCGGAGAGCGGGTCGTGGCTGCGGTCGGGACGTGCGGGTGTTCCGTGGACCTCGCGCTGGGCGCGGCGCAGCGTGCGCAGTCGGGCGGCGGCGACGCGGCCGTCGGGGACGTCGCTGTCCAGCAGCGGGCCGCCCGAGCGGGTGGCGAGTTGCAGCCAGCGCTGGACATAACCGGCGTCCGGCGCGGGTGAGTCGCCGATGGCGGCGAGGGTGACGGCGTCCACGTCCGGCGGCATGGTTGCGCCCCACAGCCACGCGCGCGCCGCGAGGTTGCGGGTCTGCGCGCGGAGGAGCGCCTCGCCGTGGACGAAGTGCGGCGGTGGGGGAGGCTCGACGTTGGCGGGCGGGACGTTGACCACGGCGTCGTCACCGCTGCGGCAGGCGTCGAGCAGGCCGACCAGCGGCGCGGCCGGGGCGCCGCAGCCGAGCACGCGCGCGCCGCGTGGCGCTTCGCTGCGGTAGGCGCGCACCATGGCTGCCACACCTGCACGCAGTGCGGCGATGTCGCTCATGCCGTCGTGGCGCGCGCCGGGCAACGCGCCGGCGAAGAGGAAGTCGAGCTTCAGCGCGTCAATGCCGAGGCGGCCGAGGCGGCGTCCCAGGGCGGAGAGGTGCAGACGGGACGCGCCGAGGGAGGCGTCGAGGACGTGCTGCGGCCGCGGCGAGCGGATGCTCACCACCGGTGCGCCCTGCGCGTCGCGCAGCAGCAGTGCGGAGTGCTTCTGCGCCGCGCGCGACTGCGGATCGACAAGGAACGGCGCCAGCCACAGGCCGAAGCGCCGTCCCGTCGCGTGCACCGCGTCGACCAGGTCGTGCAGCGTGCTGTCGAAGTCGTCGCGGGGCACCCAGTCGCCCCAGTGCGGCATCCAGCCGTCGTCCAGCAGCACCAGGCCGCCGGGTGGCGCCAGCGAGGTGGCCGCCTCGACCACGTCGGCGGCGGTCGCCGCGGCGCCGAGGCAGTTCCAGCTCATCCAGCCCGCGACGCGCCGTCCCGGTGTGTGGTCGGTGGCGCGAAGGCGCGGCAGGCCGGCGCCCGCTGTCGAGCGATGGTCGAGCGGCGCGATGCGGATGGGATCGCCGTGCAGCACCGTCCCGGCGGGCAGCGCGATGCCGAGCAGTCGCGGCTCGCCGGTGGCGTGCTGCCCCTGCTCAGGCGCGCCGACGCTCATCACGCCCAGCGAGCTGCCCGCGTTCCAGCGCACCAGCAGGGGGCCCAGCTTCGGCGGCGCGGCATTTGCGACGCTGGTGCACGCCTGGCCGGGCGCGCCCCAGACGGCGCCCCACCAGCCGCGCCCGCCGGCGTTGGCGTCGCGCACCCCCGCCCAGTCCCAGGAGTGGTAGCCGTCGACCAGCACGCGGGTCGCGGACAGCCCCAGCACCCGCACGCCGATGGCGCCGACGCGCACGTCGTGATCGCTGCTGACCGAGCAGTCCAGAACGGCGCCCCGCGACCCGTCCGCCCGCGCCCGAAGCCGCACGCGCAGCCCGTCCGGCCACGACGCCTCCAGCGCCGGCCCGCGCATCACCACGCGCGCACGCGGATCCGGCAGCGTGCGCATCTCCCCGCCCACCTCCAGGAGCGGCCCCACCTCGGCGCGCAGGGCGCCCAGGCGCAGGCCGATCAGCTCTGCAGTCTCCGCAGCGCGCGGTCGAAGGCGGCACGCGTCCACTCCAGCTCGGCGTCGCCGTGCACCACCGAGCAGAACGCCGAGGTGCGCAGCAGGTCGACGCCCTCCTCGCGCAGCGCCACGCTCAGCCCCGCCTGCTGCGCCGCGCCGTCCAGCTCGCAGTGCACCATGCTGCTCAGCCGCCACACCCGCCCGGAGACACCCGCGCCGGCCAGCGCCTCGCCGATCGCCGCCTCCAGCCGCACCGCGAAGGCGTCGGCGATGGCCTGCGCCGTGCCGTCGCCGACCAGCTCCAGCGTGGTGATCCCCGCCACCGCCGACAGCGGGTTGGCGTTGAACGTCCCGGGATGGGCGATGTGCCGCTCGCCGCCGGCGCGGAGCAGGTCCATGACGTCCTGCCGCCCGCCGACCGCGCCGCCGGGCAGGCCGCCCGCCATGATCTTGCCAAAGGTGGACAGATCTGGCCGCACCCCGATCAGCGCCTGCATGCCGCCGGGCGCGACGCGGAACCCGGTGACCACCTCGTCCACCACGAACAGCGTCCCCGCCGCACGGCACAGCGCCGCCGCCTGGCGCACGTACTCGGGGTCGAGCCGCTCCTTGCCGTAGTGCGCTCCGGACGCCTCGATGAACATCGCCGCCACCGCGCCGTCGCGCAGCGCCTCACGCAGCGCGTCGAGGTCGCCGCTGCGCACCACCCGCGTCGCCGCGGCGACCACGGCGGGAACCCCGGGCGGAGGTTCGACTTCGCCGTTCTGGCCAAGGTTGACTGCAAGTGAGTCGTACCAGCCGTGGAAGTGGTCGTCCAGCTTGAGCACCACGTCGCGACCGGTGTGGTTGCGGGCCAATCGCGCCGCCAGCATGCCGGCCTCGGTCCCCGATGAGGTGAAGCGCACCTGCTCCACGGACGGCACCAGCGCGCAGATGCGCTCCGCCCACTCGACCTCGAGCGGATGCGCCGCGCCGTAGTGGGTGCCGCGCGCCACCTGCCGCTGCACCGCCTCGACCACCGCGGGATGGGCGTGGCCGAGGAGGAGCGCGCCGTGGCCCATGGTGTAGTCGACCAGCTCGCGGCCATCGGCGAGCCACTTGCGCGCGCCCTCGGCTCGCGCCACGTAGATGGCGGGGCTGTAGGCGCGGACGGTGTGGGTGGCTCCGCCGCCGAGCACGCGACCGGCGCGCGCAGCGAGGTCGGTGGCCTGGGAGGTGCTCATGGGGGCGGCGCCAAGCCTACAGGCAGGGGAGGGGCGTGGAGGCGACGGTGGGAATCGAACCCACGATCAGGGTTTTGCAGACCCGTGCCTTACCACTTGGCTACGTCGCCCCGCCCTCCGCCCGCGCCGGGACGCCACAGTATGCCCCAGCCTCAGGGCCGCAGGCGCGACCACTGCGCCTCGTTGTCGTCCTCGTTGGCGTCGAGCGCGCGCTCGGGGAGATCGGCGGCGTCGGGGTCGAAGACCTTGCCCATGTCGTCGGCGCCGATGGGCCGGGTGGGCTCGGCGTCGTCGATGCGCTCGAGCAGGGTCTCGAAGCCGTCGGGCGCTGCCTCCATGGGCCCGCCGTGGCGGCGACCGTGGTCGGAGAAGGGCAGGTCGCCGCTGTTGTCCTCCTGGTCGCCGAGGCGCTCGCCCTCGGGACCGTCGACCGTCTCGGCGCCGAGCGGCACGGGCGCGTCGTCGTCGACGGTGCGGCGCTGCTCGTGGGCCTCGGCGAAGGCCTTGAAGCGCTCCAGCGAGTTGAACACCAGGCGGTCGACCAGGCCCGAGGCGCCCTCGACGTCGTGCTCGCCGATCGGGTCGTAGACCAGGCGCAGCGTGACCAGCGCCTGGCCGCCCTCGACGGGCTTCAGCTCGACCTCACCCTCGGCGTGCGGACGGCCCGTGGTATGCCAGGCCACGTGGTGCTCGTCGCGCGCCTCGACCTGCGTCTCCCACTGCTCGGCACGGCCGGCGATCTCGACCTCCCAAGCCTGGGTGTTCTCGTCGCGCGGGATGACCTTGGTCACGCCGTCGAGGAAGGCGGGGAACTCCTCGTAGGTGGTCCACCACCGGTAGGCGGTCCGCACCGGGACCCGGACCACGATCGACTTCTCGGCTCGCGCCACGAGTGCGCCTCCTGGGTGGTTGACGCAACCAGGGATATCACACCTGTGCCGCCCGGCGCGAACGGTGCGCGGCTAGGCGCTGTACGGCATCGGCTGCGACGCGGGCTGCGCCGTGCGCCGCAGGCCGCCGGGACGGGCGCGGTCCTCGGGCTCGGGCGGCAGGACGAAGGCGACGTCGAGCGATTCGGCGAGGGTGCGCAGCCGCGCGTAGAACCCGGAGGTGTGCGGCGAGCGGGCCAGGCGCAGGCCGTCGAAGTCGTAGTGGTGCACCCATTCGTGGAGCAGGGTGTTGAGGAACACCTTGGGCGTGATCACCTTCTGCAGCCGCGCGGTGCGGTGGTAGATGCGGATGCGCGCCCGGCTGACCTTGCCGTCCTCGAACCAGCAGCGGTAGTAGCCGTAGGTCTTGCTCTGCAGGCGCTGGCCGTCGTGCTCGTGGGCCTGCGGCTTGTCGGCCACCGCCACCTCGCAGCGGGTCAGGCCGGCCTCGGCGCTGAGCTCGTCGATGAGCATCTGGGCGAGGCGGCAGCGCTCCTTGGCGTCGTCGCCGCTCTGCAGGATGCGCTCCGCCAGGCCGCGGGCGACGACCGTGGGGCGGACGGGCAGCCCGGTGGCGCGCTGGCTGCGCAGGTAGGTGGCGTCGGGTCGGGAGCCGCGACCGAACATACGCTCCATAGTATAGGCGCGGCGGGCTCGACACGCGCGTGGCCCGGGGTGCATGGTGCGGGGCGCCATGACGCCGCCTGCCGCCCGCCGGCTCCGGGTCGGCGGCCGCAGCTACCCGGTGCTGCTGCCGTCGCGGTTCGACCCGCGCCTGCACCTCGCCCTGGTGATCGTCACCCTGCAGGTGCTGGGGCAGACCGTGCTCGGCTTCGAGCTGTCGGCGGCGCAGATCCTGCTGTCGGTGGGGACGTGCGCGGTGCTGGAGGTGGCGATCGCGTTTGCGCTGCAGCGCGTGGTGCTGTGGCCTTCGAGCGCGCTGCTGACCGGCAACGGCGTCGCCTTCATCATGCGCACGGCGGGGACGGTGCACGGCGACTGGTGGAGTCTCGCCGGGTGGCACATCTTCGTGGTGGCCGCGGGGTTGTCGCTGCTGTCGAAGTACGCGATCCGTGTGCGCGGGGTTCACGTGTTCAACCCGTCCAACTTCGGGCTGGTCGTTGGTTTTGTGTTGTTCGGGACCTCGCAGGTCAACCCGCTCGATCTGTGGTGGGGGCCGTGGTCGGGCGGTCTTGCGGCTGCCGTCGCGGTGATCGTTGCGGGTGGGCTGCTGATCGCGCGGCGCATGCGCATGCTGGGGATGACGGTGGCGTTCTTCGCCTGCTTGGCGCTTGGGGTTGCGGTGATCGCGATGAGCGGGCACTGCATGACGGCGCGGTGGCACTACGGGGCGGTGTGCGGCTCGTCGTACTTCTCGGCGCTGACCGCGTCGCCGGAGGTGCTGGTCTTCATGTTCTTCATGATCACCGATCCCCGGACGACGCCTGACGGGCGTGTGGCGCGCGTGGGTTTTGGTGCGGGGGTGGCGCTGGTTGCGACGCTGCTCATGGCGACGCAGTCGACGGAGTTCGGCACCAAGGTGGGCATCCTCGGCGGCCTTGCGGTTGTGTGTGCGGCGCGGGGGGTGTGGCTTGCTGTGTGCGGCCGGGTGGGGTTGGGCGTTCCTCGCGCTCTGCGCTTTCGGCTTGCGGGCGTCGTCGTGCTGTTTGCGGCGTGGATCGCCGCGCTGCCGCTTGCGGCCGTCGCCGGAGGCATGCACGTTGCTGGGGGGCCCGGCGCTGTTGCAGTCGCCGCGGCTCCCGATGCCATTGCAGCAGCCGGGGCGCTTAACCCGATGGGCACGGCGGTCGCGCTGCCCCCGATCACGGTGAGCGACGCCGCGATGCGGGCCGACCCCACGCTCACCTCGGCGACCACCGCCGCGATGGTTCGGGACCTCACGGACGACCTGTCCATCACCGCCGACGCTCTGCGCCGCCTCGACACCGTGCGACTTGCCACCGCGTCCCATGGCGCCTGGCTCGCCGCCCAGCGCCGCGCACTCGACGCCGCGCGGCGCTCGGCACGCATCGACATCCTCACCTGGCAACCGGCCGCGGCCACCGTGGTCCTCATCCACGACCCCGCCAATCCCCAGTCGTCACCCCTGCTCGGCCTCGACCTCCGCGGCGCCGTCCACCGCGAACGCTGCGACACGGCCACCGGGGCCGTCATCCTCGACGAGGGCACCACCGCGTGGCGCCGCCTCTTCGTCCTCGACCGCTCCGGCGGCGTCTTCCTGATCAGCGCCGAATACCCCGCACCCTGATCCGGCAGCCCAACCCCGCCCGGGCCTCATACTGGCGCTCGGCACACCGCACGCCGGGTTGGCGGAACAGGTAGACGCCGCGGTCTTAAAAACCGCTGAGGGGCTTGCCCCTCGTCCGGGTTCGAGTCCCGGGCCCGGCATTGCCAACAAGGCCGATCGACGTTCGGAGCCGAACAGTTTCGGCGCCGGATCGGCGGTTGACAACAACGCTGACAACAACCGGCGCCCATGGGTCAGATCCCGCCGCCGAGCAGGGCATCCATCACCCCCGCGGCCTCGCGCTGCATCCCCTCGATGACGTGCGAGTACTGGTCGAGTGTGAACGCGACGGTGGAGTGGCCCAGCAGCTCCTGGGCGACCTTGGGGCTCACCTTGGCGGCCAGGAGCAGCGTGGCGGCCGTGTGCCGCAGATCGTGGAAGCGCAGGCGCGGCAGCCCGGCCCGCTTCAACAGCGGTCGGTACCACACGTTCAGGAGGTCTCCGCCCTCCATCGGTCGTCCGACCCGGTTCGGGAAGACGAGGTCCTGGTCGTCCCACTCGTCCCCGGCGACCAGGCGTTCGGCGGCCTGGGCGGCGCGGTGGGCTCGCAGGGAACGGACGGCGCCTTGCGAGAGGGCGACGGGACGCCGGGACTTCTTCGTCTTCGGTTCGACCATGACCAGGCCGGTCTTTCGATCGCCGGTGGCGCCGGCCTTGGAGCGCTGCACGGAGCGCCGCACCACGGCCACTGCGTTGTCCAAGTCCACGTCCGCCCAGCGCAGCGCCAGCAGCTCGCCCGCCCGCATCCCGGTCGTCACCGCAACGATGTAGAGCGCCTCCAGCCGGTCACCACGGGCCGCGGCGACGAATCGCTCGACCTGGTCGGGCGTCAGGACGGCCATCTCCTTCTGTTCCGGCCGTGGCGCCTTTGCCAGGTCAGCGACGTTGCGCGCGACGAGGTCCCACCGCATGGCCTGGCGCAGCGCCGCATGGAGGAGAACGTGGAGGTGGCGGACGGTGCGGGCGCTCAGCCCGGTGGCGAGCCGATCTGCGTAGAAACGCTCCAGGCGCTGTGCCGTGAGGTCGCCCAGCTTCACGCGACCCAGCGCCGGGGTGACATGGACGCGGGTCAGTTGTTCGTAGCGCTCCCACGTCCGCTGCCGGACGCGTGTCTTGACCACGTCGAGCCATGACCGCATCAGGCTGTCAACCGTCTCTCGGCGGCCGGGGATGGGCACGTTGGCGTCGTTGGCGTGCAGCATGTCGCGGAGCTTGCGGGCGACCTCGTCCCGTGTCTTGCCGTACGCGAAGCGGCGAGTCCCGTCGCTGAGGGTCACAGCGGCGACCCAGCGCCCGTCACTGCGGCGAGCGATGGTCCCCTCGCCGTTGGCGCGCTTGCCGGTCGTTCTTCTGGGCATCAGAAGCGCTCCTGTGGCACGGTGTGCGGCGCCCCACGACGGGACGCCGCACGGCCTGCATCGGCGGCCGCGGCGTTGCGGCCAGTCTTGTCTGTTTCGTCCGGACCGATCGCGGAATGGGAGATCAGGGTCTCGACGTCGGTCACGCGGACGCGAGTCAGCCTGCCCAACTTCACGATGGGGATGTCGCCGTTGGTGATGAGCTGGTAGACGAACGTGCGCCCACACCCCAGCGCCTCCGCGACCTCGGGAACGTCCATGAGCAACTTCACCGCGACCCCTCCCTGTTGTCCGCCGCTGACGGGCGCCACGGCGCCGTTTCCGGTAGCACGCATCCGCAACCTCCAGAGGGAGTCCCGGGCGTTGAGCGCGACGGCGGGTGCGACGGACGATGCCGTGTGCGCGCGGACGCACGCAGCACGACGTGGACTCCACTGTACAAGTACCCGCGGCGATGCCTCGCGGGGGACAGGGCACATCGCTGTGAGGGAAGTCGATCTCGCCGTAGGACACAGTGGAGCCGCGACGCAATGGGCGGCGTGCGCACCCGCGAGGAGCGCCGCGGCGGCGCGGCGCTCCCTTCGAGCCCTACGCGGTTGCGAGCACATGGGGATACAGCCCGGCGGACGTCGTGGTCGTGTCGGCGGCGGCGATGTCGGCAAGGAGCGAGCGATACGCGTCCGCCAGGCGGCGCCGCCCGTTCGTGGGTGCTGTCACCCGGACGTCGAGACCGTGCCACCGGGACAACTCGCGGAAGATCGCCGCCGTGCGCTTCCAGTCAGTCCGGTAGCGCCGCTCGATGACCACGCGGCGGTGCGGTGGGGCGGTCCCGACGCCAGCGTCGACCGCATGCGGGATGAGCAGCTCGGCGTCGCGCGCGGCCGCCGAGAGGGCCTCGATGACGTGCGGCCCCGATCCATACAGCACGCAGACCGAGCGCAGTTCGATTGGATCGTAGTTCTCGGGCTCACGGAAGGCAGGCGGATGGTCGAGCTCCGTTCCGACCAACGCTGCCACCCGCTGATCCCTCCGCTCCCCCGTGACGGCTGCGCTGTGACCGGCGAGGAGCGCATCGGAGGCACGGGTCGAGACGACCTCGATGACTCCGCAGAGAGACGCCAGTGCCCGGTCGATGAGCGCCTCGCCGAACAGTTCGTCCAGCCGGTGGCCGCGGATCAGCACCAGGTCGCGGATCGCCTCTGCACAGGCGTCGAGAACAGCCAGCGCGTCCGCGGCGTCGTGGACGCCGCCACAGCAGCCCACCCCAAGCACCTCGAAGGCGGCCCGATCCGCCACGTCGGGAAGGCGCCCGGTCCGCCCCGCCACGCAGACGGCGCGGATGGTCGCATCGACGACAGGGCGAAGCGGTGGCTCGGTGTGTCCGCCGCTGATCCGCCCGTCGCGCTCGTCATCATCGAGCCGCGCATCGACGAACCGGCGCAGGTCCGCGCCAACGAGGTCGAGGATGGCTTGCCGGGCCTCCGTGTTGCCCGGATCGGCGCGGCCTCGCAGGGTCGGCCGGTGGCGCGCCGTGTGCTGCGACGACCGCGTGGCCGGCTGATGGGGAGAGTCGACCATTGCCGTTGCCTCTGATGCAGGTTCGGCTCGGCCCCACGGAGGTGCGACCTTCGCGGGGCCTTGTCAGGAAGGGAAGTCGCCCCCGCCGCATGACACAGTGGAGCCGCGACGCGACGGGGGCGACAGGGAAGTTCAGGCGGCGGTGGGGACGGCCTGCGTCGCTGTCCGCTCGCCGGTCCCGATGCAGGCCGGGTCGATGATCCCGGCCTGATACCCGCACGCCCCAACCGTGGCCGCCAGGTCGGCGGCGGTGCGCCGGTACGTGGCGAGCAGCCCCGCGAGCGACGGCGCGGCCGCGGGCGCCACGGCGAGCACGCCGTGCCGCATCGCGAGGTCGTGGACGTCCGTCCGCGCGTCCAGCCACTGGCCGGGCGTCAGGTGTGGCACGACCACGCGGCGGTGGATCGGAAGGCCGTCACCGAGGCCGAGGTCCACCGCGAACGGCACCCGCTCGACAATGGCCCGCGCCGCCTCGGCCGCGCGCTCGGTCGCGCCGCGGGCGTGCACCAGGCAGACGACGCCATGCGGCCTGCTCACGTCGAGGCCCACCACGTTCGCCGCGGGAGCAAGCTCGTCGGCGGCGATGAGCCCGTCCACGATCCCGACCAGGACTCCCTGCAGGTCATGGCCGAACTGCCCTTCGACCGAGAGACCGATGTGCAGCTCGGCTTCGGCCGCCTCCGCGAAGGACCGTGCGTCCGCGCGCAACCCCGCCACGACCACTCCCGCCAGACGCGGCCCGTACGGCCCGTGTCGGCCGTCTCCCTCGACGACGGCCAGCATGGTCTCCGTCGCCGCCTCCAGGGCGGACAGCGCCTGCTCCTCCTCCAGTCCGGCGCGTGCCGCCAGCCCGCCGAGGATGCGGAAGGTTGCCGTCTCGCTCGCTCGCATGGGTCGCCGCTGCGTCCACATGCCGCCGAGAACGAGCGCTGACTGGTAGGCGATGTGCGCGGCCGACAGCTCCCGGCCGCCGAGGCGCAGCGGCGCGTCCTCGTTGACCATCCGCACAACCGCCTGGAGGCCTCGCTCCTCGATGCCGGACGTCAACTCCTGCCTCGCCGCCCGACGCCGGTGCGCCTCCCGGTCCTGCCGCTCCCCCTTGGGATCTGTCGCGATACGGGTAGAGTCAGCCATGTCAATCACCTCAGACGTGATCGGCCACGGCCCCGGGTGTTACAGCACCGCGGGGCCACTACTTCGCCTCTGAGTGTACCACACCTGTGTGTAGCTCTGCGCAAAAGCCCTTATGGCGCAACGTCTTTCCGGTCCTGCGCGCCTCCGGCTGTCGACTGAACGGTCCAGAGACGAGAGGAGTTGACAAGCTCCCTCCCGTCATGAGAGAGGTGGGGGGTAGGGGTTCCAGGGGAGGACTATTACAATTTGTCCCCTCATGACCAAGCACGCCGAGGGACTCACCGCCGCGGTCTACGCTCGCATCTCCGAGGACCGGGACGGGACCGGCCTCGGCGTCGCTCGCCAGGAGAAGGACTGCAAGGCCCTGGCCGCTCGCCGAGGATGGCACGTCGCCCGGGTGTACGTCGACAACGACATCAGCGCCTACTCAGGTAAGGCCCGGCCGCAGTACGGACAGATGCTCGACGACATCAAGGCCGGGACCATCCGCGGCGTCGTCGTCTGGCACCTTGACCGCCTCCACCGGCAGCCGCGCGAGCTGGAGGAGTTCATCGACATCTGCAACGCCTACAACGTCGCCCTCGCCTCCGTGACGGGCGAGGTGGACCTGGCCACGTCGGAGGGGCGCCTGTTCGCGCGCATCCAGGGCGCGGTGGCCAACAAGTCCAGCGAGGACATGAGCCGCCGTATCCAGCGCAAGCACCTGGAGCTGGCCGAGGCCGGGAAGCTCATCAACGGTGGGGCGCGCGCCTTCGGCTACAGCAAGGACGGCATGTCGGTGATCCCCGAGGAGGCCGAGGTCATCCGCGAAGCCGCCCGGCGGGCGCTCGCCGGCGACTCGTTGCGCTCCCTGGTCGCGGACTTCCATGCGCGCGGCATCAAGGGCTCGTCCGGCCGCTTCATGTCGAGCGCCACCATCCGCACCATGCTCCAGTCGGCGCGCATCAGCGGGCAGCGCGAACACCACGGGAAGATCGTCGCCAAGGGCGAGTGGCCCGGCATCATCACGCCCGAGGAGACGGCGAAGCTGCGCGCGCTGTTCGGCGATCCCAAGCGCCGCAGCAACCACGGAGGACGCGGCGGCTACACCTACCTGCTGACCGGCCTGGTGCGCTGTGGCGTGTGCGGACAGCCGCTCCGTGCGCGGCCGAAGAAGCCAGGGGACCGGCGCTACGCCTGCATCAAGGACGTGAGCAACGACCGGCTCGGCTGCGGGTCCATCCGCCGCCGCGCGGATGGCGTCGAGGCCCTAGTCGTCGCCGCGGTGCTGGCCGCGTTCGACGGCTCGGACGTGGCCCGCCTGTTGCAGGGCGACGGGAGCGACAACACCGCCGAGCTGCTCGCCGAGGTCGCCCGCGAGGAGGAGCAGCTACGGGAGCTGGCGGACGCCTACGGACGGCGCCAGGTCACCATGAGCGAGTGGCTGGCCGCCCGGCGTCCCATCGAGGAGCGCGTCGCCACCCTCTCGGCGCAACTCCAGACGGCGGACCGGAAGGCGGCGGCCGCGACCGAGTATGCGGGCAACGCCAAGGCCCTGCGCCGCGACTGGCCGACGCTCTCCCTCGACCGGCAGCGCGCCATCATCGCGACCGTCGTGGATCACGTCGTCGTGGAGCCCATCGCCCCGGACGCGCGCGGGCTGCGCCACTTCGACCCGTCGAAGGTGCGCATCGTCTGGCGGTTCTGACCGCGTGACTGCCCGCGTCGTCCTGTCCCACCCCATGAGCACGACCAGGCGGCGGACGGCGCTCGGGTCGCTGATGGACGGCGGCAGCCCCTGGGCGGCTCGCGACGCTGCGCTCCACTCCGCCGCCATCGCCAGGAACGCCGGGCTGTCGAACTGCTCGCGCAGGCGTGCCCGTCTGCGCTTCTCGGCTGGCGACGGCGCGACGTGCAGCGGCAGGACGAGCTGCAGTGGCTCGGGTCGGCGCCGTGCGGCGTGTGCGGTGGTCGTGGTGTTCCCCTCCAACTGCCGATACTTCCCGCACTACACATGTACCCGCCGACACCCTGATTCCCGGACAACACAAGAAAGTTGGTAGCAAAACCAAGCAAAAGACCGTGGTGCGTTTGCGGCGTTTTTTCGCCGCGCCGACTCCCTTCGTTGGCAGCGTCGTCCTGACAAGTGCGGGGGTGAGCGGAGGCCGTTCCGGCCCAATCTCGCCAACGGAGGCCGCCCTGGCGGGCGGCCTGCCAGAGACGCCCTACCGACTGTGCGGAAGTTGGCGACCTCGGATGCGTAGGGCAACCGCTTTGCTGACCCGACGCTTGTTGACGTAGGAGCGTTTGGTCGAGGATCTATCGGAGAACACGTTCAAACCACTCCTGCATGTGGAAGTACACCGTAAACGTACGGCGCTTCCGGTCAACGACCAGCACGGAAGCATCGTGCATGACGAAGGCCTCGCCCCTGATGCGCTTCGTTGCACTGTGCACCTGCGGCAGCTCTTGGAAAGCTGGGTGTACCAGACAACGATGGAGCGGCGGACCGAACTCGATAAGTTGGGCGTGAGCAATCTCAGCCATGCATGGCTGTCGTTCCCTCACTCCCAAGTGACGCAGCCGGATTGTCATCGCACTGAGCTGTTGCTCGAACCGGCCCGCGGATTGCTGGAAGGTCATGCCTCGGGGAAAGGATGCGATCGCTGTCTGAAGAAACGGGATGATTTCGTTCTCGATGACCTCGTGGCCGCGATCTGCCGAGCCAGCCCGCAGGAAGCGGTCAGAAAAGCTCCGGATGACAGGAGCCGGTTGGCCCAGGAGAAGCATGATCATGACGAGGACGTGCCCCATTCTGATCGGGTCGTTCAGATCCAAACCGAGCCGCGTCGTGTACTCAAATTCCCCGGATCGAGAGGCGTCCCACGCATCCACACGTTTCAAGAGAGCGAAGACGTCATGTGGGTCGTCTTGCATGCGACAGAGGAGCAAGAACCCCACGACATCCATGTAGGCAACGAGGTGGGACGCGAGAGCAAGCTGAAGCTGATCGAAGGACAAGTTCCGGTTGGGGTCAGTGGGGACGTCCTTCGTCGGCTCCACTCGGCGAGCTTACCTCGGCCGCGACCGTAGGGGGAAGCAGCCGTAGCTCCGGGAAGCTGGGCGCCGCGGCTGCGGACAGTGCCCGCTCACCTCGCCCAGAGCCCGCGTGTCTCCGGCCCGCTGGGCCGCCACAGCGGAATCTCCTTCTCCTGTCCGGATTGGACCACCGTCTTCGGCCTGAACTCGTGTGCTCGCGCCCACCAATGCGACCGCCCATCCGCCCCGCGCCACGCGATCATCAGCGCGTCCCTATCCGGGGACGCCGCTTTGAACTCGTCGGGCACGGGCATGTCGTCCACGTCCCTCTTATCGCAGTAGGCAGCGTCGTACGGCGCCCGCGGCGCCATCGGGAGGAGGTCGTCGCATCTCGCGTGCCAATATCGGTCCTGGACCCTCACCAGCACTCTCACGTCGTGCGCTGGCTCGGTGCCGCCCACGTACTGCACCTCGCCGTTGAAGCCGGACCGGACCTGGCCGGGCCACTCGCCCCGAAGCAGGGCTGCAGCCGCGTCTCGGGCAAAGGCCGCCTGATCGGCCTGCATGGCGACGCTCTTCTCCATGGCTTCCGCTGAGCGCCGAGTGGCGAGGGCTTCTTCCTCGGCCGACTTGGCGGTTTTGTTGGCGGCATCGACAGCACGCTCCGTCGCCCTGACCAAGCGGATGTTCGCCACGATGGCAATTGCGGCCGTGACTGCCAGAACGAAGGTCGCGCCTGCCGTGACCCACTCCGCTCCGGTCGACAATTGGCTGCCCTCCCGCCCCTCCCGGGCAGGCACCGTGTCCGGGAGAGAGCCGTCCTCGCTTCGCCTGAAATCGAACGCAGACTATACGCACCCCCCGGTGCGCGCCCATTTTCAGGCTCGCCCGCATGGCCGGACGGCACGGGCGATATGGCGCCCGCGACCGTCCGGCCGCGCGGCGACGCCGGGCCAAGCGCAACGTCCGCGCGAATTCGGTGCGCGATCTGCGCGAATTTCTAGCCCGCGTCGCCGCGAAGTTGGAGCTGTCAGAGCGACGGCACTGTCGCCCACGTACGCGCGTCCCGCGGCCACGCCGTCGCAGAGAGTGCGAGCCCGGCCGCCAGTTGGCCGCGCACCTTGCGCACCCACATCCGCGCAATTCCGCACAGGGACGCGAGCGCGCGGTCGATGGCGTCGACGGTGAACTCGCCCGCCAGCTCGTCGGCACCCGCGAACCACAGCCGCACCACCGCCCCGACAGTGCTGGTGATCCGGTCGACCAGTACGTCCTCACCGAGGCCCGCCGCGCCCGCCAGGGCGGCGTACGCGCGGAACCCGTAGAGGTCCGGGCGGCGCGGCAGGCGCCCGCGTCGCGCGTAGTGGTCCAAGTCGGCGACGACCGCGCGGGCCAGCGCGGCGAGGACAGGGTGGGTCGCCGCCCTGTCCTCGTCCGGTCCGACTAGCGCGTCGGCCAGCGCTGCCACATCGGCCTGGACGTGTCGGACCAGGGCTCGCCGGACTGGCCGCGAAGGGTGATCCATCTGACCAGCTGGCGGCAGCGGTGGCGCCGTCGCATTGCTCCGCGCCGCGTTCGTCGGATGCGTAGAGTCCGACATGGCCGGGACCTCCTAATCAGGTTCTGGCTCGGGCCCCAAGGAGGTGCAACTCCGCGGGGCCTTCTTAGTGTAGGCCCATTATACACTAGTCTGTGTAGGTTGGGCTTTCCTCGGCCGCTGCAGGAGGAGGCGTCATAGACTTCTCATTGTGCCAATGCTCGCGACCCCAGTTGTCGTTCCGCGGCCAGAGTTCGGTCCGCCGTGTCATCTATGCGGCGCGCGAGACCACCCGCTGTTTCAACTCAGGTGGGACGAGGGTGGGGACAAGCCGTTCGTCTGCCGCGGATGCGTGATCAGCCTCCACGACATGGTGCGCGGCAACGTGGCTCGGTTGTCCGGGTCGCTCGTAGCCCATCGGGAGACCCATCCACTGGGGCGCTGCAAAATGTGTCACGGGACGGCTGACATCGTCGTAGTCCCTTCGGTTGACACCACGAGTGCACCGGGCGATCACTGGTGTAGTCGATGCATCGTCGCTGCCTGGGCCGCGACAGAGGCGGCTTCCAACTAGCCGCGTCGCCCGCACCCGTGCAGGCGACGGGGGACATTCCTTGACATTCCTCGGGAGGGGGCTCGTCCCCTGGGTAGGGGGGTGCGGGGGGAGGGGTCGCGTCCCCCCGCCTGGGCGCGACCGCGCGGAGTTGCCCGTCGCGAAATTGCGTCTAAGGCGCCTGACATGCGAGGAGTTGCCAAATTTGGCCAGCGCTCCTTGTCTTCAGGGCGCCGAGTCGGCGTAAGTCATATGGGCGGCCCGCAGGAGATCGTCCAATATCTGCCGCATTGAGGCAGACCACGGCCTGAATGCGGCGATATCGCGCGGGTGATCGAGAGCTCGGACGAGGACCTCTAGCCCGCAAAGCACGGCGCGGTCGGCATTTGGGCTACTGAAAGCAAGAAATCGTTGATCTACACCAACTTGCAGGTCGGGGTGAAGGAGCGGGTGGCGGAAGTCGGCTGGTGGATGCACTGCCCAGTCGCGGAACTTGAACAATGAGGATAGCCCGCGCTTCAGGCTTCGCACCTGGTCATTTCTGAGCACCGACCCGAGCCGGATTGCTTCGAGGACTCTCGCGTGCCGGGGTGTCTTGTTGTGGGCCCACGCGGCCTTCGTCGACGGGGCGACGTTGATTTGCTCAAGCAAGGAGCCGTAGAACGCGTCAACTGCGAACGCCATGGCAGTGATGGTCTGTATGGAACTCTGCAGCTCGTCGTCAAGGTGCTGCCCGGTGGTCGGGCTTTGACAATCCCGAGCGTTAAGGAGCTGCGCATGGTGTTGGCGCGCAACGCTTGCATGCCGGAGCGCGATCTCGAACCAATGGGGCCACATCTCCAGCGCGAGCTCGGGGACCACAGGTTCTAGCTGGAGCCCGCCGCTTCCTACACGGAGGACGATCCCCCCGGCTGGGATGCGCAGAGTTTGCCATCGGGCCATGAGGATTCCGCCGGGTTGCGGTACGGTTGTGTCCGAGTGCTCCTGACTGGCTGCGATATCGTCGGATTCCATGGACCCCATCATCGTTCTCTTGCTTGAAGTCCGGTGAAGAACGCGCTGGCTGACCCGACGGGCCGTCCCATGAGGCAGCCGGAAGTGGGTCGGCCTACGTCGCGGTCGCCAACGACATCAGAACCCGGCCCCTGACAAGTTGGGCTCGAGCATGCCAGGTACGGGGGTGAGGGCACGATGCTCGTCTGGGTGGGGGCCGAGGGGACCTTCCTTGACAGTTCCCGGGAGGGGGCTCGTCCCTGGGTAGAGCGGGTGCGGGGAGAGGGGCCTCGTCTCCTCCGCATTGGACGAACGCGGCGTAGGCGCACCGACCGTGCCGCCGTGCGGCGGCCACAGCGTGATGCGCGTGCGAGCACGCTGCGGAGCAGCGTGTGCTCACCGCCGTCGCGGTGAGCGACCCCGGATAGGGCCGAAGGGCTCGCACGCCCGCGCCCGAGATGCGAGGGGGCTGGGCGTCGTGTGCTGCAGGGAAAGGCGAGGCTGAAACCAAAGAGTCGCAGCCGCCATGCGCAGCCCGGCGCAGGCGGCACGGTCGGGACTTGCATCGCCCGTCCCGCGGATGCAGGATCGTGGACGCGGGCGTGACGGCCGCGAGAGGGCCGAGGAAGGACTCGGATGGAGAGGGACGCCCTGCCCAGGGCTCCGGGAACGCTGCGGTGGCGACGCTGACGCCTACCCCCGACGATTCCGCGCTGGGCCATGCCTTGAAGGCGGGCGAGCCCAGCGGGGCGGAAGGGCTGTTCCAGCGCTACGGCCAGCACATTCACGACTTCGTCCAGCGCCTCGTCCACGACCCGAGCACGGCCGACGACATCACGCAAACGACGTTCGTCCGCGCCATCGAGCGCGGCGCGGAGCTCCGCGACCCGCGCCGTGTCCGGTCCTGGCTCTACGGCATCGCCGTGAACCTCGCCCGCGATCACCTCACCAAGAACCCGGCGCTGCGGCAAGCAGAGATTCCGGACACCGTCACCAGCACCGAGGACGATCCCGAGGAGACGACAGAACGGCACGTCACCGAGGCATTGGTGTGGTCGGCCGTCGCGAGCATGGAACTGCACCAGCGCCTTGCCCTCGACCTGGCGGTACGCCACGACCTGTCCTCGCGCGATATCGCCGCGGCGCTCCACATGACCCCGGCGCGTGCATCACTGACGATCACGCGGGCACGGTCGTCTTTCCGCCATGCCCTGCGCTCGCTCCTCGTCGCACAGAGCCGCACGCACTGCGACCGCCTCGCGGAGCTGGTTCCTGACGATGTCCGCCAACTCTCCACCGGTCAGCGGCGGAGCGTCGAGCACCACATGAAGCACTGCGCCGTGTGCCAGTCCCGAGCGGCCGTGCTGACGTCACCGATGGAACTCCTGGGCGGCATCGCGCTCCTGCCGCTCCCCGCGGCCCTCGGTCACGGCTGGTTCCCGCACGCGGTGCCCATGCCTCCGACGCACCAGGCCGCCGCGCACTTCGGGTGGACGGCCCGCCTCCGCTCCCCGGCCGGCCTGGCAGGCGGCGCCATCACCCTCCTCCTGTTCGGCGGCGGCATCGCGATCCTGCACGGCTCACATCGCCCGGCCATCGGGGCAACCCAGCCGCATCCCGCCGCGTCCCTGACGCCCGCCGCCGACATCGTCGCCACCACGCCGCCAGCGCCGACCGCATCGCCAACCCCGTCCGCTGCCGAGGAGTGGGCGGCGGCGCTGGCGATGATGCGCGACGCCCGTGGCTACCACGTCACCTACAGCGGACTCAACGCATTTCCCGATAAGGCGCCACCCGCCGATCCCCTGCGCTTCGATCTGCGCGTCCAGCCCAGCGGCGACTTCGACGGCACGTACTTCGCCAGCGACGGCTTCATCGGACAGTTCGACATCCGCCGTGTCGGTGGCGTGCTGGCCGTGCGCCACCTCAACCTCGGCGGAAATTTCGGTGTCGCTGGTGCGCCCGAGACGGCGGCGCAGTTCTTCGGCCTCACCTCCGACCAGGCATCGGCGCTCGGCGAGTCCTGGCTTCCGCTGACCGGCACGGCGCAACGATCCGCCGCAGCAGCCCTGATGACGAGGCTTTCTCCGTACGTCACCCCGTCCACCCTTGCCGACGTGGTGCTAGCGCCACCGCCGGTGCTGACCATCGAGCCTGGCCTGGATGTGGGCTCGACGCTTCTTCGGTCGCCCGACCGCACGCTGACGTTCCGGCTCACCCCGTACCCGTTCATCGATTTCACGACATCCCTGGCTGAAGTGAGAGTGGACAATTTCGGCCGATGACGATCGAAAAGAGTCGTCAGAGCGTTGTCCGGCAGGGAGGCTGCACGCGATAGACCACGGCGAGTCATCGCGGATCAGAACCCTAACCGCTGTCGTCGCGACGGCCTGCCTCATCACTCTCCGCGGGCTCGCCCTGCGGGCTTTCGGCTGTTAGCGCTCTGCCGACCTGCCAGCGACCCCGATACACCTCTTGGAAGCATGTGGTCGAACGGAGCAGCGCCCGGACGTGCGGTTCGGAGCAGGGCAGCTCCGATCGCACCGTTTCGGTAAGCTCATGCGCGGAGCGCGTGCCCCGGCTGTCCCGGGCCAGCGCTTGGAGCACCGCGCGTCCGAGTAGCGCCGGTCGAGCTCCGGCCCCGTCCCAGTCGGGAAGTGGCGGGAGCGCCGCCTCCAGGTGTCGGCGCCGCTGCTCCATCAACGCACCCACCACGCCGAGCACGTTCAGAACGCGGAGGCCTCCAGCCTTGAGTCCCGCCCATCTCGGCTGACGCAGCCACCGGAAGCCCGCCCAGCCAAGCCCGGCCGCGGCGACGGCGGTCAGAGGTCCCCCGAGAGCGCTGTAGATCCGGCGCGTCGCTGCCGCCACGCCATAGCCGACCAACGTGACACCTGCTGAGGCGGAGTAGAGCAAGCGCCGGAGTTGGCCGACGTCACCGCCCGCCTTCAAGTAGTCGACCCACTCGTGTTGGGAGCTTAGTTCAGCCGCGTCTCCGTAGACGGCGCGGAGCGCGGGGCGGTCTTTGGATACGTACAGAGCGCGCAATACGATCGCCAGCTTGACCGAGGGAATGTCGTCCGGGTCGACCGCGCGTAGACGCGCCAGCCGGTCTTGCTCGCCGGGCGAGAGCCAGTCGTCCGGTACGCCATCGTTCGGCACCACCCGCAGCACCGGCAGGTACTCCTCGAAGAACCGTTGGATGAAGGCCTCTGCAGTCACCTGGCCGTCAGGCGGATCAGCCCACTCCTCGAAGTGCTCCAGCACCTCGTCGATGACATGGTGGGCGCAGAACGCCCGGATGAACTGCTCGTTTGCTGCACTCACCAGGACGGTGCGCTGCTGAGAACGACAGGCATAGCGGACGTCAGCGCGAAACCAATTGGCGTCGACCACCACCGGGATGGGATCGGCGAATAGCCCGCCAGGAAACTCCCCGTCGGTCGAGGCTGCGCGGAGGTCGGTCCCCGCGGTCGCTCGTTGCAACGTCAGGAGCATCTCGATGACCGCCTCGGCGTCTCGTCGTGCGTCGACATCACCTAGGAGCCCGGGCATCCCATCGACCCACGTCCCTGGTGCTCCGATCGGCTTGTCGGCGTCGTCTGGTCCCACGCGACGCACCGTAGCAGGGAGCCCAGCAGCCAACAGTCCCAAACGTCCCAAACGCGGATGACTGCAAAAACCGGCCGCCTGGTTCTTCCAAGAGTGGTCACAACCACTCCACGGAGGACCGGGGATGCCCCACTCCATCAGTGGCGGCCACCAAGTCGGCGCGTCGTGTACCACCCCCAGGGGGTCCGCGGGTACTTGCTCAACATGGGAAGTGCCGCGATGACCCAGCTCATCGACCGAACGGCGGTCACGCGCGCCGCCGCATCGCAGGACGCGGACGCGCGCATCACTCGGCTCTACGAGACCGAGATCGGGCGGTTGACGGCTCTTGGTCACCTCCTGACCGGAGACCAGTCAGCCGCGGAAGACCTCGCCCAGGACGTCTTCATTGACCTCCTGGAAGCCCTCCGGGCCGACGCCGCCTACCTCCAGGGACCGCCGTGGCCCTGGCTGCGCACGGCGATGGTCCACCACGTCGCCAAGCGGTTCCGGTTCAACACGCGCGAGCTGGGACGGCTCATGCGGGTCTACGAGGAGCGTGCCGTGGACGAGTCTTGGAGCGAGACCACCATCGACTACGAGCGTGCCCTGGCGCAGCTCCCGCCGCGGATGCGGGCCGTCGTCGTCCTGAAGTACTCGGAGGACATGACCCGGGAGCAAATCGCCGAGGTCCTGGGCTGTGGGTTCGAGACCGTCAAGACCCAGCTCCGCCGCGCCAAGCCCCGGCTCGCCGAGCTGATGGGCATCGAGTTCCACGACATGGACGACGAGGACGCCGATGACCGCGCATAACGACTTCGACGCCCGCATGAGGGAGATCGGGCAGCGCGCCATCCGCGAGATGGCGATCACCGCCCACGTCAACGCCCCGCCGTGGGAACCAGCGACCGCGCGCCGGCGCCGCTTCAGGTTCCGGTTCGGATCCCCGCTCGCCGCGGCGGTCGGCATCGCCGCCGCCATCGCGGTCGCCGCACCGCTGCTGTTCGGCCCCGCGCTGCACGGCGGCACCGCCGGTCAGCACCAGCCGCCGGAGGTGAACAAGGACGGCGCGACCATCCTTCGCGACGCGACCGACGCCATGTCGCACGCCCGCAGCTACCACCTGGTCGAGCATGGCACCGCCAGCGACGGCAGCGCCGTCACCATCGACCTGCGCCTCGACCGCGCCGGTTCGGCCGTCGAGAGCTGGACGATGGGCGGCCACACCGACACCGTTCTCGTCTGGCACGGCGACCTCTTCGTCAAGGGCCCCGACGCCGTGCCCTCCGACGTTCGTGCAGTCGTCGGTGACCGCTGGTACGGCGTGCGTGGCGGCGCCTACGCCGATTCCATCATCGCCACCGTCAGCCCCGCCAGGATCAGCTCCTGCCTGGTGGGCGACCCCGGCACGCTGACGAAAGACGGCGAGCACACCGTCAACGGCGCGCGCGCCGTCCGGCTCGTCTCCACTGCGACCACAGCCGGAACCGTCCCTTACACGCTGGACGTCGCCATCGATAGCACGCCGTACCCGCTCCACATGGAGACGGACGCCGGACCCAGTAGCCGAGCCGACTGTCAGGGACCAGCGAGCCCGCTCGGGAACGCGGCGACGACGCCACAGAGCACCAGCACCGGCCACCAGGTCATCGAGTTCGACGGCTTCGACTCCGCCGACCTGATCGCGCGTCCCACCGACTACGTGGACGCGTTCGCAGTCGCCACGGCGACGCCGTGACGCATCGGGAGGGCTTCACCATGCTTCGCACTCGCACGCCGCGATGGTGGCGACAGTCGCCATCGCTCTTCTCGCCGCGTTGTTCCTGACCGGCTGCGGCGATATCAGCGACTTCCCGCCCCCGCCGTCCGTGTCCGCAGGCTGCACCTACGACTGCACCGGCCGCGCGTCCAAGTCGATCATTCCCACGCCGGTTGCCATCCCCACGCTCGACCCGGCGATCGTCGCGTGGCGCAGCGGCGTCCACGACCGTGTCGCCGCCCTGATGAAGGATCTCGGTGCCATCGAGACCTGCGGCGGACAGTACGGCGACGACCGCGCCGACTGCCGCACCAAGCTCACCGCCCTGATGACCGACGCTCGCGCCATGCGCGACGCGATGGACCCGCACACAGTGCCGGCCGACGCGGTCAACGATGCCGGGAAGATCAGCGATGCCCTTGACCTGATGCTGCAGGGATGTGCGCATGACGACGCGAACCTGGCGTCGAACACGGAGTTCGTCTGGTTGCCCGGCGACACCACATCGACGGCGTTCCAGCAGCTCGTCGCCATCGACGACGGCTTGCCCACCGCCTGACACGCGGCGGGAAGCGCCGTTGCTCACTGCGCACGCAGTGAGTGTCCGCACTGGAGGACCGCTGGCCGGAAGCGTCCGACCCGCCTGGGCCGCGGTCCCGCTCGGAGGACTCGCATGGAATCCGAACCCCTCGACCCTGCCCGCCGATCCGTGCCGTGGGACCTCGACTCCCTCGATGGCGATGCGTTGCACCGCGCCTACTCTCAACTCGCTGACCTCGTGGACTGGCTGCGCGGCTGCGACATCGCCGTCCCCTCCTGCTGGTACACCCACGGCTGGGTGGTGCGCCGTCTCGCTGCGCTCCGCGTCTGGCAGGACGACGCCTACGTCAACGGCGCCACCGGCCGCGACGCGGCGGAGTGGTGGCGGTCCGGGCTCATGCCCCTGTGCAGCGACTGGCGCGACCTCATCGCGCATCGCGGCGAGCACACGTCGCCGGGCAACCCGCTCGATGACCCAGCGCCCGTGCCCTCCATGGACGAGGTCGTCGCCGAGCTGGTCGCGGAGCGCGCCGAGTGAGGCGCGCCCCGATGCGCCTCGACGCTCTCCGTCCCGTCATCGAGCGCGTGTCGCGGTCGGCCACCACGGCGTGGTATAGCCTCAGCGAGGAGCGCCGCGAATGGCTGCTCAAGCGGCGCCGTCGCCTCCTGTGGTGGGCGGCCGTTGGCCTCGGTCTGTGGCTTCCGCCTCTGTTGGTCCTGGTGGCGGCCGCCGCGTACGTCCTGCAGTCGCCGCCACGTCGCGCGTCGTCCCCGATCCTGCTCACCGTCTGCGCCGCGCTGCCCGTCCTCTGGATTCGGAACGCCGCTGCCGACCTCGGCCTCCTCGACGATGCAAGCGAGCTGAGCATCGCTGCCTCCGCGGTCCTGGCGATCGCCGCCGCAGTCGCCGCCGCACGTCTCGACGCCGTGTTCGCCGACGGCGCCACCGGCGTCCGCCCGCTTCTTCCCTGGCTTCGGCGCGGGATCGACCCGCGCGCCTACGGCATCCCGCCGTTCCGCGTCCTGCTCGGCTACAAGGGCCGCGCCTGGGTCACCGCCCCGCGCCAGGTCGGCACGCTGGTCATCGGGCCGCCGCGCAGCGGCAAGACGAGCGGCGTCATCATCCCCAACGTCCTCGCCTGGACCGGCCCGGTCGTGATCACGTCGACGCGGCGTGATGTCCTCGACGCCTGCCACGGTATCCGGTCCCAGCGTGGAACCGTGTGGTGCTTCGATCCCGTTGGCATCGTCGCGTCGACCATGCCCGCCACGGTGAACCGCCTTGATTGGTCACCGCTGCGCGGTGCCGAGACCTTCGATACCGCCCTGACCCGGGCGCGTGCTCTGCTCGCAGGAGCTGCGGACGGCACCGAGGGCCGCGACCACTGGCGTGCTCGCGGCACGCAGCTCCTCGCTGCTCTCCTCCACGCTGCCGTTCTGGCGCAGCGCCCGATGTCCACGGTCATCGAGTGGACGCACGCAGGGCGACTAGACGCCGCGGAGCACGTCTGCACACAGACGCGGGCACGGCAGGCGGCCGCGATCCTGCGCGGCATTGCGCAGACGCCCGATCGCGAACGCGGTTCTATCTGGTCCGCCCTCGCCGGCGGCCTGGCCTCCTTCGACGACAGCATCGTGCTCGCCAGTGCGGACCGGGCGGCGTCCTGCAGCTTTGGCGCCGATACCTTCTTGAGTCAACCGGACAGCCTGTTCATCGTCGCGCCGAGCGACGAGAGCACACCACTGGCGCCGCTGGTCGTCGGGCTAGTCGAAGAAATCCGGGCCGAAGCGCTGCGTCAGAGCAACGCCACCGGCGCGCTTGCCCTACCGCTTCTCCTCGCGTTGGACGAAATTGCGAGCATCTGCCCGCTGCCATCATTGCCGCAGATCGCCGCCGAAGGCGGAGGGCGGAATGTCATCCTGCTCGCCATCTTGCAAGACTTGTCGCAGGCGGCGGCACGTTGGGGACGGGACGTCGCGGACGGCCTGCTGACCTTCGCTGGTGCCAAGTTGGTGCTACCGGGGCTTGCGGACACCGAGACGCTGCAGCGCCTGGAAACTCTGATTGGGAAGCACTGGGTTGAGCAGGTTTCGAGGAGTGACACCCAAAACGGCTTCCTCTTTGGAGATCGGACTTGGGGAAAGTATCGAAGTGAAATTGAGCTACCGCGCATCCCTGCGACGAGAGTGCGCCAACTTCTTCCGGGTCACGCAATGGCGCTTTGTGGCCGTGACGACGCTCGGGTGATCCGACTGATGTCAACCACGATGTTGCCTGTCATGATCAGGCGGAATGGCTGAGCGCCTGCGCGGACGCTTACTCAGACAGGCCCGGGAGCTCGTCGGGCACAGAGAAATCAGTTACGTTTGCGAGGCTACGACGCGGTCCACGAACAACAAGTAGGCCCCGACAGAGAATCGGTTTCCCCAAGCCGTGGGCGGTGACCGCCTGTAGGTACCACTCTTCGGGCAGGTCGATAAACACTTTTCGGGTCACTCCGTCCAGTGTGGCACGGACGCCAATCGTCCCGTCTCTCTCATCGCCAACCCTGTCGAGGTGTTCGACGGGTCCGACGACGGTCACAATCCGATCGCGCTCCTGAGGACGCAACCTTTGCGCCGCTTCCTTGAAAGTTGCTCTCAGCGATGTCGGAACGGTGACAACCGCAGGTGGAGGGTTGTCGGCGAGGACACGTGACCAGCGGACGCGGAAAGTTACGGACGACGTGCGTCCCTGAGGGTCCAAATCTCCCAGTGCATCGCAAAGGTTGGCGCTCACTCCATCCCCCACGGCGGCGGTAAATGAAGAGAAGTCACCGGATGCTTCTGCGGCGCCGGCGGCATCAACCGCGGCCTTGACACCAACGACCAGTCGTCGGGTCACGCGCCGTTCGAACGGCTCGATGCCTTCTTGCACGGACGGGAGCTCGCCGGGAGGAGGTGTGGGCGGCGACACACGGGAGATAATGGGCACGACGAAGCTGCCGACTTCGGTCTGCCCAAGACGGACCTGGTTCATGTAAGTCGTGACGCGCTGTGGGCGAACGCCGGTGTAATAAGCCCGCCGGTCGACCTCGGCGAGGGCAGCGGCCTCGACTGCATCGTAGCCTCCACGGAGCAGCGAGAGCCCATCGACCAGCGTGATACTTCCGTCGGCGGGCGTGTCAATCGCTGCTCGCAGCAACACAACGTCGGCGCGAGTCATGGCGACCTCTCGCAACACTCGCTCGACGGGCAGTTGCGTCGCAGCGGCGATCTGCTGGACGGCAGCCGCGACGCGGTCCCGATAGTCAGACCATTGCGTATTGAGCGGGATCAACACATCAGTAGTGCGGTCGGGCGAGGCCCATTGACCGAATTGGCCCTCTGTACGGGAGACCACAACCCAGTCAAGGCCACGGAGATAGGCGTCCAAGTCGTCGCCCGTGACGAGACCTTCGTCGATGAAAGCGTTGACGGTCGTCACGCGAGTCCCCCGTCACCGTACTTCACACGGTTCATCAACGCCACCAGGGTATCGGCGTCTAAGAGCTGTGAGGAAGGGACCGACACGCTAATGGTTGCAGCGTTCTCAGTGGATGGCTGACCAGCCAAGCTGTGCCAGTAGGCACGATGACTGAGGCGGATGTGATCCTGGCTGTACCCGATCCAGTCTGTGACGCCGGCTGGCATGTGTAGGAGAACCAAGAGGCGCGGAACCAGCACCTGCGTGGAGATCAGCCGTTGGTAGTTCGCCACCTTCAGGTCGTAATGCACCAGTTCGCCATCGATCCGCATGCCCGACGATGCCTTGAGCTGAAGTTCCAACCGGGGGGACTCGACGTGGCGATGTTGTCCACGGCGCTTCAGGGTAACGTCGATGCCGTCGTCATCTACTTGGGTAATTTCAACGGAGCAGGCGGCGGCTGCAGCGATCGCAGTGAGGTAGCCACGGCTGTACTCCTCCATGGCTTGGGTGAAGTGCAGGCCCGGGGGTTGAACCGCCATTGCGACGCGTATTGTGGCGCAGAAAGGCTCGGTCTGCGGGCTGGCGCACCGACGGTGCGTATAGTCTGCAGACCTCTTCTGCCGAGGTGATGACTGGACTTTGTACCCCATCCGGCCCCTCGGCGGGTACTGGTCTTGTGGATGATGACCGTTCACAAGATCGCCGGGATCGACGGGCCGGGCTACGCCGACTACCTGACGGGCGCTGGTGGCCAGGACCGCCGCGGGGACTACTACCTCGGCCGCAGCGGCCAGCCTCGCGAAAACGTCGGCACCTGGCACGGCCAGGGCGCCGAGGAGCTGGGCCTCTCGGGGACCGTCCGCCGCGTCGACCTGCTCCGCGCCTGGGAGGGCCGTGACCCCCGCACGGGCGAGATCGTGGTCTCCCGGGGCTCAACCGGGGAGCACGTCGCCGGCGTGGACGTCACGTTCAGCGCTCCCAAGTCCGTGTCCGTCCTGTGGGCACTCAGCGACGTGTCCGGGCGAGCAGATGTGGAGGCCGCCCACGACCAGGCGACGCTCGTCGCCCTCCGTCATATCGAGCGGAACGTCCCGCTGGTGCGCCGCCGCCTCAGCGAGGACGAGGTCGTCCACGAGCAGGCGGCCGGGATCATCGCTGCCCGGTTCCGCCACCACACCTCCCGGCTCACCGACGAGCAGCACGCCCGCGGCGAGGTCCCGGACCCACAGCTCCACGACCACGTCGCCATCGCCAACATGGCGAAGCGCGCCGGTGATGGGAAGTGGGTCGCCATCGACAGCCGCGAGCTGTTCCGCGTCGCCGCGGAAGGAGGTGCCGTCTACCGCGCCGAGCTGGCCGCCCGCCTGCAGCAGCTCGGCTACCGGATCACCCGCGACGGCCGGTACTTCGAGGTCGACGGCATCAGCGCCCGGCTGCGCGAGGTCTTCTCGGCCCGCTCCGAAGAGGTCGGCGCCGCCGTCCGCCGCTTCATCCAGGAGTACGGCCGCCCGCCGACCATCGCCGAACGGAAGGCCCTGACCGTCCTCTCCCGGTCGCCCAAGTCGGTCGACCACGCACCGGCCTTCGAGCAGTGGACCCGTCGCGCCAATGAGCGAGGCGGTGCGCAGATACCAGCACCCGACGTGGCCGCGCGCCCAACGCTCGACCGCCACGCGGCGCTGGCCGAGGTCATCGCCGACCTGACTGACCCCGAGAGTCCGTACTTTCTCAACCGCGAGCACGCCGCCGTCGATGGCCGCACCTTCCGCACCGCTGTGGCCGAAGCCGCGCAAGGTCGGCTGCCCGGCACGGAGTTCGACTGGCTCCTGCGCCGCGTCCAGCAATCCCCCGACCTCCAGCAGCTCGGCAGCGACCACTGGGCCGCCCGGGTCATCGTGGAGGCCGAGCAAGAGGTCGTCGCCACCGCCCAGCGGAAGGCGGCCACGATCCCCTCTCCCCTCCCCGAAGCGGTCGCCGCCGCCATCGCAGGCGCGCGCGTCCCGCTTTCCGTGGAGCAACGCGCCGCCGTCGAGCAGCTCGCTCGCACCGACTTCGGACTGCTCGCCGCCCAAGCGGGCGCCGGGAAAGGCGAAGTCCTGCGCGCGGTCGCTCAGGTCCGGAAGTCCACCGGCCACCGCGTCATCGCTGTCGCCGCCGCCGGGGAAACCGCCCAGCGCTTCGGCCGCGAGATCAATGCCGATGTGTCCATGACCGTCGAGGGCTTTGCTCTGTCGGTCGCCAAAGGCCGCCTCATCCTCACGGAGCGCGACGCCGTCTTCGTCGACGAAGGCGGGCTCCTGGAGGACATGCGCTGGCTCCGCCTGGTGCGCGCCAGCGGTCCCGCCAGCATCACCGCGACCGGCGACGCGGCCCAGCTCAGCCCCATCGAGGCCGGTGGGCTGTGGCCGCGCCTGACGCACACCGTCGGCGCGGCCACCCTCTCCGAGAACTTCCGCGCTCGCGAACAGTGGATGCGCGACGCCTGGACCGACCTGCGTGAAGGGCGAGCATCCCGCGCGGTCGGCGCGATGGACCAGCGGCGGCAGATCGTCATCAGCACGCGTCGCAGCGAGTCGCGCGACGCCGCGGTGGCCAGGTGGGACGAGGACCGCCGCGCAGGCGCCGCCCAGGGCCGCGGCATCGAGAACTATCTGCTCCTCGCCACCACGACGAATTACGACGTCGACCAGCTCAACGCGATGGCCCAACAGCGACGCCGCGATGCCGGAGAGCTTGGCGCCCAGTCCATCGAGGTCACCGCCCAAGACCACTCCGGCAACGACCGGACAGAGCGCTTCCATGTCGGCGACCGCGTGGTCACGACGCGCCAGGTGCGGCTCGGCACCCACCATCCCCGCGTCGAGAACGGCGCCATCGGGACGGTGGCGGCCCTTAACGCGGACACCAACACGATTGAGGTGCAGCTCGCCGAACGTGCCGTGACCCTGCACGGTCCACAGCTCACTGCGCTGCGTCTCAACTACGCGCAGCACGCGTACCCAGCGCTCGGTCGCAGCGTTGACCGCACGTACATCGTGACCGGCAGCTGGCAGGCTGGCCGAGAGACGACGTACGCCACGACCGCGCGATCGCGCGAGGCGACGTTCCTCTTCACGGATTACTCGTCCCTGAGGATGGAGACGCACGATCGCGACCAGGCGCTCCACGAACTCGCGGCCCGCGCGTCCGAGAGCCAGGCCAAGGTCTCGGCCCTCGACGTGATGGAGAAGCACCAGGCACGCACGGAGGGACTGACGACGAGAGCGACAGCGACCTACCCAACACGCCCGAAGCACGAGCTCGGGGCACCCCGGCCGAACGCGCCGCAGCAGCTCGAACAGCACCGCGACGCCGAGGAGGCGGCCCAGCGCCAGGCGCGCGAGCGCATGGACCGCGAACGCCAGCAGATCGAGGACGACCTGCAGCGGCAGCACGAACGCGACGGAGGCATCGAGCGATGACTGTCTTGGACACCCCAACCGAAACCGCGGCCACCGCCCAAGCTGCCGACGTGCCGGGCGTTGCTCCGGCACCGCGCCGGCGCCGCGGTCGCCGGTCGCTCGGCGAGGCCGACGGCACGCTTCGCCTGGAGGCGCAGACCATCAAGGCGTACCGCCTCGGCGACGACGCTCGCCGCACCGTCGGCTACCTGCGCCGCATCGTCAACCAGCGGCACATCCCCGACGAGGCGCGGGTCGCCATCGACGGCGAGCGCATCACCATCGAGTGGGCCGACGCGTAGGGCCACGGCGCGTGACACGCGGGGTCCGCCTTGCCACAATCGACGCGGAGAAGGGAGCCGGAGGCGGCAGCGCCGCCCCGGCCGTTGGGAGGAACACCATGGCGACGCTCGCAGAGGTCGATCAGCTCCGCGGCCGCCCGGTCGAGCAACCCGGCCTTGTCTCGCAGACGTTGGCCTTCATCGTCGACGCCGCAATCTTCGGCGGCCTCTGCGCCGCCATCGAGGCGGTGTTCGGCGCGGTGGGGTACTGGGTGCTCACAACGCCCGTCCTCTTCCTCATGCCGTACTGCTGGCGCCGCTGGCACCGCTCCCCCGGGATGGCGCTATGGGGCCTGTACGTGTATCGGCAGGACGACCCCGACCGGCCCATCGGCATCTGGCTCGGCGTCGTGCGCTTCTTCGGACTGCTGTTCGCTCTGTGGCTGGCCTGCCTCTTCCTACTGGTGTCGTTCGTCTACTTCGTGGACATTGCCCTGCTGCGCGGCGTCCACCCGGTCGATAGCGCACTCGGCCTGCGCGTTGTCCGCTACACGACTCCGCCCGTCGCCTCCGACCTGGTCGGCCACGCCTTCGATACCGCGGCCGTCTTCGCTGACCTGCGCCTCACGGAGATGGAGCACGAGACACAGCCTCACGATATCCATGGCAACCGCGACTAGCGTAACCGCGGCCCCGTGCGAAGCCATGCGCTAGATTTCGCCGCCATGCCCGCCAAGCCTCCGCGCCGCCGCACCCGAGTGATTCCGCCCAAATACGAGCAGCACGTCGCCGAAGCTGCGAGGTGGACGCCGTGCTTGACTGGGTCCGCAAGAGCGACCTTGTTGAGCCGGATCTCAAGGAGCAGGTGGAGGACACCCCTTGCTCAAATCTCCGGGCAGCGCCGTCAGGCGGGCATGAGGGCGACGCCTTCGATGAGCGCCGTTTGGTTGACCTGGGTGGTCCCGCAGGTACCCGGTCCGTTAGTCCAGACGAACGCTGTGGGACTTTCGCCGACTAGGACGCTGATCAAATTCACCGCGATCGTTGTGCCGCCAGACGATGCCGTGATCGTCAACGACGAGAGCGTGAGTCGAGCTGCTGAGCCGACCCGGCGCCAGTCCAGATTCCCGGACAACGAGGCGGCCACCCACGGCCCCCCGGCTATCGACACTTGGCCACCCGAGACGCCGAACGATCCCGTCGCCGTTCCTGTCACCGGAGGCGTCGGGCCGGGCTGTCCGGGTGCGCAGGACTCGTCAAAGGTGAACGCGGCCGAAGCGTTGCTCGCTTGTCCGGACCAGTTGGCCACATAGGGCACGGGTACACCGTTCATCGAGCTCGTCCCAAGACCGCCGAGCGCCAGCGTCACCGAGCCTGCGAACGTGCCATTTCCGCACCCAGTGCAGGGGAAACTGGGAAGTCCGACCGTCCCCGAGAATGTACCGACGCCTGTTGTGGTGGCAGCAACTTTGCTCGGCGTCCAACCGAGAACCGCCGCTGCCGGAACGAGCGCCATTACGATGCGCAGCCATCGCGATGGACGTGATCTATTCTGTCGCCTCATGCCGGGCGTCCTCCCGCAGTCGAGCCCGCCGCACCTACTCCTGTACTGTTGCCGCCGCGTCGGTACTGCTGATCACTCAGCGCCTCTTCGGACTTCAAGGGCAGCGCGGCAGCCACCGGAGCACATCTGCCGCGGTACATCTGTATCCGGCATCGACCAACGCATCAAGGACGCGCCCGCGGTCGATGGCGACCAAAGCACCTCGATGTGTATGGAGCAGGCGCTCACCGTTCGATACGTCAGACCAAGAGCCATGAGCGTCCTGCCGGAATACGCCGGTCGCGCCGTCCGAACTCGTCATGGTCACCCAGGGCAGCAACGACGTGCCGACGAGGGCAACCGATTGCACGGTGACGACGTGTGCTTCGTCTGGAAGCAAGAGCTGGGCGAAGGAAGCGCCGAGATCGTGTGAGATGAAGGCGCTGTTGCCCTTGTACGCGACCAACGCACTTGCCGTTGTGACGAGCGCGCCCGGCGACAGCGACATGGTGCTGACGGTGACACAGGGCGCGGCGACAGGGCACCGCACCATCGCCGAGTTGAGGGAGGGTTGCGTGGCGGACCCGGGCACAGCGGCCAGAGCGGGCGCCCACGCGAGAAGGGCTGGGCCGCCGAGCGTGGGAGTCGGTGTGGCGATGGCCCCGATGACGTTCTGGACCGCGGAACCGGACGAGTAGTCGATCTCTTCGTGAGGGGGGTAGGGAGCGGCGCCGTTGGGGTTGGTGCTCCACACGCCGGTCAACGCGGCAGAGAACAGGCGGGGATCGCCATCCTCGAGATGGGCCGAGACGGCCACCTGCCCCGGCGGCAATCCCGTCAGTGGCGTGAAGGGCTTGTCGAAGGCTGCGGCCTGGTACGGCGCTCGCCCTGCCACGGGGTCGACCCCGGCGAAGATTCGCGGATCAGCGGGATAGTTCGGGGGCAGCGCGAGTTGCGTCACGTCGGGCGGCGGCGCGGCCGGACTCGTCTCCCACGTCGTCCCCCCGTCCAAGCTTTGTGTGAGTGCTGGGCACCCGCACCTGTGGTCTACCCCGATGGCGACGATGACGCTTGACTGCGTCCCCGGGAGCGTCGCCACAGCGGTCAGCTGCATGTCGAACGGCACCGCCGCCGCGCCCCCGAGGGGAAGGCTCGCGAGGATCGACGGCTGCTGCCCCGGACCGGCCGCGAGCACCGATGAGTGTCCTGCGAGCAGCGCCGGCGAGGCCTCCGAGGTGGCGGTCGGCTGAGCCTGGGCTAGATTCGTCGGTGGCGCGCTTTGCAGCAGCGCGTAAGGCTGGGCGGCCTGAGCCGGTCGGGCCGGGAGCGCCTGCTCGCCAGCCCCGAAGAAGGACAGCGCCACCAGGGGCGCAAGCGATGCGGCGGCAATCGTGAACGGCGCAGCCAACCCCTCGGCCGCTCCTGACGCCACGCGCCGGTTGAAGAATCCGCGGACACGATGCGGCACCACCAGCAGCAAGGCCGAGGCCGAGCCCTCGTGCTCGGCCAGCCACTTCTTCATCCGCTTCCGGGCGTAGTAGAGCCGGAACCGCACCGCCTCGGGCGTGCTGTTGTCCGCCTCGGCGATCTGGGCCGTGCTCCACCCCTGAGCAGCCCACACCATCGTGCGCCTGGCCCGAGGCGCAAGCCGCTCCAGCGCCCAAGCCTTCGGGCCGATCAGAGGCCCGAGGCGGCGGTCTGAAGGGACCTCCTCGACCACCTCCGAGCGTCGCCGCATCGTGCGCTCGCACTCGTTGCGCAGTGCCTTGGTGGCGTACCGCAGCCCGTGGTCGAGGGATGGATTCTCAATCGCCAGCAGCCAGCGGACAGTTCGCTCAACGCTGTCCTCGACCTCATCATCGGTGGCAGCGTCATCGAGGTAGTGACGCGCCCGCTCGCGGAGCAGCCGGTTGTGCAACGCGAGCATCACCGCCATGTCGCTGCGGGTGGACACGCTCACGACCGGCAGCGCCCGACCTGTGCGTTTCCGCGAGCGGGCGTCGCCCGGGTGGGCGCTCGCCTTGTGAGCCATTCCTTCCTTCCCCGGCCGCTGATGGTCCCTCCGCGCCGGACCCGGGAGATTGTGCGGCATTCCCACCCTGGAAGTCACCCCCGGCGAGGTATTCAGGTGGTCGAGGCGATTTCCGTCACTTCACGACGGACTTGCATTCGCAGACTAGGTTGCGTTAGTGTTCGGGCGCCCCTCAGGCGGGGCACACTGACTTTCCGGTCAGTCAGGAAGGGCCGCGTTCCAGCGGCGGGAAGGGAACGATTCAGTGAGTCTCGGCGGAGACGCCACAGAAGGCTGCGCGCGCACGGCGCGGTTTCCGGGCATCCAAGGGCAGCTCTCCCTTCCGGCCGCTGGGAGCCAGTCTCCCGGCGGCTCCGGCCTTTGCTCATCCCTTCCTTGGGCCGTCCGCCGTCCAGCGTCGCTGGCTCCGGCGGGCGGTCGTACCTTGCCCCGGAGGCTGGGGGCTTCGCACGACGGCTCGCGCCGTCTTGGCGGCCAGCGGGGGAGCGCGCCTATGGCGTAGCGCTCGGAAGGGAGCCGCCCCCCGACGCGAGGCGGTCCGCCGCACCCCTGACAGGTGGCTAGTCCCTCCCAGTCAGGCGCCGGGGGCTGAGCGCCCCCGGCTCCCACTTCGGAACCGCTGACCCGACGCTCGGATAGCTACCCCTTGTGCCGGGCAACAGCACCAACAGGAGACTCTGGCAACATGGCCCTCAAAAGGCAAATCCGACGTAGGCGGCATCCGAGGGCGTCCCTCGTCGGCCTGGCAGTACTCGTCTTCAGCACTCTTCTGACGACGCAATCCGTCCTTGCCGACTCGCTCTACCCGTATCCCTTCCCGTACGAACGCAATCGCGTCTACGACCTCGTGCCTTCGTACCGCTTGTACCCGTACTCCACGGTCGGCAAGCTGTTCTTCGAGGACACTCAGACGAACACTCCGAAGCAGTGCTCTGCGGCCGTCATCAATGCACCGAACAAGAGCCTGATCGTCACCGCAGCGCACTGCATCCACAGCGGTGGGTCGAACGGACATTTCTATAGCTGGTTCAGCTTCGCGCCGATGTACGACAACGGCTCCATGCCCTTCGGAGCCTGGGGATGGCGTAGTGCGTGGGTGCCGGATGTGTGGACCAAGACGGGCGACTTCCAGTACGACTTCGGCGTGATCGTCCTCGCCACGCACAACGGCAACTACGTGCAGGATATCGCCGGTTCACTCGGTTACTTGGCAAATGCTCCCCACAAGCAGCATTGGCACATCGAGGGGTACCCGAAGGGCGGCAGTTTCACGGGTGCCGACATGGTTGAATGCACGGCATCGTGGGCCGCTGACGGCGAGCAGGGTGAAACCATCGGCGCGGGATGCGACATGGCAGCCGGAGCACTCGGAGGCCCGTGGATCACGAACTTCTCCGGCAACAGCGGCGCCGGAAAGAATCAAGTGAACGGCGTCTCATCGTACAAGCAGAGCAACCCCGACGAACCAGAAGCCGTCTACAGCGGACAGTTCAACAACATGTTCGTCGACGTCTACAACGGCGCGAGCACCCAGTAGGAGCACCGTCATGAGATTCAGACGAGCCATGCGTACGCACCGCAAGCTCACCATTGCCTGCCTACTCGGGGCGGTTGGCATGTGCGCCACCATCCTGGGCGTGGGCGCGGCGATGTACCTGAGCACCCCGGAGAACCTGTCGCCCAGTCACTTCCTTCAGGACCCCAACGTGCCCGTTCCAGTTGTCACGGGCGCAACCGCATGTCCCAGCGTTCCGTCTGTCACGCCGACCCCCGCCCCGGATACGAGCCCGCCTCAGGGCGCAGCAGCACCGGCCGATCAAACCGATGCCAACGTGCAGTCGCACTGGGACGCGACAAGGATGCAGGCCGCTGCACCCGACGTCCAACAACATGCCGAAGCCTGCGCCGGTTTCCAGGCGCCGCCGCCACCACCCGTAGGCGTGCCGCCGATCAGCCTTCCCGGTACAACACCACTTCCGAGCCTGCCGTGAGAGAGCACATGTTCAAGCCACGTCGAACCCCTGGCCGCGTCGTCGTGCTGGCCGCAACGCTCGCCGTCGCCGCCGTAGCGAGCCTTCCTGTCGTCGGGGAGGCGGGCGCGTACGACCCACAGTTCCCCTTTGAGAGCTATCAGCACTTCCCGGAGAACGGGCCGAACGACACCGGTTACTTCCGCTTCCCAGGATCGACGGTCGGCAAGTTCTACTACACCGATCAAGGCGTGAACAAGGTCTGTTCGGCCTCCGTCGTCAATGGACCGCGGTCCGGCGGCATCGTCTACACGGCCGGGCATTGCCTGTTCGACTGGAGCGCCCAGCAGTGGACGACGAATTGGCTCTTTGCTCCGGCGGCGGACAACGGTGTCTGGCCGTTCGGGACTTGGAGCTGGAAGTGGGGTGAGGCCTGGCAGCCCTACATGCAGAAGGAGGACGAGGCATACGACTACGGCGTCGTCACTTTCTTTCCCAACAACGGCGCTAGCCTGTTGAGCAAGGCTGGTGGCTTGGGACTCGTGCTCAACGCCCCCTACCGTCAGCACTGGCACGTTTGGGGATACCCCACCAGCGACTCACAGCGTCAGTGGGTCTGTTCGGCCTCTTGGGCCGCGTCCGATATTCCGCCTGGCGCGTCGGGCGAACCGCCTCCCTTGGGCGTGGGGTGCGACCAGGGGGACGGTATGGGAGGCGGTCCTTGGATGATGCAAACGCAGCCCGGCGGCCAGTCCGCCTACCTCAACAGTGTGACCGCGTACCAAGTATCCGGAATCCCCAACGCCTTGTATGGCGACTACTTCGACAGTAGCGCCGTCACCATGTACAACGATGCGGAGAAGAACGGATGACCATCTTCACCACCATCCGCCAACACTCGCGCCTGGTCCTCGCCGCATCGGCCGTGTTCGTTGCGGGCGGAATCGGCGGCGTCTCCATAGCGCTTCACAGTGAGGTGACCGGGGCATCAACCACTCGGCCGCCTGTGAACGTTGCACCCATCAGCGTCACCAACAGCGACCCCAGCGCGCCCCTCAACTACTGGACACCGGAGCGAATGCGCTCAGCGATTCCGGACACCCCTCCGGCCCTACCGACGGGTGGAAGCCTTCCTGCTCCAGCGGGACCGCCCCTGCCAGACGGTCCTCCCCAATGGATCGACCCGGCCAGCCCTGCGGCTGCACCTACGCCCTGAGTAAGTCATCATCTTGACCGTGAGGGGCTGGCCCCACCCGGGCCGGCCCCTCCAGCCGCAAAACTGGGCCCATCGGCGAACCCTATGAAGCTATACGTTCGCGCTGACCGAGAGACGGTGACGAGGGCGTGTCAAGACGCCCTTCGTGCCACAGGAGCCGGACGCGTACAGGTCGAGGCGGACGGCCGGGTCGTCGGGCGGACGGGGTTTAGCTTGCGGTCCTGGGGCGAGGAGATTACGTGCAGAATCGACGAGGACGCGTCCAGAGGCGGGCGTCTCCGGGTTAGCGTCGAAAGCATCTCCCTTCTCCGATTCGTCCAAGTTGATTGGGGCAAGAACTCTTCGAACGAGCGGCGGGCGTGCCGTACGATTCACGACAACTTGGAGAAGCTCCTACCAGGGTCGACCTCTTGGTCTACGCCACTCTCTATGGATACCCCCGAATGATGAGAGTGACCAGGCGACGCCTCCTCCTGTTGGCGGTCGTACTTGCCGTTGTCGTCGGCATCATCCTGTTTGAGGTTCTCAGTCACCGACATCCGCAGATCATTCAGGTCTGAACCGGCCGAGTCCCCTTGCCCCGAAACTCTGGCCGAGTGACCTTTCCTCTGTGCCGCTTCGCGGCATCCCCTCCGCCACCCCCGGCCGGAATGGCAACCTGACCTAGGCGTCCCCGGGGCCACCTTGCCCGATGCCCCTCAGGTCTACGCACCTCAGGCAGCCGCGATCAACGCGCCAGGCGGTAGCCGGGGACTGGCGTGCCCATGCTTGGTGGCTCCCCCACCGGGCACGCCAAGAATGGGCACGGTGAACGCCCACGTCGGGAGTCAGCCTGCCGTCCAACCGGCCGCACGGGCCAGCTCGCCGAGCCGATCCTCTCCTCGGTCAGGTTCGAATAAGCTCGAGTCTGTGGCGGGAGACTTCCCTACTCGAATCCGAGTTCCCCGCTCTGACGCGGCGGGTCACGGGGGCCCGCCCATTGGGTCAGCGGGAGGACGGAACTCCGGGCCGGCAGCCTCTGGCGACGCGGTCAATGCTGTATCGAGCACAGCGAGCAGTTCGGATACGCCGGTGGGGTGCGTCCCTCTGCTATGACCGCTGCTAGCCACGTACGCACCGGCGTCGGGGCCCCAATCGAAGAAGAGTCCGCCGTCTTCAGGCTTGCCTTCAGCCTGGCGATCCGCCGGAACCTGGAGGTTGACGCTGAAGAGTCGCCGAGGCCTCGTCTCGCCGACCAGGATTGCGAGCACTTCAACGGCGTAGACACCCGGCGTGAACTGGAAGGTTGTTACGTCCGGGGGCAGGAGGAAATGATGGGTCGTGGCGATCCCAACGTCTGAGACGAAGAGGCCGCTTCCTCGTCGTAGCGACGCGGGGTCTCCGTAGACCCAGATGTTGAAGTTCTGGGCCGTCTCGCCCCGGCGGACTCGGATGAACATATTCTCGATGATCCGCCCTCGCTTCGCCGTGGCGTAGAGCAAGGTCACTACCGAGACCTTAGGGATAGATCGACTACCGTGCGCGCGGCGCCCGCCGTCTGGCCCGAGGTAGAACAACGTCGGCTGCGTCATTCTCACAGTGCCCGATCTGAGCAGGGTGAACCAGGCTGTGAGGCCTGATATGGCCAATGCGAGCACCGCGACCGCGAGGCTGATCGCCGAGAGTGCAGCTTGGTCGTTCACCGACTAGCCGCCATAAATAGACTGGGGCACGTTCTGAACCTCGATCGGGCACCACCGCAGTACCGCGCCGGTGCCTCTTACTGTCGCAGGATCGAGCGCACCGACGGCGTGCCGGGGCGCGCTTTTAAGTCCGACACAGCAGTATGACCTGTGGGGATCGGGAACAGGGTCCCCCGTTCATCGTGCTGGGGCGACCGTGGTCACACACAGTCCGTCCCACCTAGCCCGGTGGCGCTCGCGCAGCGGCTCACGACGCCACGACCTGACAACAACCGTGACAACAACCCGGCACGAACGCGCCCGATTCTCTCCGGACGCCGACGAACACAAGACGGCGGAGTGTCCTTTTGCTACAAGGCTTTTCCGGCCGTTGGCGGACGGGGCCAGACGCGAGGTGGCCGACCTTAAAAACCGCTGGGGGGCTTGCCCCCCGTCCGGGTTCGAGTCCCGGGCCCGGCAGCGCCACCAAGGCTGATCGACGTGATCGGGAAGTCAAAATAGGTGTTTGGGTACGGTTCGTGTCTCAGTGTGTAGTGCCACCACTCGCAATCGTATGCTTCAAAACCGCAGGCCTCCATGACGGAACAGAGGTGTTGACGGTTCGTCGCTTCGACTTGCGTGATTCCTCTTGCACCGTGGTGTGAGATTGGATCCATCAGATCATGGTCCCCGCCCATCGGAGCAAGCTCACCGGTCGCCAGATGATAGAGCGTCAAGTCAACGGTGCTGCCCCGACTGTGGCCCGACTTGGCGGCCACATATCCTCGTTCGAACATCTCGGCTCGGTCGATGCTCGGATAGTGTCGCCGTTTCGTCCGGCCATCCTCGGATTGTGTCGCCCAGCGCAGGAAGCAATCGACGGCGCGTTGAGGGCGATAACCATCCCAGAGAAGCAGGCCCAGGCCGAGGGATGCGGCTCTCTCCCGCGCTCTCTCCAGGGCCGCGCACAGAGCCCTGGTGCCGACGATTCGATTTGCCAGGTATCCGTCCACGGGCTTGCCGGTGAAGTTGTCCCAGGTGGCGTACTTGGCATCCCAACGGACTCCGGATACCAGCTCGTCCACGAAGACAAAGTCGTCGTTCAACGGCCGGTTCCTGCCAATGCCAACGACACCACCCGGTCGATGACTTCAGCAAGCGGCATCCCCGCGGCTGCCATCATTCTCGGATAACGGCTGTATGAGGTCAGGCCAGGCAGAGTGTTGACCTCGTTGAGGATCACCTCTCCATCCTCCTTGAGGAACATGTCCACCCGCGCCAGCCCCCTGCATCCCATGGCGCGATAGACGGCCTTGGCCGTCTCCTGAACGAGCGTGCGCGCCTCTGCTGAAATGTCAGCAGGAACGATCGGCGTTGAGTTTTCCGACCCGCTCTCAGGCTCACTCTCCTGGTGGATCCTGAAGAAGCCATGGGATAGAGCGATTCGATCCACCTCGCCGGCGAGCAAATCCAGGTCATTCCCCAATATGGCGCATCCGACTTCGCTGCCGACGACAGCCTCTTCGATCAACACCTTCGAGTCGTACCGTCCTGCGGTTGCCACCGCGCTCACCAGCTCTTCCTTCCGAGATACCTTGCTGACGCCGAAAGACGACCCCGATCGGGCCGGCTTGACAAAGATGGGATAGGCAAACCGGTCGGGATCGATCCTCTTGCTCGCCCTCGCCGTCCAGAACTGCGGCGTGGCAACTCCCGCACTTCTGGCGACGACGTAGGTGAGGGACTTGTCCATGCACAGGACAGAACTCTGGACGTCGCAGCCGACGTAGGGGATGCCGGACAGCTCCAGCAGACCCTGCATCGCGCCGTCCTCGCCGAGCCTGCCGTGCAGAACGGGGAAGACCACGTCCAAGCTGATCGTCTGGCATTGGCCCTGCTCCAGAACCAGCAATCCGCGGACGCTCCGGTCCGGAGACAGCGCAGCCGGACGGCCGCTGCCGTTCTCCCAGTTGGCGTGAGGGCTGTCACAGAGCCTCCAGGCACCGCCCCTGGTGATCCCGATGTAGTACGGCTCGTACTTTTCGAGGTCGAGGTTCTTCGCGACCTCCTGGGCCGACTTGACCGAGATGGGATGTTCTTCGGAGCAGCCCCCGAAGATGATGCCGAGCCTCACCCTACCCATGCTGCCTTCTGCTTGCATATTTCAGGCAGTTGGCGATGGAGTTTGCGACAGCGTCGCGGAGGGCGTGGTCCGTGTAATAGGCGGTGTGTGGGCTGATCAGCACATTTGGCAGGTCATGCAGCCGCAACAACTGCTTGTTTGCAATCGGTTGGTCCCTGCAGTCGGCGTAGAAGATTCCATCCTCTCCTTCGAGGACATCCAACGCCGCGCCGCCCAATCTGCCGCTCTCCAAGGCCGAGATCAGGGCGTCGGTATCGAGAAGCGAACCGCGTCCGGTGTTGACAACGAACGCGCCGCGCTTCATCCGCTCGATACGTTGACGACTGAGGAGATGGTGCGTCTCCGCGTTGAGCGGTGTATGGAGCGTGACGATGTCGCTCAGCTCCAGCAATTCATCGAGAGGAACATAATCGGCGGAGGCTGTGGGACGATGGTCATAGGCCAGGATGCGGCAGCCGAAACCGCGTAGCCTGTCGATCACGGCTGCACCGATGCGGCCTGTTCCAATGACGCCAATGGTGAGGTCGCGCAATTCCCTCGCGCGCACATCACTCAATCGGTAGTCATGAATGTCCGCACGCGTGACGATGGATCTGGCATCTCGCACCAGCATCAGCATGAGCATCAGTGTGTAATCAGCTACACTATCGGGCGAATAGGCGACGTTTTCGACGAAAATGCCGACGCTCTCCGCATATGTCACATTGATATGGTTGTATCCGATGCTCCTGGTGGAGATGTACTCGACACCCAGTTGGCTGAGTGCACGCAGAGTCGAATCGGTGACTTGAGTCTTGTGGCCAACGCTGATGCATCGATTTCCGGATGCCAGTGCGATATTGGCTTCGGAGACCGCTGCCTCCGTGATGGTTGGCACAACGCCAAGGCGAGGCGCCATCTGTCGGAACAGAGCGACCTCGTCCTGCCCGCACCCATAAATTGTGAGTCCTGTTCTTGCTGGTCCGCTGTGGGTCACGCCCCCGAGTCAACGCACCCTGGTGTTGCCGGCACGTATGTGTTTTTGGATATGCCGGCGATATGCGGCGGCGCGTAGGATCGCGTGAATGTGCGTGTGCTGATCGTCGAGGACGAGCCCTACATGGCAGAGGCCATCCGCGATGGCCTGCGCCTGGAAGCGATCGCGGCCGACATCGCCGGTGACGGCGACACCGCCCTGGAGCTGCTGAGCGTCAACGCCTACGACATCGCCGTCCTCGACCGCGACGTCCCCGGCCCCTCCGGCGACGAGATCGCCAACCGCATCGTCGCCTCCGGGAGCGGCATGCCCATCCTGATGCTCACCGCCGCCGACCGCCTCGACGACAAGGCCTCCGGCTTCGAGCTCGGCGCCGACGACTACCTCACCAAGCCCTTCGCACTCCGGGAGCTCGTGCTCAGGCTCAGAGCGCTCGACCGCAGGCGCGGACACAGCAGGCCACCCGTGCGAGAGATTGCAGGCCTGCGTCTGGACCCCTTCCGCCGCGAGGTCTACCGCGAGGGCCGCTACGTCGCCCTCACCCGCAAGCAGTTCGCCGTGCTCGAAGTTCTCGTCGCGGCCGAGGGCGGTGTCGTCAGCGCGGAGGAACTGCTGGAACGGGCGTGGGATGAGAACGCAGATCCGTTCACCAATGCCGTGCGGATCACGGTCTCGGCGCTGCGTAAACGCCTCGGCGAACCCGCGATCATCGCCACCGTGGCCGGCGCCGGCTACCGCATCGACACGGCACCCGGTACCGGACGCAGCGGAGGAGACGGTGGATAGGGCCCCCGGTCTGAGTGTTCGCCTCAAACTGACCCTCAGCTATGCGGCCTTCCTGATGCTGGCCGGCGCCTTGCTGCTGGCGGCCGTGTGGCTGTTCCTGAGTCGTCAGCGCCACGTCGGGCTCATCCTAGTGCCCGACTACCGCTACGCCGTCCTGCGCGAGTTCGCTCCGACCGTGGCCGTCGTGCTGGCGTTCCTGCTCCTGTTCGGTCTCGTGGGAGGATGGTTGCTCGCCGGCCGGATGCTCGCCCCCCTGGCTCGCATCGCAGACGCCACACGCACGGCCGCGAACGGATCGCTCTCCCACCGAATCCGGCTACCGGGTCACAGAGACGAGTTCCGCGAGCTCGCCGACGCCTTCGACACCATGCTCGCTCGGCTCGAAGCACAGATCGCCGAACAGCAGAGGTTCGCAGCCAACGCCTCCCACGAGCTGCGCACCCCGCTGGCCGTCACGCAGACACTGCTCGACGTGGCCCGCAACGATGCCAGCCGCGACACCGGCGAGCTCGTCGATCGCCTCCACGCCGTCAACACCCGGGCGATCGACCTCACCGAAGCGCTGCTCCTGCTCAGCCGAGCCGACCAGAAGTCCTTCAGCCCGGTGCACGTCGACCTGTCGCTGATCGCCGAAGAGGCCAGTGAAGCATCCCTCCCTCTGGCGGAAAAGCATGGCGTCACCATCGAAACCTCCGGCGACATGACCCCCACCATCGGCTCACCCGCGCTCCTGCTGCAGTTGACGACGAACCTGGTGCACAACGCGATCGTCCACAACCTGCCAGAGCAGGGCACCGTGTGGGTCACGACCAGTGTTCAACCCAAGAGTGTGGTGCTGACCGTCGAGAACACCGGCGAGAAGCTCACCCCGCAGTTGGTTTCCACACTTGTCGAGCCGTTTCGCCGTGGCACTGGACGCATCCGCACCGACCACGCAGGTGTCGGCCTCGGCCTGGCAATCGTCAAGAGCGTCACCCAGGCACACGACGGAACGCTCACCCTCACCCCCCGGGCCGCTGGTGGGCTCTGCGTCACCGTGCAGCTGCCCGCGGCGCCACCGCACACTGGCAGATGACGATCAGGCGATCCGCACGCGGGCGAACTGGGTCAGCGAGAGAGTGCTGCCGTCGGGGTCGGAGAACCATGCGATGCGATCGCCCCCAGGGGTCGTCCAGATGCCGAGGTGGTCCTGCTCCATGCCCTCGTAGCGCAGGAATTCGACGCCGCGCGTCGCCAGCTCGGACACGGTGGCCACGATGTCGGTGACGCGCCAACCGAGCACGGTATATCCGGCCTGCGGCACCGCATGGTCGATCGGGGTGACGCGGACCATGGTTCCGCCGGCGTCGAAGACGAGGGCGTAGGGACTCTCCTCAACCAGCCGGAGCCCCAGGGTGTCGGCGAAGAACCGTCGTGCCCGCCCGGGGTCGGTGGTGGGGAGGAAGGCGATGACTTCCGCGGTGTCGAGCACAGCCATGCCGCATGGTCGCACGGCGGCAACGCGGGCCGGCCTCCCGCTGTCCTCACGTCCTGAGGGACCACCGCCGCCGGAGGACACGCCGTTGAGGTTCTGGGATGGGAAGTGGACGATCCTGCCCCTGCTCGCGCTCGTCGCGACCGCACTCACCCCAGCCACCGCGCACGCCGGCGCGCTGTACGGCGACCCGCTGGTCACCGTCGCCGGCATCGACCTGCAGACCGCGACCATCCCGCAGCTCGAAGCCGCGATGGAGTCCGGCCGCCTCACCAGCCGCCGCCTGACCGAAGCGTATCTCGACCGCATCGCCTACTTCGACCACGGCTGCGTCAAGGTCAACGCGATCCGCACCCTCACCGACGACGCCCTCGCCCAGGCGGGCGCCGCCGACAGCGCTCGCCGGGCAGGGCGAACCGGCCCGCTGCTCGGCATCCCCATCCTGCTCAAGGACAACATCGACACCACCGACGCCGACACCACCGCCGGGTCGATTGCGCTGGCGGGCAATCGTCCGGCGCACGACGCCGCGCTGACAGCGCAGCTCCGCGAGGCGGGCGCGGTGATCCTGGGCAAGACCAACCTGTCGGAGTTCGCCAACTGGGTGTCGCTGACCATGCCCAACGGCTTCAGCTCGCTGGGCGGCCAGGTGGTCAACCCGTACAACCACGGCGACCCCAGCGGCTCGTCGAGCGGCAGCGGTGCGGGCGGGACGCTCGCCTACGCGGCGGCCACGTTCGGCACCGAGACCAGCGGCAGCGTGCTCTCGCCGAGTGCCGCCAACTCGATGGTCGGCATCAAGCCGACGCTCGGCGTGATCAGCCGCAGCGGCATCATCCCGCTGGCGCACAGCTACGACACCGCCGGGCCGATCGCCCGCGACGTCACCGACGCCGCCTCCCTGCTCAGTGCCGTGAGCAACCCCGACCCGACCGACTCCGTCTTCCTCCCGGCCGCGGGCGCAACGCCGCCGGGGCACGACTACACCAAGTCGCTCAAGCCGGATGCGTTGCAGGGCGCCAAGATCGGCTACAGCCCGGGCGACGTGAGCAACATGTCCACCGACCAGCAGGCGGTGTTCACCCGCGCCCTCAACGACATCACCGCGGCCGGCGCGACGCTGGTCCCCTTCGACACGCTGAGCAACAGCAACGCCGGCGGCCTCACCGAGCTGGCCGGCATCCCCAGCGAGTTCAAGTTCGGCATCAAGGACTACCTCGCCAACCAGGCCGGCCCGGCCGGCGACAAGGGCAGGCCGGTCCTGATCACCGACGACCTCACCGGCATCGTCGCCTACAACCAGCAGCACTCCGACCGCATCCCCTACGGCCAGGACCTGCTCATCGCCAGCGACGCCAACGCGGGCGCCACCGCCGACGACCCCACCTCGGCGGCGACCATCGAAGCCGCCCGCGCCAACATCGACTCCGCCTTCTCGCAGAACGGCATCACCGCCTACCTCGGCGCCAACGCCGACTACGCCAACATCGGCGCCGCCGCCGGCTATCCCAGCGTCGACGTGCCCATCGGCTACACCGCCAACGGCACCATGCCGGTGGGCATGCAGATCCTCGGCCAGGCGTGGACCGAGCCGCTGCTGATCGGCTACGCCTACAGCTACGAGCAGGCGACCCACCGCCGCGTCCCCGCGACCGTCGCCGACCCCGCGCTGGTGTGCCCGGCGGCGAAGCTCGCCGCCGCGTCGAACCCCGGCGCCGCCTCCAACCCGGGCTCGACACCGAACAACGGCAGCCCCACCGCCACCGTGGCGATCGCCCTGCCCGACACCGGCGCACCTGGCGCCACGCCCCTGGGCTCGATCGCCGCCGTCGCCACCCTCCTGGCCGCGGCACGCGCGGCACGCCGTGGTCGCGACAGATTGACATTCGTCGATGGGATGCCGTAGCCTTGCGCCCATCGCATCGATGATTGTCGATCCAAGGAGACAAGCAGGCATGTCCCGCGTCCAGCTCGCCCTCAACGTGGCCGACGTCGACGAGGCCGTCGCCTTCTACAGCAAGCTCTTCGGCGCCGAGCCCGCCAAGCGCCGCCCGGGCTACGCCAACTTCGCCATCGCCGAGCCGCCGCTCAAGCTGGTGCTGATCCAGAGCGGGCTGCCGGGCGGGACGCTCAACCACCTCGGCGTCGAGGTGGAGAACACCAATGAGGTGTCCGCGGCGACGCGGCGGCTGGCCGAGGACGGGCTGGAGACCGATGTCGAGGACAGCGTGAGCTGCTGCTACGCGGTGCAGGACAAGGTGTGGGTCAGCGACCCGGACGGGGCGCGCTGGGAGGTCTACACCGTGCTCGGCGACGCCCCCAACCTGGCGCCGCTGTCGGCGACGGGCGAACCCGAGGCGTGCGGCTGCTGCGGCGCCGGGGGCGCCGCGCCGCAGGAAACGGCCGCCACCGGCCAGAACTCCTGCTGCTGACCGAGCGGTCAAGAGTCTCACGTGCACCTCGCCCGCAAGGCGGTCGCCGAGCTGATCGGCACCCTGCTGCTGGTTGCGGCCGTGATCGGCTCGGGGATCGCCGCGCAGCGCCTGAGCCCCCACGACACCGGCCTGGAGCTGCTGGAGAACGCCGTCGCCACCGGCGCCGCGCTGGTGGCGATCATCCTGGCGGTGGGCCCGGTGTCGGGTGCGCACCTCAACCCCGTGGTCAGCGCCGTCGACGCGCTGTTCGGCGGCCTGCGCCGCGCCGAGCTGGCCGCCTACGCCGCGGCGCAGGTGGCCGGGGGCATCATCGGCGCCATCCTCGCCAATGCCATGTTCTCGCTGCCCGCGGTGAGCATCGCCCAGCGCAGCCGGAGCGGCGGCGCGCTGTGGCTGAGCGAGGTGGTGGCCACCTTCGGACTGCTGCTGGTGGTCTTCGGCATCGTCCGCAGCCGCAGGTTCAACGCGGCACCCTTCGCGGTCGGCGCATACATCACGGCCGCGTACTTCTTCACCAGCTCGACCAGCTTCGCCAACCCGGCGGTGACGGTCAGCCGCATGTTCTCGAACACCTTCTCCGGCATCGCGCCCGCATCCGCGGGACCGTTCGTCGCGGCGCAGGTCGCCGGCGCGGCGCTGGCCTTCGCCACTGTGCGCTTCCTCTGGCCACACGCGGCCAGAGAGACGGCCGACCTGGTCGTCGTTCCCCACGACGAGGTGGTGGCATGAACCGCCTGCCCCGCGCGCTGTTCGTCTGTGTCCACAACGCGGGGCGCTCGCAGATGGCCCAGGCGTTCTGGGAGCGGCAGGGCGGCGAGGCGCGGTCAGCGGGGTCCGAGCCCGCCGAGCACGTGCATCCCAACGTCGTCGCGGCGATGCGCGAAGTCGGCATCGACGTCGGCGGCCGCACCCCGCACCTGCTCGACCGCGAGGACGCCGAGTGGTCAGAGGTGGTGGTGACCATGGGCTGCGGCGACGCGTGCCCCTACATCCCCGGGCGGCGCTACCTCGACTGGGAACTGGACGACCCCGCGGGCAAGGGGCTCGAAGAGGTGCGCAGGGTGCGCGATGAGATCGCGCGGCGCATCCAGCAGCTCGCCGCCGAAAGCGCCTGAATCAGAGACCCAGGGCGATGCGGGTCAGCCGGTCGCGCACCGCGGTGGGCACGACGCGGTCGTAGAGCCGCACCGCCTGGGCGTCGTAGCCGACCAGGTAGCGCGCCTTCGGCCAGCGCGCCTCGGCCGCGCCCGCGATCACCCTGGCCACGGTCCGCGGGTTGCCCATCATCGGCTCGGTGAGCCGGATGCCCTGCATGGTGCGCCGGTATGCGGACTCGTAGCGCGAGCCCGCGTGGCGCGCGATCTCGCTCTCGGCGTCGTCCCAGATGCCGGTCTTGAAGCCGCCCGGCTCGATCAGCACGACGCCGATGCCGCTCGACGCCACCTCGATGCGCAGCGCGTCGGACAGGCCCTCGACGGCGTGCTTGGCGCCCTGGTACCAGCCGGTCAGCGGCGTGGAGGTCAGCCCGAAGATGGAGGAGAGGTTGACGATCCGTCCCCAGCCGCGCTCGCGCATGTGCGGCAGCGACAGCCGGGCCAGGCGCATCGGCGCGATCACCATGGTCTCCATGGCCAGGCGGGCCTCGCGGTCGCCGACGTCCTCGACGGCGCCGGTGGTCGAGAAACCGGCGTTGTTGACCAGAACGTCGGGGCCCACCTGCTCGACGACGCGCTGGCAGCCGGTGGCGTCGGTGACGTCGAGCAGCACCGTCTCCACCTCGACCCCGGCGTCGCGGGCGGCCTCGTGGACGGCGCGGGCCTTGGCGCGCGAGCGCACCGTGCCCACGCTGCGGTGGCCGCGGCGGGCGAACTCCAGCACGGTGGCCAGGCCGATCCCGGAGTTGGCCCCGGTGGTCAGCACGGTCCTCGGTTCGGCCATCCGGGGAGCATAGCCGCGGCGCACCGCAGCGCGAGACGGCCTCTCGTTTGACCAGACCGTGACCGCGGTGTCGTGCGTGCGCGCCGCGCCGGACCTGTACGCTCGACGCCACCATGACCGAGGCCCTGCGCGTCGAGCTGCTCACCCGGCGGGACTGCGGGCTGTGCGAGAAGGCGCGGCTGGCCCTGGAGGCGGTGAGCCGCGACGTGTCCATGCGGGTCGTCGCCCTCGACGTCGACGCGGACGAGGAGCTGCTCCGCGAGTTTCACATCCGCGTGCCGGTGGTGCGGCTGGAGGGCGCGGTGCTCGCCGAGGGCGTGGTCACCGAGGCCTCGCTGCGTTCGGCGCTGGCCGGAGTGCGCGCGGGGACCTGGCGATGAGCATCGAGGTCTGCGACGGCTGCGGGCGGGTGGCCGGCGAGCGCGAGACCTACTGCGGGGCCTGCGGCCGGCTGCTGCCCGGGCGCTCAGCGGACCCGTCCTCCGACGCGGCGCCGCCCGGGTGGCTGGTCGCCCCCACGGCGCGGGACCAGGCGGGGCCGTGGTTCGAGCCGATGCCGTCGGTGCCGATGCCGGTGGGGGAGGAGCGGTCCGCGGCGCGCGGGGTGCCCGCCTACCGCGTCGTGGAGCGCCGCGAGCCGGAGGCGACGGCCGGCACGGCGCCGCCGCCCCCGCCACTGCCGCGCGCCGGCACAGCTCCGACCCCCGCCGGTGCCGCCGTCGCTGTCCCGCGGCCTCCCGCGCTGCGCGCCCTGCTCCTGCCGCTGCTGGTCGTCGCCCTGGGCAGCTCGGCGGCGGCGGTGCTGCTGCTCGTCCTCCACGTCCTGCGCGACCGATGAGCTCCGGCTCGCCGCTGCTGCGCCGCGAGGGCAGCACGGCGGACGGCCGGCGCTGGCTGATCCGCCCCTCGCGGCCCGACGAGGACGCCGCCGAGCTGATCGCCATCCGCGACGAGGTGGCCGCCGAGGGGGAGCTGATCGCCGGCGCCCCCGGGGAGCGCAGCGCCCTGGAGGAGAACCTGGCCCTGGCCAACCTGCTGGTCGCCGGTGGCCTGGCCCTGACCCTGGTGGTTGATGACCGGGTGGTCGGTAACCTCCTGGTCGAGCGGCGCCGCGGCCGCTACGAGTCGCATCGCGGCGACGTGTCGATGGCCATCCGCAAGGGGTTTCGCGGCGCGGGGCTCGGTCGCGCCCTGCTCGACGCCGCGGTCGACTGGGGGCGCGCGGTCGGCATCGCCAAGCTGACCCTGGGCGTCTTCCCGACCAACCAGCCGGCGCTGGCCCTGTACCGGGCGGTCGGTTTCGAGGCGGAGGGGGTTCTGCGCGACCACCTGCGCCTGCCCGCCGGCGATCGCGACGTGCTGCTGATGGGGCTTGCGCTCTAGCGGGGCTCTTGGGCGGCCTCCAAGGGGGTCGCAGGCCCGGCTGCTATCCTCGGGCGCGAGATGAGCGACGTCCGCCCCATCGGGGTGTTCGATTCCGGTGTCGGTGGCCTGACCGTGCTGCGCGAGCTGCGCCGCCAGCTTCCCGGCGAGCGCCTCGTCTACCTCGCCGACCTCGCCCACTTCCCCTACGGACCGCGCTACCAGGACGAGGTGCGCGGCTTCGCCCACCGCATCATCGACTTCCTCTCGTCGCTCGACGTCAAGCTGGTGGTGATCGCCTGCAACACGGCGACGGCGGCGGCCCTGCAGAGCGCGCGCGAGGTGTTCGACGTTCCGGTGGTGGGCGTGATCGCGCCCGGCGCGCAGGCCGCCGTGCAGCACACGCGCAACGGTCGCGTCGCGGTGATCAGCACCGAGGGGACCCATGCGTCGCAGCAGTACCTGCACGCCATCAAGGACGCCAACCCGGGAGTCGGCGTGCTCGCCAAGGCGGCGCCCGACCTGGTCGACATCGTCGAGCAGGGCGACGCCGACACGCCGCGCGCCGAGGCCGCGCTGCGCGAACACCTCAGAGAGGTCTTCGACTGGGGCGCAGACACGCTGGTGCTGGGCTGCACGCACTACCCGGTGCTGCGTCCCGCACTGGCGCGCGTGGTGGGCCGGCGTCTGCGCGTCGTCGACTCCGCGGAGACGACCGCCGCGCGGGTCAAGCGCATCCTCAAGGTGAACCGGCTGGAATCCGGTGTGGACCACGCCGATCCGCCGCGCCTGCTCACCACCGCTGAGCCGGAACGGTTCGCGCGAGTAGCCTCGCTGTTCTACGGCGAGCCGGTGGCGCCGCCCGAGCTGGTGGACCTGTGGGACGACGCCGCGCGCGCCGTCCCGGCGAGGAGGCTGGCGTGAGCACCGACGCGCAGACCGAGAACCTGCTCGAACCCATCGCCGCCGAGCTCCGCGAGTTCGAGACACGCCTGGCTGCAACCGTGGCCGACGACCTCGGCCCGATGAGCGCGGCGATGAACCACATCGTCCGCGCCGGCGGCAAGCGGCTGCGTCCCGCGCTGGTGATCCTCAGTGCCAGGCTGGGCGAGTCCGACCCCGACCACCTCTACAACGCGGCCATGGGCATCGAGTTCATCCACACCGCGACGCTGGTCCACGACGACCTCATCGACGACGCCGAGACCCGCCGCGGCATGGCCACCATCCACGCCCTGCTCGGCGTCAACCCGGCGATCATCGTCGGCGACTACTACTTCGCCAAGGGCGCCAACCTCACCGCCGCCATCGGCATGCCCATCATCGACGTGATCATCTCGCGCGCGGTGATGACCATCTGCATGGGCGAGCTGCTCCAGCTCACCAGCCGTCGCGATTACGACCAGTCGGTCGACGACTACTACCGCAAGATCGAGCGCAAGACGGCGGCGCTGCTGTCGGCGTCGTGCCACTGCGGCGGCATCATCGCCCGCCTCGACGAGCAGCGTGCCAACGCCCTGGAGCGCTTCGGCCACCACCTCGGCATGGCCTTCCAGATCGCTGACGACGTGCTCGACTACACCGCCTCCTCCGAGCAGATCGGCAAGCCCGTGGGCGCCGACCTGCGCCAGGGGACGATCACCCTCCCCCTGATGTACGCGCTGCGCGACCCCGCGGTGGAGCCGCGGCTGCGCGCCCTGCTGGCCCACGACCCGATGCGCGAGCAGGACTACGACGAGGTGGTCTCACTGGTGCGCGAGTCGACCGCGGTGCAGCGCGCCGAGAAGCACGCCCACGAGTTCGCCGACCGCGCCAGCGCCGAGCTCGAGGTGTTCCCGCCGTCGCAGCCGCGCGCCGTGCTGGAGAAGGTGTGCGACTACGTGGTGGAGCGGCAGCTCTGATGCGCCGCTTCTTGTAGGTCACTGCGGTGGCAGTGCGCACGCGCGCGGCGCGGACGGCGGCGGCGCCGGAGCTGCGGGCACCGGCGAGCATGGGCGAGTTCGTCGCCATGCTGGAGTCGCGCGGCGAGCTGCGCCGGGTGCGCGTGCCGGTGAGCGCCGAATTGGAGATCACCGAGATCACCGACCGGGTGTCGAAGGGGCCCGCCGGGTCGAATGTCGCGCTGCTCTTCGAGAACGTGCGCGGGCACGACATCCCGGTTGCCACCAACCTCTTCGGCAGCGCGTCGCGGATGGCCCTGGCATTGGGCGCACCGTCGCTCGACGCGGTGGGGGAGCGGCTCGGCGCGCTGCTGTCGCCCTCGCTGCCGCGCGGGGTGCGGGCGGTGATGGACCGGCTGCGGCTGGGGCTGGAGGCGGCGCGCGCCATGCCGCATCGCGTCGAGAAGGCGCCAGCGCAGGAGGTCGTGGTCACCGGCGAGGCGGTGCGCCTGTCGGAGCTGCCGATCTTGAAGTGCTGGCCAGAGGATGGCGGGCGCTACATCACCCTGCCGCTGGTGATCACCCGAGATCCGGTCAGCGGTGTCCGCAACGTGGGCATGTATCGCCTGCAGGAGTACGACGACCGGACCCTGGGCATGCACTGGCAGATCCACAAGGGCGGCGC
>DATMMX010000050.1:0-16295 GCA_035569495.1 Candidatus Angelobacter sp. | reverse complement strand
AGAGCGCTGGGGAGGATCTGGCCGTACGCGGCGACGACCAGGGCGTCGAGGTCCAGGGCGACGAGGCGGTCGACCTCCGCGGGGCCGCGGATCTTCTCCGGCTGCCAGACGTCGAGGCCGAGGTCGCGGGCAGCGTCGGCGACGGGGCGCGGGGCGGGGCGGCCGCGGCTGCCGGTGCGCTCGGGCTGGGTGATGACGGCGGCGATGTCGTAGGCGGCGTCGGCGCAGGCGAGGAGCGAGGGCACGGCAAAAGCGGCGGTGCCGAGAAAGGCGAGTCTCACCGGGTGATTCTCACGGATGCACGCGCGCCCGTCGGGCCCTGTCCACCCGCCGCCCTCAGAACATCGCCCCGGATTCCCTAGACGGCGACCGCGGCCGCCTCCTCCTCTTCGCTGCCAACCTCGACTTCCTTCAGGGTGTCGATGGAGGTCAGCTTGTCGACGAAGAGCACGCCGTCGAGGTGGTCGATCTCGTGCTGCAGGGCGCGGGCCAGGAGATCTTCGCCCTTGATGCGGACCTCCTTGCCGTGGCGGTTCAGGGCACGGACGACGACGCGCTGAGCGCGGGCGACCTCACCGATGTAGCCGGGGACGCTCAGGCAGCCCTCGTAGCCGATCTGCTCGCCGGAGGCGCGGATCAGCTCCGGATTGGCGAGTTGGTAGAGCTGGTTGTCCACCTTGAGGACGATGACCCGGAGGGAGACGCCGACCTGGGTGGCGGCGAGGCCGACACCGTTGGCGGCGACCATGGTCTCGACCATGTCGTCCATGAGCTTGCGCACGCCGTCGTCCACCTTGGGGACGCGGTTCGCCTTGATCCGCAACCGGGGGTTGTCGCGGGTGAGGATTTCGAGTAGTGCCACTGGGGAGATCCGAGCCTTCAGGGGGCGGGGTCGACGTCGATGCTCCAGCCCCGACCCCTGGGAAGGTGAGGGAACGTCCCTTCGATCGCGCCGCCCCGGACGGTGACCTGCCAGCGATACTCGCCGCGCAGCCGGTGGAGGAAGGCGGGTGCCGGACCCAGGACGTCGAGGCCGTCACCACTTTCGAGTATACCCGACACCTTCTCGGCCACTCGCCCGGCCTCCGCCTCCGCCTTGAGATCGTCACGGTGCGAGACGGTGCACACGACGAGTCGCGAATACGGCGGGAAGTGCAGGGCGCGGCGGATGCGGATCTCGTCGCGCGCGAACTCGAGGTAGTCGTGGGTGACGGCGCGGCGCACCGCGTAGTGCTCGGGGCTGTACGTCTGCAGCACGACCCGGGCGGGCTCGTCGCCGCGACCGGCGCGGCCGGCCACCTGGGTGAGCAGCGAGAAGGTGATCTCGCCGCTGCGGTAGTCGGGGAAGTGCAGCGCGGTGTCGGCGTTGACGATGCCCACCAGGCGGACGCCGGCCAGGTCCCAGCCCTTGGCCACCATCTGGGTGCCGATCAGGCAGTCGGCCTCGTGGTTGCGGAACTTCTCGTAGATGTCGTAGTAGGCGTCGCGGTGGCTGACCGTGTCGCGATCCATGCGCAGCAATCGCAGCTTGGGGAAGAGCTGCCGGACCTCGTGTTCGAGCTTCTCGGTGCCCATGCCCAGGCCGCGGATGCTCGGCGAGTGGCACTCGGGACAGGTCATCGGCACCGCGGCGACCGCGCCGCAGTAGTGGCAGTCGCAGCGCGCCCGTCCCTGGTGGTAGACCATGCTGACGCTGCAGTTGGGGCAGGTCAGCACCGCGCCGCAGGTGCGGCAGACCACCACCGTGGCGCTGCCGCGGCGGTTGAGGAAGAGGATCGACTGCGCCTCGGGGTTGGCGTGGGTCTCGCGCAGCGCACGCTCCAGAGTTTGTGACAGCGGTGACCGATTCCCGGCCTGCAGCTCCTCGCGCAGGTCGACCACCTCGATGGGCGGCAGGGCGCGCCCGGCGATGCGCTCGGGCAGCTCCGCATACTCCATGGCGCCGGTCTTCGCATGGAAGAAGGTCTCGACGCGCGGCGTGGCGCTGCCCAGCACCACCGGGATGCCGTGCAGCCGTCCCAATTCGAGGGCGACGTCGACGGCGTTGTAGCGCGGGACGCGGTCCTGCTTGTACGCGCCCGCGTCCTCCTCGTCGACGACGATCACGCCGGGGGCACGCAGTGGGGCGAAGACGGCGCTGCGCGAGCCGACCACCACGTCGGCCTCGCCCTCGCGGATGCGGCGCCACTGGGCGGCGCGCTCGGCGTCGGTGAGCCCGGAGTGCACCAGGGCGACGCGGCCGGGGAAGCGCCCCGCGAAACGGGCCACGGTCTGCGGCGTCAGCGAGATCTCGGGGACCAGCACGATGACGCCGCGACCGTGCTCCAGGGCCCGGCTGATGGCGGCGAGGTAGACCTCGGTCTTGCCGCTGCCGGTGACGCCGTGGAGCAGCAGGCGGATGTGGGTGTGGGCGTCGACCGCCTGCAGCAGCGGCGCGGCGGCGGCCTGCTGCGCGCCGGTGAGGGGTGGCGCCTCGGTGTGCGCAGCCTCGTCGATCGCCGCGACGCCGCGCGACGTGGTGCGCGGGCCGCGCTTGCGCCCGCCCGGCTTGGCGCTGCGCACCCCGCTGGGCAGCATCGCCTTGATCACCTCGCCGAGCGGCGCGACGTAGCGCGCGGCGATCCACAGCGCGATGCGCACCTGGTTCTCGTCGAGCAGCGGCGCCTCGTCGAGCACGCGCATGAGGGCGCGCGGTGCCTCGAAGTCGGACCCGGTGGTGCGCTCGACGACATAGCCGGTGACGGTGCGCGCGCCGAACGGCACCTCCACGCGCGCACCGGGGATGGCGAGGGCGTCCAAGTCGTCGGGGACGGTGTAGGTGAAGACGTCCCTGGGCAGGATCGAGCGCGTGTCGGGGACGACGGCGGCGTAGGGCAGGATGGGCGGCATCTCGGCGGGCAGCTCCGCGAGTTTCGGCCGCGTCAGTCCGAAACCTGGGCCACGGCGCGGATGGCGTCGAAGACCGCGCGCGCCACCTCGGGCTTGGGCGCGCGCTCCACCTCGGCGACGACCCCGCTCCGGGCGATGATGGTGACCGCGTTGTCGTCGGCGCCCATGCCCACCTCGCTGCCGCTGACGTCGTTGGCGACGACGAGGTCGAGGCCCTTCTCCGCCAGCTTGTGCTGTGCGTTGGCGAGCAGGTCGTCGGTTTCGGCGGCGAAGCCGACCACGATCAGGCTGCCGTGGGGCTCGCGCTCCTCGCGCAGGGTGCGCAGGATGTCGACGGTGGGCACCAGGGCCAGGTTCATCGCGTCCGGGCCCTTCTTGAGCTTGCGCGGGGCGACCTCGGCGGGGCGGTAGTCGGCGACGGCGGCGGCCATGATCAGCACGTCGGCCGAGGGGACGGCGGCGCGCACCGCGGCCATCATCTGCGCGGCGGTCTCCACCTCGATGACGTCGAGGTTGGGACGCGCCGCAGGGGCGAGCGCGCTGGTGATCAGGGTGACGCGCGCGCCGAGGCGGATCGCCTCGCGGGCCAGGGCCAGACCCATCTTGCCGCTGCTGCGGTTGCCGATGTAGCGCACCGGGTCGATCGGCTCGCGCGTGCCGCCGCTGGTGATGACCACGTGTTTGCCGTGCAGCCAGGGGGATGCTGCCGCCGCTGCGCGCGGCAGAGACGCTTCGACGGCCGAGACGATCTCCTCCGGCTCGACCATGCGTCCCGCGCCCTCGCGGCCGCTGGCCAGGCGTCCGGTCGCCGGCCCGAGGATGTGCGCGCCGCGCCGGCGCAGGGTGGCGACGTTGGCCTGGGTGGCGGGGTGCTCCCACATCGCCGTCTCCATGGCGGGGGCGATCAGCAGGGGCGCGCGGCAGGCCAGCGCGGCGGTGGTGACCGCGTCGTCGGCCAGGCCCAGGGCGAGCTTGGCGATCAGGTCAGCCGTGGCCGCAACTGCCACCTGCAGCTCGCACCACGCCGACAGGGCGAGGTGCTCCATGCCGTTCTCGGCGCCGGCCGCGTCCCACACCGTGGTGGCAACGGGATGGCCGCTGAGGCTGTGGAAGGTGAGCGGGGTGACGAAGTGCTGCGCCCCCGCGGTCATGGCCACGCGCACCTCGGCGCCGCGCTTGCGCAGCAAAGTGACCACCTCGGCGGCTTTGAAGGCGGCGATGCTGCCGGCAACGTGGACGGCGACGCGGCGCCCCGCCAGCGGCAGCCGCGTGGCGGCGACATCGCTCATCAGGCGCGGCCCACGTTCTCGCCACGGCTGGCGGCAACGATGTCGAGGATCTCGCCCGCCGCCCGCTCCACCTGGTCGTTCACAACCTGGTGATCGTAGCGCTCCGCCTCGGCGAGCTCGCGCTGGGCGTCGGCCTCGCGCACCGCCAGCGACTCCTCGTCCTCGGTGTCGCGAGCCTGCAGGCGCTGGCGCAGCGCCTCGGCGGACGGCGGCAGCAGGAAGATGAAGATCGCCTCGGGGACGCGGCCGCGGAGCTGGGCGGCGCCCTGCACGTCGATCTTCAGCACCACGTCCTCGCCGCGCGCCAGGCACTCGCGGACGCGGGCCAGCGAGGTGCCGTAGAGGTTGCCGTGCACCCGGGCCCACTCCAGGAACTCGCCGCGTTCGACCATGGCCAGGAATGCGGGCTCGTCGACGAACGAGTAGGAGGTGCCGTCGACCTCGCCGGGCCGGGGCGCGCGGGTCGTGTACGACACGCTGTAGCGCAGCTCGGGGTTCAGGGCGAAGAGGGCGCGCAGCACGGTGTCCTTGCCGACGCCGCTCGGCCCGCTGACGACGACCAGCCGTCCCGGCCTCACCGCTGCGCTCACGTCTGCAGGGCGCCGGCGCGGGCGCGGTCGAGGAGCACCCGCAGGTCGTCGGGGAGCGGCGCCTCGTGGTCGCGCGTGGTGCCGTCGGCGGGATGGACGAAGTGCAGTGCGCGCGCGTGCAGCGCGGGACGGCCCGCGTAGGTGTCGTGGCGGCGTCCGTACACCGGGTCGCCGACGATGGCGCGGCCGATGTAGGCGAGGTGGACGCGGATCTGGTGAGTGCGTCCGGTCTGCAGCGACACGTCGAGCACCGTGGCCTGCGGCCAGCGCTCGACCACCTGGAAGTCGGTGACCGCGCTGCGCCCGTTGTCGACCACCGCCATGCGCTTGCGGTCGCGCGGGTCGCGGCCGATCGGCGCGTCGACGCGGCCGGTGTCCTCGTTGACGCCGCCCCACACCAGCGCCCAGTAGTTGCGGCCCAGCGTCCGGTCGGCGAGCTGCGCGGCCAGGGCGCGGTGCGCCTGCTCGGTCTTGGCGACGACCATCAGGCCGCTGGTGTAGCGGTCGAGGCGGTGGACGATGCCGGCGCGGTCGTCGCCGCCGATCAGGGACCACACGTCGCCGCGCTGGCGCAGCGCGTCGGCGACGGTGCCGTGCGGATGCCCGGGCGCGGGGTGGACGACCAGGCCCGCGGGCTTGTCGATCACCGCTAGCCACTCGTCCTCGTACACCACCTGCAGCTCGACGCGCGGGCCGCTGTCCTCTGCATCGCTTGCGGTGGCAGGCGCCGGGCGCGGCGGGGCGTCGGCGACGTGCACGTCGTCGCTGTCGCTGACGCGCTGCCCCGCGCGGCCGGGACGGCCGTTGACGGTGACGAGATGCGCGTCGATCAGCGTCTGCGCGGCGGAGCGCGTGATGTCGCGATGCGACGCCAGCCACAGGTCGAGGCGCTGCGGCACGGCTTCGGCGGAGGCCGCGGTCACGCCGTGCTGCCGTGCGCCGGCTGGCGCGTGCCCAGGGTGAACACGGCGACGACGATGCCGACCACGATGCAGGAATCGGCGAGGTTGAAGACCGGCCAGCGCTGCAGGTCGACGAAGTCGACCACGTAGCCCTGGACGAAGCGGTCGACGGCGTTGGCCACCGCGCCGCCGAGGATGGCGCCGAGCGTGATCTGCGCCGCCAGGCCCTGGGCGAAGCGAGGTCCGGCAAAGAGGATGTAGAGGCTGACCACGGCCGCGACGCCGAGGAACACCGTCTGCAGCTCGGGGAAGAGCCCGAAGGCGGCGCCCCTGTTGTGGATCAGGTGGATGGTCACCGGACCGCTCGACGGCCACTGCTCGCCGAGGGCGAGGTGCTGCGTCACCAGCCACTTGCTGAGGTGGTCCAGGCCGAAGACGGCGATCGCCGTCCCCAGCAGGACGGCCATGTTGCGCGAGCGCGAGCCGGGGTGCGGAGCGCTCAGCGCTCGGCCCTCTGCACTCCCAGGTGGACGCGGCCGGCGCCGACCCTGGCCTCCGACTGCGTCGCGCCGTCGGGGATCGGGCCGTACTCGATGCCCACCGCCAGGGTGTCACCACGCAGCCGCTCCTCGTGCGCCCGCACGGCGCGCAGCGGGTCGCCCTCGCCGTCGACGTGGAGCAGGATGCGGTCCTCGACGTTGAGCGCCGCCTTCCTGCGCAGCTCGTTGACGGCGCGGGAGACCTCGCGGGCCAGGCCTTCGAGGAGCAGCTCGTCGGTGATGGTGGTGTCGAGCACCACGTCCTCGAACTGTCCCTGCCTGGGCTCGTACTCGACCGACTTGACGTTGAGCTCGTCGGCGAAGATCGACTCCAGCTCGGCGTCGAAGGCGGCGCCGCGCACGGTGGCGGCGCGCAGCGGCTGGCGCACCTTGGCGCCGGCCTGCTCGCGGGCGGCGAGCCCGTTCTCCACCAGGCGGCGCAGGCGGGCCATCTGCAGCAGCAGCTCGGGGTCGCGCATCTCGTCGGTGGCCTGGGGGAAGCTGGTCAGGTGCACCGACTCCGGCACGCCGTCCGGCGGCGTGTCGCCCTCGAAGCCGCTGAGGTTGCGGTACATCCTTTCTGCCAGGAATGGCATGAACGGGGCGATCAGCCGCGAGGTGCTGTGCAGCACGGTGTGCAGCGTGGCGTAGGCGCTGCGCTTGTCGTCGTCCCAGCCCTGGCCGGCGCCGTCGCCCTTCCAGAAGCGGCGGCGGGAGCGGCGCACGTACCACTTGCTGACGTCCTCGACCAGGGCCTCGATCTCGCGGCAGGCGTCGGTGGCGTCGTAGGTGTCGAGGGCCTCGGCGACCGCGTCGAGCGTTCCCGCAAGGCGGGCCAGCACCCAGCGGTCGAGGCTGGGACGGTCGGCGACGGCGGGCGCGTCGGGGCTCTGGGGATCCCAGTCGTCGATCGAGGCGTAGGTGACGAAGAACGAGTAGGTGTTCCACAGCGTCAGCAGGAAGCGGCGCACCACGTCCTGGATGGCGTCCATGCTCACCCGGTACTCGGCGCCCGCGCTGACGCTGGTGAAGAAGTACCAGCGCACCGCGTCGGCGCCGAACTGGTCGAAGACGGCGGTGGGCTCGAGGATGTTGCCGCGCGACTTCGACATCTTCTTGCCGCTCTTGTCGACGACGTGGCCGAGGCAGATCACGTTGCGGTAGGCGGGCTCGTCGAAGAGCAGCGTCGACTCGGCGAGCAGCGAGAAGAACCAGCCGCGGGTCTGGTCGATGGCCTCGCAGATGAAGTCGGCGGGGTGGCGCTCCTCGAACCACTCCTTGTTCTCGAACGGGTAGTGCCACTGCGCGTAGGGCATGGCGCCGCTGTCGTACCAGCAGTCGATCACGTCGGGGACGCGGTGCATGCTGGCGCCGCACTTCTCGCAGGTCAGCACCACGTCGTCGATGTGCGGCTTGTGCAGGTCGTCGTCGGTGGTCAGGCCGATCTCGTTGGCACTGCCGACGCAGCGCTGCTCGCCGCAGTCGGGCGCGTCGCAGACCCAGATGGGCAGCGGCGTGCCCCAGTAGCGGCTGCGCGAGAGGTTCCAGTCGACCAGGTTCTCCAGCCAGTCGCCCATGCGGCCGTCGCGGATGTGGGCGGGCTGCCAGGCGACGCTGCGGTTGTTCTCGATGAGCTGCTGCTTGTACGCGGTGGTGCGGATGAACCACGAGGTCAGCGCGTAGTAGAGCAGCGGCGTCTCGCAGCGCCAGCAGAAGGGGTAGCTGTGCTTGATGGTCTCGCTGCGGTAGAGGTTGCCGGCCTCGCCCAGGTCGGCGACGATCTGCTTGTCGGCGTCCTTGACGAAGAGGCCGTGGTAGCGCTTCTGCCCGGAGAGGAAGCGGCCGTCGAGACCGACGACGTGGCGCACCGCCACGCCCTTGCGGCGGCAGAGCTCCAGGTCGGCCTCGCCGTACGCGGCCGCGGTGTGCACCACGCCGGTGCCCTCGCTCATGCTCACCAATTCCGGTGCGTCGAGCACCACGAAGGCGAGCCCGTCGGGGAGCATGTCGGTGAACAGCGGCTGGTAGGTGAGGTCGACCAGGTCCGCGCCGAGCATGGTCTCGACCACCTCGTAGTCGCCGCGCAGCACGCTGTCGAGGCGGGCCTCGGCGAGGATCAGCATCTCGCCGCCCTGGCGCACCTTGGTGTAGCGCTCGCCGGGATGCACGGCCAGGGCGACGTTGCCGGGCAGCGTCCACGGCGTCGTAGTCCAGGCCAGCAGCGAGGTCTCGCCGTCCCCGTCGTTGAGGCGGAACTTGACATAAACGCTGGGGTCGGGGGTGTCGTCGCGGTAGCCCTGGCTCAATTCGTGGGAGCTGAGCGAGGTCTGGCAGCGCGGGCAGTAGGGCGTGACCTTGTAGTCCTGGTAGAGCAGGCCGCGGTCGAAGATCTGCTTGAGGCTCCACCACACCGACTCGATGTACGTCGAGTCGTAGGTGCGGTAGGGGTGTTGCATGTCGAGCCAGAAGCCGAGGCGCTCGGTCATGCGCTCCCAGTCGTCGATGTAGTCGTGCACCGACTCGCGGCACAGCCGGTTGAACTCGGCGACGCCGAACTCCTCGATCTGCCGCTTGCCGCTGATCTTCAGCTTCTTCTCGATCTCCAGCTCGACGGGCAGGCCGTGGGTGTCCCAGCCCGCCTTGCGGGTGACCTGGAAGCCCTGCATCTGCTTGTAGCGGGGGAAGAGGTCCTTGAAGGCGCGGGCCAGGACGTGGTGGATGCCGGGCCTGCCGTTGGCGGTGGGCGGCCCCTCGTAGAAGACGTACGGCGGCGCGCCCTCGCGCTGGGCGAGGCTGCGCGCGAAGACGTCGGCCTCGCGCCAGAACTCGAGGACCCTGGCCTCGTTCTCGGCGAAGCCGGCGCGGCTGCTGACGGGGGAATAGCGGGGCATGTGGGAGGCGAGTATACGAGCGCCCCCGAGCCGCCCCGGTCAGGTCCGGGGTGGACGCTCGCCGAACAGGGCCCGGCCGAGGCGGACGATGGTCGCCCCCTCCTCCACCGCCGCCTCGTAGTCGCTGCTCATGCCCATGCTCAGCTCGGGCAGCGCGACGCCGAGGCGTTGCTGGAGCTCGTCGCGCAGGGTGCGCAGGCGGGCGAAGGTGGGGCGGGCCGCGGCCGGGTCGTCGACCGGCGGGGCCATGGTCATCAGGCCGCGCAGGCGCAGGCGGGGCTGGGCCAGGATGGTGCGCACGGCGTCCTCGAGCTGCTGGGGCGGGATGCCGGTGTGGCCGGGGATGCCGGTCAGCTCGGCCTCGACCAGCACCTCGAGCGGGGCCATCTCCTCGGGACGTCGACTGCCCAGCGCCTCGGCGACCCGCCCGCTGTCGATGGAGTGGACGACGTCGAAGAGCGGGGCGGCGCGATTGGCCTTGTTGGTCTGCAGGTGGCCGATGAGGTGCCAGCGCAGGCTCGGGTCGGGCAGCGCGGCGGCCTTGGCGGCGGCCTCCTGGACGCGGTTCTCGCCCAGGTCGCGTACGCCCAGGGCGATCAGCTCCTCGACTCGCGCGGGCTCGATGGTCTTGGTGGCGGCGACCAGCAGCACGGTGCGCGGGTCGCGACCGGCGCGCTCGGCGGCGTTCGCGATGCGCGAACGGACCGCGCTGAGCCGCTCAGCGAGCTGCGTGCTGGTGCCCTGCATTGCCGATCCGGCCACGTCGGGGCAAGTCTACCCGGCGGGCTCTCGCCCGCCGGACAATCACTCCCCGCGCTGCGACTGGTAGGAGACCACCTGCTGGAACGTCGGCCGGTTCACCCACGGCATGCCCGGCACGGTGCCGACACCCACGGCGCTGAACTGGATGTCGTCGCGCGCGGGGTTGCACTGGCCGCTCCCGCCGTTGCCCCGGCTGCACGTCCACGCGGCCGGATCGCCGCTGCCGTACGCGGTGGTGAGCTGGTCGAGCGCGCCCTGCAGCGCTGTCTGCACCGCCGCCTGGCACGCACCGAGCGAGCCGCTGCCGCAGTAGTTCTGCGAGTACCCGTTGGCGATGGCCGGGTTGACCGCCTGGCGCAGCGCGCGCTGCAGGTAGCCCTCCCAGCCGCCGTCATACGCGGAGCCGAGCGGTCCGGGCGGGTTGTTGAGCGGGTTGATCCCGGCCAGCCTGGCGAACTGTCCGCCGTCGAGCCACGGGTCGAACACGGCGTGGGCGAGGCGCGGGTAGAGCGCGTCCATGATCGCCACCGCGTTGCCCTGCTCGTAGCCGCCGCTGCCGCTGCGGTCGCGGCGATGCGCACCGGGGACGCTGCCGCTCCACGCGGGATCGTTGACCCACTGCTGCAGGATCGACAGCGCCTGCGACTGCTGCGCGGTCAGCGTCGTGCCACTCAGCACCGCGGCGACCTGGGGGACGAGCTGCGCGCCGTCGAGGTCGACCGAGCCGCCGTCCTCCATGGCGTTGACCACGTCCGCGGGAGTCGCGTTGCGGGTGCTGATGATCGCCCTCACCCGGTCGGTGAGCGACTGCACCCGGTAGACCGGACCGTAGGCGTACTGGCCGTCGGCGGCGGAGAACCCGGGCGCGGGCTTGTTGTTCCAGTTGGTCAGGTAGCCGCTGGCGGGGTCGATGGCCCGCGGGTGCACGTCGGCGCCGGACAGGTCGCCGGGGACGAAGCCCTGCCACTCCCACTGCCCCGTGCCCCACACCGGGAAGTTGGGGTCGACGTTGGGGTTGCGGATGGGCAGCTTGGCGCTCTGGTAGTAGGCGGCGTGGTTGGTGTCGACGTAGGTCCAGTTGAAGGTTCCCGTCTCCTCGCCGGCGGCGCGCTGGAAGTCGGTGGGGCCGTGGATGATGTCGGGGTCGTTCCACTCCAGGAAGGCGGGCGCCGCGCCCAGCTCGTCGCCCCAGGTGGAGCGCTGGATCGACACGGCAACGGGAATCGCCTGCCCCGTGCTGGGGTCTGTTGCGGTGGTGCGGCCGGCGACCGGGCCGTGCACGGTGCGCTCGATCTGGATGGTGACCACCGCGGGCGGGTTGGCCCCGCTGGCGGTGGGTTTGGCGACCTGGCGGTCGGTGCGCTCGTACATCGGCGTGCAGACGCCGTTGTAGACGTACGCGGTGCTCTGCATGGTCGGCGCGGAGCCATCGGTGTTGCAGAGCTTTTCCAGGCGCTGGTCGATGATGTCGGCGCCGGCACTGGTCGCGCTCCAGGCGTAATCGACGCCACGACCCAGCTCGACGAACACCTCGGTGCCCGGGAAGGCGACGCCGCGCGACTGCAGGCCGGGGCCGTGCAGGTCGACCTCGTGGAGGATCTCCGGCGCGAAGTAGGCGGTCTGCGGGCCGAACACGGCGATGGGGTGCCCGGTGGCGCTGTGCGCGGCGGTGACGATCAATTCGTTGCTGGCCCGTGGCCTGCTCGTCGGCAGCAGTGAGCTGAGGTCGACGGTCACCGGGCCGGCGACGATCTGGCCGAGGCCGGTGGTGTGCGCCGGCAGCGGGCCGCCGTTGCACATGGTGGTGGTGGACGGGGCCAGCGGCATGGCCCTCGAGTTCGGGTCGACCGTGGCCGGAACCTGCTCGTAGCTGAACGGCGTGGTCAGCGTGGTCTGCGCCTCGGGGTCGTTCTGGGAGCGCAGGTCGTGCCAGATCGCCGCACCCTGGGTGGCCCCGTAGCGGCCGGTCAGCGACTGGTAGAGCAGCGCGCTGTTGACCTCGTCGCCGCCGCCGACGGCGAAGATGGCCTGCACCAGCGTGGCGGTGGCGACGATGTCGCGCACGTTCCACGGCGCCGGTGCGATCTGCAGCGCGGGGTACTCGGCGGGCAGCAGCGCGGGGTCGGCCAGCGCCGCCTGGATGTAGGCGTTGACGCCGTCGGCGTAGGCGGTGCCGTCGGCGACCACCTGGGCGCCCTCGGTGGTGCGGTGCCCCTCGATGGTGAGCGGCTTGGTGTAGCGCTGCGGGAGCAGGTCGACCTGCTGCTGCAGCTCGGCCTCGTCGTAGCCGGCGACGCGGGCGATGCCGCAATCCATGGCCAGGGTTGACGGCGAGGGGCCGAGGAAGGAGCTGAGCTGGCCGCGGCCGTAGTGGCGGAGAACGTCCATCATGAAGAGGCGGTCCTCGGCGGAGGCGTAGCCGCTGCCGAACTCGGTGTCGTAGCGGGTGTTGCCGAAGACGTGGGGGACGCCGAACTGGGCGTCGCGGACGATCACCGTGCCGGAGTGCAGCGGGACGGTCTCCACCCTGTCGCCGGGCTGGACCGAGCCGTAGAAGCTCGCGTCCTTGTAGTAGTTGAGCAGCTGGGCGCCGGTGACGTTGGGGGCCTGCTTGATCAGGTCGGCGTACATCGAGCGCTGGTCCTGGGTGTGCGGCGCCGGGCCGAGTCCGGCCTCGAACCTGGCGAAGTCGGCGGCGTTGTAGAGCCCGCTGCTGCCCGGCGGCACGATGTTCAGGGCGTTGCCCATGGCGCAGTCCTGGAAGGGCGCGCCCACCGGGCCCTGCTTGGTGACGCAGCCGTCGTCGGCGTGGGCCTGGCGCAGGCCGGGGATGGCGGCGGCGGGGATGAGCAGGAGCGCGGCCAGCGCCACCCGCCGGGTGCGCCTGCGGGCGCCCTGAACCCTTGTCCGGCTGTGCGAGCTCTCCACGGCGAACCTCCGCCCCAACAACGGGCGACCGGTGATCGGCCGCCTCCCTTCCAACGTGTGCCCTGGACAGTACACGACGCGAACTTCGGCGCGCCAGCGCCGTTTCGTGGGTTTTCGGGCGCTTTCTTCGCCTACTTCCCGAGGTTGAGCGGGAGCTCCTCCTCGGGGCGGCCGGGGCGGGTGCGGGCGGGGCGGCGGGCGGCCGGCTGGCGGGTGCCGGGGGGGTGGGAGAGCAGCTCCTCCATGACGCCACGCACGTCGTTGACGTCGCGAAACTGCCGGTAGACGGAGGCGAAGCGGATGTAGGCGATCTCGTCCACGTCGCGCAAGCGGGCCATCACCTCCTCGCCGACGGCGCGCGAGGGAACCTCGGCGACGCCGCGGGAGCGCAGCGAGTTCTCCACGTCGTCGACCAGCTGCTCGATCGCGGCGCGCTCGACGTCGCGCTTCTTCGACGCCATCAGCAGGCCGTTGACCAGCTTGTCGCGGCTGAACTCCTCACGCCGGCCGTCCTTCTTGACCACCAGCAGGGGCACCGTCTCGACGCGCTCGTAGGTGGTGAACCGCTTGCGGCAGTTCAGGCACTCACGGCGACGGCGGATCGCGCCGGTCTCGGTGTCGCGAGAGTCGACGACCTTGCTGTCGAGGTGGTTGCAGTAGGGACACTTCATGGGAGAGGCGGGCGGCCCGCCGCGACCGCGGCCGCGCCATCACCGGACGGCGGCGCGGCCCGCGGCCGCGAGGTTGTCAGCGGCGATCCCGCAGGAAGGCGGGGATGTCGAGGTCGTCGGCGCGCAGGGTGGAGTACGACGGCACCCGCTCCTGCATGGGACGGACCACGGGCTCGTAGGACACCGTGCCGTGCACGTCGATCATGCCGGTGAAGCCGGTGGCGATCACGGTCACCTTGACCTCGCCCTGGAGCCGCTCGTCGATGACCGTGCCGAAGATGATCTGCGCCTCGGGGTCGGCCGACTCGGCGACCATCTGCGCCGCCTCGTTGACCTCGTGCAGGGTCAGGTCGGGGCCGCCGGTGATGTTGAGCAGGATGCCCTTGGCGCCGGCGATGGTGGTCTCCAGCAGTGGCGATGCCACGGCGTCGCGGGCGGCGTCGGCGGCGCGGGTGTCGCCGGAGCCGAAGCCGATGCCCATCAGCGCCGCGCCCTGGCCGCTCATGATCGCCTTGACGTCGGCGAAGTCGAGGTTGATCAGGCCGGGGAAGACGATCAGGTCGGAGATGCCCTGGACACCCTGGCGCAGCACGTCGTCGGCGATCTTGAAGGCGTCAGTGATCGGGGTCTTCTTGTCGACCACCGCCATCAGGCGCTCGTTGGGGATGGTGATCAGGGTGTCGACGCGCTGCTGCAGGGCGACGATGCCGTCCTCCGCCGACTTCTGCCGCTTGACACCCTCGAAGCGGAACGGCTTGGTGACCACGCCGATGGTCAGCGCGCCCTGCTGCTTGGCGATCTCGGCGACGATCGGCGCCGCGCCGGTGCCGGTGCCGCCGCCCATGCCGGCGGTGACGAACACCATGTCGCAGTCGTGCAGCAGCTTGCTCAGCTCCTCACGCGACTCCTCGGCTGCATCCGCGCCAACGGTGGGGTTGCCGCCGGCACCGAGACCGCGCGTCAGCTTGCGGCCGACGTGCATCTTGACCTGCGCCTCGCTGTGGTTGAGCGCCTGCAGGTCGGTGTTGATGGCGACGAACTCAACGCCCTTGAGCTTGCTGCGGATCATCCGGTTGACGGCGTTGCTGCCTCCGCCACCGACGCCCACCACCTTGATGCGGGCATTGCCTTCCAGGGTTCGGTCCAGCTCCATCATGGGCGCCTCCTGACGCTGTCGTTGCCGGGGACGGGGAGAGTCGTATCCAGCGCGCGCCGCCGACTGGCTGGCCACGCCGTACATCCTCATGCGGTCAGAAAAGTTCACGTAGCCACCTGCTGAAACGCTCGCTGACACCGTCGTGACCGTTGCCGTTGTGTCCGTTCGACCGCACCGGCATGCGCGTCCGCGTGCGCGCCGCCCAGCGCAGCAGACCGACGACAGTGGCGCAGTGCGGTCCGTGCAGCTCGTCGTCCATGCCGATGGTTCCTGTCGGCGCCGCCGCGCGCACGGGAAGATCGGTGACCTGCTGGCACATCTCGGCAAAGCCGCGCAGCATGGCGCCGCCGCCGGTGACGACGATACCGCCGGGCAGCGCCGTCGCGCCGGAGCGCTCGATCTCCGCGGCGATCAGCATCGCCATCTCGCGCGCCCTCGGGCCGATCACCTCGGCGAGGTAGCGCTGCGGCACGTTGACGGGCTCGTCGTAGCCCATCGGGGTCAGCGTCACCGTGGCGTCCGACGGAACCGTGAGCTGCAGCGAATGTCCGTAGGCGCGCTTCACGGTTTCGGCGGTGTCGAGGTCGCAGCGCAGGCCGACGGCGAGGTCGCCGGTGACGTGGTTGCCGCCGACGGGGATCACCGCGGTGTGCACGATCGCGCCGCCGCTGAAGACCGCAACGTCGGTCGTACCGCCGCCGATGTCGGCGACCACCACGCCGCGTTCCAATTCGTCTTCGGTGACAACGGCTTCGGCGCTGGCGAGGACCTGCAGAACGAGATCGTCGACGTCGAGGCCGGCTTCGTGCATCACCTTGACGACGTTCTGGATGGCGGTGGTTGCGCCGGTGACGATGTGCGTCTCGACCTCGAGGCGTGTGCCCGACATGCCGATGGCCTCGCGCACGCCCTCCTGGCCGTCGACCGTGAATTGTCTTGGCAGAACGTGGAGGATCTCGCGGTCGCTGGGGATGCTGACGGCGCGCGCGGCCTCGACGGCGCGGGTGATGTCGTCGCCGCGGACCTCGCGCCTTCCGGCAGCGACGGCGACCACGCCGCGGCTGTTCTGGGACTGGATGTGGCCGCCCGCCAGGCCGACCACAGCGGACTGGATGGGGACGCCGGCGACCCGCTCGGCCGCGTCGACCGCTTCGGCCACGCCCTCGGCGGCGCGCTCGATGTCGACCACGGCGCCCTTGCGCAGACCGCGGGATGCGGCCATGCCGACGCCGAGGATGCGGAGCTCGATTCCGCCCGCGGCAGAGACGTCGACGTCCGCCAGGGCGCAGCAAACCTTGGTCGTGCCGAGATCGAGGGCGGCAACGCGGCGGGCACGAGTCACATCGACCACCGAGTATAGCCGTGAGTGGCGCGTTGGGATAGGGCTTTTCGGACGCAAAACCGCAACATGCTGGGTTTGGGGCGGCAGGACGGCACAATATGTGCCTACTGGGGGAGCAGATGTTCGGGAGGCTGTGGTGCCTGGACCAACGCCGCGGATGGAAAGGGCACGGTGCTCTGCCCCGGGCGTGTCGAGGCGACCGGCCAGGGCACACTGCTCTGCGGACACGCTCGTCGATTCGTCCACTGGACGAATCGCGGCTGGCTCTCGGCGCCGGGGGCCCCCGACCCCAACGCCTCCGAGACGACCGCTGCCGCAGTGTGCCCTGTCCGTCCG
>DATMMX010000049.1:0-33370 GCA_035569495.1 Candidatus Angelobacter sp. | reverse complement strand
AGTGGGGTTGGCTTTGGGGTGTGCCTGGCGGTGGGGGTGGGGGTGCTGCTGCAGGCGCTGAGGAGAGCGGCGGTGGCGGCGAGGGCGCCGGCGAGCGGGCGGTGGGGTCGCGGCGTCAGCGCGAAGACGGTGTTCTCCGGCGGGGCGATGTCGTGGCTTTGCGCGACGGAGAATTCCTATTGGGGGATGCCGAGGTTGTTGCGGCGGATTTCTTTGCGCGCGACGGGGAGCTGCTTGCCGCGGATTTCCTCGCGGGCGACGGGGACCTGCTTGCCGCGGATCCCTTTCCGCGCGACGGGGACGTTCCTCCGGCGGCCTTCGCCGGACGCGGTGCCGATTTCCCGGCGGCGCGGGGTGCCGCAGCAACCGCGGGAGCCGCAGCTTTCCGCGCCGAACTCCCGGGCGCCCTCCCCCCGCGCACCGGCGCCACCCCCCCACCCGCATCAACCCGCGCCGCCCACGACCGCAACGAGTGCAGCGCATCCGCCCTCCCCGCCCGCATGAAATCCGGCCACGAGCTGCGGTCGATGAAGTGCTTGTAGAACCCCGCCCCCATCACCGCCGTGTACGGCACCGGGTCGATCATCATCACCTCGGCCTCCGCCCGCAGCCGCGCAAGATTGGTCCTGGCCAGCTCGATCTGCTGCGACGTCCGCACCTGCGACGCGATGCGCAGCACCGATGCCCGCGCCTCCTTCCACCCGTAATCGCTCTCCCCGGCGAAGTCGGGCGGGTAGAAGCCGTTGACCGCCAGCACCACCTCGCACGGCTCCTCGATCTCCAGCACCGGGCGCACCGGGAAGATGTCGACGATCCCCCCGTCGCACCAGTGCAGGCCGTCGATGCGCACCGGGTCGATGAACAGCGGAATGGCGATCGCCGCGCGGATCAGCCGCGCCACGGGCAGGTCGGGATGGGTGCGCGGCCCCGCGTATTCGAGGCGGTTCTCCTCGATGTTCCAGATCGGCGCGTAGCACGGCGTCGGCATCTCGGCCAGGGTCATGTCGCCGACCAGGCGGCGGTAGGTCTGCTCGATGCGGTCGCCGACCACCATGCCGGCGAAGCCGCGGCCCACGTCGAAGGCGACGGAGGCCAGCCCGGTCCAGTTGACGTCGACGTAGTCCTCGGTGCGCAGGCTGAGGGTGAACTCGGCGACCTCGTCGGCGGGGATGCCCGCCGCCAGGGGGAAGCCGAACAGCGAGGAGCCGCTGCACACCGACACCACGTCCGGCGTGATGTGCGACTCCTCCAGCGCCTTCCACACGCCGACCACCGAGGCGAGCGCGCCGCTGCCGCCGGTGGCGACCAGGCCGAAGCGCCGGCCCGCGAGGACGCGGTCGAGACGGTGCGACCCGGCCTCGGGGAAGGGCTGGGTCTCGATGGGGACGGCCGTCTCGAACGGCAGGGTGACCAGGGCGCGGCGCACCGCGCTCAAGAAGGACGCGTCCTGGCGGACCAGGCCGGCGACCTGGCGCGTCCGGGTGATCACGTTGAAGTACTGGCGCAGGCGGAAGACGTCGATGACGGGGCTGAGCACTTCGGTATTGTCAACAAAAATGACGCGGTGGCGATCCGCGCGTGCTGAGGAGGCGCTGAGTGAACCCCTGGCTCGACCGCTTCGCCGCCGGCCTCGACGTTCCCGGCGGGCTGACCCGCGACGAGGCCGCCCTGGTCCTCGACCTGGCCGGGGCCACCGCGCGCGGCGCCGGGGCCAGGCAGTTCGCCCCGCTCGCGGCCTACCTCGCCGGGCGCGCGGCCGCCACCAGCGACGAGCAGGAGCGGCTGGCCGTGCTGCAACGCGCAGCCGAGCTCGCCGGTGAGCTGGGCGCAGCCGGCCAGCCGCTCGGCATCGACTGACCGGTCACCCGGTTGCGCCGGGCAGGTCCTCGACGATCACCACGCTCTGCGGGGGAAGGGCGATGCCGTCGCCGCCGACCTCGACGCCTTCGTGCGACGCCAGCAGCACCTGGCGCGGCACCGCGGCGCCGAGCTCGACACGCACGGCGCCGTCGCTCACGTTGCACAGCACAGAAAGTGGGCCGCGTCGCAGCAGGAGCCACCCCGCGGCGTCGTCGGCGCGCGCCGACACGCGCTCCAGGCGCGCATCGCTCAGGGCAGCCTGCTCGCGACGCAGGGCGATGAGGCGGCGGTGCCACTCCAGCATGTCGCGGTGCGGCGGCCGGTCGCGCTCGCTCCAGTCGAGACGCGAGCGCGAGAAGGTGCTCGGGTCCTGCGGATCGGGCACCTCCTCGGCGCTCCAGCCGAAGGCGGCGAACTCGCGGCGCCGCCCCTCGGTCACGGCGCGGCCCAGCGCCGGGTCCCGGTGGTCGGTGAAGTACTGGAAGGGCGACGACGCCGCCCACTCCTCACCCTGGAAGAGCAGCGGCACGAACGGAGCGGCCAGCACCAGCGCCGCGCCGATGCGCAGCCGCCCCGGGCTCATCAGTGCCGCGCTCCTCTCCCCCATCGCCCGGTTGCCCACCTGGTCGTGGTTCTGCAGGTAGCCGAGGAAGCGGTCGCCGGGCAGGCCGGTGGCCGGGCGGCCGTGGCGGCGGCGGCGGAACCGCGAGTAGCGGCCGTCGTTGACAAAAACGTTGGCGAGCGCCCTGGCCACGTCGCTCAGCGGTCCGAAGTCGGCGTAGTAGCCGTTGCGCTCGCCGGTCAGCGCCGCGTGCAGGGCGTGGTGGAAGTCGTCGCTCCACTGCGCGTCCAGCCCGTACCCGCTCGCCTCGCGGGCGCGCACCAGGCGCGGGTCGTTGAGGTCGCTCTCGGCGATCACCCACAGGGTGCGGCCCAGCTCGGCCTGGAGCGCCTCGACTTCGACGGCGAGCTGCTCCAGCAGGTGCACCGCGGAGCCGTCGAGGATGGCGTGCACCGCGTCGAGCCGCAGGCCGTCGACGTGGTGGTCGCGCAGCCACATCAGCGCGTTGTCGATCGCGAAGCGGCGCACCTCGTCGGAGCCGGCGTCGTCGTAGTTCAGGGCGGCACCCCACGGCGTCCGGTACTTCTCGGTGAAGTACGGGCCGAAGCGGGCGAGGTGGTTGCCGTCCGGGCCGAGGTGGTTGTAGACCACGTCGAGGATCACCGCCAGGCCCCGCGCGTGCGCCGCGTCGACCAGCCGCTTCAGCCCGGCGGGACCGCCGTAGGCGTGGTGGGGCGCGTACAGGTCGACGCCGTCGTAGCCCCACCCCCGCGCGCCCGGGAACTCGGCGACGGGCATCAGCTCGATGGCGGTGACGCCAAGGTCGACCAGCGCGCCCAGCCGCGGGATGACGGCGTCGAAGCTGCCCTCGGGGGTGAACGTGCCGGTGTGCAGCTCGTAGATCACCGCGGCGCTGAGCGGCGCGCCGTGCCACCCCTGGTCCGTCCAGGCGAAGGCCGCGTGGTCGACCACCTCGGACAGCCCGTGGACGCCGTCCGGCTGCGATGGGGAGCGCGGGTCGGGCAGCGGCTCGGCGCCGTCGAGGCGGAACCCGTAGCGGTCGCCGGGCGCCGCGTCGCCGTCCTCGACGGAGAACCAGCCCCCCTCGCCGCGCCGCATCGGCAGGTTGCGGCCACGGATGGCCAGATCAACCCGCTCGGCGTGGGGCGCCCAGACGGCGAAGCGCATGCTCAGCGCTCCGCGAACGGCACGCGCGCCAGCAGGGCGACGGGGAAGTCGCCCAGCAGCTCGCCGACCGGCGCGTCGCCGGCGAAGCGGCGGCCACAGAGCTGGTCGAACCAGTCGCCCTCGGGCAGGCGCACCGTGGTGTCGCCCCAGGCGCCGCCCACGCCGAGCACCAGGCGCGGCACCACCGTCACGGCCCCCGGCGAGGCGCCGCGCGCGAAGGCGATGACGTGCTCGGCCCGGGCGCCCGACGCCTGCAACGGCAGGTAGGCACCCTCCGCGCCGAACAGGCGCGGCTGCCGCTCGCGCAGCAGCAGGGCGCGGCGGGTGAGCAGCAGCTTGGGCAGCCCGCTGTCCGCCTCCTCGCGCCACGCCGCGGCCGCCGGCACGGCGCGCGACCGCTGCAGCAGAAGGCGGCGCGTCTCGTAGTCGACCGGGCGGCGGTTGTCGGGGTCGACCAGGCTGAGCGTCCACAGCTCGCTGCCCTGGTACACGTCGGGGACGCCGGGGGACGTCAGCTTGAGCAGCGCGGTGGCCAGCGCGTTGACCCGCCCCGGCGCCAGCAGCGGCCGCACGAAGCCGTCGACCTCGGCGATGAACTCCGTGTCGTCGTAGAGCGCTTCGACGAAGCCGCGCAGCGCGCGGTCGTAGTCCGGCGCGGGGTCGATCCACGAGGTGTGCTGCTTGGCCTCGCGTGACGCCTTGTCCATGTAATCGAGCAGGCGCGCGCGCTCCACCGGCCAGGCGCCGACCATGGTCTGGTAGAGCAGGTATTCCATGACCCCGTCCGGCCACTCCCCGTGGCAATGACGCTGGTTGCGGTCATGCCAGGCCAGAACTGCGCGAGCCCATTCCTCGGGCATCTCCGAGAGCAGCGCCAGCCGGGCGCGCACGTCCTCGCTGCGCTTGATGTCGTGGGTGGTGGTGGCCAGCAGCGTCTCCGGCCAGCGCTCCTGCACGACCGCGTTGTGGGCGTGGAAGTCCTCGACCGAGGCGCTGAAAGGCAGCGGCCCGCCGCCCACCTCGTCCAGCGAGGCGAGCGCCACCAGGCGGTAGAAGGCGGTGTCCTCGACCCCCTTGGCCATCACCGCCGAGGCCACCTGCTGGAAGCGCAGGACCAGCTCGGTGGCGTCGTCGTCGCCGTCGCGCTGCGCGTTGTCGACAACCATGTCCGCAACCATCACGAGCAGCTCGCCGTCCACGTCGTGCCGCAGCGCCCGCAGCGCGCTCACCGCCGAGCGCACCCGCGCCTCGTCGGCAGCGCTCGCCGGTGCGCCCGGCTCCGCGTAGGTGCGGTACACCGGCATGGCGGCGATCAGCTCACTCACGGCCACGCGCAGCTCGGCGGCGGTGTGGTCGCCATGCCGCGGGCGGCGCGCGCAGACGCGACGCAGCAACGCCACCAGGCGCGACACGTCCGCCGCCAGTGTCTGCTCCATCACCTGCAGCCTGGCGCTGCGCACCGCGGCGGCGACGTCGGCCGTCCCGCCCATGGCGACGAGCAGTGCGGAGAGCGGCGGCTCGGCGCGCGGGTCGGTCAGCACCCGCGTCGCCAGCGCGGCGAACTCGTAGCCCGTGGTGCCCTGCACCGGCCAGTCGTGCGGCAGCGTCTCGTCCGCGCCGAGGATCTTCTCGACCACGATCCAGGCATCGTCTCCCGCCTCGGCGCGCAGCCGCCGCAGGTAGGCGCGGGGCAGCCGCAGCCCGTCGACGTGGTCGATGCGCAACCCGTCGAGGTCGCCACGGCGCAGCAACCCGAGCACCAGCGCGTGCGTCGCCGAGAACACCTGGGGATCCTCGACGCGCACCCCGATCAGCGAGGTGATGTCGAAGAAGCGCCGATAGTTGGCCTCGGTCAACGCCACCCGCCAGCGCGCCATCCGGTAGTTCTGCGCGTCGAGCAACGCCACCACGGTCGCAGCATCGAGGTTGACCCCGTCGATCTGCGCCGCCACCGCCGCCGCGGCATCCGGATCATCCGCGCACGCCGCGCGCAGCTCGTCCCACACCGCCTCCCGCGCGAGGCGCCGCGCCGGCCGCTCCGCGGGCAGATGCGCGGCACCGTGCGCTACCGCAGAGAGCACGGCCGACCCCGACACCGCGGCCGCGCCGTGGAGCAACCCGTGCACCGTCTCCAGCGACAGCGGCGCCACCCGGTCGTGGTACCTGGCCACGATCCGCGCGTCGCGGCGCTGCGCCACCACCAGCTCGCCGCGCTCGACCGCCCGCCCGAGGTGGTCGCCGAGCACCGGCAGCAGCACGCGCCCCCGCATCAGCGGGTCGAGCGTCCCCGACCAATCGACGTCAAACCACGACGCGTATTCGCTGCGCTCACCGTCTTCGAGCACGTCCCACCACCGGCGGTTGGCCGCGTCGGCGGCCATGTGGTTGGGAACCACGTCGAGGAGCAGCGCCAGCCCCTCGTCGTGCAGCGCGCCGCGCAGCGCCACGAACCCCTCATCCCCGCCCAGCTCGCCGGACAGCCGGGTCGGATCGACGACGTCATACCCGTGGGTGCTGCCCTCGACCGCCTGCAGCACCGGCGAGCAGTAGAGGTGGGAGACGCCCAGCTCACGGAGGTACGAACACAGCGACGCCGCGGCCTCGAAACCGAAGCCGCGGTGGAGCTGGAGGCGGTAGGTGGCACGCCGGCTGGGCCGGTCGGACGGGTCCCTCCCCGCCGCCGCCACGTGCTCAGCCACTCGCTGGCGGCACCTCGCCAGGCCAGGACCCGGCGGGCACACGCCGCGACTCCACGAAGCCGCTCAGGCGCTCCCTGAGCTGCATGGTGGGGACCGGACTGGGGACCGGCTCCGGGTCGGGCAGCGGGTCGGGCAGCGGCCTCGGCTCGGGCTCCGCGGACTGGCCGAGGTCGCGCCGGTAGGCTTCGAGCAGCACCCGCAGCACCGCGAGGGTGGGGCCGTCCTCCTGGGGGTTGCGACGGCCGGAGTTCATTGCTGCGGCTCGTGGAGGGCCTCGCCGCGCGCCTCGATGAACTCCTTGAAGCTGTGCAGGTCGTGGTCGATGCGCCGCCCGACCATGCCCAGGTGCGACCAGGCCCGCTCCATGGCGCCGTGCGGCTCGTAGTGCAGCGAGAGGGTCATGCTGCTGCGGCCCTCCCCCTCGGCGCGGAAGTCGACGTGGCCGGCGTTGGGCGTGCCGGTGATGCTCCGCCAGGCGATGTGCCGGTCGGGGGACCGCTGGGTGATCACCGCGTCCCACTCACGCACCGTGCCGCCCAGCCGGGCGCGCCAGTGCAGGGTGCGCTCGTCGAGCTGCTCGACGGCTTCGACCCCGCTCATGAAACGGGGGAAGTCCTCGAATTGTGTCCACTGCCCGTAGGCCGCCGACACCGGGACGTCCACGACGATCGAGCGCTCGACTTCACTCATCTGCTGCGGCTCACCTGAAAGCTGGGATGGGATCTGAAGTGATAGCAGCAGTATATCTGTTGGTGACGAGTGCTGACCGGTGTCACACCCGCCGTCGGGCGCGCAAGTCGCGGCGGCGGCTACTCGGCGCTGCGGTCGACGGCGAGGATGCCCTGGCCCCCGCGACCGACGATGACCACGTGGCTCTGCAGCTCTGTCTCCAGGCCGAGCTCGCCGAGGTCCTCGCCGCACCCCAGACAGCGACCCACCAGCCCACCGCCGACCTCCACCAGGGTCCGCCGCCGCCCCGAGCAGTTGGGGCAGGGCGAGAGCCGGCGGTAGCGCGCACCGTCAGCGACGAGGTCGTCAGTTTCGGTCGTGTCTGGCACAAACGCGGTGGGAACGGGCACGGGCGTCTACCTCCGCGGAGCGGGGAAGGGGGGTTGCCGAGGCCGCATTGTGGCATACCCCGGCGAGGGATTCAACCTTTTCTCGAAAGGGAAATCCGCCCTTAATGGAATCCGCGCGGAACCCTTACAGAAACGCTGTCATGGCGCGCTGCGACAGTGCGTCATGACTGCGCCGGGCAAAAACGCGCCAAACCGTCAGTGGCCGTCGCCGGAGGTGCTGCTGCTGGTCGAGCTGCTCGACGACCCACCGCCGCCGTCGCGGCCGCCGTCACCGCCGCTCGAGGTCGAGCTGCTGCGGCTCTGGGTCTGCGTCGTCGTGCTGCCACCGCCGTCGCGGCCGTCGTCGCCGGAGCGCGACGCCGTGGTGCTGGAGCTGGTCGAGCTGGTCCCGCCGTGGCCGCGGCCGTCGTCGCCACCGGGGCTCGCGCCGGGCGCGGTCGCCCCGCCGGCGGCGGGCGCGGCCGGGTTGCCGTCGCCACCGCGGGTGCCCGCCGTGCGCAGATCGTCGAGGCGGTGGCTGTCCGACTGCCAGCGGCTCCAGAGCGGGGCGCCGCGGTCGCCGGGGAGGTGGGAGCGGGCGTCATCCAGCAGCTTCTGGGCCTCGTCCAGGGCGGCCGGCGAGGCGTCGCCGCCCGCCGCCTGGGCCAGCCGGGCCTCGGCGTAGCCCAGGTCGAGAGAGGCGCGGTCGATGCCGGGCAGGGCCAGGGCGATCTGCTCGTGGGCCACCTCGACCACGTGCAGCGGCGCCCCGGGCGGCGCGTTCCAGCCCAGCGCGGTGACCGCGACCAGGGCGACCGTCGCCCCCGCGGCGCCGGCCAGGACGCGGTGCGGCGTGACCACCCGGCGCAGGCGCTCGACCAGCAGCGCGGCGCGACGGCGCTCGAGGCGCTCGGCGACCGCCAGGTGCATCGCCCGGCGGGCCGCGTCGAGGGCCTCAGGCCGGACCGGCTCGGCGCCCTGCCTGTGCAGCTCGGCGAAGCCCGCGGCCAGGCGTGGGTCGAAGCCGTCGAGGCCGTCGCTGCGGAGGTCGCTCATCGCGCCCACCCCTCGCCGAGGCGGCGCTCCAGGGCGGCCAGGGCGCGGTGCTGCAGCGCCTTGACCGCGCCAACCTTCCGGCCCAGCGCCTGGGCGACCTGCTCCAGCGACTGGTCGAGCACGAAGCGGCGGAGCAGGACCTCGCGCTGCTCCTCGGTGATCCCCTCCATGGCGGCGCGCAGCTCGGCGGCGGCAAGACGGGAGGTGGCCAGCTCGGCGGCGTCGGCGCCGTGCTCGGGCCGCGGCGCGGCGCGCTCGTCGAGGACGCGGCGGCGGTGGCGATCGGCGAGCTTGTTGCGCGCGATGGCCACGAACCACCCCTCGATGCCCGGCTCGCTGCGCTCCCGCAGGCGGGAGAGCGTCCTGGTCGCGGCCACGAAAACCTCCTGGGCGATCTCCTCGGCGGCGCTGCGGTCCCCGGTGCGGGCCAGTGCGTAGCGGTAGACCACCGGGTGGAAGCGGTCGAACAGGCCGTCCCACCCGCCCCGGTCACCCCGGAGGGCGGACTCCACGAGGCCGAGGGCGGCGTCCGCGAGCACCGGGTTCACCGAGCTGCCGAGTGCATCCAGGGGTAGGTCGGCGGGCAGGCCGCCGAGGATACGCCTGGACCCACCCGTATCCTGGAGCACGCTTCGACCGACCTCCTGACCAGCGACCAGACCGCGGCGGGGCACATGGTCGCCCAGCCCGATACCCCCATATCCAAGGAGGATGCGTATGTTGCGGCTTCGTCACTCGGCAGCCGTCCTGGCTGCGAGCGCGCTCGGTCTGACCGGAGGGGTCGTCGCCCTCGGTGCGACCGGCACGTTCGGTCATCCCAACTCCAGCACGAGCTCGCCGAACTTCCGCCTCGCCGGCGAGTCGACCAGCGGCACCGCCTCCCCCGAGGCGACCGAGACCGCCGAGCCCACCGAGACGGCGGAGCCGACCGGAACCCCCGAGCCGAGCGAGACGCCGGAGGCCAGCGAGACGCCGAAGCCCGCCGTGTCGCCCGGCACCGACGCCGAGGACGCCGCCGACGACCACGCCGGCCAGCACGGTGAGGGCGAGGACCACGCCGCGCCCGGCTCCGAGGTCGGCGAGAACACCGGTGGCCGCTCGGGCACCGCACCGTCGCCGGCCGCGACCTTCGGCTTCAGCGGCGGCAGCGACGGCCAGCACCGCGACGGTGGTGGCAGCGGCGGCTGAGCCCGCACATCCCGGCCGGGCGGGGCGGCGGACCTGCCCCCGCCCCCCGCCCGGCCAACCCCCTACTCCCGCGCTGGATGGGTGGATCGCGCTGGCATAATGCGGCCGCGCTGATGTCCCTCACCCCCCTCCGACGCCTCGCCCCGCGGCTGGTCCTCGCCCTCGCCCTGCTCGGCGTTGGCGCCGGGCTGGCGGGCTGCGAGCAGGTCCAGGTGATCAGCAGCGCCCCGGTCGCGGCCGGCTACGACGCCAAGAAGGGCAACAACCCGCTCGCCGCCGCCGACGCCGCCTCGCTGCAGGAGGCGCTGCGGGTGCGCTCCCAGGTGTGGACCATTCGCATCGACACCACGCCGGCCGCGGCGGGGAGCATCGACGTCAAGAACGCCACGGCGGTGCGCGCCGCCCGGGGCAAGATGACGGCGCTGGTGATGACCCTGACGGCCAACGCCCAGGCCACCATCGAGGGCTTCTCCAGCCGCGGGTCGCAGGACGAGCAGCTCTACGCCGAGTCGCTGATCCAGGCGATCGCCCAGGCCGGGTACACCGGGCTGCACGACATCCACGTCGAGGTGTACTTCAACGGCAGCCACCACGCCACCCTGGCGTGGACCGCGACGACCGGCTTCACGTACAAGGTGCTGGACGGCAAGCCCTAGGCCGGCGTGGCCGCCACGAAATCCACCACCACCTGACCAAGCTCCTCGCCCCGGTCCTCCTGCAGGAAGTGGCCCGCGCGCTGCAGCGTCGTGTGGGGCTGGCCGGCGGCGCCGGGGATGAGCTTCTGCAGCACCGCGTCGGCGCCGCGGGTGATCGGGTCCGAGTCGCCGAAGGCGGTCAGGAAGGGCTTCTCCCAGCGGGCCAGCACCTCCCAGGCACGGCGGTTGGCTGCCGCGGCAGGGTCGTCGGGACGGGTCGGCACCAGCATCGGGAACTGGCGGGCGCCGGCCTTGTAGGTGTCGTCGGGGAAGGGCGCGTCGTAGGCGGCGATCACCTCGGCCGGCAGCTCCTCGACGCAGCCGCCCCTGACGATGCCGCCGGCGTGGAAGTCGGGCGTGGTCTGCGAGTAGCTCTGCCATGCGCGGAAGGCGTCGCCGGGATCGCGGTCGCCGGTGGGCAGGAAGGTGTTGGCGGCAACCACGCGGGCGAAGCGGTCGGGCATCTCGGCGACCAGGCGCAGGCCGATGAGGCCGCCCCAGTCCTGGCAGACCAGGGTGACGCCGCGCAGGTCGAGCGCCTCGACGGTCCCGCGCATCCAGGCGACGTGGCGGGCGTAGGTGTAGTCCTCGCGCTGCGCGGGCTTGTCGGAGCGGCCGAAGCCGACCAGGTCGGGGGCGACGGCGCGCAACCCGGCCGCGGTCAGCACCGGCACCAGCTTGCGGTACAGGTACGACCAGGACGGCTCGCCGTGCAGCATGAGCACGGGCTCGCCCCCGCGCCGGCCTTCGTCGAGGTGGTGGATGCGCAGGCCGTCGACGTCCACGTAGTGGGGCTCGAAGGGGTAGCCGGGGAGGTTGGCGAAGCGGTCGTCCGGGGTGCGCAGCACGTCCATGAGGGCGCGGAGCATACCCGGCTGCCGGTGCTGCGCGGGGGGTACAGTCGTGGCGCCGATGCCCTCCTCTCCTCCGCCCGCCGACCGCGCCCGGGGAGGCGACGCCGAGCTGGTGGCGCGGGCCCGTGCCTGGGGCGTGGAGCCGTCTTGGGAGGATGCCAAGAGCGCCCACCACCAGGTCCCGGCAGCGACTCTGGAGGCGATCCTCGGGGTGCTCGGCGGCTTGGAGCGGCCGGAGCCGCCCGGGGACGCGGAGGGCCCGCTGGTGGTGCGAACGGGGGCGCCCCTGACCGCGGCGGGCGTGGTGCGCACCGAGGACGGCGACGAGGTGCGCGTTGAACCGGGCAGGCGGGCCAGGCTGCCGATCGGGCACCACCACCTCGCCCTCGACGGCGGCGGCACGCGGCCGCTGATCGTGAGCCCCGGACGCTGCCACCTGCCCGCCGGCCTGCGCACCTGGGGCTGGGCGGCGCAGCTCTACAGCCTGCGCTCCGCCCGGAGCTGGGGCCTGGGCGACTACGGCGACCTCGCCGAGCTGGCAGCATGGTCGGCCGGGCTCGACGCCGGGGTGCTGCTGCTCAACCCGCTGCACTACTCCACCCCGGTGGCGCCGGTGCCGGCCAGCCCGTACTCGCCGGGCAGCCGCCGATTCCGCGAGCCGCTGTACCTGTGCGTCGAGGACCTGCCCGGCGCGGCCGAGGCGCTCGGCGCGGACCTGGGACGTCTCCAGCGCGCTGCCGCGGCCCTCCGCGAGGCCCCGCTGCTCGACCGCGACGCGGTCTTCGCGCTCAAGATGCCCGCGCTGCGCCGCGTCTGGGAACACACCGCGCAGGCCGGCGCAGCCGAGCTCGACTCCTGGCGCGCCACCCAGGGCGCCGACCTCGACGCCTTCGGCCTCTGGTGCGCCCTCGCCGAGGAGCACGGCGCCGACTGGCGGCGCTGGCCCGCCTCGCTGCACCGTCGCGACTCGCCCGCCGTCGCCGCGGAGGCCCGGCGCCTGGCGAGGCAAGCGCGGTTCCACGTCTGGCTGCAGTGGCAGGTCGACCGCCAGCTGCGCGCCGCGGGCCGCGAGGTGGCGCTGATCCACGACCTGGCCATCGGCGTCGACCCCGGCGGCGCCGACGCCTGGCTGTGGCCCTCCGCCGTGGCCCAGGGCGTCCACGTCGGCGCCCCGCCCGACCTCTTCAACACCCGCGGCCAGGACTGGGGCATCGCCCCATTCGACGCCTGGGCCCTGCGCGCCGCCGCCTACCGCCCCTTCGCGGACACCCTGCGCGCCTGCGTCGCCGGGGCCGGGGGGCTGCGCATCGACCACGTCATGGGCCTGTCGCGGCTGTTCTGGATTCCGCCAGGGGCGTCGCCGCGCGACGGCGCCTACGTCCGCTACCCCGCGGCCGACCTCTTCGACGTGCTTGCCCTCGAATCGGTGCGCGCCTCCGCCTTCGTGGTCGGCGAGGACCTGGGCACCGTGGAGGCGTCGGTGCGGCGGCAGCTGCGCGCGCGCGACGTGCTCTCCTACCGCCTGCTCTGGTTCGAGGAGCGGTCGCCGCGGCGCTGGCCAAAGCGCGCCCTGGGGGCGGTGAGCACGCACGACCTCCCCACCGTCGCCGGGGTGTGGACCGGAGCCGACATCCGCGCCCAGGTCGAGGCCGGCACCGAGCCCGACGTGGCCCGCAACCGGGCGCTGCGGGCGAAGCTGGCCCGGCTGGCGGACCTGCCCGCGCGCGCGTCCGTGGAGGACGCGGTGCTCGGCGCCCACCGGGCGCTGGCCGGGGCGCCGAGCGCACTGCTGCTGGCCACCCTGGAGGACGCGCTCGCCGTCGAGGCGCGACCCAACCTGCCCGGGACCGTGGCCCCGCAGTGGCCGAGCTGGTCGATGCCCCTGCCCCTCCCGCTGGAGGCGATTCGCGAGCTGCCCCTCCCCCGCCGCATCGCCTCTCTGCTGGCCGCCCGCTGAGGGCCCTCCCGGGCACTGGGTCGATTCCACGTTGTTGCTAAACGTTGTACCAGCGCTATCATGTGATCCACCAGTGACCCGACGCCGTCCGTCCGACGGGCCGAGAGGAGTAGCGGGAGCGATGTCTCAACTCACCCCCTGTCCCCAGTGCCACACAGACCGCGTCTGGGCCCGCGCCGCCCTGGGCGCCTATGGCATCAGCCACGTCGCCTTCTGTCCCGGGTGCGCCCGCGCCGCCACCGTCTGCACCCGCTGCGGCACCGAGCTGGTGCTGGCGCGGATGTCCAGCGGCACCTCCCCGGCCCGGCCCGTGGGGCGCGCGGTGCTGCAGTGCCCGGCGTGCCGCCAGGAGGCGACGGCGTCGCCCGGGCAGCTCTCGGCGGCCGCGCCCGGCACCTCCGGCGGAGTCGCCGCCCGGTCCTCGGCGATGACGGGACCGGCGACGGTGCGCCGCTCGGGGATCGGGCGGCTGATCGCCGGATTGCCTGCGCCCGCCGTGATGCAGCGCCTCGCCGACGAGCGCGAGCAACTGGCCGCGCAGCGCTGCCTGCGCCGGCTCCAGCTCATCGGCCTGGTCGGCGAGGCGGCGCGGCGCGCCGACGCCATGGCCAGGCTGGACGTCGAACTCAGCCGTCTCCACCTGCCGGCGGACTGCTGACGGCTGGGCTCCGATTGCCCGGCGCTGCGCCGGGCCGGCGCCGCGCGGCATAGTTGCCCGCCGTGGCAACCCTGATCGAGCAGCTCTCCGACTGGGCGACCGGCCTGCGGCTCGACGACGTGCCACCGCGGGTGCGGTCGCTCGCCGTGTCGCAGCTGCTCGCCCACCTGGGGGCGCTGTGCGCGGGGGCGCGGCACTCCACGGGACGGCGGGTCCTGGCGCTGGGCGCCCCGCTTGGCGACGACGCCGCGCAGTCGGCGTACGTGATGGCCGCGCTGACCATGCTGCTCGACTTCGACGACACCGTCTTCGCCGGGCACGTCTCGCACTCGTCGGTCGGTGTGCCGCTTGCCTACGCGCGCCGCGCCGGGCTCGACGGGGAGCGGCTGTTGCTGTCGATCGTGGCCGCAACCGAGGTGGCGGCGCGAGTGACCGCGGCGGCCACCCTGGGGCCGTTCCGCGGCCAGACCGCGGCGCACACTCACCTGGCGGGCGCCGTCGCCGGGCGCTGCGCCGCCGAGTCACTGGGCGCGGCGACGATGGCCGACGCGCTGGGACTGGCCTTCGCCCAGCCGCCGTGGCCGCTGCAGCACGCCTTCTTCGGCAGCGACGCCAAGCTGCTCACCGCGGCGACGCCGGTGCGCACCGGGCTCGACGCCGTCGCCGCCGCGCGCGCCCGGCTGCACGGTGCGCCGGACATGCTGGAGCATCCCGGCGCCTTCCTGGCCAGGTTCGCCACCACCCCGCTGCCGGAGGCGATCGGCGGGCTGGGTGAGCGCTGGCACACCGACACGCTGTCGATCAAGGTGCACCCCGGCTGCGCCTACATCGACGCGGCCGTCGACGCCGCGGTGGCCCTGCACCCGCAGGTTGCGGACAGGTTCGACCAGATCTCGGGCGTCGAGGTGGACGCGTCGATCTTCACGGTGGGGATGGAGGAGCGGTCGGCGCCATACCTCTCCGGACCGCGCTCGGGACTGGCCGCGCTCAACTTCTCGACGGGGTACAGCGTGGCGTGTGCCTTGCGGCGGGGGCGTGTTGCGGTCGAGGACTTCGAGGCGGAGCGGGTCGGCGACGGCGTCGTGTGGAGGGTGGCGGACCTGGTGTCGGTGCGGCACGACCCGGACCTGTCGCGGCGGGCGCTCCTGGCGGCGGCGCCGATCGGGGCGGCGCTGCGCATGGCGGGGCCTGCCGGTGCGGCGTGGCTGGCGGGCGGCGCCGGGATCGGCGAGGACGAGGCGCTGGCGATGCTCGGCGAGCCGGAGCGGGACTTCGAGCACGCGGAGAAGGCGGTGGGGGCGCGGGTGCGGGTGGTGTTCGAGGACGGGTCCGAGGTGAGGGCCGCCGTGGACGTTCCGCGGGGGGCGGCGGGGGCGGAGACGCGGGTGCGGCACCGGGAGATCGCGCGGGCGAAGTTCACGGCGAACGCGGCGGCGCTGCTCGGGGAGGACGGCGCCGATGAGATGGCTGCAGCCGTGGAGGCGTTGCCCGGCGCCGGGATCACTGCGGTGCGGGAGGTGCTCGACCGCCTGGGGGAAGCGCTGCGCCGCTGAGCGCCCGCCCGGCGCCGCCGGCAACGTCACCTCTGGCTCGGCGCCACCACCGGTACCGCAGCCGCCACGACGGAGAGCGTGAGACTCCCCTCCTCCCCACCCCACACATCCCCATCATGCTCGAACGGCAACGGCCCATCCAGGCATTCCAGAGTCACCCTGCGCCCCCGCCCGTACCGCACCACCGCATGGTCGAGATGCGCCCCCTCCACCGCGAGCATCAGCATGCCCATCGCCTCCTCCGCATTGCGCGCCGTGAGCACACAGACGTCGAGCTGCCCGTCGTCGAGCAGCGAGTGCGGCAGCACCAGCAGAGTCCCCCCGCGCTGCGCCGCCCCACCCACCGCGGCGAGCACCATCGGCCCCTCGCAGAGCAGGCGCCCGTCCACGCTCACCCGCCCGGCGTAGGGCCGCAGCTCCTGCGCCGCCGCCAGCCCCGCCGCCGCATACAGCTCGCGACCGCTCAGCTCCGGATAGCGCTCCGTCGCCTCGACCGCCCAGCGCAGAAACCCCGCCGAGCCACCGAGCAGGACCGCCCGGTCGTGCCCGTCGATCCGCGCCAGGTCGAGGTCTCGACGCACGACGTGGCCGCGGCCGAGAAACTCGAGGCTCTCCCGCCACGGCAGGTCACCCCACAGCGCGCGATGCACCGAGTTGCCCGTCCCCGCGGGCACGAAGAGCAGCCGCGGCGCGTCGGACGGTGCAGGCCCGCCGAAGGCCCAGGTGCCCAGGCCCTCCGCCATCCCCTGCGCCACCTCGCGCGCCGTGCCGTCACCGCCGACGGCAACCACCAGCGACGTCCCCGCCACGCCAACCGCATCGCGCGCGACCACGACGCCGTCACCGGCGGACGCGGTCTCCAGCACGTCGACCAGGTCGAACATCGCCCCCAGCCGGGCGACGACTTCCTGGGCAATCGCCGCCGCACCCCCGCGCGCCGCGGGGTTGACCACCACCGCCGCCCGGCTCACGTCAGGGTGTCGGCCAGGTGCCGGGCGCCGCGCGCCGCCATGGCCATGATCGTCACCTGCGGGTTGACCACGGTGGACGACGGCATGGTCGAGGCGTCGAGCACCCACAGCCCGGGCACGTCGTGGGTCTGGCCGAAGCCGTCGACGACGGAGGCCTGCGCGTCGGTGCCCATGCGACAGGTGCCCATCGGGTGGTACGCGGACACCTTGAGGTCGCCCGGCTTCCAGCGACCCTCGCGGATGCGCCGCAGGTCGTCGGGCGAGTCGATGGCGGGCAGGCCGGGCAGCATCGGGTAGACGCGCTTGGCGCCGGCCGCGAAGAAGATCCGCGCGGCCAGCTCGACGCCGCGGACGATCTTGCGGGCGTCGCTGTCGCGCAGGTCGTAGCGGATGACCACGTTGCCGCCCACGGCGCGCACCCGCCCGACACCCTCGTCGGAGATCACCGAGCCCGCCGCCGCCATCCGCGGGTACTCGGCGAACAGCTCCTTCTGCTCCCGACCGGCGCCGGGCAGCGAGCCGGCGGAGTAGCCGAGGCCCGGCGGCGGAAAGGTCGCCTCCAGGAGGATGCCGTCGCGGATCAGCTCGTCGACGTGGTGGTTCTGCATCACGCCCCTCCAGGCGCGCAGGTCCTCGTCGAAGCGGGCGGTGGTGCCGACGGCGGGGTGGATGACCAGGTTGCGGCCCACCTGCCCCGAGGAATTGGCCAGTTTCTGCCGCAACAGCAGGGCCGGGGTGAAGATCGCACCGGCGGCGAGCACCACGGCACGCGCGTGGACGCGGAGCGAGCCGCGCCTGGCGCCGGTTTCCGGGTCGTGCACCGTCGCGACCACGCCGCGCGCGCGGCCGTTCTCGACCACCACGCGCTTGACCTTGCAGTTGGCGAACAGCCGAGCCCCGCCGGCCAGCACCGACGGCAGCACCGAGACGTGCATCGCCTGCTTGGCGTCGATGGGACAGACGAAGGCGCACTGTCCGTGTCCGTGGCAGCCGCGGGCGTTGCGCCGGATCGCCTCGTTCTTCAGGCCCAGCGCGTTGGCACCACGGCGGAAGACCTCGCCGTTGGGGCCGAGGATCTCGTCGGGCACGGGGGCGACACCGATCAGGTCCTCGACGTCGTCGTAGTACGAGCCCAGCGCGTCCGGGGCGAGCCCGGTCAGTCCCGACCGCGCCCAGCGGTCGAGCACCCAGTCGGGGGTGCGGAAGCAGGTGCCGCTGTTGACCACGGTGGTGCCGCCGACCGCCCGGCCCATGGGCAGCGAGATCACCGGCGAGCCGAAGGTGGCGGTGAGCCCCTGGTCGCGGTAGGCGTCGAAGAGGCGCTCGACGGGAAGCTGCCGCTGCACCTTGTCGCGGGCGATCACGCCGCCCTCTTCGACGATGGTCACCGACAGCCCGGCGCGCACCAGCTCGCGCGCCGCCAGCGACCCGCCCGCGCCGGAGCCGACGATGACCACGTCGCACTGCACGTCCTCGTCGCGCACGTCGGGCCACTGCGACACCGGCAGCGACGGCGGCGGCGGGACCTTGGCCCAGTCGACGGGCACCGCGGGTGAGCCGTCCCAGCCGAGACGCGCGCTCACCTCGGGCGTCGACGCGTAGGCGATGGTGACCAGGGTGTGCAGGCCCATGAAGGCGTCGCGACGCAGGCGGAAGCGCGAGGCGTCGCTCTCCGCCGCCCAGGCGTCGCGCCGCGGGCCGCCGAGCGCCGCGAAGGTTCGCGGCCGCGAGGAGAGCAGCGGGGTCAGCGAGTATCCGCCAAGCATGGCCCGAACCAGGCGGCGCGCCGAGGGCGAGAAGTCCTCCAGCCAGGCCTCGATGCGCTCGGGGACGTGCACGTCGAGGGCGCCCTCGGGGATGCTGCCGCCGGGCGGCACGATGGCGTCGCACAGTGCGCGCAGCTGGCGGCGCTCGAAGGCGGTCAGCGCCCCGCTCACCGCAGCCCCACCTCGGCGTGCGCGGTGCCGTCCAGGGTCCACTCGCGCTCGGTGCGCCAGCGCCGTCCGGCGAGACGCTGCAGGGTGATCCACGCCGAGGCGCGCTCGCTGTTGGTGCACACGCAGGTCTCGCCGTCGGGGTCGGTGTACTCGACCGCGACCGACGACGACGGCGGCACCGCCACCTCGACGCGCAGCCGGGTGAGCCCCCAGCGTGCCTCGGCCTTCCAGCGCGGCAGGGCCACTTTGGCGCTCCCCGCCAGCGCACTGAGCAGCGGGTCGCGGGGATGGTCGACGCCGTCGAGGCGCAGGCGCATCAGCGGCAGCGGCGGCAGCCGGTTCATGCCCGGTCGCTTGGACACCGCGGCGACGACCTCGAGCACGTCGCCACCGCCGAGGTCGGCGTGCAGCCAGGCCCAGCGCTTGGCGTTGCCGTGTCCGTAGATGCGGGCCACCGACCCCGGCGCGCCGGCGATCGGCAGCACGCGCTCGCCGAGGCGCAGCGTGCCCGAGAACCGCGCCGTCGGCGCCGGCAGCACCTGCGCGGCGGGCAGCGACTCCTTCTCCCACGCCCAGCGCGGGAAGGTGTACAGCGGCGCGCCCGAGTCGGCGTACTGCAGGTCCCAGCTCATCGGCCCCGCGCTGCCGCGCATCGACGACGCGTCGAGCCGCGCATCGGCCGTCTCGAACCACGCCGCACCCGATGGCGCCGGCGCCTGCGGCCCGAACCGCCAGAACTCGGCGGCCCCGTCCGGCGGGAATGCCGCCGCCCACCCGTGCACGTAGGCCGGGCCGGAGATCGGCGCCACCAGCTCGTGGTGCACCCACACGCCCACCCCGCTGGCCGGGTCGGTCAGCGTCGCGTACCAGACCTCCAGCCGCCCGGGCTGGCCGCGCCACCGCGAGGGGCCGAGCTCCGCGGCATCCGGGCGCAGGGCGGCACGCAACACTCCCTCCGTCATCGCGCCCGGCAGCATGGCACGCCGGCCCGCCCCACCGTGCGCCGCCGTGGCACACTGCCGCGCCATGAGCATCAAGGAGCTGGCGATGCGCCGCCTGCACGCCGACGGGGAGGCCTTCTTCGCCGCCGCCGAGCGCGATCCCGCGGCGGACGTGCAGGGCTGCCCCGGCTGGAACGTCGACAAGCTGGTCGGCCACCTGGGCCGCATCCACACCTGGGCGGCACAGGTGGTCCGCTCCCGAACCACCGAGCCCATCTCCTCGCGCCTCTTCCCCGAGGGGCCGGACGACCCCACGCTGCGCCTGCGCTGGGCCCGCGAGCGGCACGCCGAACTGCTCGACGCGCTCAGTGGCCTCGGCGAGGACGAGCCACTGTGGATCTGGAGCCCCGAGGGGACCGGTCCCGGCCGCTTCTGGCTGCGCCGCCAGGCCCAGGAGATGGCGCTGCACCGCTGGGACGCGCAGCGCGCCACCGGCGAGCCCGAGCCGCTCGACGGCGAGCTGGCCGCCGACGGCGTCGAGGAGCTGTTCGCCGTCTTCCTGCCCCCGGGCGACCGCACGCCGACCAGAGCGGTGAGCAGCGACGGGGGCCACCCTGCACCTGCACTGCACCGACCGCAACGGCGAATGGCTGGTCCGCTTCACCGACAACGGCCCGGTGCTCACCGCAGAGCACGCCAAGGCCGACGTGGCCGCGCGCGGCACGGCGAGCGACCTCTGCCTGCTGCTCTGGAACCGGGTCAGCCGCGACCGGCTGGAGGTCTTCGGCGACGCCTCACTGCTCGACCGCTGGGCGGAGCACGTGCACGTCTGACAGCGGCAGGCGCAGGGTGAACACGCTGCCGCGCCCCGCCTCGGAGCGGACGGTGATGTCGCCGCCGTGCATCCGGGCCAGCTCGCGGGAGAGGTAGAGGCCCAGCCCGGTGCCGGCGATGTGGCTGTTCTCCCTGGTGACCACGCGGCCGAAGCGGGTGAACAGCCGGGGCAGGTCGTCGCCGGCGATGCCGATGCCCTCGTCGGTGATGCGCACCACCACCTCGCCGTCGCCGTCGTAGTCCACCGCGCAGCGCACCTCGCCGCCGCCCGGCGAGTACTTCACCGCGTTGCCGACGAGGTTGGCCAGAACCGTCACGATCCTGCCGGAGTCGACAAAAACCGGCACGGGGCCGCCGGCGTCGATGACCACGTCGTGGCCGGGCGCGCCCATGGGCAGGGTCACGGTGACCGCCTCGCGGAGCAGTGACACCAGGTCGGCGGGCTCGCGCTCCAGGCGCAGGCGGCCGTCCTCCAGGCGCGCCGTCTCCAGCATCTGGTCGACCAGGCGGTTCATCTCGCCCACCTTGGTGATCAGCACCGGCAGCACCCGGCGCAGGCCCTCGGGCGGCACCGAGCCGTCGTCGACCATCGACAGGTAGCCGCTGAGCACGGCGAGCGGCCCGCGCAGCTCGTGCGACGCCAGGCGGAGGAACTCCGACTTGACCCGCTCGACCTGGGCCATGCGGTCGGCGTGCTCGCCCGCGGCCACGGCGCGCTCGCGCTCCAGGCGCAGCGCGTGCGCGTTGCCCACAGCCAGCCCGGCGAGGTGGGCGATGCCCTCCAGCAGGCGCAGCTCCTCGGCGTCGAAGGCGCGCTGGTCGCGGGTCGAGGCCACCAGCACCCCGTGCACCGCCGTGCCCGAGGCGATGCCCACCAGCGCCACCACCTCGACCCCGGCCCGCTGCGCCGCCTCGACCACGCTGGGGCCGATGCCCGCGGCGGCGTCGAGCCGGGTATTGACCACCCGCCCGGTCCGCAGCGCCTCCAGCATGGGCGGGTGCTCGGCGACGGGGAAGTCGACGCTGGCCCGGGCGTGGCTCTCGTCGGCGTCCTCGACGGCGATGAGCCGGGCCCAGCCGCCCTCGTCGATGCGGTAGAAGCTGGCCCGGCTGCCCATGCCGCCGCCGCCGTGCGACACCGCCGATGCCGTGGAACGGACCACCTCGCGGAGCACCACGTCGAGGTCGAGCGACTCGGCGAGGCGGCCGGCGGTGTCGAGCAGCAGGGTCAGCTCGGTGACCCGCTGCTGCAGGCGCTCGTCGGCGAGGCGCAGGGCGCCGGTGCGCTGCACGCTGCCGGCGATGGCCACGGCGATCTGCTCCAGCACGGCGACGTCGTCGGGGGTGAAGCGGTCGGGCTGCGACGCGTCGACCGAGAGGACGCCGATCACCGTGCCGGCGGCGACCATGGGCACCGACACCAGGCTGCGCATCCGTGCGTTGCTGCCCAGGCTGCGGTAGGCGGGGGTGGGCGCGCCCGGCGCGTCGATGTCGTTGACCAGCAGCGACTCGGCGGTGGCGGCAACCCTGCCCATGATTCCCTGGCCCATCTCCAGGCGCTGGGTGCGCACCGACTCGTCGAGGTGGTCGCCGTGGGCGGCGGCGATGTAGAGCCGGTTGGAGTCGTCGATGAGCAGGATGGTCCCGCCGCGCAGGCCGTCCCGGGCCATCTCCTCGAGGACCTCGCGGAGGATGTCCTCCAGCGACGACGACGAGGTGGCCACCCGGGCGACCCGCGAGACCAGGGCCAGCCGTGACGCCGCCGCGCGCGCCCCCGCGTAGCCGGTGGCGGCGAGCCGGGCGAGCACGCCGAGGCCGACGATGACCAGGGCGCGCGAGACGCCCATCGACCAGGAGGTCGCGCCCTGCGCGGTGAGCAGCAGCTCGAAGCCCGCGGTCGCCGCCGCCACCGCGGCGAAGGCGGCGGCCGAGCCCAGCCAGGCGACGCCGAGCAGCGGCACCAGCGACAGCGAGGTCAGCGGCGCCTGCATCCCGGCGAGGCGGAGGATCAGGTAGACGACCGCCTGCAGCCCCACCCCGCCCGCCCCCAGCGTCCACTCGTAGGGTGACCGCTGCCAGCTCAGCGGCCGCAGCAGGTGGCGGGACCGGCCGCGCACACTGTCCCCAGTCGTGTCGGCCTCCATCGGCCCGGATGATACCGGCGCCGGAGGGTGCGGAACGCATGCAGCGGAACAGCGTGACGGGAATCACACGGCGGCCCCGGGTGGCGGTGGTCGGCGCCGGCTTCGGCGGGCTCAGCCTGGTGCGCGGGCTGCGCCATGCGCCGGTCGAGGTCATCCTGGTCGACCAGCACAACTACCACCTGTTCACGCCGCTCCTCTACCAGGTGGCCACCGCGCTGCTCGACCCCGCGGAGATCGCCCACCCCATCCGCTCCATCCTGCGCCGCCAGCGCAACGTCCACGTGCGCATGGGACGGCTCACCGCGGTGCACCTCGACGAGCGGAGCATCGAGACCACCACGGGCGCGGTCGGCTACGACCACCTGGTGGTTGCGGTCGGAAGTGTCAACAACTTCTTCGGCAACCCCAGCGTCGAGGAGCACGCCTACCCGCTGAAGAGCCTGGACGAGGCGGTGGCGCTGCGCAACCACGTGCTGGAGTGCTTCGAGCGCGCCGCGGTCACCGCCGACTCGACGCGGCGCCGCCGGCTGGAGACGATCGCCGTGGTCGGCGCCGGCCCGACCGGCGTGGAGTGCTCGGGCGCCTTCGCCGAGCTGAGCACCCTGGTGCTGACCCGCGACTTCCGCGACAGCGACCTCGAGCGGGTCGACATCGAGCTGCTCGAAGCCGCGCCGACGCTGCTGGCGACGTTCGCGCCGTCACTCCAGCAGGCGGCGCGGCGCACCCTGGAGCGCAAGCGGGTCGCGGTGCGGCTGCGCACCGGGGTGAGCGAGCTGAGCCCCGCGGGCGCGGTTCGCCTCCAGGACGGGGGCACCCTCGACGCCGCCACCGTGGTGTGGACCGCGGGCGTCAAGGCGGCGCACGCCGCCGAGCTGCTCGGCGTCGAGCCGGTGCAGGGCAACCGCGTGCCGGTCGACGAGTGGATGCGGGTCGCGGGGCGCGGCGAGGTGCACGCCATCGGCGACGTCGCCGCGGTGCAGGGGCACGGCGGTCCGCACCCGATGCTGGCGCCGGTGGCCATCCAGCAGGGTGACCACGTCGCCCGGCAGATCACCGCGCAGGCGAGGGGACTGCCCGGGCCGGGGCCCTTTCGCTACCGCGACAAGGGGACCATGGCGACGATCGGGCGCAACTCGGGGATCGCCCAGATCGGGCGGTTGCACTTCAGCGGGTTCATCGGCTGGCTGATGTGGCTGTTCGTGCACCTGGTGCAGATCGTCAGCTTTCGCAGCCGGGTGGTGGTGTTGCTGAATTGGGCGTGGAACTACGTGTTCTTCGACCGGCCGGTGAGGCTGATCACTGCGTTGAAGAAGCCGCTGCGCGACGAGGAGGAATAACCCGACTTCGTCGGGAGGTTCTCAGGCGGCGGGCCGCCAGCTCCCCTGCTGGACCTGCTGGTCCTCGATGTCCTCGGGGAGGCGCTGGCGGGAGGGCTGCATCAGGTCGAACACCACCTCCTGCACCGCCCACATCGCGTCCATCACGTGGACGATGCGGCGGGGCTGGATGCGGGCGATCGACTCCACCGAGCGCTCCGCCTCGGCGTCACCGGCGGCGCTGACCTCCTCGCGGGCGTGCTCCAGGGCCTGGGCGTACATGGCGGCGATGGGAGGGGTGATCTGCTTGATCCGCTGCAGGTGGGTCTCCTCGCAGCTCTGGATCACGTGGTCGATCTCGGCGACCAGGCGGTGCAGGCGGCGGCGGTCGGCACGGTCGCGCAGATCCTGGCGGCGGGCGGCGTGCAGTTGCGCAGTCGCGTTCTCGATCAGCAATGGGGTCTCCGAAACAGGCGCGGCGCCGGAAGAGGAGTGGCGTCACGCTCGTGAGCAAGCGTACCCGGGCCCGTGCAAAGGAAACGTAAACTCTCGGGCCCGTCTTTCGATGGGCGGCCGGCGGGAGACCGGCCGGTGGCCGCTGCCTCACGACGGCGGCCGGAGCCCATCCTACCGGCGCACGACCACGGCGTAAACCCCGCGGGGTGCGCGAAGGCATACGGCGGCTCCGTCCACATCGCCCGGCAGCGACCCTGCGGGACGCGAGACCCCTCGCTCCCGCCGGCGGCCGCGCCGCTCTCCTCCAACGGCGGTGGCCCGGGCGATATGGACGGAATGACCATAGCGCAGCAGGGCCGGGGGACCGCCGCGGACCGGGACCTTGTCCCCTGGTGTGCCGTTGCGCCAGGCGGCCACTATGCTCAACGCGCCATGTCGAGCATCCGCATCCTCCTCTGCGACGACCACGAGCTGGTGCGCCGCGGACTGCGCAGCCTGCTCGACGGCGTCGCCGACTTCAACGTGGTCGGCGAGGCCGGCGACGCCAACGAGGCGGTCCGCGCCGTCGCCGAGCACTCCCCCGACGTGGTGGTGATGGACGTCCGCCTGCCCGGCCGCTCGGGGATCGAGGCCTGCCGCGACATCCGCTCGGCGCACCCCGACGCCCACGTGCTCATGCTCACCTCCTTCGCCGACGACGAGGCGCTGTTCAGCTCGATCATGGCCGGGGCCTCGGGCTACGTCCTCAAGCAGGTGCGCGGCGCCGACCTGGTGGGCGCCATCCGCCAGGTTGCCGAGGGGCACTCGCTGCTCGACCCCGCAGTGACCGCGCGGGTGCTGGCCCGGCTGCGCGGCGAGGCGCCGATGCCCAGCGACGGCGTCGAGGAGCTGACCCCGCAGGAGCGCAAGATCCTCGACCTGGTCGCCGAGGGGCTGACCAACCGGCAGATCGCCGAGCGCATCCACCTCGCCGAGAAGACGGTGAAGAACTACGTCTCCAACATCCTCATGAAGCTGGGCCTGGCCCGGCGCGCCGAGGTGGCCGCGTACATGGCCAGGCGCAGGGTGCAGTCACCCGAGCAATGGCCGTAGCCCGCCGGCCCTAGGGGTGCAGGTCGCGCACGTAGGCGCGGATCTCGTGGATGGCGGCGTCCACCTCGTCGACCGCGGCGGCCAGCGCGGCGGCCGCCTCGGTGTCGCCGGTCCCCAGGCGCCGCGACGCGGACTCGAGGGTGAGGCCGACGGCGAAGAGGCGCTGCACCGAGGCGTCGAGGACGTCGACGGCGAAGCGCGAGGCCTCCTCGGCGCGCAGGGAGACGGACATCGTCTGCTCACACTGGCGGCCCGGCGTCCCGCGCGCCAGTGCCGTCGGTCGCCAGCCGCGGTGGGTCGTCGGTCCCAAGCGCACCGTCCGGGGCGTGGCCGCTTGGTGATGAGCCGTCAGCGGGACGGTGGCCTCTGCAGCGCGGCGATCACCGCGCCGGCCAGCACCGTGTCACCGGCGACGGTGGGGTGGATGTCGTCGTGGGCGCAGTCGAGGTAGCGGCAGCGGTCGAACGCGACGGCGCGGAGGAAGCCGGCGACGGCGGCGTGGTGCGCCGCGGCGATGGCGGCGACGGACTGGTCGAAGTGGTACGCCTGCGCCCAGGAGTCGTAGCCGCCGTGGGGGTCGTAGATGTTGGCAAGGATGACCGGAACTCCCGGCGCCGCGCGCTGCAGCTCGCTGACCACCGCGTCGAGCCGCTTCGCCGCCGCGTCGAGCTGGGCGTGGACGTTGCCGCCCGCCTGGCGCGCGCCGAAGTAGTCGTTGATGCCGAGCTCGACGACGACGAAGCGCAGGCTGTCGCCGCGCTCGCGGATGGCGTCGAGGGCGGCGGCCCGCTGGCTGCGCCCGCCCAGCGCGGGGACGAAGCCGCGCCCGGAGCAGTCGCCGCTCGCGTACGTGGTGGTCGTCTCGCCGGGACACGCGGTGCTGTACAGGGCGAGCGAATCCCCTTGCCTGTCAAGGCGATCGCGCACCATCGTCGCCCAGGAGGGGTTGCCCTGCACCGCCGGGTCGACGCTGTATCCGTAGGTGATCGAGTCGCCGACGGCGAGGAACCAGGGGATGCCGGCGCGGGGCAGGTCGGTGGGTGAGGCGCTGGCGGCCACGCCGCCGCCGAGGATGAGCGCCAGCCCCACGATGGCGACGGTGATCAGGCGGCGGGAGCGGCGCACGCCGCGATGCTAGGCGGCGAACAGACCCGAATGGACGATCGTCAACGCACTGCAACAGCCCGCCGTCCGCGCGGAGGGGGCGGTGGCGCCCCCTCGCGGCGCGACGGGCCTCAGCTCTTGGTGGCCTGGAAGGCGGCGGCGACCTCGTCGATCAGTGCGAGCAGCTTGTCGGCGACAGCCACGTCGGTGGTCCGCTTGGTGTCGCCGGCGGCCTTGGTGGCGCGCCAGACCAGGTCGTGCAGGTTGGGGACCTTGGCCAGGTGCTCAGGCTTGAAGTAGTCCGTCCACAACACCCAGAGGTGGTGCTTGACCAGGTCGGCCCGCTCCTCCTTGATGACGATGCAGCGGGTGCGGTAGTCGGGATCCTGGTTCTGCTGGTAGCGCTCCATGATCGCCTTGACCGACTGCGCCTCGATGCGCGCCTGGGCCGGGTCGTAGACGCCACACGGCAGGTCGCAGTGGGCGTGCGCCGGGAGCGGGGCGCTGATGCGGTCGGCAGCGCTGAGGAGTCGGGAGAGCAGGCGCATTGGGGAGGGGCCTCCGAACATGGGAAATTCCTGGGTGGAACAACCCTTGAAGCTTAGTATCTTGCGCCCATGTCCCTCCACCGGCTTCGGGCCTGGCCACCGGTGGCGCCGCTGCGCCGGGTCGAGGTGGTGGGCGACAGCATGGCTCCCGACCTGCTCGGCGGCGACCGCCTGCTGGTCAGCTCGGTGGGCCCTCTCCGCGTGGGCGACGTGATCGCGCTGCGCGACCCGAGCCAGCCGCGGCGCGTGCTGGTCAAGCGGCTCGCCGCCGCGCCGGGCGACGCCGTCACCGTCGCGGGTGAGGTGCTGCACGCGGACGGCGGCGCGGTGGTGCTCGGCGACAACCTGCCGCAGAGCACCGACAGCCGCAGCTTCGGCCCCGTCCCGCTGGCGCTGATCCTGGGCCGCTGCGTCTACCGCTACGCGCCCGAGGAGCGGCGCGGCGCGCTGCCGGCGAGGGGGAGGTCCCAGGTCGATTGGTGACTTAGGTCCCTATCGCGATCGCCGCGCGAGCCGCAGAGTATGCCGTCAGGACAGGTACGTCTCGGTGGGAGGTGGCAAGCGGGAGCCTCGTCGCAGCGGATTGCCGTGGGTCCGGTCCCCCAGGCGATCCGCTCCGGCCCAGGCCGTCGACATTGCCCTCCCTTTCTCCGGGGGCCGTGAGCGCCGCAAGGTTGTTCGCGGCCCCTCTTCTTTTCCCCTCGACGCGTATGCACCGCTGGTACCGTCGGGGCATGGCTGACGAGGCGCAGGCGACCCGCACTGCCCAGTCCGGGCGCTGTGACGACGGCCGCCGCGGCGTGGAGACGGCCGCGGTGAGCGACCGCGGCGGGGTGCGCGCCGAGAACCAGGACGCCGTCGTCCTGCTCGAGCTGGAGGGCGCGCCCGGTTGCGCCGCCGTGCTCGCCGACGGCATGGGCGGGCATCCCGACGGGCGCCTCGCCGCCGACGTGGCCATCGCCGCCGCCGCCGAGGTGCTGCGCAGCGCGGCCGAGCCGGCGTCCGCCCTGCCCGCCGCCGTTGCCGCCGCCAACGCCGCCATCGCCGTCCGTGCGGTGCCTGACGAGCGGGGCCGCTCGCTGGGCACGACGCTGGTGCTGGCGGTGGCCAGCGGCGGACGGGCCGCCGTGGCCAACGTCGGCGACTCGCGCGCCTACCTGATCCGCGCCGGGAACGCCGTCCAGCTCACCGTCGACCACTCCTGGGTGGCCGAGCAGGTGCGCGCCGGCATCCTCACCGACGAGGAGGCGCTGCGCCACCCGCGGCGCAGCCGGGTCACCCGCGCCCTGCTCGGCGACCCTGTCGAGCCCGACCTCTACGAGGTCTCGATGCGCGCCCACGATGTGCTCCTGCTCTGCAGCGACGGGCTCTGGGAGTCGCTCCCGGCGCCGCGCATCGCCGAGCTGCTCGGCGCGGACGGGCCGCTCGACGCATTGGTGGGCAGGCTGGTCGACGCCGCCCTCGACGCCGGCAGCACCGACAACGTCACTGCGGCCGCCGTGCGCGCTGCGCCCGGGGACTGAGGGCGTACGCTACGAGGAGCGGGTGGTGCGCACCACGCGCGGCCGGGCCAGGTCGGTGGCCGGCGCCGGCGGGGCGAGGTGCCAGCCCTGGCCGAGCTCGACGCCGAGCGCCTGCATCGCCCGCGCCGCCGCCTCGGTCTCGACGCCCTCGGCGATCACCGTGGTCCCGGTGGAGCGGGCGAAGGCGACCGCCGCCTGCACTGCGGCCATGGGGCCCGGACGGTCGCTGCTCATGGTCAGCGAGCGCGCGATCTTGATGTACTCGGGCAGGGCGGTGGCCAGCACCTCCAGGGTGGAGTGCCCCTCGCCGACGTCGTCGAGGGCGATGCGGAAGCCGTGCTCGCGGTAGGCGGCGAGCACGTGGCGCAGCCGGGCCAGGTCGTTGATGGTCTCGCGCTCGGTGATCTCCAGCACCACGTCGCCCGCCGACCAGCCGGCCCAGGTGAGCAGCAGGAGCATCTGGTCGACGCCGTGCACCGGGTCGAGCAGGGCGGCGGCGCTGACGTTGATGAATACCGGAAGGCCCTGCGGGAGCAGCCGCGCCGTGGCCACCGCGGCGCGCCGCGACAGCCAGTCGAGGTCGCGGATCATGCCCAGGCGGTGGGCGGCGGCGAAGAGGCCCTCGACGCTGGCAGTGGGCGCGGTGCCGCTGGGCCGTGCCAGCGCCTCGTAGCCGGCCACGCCGCCGTCGTCGAGCCGCACGATCGGCTGGTAGACGGCGACGATGGCGCGTTCGGCGAGCACGGTGTCGAGGGTGGCCGCCCACTGGGCGGGGTGAGCGATGGCGGCGCTGCGGTCGAGGGCGTCGGTGACCCCTTCCAGCGGGTCGGAGCGGGTGCCCTCGACGCGGTCGCGGCCGTGCCGCTTGGCCCGGAACAGCGCCTCGTCGGCAGCCCGCCAGACCAGCAGGGGGTCTGCGCCCTCCTCGCCGGAGGCGACGCCGATGCTGATCCGCGCCTGTCCCTGGCCCAGGGCGATGCCGTGCATGACCACCCGCATCCGCTCGGCCACCTGCAGGGCGCCGTCGGCGTCGGTGTCGAGCAGCAGCGCGGCGAACTCGTCTCCGCCAACCCTGGCCAGAACGTCGCCGGAGCGGCGCAGACCGTCCATCCCCGAGGCCACCGCGCGGAGCACGGCGTCGCCGGCCTCATGTCCGTACTCGTCGTTGACGGGCTTCAGATTGTCGACATCGATGGCAAGAACTGCGAAGCCGCGGCGGGGCAGGTTGGCGAGCTGGCGCTCGAACTCGCGGCGGTTGTACAGCGCGGTGAGCGGGTCGGTGGCGGCGTTCTCCACCAGCCGCTGGTAGAGCCGCGCGTTGACCACCGACACCGCCGCCTGCGCGGCCAGCCCGGTGATGATCAGCTCGTCCTCGGCGGTGAAGCTGGCGCCGCGCTTGCCGGAAACGTAGATCGAGCCGATGAGGCGGTCCTGGAACGTCATCGGCACGCTCAGCACGCCCGCGCCACTGGGCGGCTCGCCGCTGGCCTCGGCCTCGTCGCCGGGGCTGCCGGTGTGCAGAAACGCTTCGCGCGCGGTGCCGTCGGCGCTGCGCACTTCCAGGGCCGCATAGTCGGCGCCGGCCAGGTCGCGCGCCGACTCCAACAGGGCGCGCAGCAGCAGCGTGGGATCGGACTCCTGGGTGAGCGCCAGGTTGGCCCGCATCAGCGCGCCGAGGCGGCCCACCATCGCCTGTTGCTTCGCGTAGGCGGTGGCGTTGGCGATGGCCAGGTTGGCCAGGCTGGCGATGGCGTCGAGCCGGCCCAGCTCGGTGGCGCCGAAGCCGCTGCCGTCGGGCGACGACACGAGGATGGCGCCGAACAGCTCGGCGCCGACGCGCAGCGGGGCCACCGCCAGCGCGCTGACCTCGGCCTTGCGCATCCCCTCGCGCGTTCGTGCGTCGTCGCCCACCTTGGTGACGTCGAGCAGGCCGGCGCGCCCGGTGTCGAGCATGGAGCGCAGCGTGGGATAGCGTGCGTGGGGGAAGGCGGCGCCGCGGTGGATCTCGCCGCGGTCGTCGAACTCGGCGTCGACCACCAGCTCGTCGTCGACGAGGCGCAGGATGGCGGCGCGGCGGTTCGGCGTTTCCGGCGGCGAGACGATCAGCGCTGCGCTGCGCACCACCGCGGCGAGCACGCCGTCGAGGTCGAGCGTGCCCGACAGAGTATGTGCCGCTTCCTGCAGCAACGTCAGCTCGTGGACGCGGCGGCGCTCCTCGGCGAGGCTGGCCGCCTCGCGCGCCTGGGCCAGCTTCTGCTGCCAGACCAGGGCGGCGGCGTAGGCGGCGCTGCGCAGCACCCAGACGTCCTCTTCGGTGAAGCCCTCGGCGTCGGTGGAGTCGGCGGCGAGCAGGGCGCCGAGGGGCTCGTCGGCGGCGCGCCAGGAGACCATCAGGGCGTCGCCGCGCGCCAAGCGGTCGATGGTTTCGCGGTAGGGCTCGATGTCGGCGCCGCGCTCCTCCAGTCGGGCACGGAAGACCTCGCCGTCGAAGACGATCCGCTCCACCATGCCGTGGCGCCCGGGGTGGCAGGCGAGGTGGATCTGCTCGACCACATCGGAGGTGATGCCGTAAGCGTCGGGCTGGCCGACCAGCTCGCCGCCCTCCAGGCGCAGGAACATCGCCCGCCGCGCGCCGACGAGCTGGGCCACCGTGGCGCTGAGCCGGCCGAAGAACTCGGGCAGGTCGGCGCGACCAGCCACCAGTCGGGCCACCTCGACGATGGCTTCCAGGCCGCGCTCGTGCGCCTCCTCCAGACGGTGGCGGGCCACCGCGGGCGCGGTGACGTCGATGCCGGTGCTGAGCAGGTGGGACACCTCGCCGCAGTCGTCGAGCAGCGGGTAGATGTCCCAGTTCCACACCGTGACGTTGCCCGGCAGGGTGGGGCCGTCGCCGTGGTAGCCGGAGTAGTGGTAGTCGCGGAAGTGGTGCGGCTGCTTGCTGCGCACCACCTCCTTCAGGACGTCGATGACCCGGTTGCGCAGCACCCGCGGGAAGGCGACGGCGAAGGGCTTGCCCACCACCGGCAGGAACTCGGGCCCGGACCAGCGCTCGAACGGCGGATTGCAATACAGGAAGGTGAAGTCCACGTCGGGGGTGAGCAGGGCGACGCCCACGGGCAGATTGTCGAGCAGGCGTCCCAGCAGCTCGACCACGTCCGCCGAGCGCGGCATCTGGCGGAGCATGTGGGCGAGCTGAGGCGCCACGGCGTCGAACGGCGGGGTCTCGCCTCTGCTCACGGCCACTCGGCCTGCCCGCCGCCGCCGCCTCGAAGCTGTCTCCCGCAACAGGACGGCCGGTTCATGGGCGCAAGCATCGGCCCTGTGCCGGCGATTGCAGCGCGGCGCTGTGACACGTTTACGCCCGCGTCACGCCGCCGTGTGCGGGCGAGGTGGAGGGACTTCACAGCTCTTTTCCGGATCTTTCCGTCATGCGAGGGACGGTTCAGGGGAGAGCAGCCTAGCCTGTTGGCACGCACCGCGGTGCCGCCTGACGCCAACCTGGGAGGCTTCAGGACGGGCACCGCGATGATGCAGCCGGCCGGGACGGTGGCAACGCCGCTCCCGGTCGCACCATCTCCGGGAGCCGCTGCCCCACCGCCCGCGGTCCGTTCACCCTGGGCCGATGCGCGATGCGCTGGCCGGCGTGCAGCACACCCTCAGCCTGCGCACGCATTCTGGACAATCTCGTCAACAACTCGTTGTCGCCCGCGTGATGTGCCACCATCGACGGTGATGCCCGATCCGCTGCGATTCCTGCGCCGGAGCACCGGCCCCTTCCTCACCAACCTGGAGGCGGGGCCGCCGTGGCCGCAGAAGGTGGTGCCGCTGCTGAGCAACCGCGGCCGGGCGCTGCTGCGCGGCTGCTGCGGACATCCCGGCCAGCCGGGGTGTTGACAGGCGGCACCAAGCGCCGGTCAGGCGCCGGGAGACTCGCATCGCCACGGCGACGGGGATGACGCAGGGCATCATCACCACCACCACTGACTGCTCGGTGAGTGTTCCCGCCGTCCTGTAATTGCCGGCGCCGACTAAAACGGCGGGCAGTCGGCGGGCTCCTGTGATCGCGTCAGGCGCCGCAAACTGGCTTAGCTGACCGCTTCCAGCCCAGTGGCGCGCCGGACCGACCTGTGGAAAAAACAGAGCGCCGCCGCGGGACGACCAGTTGTGGTCGTTGCGCGGCGGCGCCCTCCCGATCGAGTGCGCGACCTAGCTGGCCTTGCCGATCTTGAAGACTCGGGTGCCGCAGGTGGGGCAGGTCCCCGACGTGGCCGGCTTGCCATTCTTCATGGTGACGGCCTCGGGGTCCTTGATGTCGATGGTCGCCTTGCACTTCACGCAATATCCGGTTACTGCCATTTCCTCTCCTGATTGGGGCGGGCTGCTTCGACGGAAGGGGTCCCTCTTGCAAGGCCCTGGGTATTGTAGCCACGCTCTGAGCGTGCTTGAGCGGCAATCTAGCATCCTTGCCACGCTCAGAGGGCACTTTTTCTGAACTAAACGGCGGCAACTCCGCTGAACCGCGCCCGCGGGCGCGCGCATATGCGGGCTACCCCGGGTGCACATGCCGCCGGTCAGAGCGCTGACGCACGTCGCCGCAGAACGCCTTCTTGTCGCAATTCGTCGCAGAATCATGGCCAAAACCGGCGATCTCCGCGCCGGAAGGCGGGTCGTCGCATCAAGATCGTCGCCACACTCGGTCCCGCGAGCTGGCGCGAACCGGCCCTGATCTGCGCATCCTCCAGGACCTGGGCGGTCCGAAGATCCGCATCGGCAGGATTGACGGCGGTGTCATTCCCCCGAAGCGGGGCGGACAGATCGGTCGACGGCGGGGCGTGGTCTGCCGGGTGGTTCGTGGCCAGGAATTGCGCGAACGCAAGGGCGTCAGCCTTCCCGGCGCGCAGCGCCGCATCCGCTCGCCGAGCGGCAACCAGCCGGTGTTCGCCAAGCTGGAGCGGGCCGAGGCCATCGACCGCCGCGACGAAGTTCTGGCCATCGCTGACGGAATCATGATCGCCCGCGGCGACATGGCGGTAAAGCTGGCCGCCCGAGGCGGTGGAGGGCGCGATGGCCAGCGGGGCTGATCTACCCTCTACTGCAACGAGATCGGGCTGCGGTCGAGACCGCTGAGGCCGCCCGCCATGCGCAGCAGGATGGTGGCCACCTCCAGCTTGAAGCG
>DATMMX010000048.1:0-15519 GCA_035569495.1 Candidatus Angelobacter sp. | reverse complement strand
CACATCACCGATGCGAAGCGGCGTGTTGAGCATCGCCTCATAGATGCGGCTCCAGAGCAGGCGGTTCATGATCGGGTAGGTGGTGTCGGCGGCGCCGGTCTGCATGGCGGTGGTGACCAGCAGCCCCGGGGCGAGGAACTGCAGGTAGCTCACCCCACCGACGTTGCCGCGTCCACTCGCCACCAGGCCGCCGAGCCCCAGGCCCATGGCGCTGAGAAAGAGCACCGGCGAGATGACGTAGAGCATCACCGCGCTCTTCCAGCTCTTCTGGAAGGTGAGCAGGTCGTATTCCGCGACGCGCAGCGCGGGCCGCACCATGGTCATTCGATCAGTGACCGACCGGTCAGTCGCAGGAAGACGTCTTCGAGGGTGCTGCGCCGCACCAGCACACTGGCGGGATCGATGCCGCGCGCGTGCACCGCGGCGACCGCGGCCTCCCCGTCGCCGGCGTAGAGCAGGATGCGGTCGGGCAGCGCCTCGATGCGCTCGGCGAGGTCGCGCAGCAGAGCGACGTCGACGCGGTCGCGGCCGTCGGGCGAGAAGCGCAGCTCCACCACCTCGCGCGTCGACCAGCGCTCGATGAGCTGCTGCGGTGAGCCCTCGGCGACGATGCGCGCCTTGTCCATCACCACGATGCGGTCGCAGAGCTGCTCGGCCTCGTCCATGTAGTGCGTGGTCAGCACCAGCGTGGTGCCGCGCTGCTTCAGGCGGTAGAGCCGGTCCCAGAGCAGGTGGCGCGCCTGCGGGTCGAGGCCCGTGGTCGGCTCGTCGAGCAGGACGATGTCGGGGTTGTTGATCAGGCCGCGGGCGATGGTCAGCCGCCGCTTCATGCCGCCGGACAGCGAGTCGACCTGCTCCCGAACCCGGTCGCCGAGCTGGACGAACTCCAGCAGCTCGTCGATGCGCCGCAACGCCTCGCGGCGGGGGATGTCGAAGAAACGCGCGTAGACCAGCAGGTTGTCGCCCACCGACAGCTCGGTGTCGAGGGTGTCGGCCTGGGGCACGACGCCGAGCCGCGCGCGGATGCTCGGCCCCTCCGTGGCGGGGTCCATGCCCAGGACGCGGAGCTGACCGGAGGTCACGGGCGAGACGCAGCCGATCATGCGCATCGTGGTCGTCTTGCCGGCGCCGTTGGGGCCGAGAAAGCCGAACACCTCGCCGCGACCGACGCTGAAGTCGATGGCGTCGACGGCGATGCGCTCGCCGAAGCGCTTGCTGAGCTGGCGCGCCTCGATCATCGCGGGAGCGGAGTTCTGGGCGTGCGCGGGCGCGCTGGAAGACGACGGGACGGTGGCCTGCGTGTCGATGCAGGACAGCCTACGGCACGTCCGACCGCCGCGTCAGCGCCGCGCGGCGAGCCCTCAGTGAGGGGTGCGGGCGGGCAGGAGTCCGAAGCGGCGGCCGCGGCGCGGAGCGGCGTCGACCTCGGGACGCGAGGGGTCGAGGAAGCGGATCACCCGGCCCTTGACCACCCACACCTCGGGCACCTCGTTGCCTGGACGCGGCGCGGTCATGCGCACGTGGATCTCACGCGGCCCGCGCGGCACTGCAGGGTGCGGTCGGTGCCTGAGCTTCATATCGCCACATCCTGCGCCTGCACTCGACAACCCGCGCATGACACGCCGCAAAGACTTGTTCAGGGACTGCGACGCGCGTGTACCGCCCCGGCGCGCTGCTCTACTGCGGCGGCGCCGCGATGGCCAGGCAGGCGTTGTGCCCGCCGAAGCCGAACGAGGTGCTGATCACCAGCTTGGGCGACGCCGCCCGTCCCGTAATGGGCACGTAGTCCAGATCGCACTCGGGGTCGGGCGTCTCCAGGTTGATCGTCGGCGGGATGAAGCCGTCGGTGATCGCCATGATGCTGAAGAACGCCTCCAGTGCCCCCGCGGCGCCGAGCAGGTGTCCGGTCATCGACTTGGTCGAGGAGATCGGCACCTTGTAAGCGGCGTCGCCGAAAACCCTTTTGAAGGCTTGGGTTTCCGCGGCGTCGTTGAGCTGCGTCGAGGTGCCGTGGGCGTTGATGTAGCCGACGTCCGCAGGCGAGGCACCGGCCCGCTGCAGGGCGCGCTCGACACAGCGCCGCGCGCCGTCGCCGGTCTCGTCGGGCTGGGTGATGTGCGACGCGTCGGCGGTGAGGCCGTAGCCGGCCAGCTCCGCGTAGATGTGCGCGCCGCGGGCCTGCGCGTGGGACAGCTCTTCGAGCACGAACACCGCCGCGCCCTCGGCGATGACGAAGCCGTCGCGCGTCTTGTCGAACGGACGCGAGGCGCGCTGCGGCTCGTCGTTGCGCGTCGACAGCGCCTGCATGGCGGCGAACGCGGCGACGGCGACCGGCGTGATCGAGCCCTCGGTGCCGCCGGCGATCACCGCGGTGGCGTCGCCGCGGCGGATCCACTCGGCCGCCTCGCCGATGGCGTGGGCGCCCGACGCGCAGGCGCTGACCACCGCGAAGTTGGGCCCCTTGGCGCCGTGGTCGATGGCCACCATGCCGGCCGGCATGTCGGCGATCATCGTCGGCACGGTGAAGGGCGAGACCCGCCGCGGGCCGTCCTGGGCGAGGGCCAGCACGCCCTTCTCGATCCACTCCAGGCCACCGATGCCCGAGGCGATGAGCACGCCGACGTCCTCGGCCTCGGCGGCGACGTCGAGCCCGCTGTCGGTGACCGCCTCGCGGGCGGCGACCAGGGCCAGGTGGCAGCAGCGGCTGCTGCGCCGCGCCTCCTTGCGGCCCAGCGCCTCGGCGGCGTCGAAGCCCTTGACCTCGCCGGCGATGCGCACCGGCAGGCCGGAGGCGTCGAAGCCCTCGATGACGTCGATGCCGCTGCGACCCTCGCGCGCGGCCTGCCACGAGGAATGGCGGTCGTTGCCCAGCGGGCTGATCACGCCCATGCCGGTGACCACCACGCGAACCCGCCCGTTGCCCTCTGCCATGTCTGTCAGTCCTCTGTGCCGCCGAGTGAGGGGGGCGCGCCCTGTGAGAAGAACCCGCCGTCGACGTGGAGCACCTCGCCGCTGATGGCCCGCGCCAGGTCGCTGAGCAGGAAGACGACGGCGTCGGCCACCGGGCCGGCGTCGGCCGGATCCCATCCTAGCGGCGCCTGCCGGCTCCACGACGACTTGAGTGCGTTGAAGCCGGGGATCGACCTGGCCGCGATCGTCTCCAGCGGACCGGCGGCGACCGCGTTGACGCGAACGTGCCGCGGCCCGAGGTCGCGGGCCAGGTAGCGCACGATCGACTCCAGCGCCGCCTTGGTGGGGCCCATCCAGTCGTAGGCGGGCCAGGCCTGGGCGGCGTCGAAGGTGAGCGTGACCAGCGCGCCGCCCGTCTGTTCGGGCATCAGCGGGACGAGCGCATTGGCCATCGTCTTGAGGCTGAAGGCGCTGACCTGCATGGCGGTGGCCACCGACTGCCACGGGGTGTCCATGAAGTGGCCGCCGAGCGCGTCGTCAGGGGCGAAGCCGACGGCGTGGACCGCGGCGTCGAGGCCGCCCCAGCGCTGCTGCAGATCCCGGGCCAGCGCCTCGGTCTGCTCGATGCTGGTGACGTCGAGCTCGAGCACGTCGCAGGCGGGGTCGAGGCGGCGGGCGCTGCGTTCGGTGAGGCTCATCGCCCGGCCGAAGGAGGTGAGCACGACCTGGGCGCCGGCCCGCTGCGCCGCCTCGGCGATGCCGAAGGCGATGCTCTTGGGGGTCAGCACGCCGGTGACGAGCACGCGCTTGCCGTCGAGGAGGCGGGGGTATGGCGTCGTCTTTGCGTCGGTCACCGTCATTCCTAGGTCGTGGCGGGTCGCTTTCGTTACGGGCGGCGGGCGGCGCGCAGCGCCCTGATGCCGATGGCTCCGGCGATGCCGCCGAGGATCACCGTGAAGCCGCCGATGGCCAGGTGGACCATGAAGAACGAGTCGAAGTGGTGGTCGGGGTACACGTTCTTGACAAAGGTGACCCAAACGTAGAGGTTCCAGACGGCGAAGCCGACCAGGAACCACGCCGCCTTTCTGCCCAGGATCATGCTCGTGCTCCGGTGGTGATGGCCAGCATGCGGGCGTGCCAGCGCGGTGAGCCCGCGAGGATGTCGCCGGTGCTGTAGACGCGCTCGGGGTCGCCGTCCCAGTCGGTGACCACGCCGCCGGCCTCGGTGACCAGCAGCGCCCCGGCGGCGATGTCCCAGAGCGAGAGGTTGAGCTCGAAGAAGCCGTCGAAGGCGCCCTGCGCGGAGAAGGCGAGGTCGAGGCTGGCGGCGCCGGCGCGGCGGATGTCCTCGAACGACTCGATGGCGCGGTCGAAGACGGGCAGGTAGCGGGCGCGGTGCTCGGGGTGGCGGAAGGGGAAGCCGGTGGCGACCACGCCGCGGCTCTGCTCGTCGTCGCGGACGTGCAGGGTCCTGCCCTCGCCGTCCTGGGCGCCGAGGCCGCTCGCGGCGCACCAGGCGAGCCCGAGCAGCGGGGCGCTGATGGCGGCGACGCGCGGGCGGCCGCGGTGCATCAGGCCGACGCTGACGCCGACCACGGGGAAGCCGCGCAGGAAGTTGGTGGTGCCGTCGATGGGGTCGACGGCCCAGAACGGCTCGTCGCCCTGCGTGGCGCCGCCCGACTCCTCGGCGAGGATGGCGACGTCGGGCGCGTCGCGGCGGAGCACGGTGAGGATGGCCTGCTCGGCCGCCTTGTCGCCATCGGTCACGTAGTCGCCGATGCCCTTGGTGTGGGTGCCCATCGCGGTGCCCCGGGCCACCCAGTCCCGCACCACCGCGTCGCCGGCGCGCACGGCGCTCAGGGCGACGTCGCGCAGTCGTTCCAGGTCCACGGCACGCCAGCCTACCGGTTGCCCTATCGTGCCCGTACGCGATGCCCGCAGAGATCCTGGTCGGCACCTGCAACTGGGCCGACCACGAAGACTTCTACCCGCCCGAGCTGGAGAAGGGCCGGCGCCAGCGCGACAAGCTGACCTGGTACGCGCGCTTCTTCCCCGTGGTCGAGGTGGACACCACCTTCTACGGCATCCCCAAGCCGCAGGTCGTCGACGCCTGGCTGGCGCGCACCCCGCCCGGCTTCCGCTTCAACGTCAAGGCCTACAAGGCGCTGACCCGGCACGAGCGCGAGGACGGCGTGCCCAGGCCCCCGACAGCCGAGGAGGAGCAGGAGTTTCTCCTTGCCCTGCAACCACTTCGCGAGTCGGGGCGGCTGGTCGCCGTGCACTACCAGTTTCCGCCATGGTTCACCAATACTCCCGGCAACCGCGACGTGGTCGGCGAGGCGCGCGACCGCCATCCCGACGACATCGTGGCCGTCGAGTTCCGCCACCGCTCCTGGTTCGACGGCGAGGCGTGGCCGCAGACCCAGGACCTGCTGCGCGAGCTGGACGCGGTGTACGTCGGCGTCGACGCGCCCCAGCTCGGCTCGGCGACCGCGCCGCCGGTCTTGGCGGTGACCTCGCACAGGCTGTGCATCGCGCGCTTCCACGGCCGCAACTACAAGACCTGGTACATCAAGAACGCCGCGTCGAGCGCCGACCGCTTCGACTACCTCTACCCGCCGTCGCAGCTGGCCGAGTGGGTGCCCGCGATCAGGGCGGCGGCGGAGGCGGCCGTGCCGGTGCACGTGCTGCTCAACAACAACCGCAGCAACTACGCGGTCGTCAACGCCTTCGACATGGGGGCGCTGCTCGGCCTCACGCTGCCCAGGCCGCCGGGGCCGATCCTGGAGACGATCCGCGCCCGCGACCGCGGCCTCCCCGACTGGGTCCGCGACGCGCCCGAGCCGCCGCCGTTCGAGCCGGAGCCGCCCGCCCCGCGCCCGCGCCGTTCGCACCAAACGCCCGAGGCGGATCAGCTCGGCCTCGACCTCTAGACGCACAGCCGTTCGTCTGCAAAGTTGGCAGCCGGGGAAACCGCGCGGGTGGGCTAGAATCCGCGTTCGCGCGTTTTTAACCCCTTCTTTTCCCGGGCCGGGATAGGCGAAGATAGAGGGGACCGGTTGGCGCCATCGACGGGCCGCCCGCCCGTCGTCTCTACCTGCTCTTGGATCACGGTTGAGCCGAGAGCCCGGCTGGAATCTTGCTCCGCGAGGAGGTAGTGCAATGGCCATGGCCGCTCCCCGACGCAACGACCGCACCCGGCGCTCCGCGCCGAGCGGCGTCGTGCTGCGCAACGAAGCCGAGACCCACGAGGTCGAGGTGTCGCGCGCGCTCAATCAGTGGGCTGTCACAGTCGTCGCGCTCCCCGACCGGCGGGTGATCTGCCAGGACTTCTTCTCCCGCCGCTGGGAGGCGATGGCCAGGGCGGAGGACTTCGTCCGGTTGCTCAACCGCAAGGAGCCGCCGCCGGGCTGGTAGAAGGGAAGCCGTAGCGGGCGGCTTCAGACCGTGCTCAGGCGCCCAGGGTTGCGACGGCTCAAAGAGAGAGTTTTTTGGGTTGATGCAGGTCGCAGCGGACCTAGGCGCCGACGCCCACCGGGCCGCCTTCGGGAAGCGCGGGCCCGCTGACCGGGACCGGCTCGGAGCCTCCGCCGCCCTCGTCGCCACCACCCGCAGCACCACCACCGCCACCACTGCGACGGCGACGACGGCGCCTCGACCGTGACGACCCGCCTGCGCGCGGCGCGCCACCGTCCTCACCCGTCGGGCCTTCCGCGACACCCTCGCCGCCTTCGGCCGCATCACCACCGAGTTGCACCTCGCCCTGCACGCCGGGTCCGCCCGTACCCGGCCGGCGACGGCGGCGGCGACGGCGCTTCTTCCGCGCCCCGTCCAACGGCTGGCCGTCCGGCCCGAGCACCACGGCGCCCGGCTCAGCGGCGATGGGCTCGCCATCCGGTCCGACCAGGGTGAGCTGCGCCGCCACCTGCTCCCCCGCGCCGCCCCGCCGCTTCCGCCCGCGGCGGCGCCGCTTCTTGCCGGTCCCCGGCGCCCCCGGCACACCCGCACCCGAGCCCTCGCCGCCCTCGGCCGCCATGCCCTGCTGCGGGCGACCCTTGCCACCACCCTTGCCCTTCTTGATCGGCGTCACCAGCTCGGCGGCCGACACCCACCCGCCGGTCGACCGCGCCGCCTCGACCAGCTCGCCGTACATCGACTCCTCGCCCGCCCGCAGCGTGGCGCTGTCGCCGATGCACGCCACCAGCCGCTTGGCGCGCGAGATGGCCACGTTCAAACGATTGGGCACGCGCAGGAAGCCGATACGCCCCCGCTCGTTGGAGCGCACCAGCGAGATGACCACCAGGTCCTCCTCGCGCCCCTCGAAGGAGTCGACGGTGTCGATCTTCACCGGCCGCTTGAACTTGCGCCGTCCCAGCGCCTGGCGCAGGCGCTCGACCTGCTCGGCGTACATGGCGATCACCGCCATCGACAGCTCGCGCGGAGCACGCTCGTCCAACAGCCGGACCACCTGCGCCGCGACGCGCACCTCGGCCTCGTTGCGCAGCGCCCCGCCGGGTCCGCGCCGCTCGCGCACGCCGCGCATCCCCTCGGTGTCCACGAAGTGGAGCGCCACCGGGAACGGCTTGCGGGTGACGAACGAGTACTGCTTGACCTCGGGCGCGTCCTCGAGCTGTCCTTCGTAGGACGCCGCTGAGACGTAGGCCGCGATGTGTGGATGCATGCGGTGCTGGATGGTCAGCAGGCAGCGCGCCGGCTCGGGCAGACCGCCCTCCCACGCCTGCTCGAACAGCGAGCGGTTGACCAGCTCTTCGAGCATCGGGTCGGATTCCACGATGCCGTACAGCGCGTCATCCTCGACCGGCGGGAGCTGCTTGTGGTCGCCGACCAGCGCCAGCGCCGCGCCCAGACGCAGCGCGGGCAAAGCCTCGTCGACGCGCGCCTTGTTGGCCTCGTCGAGGATGACCACGTCGAAGTTCATGTCGGTGATGGCCGATGTCGCCGCCGTCGCGCAGGTGGCGAAGTAGCAGTTGGCTTCGAGGAGCCGCGGGTCGTCCTCGTCGTCGCAGCGGAAGCGCTCCACCGCCGGGTGCACGCGCTCTGCACGCGCAACGCGAACCGCGCGCATTCCGGGTGTCCCGGCAAGGCGTTCCAGCGCGTTGTCGACGGCGAGGTTCGAGTGCGAGGTGACCAGGATGCGCTCGTCGGGATTGCGTTCCAGGCGGCGCTTGATGGCCTCGACGATCACCGTCGTCTTGCCGGTCCCGGGCGGACCCTGGATGAACACCGACTGTCCCGCCGACAGCGACGCCAGCATCGACACGGCGCGGTCCTGCGGCGGGTTCGACTGCATGCCCGCGGTGCGCCACTGCACGCCGATGTCGTGCGGCTCGGGCGCGTAGATCGTGTTCGGCGACACCATGAGCTGCGCGATCAGCCCGACGCCGAAGTCGCGCGTGGCGATGGCCGCCAGCACCGAGCGCTTGGCCGCATACAGCGCGCGGTTGAACGACGGCGTGATGTAGCCCTCGTTGCCGGCGTGCTCGAAGGTGCGGCAGACGACCTCGATGACGCGGCGCTGGTGGTCGATGCGCGAGACGCGGCCGACGAAGTTGGGCTCGTCCTCCGGCTCGACCAGCACCGCGGCGTCGGCCTGCAGCGAGATGGGCTCGCCCGGCGGGACGCTCAGCTCCACCTTGCCGACCTCGGGCTGCTTGCGGTCGGCGGCGGTGAACTCGCGGCCGCACGAGGGGCAGTGGTCGTGCTTGTCGGGCTGCCAGAGGGCGCGGCAGTTGCGGCAGCGCCAGAACTCGCGGGTGCCGACGAAGTGGGTGCGCTGGGTGGCGGCGCGGTTCTTCTCCGCGGTCTCCAGGCGCTCGACCAGCTTGAGGGTGGCGTAGAGCGCCTCGGAGACGGCCGCCTTCTTGGACGCGGTGCGCCAGTCGAGCAGGCGGTGGGTGTCGCTGCCGTGGCCGTTGGCGGCGCTGACCACGGGGTGCTTGGCGGTGATGGTCAGCACCTTCGAGCCCTCGGGGTGCTCGGAGGTGGGGCGCAGGCTGACCACGCGCAACGCGCTGTGCGACCTGTCCCCGTTCGACCCCTCGTCGGGGACGCAGATCAGGGTCAGGTCGGGGAGGGTGAGCTGGATCTTGGGCGGATCCTCCTCGGTGAACGAGACCGTCAGGTGGTCAAGCTCGGCCAGGCGGTCGGCAAAGACCTTTCGCGGGTCTTCACCGTCGCCGTTGACGAGGGTGCTCAGGACGACCATGGCGTCGCTGCCGTCGGGCACGACGAGATGGAGCCGGTCTAGGGCGAGGTCGGGGGAGATCAGCGGACTGTCAACCTCGGGCGCACCGGTCGGACTTGCACGGACCGGCGCCAATCAGAAAATGCACCTGGGCGGAGACTGAGGGGTGCGCACCGTCGTTCGTCAGGCGAGTGACGGTGGGGACGACGAAGCGTCGTCACGACTGCGCCCGAAGGCTCCCACCACAGGGGACTATAGCCGATTTCCAGCGTGACGCAACATCACGGTTGGATAACACCTTGGCGAAGCGCGGCGAAAGCCACGATCGCGCCGGGATCAGCGGGTGCGGCGGCTCCGGCGGCGACCCCAGGCGAGCAGGCCGGCCCCGCCCAGGAGCAGGAGGCCGCCGACTGCGGCGGACAGGCCCGCGCCGGTGTTGGGGATGGCGATGGTGTCGCTGGTGCCCTGGACGCCGCCGGTGCGGGGCAGGCTCACCACCGGCGCCGGGGTGGGCGTCGCCGTGGGGGTTGGCGTGCTGGTCGGCGCGGCGGGACTGGTGGTGTCGATGGTGAAAGCCCTGGCCTCGCCGGGGGCCAGGGTGAAGGGCAGGCAGATGTCGCCGGACGTGTTGGGGATGCCCCCCTGAGCGACCAGGCTGGTCGCCCACCCCGTCGCGGGCGCCTGCTGGCAGAGCAGGTAGCCGCCGGGGCGGAGCAGGCCGAAGTCGAGCGCGCCCTGGTCGGCGGCGTTGGCGACCTGGGTGAGCAGCACGTTGTCGGGGCCGCCGCTGACCACGAAGTGAAGCGCGTCGCTACCGCTGGGCGGGTGGCCGCCGTGGGTGGCGGTGACCGTGACGCGGCCCTCGTGGGTGTCGGTGACGCTGCAGGCGAAGGTCCTGCCGGCGTCGGCCGGGTAGTCGACGCTGAAGACGCAGCCGGTGGCGGCGGTCTGGTCCCAGCCGGTCCGGGTGGTCTGGGCGACGGTGTACAGGCCCTCGGCCAGCGGCGTGGCAAAGGCGACCGGCGCAGTGCCCAAGCTGGTCAGGTGCTCGCCGCCGCTCGGGGTGCCGGGGCCGACCAGGGTGAAAGTCCAGCCGGGCTCGCCGCCGCCGGGGATCGTGGCCACCTGGAAGGTGGCGGCGGCGGGGACGATGGCGTTGGCGAAGCTGGCGCTCTGGCTGCACTGCGCCGAGCCCAGGGTGACCGTCTGGTCGGGCTGGGCGGTCCAGCCGGTGGGCGCGGCCTCGTGGACGGCGTAGGTGCCGAACGGCAGGCTGTTCAGCGTCGTGCTGCGGCTGGTCTGCGCGGCGGCGAAGTCGAGCGTCGCCTGGGTGGCCGCGCCGCCGCCCTGCGGGGTGACGGTGACGGGGAAGCTCGCCGTCTCCGCGCCCTGCAGCACGTTGGGGATGGTGGCGGCGACGGTGAGGCTGCCCCCCTCGCAGGTCGGAAGCTGCGGCGCGGCGTGGACGGCCAGCGGCGCGACGGCGAGGGCTGCCGCGGCGGCGGTGGCCGCGGCGGCGACGAGCGCCCCGGTCCGGAGCGTCGGGCGAGATGGGTGCAAGGTGGTGTCCAGAAACGGGCGCGGGCTGCTGCCGGCCCAGTATCAGCGCCAGTGACGCCGACCAGCACGGAAAACTTGCAAAGAACCATGAAGCGGCCCGGCTGCGCGCTGCCGGCGAAGCGGCGGCAACGCGGGCGCGACAGACCCATTGCGGCGCTCGAATGCGGGGCGGGTCACGACTAGGGTGGGGGCCGGCCCACTCCGAGGTGAAACCTTGCCCCCCGCAGTCCGGACGACCAGCGCCACCTTCCCGCGCGCCTGGGCCGTGTACGCCGCCCTGAGCGCGGTGGTGATCGGCCTCTACTACCTGCTGCCGAGCGGAGGCGCCGCCCAGGCGGTGGTGCTGGACCTGGTCAACGCCGCCGCGGCCGCCGTGATCCTGCGCGCCGCGCTGCGCAGCCGCGGGTCGACGCGCATCGTGTGGGTCGCCCTGTTCTGTGCGGTGACCCTGGAGCTGGCGGCCAACATCCCCTACTACGCCATCCCGCTGCTCACCGGCGGCTCGGCGCCGTTCCCGTCGCCGATCGACGGGCTGTTCCTGCTGACCTATCCCTGCTTCGTGACCGCGTTCCTGGCCCTGGCCAAGCACCGGCGCCGGACCGAACGCGGTGGCGACGCCATCGACGCCGCCCTGCTGACCCTCGCCGGGGGCACGCTGCTGTGGGTGTTCGTGGTCGCCCCGGTGGTCCAGCAGACCGGGGAGTCGCTGCTGGGACACATCGTGTCGGTGGCCTACCCGACCATGGACCTGGCGGTGGTGGCGGTGTTCGTCCGCCTCATGGTGTCGGGGCTGCATCGCAGCGGGGCGTCCCGGCTGCTGCTCGGCGCCATCCTCGCGCTGCTGGCGGGCGACATCGTCGCCTCGTCCGGAGAGCTGACCGGCACCTACGAGGTCGGCGGCGCGGCCGACGGCCTGTGGATGGCCTTCTACTCGCTGACGGCGGTGGCGGCCCTGCATCCCACCGCTCGCGCCTTCCCGCGCACCGTCGCCCCCCGGGCGTTCGCGGTCACCAAGGCGCGCCTCGCCTTCCTCGGCATGTCCCTGCTGGTCGGGCCGCTGCTGCTGGCCTTCCGCCAGGGCGACCCCGTGCTGCTGCGCGCGGTCACCCTGTCGGCGTTCCTGCTGGTCACCTTCCGGTTGACCGGGCTGAACCGGCGCCTGGAATCGGTCGGCCAGGAGCTGGAGCATCGCGCCAGCGTCGACGGCCTCACCGGCCTGCCCAACCGCTCCGCTCTGTTCGCGGCGCTGGAGGAGGCGCTGTCGAGCGGCGCGCGGTGCGACCTGGTCCTGCTGCTGGTCGATCTCGACGGTTTCAAGCACGTCAACGACCTGGCCGGCCACTCGGCGGGCGATGCCATCCTGGTCGCGGCGACCGCTCGGATGCGCTCGGTGGTCCGCGAGGGCGACGTGGTCGCCCGGCTCGGCGGCGACGAGTTCGCCCTGCTGCTGCACGGCTCGGACGGCGAGGTGCTGGGGCGGCGGCTGGTCGAGACCTTCCGCGAGCCCTTCGCCCACGCCGGGCGCATCTTCATGCTCGGCGCCAGTGTTGGCGTGGCCGACGCGCGCGCTGCGGCGCTTCCCGAACGCCTGGTGCAGGAGGCCGACATCGCCATGTACGCGGCCAAGCGGGCGGGCAAGAACCGGGTGGTGGTGTTCGAGGAGTCGATGTACGCGGGCATCGTCGAGGAGTCCGACCTGGGGCTGGCGCTGCGCGGCGCCCTCGACCGTGGCGAGATGCGCCTCGAATACCAGCCCGTCGTGCGCTTGCGTGACCGTGCAATCGTGGGGGTCGAGGCCCTGGCGCGGTGGCGGCATCCGCAATTCGGCGAGGTTCCGCCGAGCCGCTTCATCCCGATCGCCGAGGAGTCGGGAGCGATCGCGCGCCTGGGTCGTTGGGTGCTGCGGACTGCGCTGCACGACCTCGCCGGCCTGGACGGCGTGTCGCCGCGGCCGCTGCGGGTCAACGTGAACGTCTCCGCGGTGCAGCTCGCCGACCCGTCCTTCACCGCGGACGTGGCAGCGGCGCTTGCCGGTGCGGGCCTGGCCGGTGACCGGCTGGTGCTGGAGGTGACCGAGGGCGCGCTGGTGGCCCATGGCAGCGAGGCGGGGCGGCAGCTCCACGACCTGCGCGCTCTCGGCGTGCGCGTCTCGATCGACGACTTCGGCACCGGCTACTCGTCGCTGGCCTACCTGGGACAGCTCCCCGTCGCCGAGGTGAAGATCGACCGCTCCTTCGTCGACGGTATCGACCGTGGCGGGCCCGGCGCGGCGGTGGCCCGGGCCATCCTGCGCATGTGCGAGGAGCTGGGGCTGCGCTGCATCGCCGAGGGGGTGGAGCGGCCTGAGCAGCTTCGCCTGCTGCGCGAAGAGGGCTGCGACTTCGCCCAGGGGTTCCACCTGGGCCGCCCGGCGTCGATCGCCGATATCGCCGAGCTGCTGCCGCGGCTGTCCGTCGAGGCAACCGCGTAGCATCGAGGGTCATGGCTGAACCCGTCGACCTCTCCGGACTGCACCGTGAGCTGGACCGGCTCAAGGCGCAGCTCTGCCGCTGCCAGCACCAGGGCGAATGCCTTGCCTGCCAGGGGTTCGAGATGCTCCGGCAGCAGGCGCAGATGGTGGTGTCGGCGGCGTCGCAGCCGGTGCTGATGCAGGTCGCCCAGGAGGCGGCGGTCAAGGACCTCCTGTCGCAGATGGGTGGCGCCCAGGAGAAGCTGCTCGGCGACCCACGCCTCGCCGACCTGATCGGCCAGGTCATGGAGCGGGTCCAGGAGGACCTCGGCGGCCCCGAGGCGCTGCAGCGCATGTTCGGCGGCTTCCCGGGCTTCCCCGGTTTCGGCCCCGACGGCCCCCCCGGCGACGCGCCCATTCCTCCGGACGACCGGCCCTCCCCGCCGCGCCGCGAGGAGCCGCCTCAGTAGAATCGGCCGAAACACGGCCGACTGATACGGCTGCGTGCACATCCGTTCGCCGAGGGACCACGCCCCATGCCCCAGCGACTCCGCCGCTCGGTTCTTGCCTGTCCTGGCAGCAACCCGAGGATGATGGAAAAGGCCGCGGCGAGCGCGGCCGACGAGGTCTTCCTCGACCTCGAGGACGCCACCGCCCCGCTGGAGAAGCCGGGCGCGCGGGCCAAGATCGTGGAGGCGCTGAAGACCCACGACTGGGGGCGCAAGACCAAGGTGGTGCGCATCAACCAGGTGACCTCGCAGTACGCCTACCGCGACATCCTGGAGATCGTCGAGGGTGCGGGTCGGATCGTGGACTGCATCATGGTCCCCAAGGTGCAGAACACCGGCGACGTCGCCTTCGTCGACCGGGCGCTGACCCAGCTCGAGCAGGAGCTGGGGCTGGAGCCGGGGCGCATCGGCATCGAGGCGCAGATCGAGGACGCGCTGGGCCTGGTCAACGTCGACCAGATCGCCGTGGCCAGCGCGCGCGTCGAGACCATCATCTTCGGCCCCGCCGACTTCTCGGCGTCGATGCAGCTCCCCTCGCTCACCGTCGCGGGCGGCAGCCCGGACTACCCGGGTGACGTCTTCCACTACGTGCTCTTCCGCCTCGCCGTCGCGGCGCGCGCCGCGGGCATCCAGGTGATCGACGGTCCGTACCTCGCGGTGCGCGACCAGGAGGGCTACAGCGTCGCGGCCAAGAAGGCGGCGGCGCTCGGCTATGACGGCAAGTGGTGCCTGCACCCCGACCAGATCGCGCCCTGCAACGAGGCCTTCACGCCCAGCCAGGAGCAGTTCGACCGCGCGGTGAAGATCCTCGACGCCTACAAGCACGCCACCGAGGTCGACCGCCGCGGCGCGGTGATGCTCGGCGACGAGATGATCGACGAGGCGTCGCGCAAGATGGCCATGCAGTTCTTCCTGCGCGGAAAGGCCGCGGGACGCAGCGCCAGCCCGGCGCAGCCCGAGCCCGCCGGCGCCGCGAGCTAGGCGGCAAGCGCGATGGCCAGCACCCTCACCCAGGAACAGCGCGACATCGTCGCCCTGGTGCGCGACTTCGTCGAGAAGGAGATCATCCCGGTCGAGCACGACCTGGAGCACGACGACGTCTACCCCGACGAGATCGTCCGCAAGATGAAGGAGCTGGGCTTCTTCGGCTTCGCCATCAGCGAGGAGTGGGGCGGCGCGGGGCTCAACTACGAGACCTACGCCATGGTGTGCGAGGAGATCGCGCGCGGCTGGATGTCGATCACCGGCGTGATCAACACCCACTTCCTGGTCGCCTACCTGATCGAGAACTTCGGCACCGACGAGCAGAAGCAGCGGTTTCTGCCAAAGCTGGCCACAGGTGAGTACCACGGCGGCTACTCGATGAGCGAGCCCGGCATGGGCTCCGACGTGCAGGCGCTGCGCACCCGCGCGGTGCGCGACAACGGCGAGTACGTCGTCAACGGCACCAAGATGTGGGCCACCAACGGCGACCACGCCACCGTCGTGGCCACGCTTGTCAAGACCGAGCCCGACGCCAAGCCCGCGCACAAGGGCATGAGCGTCATCCTCGCCGAGAAGAAGTACGAGGGCTTCAGGGCCTCGCGCAAGATCGAGAAGCTCGGCTACAAGGGCGTGGAGACCACCGAGCTGGTCTTCGAGAACAACCGCCAGCCCGCGGCCAACCTGCTCGGTGGCGTCGAGGGCAAGGGCTTCCAGCAGATGATGGCCGCCATCGAGGTGGGCCGCATCAACGTGGCCGCGCGCGGCGTCGGCGTCGCCCAGCGCGCCTTCGAGCTGGCCATCGCCTACGCGCAGGAGCGGCACACCTTCGGCAAGCCGATCGCGCAGCACCAGGCGATCCAGTTCTACCTCGCCGAGATGGGCACCGCCATCGAGGCGGCGCG
>DATMMX010000047.1:0-145039 GCA_035569495.1 Candidatus Angelobacter sp. | reverse complement strand
TCGCGCTGCTGGTACCACGCGCTCACCTACGGCTTCCTGGTCGGCGAGGTCATCCGCCGCATCGACGGCCGCACCCCAGGACGGTTCTTCGCCGAGCAGGTGGCCGGCCCGCTCGGGCTCGACTTCCACATCGGCGCGTCCTCCGACGTCGTCGCGCGGGTGGCCAGCGTCCTGCCCGCGCCGGCCGTCGAGGTGGCGAACCGGACGCCGGAGCAGGCGCAGGGTGCGGCCCTCATCGAGCAGATGACGCAGCAGGCCTGGGCAACGCTGCGCAACGGCGGCACCGGCATCGAGGCGGAGGCGCTGCTGGTGTCGCAGAACTTCACCTGGCTCGCCCACGAAGTGGGCGACGAGTGGCTTCCGACTGTCTTCAACCAGCCCGCGTTCCTCGCCGCCGAGGTGCCCGCGGGCAACGGCGTTGCCGCCGGCCGCGACCTGGCCCGCATGTACGCCATGCTCGCCGGCGGTGGCGAGCTCGACGGTGTCCGCATCGTGTCGCCGGAATCGATCGCGCGGTTCAACGTCCCGCAGGTGCAGTGGTTCCCCAACACCCCCTGGATCTGCATGGGGTATCACCGTCTCGGACCCGACACGCACGGGGCGTCCGAGACAGCCTTCGGGCACGGCGGTGCCGGCGGTGCGCTCGGCTTCGCCGACCCGGAGCGGCGGCTCGGCTTCGGCTTCGTCAAGAACCGCATGCGCAGCGAATTGCCCGGGGCTGCGGCCGCACTGGTCGACGCCGTGTACGCCTGTCTGTAGCCAGGAGACATCCAGATGACCGCGATCTCGTACGCCCACGGCGCCGGTGACACACCCCTGCTCGGGGAGACCATCGGCGACAACCTGCGGCGCACCGTCGAACGCTTCGCTGACAACGAGGCGCTGGTGGTGCCGCACCAGGGCTACCGGGCAACCTACGCGCAGCTCTGGGAGCAGGTCGGTCAGGTCGCGCGCGGGCTCATGGCCCGCGGCGTCAGCAGGGGAGACCGTGTCGGCATCTGGGCGCCGAACCGCAGCGAGTGGGTGCTGATGCAGTTCGCCACCGCGCGCATCGGCGGCATCCTGGTCAACGTCAACCCCGCCTACCGCACCAGCGAGCTGGCCTACGCGCTGCGCCAGTCGCGAACGGGGTTGCTCGTGCTGGCGCGGCAGTTCCGCAGCAGCGACTACGCGGGCATGCTCGGCGAAATCAAGGGCGAGTGCCCCGAGTTGCGCGAGGCGCTCATCTTCGAGGAAGGCTGGGAGGCGTTGCTGCGTGACGCCGCGTCGGTGAGCGCCGAGCAGCTCGCCGGACGCGAGGCAGAGCTTCAGTTCGACGATCCCATCAACATCCAGTACACCTCGGGCACCACCGGCTTTCCCAAGGGCGCGACGCTCTCGCACCACAACATCCTCAACAACGGCTACTTCGTCGGCGAGGCGGTGGGCTACTCGGAACGCGACCGCGTGTGCATCCCCGTGCCCTTCTACCACTGCTTCGGCATGGTGCTCGGGAACCTGGCCTGCACCACCCATGGCGCCACCATGGTCATCCCGGGCGAGTCGTACGACCCCGTCGCGGTGCTGGAGACGGTGCAGGCGGAGCGCTGCACCTCGCTCTACGGCGTGCCCACCATGTTCATCGGCGAGCTGGACCACCCGCGCTTCGCCGAGTTCGACCTCTCCACGCTGCGCACCGGCATCATGGCCGGCTCGCCGTGCCCGGTGGAGGTGATGAAGCGCGTGCAGTCGCAGATGGGCATGCACGAGGTGACCATCTGCTACGGCATGACCGAGACCTCGCCGGTGTCCACGCAGAGCGCGCTGGACGACCCGCTGGACCGTCGCGTCGCCACCGTCGGGCGGGTGCACCCGCACGTCGAGATCAAGATCGTCGAACCCGAGTCCGGGCTGGTCGTGCCGCGCGGCACGCCGGGCGAGCTGTGCACCCGCGGCTACTCGGTGATGCTCGGCTACTGGGACAACCCCACGGCCACCGCCGAGGCGATCGACGCCGCGCGCTGGATGCACACCGGCGACCTCGCCACCATGGACGGCGAGGGCTACGTCAACATCGTGGGACGCATCAAGGACATGATCATCCGCGGCGGCGAGAACATCTACCCGCGGGAGATCGAGGAGTTCCTGTACACGCATCCGGCGGTGGCGGACGTGCAGGTGATCGGCGTCCCCAGCGAGCGATACGGCGAGGAGGTGATGGCCTGGGTGCAGCTGCGCGAGGGCGCGGGCGTCACCGAGGACGAGCTGATCGCCTTCTGCACGGGGAAGATCGCCAGGTACAAGATCCCCCGGTTCTGGAAGTTCGTCGACGCCTTCCCGCTGACGGTCACCGGCAAGGTGCAGAAGTACCGCATGCGTGAGACGGCGGTCGAGGAGCTGGGCCTGCGAACCGCGGCCGCGGTCGAGACCGCGTGATCCGAGCGGCGCTGCCGCCGGTGGCTGCGATGGCGTTCCTCGCCGGCTGCGGCGCCGCGACGGCCACGCCCCCGCTGCACGCATCGCCGAATCAGCCCACCATCAGCGCCACGCCCCTGCTCGCCACCGCGGCCACGCCGAACACGTCGCTGTCGACGGGCGCACCCTCACGCGGCCCGGCGGCGAGCGCCACGCCGGTACCCGCCGGCCACACCGGACACGTCGCGCCCGCGGCGGCGAGTGGACCGGTGACGCTGCACCCGCCCGCGCCGGGCACGTATGCATACACCATGACCAGCGACAGCGGCGCGCAGAACGTGAACGTCGCCGTGTCGGCGTTGCAGGGCGGCACCGACACGCTCACCTGGCACTCGTCGAGCGGAGGCCAGAGCGGCCAGCTCGACGCCACGCTGTCCTGGCCGGGCTCCGCGGTGCTGGTCACCCAGATCCTGGCGCACGCCGGCGCGGTGAGCTACACCTGCGCGCTGTCACCGCCGGTCGAGATGGCGGCGTCACCGCTCGCCGTGGGCGGCGCGTGGAGCAGCGACAGCACCTGCAGCGTCGCCGGCGGCACCGTGCACTGGACCGAGCAGGACCACGTCACCGGCAGCGACACCGTGCAGGTGGGCGGGGTCTCGGTGCTGACGTACCTCATCGCCGCGTCGCGCACCATCACGTTCACGAGCGGCACCGGCACGGTGACGACCAGCACATCGGCGAGCGATTGGTTCGCACCGTCGCTCGGCCTCGAGGTGCGCGACCAGAGCACCACCACCACCACCTCGGGCGGCACGAGCAAGACCGGCACGTCGACGCTGCAACTGGACTCGACGCAGCCGCAGTAGGAGACCTGAGCCATGGCCAACCTGCACGCAAACGGGATCGACATCGAGTACGAGGCATTCGGCGACGCCTCGGCGGAGCCCCTGCTGCTCATCATGGGCTTCGGTCGCCAGTTGATCGCCTGGCCGGACGCGTTCTGCACGGCCCTCGCCGACCGCGGATTCCGTGTCATCCGCTACGACAACCGCGACGTCGGCCTGACCACGACGAGCGGCGCGCCGTACACCCTCGACGACATGGCCGATGACGCCGCCGGGCTGCTCACCGCGCTGGAGATCACGGCCGCGCACGTCGTCGGCGCGTCGATGGGCGGGGCGATCGCCCAGCTCCTGGCCATCCGACGGCCGGAGATGGCGCTGTCGCTGACGTCGATCATGTCGGCACCGGATCGCCCCGACCAGGTCGGTACCGATCCACAGGTGCTCCGCCGCCTCGCCGAGCCCCCCGCCGCGGATCGCGACGGCGCCATCGACCGAGCGGTCAGGATGGCCCGCGTCGTCGGCACCCAGGCGACGTTCGACGAGGCGCGCGTCCGCGACCTCGCCGCGCGCGAATGGGATCGCGATTTTTCCCACGATGGGCCGGCGCGACACGGACAGGCCATGGCGGCGGCGGGCGATCGCACCCAGGCCCTGGGGCGGCTCTCGATCCCCGCGCTGGTCATCCACGGCGAGGCCGACCCGCTGGTGCCCGTCGCGGCGGGCCGGCGCACCGCCGAGGCCATCCCGGGCGCATCGCTGCTGGTGGTGCCGGGCATGGGGCACGACCTGCCGCAGCCCTTCTGGCACCAGGTCATCGACGCCATCGCCGAGGTGGCCGGACGGGCCAGGACCGCCGTCTAGCGCGCCGCGGCTCCTGCTGCCCCGCGGCCATACTCTGAGCCATCGCCGCCGAGCCCGAGCCGGCGAGGGTGCGAACCCAGGAGGAGCGACGATGGCCAACGTTGCGGAGCACTGGACCGATCAGCCCGACGAGCAGGACTATCCCGCCGCCGAGAGCTACCTCAGCCTGCTGACCCCACCGGCCACGGCGGGCGCGCTCGCCAAGCGCTTGCGGAAAGCCGAGCTGGAGCATCGCAAGGCGAAGGACCTGCTGCGCGCCAGCCGCCTCCCCATCCTCGATCCGGACAACGTCCACGTCGCCAAGGACCTGGAGAAGGTGAAGAAGGGCACGCCTCTCTCGCCGGTCCTGCTGGTGCGCGGCAACCTGGCCACGGACACAGCGCTCACCGTGGCCGACGGCTACCACCGCATCTGCGCCAGCCATCACCTCAACGAGGACGCCGACATCCCCTGCCGGATCGTCGACACCCCGTCGTCCTGAGCCCAGTGCGCGACACTCCGCGCCGCGAGCATGGTGCCGATCACGACACGCACGTGCACGGCGTCGACGCGGCGACCGAACAGCGGCCGCTGCTGATCGCGCTGTGCCTGATCGCGGGCTTCATGGCCGGCGAGCTGGTGGTCGGCATCCTGGCCCACTCCCTGGCGCTTCTCTCCGACGCCGCCCACATGCTCACCGACGTGGGAGCGATCGCCCTGTCGATCATCGCCGTCCGCTTGGCGGCCCGGGCGCCGGCGGGCGGCCTGACGTTTGGCCTCAAGCGCGCCGAGATCCTTGCCGCATTGGCCAACGGCGCAACCCTGTTCCTACTCGCCGGAGCGCTCGTGTACGAAGCGGCCCGGCGCCTCTCCAACCCGCCTCCGGTCCAGGGCGTGGCCGTCCTCGCCACCGCCGCGGCGGGCATCGCGGTGAACGTCGTGGCGTCGTGGCAGCTGGCCAAGGCCAATCGCGGCAGCCTCAACGTCGAGGCCAGCTTCCGCCACATCGTCACCGACCTCTACGCCTTTGCCGGAACCCTGATCGCGGGAGTCGTCATCGTCGTCACCGGGTTCGCCCGGGCCGACGCCATCGCCTCGCTGCTGGTCGCCGGGCTGATGCTTCGCACCGGCGCGCAACTGCTCACCAAGGCGGGACGGGTCCTGCTCGAAGCCTCCCCGGCGGGCACCGACCCGGAGGAGGTCGGCAACGCGCTGGTCGGCCACCCCCATGTCGTCAACGTCCACGACCTGCATGTGTGGGAGGTGACGTCGGGATTCCCGGCGCTGTCCGCGCACGTGCTGGTGCATCCGAAGGACGACTGTCACGCCATCCGCTTGGAGCTGGAGCGCATGCTGGCCGAGCGCTTCGGCATCACCCACACCACTCTGCAGGTCGACCATGCGCCGCCCGACTTCTTCCAGGTGGAGCGCCTCGGGTGATGTGGATGCCGGTCGTTCGACGCAACCCTGATGCAAATGAGATCGGGGCGTCGACCGACGGGGTGCGGCCGCCGCTGGACTTGGCCATGGGCGCTTGAAGCCGTAGAGTTGGCATCGCTCCACGCCCTGGAGCGATCGAGGAAGGGAGGCTCCTGCGATGCATCGACGCCCCTCGCGGTCGAAGCGACACGTCATCGCCGCCGCGGCAATCCTGGGGGTGGTTGCCGCGCCGGTGACCGGTGCCACGCGGTCGGTGCAGGCGCAGGCCGCCCCGCTGCTCTCCGTGGACGCCACCACCGTCCTCGGCCCCGTCGACTGGGCATCGACCGGCTTCCTGCACGGCGACGCGCGCGACCCGAGCCGCACCCAGGCGCTGCGGCCGCAGTTCTGGCGGACGTCCTTCGGCAACGGCGTGCTCGCCGGCGACGACGCGTCGGCCCGCGAGCACGGTGCGCGGATGACCTGGGTGCTTTCCGACGACTGGAACCAGATGGCCGGCAACGCGTCTCCGTTCAGTGACCTGCCCAAGTTCGACGACTTCGTCAAGTGGGACGTCGCCCGGCACCGGGCGGAATCCCCGGTGGACTGGTGGGACGTGTGGAACGAGCCCACCGTGGGCGCGAGCGGGGGCTCGACCGCCGAGGAGTGGCTCGTGCTCTTCCAGCACGCCTACAACGACATCAAGTCGGTCGACCCCACCGCCAAGGTGGTGGCGCCCTCAGGCGGCAGCTTCGACCCGTTCTACAGCAGCGCCAACGAGTCGGCGTTCCAGTCGTTCCTCACCTTCTCCGCGCAGAACAACCTGCGTTGGGACGCGATCAGCTGGCACGACCTCGGTCCGTGCGACCCGGGCGGCTGCGGCACGACGGCGGGAACGCCCGCCTGGGGGCACCCCGACGACGCCGCCAAGCAGGCCCAGTGGCTGCGCCAGCAGATCGCCCAGGACGACCCCGCGATGAACGGTGTGCAACTGCAGGCGAACGAGTACCTGACGCTGCAGGAGTCCGTCCCCGGCTGGGTGGCCGGGTTGATCGGGGCGCTCGACAACGCGGGCGTGCAGGGCGTGCACAGCTGCTTCTTCGAGGCCGACGAGGTCAGCGCCGCCAACCCGGACGGTGGCAACTGCCAGGTGGGCAACCTCGACGGCCTGCTTACGCCGGACGGCACCACGCCGCGTGCCGCGTGGTGGGTGTACCAGGCGTACGCCGAGATGATGGGGCAGCGTGTGGCGACCAGCTCCGCCGACCCGGACAACCTGTCCGCCTTCGCGACGCTGGACTCGTCGAACAAGGAGATTCGTGTTCTGGCCGGCCGGCACCAGTACCGGTGCTGGGATCCCACATGGTCCGGCGTGTGCCCGTCAGGCCCCGCGCCGGCGGAGCAGGTGAGCCTCGGGGTCACCGTGCCGTGGACCGCCCAGTCGGTCAGCTACACGGTGAAGCGGCTCGCCGCCCCCGCCCCCGAGCCGCCCGGAACCATCGTGGACACCACCGGTCCGTGGCCCAACAACAACAACACCACCAACAGCCCCAACGACCTCCAGGCGCAGGCGACCGGCTTCACCACGGTGGCGTCCGGCACCGCGACCGTGAACGCCGGCGTGGCCACGATCACCCTCGGCGGCACCGCGCAGGACGTCGGGGTCGGCGACGGCGACGCCTACGAGGTGTTCGTCGACGCCGGCAGCGGACCGGCCGCCGACCAGCCGCCGCCACCGATGGCCGGTTCGTACTGCCCCATCGGCAGCTGCACGCGCACGGCTGCCGGCAGCTTCACGCCGACGGGCACCCTGGGCACGCCGCTGCGCCAGTCGACGGCGACGCTCCTGTCCGATGGCAGGGTTCTGGTCGCGGGTGGCTATTTCACCGGGTACGAGGGGTGGGCCCGCATCTACGACCCGGCGTCGGGCACGTGGAGTGAGGCCGGTTTCATGGGCGCGCCGCGTGACAACCACACCGCGACGCGACTGCCGAACGGCGACGTGCTCGTCGCCGGGGGCGAGATGTCGAGCGGCGCCGTCTCGATCGTGGAGGTGTTCGACCCGAGCACCGGCGCCTGGAAGTCCGCGCCGTGGATGAACGTCGCCCACTCCGGCGCCGTCGCCGAGCCACTGCCCAACGGCGACGTGCTCGTCGCCGGCGGCTTCACCTCCGGCACCGCCGCGCTCACTGCGGACGCCGAGATCTACCACGCGGCCAGCGGCACCTGGACGCAGGCGGCCGCGATGCCGCAGGCACGCGGTGGTGCGGCGGCGGCGGTTCTGCCCGGTGGCGACGTCCTCGTCGCCGGCGGCTTCACCACGGCGTGGGGTCCCGCGGTGGCCTCGGCGGTCGTCTACCACGTGGCGACGGGCACTTGGTCCACGCTCCCCGGTGCGATGCAGACGGCGCGCGCGTACGAGACGGCGACAACCCTCACCGGCGGACGCGTCCTGCTCGCCGGCGGCGCCGCGACCGGGCTGTCCGGCCTCTTCTCGGCACCCGACGCCACCGACACCGCCACCGCCGAGCTCTTCGACCCGTCGACGGGCCGCTTCACCTCAGCGGGGTCGATCCCCGGCGGAGGCCGCGTCGACCACGCAGCGGCGCTGCTGCCGAACGGCAGCGTGCTGATCGCCGGCGGCATGGACAGCACCGACACCGCGCATGCCGACGCCTACCTCTACGACCCGGCGACCAACGCATGGACGGCGACGGGCTCCCTGGCCACTCCGCGCGCGTACGCGACGGCGACAACACTGTCGAGCGGAAGCGTCCTGATCGCGGGCGGCGAGCAGGCGCTTCCCCAAGGGCTCAACGGCTTCGAGGTGAACCTGAGCTCCGCCGAGCTCTACACCGGCTGACGAACCCGCGCCGACCCGACGCGGCAACCCTCAGCAACTGACCGGGTAGACGCCGGACATGGCGTCCTTCACAGGCCGGCCGGACACGGTCGCGTCGTTGCTGCCGGGAATGTTGTCGGCGATGGCCAGAAACCCGCTGCCGCCTTCCTGCCCCTGCCAGGCGTTGCCCGCCCAGGAGTACACGGCGAATCCCATCCCCCTGGCCGCAAGATGGCTGACAACGTTCTGGTTGTACGTGCCCTCGGTGGAGTCTGGCCAGCCGAACTCGTCGGCGACGACCGGGTGCTGTCCCATCCAGGTCGCCGCGTTGTAGCCGTCGATGTCGGCGGCCACCGTGCTGCACGCCGAGTTGCCGGGCAGCGACGTGCAGGCGCTGTCCGGCGGAGTGCCCGAGCAGGTGTAGACGTGCTCGACGTAGACCAGGTTGCCGCCGCTGAACATCGAGTAGCTCCCCAGCGTGGGCGCGAAGGACTGGTTCTCGCTGGAGTAATTGTTGGAATCGACAAAAACCAGGTGGGGCGGTGAGCCCGCCGGGATGCTGGCCATGATCGTCCGGTAGAGCTGCGCCATGCCCGCCGCCGGGTAGGCGAGACCGTCCTCGACGGTGCCGCCGTTCTCCCACAGCATCTCGTCGGCGGCGGAGGGCGTGGCCGTCTTGCAGGCGACGCTGCCGCGATTGCCGGTGTCGCGGATGAACTCGTTGATGCCCACCGAGGCATCCGCGGAGGAGGCGCAGACGTGCGGCTCGTTGTAGAGCTCGTAGGCGACCAGCGGGTTGGCGGCGTAGCGTGCGGCCACCGACGCCCAGAACGACTGCGCCTCGGCGGCGCCGGGCAGCGCGGCGGGGCCGATCGACATGTCGCACTGCACGCGGGCGCCGACGTGCAGGTCGAGGAGCACGAGCATGCCGCGCGCCGCCGCCCAATTGACCACCCGGTCCACCAGCGGGCGGTAGTTGGGATCGTAGGTCTGCGCCGGGCAGTCCTGGTTCCACGCGTCGTCGCTGAGCTCCAGACGCAGGAAGTTGCCCTTCCACTGGGCGAGGTGGTCGACGGCGGACTCCTCGGGCGGCGCGCTCCGGTAGTTGCTGTTCTCCATCCCCTCCCAGTTGACGCCCTTGAGGACCACGGCCTGCTTGTTGCCGTCGAGGATCTGGTTGCCCGACACGGTGAAGGGACCGACCAGCGCCTGCGGGTAGGCCGGCGCCGGGCCCGGACAGGTGTTGCCGTAGACGCCCGACATGGCGTTCTTCACCGGCAGGCCGGAAGGGGTGGCATCGCCGGAACCCGCGGTGCCGGAGAGCTGGATGTCGAACGGGCTCAGGCTCAGGCCGTCCCAAGCGTAGGCGATGAAGCCGCGGCCGAAACTCAATGCGCTGCTGTCGTGGAGGTGGTCGACGACGTGCTGGTCGAGCGCTCCCCAGCTCCGATCCGGCCAGCCGAACTCGTCGACGAGCGAGGGGTGCACCCGGACGTCAGCGGTCTGGAAGCCGTCCAGCTCGGCGGCGACGGTGGCGCAGGAGTAGTAGGAGTCGTGGGTGGGACACTCGGTCCAGATCGCGGTGCAGGGCATCACGTGCTGGCCGTAGACCAGGTTGCCGCCGTGGAACATCGAATAGCCGCCGCCGGCGGTGTCGAAGGAGTGCGGGTCGGTGCCCAACCCGTTGCCGTCGACGAGGACCAGGTGCGACGGCGCGCCGGCGGGCAGTGCGGCGGTGACATCGGCGTACATGGTCGCCATGCCGGCCGCGGCGAGCGCGGTGGCGTTGGGGAAGCCGTCGAGGACGCTGCCGCCGTCGCGCCACAGGGTCTCGTCGGCGGGCACGTTGCGCGGGCTCGCGCACAGCCCGGATGACTGGTTGACTCCCACCGACGGCGTCGCCGTGGCGCAGACGTCCGGGCTGTCGAAGAGCTCGAACCCCACCAGCGGGTTGCCGGCGTAGCGCGCGGCGACCGAGGTCCAGAAGGTCTTTGCCTCGGTGGCGCCGGGCAGTGCATACGCGCCCTGCGTGTCGCACTGGAAGCGTGTGCTCGCCTTGAGGTCGAGCACCGCCAGCATGCCCTGCCCCGTCACCAGCTGCACCGCCGAGTCGACGTCGCCGCGATAGGCGCCGTTGTAGCTCCGCGTCGGGCAGTCGGCGTTCCAGAAGTCCATGGCCAGGGGGATGCGCACCACGTTGGCGTTCCACGACGCCATCTGCTGCACCTCGCTCTGGCTGACCAGCGGCGGCCAGTCGCCGGTGTCGTAGCCCGAACGGGTGATGCCCTGCAGGCGAACCGGCGCCCCGGATGCGTCGACCACCTGGCTGCCGGACACCGAGAGCGGACCCGCGACCGCGGCCGCGGAGACGGAGTGGGTTGGCGCCAGCAGGCCGGCGAAGCTCGCCGCCAGCGCCGCCGCCAGGGCAGGCGCAAGCCGTCTCTGATATGCCACGGACGTCCTTCCTCCATCCCCGCACCGGCCCGCTACATGATCGGACAGGTCCGCGGGCGCAGACGTTGCCGCGCACCCGCGCGCCAAGGCGCAGCCACCACCTGTCAGGGCGTGAGGATCACCCGGCCGAACGCCTTGCGGCTCTCGACATATGCGTGCGCCGCGGCCGCATCCGACAGCGGGTACGAGCGGTCGATCTCGACGTGGAGCTCACCACTGGCGACGCGCTCCAGCATGGAGGCGATCATGGGATGGATGCGGGCGTACTCGGGCAGGATCGCGCCGCCGAGGAAGACGCCGCGCAACGTGTTGTTGCGCGCCCAGAGTGAGCGCGCCTCGATCGCCGATCCGGCGCGGGCGGCGACTCCGACGCTGACCAGCGTCCCGCGGTAGGCGAGCACGCCGACGCTGTCGACGAGGTTCTGGCCGCCGATGGAGTCGACGACGACGTCGACGCCGCGCGAGTCGGTCAGCTCGTTGACCCGGTCGACGAAGCCGGTGGTCGCGTAGTTGACGCCGTGGTCCAGACCGAACGCGCTCAGCCGTTCCAGCTTCTCGTCACTGGAGGCGGTCGCGATCACCGTCGCGCCGGCGCGCTTGGCGAGCTGGATCGCCGCCATGCCGACGCCGCCCGCGCCCGCATGGATCAGCACGGTCTGGCCCGCGGTGAGGTTTCCCGCGGTGAACAGGCACTCGTACGCGGTGCCGAACGCGACCGGCACACACGCTGCGCGCGCCGCATCCAGCCCGGCGGGAATCGGCCAGGTCATGGCCGCGAGGACGGCTCGCCGCGCGGCATGCGACCCGGCGGCGTTGAGGGTGACCACCCGGTCACCAACCGCGCGCCCCTCGACGCCGGGGCCGACTTCGCTCACCGTCCCGGCGCTGAGATAGCCGACGATGTGCGGCACCGCGGGCGGCGGCACGACCGCGCGCGCAAGCAGATCTCCGCCCTCGATGCTGATCGCCTCGGCGTCGACCACCACGCATCCGGGCAGGCATTCCGGGTCGGGCACGTCTTCGTAGCGATGCACACCGGGGTCGCCGTTCTCGTAGATCACCGCAGCTTTCATGTGCATCATTCTCCCGGTTGCGACGCCGCAACCATGCCGGCGGCGGCCGGCGCGCCCGACGCCCGCTGCTCCAGCCACCGGCGGTAGCGGCGGAGCGCGCGGCGCTGGGCGAGCTGGTCGCGGGCGAGCGCGTGCACGGGGTGGGTCGCGCCGGTGGGGTTGCGGCCGCGGGTGATCCGCCGCATCTGATGGCGGACCAGCGCCATGCTCGCCGCGGAGGCGAGCGTTGTGTCCGACCAGGTGACCCTGGCCAGCCGCTCAGTCGCTTCGAGCCCGTCCCGCCAGCGGTTGGGCAGGTCCGGGGTGACGGCGATGGCCGTGGCCATGCCCACGACGGCGACGCCGCCGGCGAGGACCGTCTCGGCGGTGTCGCGGCGGGTGATCCCGCCGGTCAGCATCAGGGGCAGCGGGCTGGCGGTGGCCAGCTCGGCGGCGAGCTCCAGGAAGTAGGCCTCGCGCGCCGTGGTGCGACCGTCAGCCGGGCGCCCGGTCATGGCGGGGCTCTCGTAGTTGCCGCCGGAGAGCTCGACCAGGTCGACGCCGAAGGGCTCGAGCATGGCGATGACCTTGGCGGCGTCGTCGGCGTCGAACCCGCCGCGCTGGAAGTCGGCCGAGTTGAGCTTGACCGCGACCGCGAACGACGGCGACACGGCTCGCCGGATCGCGCGGACGACACCGAGCAGGAACTGCGCGCGGTTCTCCAGCTCGCCGCCCCAGCGATCGCTGCGCCGGTTCACCAGCGGCGAGAGGTACTGCGAGAGCAGGTAGCCGTGCGCGGCGTGCACCTCGACGCCGTCGAAGCCGGCCTGTTCGGCGAGGCGCGCGGTCGTCGCGAACCGCTCCACGGTCGCGCCGATCTGCTCCTCGGTCATCGCCGCCGGCGAACTGAATCGCTTGCTGTGCCTGCCCAAATCGACCGCTACCGCCGAGGGCGCCCACGCCACGCCCGGCATCCCGGCCAGCACCAGCCGCCCGGGATGGCTGATCTGCATCCACATCGCCGCGCCGCCGGCCTTCCCGGCCTCGGCCCAGCGGGTGAACGGTTCGAGCGGCGCGCGCTCGTCGAGCACGACCCCACCGGGGCCGGTCAGCGCCTCGGCGTGCACCATGACGTTGCCGGTGATCAGCAGGCCCGCGCCGCCGGCACCCCAGCGGCGATAGAGCGAGATCAGCCGCTGGTCGGGGAGCTGTGCGCTGCCCGCCATGCCCTCCTCCATGGCCGCCTTGGCGACGCGGTTGCGGAGCGTGGCCCCCGATCGGAGCAGCAGCGGCGAGAACAGGTCGGTCACCACAAAACCCTCGATTCCGGCTAGAATGTTGACGGTGCTCACATTAGAGCGCACCGGCGTGAGCGCTGTCAACATCTCTGCTGAGCGATGTCCACACCCAAGGCGACCTACCACCACGGCGACCTGCGCGCGGCACTGCTGCGCGCCGCCATGGAGCTGCTCGAAGAGAGCGGCGCGAGCGCCCTGTCGCTGCGAGCGGTCGCCCGCTGCGCGGGGGTGTCCCCGGCGGCCCCCTACCGCCACTACGCCGACCGCGAAGCGCTGGTCTCAGCCGTCGCGGCGGTCGGCTACCGCGAGCTCGCGGAGCGGCTGGCGGCCGCGCACCCGGCGCCCTCGACTCCCGAGGAGCTCGCGCGCGTGGCAGTCGCGTACGTGCAGTTCGCGCTGGAGCGACCCGCCCTGTTCCGCATCATGTTCGGCGAGCCGTGCGATGCGGACGACGAGGAGCGCCGTGCCGCGACGGCGGCCGTCTCCCACTACGTGCGCGCGATCGTCGAGCGCACCTTTCCTCAGGCCGACGCCGAGGCGCTCGCCACCGCGATCTGGGCGCTGGTCCACGGGCTGGCATTCCTGCACCTGGATGGCAAGCTCGATGCCTCGACTCCGTCGGTGGTCGCCGGACGGGTCACCGCCGCGATCCGCGCGCTGCTCAGCACCACCAGCGTCGGCACGGCGTTCCCCATCGCTCGGGCCTGAATCCCGTCAGCCGCCGCCGTCCGTGCGACGGCTGCGCGCGCGCCGCTTGCCTTCGTGCATGGCCTGCACCCGCGCCACCGGGATGGCATGGCCCTCGTCGACGAGGTCCTCGGGCAGGACCTGCGGTTGTGGCATCTGGTCGAGCCACGGATCGCGGCCGGCGACCAGCGCGGCGGCGTTGTGGATGGTGAAGTCCGATGGTGCGAGCCGGTCGAGCTCGTCCCATGACACCGGGAATGACACGGGCACGCCGGGCCGGATGCGCGGGCTGTATGCGGCGACAACCGTTGCGCCGCCCACGCGGGTGGAATCGATGAACACCTTTCCCTCACGCGCATGCTTCATGAACGCGGTGGTTGCGATGCTCGTGTCGATGCGTTCGGCACGCATCGCGATGGCCCGGGCGGCGGCCGCGACGTCCTCGAAGCGCGCCTCTGCAACGGGTACGAACACGTGCACACCCTTGGCGCCGCTTGTCTTCACCGCACCGGTGAGTCCCACATCGGCGAGCGCGGTGCGCACCATCAGCGCTGCCTGCACGGCGGCGGAGAACGCCTCGACCGACGGCGGGTCGAGGTCGAGGACCAGGTACATCGGCTCGCCGAGACGGCCGGCGCGCACCAGCGCGGGGTGGTACTCGACGGCGCGCTGGTTGGCGAACCACAGCAGGGTGCGGCGGTCGTTGCACAGCGCGTAGGACACGTCGCGCTTGGAGGTCTCGGCCCAGAGCCGCACCGTCTGCACCCACGGCGGGGTGTAGCTGGGCACGTTCTTCTGCATGAAGGCCTTCTGCCCGCGCAGCATGCGAATCACGGACAGCGGGCGGTCGTGCAGCTCGGCGAGGATGCGCGGGGAGACGGCGTCGAGGTACGCGACCAGGTCGCGCTTGGTCGCTCCTGCGCCCTCGAAGAGCGGCTCGTCGAGGTTGGTGAAGGACGGGAGGTCCTCGCCGTCTGCCATCAACGACTCACGATAGCCGTGACGCACGCCGTGCGGGTTGCCCGCGACTGCGTCGGCCTCTACGACGACGGTGCGAGCTGCAGCGCCGCGGCGGCCTTGCCCAGTGCATCGAGATGCCCATCGAGCCCGGACAACCCCGCGCCCATGGTGTTGACCGACACGTGGGTGGCTCCCGCGCCACGCCATCGCTCGGCGTCGTGAGCGATGGCGTCGCCGGCGCCGGCGCCCCAGTTGAGGCGACCGGACATGCCGATCGTGGCCGGGTCGCGACCGGCGCCGGTGGCGGCCTCGGCGATCATGGCGAGGGCCTCGTCGAGGACCGGGCCCGGCTCCGGCCGGGGGAACCAGCCGTCGGCCATGCGACCGATTCGCCGGTAGGCCACGGGGGAGTAGCCACCCATCCAGATCGGGATGGGCCGCTGCACCGGGAGCGGGGCCAGGCCGGCCCCGATGATGGTGTCGAAGCGCCCCTCGTGCGTGACCGACCGTTCGGTCCACAAGCGACGGAGCAGGGCGATCTGCTCCTCCTGGCGCTGCCCGCGCGTGGTGAAGTCCTGTCCCAGCGCCTGGTATTCGACCTCGTTCCAGCCGACGCCGATGCCGAGGCGGAAGCGGCCGCCGCTGAGGATGTCGACCTCGGCGGCCTGCTTGGCGAGCAACGCCGTCGGGCGCTGCGGGGCGATGACGATGCCGGTCACCAGCTCCAGCGTGGTGAGCGCGGCGACGAAGCCGTAGAAGACCAGCGGCTCGTGGAACGTGGTGTCGACGTCGTACGGCCTCTTCCAGCCGGTGTGCACCGCCGGGTCGGCGCCGAGAACGTGGTCATAGATTTCGACGTGCCGGTAGCCGAGCGCCTCGGCCTGGCGGACGAAGGCCCGCACCGTCCCGGCGTCGGTGGGAAGCTCGGTCTGCGGGTAGACGATGCCGATCTGCACGGTGTTGGTCATCGGCGCATCATGCGACAAATCGCGCTTGCCTCACGCGATGGCGGTGCCGGCGATCTGCGTGTTGACCGGGACGATCACCGAGCGCAGGCAGTAGTCGGTGACGTCCACGGCACGGAAACCCGCGGCGCGGATGGTGCCCGCCGTGTCGCGCTCGCAGGAGCAGCCTTCGAACGCCCAGGCCCAGGGGCGGCGGATGCCGTGCTGGATGCGTCGCAGCGCCGTGCCCTCGGGCGCCGCGACGTGCTCGACGAACGAGTAGCGGCCGCCGGGCTCGAGGATGCGGCGCACTTCGGCCACAACGGCGGCCGGTCGCTCCACGGTGCAGAGGACGAGGCTGGAGATCACGGCCACCGCCGATGCGTCGGGAAGATCCACACGCTCGCCTTTGACGCTGCGCAGCTCGATGTGAATCCTGTGCACCGCGGCGCGCGCGATCAGGCGAGCATGCATGTGCGGGTTGGGCTCGATGGCGATCAGCCGCGTGCCAGGGCGCAGGAACCGGAAGTTGGCGCCGACGCCAGGGCCGATCTCGACCACCTCGTCAGGTAGGTCGGCGAAGGCCTGCTCCTTGGGACGGCGCATGGCACGGTTGATGACGCCGTCGAAGGCGGCGAAGCAGGCCGCGTTGAGCCGGCCGCGGACGGGGTGCGGTTGGTACTGCTCACTCATGGGGGTGCGTTGCGTGGCCCGGCCAGACGCCGAGCGTACGTCATCCGGACCGTGACGGACCGGTCAGCATCCCGGGCCCCCAGCATCCAAAGCGTCGGGAACAGCATTGGGGACGTATGGCGGCTGCATCGCCGCGGGGTAGACTGCGGGATCGAACGTGGCCACCGTTATCGATGATGCCCGCGTTGTCCGAAAGGTGAGATGAACGACGTCCCCTTGCGCGTCCCCAAGACCGCGGAGCTGATCGTGGAGAAGCTGCGAGCCCAGGTGCTTCGCGGTGAGCTCAAGGCCGGCGAGATGCTGCCCAACGAGGCGGAGCTGTGCGAGACCTTCGGGGTCTCCCGGCCGACACTGCGCGAGGCCATCCGCATCCTCGAGTCGGAGTCGCTGGTCGAGATCCTTCGCGGCGTGCGCGGTGGGGCGCGGATCGTCGCCCCCACCGAGGGCGCGGCGGCGCGGTACTTCGGCCGCTACCTGCAGTACGCGGGGGTGCCCATGGTCGACGTCCACGAGGCGACCATGGCGATCGAGCTGCCCGCACTGGCCAGGCTGGCCCGCAACCGCAGCGCCGCCGACCTGGAGACGCTGGCCACCCTGCTCGACGAGGAGCGGCGCCAGTACGGCAACGACGGCAGCGAGGCGGTGCTCGCCGGCAACGCCTTCCACCGCACCATCGTCGACCTGTCCGGCAACCGGACCCTGGCGATCATGCACGGCATGATGGAGGAGGTGATCATCACCGCCGGCCGGGCCATCGCCAGCACCATGCAGGGCCAGTTCGTCGAGGAGGCGCATCGCTTCCACCGTGTGCACGAGGAGATCGTCGAGCTGATCCGCAGCCGCGACGCCGTCGAGGCCGAGAAGCTGTGGCGGCGCCACCTCGACGCCAAGATCCGCCTGCTCATGCGCATGGCCGCCTCGCCTCGCGAGTACTTCTGAAGGCGGCCTCAGCCGCCCCCGGCAGCGGGCGTCCGCAATTCCGGACGGACCGCCCGCGCACCCCATTGACGAAATTATCTAACTGATTTAGCTTTCTCACCCGTCATGGGTGTTGGAGCCATCGAGATATCCACCTGCGCCGCGCCGGCCGCCGATCCGCGCCTGCGCAGACGGGTGCTCGACCGCGTCCTCAACGAGCTCGAATCCGCCTCCGAGAGCGGGGCGGCGACCGTCTCGAAGGCGCTCGCCGCACGGACCCAGAGCCTCGTCACCGGGCTCGCCCCGGGCATGCCCATCCGCGACGCCATCGGCCTTGTCTTCAGAGAACAGGCCGCGCGCCTCCGTCCAGCGGCGCCGCGCCCGATCAGCGTCGTGCCCCGCACGACCGGCGACGGCGATCAGCCCGCACCGGCCGCGCCGCTGGACCGGATCGAGGCGCGACTGCTCACCCACCGCATCAAGACCGCGCTCGGCGACACCTCGATGCTGCTGCTCGAGGCGCACCAGCGCCGCGCCTGGCACGCCCTCGGCCACCGCAGCTGGTCCGCCTACGTGCGCGCCGAGTTCGGCCTCAGCCGCAGCCGCAGCTACGAGCTGCTCCAGCACGGGCGGGTGATCCGCACCCTGCTCGCCGCGGGCATCAGCGCGGGCGTGCGCGACATCCATCCCTACACCGCGGGCCAGATCGAGCAGCGGCTGGACGAGGTCATCGCGGAGATTCGCCGCCGCACCAGCGCGGACATGGACGGCGCGAGCATCCGCGCCGTGGTGCGCGAGGTCATTGCGGAAACGCGCGCGCGCACGGGCACAGCGCGCGGCGAGTCGAGCAACCGGTCGCGCACCGCCGCCAGACAGCTCGGCGGCGTCATCGACTCGATCAAGGGCCTTCCCGACGTCGATGACCTCTTCGCCGACCTCACCGCGCAGGACGCCGGCGTGCTCGCCGGCCTGCACGACGCGGTGGCGCGGCTGCGCACCATCGCCGCCGCCTGGCAGCGCATGCAGACCGCGGGCGCCGAGCAATGGTTCGACCAGCCGCTCGAAGCGGCGTCGGCGTAGGGCTTCCCGTGTCCTCGACAACGTCCGCACCCGATCAGGCCTGGTCCTCCGAGCACCGCGACGAGATCCGTAACCTGGCGCGCCAGGTCGCCGCGGACGTCTACGCGCCGCTCGCCGCCGAGCTGGAGAGCAGCGGCGCGGCCTTCCCCGCAAGCGAGCGGCGCCGCCTCGGGGACCTGGGATTCCTCGGCATCGCCCTGCCCGAGCAGTACGGGGGCGCGGGTGCGCCGCTGCTCGACGCGCTGGTGGTCATCGAGGAGCTGGCCAAGGTGTGCCGTCCCGCCGCCTTCCAGGTCTTCGAGGCCAACACCGGACCCGCGCGCGCCATCGAGCTCTTCGGCAGCGACGAGCTCAAGCAGCGCCTGCTGCCCGCGGTGGTGAGCGGCGCGGCCACCATCGCCATCGCCATCTCCGAACCGGACGCCGGTTCCGCCGCGACCGACATGAAGACGTCGGCACGCCGCGACGGCGACGACTTCGTGGTCAACGGCGGCAAGCGCTGGATCTCCAACGGCGGCGAGGCGGATCACTACCTGCTCTACGCGCGCATGAGCGACGCGCCCGGCGCACGGGGCATCGGCGCGCTCGTCGTCGACGGCGACACCCTGGGTCTCACCTACGGTGCTCCGGAACGGCTGATGGGCTTTCGCGGCATCCCGTCGTGCGACCTCAACTTCGACAACGCGCGCGTTCCCGCCGCCAACCTGGTCGTCGGTCCCGGCGGCTTCAAGCAGCTCTTCGGCGCCTTCTGCATCGAGCGCCTGGGCAACGCGACCATGAGCCTGGCCATCGGCCAGGCCGCGCTCGACCAGACGGTGCGCTACGTCCAGGAGCGGCGCCAGTTCGGTCGCGACATCGTCGAGTTCCAGGCGGTGCAGCTCCAGCTCGCCGACATGGTGATGGGCGTGGAGGCGGCGCGGCAGCTCATCGACGCGGCCGCCCGCCAGGCGGGCACGGGGATTCCCGACGCACTGCAGGTGTCCATCGCCAAGTGCGTGGCCAACGAGATGGGCAAGCGCGTCTCCGACCTCGCCATGCAGCTCCACGGCGGCAACGGCTACACCGAGGAATACGGCATGGCGCGGCTGCACCGCGACGCGCACGGCTGGGCGATCGCCGGTGGCACGCCCAACATCCAGCGCGTCCGCATCGTCTCCGAGCTGCTCGGCCGCTCGTTCGGGATGCGGCCGTGAACGCCGCCGCCGCAACGGGCGCGAGCGCCGAGGCCGCCAATGCGACGCAAGCGCCGCTGCACGGCATCCGCGTCGTCGAGGTCTCCAACACCTTCATGGTGCCGTACGCCACGTTGCTGATGGCCCAGATGGGCGCCGAGGTGGTCAAGGTCGAGGAGCCGGGCGGCGACATCCTCCGCCAGGTCGGCGACGTGACCGGCACCGGCGCCGGGCCGATGTTCCTCAACGCCAACCGCGGCAAGAAGAGCGTGGTCCTCGACCTTCGCGACGAGACCGACCACCGGCGCCTCGAGGAGCTGGTCCGCCAGGCCGACGTCTTCGTGCACAACCGCACCCCCGCCGCGGCGCTGCGGCTGGGCATCGACTACGCGTCGCTGCAGCCACTCAACCCGCGCATGATCCACTGCGGCGCGTCCGGCTACGGCAGCGACGGCCCGTACCGCGACCTGCCCGCCTACGACGACATCATCCAGGCGGCATCGGGCATCGCGGCGGTGCAGACCCACGACGGTCCGCCGCAGTACGTGCGCACGGTGATGACCGACAAGGCGACCGGCCTGTTCGTCCTGGCCGCCGTGCTCGCCGCGCTGGTGGAGCGCGGGCGCTCGGGCCTGGGACAGGCCGTCGAGGTGCCCATGTTCGAGTCGATGATCTCGTTCCTGTTCCTCGAACAGCAGGGGGGCGCCGTCTACGACCCGGCGCAGGGTCCGACGGGCTACGCGCGCGTCAACTCGCCGTATCGCCACCCCTACTGCACCGCGGACAGCCTGATCAGCGTGATGCTCTACACGGACCTGCAGTGGCGGTCGTTCTTCGAGCTGGTGCAGCGCCCCGACATGGTCGCCGACCCGCGCTTCGCCAGCATCGGCGCCCGCACCGCCAACATCGACGCCCTCTACCGGTTCCTCGAAGAGGAGCTGATGACCCGCTCGACGGACGAGTGGCTGCGCCTGCTGCCCCCGCTGCGCATTCCCGCCAGCCGGGTCAACACCGTGGCCGAGCTGCTCACCGACCCGCACGTCCTGGCCACCGGCCTGGTGCGCGAGTCGCAGCACCCCTCGGCGGGGACGGTGCGCACCGTGCGGCTGCCGATCAGCTTCCTGCGCACACCGCCGCCGGAGCCGGGACCGGCGCCGCTTCTCGACGAGCACGGAGGCGCAGACCAGCTCTTCGCATGACCACACCAGGGGCACACCCAGGCTGGCGGCCGGTTGGAGAACAGCACGAGGTTATTGCCGACATGGACAACAACGAGGCCCAGGAGTACGTCGACCAGTTCGCCCGCGATGCGGGGGTCTGGCCGAAACCCGGCAACGTCCCCGACTACCACAAGATCATGGCCTACCACGACATCCGCGTGCTCAAGGCGCAGCAGGCGCTCGGCGAGGCGACCTACGCCGCCGAGCGAACCCTCGACCCGGTGACCAAGGAGCTGATCTTCCTGGCCATGTTCACCGTGATGAGGAGCAACCGCGAGCAGCTCACCGCGCACGTGCGCATGGCGCTGGACCTGGGGATCAGCTCCCAGCAGATCCTGGAGACGCTGGAGATGGCGCTGCCGGTGGCCGGCATCGTCGCCTTCCTGGCGGGATTCGAAGCGTGGCGTGAAGTCACCGGTGCCCCGGGCCTCGAGCCCTCGGCCGAAAGGAGAGATCCGTGATCAAGAGAGCCTCGGCGGCGAGCGCCGTGGGACTGGCGGGCACCCTGCTGCTGGCGGCGTGTGGCAGTTCCAACAACACCACGGGGAACGGCGGCGGCGGCGCGGCGGCGGCCACCGGCACGCCCATCAAGCTGATGGTGATGTACCAGTTCACCGGTGATCCCATCGCCGAGCACCCCGAGGTCGGCGCCGGCGCGCAGGCGGCGGCCAAGGCGATCAGCGACGCGGGCGGCATCGGCACGCATCCGGTGCAGATCGTCACCTGCGACATCCACGACAGCCCGACGCAGGAGCTGGCCTGCGCGCAGCAGGCGGTGTCGGATCACGTCGTGGCCGTGGTCGGCTCGCTCTTCGAGACCGGCGCGCAGTCGATTCCCATGCTGCAGCAGGCCGGCATCCCGGTGATCGGACCCCTCGGCGTCTACACGCCGCAGGAGCTGAGCAGCACCGACGTGTGGCCGCTGATGGGCGGCGCGGTGACCACCTATCCCGCCATCCCCTACCTGGTCGCGCGCCAGGGACTGAAGCGGCTGGCCGTGGCCACCAGCCCCGGCACCGGGCTGGACAAGCTGATCGAGGCGCAGACCACCAAGGCGGGGATGACCTACGCGGGAACCGTCAACGTCCCCCTCAACGCCACCGACTACCAGCCCTACGCCAAGTCGCTGAAGGACCTGACCCCGGACGTGATCGTGCAGATCCTGTCCACAACCGGCTCGGCGCAGATCATGAAGGCGGGCGCGCAGATCGGCCTCAACGCCACCTGGGCCAACCAGACCCTGAACATCGACGTGAGCAACCTGAGCACCTTCGGGTCGAGCGCTGACGGCATGTACATCACCAGCTCCTTCCCGCCCGCGACGGCGAGCGGCCAGTTCCCGGGCATCAAGAACTTCAACGCGGAGATGGACGCGGCCGGCAAGGCGGGCATCGCCAGCACCGACATCCGCAGCGCCCAGGCGGTCACCAGCTGGCTCGCCGTGCACGCGGTGGCGACCGCCGCCAAGAGCACCAGCGGGCTGCTCGACAGCGCCGGGCTGATCGCCGAGCTCAAGGCGGCGCAGAGCATCGACGTCGAGGGCCTGATCAACTGGACGCCCAACGCCGCCGGACCGACCAACTTCCCCCGCGTCACCAACAGCAACGTCTACCTGGAGAAGGTGTCGTCGGGGCAGCTCCAGCTGGTCAACAACGCACCCGTCAACTACTTCCAAGTGTCCTCCTGAGCTGACATGACACCGGCCAGCGCAGCGATGCCGGCAACCCCCCTGCTCGAAGCACGGGGGTTGTCGGCCGGGTACCACGATCAGGCGGTCGTTCGCGACCTGGCGATCGAGGTGCGTCCGGGGGAGGTCGTCGGGCTGCTCGGCGCCAACGGTGCCGGCAAGACGACCACCCTGCTCGCGCTGGCCGGTGAGCTGCCCGCGATGGGCGGCGAGGTGCGGCTCTACGGGTCACCGACGCGGGCGCCGCTGTACGCCCGCGCCGCCGCGGGGGTCGCCTTCGTCCCCGAGGAACGGTCGGTGTTCATGCAGCTCACCGTGCACGAGAACCTGCGACTCGGCCGCACCGGCGTGGCCGCGGCGCTCGACCTCTTCCCCGAATTGCGTCCTTTGCTGGGGCGTCTCGGCGGCCTGCTCTCCGGTGGCGAGCAGCAGATGCTGACACTCGGTCGCGCCTTGGGGCGCGGCCCCAGGGTGTTCCTCGGTGATGAGCTGTCGCACGGCCTCGCACCACTGGTGGTGCGCAGGCTGCTCGACGCGGTGCGCAAGGCCGCGGACACCAGTGGCGTCGGCGTGCTGCTGGTCGAGCAGCACGTGCAGCAGCTCGCCCGCATCGCCGACCGCATCTACGTGATGCAGCGCGGGCGGATCGTGATGTCGGGATCCAGCGCCGAGGTGGTCGCGTCCTTCGCGGGCATCGAGGACGCGTACCTCACCGGCGGCGACGCGCACGGCGTCGAGGCGCACGACTGAGATGCTGCAGGCTGCCATCCTCGGGCTGGGCATCGCGGCGGTGTACACGCTGCTCGGCCAGGGCATCGTCCTGATCTACCGCGGCTCCGGCGTGATCAACCTGGCTCAGGGCGCATACGCGATGGTGGGCGCGTTCGTCTACTACGACCTGCGCCATTCCGACGCCTGGGGATTCCTGCCCGCTTTCGCGGCGGCGCTGGTCGTCACCGGGCTGATCGGCGCGCTCACCTATCCGCTGGTGATGCGCCCGCTCAAGAACGCCTCGCCGATCTCGCGTCTCATCGCCACACTGGGCGTGCTCATCGTCGTGCAGTCCGTCGGCCTGCTGCGCTTCGGTTCGTCGACGGTGCTGGTGCCGTCCGCGCTGCCCGAGGGGGTGTTCCGCATCGGCGGCATCTTCGTCGGCCAGGACCGGCTCATCCTGCTCGGCGTCGCCGTGGTGCTGACGGTTGCACTGTGGGCGATCTCGCGGTTCACGTTGCTCGGCCTGGCGTCGAGAGCGGTCGCCGAGAACCAGCGCGCGGCGGCCAGCCTGGCGTGGTCGCCGGACCGCGTGGCCACGGCCAACTGGGCGCTGGGCGGAATGCTGGCCGCGGCGAGCGGCGTGCTGGTGGTACCGCTCACCGGCCTGCAGGCCACCAACCTGACGCTCATCGTCATCGCAGCACTGGCGGCCGCGCTGATCGGCGGCTTCTCGTCGTTTCCCCTGACCCTGCTGGGCGGTCTGGCCATCGGCATCGCGCAGAGCGAGGTGAGCCAGTACTGGAACCAGCAGGGCGTCTCCGACGCGCTGCCGCTGGTGGTCATCGTCGCCATCCTGGTGCTGCGCGGCAAGCGCCTGCCGGTGCGCGGCATGACGGCGGACCGGCTGCCCGCCCTGGGCTCCGGCGTGCTGCAACCGCGTGTGCTCGTCCCGCTCTCGTTGCTGTTCGTCGCGCTGGTGTTGTTCGCGTTCCCGGTGACGTGGAACACGGCGCTGGGCAGCACGCTGGTGGTGGCGATCATGCTGCTCTCGGTGGTGGTGCTGACCGGCTACGCGGGCCAGGTCTCACTGGCCCAGTACGCGCTGGGTGGCGTGGGCGCGTTCGTCACCGGGCGGATGATCGTGGCCGCGGGATGGCCGATGTGGGCGGCGATCTGCCTCGGTGTGGTCGCCTCGGTGGTGTTCGGCCTGCTCTTCGCGCTGCCCGCGCTGCGAACCCGCGGCGTCCACCTCGCGGTGGTCACCCTCGGGCTCGGGCTCTCGCTGCAGAGCCTGCTGTTCAGCAACGCCGACTACACCGGCGGCGTCGCCGGCACCACGGTCGGCCCGCTGCACCTCTTCGGCATCGACCTCGACCCCATCAAATACCCCGAGCGCTACACGGTGTTCGTGTTCCTGGTGCTGCTGCTCTGCTCGGTGGCGGTGTGCAACATCCGGCGCAGCCGCGTCGGCCGGCGCATGATCGCGGTGCGCTCCAACGAGCGGGCGGCCGCGTCGCTGGGCATCAGCGTGGTCGGCGCCAAGCTCTATGCCTTCGGCGTCGCCGCCGCGCTGGCGGGGATCGGCGGCATCCTGCTCGGCCTGTCCGCGTACACCATCGTCTTCTCCAACTACGACCCGATCAGCAGCATCTACGCGACGGCGCTGGCGGTCATCGGCGGCATCGGCTTCGTTACCGGCGCGCTGTTCGGCGCGACGCTGAGCCAGAGCGGGATCGGCAGCCTGATCGGCAACGCCATCTTCGGCACCAACATCGGCAACTGGCTGACGCTGTTCGGTGGGGTCACCCTGATCGTGCTGCTGCTGCGCGACCCCGACGGCATCGCGTCGAGCAACGCCAAGTCGATGCAGCGCCTGATCGCGCGGCTGCGCCGTGGTCGCGTCGCGCGCGTGGCGCCCGCCGCTGAGACGTCAGCAGCGACGGCGGCGACGGGCTTCACCGCCGACCCCGTGCGCCTCGAGGTGCAGGATGCGACCGTTCAGTTCGGCGGGGTGGTGGCGCTGAGCGGCGTCAGCATCGAGGTCGCGCCCGGCGAGGTGGTCGGCCTGATCGGGCCCAACGGGGCGGGCAAGACGACCCTGATCGACGCCGTGACCGGCTTCGTCGCCCTGCGCTCCGGCCGTGTCCTGGTCAACGGCACGCAGATCGACCACTGGCCGGCGGAGCGGCGGGCGCGCCGCGGCATCGCGCGCAGCTTCCAGTCGCTGGAGCTGTTCGAGGACCTCACGGTGCGGGAGAACCTGCTCGCCGCGGCGGACTCGCGCGATCGCGCGGCGTACCTCTCCAACCTGCTGTGGCCCGGACGCCAGACGCTGGCGCCGGCGGTGTGGGCGGCGATCGACCGCTTCGAGCTGGGCGCCGATCTCGACCGCGTCGCCCGCGACCTGCCCTTCGGCCGGCGCCGGCTGGTGGGCATGGCGCGCGCCATCGCCACCGGTGCGTCGGTGCTGCTGCTCGACGAGCCCGGCGCCGGACTGTCAGGGAGCGAACGAAACGAGCTGGTCGCCGCGATCCGCCACGCCGCGACCCAGTGGGGCGTCGGCGTGCTGCTGGTGGAGCACGACGTCAGCCTGGTGATGCGCAGCTGCGACCGCGTCGTCGTCCTCGACTTCGGCCAGAAGCTGGCGGAGGGTCGCCCCGCCGAGGTGCGCAACGATCCGCGCGTGATCGCCGCGTACCTGGGCGACGTCAGCGAGACGGGCAGCCAGGCCGCTGCCGTCACGGTTCCACGCTAGGGAGATGCCATGCGCCTGGTGACATTCAACGAGGGACGCGTCGGACGCGTGGTCGAGGACCGCGTCGTGGAGCTGGACTGCGCGTCGACGCGGCAGTTCTTCGAGCGCGACGGTGACGTCGCCGAGACGGGCACGACATTCGCCCTCGCCGAGGTTGCCCTGCGCGCGCCGATCGTCCCCAAGAAGTTCTTCCACACCGCGGGCAACTTCCGCGAGCACGCGGACGACCTGGCGCGCATCAACTGGTCGCACGCGGTCAACAAGGGCATCGTGTTCTTCCAGAACGTCGACGCCATCGTCGGTCCCGACGCGCCGGTGATCTACCCCGAACACCTGACCAACGAGCTCGACTACGAGATCGAGCTGGCCATCATCATCGGCAGGCCGGGCAAGTTCTTCTCCGCCGAGCAGGCGGTCGAGCACATCGCCGGGTACACCGTCTTCAACGACGTCACCGCGCGCGACATCCAGCGGCGCGAGATGGAGTCGGGCGTCTTCTCCTTCTGCAAGGCGATCGACACCTTCTGCCCCATCGGTCCGTGGATCGTCACCGCCGACGAGATCGGCGATCCGCACGACCTCGACATGGAGCTGCGCGTCAACGGCGCGGTGCGGCAGAAGTCGAACACCGCGCGCATGCAGGTCAGCATCCCGCAGCTCGTCGCCTACCACTCGCCGATGGGCTACAGCGCGGGCGACATCCTCACCACCGGCACCATCGGCGGCGTGGCGGCGAGCATGGACGACCCGTTCGCCAACTACCTCAAGCCCGGCGACGTGGTCGAGGCGGAGATCGGCAGGGTCGGCCTCCTGCGCACGCCGATCATCTCCTGGCTGGAGGGGCACGGCACTCCCCCACCGTCGCCGGACCAATGGAAGCTCTGAGATGCGGCTAGGCAACCTGCGCGGACGCGCGGTCCTGCTCGCCGGCACACTGTGCCTCGACGTGGCGGAGGCCAGCGCGGGCCTGCTGCCGGCGGCGCCCGGGGCACTGCTGCGCGACTGGGATCGCTTTGTGCTGTGGGCACGATCGACCACGCTGCAGCCGTCCACGCCGTTCGATCCCGCGCAGCTCGGACCGCCGGTGCCGCGGCCGCGGCAGGTCTTCGCCGTCGCGCTCAACTACCCGCAACATGCCGGCGAGGCGCAGCTCGCGGTGCCCGAGGTTCCGCTGATCTTCACCAAGTTTCCCGGCTGCATCGCGGGTCCGGGCGGCACCATCGCGCTCCCGCAAGGGAACGTCGACTGGGAGCTGGAGCTGGTGGTGGTGATCGCTCGCGATGCGTACCGCATTGCCGAGGAATCGGCGTGGGACGCGGTCGCCGGCGTCACCGTCGGGCAGGACATCTCGGAGCGCAGGCTGCAGCTCAACGGGGCGGCACCGCAATACTCGCTGGGCAAGTCGTACCCGGGGTTCGGACCGATCGGTCCGGCCATCGTCACCGTCGACGAGCTGCCCGATCGCGACGACCTGGAGCTGCGCTGCGTGCTGAGCGGCGAGGAGGTGCAGCACGACCGCACTTCCTCGATGGTGTTCTCGGTGCCGCGGCTGATCGCCCACATCTCCGCCGTCTGCCCCCTGTATGCAGGGGATCTGGTCTTCACGGGCACGCCCGCGGGCGTCGGCAACCGCCGTTCACCGCAGCGGTTCATCACCGCGGGCGACGAGCTGGTCAGCCGCATCGAGCATGTCGGCGAGATGCGGCACCGCTTCGCAGCCACCCAGGAATCCGCAACGGTTGTTCAGGAGAGCATCGATGAACACGCCACACGTTGACATGCGCGAGGTGACCGACCAGGAGGTCGCCCACTACCGGGAGCACGGTTGGGCCAAGCTCGACCAGCTCATCTCGCCGGCGCTGGCGGCGGAGCTGCTGGGGCGGGCCAAGCAGCGCATGGGCCCGGACGGCGACGCCAGCGTGCTGCGCGCCGGCAAGGACCTGATCGGCCACCCCTCCTGGCACGACTACCACGACATCGCCGACGAGGACGACCTGTTCGAGGCCGTGGGCTACGGCGAGCAGATCGGACGCAACGCGCAGCGCCTGATGGAGCGCTCGGTCGGCATCCGTTCCTACGCCAACATGCTGGCGGTCAAGCTCGGCAAGCTGCAGAAGCAGGAGCCGGTGGAGTATGGGGAGACCTACTACCACCAGGACTTCCCAACCCTGGCCATGGATCGCACCGGCTTCATCGGCTTCTGGATCGCCCTCGACGAGGTGACGCCGGACATGGGCGCGCTGCGCTTCCACAGCCGTTCCCACCTGCTCGGCAACCTGGGCCGCTGGTTCGACGACGGCAAGGACATCTTCGACGTCTACCCCGGTCTCAACGAGCAGTACCCGCTGGCCGCCGAGCTCCACTACCGGCCCGGTGACGCCACCGTGCACCACGGCTGCACGGTGCACGGCGCGCCCGCCAACACCACCGGCCGGCCGCGCTGGGCGTTCGTCATCAACTACTTCCCCGCCGACACGCGCTTCACCGGCGCGCTGGTGCAGGGCGACGAGCACATCCACGACGCGGACCGCTACGGCCTGGTCGTCGGCGAGCCCTTCGACCACCCGGCGTTCCGCCTGGTGACCCGGTGAGCGACGGCGAGGCCCAGGCCTACATCGACCGCATGGCGGCCGGACGCGGCTACGTGCCCACGTACCACAAGGTGATGGCGCGCCACGACTTCGGCGTGCTGCAGGCGATGAACGCGCTGGCCCACGAGAGCTACGAGGCGGAGCGGTCCCTCGACATGCGGACCAAGCAGCTCCTCATCATCATGGGGCTGACCGTGCACCGGGCGCCGCCCGAGTTCCTGACCAGCCACATCCAGCGGGCCCTCGACCTTGGGCTCACCGCGCAGGAGGTGCTCGAAGCCATCGAGATCGCCCTTCCGGTGGCCGGCATCGTCGCGTTTCTCGCCGGCTTCGAGGCCTGGCGCACCGTCACCGGCGCACCGGGCCTCGAGCCTCGTGTGTAGCTAGGCGCTCTGGACCATGAGCAGCACGTTGCCGCCCTGGTCGTCCTCGACACAATGCGGTACCGTCGTCCGCCGTGACGACGCATGGAATGCGCCGGGCGATCCCCGCCCGCCGTTGGCTACCGGCACTGCTCGCGGTTGCGGTGAGCGTGCCGCTGGCGGCGTGCGACGACAGCGTCAGCGACCTGGGCAACCAGGTGATCGCCACCATCGCCGGGTACACGATGTCGGCGGCCGACAGCGGCCCGCTGGACCGCGGGACGGCGTCGCAGTCGCTGCCGACGCAGGCCGCGCAGACGGCGAGCGCGCTGGATGCGGCAGGGTTTCGCGGTGGGTACTCGCGCATCTTCCTGCGCGGCGGGGCCGCGGCGGGTGACTACGTCCTGGTGTCCGTGTACGCGATGGCGAGCGCGGAGTCATCAACACGCTTCCTGGCGTCGGAACGCGGTGCGCTGCAGAGCACGGGCACGGTGGTGCTGTTCAGTGCGACGGGCGTTGCGGACTCCGTCGGGTTCACGCTGACCGGACCGACACAGCGGGGCGACCGGCAGGTGTTCTGCGACGGCGTCGCGTTCGCCAAGGGTGCCAGGGTGTACGCGGTGACCACCTGCTCGGCGACGCCGGAGGACAGCCGGCTCGCCGTCGACGTCGCCCAGCAACAGGCCAGGGCAGGCTAGGCGGACTCGTCCAGGTACGGGCTGTCCCACGGCTTGTGGCGCACCGGCCCGGCGAGCACCTCCTCGACGCGGAGACCGCGGCCGAGCGGCACCGTGGTGCCCTCGCGCTGGTAGAGCGGAACGCGGTCGAGCGGCACCGCCACGTCGACGTCGATCGGACCCTCGACCACCTCGCCGGTCCACCAGTCGCCCCAGCGACCGCGAGGCAGGTGCACACGCCTGGCGCCGCCGGCATGGAGGACGGGGGCCACCAGCAGGTCGTCGCCGAGCAGGAACGACGACGCGTCGCGCCAGCACAGCGGGTCGTCGGGAAATGCGAGCAGCAGCGGGCGCATCAGCGGCAGTCCGGTTGCGGCGCGTCGCGACTGCGCAGCGAGATACGGCATCAGTGCGTAGCGCAGCCGCGCCGCGGTGAGCGCCGCGTCGCCGACCTCGGGTGCGTACACGTACGGCTCGCGGGGGCTGGTGCCGTGGAAGCGGGCGATCGGCGACAGGCAGCCGAGCCAGGTCCAGCGCGCGTACAGCTCGCCGTCGGGCAGCGGCTCGTCGAGGGTGTAGAAGCCGCCGATGTCGGATGCCCAGTACGCGGTGCCGGAGAGCGCCGCGCTGAGACCGGCGCGCAGCGCGCCGCGCATGTCGCTCCAGGTGCACTGCGCGTCGCCGGACCACTGCAGCGGGTGGCGGTGCGAGCCCAGCCAGCCTGAGCGGCCGTAGACGAAGGGCGCCTCTCCCCTGCCGGCGACGGCGTCGCAGACCAGGCGGTTGAAGAGCAGCGCGTAGAGGTTGTGGATGTCGGCGCCGCTGCGTCCGTCGGCGAAGAGCGCGCCGTCGGGGACGCCCTCGGCGAAGTCGGTCTTGAAGGCGGCGGCGCCGAGGTCGAGGAGGCGGTGGTGCTGCGCCGTCCACCAGCGGCGGACACCGTCGTCGGTGAGGTCGACGACGAACGACTGGCCGCTGGGCGATTCGAACGGCGCTGCGGGCGTGCCGTCGGGGAGCAGGGCGAGGCCGTCGATGCCGGCCAGCTCGGCGTGCGTCCACGAACCGGCCAGGGCGTACGGGTTTTCCCACAGACTGACACGAACTCGCGCCTCGTCGCGCGCCCAGGCGAAGAAGGCGCGCGGGTCGCCGAACTGCTCGTCGTCCCAGGTGAAGTCAGCGCCGTGGTCGTTGTCGGCCGCGCGTCGCGGGCGCATCCAGCGCGGGTCGAGGTGGAGCACGTCGTAGGGGAACCGCATGGCGTCGAGCCGCCGCGCCACGTCGGTGACCTCGTCGCGGCTGCGGTACTGGCAGCGCGACATCCAGATGCCCAGCGCCCAGTCGGGCACGGTGCCGGGCGGACCGGCCAGCGCGTAGAAGGAGTCGAGCAGCGTCTGCGGTGTGTCGGCGGCGAGCAGGAAGACGTCCAGCACGTCGCCCGCCGCGGCGACGGTGAGCGTTTCGAACGACGGGCTGCCGATCTCCCACATCACGCGACCGGCGGCGTGCACCACCACGCCGTAACCCGCGCTGCTCCAGCAGAACGGCGTGTTGTGGTACGTGAGCAGGGTGCCGTTGGAGCCGAGAGCGTCGCGGTTGTGCTGCACCAGGCGAGTGCCGCGCTTGTCGAGGCCGCCGTACTGCTGGCCGAGGCCGTAGAAGCGCTCGTCGGGGTCCAGGAGCAGAGATTCGTGCGACCAGGTGCGCAGCGCCGGGCCGCCGGAGGTGCCGAGCGGGCGGCTCATCCAGTGCGGGAAGGCGCGGTCGTCGCGGCGCTGGCGGGTGAGCAGCGAGCCATCGGGACGCTCCAGCCGCCACGACATGCCGGCGTCGAGCACGAAGCGCCACGCGGGTGCGCTGAGGGTGAGGCCGCCGCAGGCATCTCGTTCGGCGGCCGCGGAGGGATCGGGCTCGGCGCCGCCGGCGAGCATGCCGTCGCCGTCGCGGACGGTTCCTGCCGCACCCGGCGGAAACGACCATCGCAGCCGCAGCGCACCGGAGACCGTGCGCTGCACCAGGAGCTCGGCGGCCTGCCCGCCATCGGTGTACACGGCCACACGCGCTCCGCCGGGCGCGGGCTCGATCCCCGCGATGCGAGCCGCCGTGGCGAAGCTGCGCTCGGGCTGGGCGAAGAGGGGCACGGGCTCGTCCAGCGCGGAGAGGGGCGCCTTGGCGGGCCGGGGCGTCTCGCAGCTGAACTCGGCGGCCGGCGCAAGGGTGCCGAGGGCTGGGTCGTCTGCCATGGTGGCCTCCCTGGACACGGCGGGCCTCCGCCGAGGCAATTTGGTAATATCTCTTCCTAATTCGTAGCACATCCTGGTTGGAGGCCGAAAGAGCGTGGCCACCGTCGCCGGCGCAAGCCGCTCCCGCCGTGGTGGGCGGCGCCTCGGGCTGACCTACGCGGGGCTGAGCGCGCTGCTCGTGCTCGCCCTGCTGCCCGCACTGCACCCGCCGCGTCCCCCGCTGCCCCCGGTCGCCGCCTTCGCGCCCGTCGCCCAGCAGAACATCACCAAGCCGCCGCCCGACCAGGCGAGCACCGCCGGGAAGGGCGCCAACCAGAACGGCAACGGCGAGGCAGGCGGGGGCAGCGCCACGCCGACCCCGGCGCCGACGCCGACGCCGCTCGCGAACTCCAATGGTCTCGGCGCCGCCAGCAACCAGGGCGGCACCTCGGTGCCGCGCACGCTCGACTGCGTGGACGGCCCGGGCGGACCGCGGCAGATCGAGGACACGCAGTCGCCACCGTGCGTGCCGTACTGGAAGGGCGACAACGGCGGCAGCACCTGGAAGGGCGTCGACGCCAACACGATTCGCATCGGTCTCGGCGAGGGGCAGAACGCAACCGACCTGTGGAACAAGTTCTTCAACGACCGCTTCCAGCTCTACGGGCGGCAGATCGAGCTGGTCCCAGTCAAGTGCGGGGGCGACAGCGACAGCCCGCAGGCCACCATGGTGCAGAGGGCCGACACCGTCGCCGCCGAGGCGAACGTGTTCGCGGTGCTCGGCTGCCCGGACGCCGGCGGACGCGAGAAGTACTTCTTCGACGAGCTGGCGCGCAATCGGATCGTCTCGGTGACCGCCCGCCCCGACCTGCGCAGCTCGGCCGACTACCAGCGCGCCGCGCCGTACGAGTGGAACTACTACCCACCGTACGACGTGGACGAGCACAACATGGCCGCCCAGGCGTGCAGGCTGCGCGACCAGCCGCCTCCGGCGTACGCCGCCCCCACCGTGCTGCAAGGGAAGCGGAAATTCGGGATCGTCTACACCAGCTACCCGGACTCGGCCTCCATCGACCTCCACTATCTGCTCGATGACCTCACCGCCTGCGGCATCACGATTGCGCCCAAGGACACCCTGGGGGTGGACTACGTCCCGGCATCGTCGGGCGTCGGTTACCAGAACCGCAGCAGCACGTCCACGCAGCAGGCGCAGCAGGCCGTCGCCCAGCTCGACACCGACGGCATCACCACCGTGCTCTTCATCAGCCACGCCGCCAGCACCTTGCAGGTGCTGCAGCAGGCGGACACCGCCGGCTACCACCCCGAGTGGATGATGGGCTACTTCTCGTACAACACCGGGTGGGGCTCGGGCCTGCAGCCGTCCGACCAGTGGAATCACGCCTTCGGCTTCGACTACGAGAACAAGCTGGTGGCCGCGCCCAACAACCCGTGGTACTGGGCCGTGATGCAGGAGGATCCCAGCTACCCGTGGCCATACGCGCCCGCCAGCTACAACGGCTGGTTCGGCTACGAGATGGAGCTGATGCTGGTCTCCGGGCTGCAGATGGCCGGACCGCACCTCACACCGCAGACCTTCCAGGCCGGGCTGTGGAAGACGCACTTCCCCAACCCGCCGAGTGCCTACTTCGAAGGCACCGTCGGCTTCGACACCGACTACACCTTCATGAAAGACCGCGCCATGGTGTGGTATTCGGCGACCACGACTGGGCCGTGGGGACAGCAGGGAGTGTGGTGCTATGTGAACCACGGCCGCCGAGTCACCGACGCCACCGTGCCCGCCGGCTACCCCTACTTCAGCGGCTCCTGCGAAGCATGATCGACACCGCCGTGCGCACCGTCACGGTCACCGACCGCGGACTGCGCCTCAGCGACGGCCGCATCCTGCCGATGTTCAGCGGCGCCGTCCACCACTGGCGCCACGACCCCGCCGACTGGCCGCGCATCCTCGACGCCGTCGCCTCGTTGGGCCTGACCAGCGTCGACACCTACGTCCCCTGGTCGGTGCACGACCGCGGCGACGACCCGCCCGACTTCACCGGCAACCTCGACGTGGCGCGCTTCCTGCGCATGGTCCAGGAGCGCGGTCTATATGCGGTGGTGCGCCCCGGTCCGCACCAGGGTGCCGAGCTGCTCGACAGCGGCCTGCCGATGCGCGTCGTCAGCGACGCCCGGCTTCAGGCCCTGCGCTGCAACGGCGTCCCCTACACGCTGCCGACCGCGACGCATCACATCCGCGTGCCGTCCTACTTCTCCGACCACTTCCTCGCCGCCGTGGACCGCTGGTACGACAGCGTGGTCGCGCAGCTCGCCCCGCTGCAGCATCCTGACGGCCCCATCGTCGCCGTGCAGGTGGACAACGAGCACGGCTACTTCTTCCAGTCCCACCCGTACGCGCTCGACTATCACCCGCAGACGCTCGACGCCTACCGCGACTGGCTGGTGCGGCGCCACGGCGCGCTCGACGCCGTCAACGCGCTGTACGGCACCGCGTGGGACGGGCTGGAGGACGTCGATCCCCCACGCGACGCCGGCGACGAGCCCGAGGTGCGCCGCCTCGACTGGCTGCGCTGGCGCGAGGAGGCGCTGCGCATCACGCTGCGGCGCCTGCGCGACGGGCTGTGCGATCGCGGACTCGACCGCGTTCCCACCTTTCACAACGACTTCCCCCGCCTGGACACGCCGCTCGACTCGGTTGCGCTGGAGCGGAGCGACGCCGTCGACGTCGCCGCCATCGACGTATACGCAGCGCGGCCCGGCGCGGGATTCGTCGCCGACATCGCGCGCCACATCGCCGCGGGATCGCGGCTGCCGTGGATGGCCGAGATGGGCGCGGGCTGGCTGGCCATGCCCTGGCTGCTGCCGATGCGGGTCGGGCCCGCCGACGCCGAGCTGGTCTGGCTGGTGGCGCTGCTCACCGGTGCACGCGCCTGCAACTTCTTCATGACCGTCGAGCGGGATCGCTGGTACGGCAGTCCTGTCGACCGCCACGGCAACGTCCGCGCCGAGTTCGGTGGGCTGCTCAGGCGGGTGATGGGGCTGCGCGAGGAAGTTGGGCTGGATGCCATGGAGCGCACCGCGCCCGTGCTGCTGGTGGAGAACCGCGAGCAGACGCTGCGGCGCGAGGCCCGGGCCACTCTCGGCGGCCTGGTACCGGCGTTCTCGGCGCAGATGCCGTTCGATTTCCAGCTCACCCGTCTCCCCCACGCCGACGACGCCGCCGTGCGCAGCTTCGACGCGGCGGTTCGTGCCGTTCTCGACCGCAACAGCGTCGACCACGATCACGCCTCGTCGTCGGCGCTGCCGGACCTGTCCAGGTACGCGTGCATCGTGATGCCGGCCGCGGAGGTCGCCGACGCGGCGGCGTGGGAGCGACTCCGGGAGGCGGCGAGCAAGGGCGCGTCGGTGTTCGTCGGGCCGCAACTGCCCGTGCTCGACGGCGCGCTGCGACCGCACGGCTTCGATGCCGAGGGCATCACTGTGCTGGAGGACCCCGATGCGTTGCAGCCGTTGCTGCCGCGCCCACCTTTCACCGTGAGCGAGGGGCCGGTGCGGCTGCGGCACTGGAGCGGTCCGCGAGGCGAGGTGCTGGCGGCGTTCAACCACTCGGGCGAGCCGTGCGTGGCGACCATCACGGCCGCCGCACCCGCGGAGCTGGCCTCGCGCTGGAACGACGCCGTGGGAGGCGGGGTTGCGCATCCGGCGCTGACCGTGACCATGCCCGCCTGGGGTGCGCAGGTCTGGACGGTGTCGCGGTGATCGCCACCGACGTCGTCATCTGCGACCTGGAGCCGGTGGGCTTCGGGGTGATCTGCGCGCTGGCCGAGACGCGGCAGCGGCGCGGTGCGCAGGTCGTCTCGGTGTTGCACGACGCCGGACGCGTGGTCCATGTGGTGAGCTCGCGCGATGGGGCGCTCGCCACGCACCGCGAGCCGTTCGAGGATGCCCGGGAGCGCGCCGCGGAATTGCTCGCCGCCACGGGCGCCGACCGGGTGGTGCTCTACGACCGCACCCGCAGCGACGAGCTGGCCGGTGAGCTGGCGCGCATTCGCTTCGCCGAACGCACCCAGCTCGAGGTCTTCTGGGACAACGCCGATCGCTTCTGGTCGTCGCCCGCCATCGCCACCGCGCCCGCGCCGCCCGCGAATCCGTGGCGTGCCCTGCCCGAGATCCTGCGCCGCGCCGATGGCGCGTGGGCCCTGCTCGCCCTCTACGACGGCGACAACTGCGCCGCGACGCTGCTGGCCCGCATCGATGCCGGGCGCATCGTCTTGCTCACCTCGCTCGACCACCTCGACGGCGCCACGCGGCCGCCGCGACGCGACGCCGCCGCGCTGGTCGGCCAGGTCGAGGCTGGTCTCGGCCCGGTGCGCCTCGGCCTCATCTGCGACGTCGACCGACTGTCCGCCGCATTGCTGGAGGACGACGTTCCCGCAGCTGTGTCGCACCTGGCGCGCGACGGCGCCATCTGGTCCGTGGGATTCGCGGAGGACGCCGGGTGATCGCGCCGTCGTCGACCGCGCTCCGCGCGCAACAGCTCGACGACTACCGCCGCGACGGCTTCGTGCTGGTGCACGACCTGCTCACCGCGGCGGAGCTGGCCGCGCTGCGCGACGAGGCCGACCACCTGATGGAGCTCACCGTCAACGCCTCCATCGCACTCGGCGAGAACAGCCCGCGCCTCGACGTCTGCCGTCGCGGCGAGGCGATCAGCCTGCGCAAGGTGCAGCCACTCAGTGACGTGTCGGCGCTGATCGCGCGGGTGCTCACCGACGAGCGCCTGCTCGCCCCGCTGCGCTCGATTCTCGACAGCGAGCCGGTGCCCATGGAGGAGAAGCTCAACTACAAGCAGCTCCTTCCCGGCAACCTGCCCATCGCCGCCGCCCGCGAGGGCGACTCCTTCGACCTGCACTGCGACTGGTCGTACTTCGACCACAACGGTTACCCGCGCGTGTCGCTCTCGGTCGCCCTCGCCGTCGACGACACCACGCTGGACAACGGCTGCATGCGCGTGTTGCCCGGCTCGCACCTGCGCGACTGGCCGATCCAGGCGCCGCACCACCCGGTGCTGCCCGAGGGCATCGTCCCCGACGCGGACATGCACGACGTCCCCCAGCCCGCCGGCTCAGCGCTGATCTTCCACTCCGGCCTGCTCCACGACTCGCGCGACAACCGCACCGCCCTGCCGCGCCGCCTGCTCATCTTCAGCTACCACCCGGCATGGCACGTCACCGAGCCGGACAGGCGCAACCGCCAACTTCGCGAGACGGCCCAAGCTCATGAGTCGCGCTACGCGGCAATGCTGCGCAGTGGCTACCGGCCGGCGTTCGCGGCTCCCTGATCGGACCTGACGAGCACCGCGGCGCTCCACGGCGGGAGCGTGATGCGCGTGGTGCTCCCGCGCACGACGGTGTCCGCGGCAACGCCCAACACGTCGCGCACGCGGGTGCCGTCAGCCCACACGTCGCCGAGCGGAACGTCGATGCCCGCCGCCGTGCCGTCTCGCCGCAGCACCACGACCGCGCGATCCAGACCGCCCGCGTCGCGCAGGTAGGCCATCGCATGGTCGGACGCTAGCAGCGAGCGCCAGACACCCCGCCGCAGTGCGGGCAGGTCGCGACGGAGGTGCACCAGGGCGCGCACGCGGTCGAGCAGCGCAGCGTCCTGCGACGAGTCCCATAGCATGGGCAGCCGCGCATCAGGGTCGATGCCGAGACGCGCGCCCTGCCGCAGGCCGACCTCGCTGCCGTAGTAGAGGATCGGCGGCGGCCCCAGTGTCAGCAGGGCGGTCAGCGCCAACAGCAGGCGCCGGTCGTCCTCGCCGGCGAGGCGGGAGAAGCGGGGCATGTCGTGGTTCTCGACGAAGATGGCTCGAACCAGCTCGCCGTCCTCCTCGGCCGTCTCGGTGGCGCGGGTGCGCATCACGGCGTCGAGAGCGGCGAGCGGCTCGTCGCACGTGGCGAAGCACTGGCGGAGCAGGTGAGAGACGTGGAAGTCGAGGACGCCGGAGAGGCGGCCGCGGTAGTGGCGGACGAAGCTCGCGTCGCCGAAGGCCTCGGCGAGGGTGACGGCGTCGGGGTTGGCCCGGCGCACCACCTCGCCGAACTCCGACCAGAACTCGAACGGTGTGGCCGCGGCGGAGTCGAGACGGTAGCCGTCGAAGCCGAGGTCGATCCAGAAGCGGGCGGCGTCGAGCAGGGCGCGGCGCGCGTCGGGGTTGGTGTGGTCGACGCCCATGAAGATGCGACCGCTGAACCAGCTGTACCAGCGGTCCGGCCAGTGGTGCCAGTGGAACCAGGAGCGATGGGGACTGGACGGGTCGGTGCGCGCCGACACCGCGGCGGGATGGCGCACGCCGAGGTACGAGGTCTCGGTGTCGAGCAGCACGCGGATGCCACGCGCGTGCGCCTCGCCGAGCAGCGTGCGCACGTCGTCGAGGGTGCCGAAGCGCGGGTCGACGGCGACCAGGTCCTTGACGTCGTAGGTGACGTGCATCTCGCCCGGCGTGATCGGCGACAGCAGCAGGCAGTCGACGCCGAGGGCGGCGAGTCGGTCGAGGCGCGAGGTGATGCCGCGCAGCGTGCCACCGGCGAATTGCAGGAAGCGCACGCCGTCGGGGGGCGCGACCGCGGAGCCGTCGTCGCGGGCGAAGCGGTCGACCAGCAGGTGGTACACGGTCGCCTCGCCGATCCACGACGGCACCCGCGGCCGCTGCACGACGTGGCGGAAGACGCGCGCGGCGGGACGGACGAAGGGCACGTCGGGATCGGGGTGTTCCAGGCCGGGGCCGGCGTCCTCGGCCCATAGCGGCGCGCCCTGCGCGTCACGCATCTCGATGGCGTAGCGCAGCACGGCGTCCTCGGGCTGCGGCGGGATCGACGCCTCCCACGAACCACCGGCGACGGGCTGCATGCGGACCGTCGCGCGCGTCTCCGAGGCCTCTTCCGGCGAGGACCCGTCCGTCGTGTAATGGACGAACCCGGCAGCAACACCGAGCCCAGCGGCGGCGCGCGCCCGCACCACGGTTGCAACTCCCGGTCGCGGCGGCTCCGGAGAGATGGCCTCGTCGTGGTGCACTCCCTGCGCCGACTCATCGGCACGGGCACTCTGCAACGCCGCCGACCGCTCAGCGGGGTCGAGCACTCCCGCCGAGGCGAGCCGCACCGCCGGCGACAGCTCGAAGTCCAGCGCCGTCCCGCGTGCCAGGCCCATGAAGGCCCCGTTCGCCTTCACCACGTAGGTGCGCTCGGGACCGTCCACGGTCAGCGACGCGCCCGCCAGCGAGAGCCGCGTCCCGTCGCCCAGCACGGCCTCCGACCCCGCGCCGGGAACCGGCGCCACCAGCAGCTCAACGTCGTACCCGCCCGATGCAAAGCGCGGCTCGGCCAGGGTCTCCGGAGTTTCTGCCAGCATCGGCACCATCGTGCCGGCCCGCTGCAGGATGGGGACACGGTCGAGCGGCGCGTCCACGGTGACCCACCCGGGCCCGGCGTGCACGACAGCCGTGCCCAGCTCCAGCCACTCCCCCGCCGGCACGTACACGCGCCGAGTGCGCGCACCACGCGAGAGCACGGGCGCCACCAGCAGCGACGGCCCCAGCATGTACTGGTCGCCCAGCGTCCAGCACACCGGGTCGTCGGGGAACTGCAGCAGCATGGCGCGCATGATCGGCACGCCCGTCGCCACGTTCTCTCGCGCGCACGTGTCGAGGTACGGGAACAGCCGCACGTGGAACTCCGCGAACCTGCGGAAGTGCGCCGTCATCTCCTCGTCGTGCCAGAGGTCGAGCGGCGGCGTGGGCGACGGCTTGAAGCCGAGGTGGGTGCGCATCACCGGCGTCAGCGCGCCGAGCTGGACCCAGCGCATCCACAGCTCCCGATCGCCCGCGCCCGTCGACAGCGGCTTCTCGGGCATGGCGAACAGCCCCGAGATGTCGCACCCCCACGTGCTCACACCGATCAGGCCCGCGGACAACCCTGCAGGCAGGACGCTGCCGATGCCGAACTCGCCGCTCCACTCGCAGAGCTGGTCACCGCCCCAGTAGGCGGGCAGCAGCGCCTGCGAGCCGAGATACCCCGAGCGGGCGAACACCACCGCATCGGGCTTCGCAGCGGCGCGCACCGACGCCGTCGCGCCGTGGTACAGCAGCGCATAGCGGTTGTGCGCATCCGCGCCGGAACTGCCGTCATGCAGGACCGCTGATGCGGGCAGCTGCTCGCCGAAGTCCTCCATCCACCCATCCCAGCCCACCCCGGTGAGCAGCGCGCGCACGTTGTCCTGCCACGCCGCCACCGTCAGCGGATTGCTGAAGTCGAGGATCGCCGCCGCGTCCTCCTCGAAGTCCACGATCCCCGAGCGCGCGTGCAGCGGGTTGAAGAACGGGATCAGCAGCGGCGCCCCCGATGCGTCGCGCACCACCAGCCCCCGCCGGACCGCATCCGCGAACCACGGCGTATCCCGGTACACCATGCAGTTCAGGTACGACAGCGCCTTGAAACCCATCCCGTGCACGGAATCCACCAGGGCGCGCATCTCCGGCACCGAGCCGTACCGCGCCAGCCGGTAGTTGCCTGGAAACCCGTCGCCGTCGTTGTGCTCCGCGCAGTAGTGGTCGTCGATCCACAGCGCGCTCGCCGGGATTCGCTCGGCGCGCAACCGCGACGCCTGTTCCATCACCGCCGCAGGGCCCGAGCGCACGTTGTGCCACACCCCGAACGCCCACGGCGGCGGCAGTGGCGCCCGCCCGGTCATCTCGGTCACCACCGACAGGCAGTGACGCGGCGTCCCGACAATCAGGAACGCCCGCAGGGACGGCGCCGGAACGGTCACCGACACGACCGATGCGGACGCCGCGGCGCAGTCGATCGAATAGCGCAGCACGGTGTCGACCACCAGCGCCCACCCCGCCGACGAGTACAGCACCGGCGCGTGGAAGTAGGTCTGCCCGCTGGCCGCGTCGGTGAGCCAGCCGTCGAGCACCCGCCCGCGCAGATTCATGGACACGAATTGGGCGCCGCCACCCGCGAACGCGTCCAGAGCTCCGCAGGGAAGATCCAGGCGCAGGGATTGCGCGCCGGCGGACGTTCCCTCGATGGCGTGCACACCCTCCCCCACGGCACGGATGTCGAGCGGGACGGCGTCACCCGTGCCCGTGCTGAGGGTCGCGCCGTCGAGGGGGGACGGCAGGCTCAGCGGCTGCGCGGGTCGCCAGGTGGGCGGGACGGTGACCAGCGAGCCGTCAGCCAGTGCACCGGGGATCGACACGTCCGTCTCCTTGTCGCCGCACAATTAGGCAGTAATATTGACGAAATCATATACGGGCGCGGAGAATAGCGTGGTTGGGGCGCGGCCGAGCGTGGCCGAAGGCGGGCCGGGGAAGAGAAGCGCGGCGGATGGAGGACCAGCGCACGTGCCAGGGAAGTGGCTCGCGTGACCGCCGTGTGGACGTCGCGGCGCCGTCAGGCCGGGGCTCTGCTGCAGCGCACCACCGTGGTGTCGACGGCTGTGCTCGCCGTGCTGTTCATCATGGTCATGGCCACCGCCACGCAGCGGACGGCCGTGCTCGGCTTCGGCGTGGTCGCCGGCTGCAGCCTGGCCCTGCAGGCGATGGGCGTGGTGCTCGTCTACCGCAGCAGCCGGGTGGTCAACCTCGCCCAGGTGCAGGTCGGCGCGATCACCGCCGTGCTCTTCGGCGAGATCGTCCGGCACCACGCCATTCTCCGCGGCCTGGGCCTCGGCTGCGACGGCTGCCCGGCGTCGAGCGGCGCCGCGGCCACCGAGTACGGGCTGGCCGCGGTGGGCACGATCCTGCTCGCGCCGCTGCTCGCCCTCGTCCTCTACTTCGGGCTGATGCGGCCGCTGGCCAGGGCCAGCCGCCTGGTCGGCACCGTCGCCACCCTCGCCGCCGCCACCGTGCTGACCTACGCCGCCGAGCTCGTCGCCAAGCAGTTCGACGGCGACACCCCCGGCCTCGGCGCCGCCCCGCCCGACACCCGCCCGCCGGTGCAGGCGAGCCTCCACCTGGGCAGCGCGGTGGTGCTCAACTTCGGCTCGCTGCTCACCGTCGGCGTCACCCTGCTCGCCCTCGGCCTGATCGTGGTCTTCCTGCGCCGCGCCCGCCTGGGCCGGGCCATCCGCGCCGCCGCCGACAACGAGGACCGCGCCCGCAGCCTGGGCATCGGCCCCGTCGGGGTGCAGGCGCTGGTGTGGACGGTCGCCGGTCTGCTCAGCGGCCTCGCCGCGGTGCTCGACAGCATGAGCACCGGCGTCGGCGGCGCCGGTGGCGTGCCGGTGCCGGTGCTGGTGACCATCCTCGCCGCCGCCGTGGTGGCCAGCCTCGACAGCCTGCCCCTCGCCGCGCTCGCCGCCGTGGTGCTCGGGGTGCTCCAGCAGGCGGTGATCGCGGGCAACGTCGACCAGGGCGTGCGCGACCTGGTGCTCTTCGGGGTGATCGTCGGCGTCCTGCTGCTCCGGCCCAGGGAGCTCACCGGCCGCCTCGCCGCCGCGGCGGGCGCCTGGGCGACCAGCAGGGAGACCCGCCCCATCCCGCCCGCGCTCCGCGACCTGCCCCCCGTGCGCCGCATGCGCCGCCTCACCGTCGGCGGCGTCGCCGTCGCCGTGCTCGCCCTGCCCTGGGTGCTCTCCCCGGGCGGCACCGGCGAGGCGGGGCAGCTGATCACCTACGGCATCGTCGGCCTCAGCCTGCTGGTGCTCTCCGGCTGGGCCGGCCAGATCAGCCTCGGCCAGTTCGGCCTCGCCGCGGTGGGCGCCTGGGTGGCCTCGGCGCTGGCGGGCAGCGCACATCTCCCGTTCTGGCTCACCGTCCCCCCCGGCGCGGCGGCGGGAGCGGTCACCGCGCTGATCGTCGGGCTGCCCGCGCTGCGCATCCGCGGCCTCTACCTGGCCATCACCACCCTGGCCTTCGCCGAGCTGGCCCAGTCGCTGCTCTTCGGCCAGAAGCTCGGCGCGACGCTGATCCCGAGCAGCCTCGACCGCCCCAGCGTGCTCGGCCTGCAGGGCAGCGACGAGCGCGTCCTCTACTACCTGGTCCTCGCCATCGCCGCCGCCTGCGCCGTGGCGGTGACCGGGATGCGCCGCAGCCGCACCGGCCGCGCGCTGATCGCCAGCCGGGAGAACGAGCAGGCGACCCAGGCCTTCGGCGTCAACCTCACCCGCGCCCGGCTGCAGGCGTTCGTGATCAGCGGCTTCCTCGCCGCGCTGGCCGGCGGCGTGTTCGCGTACCAGATCGGCGGGGCGGGCAGCGGCGGGTTCACCCCCGAGCTCAGCGAGAAGCTGTTCCTCATGACCGTGGTCGGCGGGCTCGGCGCGGTGGCCGGTCCCTTCCTCGGCGTGCTCTTCCTGGCCCTGGCGACCAACCTGGTCGACGCCGGGGCGGGCAGCTCGGCGGTGCTGGCGGCCGCGGTGATCGTGCTGCTGCTGTCGCGGCCGGGCGGCGTCGCCCAGGTGGTGGCGGCGATCCGCGACGCGTTCCTGCGGCGCGTCGCCGACCGGTACCACGTCGAGGTGGCCGCCTACTCGCGCGGCGGTGTGTCCGGCGACGGGCGTGCGCAGCTCGCGCCCAAGCGCCTCGCCGGTGGGGCAACCGCGTTCGTGCCCCGGCGCTACCGCCTCGACCGGCGGCCGCCGGCGCCGGTGGGGGTGCGGCGATGACGGCGCAGCGCACCCTGGTGCCGTCGCAGCGCCAGCAGGACGAGGGAGCGACCTCGGGCGGCCCCTCTGCATTGCGTGACAGCGCAATCGTTGCGGACCCGGTGCAGGAGAAGCGTGGCCGCGGCGACGCGCTGCGCGCGTACCTGCGCGCCTACAACATCTTCCGCGAGCTGTCGCCCGTGCAGACGCTGGCGCTGCTCTCGCTCAGCCTCACCGACCTCGCCGAGAACGTCGCCACCCAGGCGGTGCCGTTCCTGATCATCGGCAGCCAGCGCGAGTTCGGCTTCAGCCCGGCGATGGTGGTCACCCTGCTGTCCAGCGTCGGCGTCCTGGCCGCCTTCACCTCGCCCGTGATCGGCTACTACGGCGATCGCGTGCGGCGCATGCCGCTGATGATCGGCGGCGCCGTCGTCCAGGGCGCCTTCTGCCTGCTGGCGGGACGCGGTGGCCTGCCGCTGCTGGTGCTCGGCGTGTCGATGATGAACCTCGGCGGTGGATTGGCCGGACCGCTCAGCGCCATCCGCTACTCGGTGGTGGCCGACTACATCCCGCCACACCTGCGCGCCCGCGCATACACCGTGGAGACCACCGGCGGCAACCTCGGCAAGCTGATCGGCCCGGCCTTCGGCGGCCTGATGGCGGCGAGCATCGGATGGCGCACCGGATTCCTCGTCTGCGGCGCCATCCTGGTGGTCACCGTGTTCGCCTACCTGCCGCTGCGCGAGCCGTCGCGCGGGCAGTCGGAGCGCATCGCAGCGGGCCTCGCCGACAACGGCGTCGCCCCGCCGCCGCCGCCGCTCGGCGAGGCGCTGCGCGCCATCTGGGCCGTGCGAACGCTGCGCCGCATCTACCTGGCGCTGCCGGTGGTGTCGCTGGGTGGCGGCGTTCTCTACGGCCTCAACTTCGTCAAGCTGCAACGCGACTTCCGCTTCGACGTCAGCGCCCTCGGCATGCTGGCCACGGTGGCCATGCTGACCGGCATGGTCGCCAACATCGGCATGGCGCCGCTGGTGGACCGCTTCACCACGCGCAACCCGGCGCGCAACATGCTGCTGATCGGCTCGCTGATGGTGGCCAGCGGATTCGTCATGGTCGGCATGACGCTGGCACCGTGGGTTGTCCTCGCCGTGCCGCTCAGCATCCTGATGCAGGCGCTCGGCGGGTTGATGGGTCCCGCGCAGTCGACGCTGCCCAGCCTGGTGGTCCCACCGCGGGTGCGCGCCTTCGGCCTGTCGATGGTCGCGGTGTGGGGGCTGCCGGCGACCCTGATCGCCGGTCCGCTGATCCTGCTCATCGGCAACCAGTACGGGACCGTCGCGGGCATGGTGACGGTGCTGCCCCTCTACCTCATCGGCGCCCTCATGTACTGGAGCGGCCAGCCGCTGATCGCCCACGACATCCGCGCCGCGCAGGCCGCGGCGATCGCCGAGCAGGAGACCAGGCGGCAGCGCGACGGGCGCCGCACCATCCTGGTCTGCCGCGACGTCGACGTCACCTACTCGGGCGTGCAGGTGCTCTTCGGCGTCGACTTCGACGTCGCCGAGGGCGAGATCGTCGCCCTGCTGGGCACCAACGGCGCCGGCAAGTCGACGCTGCTGCGGGCGATCAGCGGCCTCAGCGAGGCCAGCAACGGCGCCATCTTCTTCGACGGCCGCGACATCACCCACCTGCCCACGCAGTCGATCGCGCGCGCCGGAGTGGTGATGGTGCTCGGCGGCCGCGCCATCTTCCCCAACCTCACCGTCAGGGAGAACCTCGACGCCGCCACCTGGACCACCGCGTCCGACGCCGGCTTCGTCCGCACCCAGATGCACCGCGTCCTCGACGAGTTCTTCCCCGCGCTGCGCCGCCGCCTGCAGGAGCGCGCCGGAACGCTGAGCGGCGGCGAGCAGCAGATGCTGGCACTGGGCCAGGCCTTCCTGATGAAGCCCAGGCTTCTGATGATCGACGAGCTGTCGCTGGGCCTGGCGCCCTCCGTGGTCGAGCAGCTGCTCACCATCCTGCGCGCCATCCATGCGCAGGGAACCACGATCATCCTGGTCGAGCAGTCGGTGAACCTGGCGCTGACCATCGCCGAACGCGCGGTCTACATGGAGAAGGGCGAGGTCCGCTTCGCCGGCCCCACCGCCGAGCTGCTGGAACGGCCCGACGTGATGCGCTCGGTGTTCCTCGCCGGCGCGGCGCGGGCCACCACGCTCACCACCGGCAGCAGCGCCCGCAGAGCCACCGCCGGCCACGACGACACCAGACCGGTGGTGCTCGAAGCCCATGGCCTGCGCTGCCGCTTCGGCGGCGTCGAGGCGCTGCGCGGCGTCGACCTCAGCGTGCGCGCCGCGGAGATCGTCGGCATCATCGGCCCCAACGGCGCCGGCAAGACCACGCTCTTCGACGCGCTCTCCGGGTTCGTGCCACTGGTGGCAGGAACGGTCAGGCTCGGCGCCCAGGAGGTCACCGACCTCGACCCCGACGCCCGGGCCCGCCTGGGTCTGACCCGCTCCTTCCAGGACGCACGGCTCTTCGGGGCGCTGACCGTGCGCGAGACCATCATGGTCGCCATGGAGCGCCACGGCGTGGTGCGCAGCGCCGCGCTGGCCGCGCTGTGGCTTCCCCCGGTGCGCGCCTCGGAGGCCCGCCTGCGCCGCCGCGCCGACATGCTCGTCGAGCTGCTCGGCCTGCAGCGCTACGCGGAGTGGTCGATCGGCGAGCTGTCCACGGGAACCCGTCGCGTCGTCGACATCGCCTGCACCATGGCGGCCGAACCCGAGGTGCTGCTGCTCGACGAGCCGTCGTCCGGCGTCGCCCAGGCCGAGGTGCAGGAGCTGGCGCCACTGCTGCAGCGACTGCGCGCCGAGACCGGCTGCGCGCTGCTCGTCATCGAGCACGACATCACGTTGATCTCCACCGTGTCCGACCGGCTGGTCGCCATGGAGCTGGGCGAGACGGTGGCCGAGGGCAAACCCACGGACGTGCTCGCCGACCCGCGGGTTGTCGCGTCGTACCTGGGAACGTCGAAGGAGGCCATCGCGCGGACCGGCGCGGTGCCCGTGTGATTCCGTTGGAGGAGAAAGAGATCCCCATGCCACTTCCCGCCCTGCCGCCCATGGATGCGCAGCGCTTCACCCGGCGCTTCGAGGAGATCCAGGCCAACGTCGAACGGGTGATCAAGGGCAAGGGCGACGTCGTCCACATGGCCCTGGTGGCGATGTTCGCCGAGGGACACCTGCTCCTCGAGGACGCGCCCGGCGTCGGCAAGTCGATGCTCGCCCGCTCGATCGCGCGCACCGTCAACGCCGACGTGGGCCGCATCCAGTGCACCCCCGACATGCTGCCCGGCGACATCACCGGCAGCAGCATCCTCGACCAGGCGCGGATGACCTTCACCTTCCGCCCCGGCCCGGTGTTCGCCAACATCCTGCTCGCCGACGAGGTCAACCGCGCGACGCCGAAGACGCAGAGTGCGCTGCTCGAAGCCATGGCCGAGCGCACCGTCACCGTCGAGGGCACCACCCACGCGCTGCCGCGGCCGTTCCTGGTGCTGGCCACGCAGAACCCCATCGAGCTGGCCGGGACCTTCCCGCTCCCCGAGGCGCAGCTCGACCGCTTCCTCTTCAAGCTCTCGATCGGCTACCCGTCGGCGGAGGCGGAGGAGGAGGTGCTGATGGCCAACGGCCGCCAGCCCGCCATCGACCGGCTGCAGCCGATGGTCGACCTGCCCGAGGTGGTGGCGATGATCGAGTGGGCCAGCGGGGTGACCGTCGCCCAGCCGGTGCTGCGCTACGCCATCGACATCGTCCAGGCCACCCGCCACGACGCCGCGCTCACCCTCGGGGCCAGCCCGCGCGCCTCGCTGTCGCTGCTCTGGGCGGCGCGCGTCCTCGCCGCCAGCCAGGGGCGGGAGGACGTGTATCCGGACGACGTCAAAGCGCTGCTCCACCCGGTGATGAGCCACCGCCTCATCCTCAGCCCCGAGGCGCAGCTCCGCGGCGAGAGTGTCGACAAGGTGCTGGAGCGCGTGGTCGGCCGGGTCAAGCCGCCGCTGGTCAGCAGCTCGGCGCCCCCCCAGCGGCTGGTCCGCGGCACCGAGGCCCTCGCGGCGCTCGGCTAGGCACCCATGCAGGCCATCCGCAGCCGCCGCCCGCCGTGGCGCCCCTCCTGGCGCTTCGAGGTGCCCACGCTCGCCCGCGTGCTGGCGCGCACCGGCCTGACCGCGGGCGGCGCCATGCTCGTCGGCGGCGCCGTGGCCGGCTGGCTGCTCGCCCGGCTGCTGGGCAGCCGCACCCTCTACCTGCTGGTCTACGGCGGACTGGTGGTGCTCGCCCTGGCCTGGTGGCTGGGCCGGCAGCGCCAGGCGCTCGACGCCGTGCGCAGCGAGCTGCCCACGCGCGTCCGCCAGGGCCAGCTCGTCGACGTCGAGCTGACCTTCAGCTCGCGCCGCCGGGTCACCGGGCTGGTGCTGGAGGAGAAGCTGCATCCCCACCTCGGCCGCAGCCGCCGCATCCAGCTCGAGTCCGTCGCCCCCGGACGCGACGCCACCTACCGCTACGCGATGACCCCGCAGCTCCGCGGCGTCTACGAGGTGGGCCCGCTGACCGCGATCTGGAGCGACCCGTTCGGCTTCACCCGGCGCGAGGTGGTGGTCGCCGAGGCCGGCGAGATCCTCGTCCACCCGCAGACCGAGGGCGTGCAGGACACGCCGCTCACCCGCCAGTGGGAGGACCCGCCGGTGCGGCCACCGGTCTCCAAGCCATGGCCGAGCGGCTTCGAGTTCTACGGCATGCGCCGCTACACGCCCGGTGACGACCTGCGCCGCGTGGTCTGGCGCGCCGTGGCCCGCACCGGCCGGATGATGGTCCGCGAGTTCGAGCAGGGCATCACCGACCGCGTCGCCATCGTCCTCGACACCGATTCCCGCCACCACAGCCCGGGCGACCCCAGCGACACCTTCGAGGCGGCGGTGCGGACGGCGGCGTCGCTGGGCCTGCGGTACCTCAGGGACGGCTTCGCGGTCAGTGTCGAGACCAACGGCGCGACGCTGGCGCCCTCGCTCCGCGGGGTGCGCGACCAGACCAACCTGCTCGATGCCATGGCCCGGGTGCAGCGCGAGGCCGAGCCGCTGCAGACCGTGGTCGAGCGGGTGGTGCGCAATGTGCGCCGCGACGTGCACCACGTGGTGGTGACCCCGCACGTGGACGACCGCGCCGCGACCCGGCTGAAGCTGCTCGTCGACCAGGGCGCCTACGTGGTGCTGGTGGTGCTGGTGTGGGAGGAGAGCGATCCGACCGCGCTGGCCCATGCGGCGGCGCTGGGGTGCCAGGTGGTGCAGCTGCGGCCGCGCACGCCGCTGGCGGCGGTGTTCGGCGGCGGCGCGGGCATCCGCCGATGATCGTCGAGCCGCCCGCGAAAACCTCCGTTCCCGTTGCCGGGCCCGACCACCAAGCCGCTGCGGGGGTGCCCGCCGCTTTTCCGGTCCCGGTGGCCACGCCCGGCGACGACGCAGAGCCCACACTCTCCGTGCGCCGCGCCTGCCTGGCCGCCCTGCTCAGCAGCGCCGCCGCCGCCTGGATGCTCGGCGGCGTCTTCGACTCGCCGCAGGCCCGCCCCCTGGCCCTGGCCTGCGCCGCCCTCGGCGTCGCCGCGGCCGCCGCCGTCGCCCGCTCCCGCCGCCCCGGCGTCGCCGGCCTCGCCCTGCTTCCGGCCGCCTTCGTCGCCGCCTCCCTGGTCAGCGTCGCCACCGACAGCCGCGTCTCCCCCCTCGAAGCGGTGCAGTCCGCGGTCAGCGGCGGCGGCCTGCTCCAGCCCCCCGTGCCCTTCGATGCCGGCTGGCGGTTCGTGCTGGTCGCTCTCTGCATCCTGCTCGCCGCCGCCACCGCGACGCTGGTGCTCAACACGTCCCGGCCCCGGCTTGCCCTCGCCCTGCCCCTCCCCGTGGTGCTCGCCGGCGCCCTGCTCCAGCCCCCGGACGGCGGCGTGCTCGGCGCCGGCGTCTCGCTGGTGCTGGTGGTCGCCGGACTGATGGTGCTCTACGCCGCCGAGCTGGGCGGCAGCGGCGGCAGTCGCGGCTTCGAGCTGCGCCGCTCCCTGCGCGGGGCCGGCGCCCTCGCCCTCGCCCTGGTCGCCCTGGTCGTGCTCAACCATTCGAGCTTCCTCTTCCCCGCCGCGGTGGCCACCCGCGCCCTCCCCCCGCAGAAGCCCCAGGTGGTCCCGCCCGACCAGGTCAAGGACCGGGCCATCGCCAGGGTCCGGGGTCCCGGCGACCTCTCCGGCCCCTGGCGCCTCGGCGAGCTGGACAGCTACGACGGCAGCGACTTCCTGCTGCCGCCCTACGACCCCTCCCGGCTGGTCAACGTCGCCGGTGACCAGCCGCTGACCACCCTGAAGGGCGCGACCCAGGACTACACCGTCACGGTGGTCGACCCCGAACAGCGCGTGCTGCCCGCCCCGGCGGGCGCGACCCACGTCAACCTGCAGGGCGGCCGCGCCCAGTACGACCCGCGCAGCGGCGCGCTGATGCTGCCCGCCGCGCCGACCGGCGCCTTCACCTACACGGTCAGCGGCGAGAAGCCGCCCAGCGCGCAGGACCTGTCGGCCGCAGGCAGCCCGCGCGGCGTCAACCCTGACGACACCTGGATCCCCGCCGCCCCGGACGAGGTGCGCCACCTCCTCGACAACGCGCCGCGCAACCCGTGGGACCGTCTCCAGGCGTTGCGCCAGGCGCTCTACGACCACGTCGTCGCCGCCGGTCCCGGCGTGCCCGGGCCGACCCCGCCGTCGCGGGTGGTGGCCATGCTCGCCGGCGGCAGGGCGTCGCCCTACGAGATCGCCGCGGCCCAGGTGCTGCTGGCCCGCTGGGCGGGGCTGCCCGCCCGGCTCGGCTACGGCTTCTACGGTGGCGACCCCGTCCCGGGCGGCGGCGTCGAGCTGCGTCCGCGGCACGGCGCCAACTGGGCCGAGGTGTACTTCGAGGGCTACGGCTGGGTGCCGGTGATCGGCGTCCCGGCCCACGCCGTCTCCCCGCTCGACGCCAACCCGGCCAACCACAGCCCGCTGATCCACCCCGCCGAGGAGGTGTCGCTGCAGCTCTACGTGCCCACCGACGCCAGCTCGGCGCTGCTGCTCTACCAGGTGGTGCGCTGGTGGCTGGCCGTGCTCGCCCCCATCGGCGTCGCCGCCGCCGTGCTGGTGATGTTCTTCCCCTGGCCGCTCAAGCTCTGGCGCGGGCGCAGGCGGCGCCGCCACGCCCGGGCGTTCGGGGCCGCAGCCGAGATCGCCGTCGAGTACGCGGAGTTCCGCGACCTGGCCGGCGACCTGCGCGCCGGCGACCCCTGGTCCACCCCCCTCGAGTTCCTCGACCGGCTCAGCCCCGACGAGGAGCACGAGGAGTACGCCTGGCTGGTCACCCGCGCGCTCTGGGGCGACCTGGCCCGTGACCTGCAGGCCGAGGACGTGGCGGCGGCGCGGGAGATGGGTGCCTCGCTGCGGCGACGGCTCTCCAGGGGGCAGCCCTGGCTGACCCGGGTGCTCGCCCTGTCGTCGCGGGCGTCGCTGCGCGAGCCGTACGATCGCAGCCTGCCCAACCCGTGGCCCGCTCCGGTGGCGGGCGCGGCTCGCTCGCGACGGCGGGCGCGGGTGCTGCGGAGGCGCTTCGCGTGAGGGCGCCGCGCCTGCTGTTCGCCCCGCTCGCCCTGCTCGCCGGCGCCGCGCTGGCCGCCTGCGGCAGCGCGGTGGCCGCCACCACGCCGCAGCTCCCCTCGCGCATCCTCCCGGCGGCGGTCGACGGCTACACGGTGCACGAGGAGACCGACGCCCGCTCCGGCTTCGACGTGCCCCGCACCCAGGTCGACCAGGGACGGCTGTACACCCTGCGCGCCCAGGGCGCCGTCTACGCCGCGCTCCAGGTGGCCACGCTGCGCGCCGACCTGGACACCACCGACGTCGACGTCCAGCACGACATCCGCAAGCAGCTCGGCAGCGGCTCCTACCGCTACTACCGGGTGGCCGGCCAGTGGGTCGCCGACCAGGTCCGGCCCGACGTGCACCTCTTCGTCTGGTTCCCCGACCGCAATCCGGGCGTCTTCGAGGTGCTCACCGTCAGCAACCAGCTCAAGGACCCCCAGGCCTTCCTGGGCGCACTGGTCCGATTCCAGGAGGGACGATGATCCGCCTCGCCGCCGCCTTTCGCGCCGACGGCCGCGCCCTGGCGCTGCCCCTGGCCGCCGCGCTCCCTCTGCTGGCCACCGGCTGCGGCCCCTCCGTGCAGGTGCAGCTCGGCATGAAGAACGTGCCGCTCAGCATCACCGTGGGCACCCGGCCGCTGCCGGAGGCGCCCCGCCCCGGAGCGCCCGCACCCGCCCCACTGGCCGAGGCGCTGCCCGTGTACAGCGTGCCTCAGCTCGCGGTGCCGGCAGCATTGCCCATTCCGCACGGGACCGGGTTCGTGCTGCCGCCGCCCCCGCCCGACGACCTGGCGTGCCCGCCGCTCGATCCGCTCAAGCCCTCGGCCGCCGCGGCCACCACCGAGGTGAGCGACGCCGCCACCGCCGGCCGCTGGGCGTTCCTGCAGACGGGCAACGTGACGCGCGGTGGCGCCCCCGCCGCACCCCTCGCCGCCGCGACGACCGGCACGGTGAGCGCCGTCACCCAGCCCGCCCAGGGCAGCTTCGGCTTCACCGAGGCCGGCGCCGTGCTCGGTTTCCCGGACTCCGCCGGCGAGTACGCCGCCACCAACTCCAGCGCGCAGCCGAGCACCCCGCTGGTCTCGCCAACCTCGCGCTTCGCGCTGGCGGGGCTGTCGATCCCGGTGCCGGGTGGGGCGGTCGTCTTCAAGCCGGCGGCGGCGCTGACCCTGCTCAGCACTCCCGCGGCGCAGGCGTCGCAGTACCAGCCCGACCCCAACAACCCGGGGACGCCCGGCACCACCGGCACCTGGAAGGACTCGCAGACCGATCCGGTGACCGGCACCGCCATGACCATCGACGCCACCGACCTCGGCCGCATCCGGGTCAACGCCTGCGGCACCCCGGTGGACGCCTGGCAGGTGCAGGCCACCATCACCCTGGTGGCCACCCAGGTGAGCACCGCGTCGGGCACGGCGCCGGCGACCACCAACCTCACCGAAAAGGTCACCTATGCCGTGGCCACCGGGCTGGGCGGGCTGATCGTGCAGTGGACGGCGGCGGCGCAGCCCCAGAGCACCCTCGCCGGCGCCCCCTTCGCGCTCGACGGGTCGGCGACGCTGTCCTCAGTCACTCCGGCGCCGCTGCCGTGATGTGGCGCGTGCGCGGCGTGGCGGCGGCGCTGGCGGTGCTCGCCTGCTGCGGCGCGCTCGGCGCGTGCGGCTCCACCCAGGCCGGTGCGGCCTCGCTGGCGGCGGGGACGTACTCGGGGACGCTGCCCAGCGGCACCCCGGTGACGCTCTCGGTCAACACCGGCGCCGTCCAGGTGGACGGGCGCGACACCCGGCTCCCCGACCCGACCAGCACCGGCGAGTTCGTCATCAGCAGCGACGGGGGCAGGTCGTACACCGACTGGCAATGCGTCGCCGCCGAGGCGGGACGCTCGCTGCACTGCGACATCTGGAAGGCGCCCGGCGGTCCGACCCCGACGGCGATCCCCTGCGTATCGCCGGGCCCATCCGCGCCGGACTGGTGCGGGGGCGACGGCCATGTCACGCTCGACCTGCTGCGCACCTGCTCCACCGCGGGGTGCACGTGAGCCTCGCTGCCGGGGCGCGGGTGGACGGGCTGAACACGGTGGTGCGGCTGCCGCCGTCCGGCGCGGGACCGTGGCCGGCGTCGCTGTTCCGCACCCCCTACGGCGTCGACTTCGAGATGGTTGACGTCAACCTTGGCCGCAACCCGGCCACCGTCGCGGTGGTGACCCAGGACGTGCGCGGGCGGGGCGGGTCATCCGGCGTGTTCGACTTCGGGTTGAGCGACGGCGCCGACGGCGCGGCGGCGGTGGCCTGGGCGGCGGCGCAGCCGTGGTGCGACGGGACGGTGGGCATGCACGGCATCTCCTACGCCGGGATGACCCAGCTTCGCGCGGCGCGGTCGCGGCCCGCGGGGCTGCGCGCCATCGCGCCTGCGCGGTGCCCGGCCTGGTGGCGGCCGCTGACCATGCACGAGGGTGGCGCGCTCTGCCTGTCCCTGGCGGCGCACTGGATGCCGCGGCAGGCGGCGGAGGCGCCGGACACCCACGACGCCGCGCGCGGCGCGCTGTACGCGCTGGCGCTGGAGTTCGAACAGGTGGTGCGCGTGGGGGCGGACGGGTTGCCCTGCCTCGACGTGGCGGCGGCGCGCGCGCACCACGCGCTGTCACGGCTGCCGCTGATCGACCGCGCCGAGTACGCCGCGGCGCCGCTTTTTGGCCGCGCCTGGCAGGAACTCTTCACCGCGCCATTCACCCACACCTGGCTGAGCGATCCGGGGCCGCCGGCGCAGGACGCGTTCGACGTGCCGGTGCTGATCGTCGGCGGCTGGTACGACCTGTGGGCGCAGGACCAGGTGAGCATGTTCGCGGCGTTGCAGCGGGGCGGTGCGGCGGGTGGCGCCCAGCACCGGCTGGTGATGGCGCCGACCAGCCACGCGCCGGCGCCCGCGGGGCTGACCGCGCTCGCGCCCAACGCCGGCAGGTACGACGACGCGCTGCTGGTGGAGTGGACGCAGTCGTGGCTGGCCGGCGACGGCGGCATCGCCCGCGACCTGGCGCCGGTGACGTACTACGTCGTCGGCGCGGACCGCTGGGACGAGGCGGCGTCGTGGCCGCCTCCGGGCGTGCGCTCCCTGCCACTGTATTTGCAGGCGGGGCCGGATCGGTCCTCGGGGTCGCTGGGTGTGGCCGGGCCCGATGACGACGGCGCGGTGTGGTGGGTGCACGACCCTTCGGATCCCGTGCCAACGCGCGGTGGCCCGGCGCTGGGACTGCCCGCCGGGCCGATGGACCAGGACGGCATCAGCGGTGGCGCGCGGCCCGACGTCTGCTCGTTCACCGGTCCTCCGCTGGGGGAGCCGCTGGAGCTGGCCGGACCGGTGGTGGCGACGATCTGGCTGGCCACCGACGCCGCCGACACCGACGTCTGCGTCCGCCTGCTCGACGTCGACGCGGCGGGACGCGCGGTCAACATCACCGACGGGTACGTGCGCGGACGCCACCGCTTCGGACCGGGCACGCCGCGGCTGCGCCGGGGCGCGGTGGAGCGATTCCCTGTGCACTGCTGGAACATCGCCTACCGCGTCGAGGCGGGACACCGCCTGCGCGTCGACGTGTGCAGCTCGTCGTTCCCGCGCTACGACGTCAACGCGGGCACCGGCGCGACTCCGGGGACGGACCGGCGCGAGGACCTGCGCGCCGCGCGGCAGACGCTGTGCACCGGGCCGGCGACCCCGTCGCTCGTCGTGGTGACGGTGCGGCCGGGCGCTTAGGGGCGCACCACCTCCACGCCGTGGGGCGCGCTCACCTGGACGGCCATGAAGTGGTCGTACGCCGGCGCGTCGCAGCGCAGCAGGATCGTGTTGTCGCCGGCGCGCAGGTGCACCGTGGCCGCGCGGCGGTCGCGATGATTGCGGTGCTGCTCCGCGTGCAGCGCCACCTCCTCTCCGTTGACCTGCAGCTGCAGGCCCAGCTTCTCGGTGCAGCGCAGCACCACCTCCTGATCTCTTTCGCTGCGCAGCGCGGCCGCGACCTCGATGGGCGCGCCGGCGAACGGCTCGAGGTCGATCCGCGCCTGCGGCTCGTCGAGGGGATGCGGTGCAAGCGTCGCACCGAGGTGCTGCCACTCGCCGCCGGCGTTGCGGACGCTGAGCAGACGCAGGTAGGTGAGGTCCTGGGTCAAGGTGCGCCCCACCTCGGCGACGGTTTTGCCGTCGTGCAGCAGGCGCAGCGACACTGGCCAGGAGTGATGGCGCAGGTCGTGGTTGCGCCCAGGTGCGAGGTCGACGGCATCGGGCCGGCCGGCGACCGCGATGTATCCGGGAATGTCCGGCTGGGCCACGGTGACCACCGGTGTGAGCCGCCCGTCGCGGTGCTCGACCAGGACGTGGACGGCGGCGCGTGTGAGCGCCATGAGGGCCTCGCTGCGCGCGGGCTCGGTGACGGGGGCACCGTGGATGCGCTCGGCCGCGCCGGCGGGGGTGGTCGCACCGTCGAGCCGGGCCTGGATCACCGCCCCCTGCTCCTCCGCGGCCCGCACCGCGTCGCGGATGCGCGCCGCCATGTCGAGCTGGGCCTCACGCGCCGGATCGACGCCGGCGACGTGGAAGCCGATCGAGATCGAGCCGCCGGCCAGGTTCCAGTTGAAACTGGCAGAAACTTCGCGACCGCCGGGCGGTCCCCCTGGTGCGCCGTCGACGCCGACCAGCCGCACCACCACGCGCCGCACCTCGGGCAGCATCGACCGGTCGCCCTCGACCGGCCCCAGCCGCACCGTGGCGCCCGCGTTGTCGTAGACGATCGGCGTCAGTGCCACCGCGCCCTGCTCGTGCGCCCGGGTGATCCCGTCGTCGTCGTAGTGCACGAAGCTCCCGTCGGCGCCGTGGAACACGGTGACCATCAGCGGATCGGGCGGCCCGTCGACCCCGCGCCGCGCCGCGTCCTGCTCCACCACGATGCCCCCGGCGCGCCCGTAGAGCGGCATCTCCTGCGGCCCGACGCGGAGGTCGAGCACAGCCGGTCCGCGCAGCCGCCGCCCGCCGTGCAGCGACGCGTCGAGCTCGTGCCACTCCCCGGGCGGCAGCACCACCCGGCGCACCGAGACGCCGCCGGGCTCGCGGGCCGGCTCGACCACCGGTGCGGTCAGCAGCGCGTCGCCGAGCATCGCCTGCCCGCGCACCTCCGCGGCGCCGTCCCAGTCGGGGAAGGCGAGGTGCATCGGCCGGTACGGCGCCATCCCGGTGCGGTGCAGCTCGTGGGCCAGGCTGTACAGCGCCGGCACCAGCCGCCGGCGCAGCGTCGCCACCGTGCGCGCCGCCTCCAGCACGTCGCCGTCGTACTCCCAGGGAAGGCGCTCGCCGAAGGTGTCGGAGTGGAGACGCAGCACCGGCCAGAGCAGAGCCGCCTGCATCCAGCGCCGCAGCAGCTCGCCGTCGAGCCGCCGCCCGAAGAAGCCGCCCACGTCGTGCGACCACGTGCCGAACGCCTCGTCGGCGGCGGTCGCCGTGAAATCGACAAGGTAGGCCAGAACTTCCCAGTGGCTCTGGGTGTCGGCGCTGAAGCCGATGCCGTGGCGCTGCGACCCGTGGCCGCCGTAGCGCGAGAACACCACGGGGCGGCGGTCCCGGCGCTGCGCGGCGGCGACGTGGAAGGCGTGGTTGGTGGCCATCTGCGGGTCGAGGCCGGCGAGGTGCGCGTGGTTGCCGTCGGTCCACCAGAAGGCGACGCCCATGTCCTCCAGCGGGCGGCGCATGTCCGCACCGATCTGCGCCTCCGCGGCGCGGGCCAGGTCGAGCCCCACGCCCGCGCCCGGCTCGACGCGGCCCGGGGGAAGGCGCTGCACGCACTCGGCGTAGTGGCTGTCCTCCGGCTGGATGGCGCCGCGCGGGTGCACGTTGAAGGTGGTGTGGACGCCCCGTTCGCGCAGCGCCGCGAAGAACGCCGGTGGGTCGGGGAAGCAGCGCGGGTCGAAGTCGTAGCCCTCCCAGCCGTGCAGGTGCCAGTCGACGTCCACCACCAGCACGTCGAGGGGCATGCCCTCGGCGGCGAAGCGGTCGACGATGGCCAGGAATTCGCTCTGCGTGTGCGGGTGATAGCGCGACCACCAGAGGCCGAAGCAGTAGCGGGGGATCAGCGCGGGACGACCGGTCAGGGCGATCCAGTCGCGCAGGGCGGTGCGGTGGTCGCGGCCGTAGGCGAAGACGTAGAGGTCGTGGACGCCGTTCTCGACCGGGCGCGGGCGGGGGAAGCCGTCGCCGGGGTCGAGCAGCGCGCTGCGGTCCTCGATGACCACCGCGCCGCGCCGGGAGAGCAGCGACGGCGGCAGCGCCGGCAGGTTGTGGCCGCCGACCACGTCGAGGGAGCGGACCGTGCCACGGAAGTTGGTGGGGTCGGAGTCGTCGGCGCGGAAGCTGCCGGCCTCGCCACCGTGCCGCCAGCGCACCTCGACGTCGCCGGGGCCGGGCGGACGCGCCCCGCCGATCTCGACCGCCACCTCCACCTCGCCCGAGGACGAGCGCCACACACGGCGCGCCGCGCCCTCCTCGCCAGCCTCCAGTGGCCGTCCCTGCAGCCGCACCGGGACCATCAGCGTCGCCGCCTCCGTGAACGCGTTGCCGGCCGGGGTCAGCTCGACGCGCAGGCAGGTCGGGGACAGCTCGGTGACGCGCACCGCGCCGCGGGCGCCGCCGCCGCCGGGCGGTGCGCTGCCGGAGGGAGGTTGCCAGGTTGCGGGAAAGCTCATGGGCAGATATAGTAAGGAGTACTTACTTTTTCTGGAAGGACCAGTGAGCAGCACCCTCGACGCCACCACCCTGCCCGCGCTGACCGGCGAGCATCACCTGGATGCCGCCCAGGTGGCCGCCTTCCGCCGCGACGGCCACCTGGTCGTGCCCGGCGTCTGCACCCCGTCCGAGCTGAGCGCGTACCGCGAACACATCGGCGCCGCCGTGCGCCGCCTCAACCAGGAGCACCGCCCCCTGGAGGAGCGCGACACCTACGGCAGGGCCTTCCTGCAGGTCTGGAACATCTGGCTGCGCGACCCGGCGGTGGCCCGCTTCGTGCTCGCCCACCGCTTCGCCAGGATGGCCGCCGACCTGATGGGCGTCGACGGCGTCCGCCTCTACCACGACCAGGCGCTGTTCAAGGAGCCCGGCGGCGGCCACACCCCGTGGCACCAGGACCGCTACTACTGGCCGCTCGACACCGACCACACGGTCACCATGTGGATGCCGCTGGTCGACGTCGAGGCGGGCATGGAGTTCGCCACCGGCTCGCACCGCAACGCCGACATGCGCGGCACCCGCATCTCCGACGACTCGGACGCCCACTTCACCCAGAAGCTGGCCGAGACCGGCGCGCCGATCGCCGCCGTCGGCCCCCTCCGCTCCGGCGACGCGACCTTCCACGACGGCTGGATGGTGCACCGCGCCCCGGGCAACCAGACCGGCGCCATGCGCGAGGTGATGACGGTGATCTACTTCGCCGACGGCACGCGCGTCGGCCCCGCCGACAGCGACGAGCGCCGCGCCGACCTGGGGCGGTGGCTGCCCGGCCTGCACCCCGGCGACCTCGCGGCGAGCGAGATCAACCCGCTCCTCTACCACCGCGCCGGCTAGGCCGCGCACCCCCGCTCGCACAATGGAGACGCCCCTTCCGCTTCGTGGCCAGGTCGCCGTGGTCACCGGCGCCGCCGCGGGCATCGGCGCCGCCACCGCGAGAGCGCTGGCCCGGCGCGGTGCCGAGGTGGTCGGCTTCGACGTCGCGGCGTCGGTGCGCGACGCATCCTGGGGTGAGGGCGTAGTGGTCGACGTCGGTGACGACGGCGCGGTGACCGCGGCGCTCGCCGCCGTGCTGGCGCGGCACGGCCGTCTCGACGTGCTGGTCAACAACGCGGGACTGGCCCGGCATGCGCCGGTGGAACACATCAGCACCGCCGACCTCGACCTGATGTGGCACGTCAACGTCCGCGCCGTCGTGCTGCTCTGTCGCGAAGCCTTCTGCGCCATGGCGGTGGGCGGCGGTGGGCAGATCGTCAACGTGGTGTCGACCGCCGGGCTGCGCGGCGAGCCCGGTGAATCCGTCTACTGCGCAACCAAGTTCGCGGTGCGCGGCTTCACCGAGGCCATCGCCGAAGAGGGGCGCCTCTGCGGCGTGCGCGTGCACGGCGTCTTCCCCGGCGGGGTGGACACCGCGTTCTGGTCGTCCGCGTCCGCAACTCCGCTGCCGCGCGAGGCGCTGGACGGCTTCCTGCGGCCCGAGGACGTCGCCGAGACCATCGCCACGATGCTCTGCGCGCCGCCGCACCTGCAGCTGGGCATGGCCGTGGTGCGCTCGCTGCACGACGCCGACCTCGCCCACATCCGCGCCCGCATGGCGCGCTTCGAGGCGGCGGCCGATGGCTGAGGGCCTGGCCGGCCACACCATCTTCAGCCTGGCCAACCGCCGCCGGCTGGAGCACTGGACGTGGATGCCGCCCGGCCACCCAGGTCGCGACCTGCCCGTGGTGGTGCTGCTGCACGGCGTCCGCGACGCCGGTGGATTCGTATGGTGGGAGAAGGGTGCCGCCGACCGTACCGCGGCACGCCTGGTCGCCGCGGGCGAGCTGCCGCCGTTCTGCCTGGTGATGGCGGGCGACACCGGCGCCGAGCTGGGCTCGGGTTACTGCGACTGGGTCGACGGCACCACCGCCGCGGAGACGTACCTGGTGGGCGAGCTGCTGCCCTGGATCGACGCCGAGCTGCCCGTCCCGTCCGACCGCCACGTCGCCGGGCTGTCGATGGGCGGCTACGGCGCCCTGCTGCTGGCCTTGCGCAACCCCGGCACCTTCGACAGCGCCTCGGCGACCAGCGGCTTCTTCGACCCGCAGCGACTGTTCCAGTACGTCCCCGACGCGCGCCGGCGCATGTGGGGCGACGACGACGCGCTGATGGCGGCGCACGACATCACCTCGCTGGTCAGCGACCCGGCACGCCGCACCGGGCTGCGCCTCGCCCTCGACTGCGGCACCGAGGACCCGCTGCTCGACGCCAGCCGCGGCTTCCACGCCCACCTCGACCGCCTCGGTGTCGCCCACGGCTACGTCGAACGGCCCGGCGGCCACGACTGGGGCTACTGGAGGGGCCGCCTCGCCGACCACCTGCGCTTCCACCTCGGCGCCCACGGCGACCTCGCCGCGCCCGCCCTGGCTGGTTCGGAAGTAACCCGAACATAGCGGCGGTCGCCCGGAGGGGGATGGGGTAGGATCAGGCGGTGAGCACCGACGAGCTGCTGGTGCGGCGGGCCTCCGGCACCAAGGTGGCCCACCACACCATGCGCGAGGTCAACCGCTCCATCGTGCTCGACATCCTGCGCGAGGGGCGTCCGGTCTCGCGAGTGGAGCTGTCGCGCCGGACCGGCCTCTCCAAGCCGACCGTCTCCTCGATCATCGAGGACCTGGTCGGCGGCGGCCTGGTGCGCGAGATGGGGACCGAGGTGGCCACCCACCGCACCGGCCGGCCCCCGTCGCTGCTCGTCTACAACGAGCGCGCCGTCGCCTTCGCTGGCATCCAGTTCGGCGTCAACACCACCCACGTCGCCATCGCCGACGGCCTCGGCAACCTGGTCGCCACCAGCACCACCCCGGCCGTGCACGGCGATCTGGACCAGTCGGTCCGTGACGCGCAGAAGGCGTTGCGCGAGGCCACCGCCAGCGCGGGCGTCAAGCGCGACCAGCTCCGTGGCGCGGGCATCGCGGTGCCGGGCCTGGTCGACGTCGACACCGGCCGCTGCATCGTCGCCCCCAACATCGGCTGGCGCGACGCGCCGGTGCGCCAGCGCATCGAGGCCGCACTGCGCGTTCCCGCCGTGGTCGCCAACAGCACGCACGCCGCCGCCATCGCCGAGGCCCGCCTCTCGGGCGCCGACCACGCCTCGCTGGTCTGGGTGTACGCGGGCAGCGGCATCGGCGCCGGCATCGTCATCGACCGCACCCTCTTCACCGGAGCCCGCGGCTTCGCCGGCGAGATCGGCCACGCCCCCGCCATTGACAACGGCGTCCGCTGCAGCTGCGGCAACCGCGGCTGCGTCGAGACCATGGCCGGCAGCACCGCCATCGCCCGCCTCGCCGAGGAGGCGATCGAGCGCGGTGCCGGCGCTGCCCTCTCCGCCTACCGCGGCCAGGTCACCGCCGACGTGGTGGCTCGCCTCGCCGACGCGGGGAACCCCGACGCCCTGGCGGTGATCGGCCTGGCCGGCGACCACCTCGGCCGCGCCATCGCCTACGTCATCGACCTCCTCTCCCCCACCGCCATCGTCCTCGGCGGCCCGCTGGCCATGATGAGCGGCGCCTATGTCGACGCGGTGCGCGCCTCGGTCGCCCGCCACGCCCTGCCCGTCGAACCCGTCCCCGTGCAGCTCACGGCCCTCGGTCCGCACGCGCCGCTGCTCGGCGTGGTGCAGCTCGCCATGGGACGCGCGACCCCCTCGTACCGCGTCGTCAGCTGACCACAAGCGCAGCCGACCGAGGCCCTACCAGGGCGAGGGGTCGCTGAGCGCGAAGAGCGCCTCCAGGGCGATGCCGTCCGCCTCGGTGGTGACCCAGTCCTCGGGCACGCTGTGGTTGAGGAAGAGGCTGTAGTCCGGGGCCACCTCGTACACGTAGCCGGCGCCGTGCGAGTAATAGTCAGGACCGACCGCAAGTGCGGTCATGCGCTGCTGCAGGTCCGCGTAGCGGCTGCCCAGCCCAACCGTCGCCGCCACTCGCACCGCGTCGAGCACGACGAGCTGCCGCCCCGCCTCCTTCTTCGAGCAACCCACAGACGGCGAGCCCGGCTGGGCCAATCCGCTGCCAGAGAAGGTGGCCTTCTCGCAGTAGCCGCCGTGCGCGCTGTCCCACAGGCCCAGCGTGTTCTGCGCCGGGGTGATGGCGTCGAGCAGCTCGGTGGCCAGGGTGCTGTAGCGGGTGTCGCCGGTGGCGCGGGTGGCGTGGAGCAGGGTCTGCGCCTCCTGGGCCAGCCAGATCACCCGCACCTCCTGCCCGGCGTTGGGCAGCCCCGCGGCGAAGACCGGGCTGCTGTTGACCGACCCGTCGGCATTGAGCACCTGGTCCCAGGCGTAGGGAAAGGCGTGCCAGGCGCGCAGGTAGCCGTGGGCGAGGAGGAATTGCAATGCGGTGCGCGCCTGCGCGATGTACGTCTGGTTGCCGGTGCGCGCGCCCTCCTCGGCGAGGGCGGCGGCCTCCTCGACGGTGTCCACCGGCCGGTAGAAGCCGCGCGGGTGCGCCGTGTCGGTGAAGTACAGGCAGCCGCACGAGGCGTGGAAGACGGTGGCGCTGTAGTAGTGCGCCTGCTGCGCCGCCGCGGCCGCGTAGAAGCCGTCGCCGGTGAGCCGGGTGATGTCGACCAGCACCTCGTACGTCCAGCCCCGCTCGTCGCGGGGGCGCCCCCACAGTGACTTGACGATCCCCGCCCACCGGCTGAACTGCGCGTCGAAGCGGGTGTCGCCGGGATGCTGGTTGCGGTACAGGGCCAGGGCGTGCAGGTAGCGCAGGTCGGTGAGCCGGTCGGTGCGCGGCGGCGAGCTGGTGCACTGCGGGGTGCCGCCGCCGCCGACCGTGCACTCCGCGGCGGGCACGTTGTTCCAGTTGGTGCTCAGCGGTGTGGATCCGGTGCGCCAGTTGATCCAGAGCTGCCCGAGCCCCCCGTTGAGGCCGGCCGCGCTGTCCCACCCGTTCTGGCCAATGTTGGCGAGAACGTCCTGCTCCACCTGCAGCGCCGCGGACGCCGGCGCACCGGTGCCCGTGTCGGGCGCGCCCGGCGTGACACTCGGAGCGTCCCCGCCCGCCACAACCGAGGGGCCCGCAACGCTGGACAGCGGTGCCAGCGGGCTCGGCGTCGCCCCCGTGGCCCGCCCCGACGAGCAGCCGCTCACGCACAGCGCCACAACGGCCACGAGCGCGAGCCGCATCCGCCTCATCCATAGCCCAGGTAGACGGCCGAGCTGGCCCCCTCCGCCACCTTGGCGAAGTGCTGGTTGATCACGCCGATGAACCCAGGCGGCAACCCGGCAAGGTAGCGGGTGTCGTCGGTGACCAGCCAGACGCGGTGGTGCCCCTCCAGCAGCCGCTGCAGGTCGGACGGGGCGAGCACCACGGGCACGCCATACTGGGTGTCCACCGCCTGCCCGTTCTTCTCGAACATGTAGAAGAAGCGGTCGTTGGAGTGGGTCTGGATGATGCGGTCGGGCGGGCGGCCGAGGTATTCCGCGGCGATGTTGGGCGGCGCCGCGGCCACCCACATGTCGCCGGGCCGCCAGTTCCGCTTCATGTAGTCGGTGACGTACTGGTAGTCGACGTACTGCATCTGCGCCGGCGAGCTGGTCGCATCGGCGACGGCCAGTCCGTACGCCTGCACCGACACCGGCTGTGACACGCCCAGCCACATCACCACCGTGGCCAGGCCCGCGGTGGCCATGCCCTGCATGGCGCGCGCGAGTCGCGGCGGTGCACCACGCGGCGTGAGCAGGCGGCGCGCGCCGTCGAGCAGGTCCTGCGCGCCGAAGGCGGCGAGCAGGAACAGCGGCGGCAGCACGATGAACGTGTAGCGCGTGATCCGCGGCGCGAAGACGACGCTGAGCATCAGCATCTCCAGCCAGAGAAAGCCGCTCAGGTAATTGCGCACCAGGTTGCGCCGCACCAGCCCGACCACGCTGCCCAATGTCGCCAGCGTTGTCACCAGCGCCAGCCCGCCGCCGCCCTTGAAGAACACCGTGCTGAAGTAGTACCAGGCATCGGTGGTGTCGAAGCCGACGTAGGGACGGTTGCTGTGGTCGGCGCCGAACCACTGCGGCTGCACCTTGAAGGCGAGCAGCGCCTGCGCGCCGATGACGGCGAACGCCGCCCCGCCGAAGACGATCCAGCGCCGGTTGCGCCAGAGCTGCGAACGCAGCGCGAGCACGCCGACCACGGCCACCGCGGGCAGGGCGATGAAGGTCTCCTCGTGGGACAGGTACATGCCCAGAAGTGCCAGCGTGGCAAAGCAGATGTTGCGCGTCGTCGGCCGGCGCAGGGCGCGCAGGAAGAGGGCGAGGAACAGCACCATGAAGAAGTCGGCGAGCTGATACATGCGCGCCTCGCGGGCCCAGGTCATCTGCGCCGGCGCGGTGGCGAAGAGAACCGTCAGGCCGACCTGCAGCCAGCGGCGGCCCCGCCCGATCACCTCGGGCACCAGCATCAGCCCGAAGACCGCGATGGTGGCCGCGAAGAGCACCACCGACACCATGCGCAGCGCCGTCGGCGTGTCGCCGAAGATGCGCCCCACCACGGCGATGGTGACGCTGTAGATCTCGCCCTTCCAGTACTGGAAGCCGGACGGCCAGATGGGCAGCCCGTGGGCGCGGATGCCGCGCGCGCCGGCCAGGCTGAACAACTCGTCCTGCCAGAACGGCTGGTAGTCGAGCCGGTAGGCGTTGAGCAGCCCCATGCCGCCGGCCACCGCCGCCACCGCGCAGGCGCTCCAGCGATGAGCCAGCCACAGCGCGCCGCCGCCGAGCCGGGCGAGCAGAGAGCGCAGCGACAGCGCGGGCAGGGGACGCAGCCCCGGCAGCCGTCCCGCCACGGCGCCGGAGGCGGCCGACAGGTTCCAGCCCCGGCCGCCACCGCCAAGCGCCACCGCGCGGCGCGCCACCGCCCACCCCGCGGGTGCTCCGGCGGGTGCGGGGACAGGGGCATGCGCCACGACGGTCCCGAACGCCCCCGCCGCACCCGCCGCGCGCCGCCGCAGCCGGACCACCAGGGCCGCGGGACGCCGCCGCAGCGCCAGCAGCCGCCGCCCCAACCGGCCGAGGCCGGCCGAGCGCAGCGCCAGCACGGTGGCGAGCAGGTCACCGCCGACCGAGGCGCCGAGCAGCGCCAGCGCGGTGGGCGGCACCAGCACCCCCGGCGGCCGGAAGCTGGGCAGCCGGGCCAGCTCACCGACGATCTCGGTGGCCACCAGCGCGGGCGCCATGCCCATCGCGCCCACGCCGAGCAGGGTGCCGAGCCGCAGCCGCCCGCGCAGCCGTGCCACGGCGGCGATCAGCACCCAGGCCCCGGGGATCAGGGCCACGGCGAGCAGCCGCGGTCCCCAGAGCAGGCTGTCAGGACGGTTGAGCATCGCCGAGTCGATGGGCACCACGGGGGGACGGTTGCGCCACGCCGCATTCACCGTGCCCAGCGGCTGCGCGGGCGTCGCCGCCGCCTCGGTGAGCGAACCCGGTGTGGACCGGGCGGTCCATACCGCGCCGCTGCCGATGGCCACCTCCCCCCCGCCGGTGGTGAACCGCCCGTCCATGTAGGCGCTGGGCGCGGCGCCCGAGGTGACCACCAGGGCGAGCAGGTTGCTTCCCTGGTGCAGCAGCGGGCCGAGGTGGTACGCGCTGACGAAGGGCACCGCGGCGCGCAGCCCGGTGCTCTGCCGGGGCACGTTGAGCGGCGGCGACGACTGCCGCCAGGGGTCGGCGCCGCTGGTGCCGGAACCGCCGAAGGCGTCCGGGGAGGGCACCGTCGCGCCCACCTGGGGGATGACCAGCTGCCCATCGATGTAGAGAGATGCGGTACCCGCAGCGCCGACGCGCAGCCAGCCGTCGGAGGCGCCGTCGCGGACGGTCACCGTGGCCATCACCGTCAGCAGCGTGGGCGCGCCGGGCGCCGTCACCACCTGGGCGCCCAGCGGCTGCTCGGTGACCCACGCGGGGACGGCCGCGCTGACGTCACCCCGCGGCGGCTGCACCGCCGGCGCCGCCGCCCACGACGGATCGGCGAAGCCGGGGATGGAGAAGTTGGCGGCGTCGACCTGGGCGAGCAGCTTGGGCGTGACCGTCTGCGCCTGCGAGGCGCGCGTCGATCCGCGCGGGGCGGGCGTCGCCGACGCCGCCGGCGCGGCCTGCCCGGCGGCCTGGGGCACGCCGCTCGCCCCCGCCACGCCCGCCACGGTGGTGCCGTTGCCGCCGAGGCTGCCCAGCGCCCCCTGCAGCGCCGAGCTCAACGGCTGCTGCGCCGCCGCCGCGGGCGCCGCCTGCCCGGGGGTGAGCAGGCTCGACGACGGCTTGTGTGCGGCGCCCACGCCGAGCTGCCCGGCGGCGCCGGGGACGATGGTCTGGCCCGGGGCGAGGCGCACCCCGCCGGTGCCTGGGTTGCCCGGCCAGGTCATCGCGGCCGGCCCCAGCCCGGGCGTCTCCACCGCGGCCACGTCGGCGGTGGCCCGCCAGTGGGCGGTGCCGGTGAGCAGCTCGGTGCGTCTGCCCCCCTGCACCACCGTGACCTCGGCGCGCAGCGCGGCGGCGCCGCGGTTGTCGTTGACCACGGTGACCCCGATGACGTTGTCGCCGCCGACCATGAGCGCGGTCAGGTCCATGGTGTGCACCGCGGCGAACCCCGCGGCCAGGTCGGCCTTGTCGTCGCCAAGGGCCACGCCGTTGGCGTAGAGCGTCCAGGTCTGGTCCGCGTCGAGCTGGATGCTGACCGCGTCGGGCCGGCGGTCGAGCGCCAGCGGCAGCCGGAACCAGGCGCGCGGCGCCGCCTGTGGCGACGACACCCAGGCGGCGCCGTGGAACGCCGGCGTGTAGCTCACCCGGTCGACGCGCGAGAAGGCGGCCACGGCGACGTCGGCGACCGCAGCCGTGCCCAGGGCGACCAGGGTGCAGGCGACCAGCAGGCGCAGGCGGCTCACGGCAGCACGCCGCGGTAGAGGCCGGTGGCGGTGCTCCGGGCCAGGCCGTTGCTGCTGGTGCCGTCGAGGGCGATGGCCAGGACCAGGTGGCGCTTGGCCTCGTCGGGGCGGCCCAGGGCGAGGTCGGCCAGGGCGATGTAGGTGTGTGCCGAGGAGCCCAGGTCGGGGTCGCCGGTGAGCTGCAGGGTGCGCCGGAAGTAGGGCAGCGAGAGGTCGTAGCTGCCCGCGTCGTAGAGCAGGCGGCCGCTGACGTACTGCACCAGCGCCGTGTCGGCGACCGCCGCGGGCAGGTCGAGCACCGGCGAGGGGTCGTGGATGCGCAGCGCCTGCTCGACGGAGCGGGCCCGCCACTCCTCCAGCACCACGGTGTCCTGCGGCGAGCGGCGCACGGCCTCGGCGAGCAGGCTCAGCTCGGTGGGCCGATCACCCGCGGAGGCGGCGTTGCGCGAGAGCACGAAGAGCGCGGGCGAGCTGTTGCGGTCGCCCGCCTGGAGCAGGGCGACGCCGCGGGCCAGCTCGTCGTCGGGGTCCTGGCGGTAGGCGGGGACGAGGCGGGCGGCGAGGTCGAGGCCGCTCATCGCCGCCGCGGTGTCACCGCGCTGCGCCGCCGCGGCCGCCGAGTTCTCGACATACCAGGCCACAACTCCGGGCGCAGCGGCGCCGGTGAGCAGCAGCATCGACGCGGCCGCCGTGGCGCCGAGCAGGCGCGGGCGGCGGCGGCCGGCGAGCAGCAGCGGCGGAGCCCCCGCCACCGCCATCAGCGCGCCACCGACGACGGCCAGGTAGAAGCCGTGGTCGAGCGAGCCGGCCACCACCTTGCCGGCGCCCGACAGCGGGGCGAGGAAGATCGCCGACGGCTGCGTGGCCCGCACGCTGTAGCCGAACTGCTGCACTGCAACGGACTTCTGCAGGTTCTGGGCGACCAGGGTGTGGCGCAGTCCCGCGTCCCAGAGCACCACCTGGGCGAGCATCAGGGCGCAGACCAGCAGCACCGCCAGCCCCGCCGCGCCGAGCAGCGCCGAGGGACGGCCGCGCCGCCACACCGTCGCCGCCAGGGCCACCGCGGCGAGCACCGCCAGCGCGGCGCCGTAGGTCGCCCATCTGCTGGTCGGCAGTCCCCCCACCACGATGCGGATCGAGGTTGCGGACAGACGTGGCTGCAACGGCACCTCCAGCCACGGCCGCGCCAGGGCGGCCGCCACCGCCGCCGCGCCGAGGACGCCGAAGGTCACCCGCAGCGTCCGCAGCGTGCGCAGAGGTCGCAGCGCCCGGAGGTGCCGCACCACCTTTACGCCCTCGTGGCGGTGACGGTGACCTTGCTGCCGTCTTCGAGGAGCTGGGCGCCGTTGACCACGCACCGGTCGCCCGCGTTGAGGCCGGATGTGACCTGAACGTTGTCGGCGTCGACGGCGCCCACCTGCACGGTGCGGCGGTGGGCTACGTTGCCCGCGTCGACGACGTAGGCGTAGGGGTTCTGGTCGATGTCGAGCACGCAGAGCCGGGGCACGGCGACCGCCGCCTGTACGCTGGCGGCGACGCTGACCGCCGCGGTCAGGCCCGGCAGCACCTTGTGGTCGGGGTTGCCGGCCTCGACCACTGCCTGGAAGGTGAGCCCGTCGCTGGTGACCGGGATGACGCTGACCACACTGCCCTGGAGCTGCGCGCCGGGCAGGGCGCTGAAGGTCAGCGCCGCCTTGGCGCCGGGGACCACCAGCGACTGCTCGCTGATGGGGAACTTGGCGGTGGCGCGCAGCTTCGAGGGGTCGACGATCTCCACCAGCGGCACGCCCGGGGTGGCCGCCTGGCCGGGCAGTACGTTGACCGCGACGACGTCGCCCTCGATGGGGGCGCCGATCGACGAGCTGCCGCCCTGGGCGATGCTCAGCAGCTGCTGGTCGATGCTCACCTGGCCCTGCAGGTTGGCCACCGTCTGGGCGCCGCCCGCGACCACCGCGGAGGACTGGGCGAGCAGCGAGCTGAGCTGGCCCTGCGCCGAGCCGAGCGCCGCCTCGTCGGAGTTGAGCTGGCGCTGCGCCTGCAGCAGCAGGGTGTTCGGCGGGGTGGCGCCACCGCTGGGCAGCGGCGTCGGTGGCGACGCCAGGGCGGCGGCGATGTTGGCCTGGTCGCCGGCGATGGCTCGCTGCAGCGCGGCGATCTGCGCCTGAATGCCGGTCGCCTGGGAGCGCTGAGCGTCGGCGGTGTTGATCGCCGTCTGCTCCTTGGTGACCGCGGCCTGGGCAGCCGAGAGGCCGGCGGCGACGATGTCGGCGTTGGCCTGCAGCGCCGCCGGGTCGATGCTGAACAGCGCCTGTCCCTTGGTGACGTGGCTGCCGGGGATGACCGACACGGTGAGCACCTGCACCCGGCCCTTGAAGAGCACCGGGTCGATGGTCACCGGCACGTCGGCGACGGCCACCACGGGGCCGAGGCCACCGGGCGCGTCGGCGACGGTGTGCGCGCCCGCCACCGCCACGGTGACGTTCTGCGGACCGCCGTGGCCGCACCCCGCTAGCACGACGCCCGCCGACACGACCGCGGCGGTGCGGGCGGCGTTGCCGCGCAGTCGCGGCGCGGCCCAGCAGGCGACGCCGATCAGGCCCCACAGCAGGGTCTGCGCGGCGAGCAGGAATCCCGCCGCCACCGCCTGGGCGTTGCTGGCCAGGCCGGGGACGGCGAGGAAGGCGGTGTAGCCGCTCTCGCGCACGCCGTAGCCGTTGATGGAGATGGGCAGCAGGGTGGCCAGGTTGACCGCGGTCACCACCACCGCGGAGTAGCCGAGCCCCGCGCTGATGCCGACGGCGTGCATGAAGCACACCTGGGAGAGCACCTGCAGCGTCCAGAACGTGGTGCCCCGCAGGGCCGCGGCGCCGAGCACGCGCGGACGGGTGCGCACCGCGTCGAGCCTTGCCAGCAGCGACGCCACGGCGCGCGACGCGCGCGAGCGCTGCATGGCGCGCAGCCGTCCCAGCCTGCCCAGCAGCGGGCTGAAGGCGACCACGATGATCAGCAGGCCGGCGCCGGCGGCGATGCCCGCCACCGGGCGCATCCGACCGGCGAAGGGGTCGGCGAGACTGGCCAACAGGCCGACGGCCAGCAGCGCGATCATCCCCGGGAAGTTGCACAGCCGCTGCAGCACCACCGATGCCGCCGCCGGGGAGCGCTCCTCGGGGTGCTCCGCCACCGCCACGGCGCGGACCACGTCACCGCCGACGGCGCTGGGCAGCACCGTGTTGAAGCCATATCCGACATAAACCAGGCGCAGGCTGCGCAGCCAGGTGCGGCGCAGGCCGACGGCGCCGAGCAGGGCGTGCCACTGCGTCGCCTGCACGGTGGTCGAGGCCAGGCCCAGGGCCACGCCGGTGAGCAGCCAGCCGCGATCAGCGTGGGCGAGCACGTCGCCGATGGAGCGCAGTCCGGCGCGGCCGAGCAGCCAGGCGAGCAGTGCCAGCGAGACGCCGAGGCGCAGGGCGACGAAGGCGCGGTGGCGGGTGGCGGCGCTCACGACCCGTCCCCGTTGGCGGCGACGGCGGGGCCGATCGGCAGCGGGCGCGCCACCGGCCGGACGATCTCGCGCGTGGTCACGTCGACGGTGCCGCCGTCGCCCTCCAGGACGGTGTCGAGGGCGCGCTGCGGCTGCGCGGGCAGCCCCGCGGTGCTGCGGATCACGTACGGGTCGCGCTTGCCCACCTCGTGGTAGACGCGCGTCAGCAGCTCGCCGAGCAGGCCCATCGAGAAGAACTGCGCGCCGACCACGACCAGCAGGATGCTGAGCAGGAAGAGCGGCTTGTCGGTGACGCCCATGTTGGTCGCCACCTTGGCGCCGAGCAGGGCGAACAGCGTGCCCCCGCCGAGCAGCAGCGAGGCGATGCCCAGCAGGCCGAAGAACTGCATCGGCCTGGCCAGGTACTTGAGCAGGAACTTGACGGTGAGCAGGTCGAGCAGCACCCGGAAGGTGCGCGAGATGCCGTACTTCGACGTGCCCCGGGTGCGCGGCCGGTGGTTGACGGGGATCTCGGCGACGCGCGCGCCCACCAGTCCTGCCAGCGCGGGGATGAAGCGGTGCAGCTCGCCGTAGAGGTTGAGGTGGCGGACCACGTCGGTGTGGTACGCCTTGAGGGTGCAGCCGTAGTCGTGCAGGTGCACGCCGGTGATGCGCGAGATCAGCCGGTTGGCGATGCGCGAGGGCAGCTTGCGCATCAGCAGCTTGTCCTTGCGGTCCTTGCGCCAGCCGCTGACCACGTCGTAGCCCTCGTCCATGGTGCTGAGCAGGCGGGGCAGGTCGTGCGGGTCGTTCTGCTGGTCGCCGTCGATCAGCACCACGATCTCGCCCGAGGCGTGGCGGAAGCCCGCCATGATCGCCGCCGTCTGGCCGAAGTTGCGGCGGAAGCGGATCACCCGGATGCGCTCGTCGCGGCGGTGCCAGCGCTCGGCCATCTGGCCGGTGGCGTCGCGGCTGCCGTCGTCGACGAGCAGCACCTCGGCGCTCTGCGGCATGCCGTCGAGCACCTCGAGGATCTCGGTGACGGCGGCGTCGACGTTCTCCTCCTCGTTGTAGAGGGGGACGACGACGGTGAGGTCGAGACCGGTGCGGTCGCGAGTTGCTGCCATCTCTGTCTCCTACGCCGAGGCCAGCATGCGGTACCGCTCGCGGCGGAACCAGGAGACGAAGCGCTCCAGGCCGACCTCGATCGGCGTCGTCGGCGTGTAGCCCAGCTCCCGCTCGGCCAGGCTGACGTCGGCGCAGGTCACCGGGACGTCGCCGGGCTGGTCGGGGAGGTGGCGCACCCGCAGCGGCTGCTCCAGCAGGTCGGCGAGCATCTCGGCCAGGCGAAGCAGCGGCGTGGTGCCGGTGGCGCCGAGGTTGTAGACGCGGTAGCCGTTGGGCCGGTCGAGGGCGCGCAGCACCCCGTCGACGATGTCGACGATGTAGGTGTAGTCGCGGCGCGCCGTGCCGTCGCCGTACATCTCGATGGCCGAGCCGCGGTCGATCAGCGAGGTGAAGCGGTGGATGGCCATCTCGGGTCGCTGCCGCGGCCCGTAGACGGTGAAGAAGCGCAGCATGGTGACGTCCATGCCGTAGATGTGGTGGTAGACATGGGCGTCGAGCTCGTTGCTGCGCTTGGTCGCGGCGTACGGCGAGGACGGGTGGTCGGCGTGGTCCGACTCGCTGAACGGCAGCTTGCTCTGCGCGCCGTACACCGAGGACGACGACGCCGCCACGACGTGGTTGACCTGGTGCCGCCGGGCCGCCTCCAGGATCTGCAGCGTGCCCCGGATGTTGACGTCCTGGTACAGGAAGGGGTCGCGCAGCGACGGGCGCACCCCTGCGCGCGCGGCCAGGTGGACGATGTGGGTGACGCCCTGGCCGCCGATCAGGGTGTCGAGCAGCGCGGCGTCGCGGATGTCGCCGTCGACGATGCGGCAGCGGCGGCCGTCGTCGAGCCGGGCTGCGGTGGCGCGCTTGACGGCGACGTCGTAGAAGGTGTCGAAATTGTCGAGGCCGACCACCTCGTCGCCGCGCATCAGCAGCGCCTCGGTGACGTGGCCGCCGATGAAGCCCGCCGCCCCGGTGACCAGGACGCGGCGCGCGGGGTGGCTGCCGTTGCCGCCGTTGCTTCCGTTGCCTGCGTGCACCTCAGGCCACCGCCATGTCGACGGCGCGGCGCGCCCACTGGGTGACCACCGCGCGGCGCCCCATCGAGTGGTAGTTGAAGCCCTCGGCGGCGAGCATGGCGGCGTCGAGGACGTTGCGCCCGTCGACCACCGCGGGACGGCGCATCAGCACGCGCACGCGGGCCCAGTCCAGTTCCGCGTACTCGGGCCACTCGGTGACCAGGGCGACCGCGTCGGCGTCGCGCACGGCGTGGTACGGCGTCGCCGCCATGGTCACCCGGGGCAGCAGCGGATGCACCGCGGCCATCGCCGCCGGGTCGTGGGCCACCACCTCGACGCCCAGCTCCAGCAGGCGCTCGGCGATGTCCAGGCTGGGCGCCTGGCGCACGTCGTCGGTGCCCGGCTTGAAGGCGAGGCCGAGCAGGGCGACGCGACGCCCCTCCATGGGGTTGCCGATCGCCTCGCGGATCTTGTGCACGAAGCGGGTGCGCTGGCGCTCGTTGACCTCGATGGCGGTCTTGAGCATCCAGAAGCTGTAGCCCGAACGGCCCACCAATGCGTCCAGGGCTCGCACGTCCTTGGGGAAGCACGAGCCGCCGAAGCCCAGCCCGGCGTTCAGGAAGGAGCGGCCGATGCGGGGATCGAGACCCATGCCCCGGGCCACCTGGTCGACGTCGCCGCCGAGCAGCTCGCAGACGTTGGCGATCTCGTTGATGAAAGAGATCTTGGTGGCGAGGAAGGCGTTGCTGCCATATTTGACCAGTTCTGCGCTGGTCGAGTCGGTGAGCACGAGCTGGGCACCGGGCACGGCGAAGATGCCGGCCACCTTGGCCACGGCCTCGTCGTCGTCACCGCCGACCACCACGCGCGGGGCGGTGGCCAGGTCCTCCAGCGCGGTGCCCTCGCGGAGGAACTCCGGGCAGGACACCACGGGGATGCGGAAGGGCTTGCCGTCGAGGGTGTGCTGCAGGCGCGCCGCGGTGCCCGGCGGCACCGTGCTCTTGATCACCATCACCGTGCCCGGTGTTCCATGCATGCGAACCTGGGACACGACGGTGTTGAGCGCGCCAAGGTCGGCGCTGCCGTCGGGGAGCGACGGCGTGCCCACCGCGACGACGACGACGCGGCACGTCTCCAGGGCCATCTCGATGCGACCGGTCACGGTGAGCACGCCGGCGTCGAGGGCCGATCTGAGCAACTCGGCGACGCCCATCTCGTAGATCGGCGCGTCCCCGCGCGCGAGGCGGGCGAGGCGGGTGGGATCCGTCTCCACCAGCACCACGCGGTGTCCCTCGCTGGCCAGGGCGACGCCCGTCGTCAGCCCCACGTATCCGGCGCCGACCACGGCGATGCCCTGGCTGTGCGCGCCACTGCGCTCACCTGCGCTCATCATGCTGCCCCCTGCGTCGAGCTTCTGCCCAAACTGACTGAGCGGCAATCGTGGGCTGCCGCGCCGCCCGGGGGAATGCCAATCAGTGTGCAGAAATTGCGGGTGCACCCCCGGGCATGTGTAGGCGGCTGCATGGCTCGTTTGCGCACTGGCGCAAACCCGAGGTGGCGACGGCGTGACGCGCGCGAAGAAATGTCAGTGTCGCGTAAAACGCTGTAAATCGGGCCCGAATCCGCGTGACTCTCGACGGTGGCGGTTGCTACATTCGTCCTCCCTCGCCGGCGAGCTCCCTTTCACACGCCCGGCGAGCAGGAGCCGAATTGAGCAGGGGCAACTACTCACGGCTGGCGCTGTCATGTTCGCGCGCCGGTCCGGAAACAGGGCGCTAGGCCGCCGTGAACGGTGTGGGCAGACCCGTTCGAGTGCTTGGAGGGCACGTCCGCGGCACCGCGGCGCGTGACGGCACGCGCATCGCGTGGTCGGCGGCGGGCAGCGGCGCGCCAACTCTGGTGATGGTTCCGGGGTGGCTGAGCCACCTCGGCGACGATGGCAGCGACGATGCCGGCTGGTTCCACAGCCGCCTCGCCGAGCGCGTCCGCCTGGTGCGCTACGACCGTCCCGGCAACGGGCTCGCCGACCGCGTCGCCCACGATTTCAGCCTCGACGGCCAGGTCGACTCACTGGCACGCGTGGTCCACGCGGCGGGCGAACGACGCGTCGCCCTGTTCGCGGAGGGCATGGGCGCACCGGCCGCCATCGCGTACACCGCCGCCCATCCCGACCGGGTCGCCCACCTCGTCCTCTTCAACGGCACGCCGTGCCTGGCCGCCACGCCCGACTACCCGGATGGCGCCGACCCGCTGCTGCTCACCGCCGTCGAGCAGCTGATCCGCGCCGACTGGACGGTGGCGGCACTGACCATGGGCCACCTGCTCGCCCCCGGCACCACCGGCGACGCGCTCGACAGGCTGGCCACGCAGTGGTGCGGTGCGGCGGGGTCGTCGGCGGCCGCCGCCCTGGTGCGCGAAACCATGGCCATCGATGTGCGCCACCTGCTCAGCCGGGTTAACACGCCCACCCTGCTGCTGCACCGCCGCGACAACCCGTTCGTCAGCGTCAACAACGCCTTCCGGCTCGCCGAGAGCATCAAGGGTGCCGAGCTTCGCCTGCTCGAAGGCGGCGCCCACCTCCCCTGGCACGGCAACCGTGCCGCCGTGGTCCGGCTGGTCGCCGACTTCGTCGGCCGCACCCGCCTGCCGCTGACCGCGCGCGAGAACGAGATCATGCGCGCCGTCGCCGAGGGCCTCTCCAACGGCCAGATCGCGCAGGTCCTCGGCATCTCGGCGCAGACGGTCGCGCGCCACCTCTCCAACGTGTTCCTCAAGCTCAACGTGGGCAGCCGCGTCGCCGCGCTCGCCGAGCTGCGCAGCATGGTGGTGGACGGCTGGAGCGGCGAGGACATCGCCGAGTACGCCACCATCGCGGTGCCCGGGCGGCCCACTCGGGACGAACCGCGGAGGGTCGGGCTACCCGCGGTGTGAGCGGCTCAGCGGACCAAGGGCCAGGGCATGATCGCGACGCCGCCGCAGCGCCAGCATCGCTCCGGCACCCACGGCGATCGCCAGTGCGGCCATCGGGAACTCCGCCACCACCGGCGCCGGCTGGGTGGTCAGCATCCACGCGTCGTCACTGAGGCCGAGGTTGCCGAGGCCGCCGAAGATCACCGCCGTGTGCGACGCAGCGTCCCACGCCAGCGGTGCGAAGTAGCGCTCACCCGGCGCGGCGGCGACCGCCTGGCGCGTCCACGTGGTGCCGTCGAAGAGCCAGGCGTCGTTGACGGTGTTGAAGACGCCCGAGCCGTGGTAGCTCTGGCCGCCGGCGACCAGGACGCCACCGAGGTCGGCGGCCCAGGTTGCGCCCACCTCGTAGAGGCCCGGCGGCGAGACGGCGGGGTGGAGCTGCAGCCACGTCGTGCCGTCCCACGTCCAGGTGTCGGCGAAGTACACGATCGAGCCGTCGGCCGCGGTGCCCTCGCCGCCGAAGAGGACGAGTCGCTGCAGTGCGGGGTCGTAGACAAGCGCGGCCCCGTCGCGCGCCGGCGGGGAGGCCGCGGGATGCTGCTGCGTCCACGTGGTTCCGTCGAAGGTCCAGGTGTCGCCGAGCTCGCCCTGGTCGGCGAAGCCGCCGAACATCACGGTCTGGCCATTGGCGCCGTCGAACGCCATCGACGCCAGGGAGCGGTAGGGCGGCGGCTTGGCGCTGCCGGTCGCCGACCTGGTCCAGGTGCTGCCGTTGAACGTCCAGGTGTCGTTGCAGAGGTGGTTGACGTCGAGCTGGTCGACGGTGTTCGAGCACTGGTTGGCGGACTGCGCCTGGCCGGCGAACAGCACGGCGGTGCCGCGCTGGCCGTCGTACGCCATCGAGGCGGCGAAGCGGCCCACCGGTGCGGCGCTGCCGGTGGCGACGGCATGCCACTGCCCTGCCGACTCGATCCACGTGTCACCGAGGAAGCCCGCGCCACCGAAGCCGCCGAAGAGCACCACGTCACCGCGGTCCGTGTCACTCACGGCGACGGCTCCCTCGCGCACCGACGGCGCGTCACCGCGTTCGTGCGCGGTCCATGCGGTGCCGTCGAAAGACCACGTGTCGGTGAAGAACCCGCCCGCGCTGTTGCAGCAGCCGCCATACATGACGGCGGCACCGAGCGAGGGATCCCACGCCGCAGCGGCCTGGAATCGACCCGCGGGCCCGGTCGCCGTCAGCTTGGTCCAGCCGCCGCTCGCGTACGTCCACACGTCGCTCAGCGTTGACGACGGACCGGTCACGTGTGTCCCGGGCGTCGCGCCTCCGCCCACGCCGCTGTCCCAGTAGCCGCGGAAGAGCATCACCGCGCCGCCGCCGATCGGCGCCATCACGCCCGCGAATCGGCCCTGCGGCGTCGCCGTCGTGCCTGCGCTGATGAGCGACCAGTCGCCGCCGCTCCACGTCCAGGTGTCGGGCAGGTACGGGCTGGTGCTGCCCGCCGGCGGGTTGCCGAGGCCGCCGAACATGACCACGCCGCGCACCGCATCGGCGTACGCCATCATCGCGCCGTGTCGCACCGGCGGCACGTGCTGCGGGCTCTGCGGCGCCCAGTCGACTCCGTCGAAGGTCCAGGTGTCCTGGGCGGGACCGCTGGCGTCGGTGTAGCCGCCGAACACCACCATGCGCGAGCCGGCGCCGTCCCACGTCGCCGCCGCTTCCGCGCGCGTACCCGGTGTGTGCACGGGATGCAGCTCGGTCCAGTCTCTCCCGTCGAAGCTCCACGTGTCGCCGAGGTAGCTGATCCCGTCGTGCACGAAGTGCGGATCGCCGCCGTAGAGGATCACGGTCCGCGTCACCGGGTCGTAGACCATCGAGGCGTTGGTGCGCGACATCGGCGCGTGCGCGGTGTGCAGCAGCGACCAGCGCGCGCCGTCGAACACCCACGTGTCGTTCAGGGTGTTGACGCTGTTGTCGCCGCCGAAGAGCAGGAGCTGTCCGGTGGCGTCGTCATGGGCGATGGCGGCGCCGCGGCGCTCGCTGGCCGTGGCCGGCGTCGTCTGCGTCCACGCCGGTGGGCCGGACGCGGCGGCCCCGATGGTCATGGCAAGGACGAGCGCGCCGCCGACAGTGAGGTAGCGGACGAAGCGCTCGTGCATGGGGTCGCTTTCTAGGACCCCCGGGCCGGGCCACCCATTTCACCCCGCGGCGCCGGATCCCACCGCATCTGCTGACCTGGCTCAGCCGGTGCGCACCCCGACCGCGCTGCCGATCCCGTAGGTCACCGCTGCCGCGACCACCGCGATGCCGAGCTGCCGCAGCGCCGAGCGCACCCGGGAGCGCCCGGTGAAGGCGCCGACCGCCCAGCCGATGCTCAGCGCCGCCACCGCGCTGATCGCCACCGAGGCCACCACGCCGGCCCTGCCGGAGCTGAAGAACCACGGCAGCAGGGGCAGGAACGCGCCCACCGCGAAGCTGACGAACGAGGACAGCGCGGCCGCGTAGGGACTGCCGGTCTGGCCGGGGTCGATGCCCAGCTCCTCGCGCCCGTGCACGTCGAGGGCGACCTCGGGGTCGCGCTGGATGGCGTCGGCGACCTGCTCGGCGAGCTCCTGGCCCAGGCCGCGGCGGCGGTACAGGCTGACCAGCTCCTGCCGCTCGCTGCGCGGATGCTCGCGCAGCTCACGCCGCTCCACGTTCATCTCGTGCTGCAGCAGCTCAGATTGTGCCGACATCGACACATACTCGCCGGCCGCCATGGAGAACGCGCCGGCGAGCAGCCCTGCCAGTCCGGCGAGCCGAACCAGGCCCGGGCCGGGATTGGCGCCCGCCACACCGAGGATGAGCGACACGTTGGTGAGCAACCCGTCGCTGACGCCGAACACCGCCGCGCGCGCGGCGCCGCCCTGCACGTCGCGGTGGTGACTGGTCCGGCGCCGGACGAGCACGCTCATGCTCCCAGGATACGTGTGGGACCGCGTGTCATCCTGTTGCGGAGGAGGACGCCATGACCGATCCAGGCACGCCACCGATCGAGGGGATCGTCCACCGGCCCAGCCCGCTCTCCGTCGCCGCCACGGTGGAACGGCTCACCGAGGCGATCGCAGGCGCGGGCGCGACGCTGTTCGCTGTGATCGACCACAGCGGCGAGGCGGAGCGCGCCGGGCTGAGCCTGCGCGACACCAAGCTGCTCATCTTCGGCAACCCGCGTGCCGGGACACCGCTCATGCAGGCCGCCACCACCGCCGCGCTCGACCTGCCGCTCAAGGTCCTGGTGTGGGCCGCCGACGACGGTCAGGTCTGGATGACCTTCCTCGACCCCGCCTGGCTCGCCGCCCGCCACCACCTCGACGGCGACTTGGCCAAGCCGTTGTCCGCCCCCGACGCGCTCACCGCGCGCATCGCCGGCTCCGCCTAGCCCAGCCGCCGGGCCAGCTCCTCGCCGTACTCCGGGAAGTACCGCGCGATGTCGGAGAGCGAGAACCGCGGCAGGATCGACGACGCGGGTTCCCGCTCCAGCAGGAAGCCGAACGACTCGCGCACCAGCCGCTCCGCGTCGTCGACACCGAGCTCGGCCATCAGCGCGTCGGGGACGGTGACGTGATGCGTGGTGCGACTGCCCTCGTCATCGACCTCGACGTCGAACGCACGGTCGCCGCGGGAACGGATGACCAATGCAGCAGCCACCGCATCATCCTACCCGCCGGTGACAACACCACTGGCGTGCCAGGTGGCACCCCCGTCGTCGCTGCGCTCGAAGTCGCCGGGAGCGAAATCGGCCAGCGTTCCCGTCTGTCCGGTCATGCGCAGCGCGGGGATGGCGAGGTCGGGCGGCGTGCCATCGCTGCCCGGCTTGCGTTCGCGCAGGACCGTCCACGTCGTCCCGCCGTCGGCGGTGTGCACCAGGCGCAGGTCGGTGATCTCGTCGCTCTCGTGTCCGCCGCCTGTGTGGACGTGCTCGGTGCGAACGATTGCAACGGCGTGCAATCCGTCGACGGCGGCGAGGCTGACCACGTCGATGGTGTCGCGGTCGCGACCGGTGTAGGTGCCGCCGGTGCCCGGGACGTCGTGCACCGTCCAGGTCGCGCCGCCGTCGGCGGTGTGGAAGCAGCGGTCGAGAGCGAAGTCCTGGTAGCGGGTGTCGCCGTACGCCCGCTGCGGTCCGACGCCACGCGCGAAGCCCTCCTGGCAGACCCATTCGACCGCCGCTGAGGGAGAGGAGCGGATGACGCCCCAGTCGAGAGCCCGCGGGTCGGCAGAGGGCGGTGCGGTCGGGGACCAGGTGGTCGGGGTCGGGCCGGACGAGCCGTGCGCATCGGGACCGAGGCGCGAGCAGGCGGTGAGCGCGGCCGCCGTGAGGGCGAGCATGCCGATCAGCGATCCCTTCCCGATCATCTCCAGGGAAGACGCTCGACCGCGCCGCTTGGTTACACGAGCGCTTCGATCCCAGATAGCCACCGACCCGCCGGGGCTTGATGTTGAGGCCAAGCAACCGTGGGGGCGTTTGGAGCTCACGCCCAAGGCTTGACACCGCCGGGACGCAGGTCGAGCATCGATGGCATGCCAGAACAGGAACGACCGTACACCACCACCGACCAGGGCATCCCCGCCGCCAGCGACGAGTTCTCGCTCACCGCCGGCCCCGGCGGCCCGGTGGTACTGCAGGACCACTACCTGGTCCAGAAGATGCAGCACTTCAACCGCGAGCGCGTCCCCGAGCGCGTCGTCCACGCCAAGGGCGGCGGCGCCTTCGGCTTCTTCGAGACCACCGAGGACGTGTCGCAGCTCACCCGGGCCGCGCTCTTCCAGAAGGGCAAGCGCACCGAGATGCTGGCCCGCTTCTCCACCGTCGCCGGCGAGCGCGGCTACGCCGACACGGTGCGCGACCCGCGCGGCTTCGCCCTGAAGTTCTACACCGAGGAAGGCAACTACGACATGGTCGGCAACAACACGCCGATCTTCTTCGTGCGCGACCCGCAGAAGTTCCAGGACTTCATCCACTCGCAGAAGCGCCGCGCCGACAACGGCCTGCGCGACAACGACATGCAGTGGGACTTCTGGACGCTGTCGCCGGAGTCGGCGCACATGGTCACCTGGCTGATGGGCGACCGCGGCATCCCCAAAACCTGGCGCCACATGAACGGCTACACCAGCCACACGTACATGTGGATCAACCGCGGCGGCGAGCGCGTCTGGGTCAAGTACCACTTCAAGACCGAGCTGGGCGTGCAGCACCTGGTCCAGGCCGAGGCCGACAGGATCGCCGGCGAGAACCCCGACCACCACATCCAGGACCTGACCACCGCGATCGCGCGCGGCGACACGCCGGTGTGGAACCTCTTCGTGCAGGTGATGCCCTTCGACGACGCCGCCGACTACCGGTTCAACCCCTTCGACCTGACCAAGGTCTGGCCGCACGGCGACTACCCGCTGATCAAGGTCGGCCGCATGGTCCTCGACCGCAACGTGGCCAACTACTTCGCCGAGATCGAGCAGGCCATCTTCGAGCCCAGCAACATGGTCCCCGGCATCGGTCCCTCGCCGGACAAGATGCTGCTCGGCCGCCTGTTCAGCTACCACGACACCCACCTGCACCGGGTCGGCAGCAACGCCGCGCAGCTTCCCGTCAACCGTCCGAAATACGCGCCGGTGCACTCGTACAACCGCGACGGCGCGATGCGCTACGACAACCCCGGTGACCCCACCTACGCGCCCAACGCCTACGGCGGCCCCGTCGCGCGGCCCGACCTCTTCGGCGCCGACCCGTCGTGGTACGCGGCGGGCGAGATCGTCCGCGCCGCGTACGAGAAGCACAGCGAGGACGACGACTTCGTGCAGGCGCGCACCCAGGTCACCCAGGTGCTCGACGACGCCGCTCGTGACCGGCTGGTCAGCAACATCGCCGGCCACGCCCGCAAGGGCGTCGCCGAGGCGACGCTGGCGCGCGTCTTCCAGTACTGGAGGAACGTCGACGCCACCCTCGGCGAGCGGGTCGAGCGCGCGGTCCGCGGCGGCGGCGGGGTCAGCAACGGCACGCCGGCCGAGCCGCCCCCGGTCGGAGCCGCTCCGGGCCGCTGAGAAGCGCCGAAACCAGCTAGAGCGCCGGTTCGCGCAGCTCGATGCGGTTGCCGGACGGGTCGTGTGTTGACGTCTGGCGCGCCAGCCCCGCGCCCAGCGACCGTGGCTCGCCCACCGAGACCCCGCGCGAGCGCAGCGCCCCGACGATTCCGTCGAGGTCGTCCACTTCCAGAGCGAAGTGCTGACCGACATCGGCAGGCGAGGGAGCGAGGAGGAGGTGGACCTGCTGGTCGCCCACGTTCAGCCACGCGCCGTCGACGCCCAAGTCGGGCCGGTCGCCGCGCACCGTCATGCCCAGCGAGGTGTAGAACGCCAGCGCCTCGGCGACGTCGCGCACGTTGACCTGCACGTGGTGCACACCGCGCAATCCCATGGCGGGCAAGTATGAACCCTTCACTCGGTGGCGATGGCCTGGAGCAGGTCGACGCGGGCGGCGCGGCGCGCCGGCCAGATGGCGGCGACCAGGCCGGCGACGAAGGCGACCAGCACGTACTGCACCTGCCGCCCCAGCGCCAGGTCGAGCACGTCGACGCCCTGCGAGGCGAAGGCACGCACCAGGGCGACGCCGAAGAACAGGCCGACGACGCAGCCGAGCAGGGCGCCGAACACGGTGATCAGCACCGTCTCCCAGCGCACCATGCTGCGCGTCTGTGAGCGGGTCATGCCCAGCGCGCGCACCAGGCCCAGCTCGCGGACGCGCTCGACGATGGCCAGGGCCATGGTGTTGACCACGCCGAGCAGGGCGATGACGATGGCCAGCACCACCAGCGCGGTGAGCAGGTTGAGCAGCACGTCGATCTGCTGGCCCTGGGTCTTCTTGTACTCGGCGTTGTTCTGCACCTGCACGTTGGGGAACGCGCTCAGGTCGCTGGTGATGCTGCTGCGCAGCGCGCTCTGCGACACACCCGAGCTGCCCTTGACCAGCACCACGAAGTCGAAGATCTCGATGCTGCCGCGCTGCCAGGTGGAGCGGGTGACCAGGTAATCGCCGAGCAGCGGGTTGCGCGCGTAGACGGTGGCCACGCGCTGCTCCAGCACGCCGGGGCGCGGCAGCTGCATGGGCACGACGTCGCCGACCTTCAGCGCGTGGTTCTTGGCGGCGTCCTCGCTGATCGCCACCTGGCCGTCGCCGAGCCGGTCCAGGCTCGCCCCGTTCTGGACGGTCACGTCCGCAACTCGCAGGATGGTGGCGGTGTCGACGGCCTCGACCTGGTCGGCCTCGTTGCCGTAGTGGAAGGTGCCGCCGCTGATCGGCGAGACCACCGCCACGTTGCGGTCGGCGGCGAGGCGGGTGGTGATGTCCGGGCTGAGCAGCGCGTCGCCGTTGCCCTGGGTCTGCGGGCTGATGATGTAGTCGGCGTTGACGGTGCGGTCGACGATGCGGTTGATCGAGCCGGTCAGCGACGCCGCCACCACGGTGAAGCACGACACCAGGCCGACGCCGATCATCAGCGCCGACGCCGTCGAGGCGGTGCGCCGCGGCTGGCGCATGGCGTTCTCGCGGGCCAGCTTGCCGGGCACACCGCGGAAGCGGCGCACCGGCGCGCCGAGCACCGACACCACCGGCCCGACCACGATCGGCGCCAGCACGGCCACGCCGATGAAGGTGGCCAGCGCACCGAGCCCGGTGACCAGCAGTTGATTGGACGGCAGAGCGAACAGCCCGAGCAGGATGCTCAGCACCCCGGCGCCGAGCAGCAGCAGCCCGCCGATGATCCGCCCCGCCGAGACCACGCTCGGCGACGGCATCGCGTCGCGCAGCGCCTCGACCGGTGCGACGCGCGTCGCCCGGCGCGCGGGCAGCACCGACGCCACGATGGTCACCAGCACGCCCACCGCCAGCCCCGCGATCACGGTGTGCGGCTGGAGCTGCAGCGAGGTGCCGCTGAGGTCGAGCCCGACCGCGCCGAGCAGCGCCTCCAGCCCCTTGGCGATGCCCAGCCCGGCGAGGATGCCGAGGATCGCCGCCACCAATCCGGTGATCGCCGCCTCGGTGAGCACCGAGCGCATCACCTGCCCGCGAGTGGCGCCGAGGCAGCGCAGCAATGCCAGCTCGCGCGTGCGCTGCGCCACCAGGATGGCGAAGGTGTTGAGGATGATGAAGCTCCCCACGAACAGCGAGATGAAGGCGAACACCAGCAGGAACGTGGTCAGGAATCCGATGCCGGTCTTGACCGCGTCGGTCTGCTCCTGGGCCAGCGTCTGGCCGGTCACCGCCTCGACGCCGTGGGGCAGCACCGCGGCGACGCGGGCCTTGAGCGTCTCCGGCGAGACGCCCTGCTGCGCCTTGAGGTAGATGCCGTCGTACTCGTTGGGCGCGCCGAGCAGCGCGCGGCCCGCCTGCGGGTCGAAGGCGGCAACGGTGGCGCCGGCGAGGTTGTCCTGGTTGCCGAACCCGGTGGTGCCGGAGAGCGTGAACGTCTGCGGCGACCCCGAGGGCAGCACGATGCGCACGCTGTCGCCGGCCTTGAAGCCCTGCACCGACGCGGTGTGCGCGTCGATGACCACCTGGTCCGGTCCCTGTGGCGGAGCGCCGCTGCGCAGCCGGAACGAGCTCATGTCCGGGTAGGGATTCCAGAGCAGGCCCAGGGTCGGTGCGCCGCCGGTGCTGACCACCTTGCCGTCCTTGCCGACGATCACGGCGACACGCGCCAGGTAGGGGAACGCCTCCTTGACGCCGTTGACGGCCTGCACCGGCGGCAGCACCGACACCGGGATGGGCGGGTGCACGTCGTGCCCCTGCTCGGTGCCGGTGCTCACCGCGCGCACGTCGACGTCGACGCCCGCCGTCGTCGTCTTGAACAGCGTGTCGAAGGTCGAGTTGATGGTGTCGCCGATGACCAGCGTGCCGGTCACGAAGGACACGCCGAGAACGATGGCCATGGTTGCCAGCGCCAGGCGCAGCTTGTGCGCCAGGAGTCCGCGCAGCGTTGCTTTCAGCATCGCGGCGCGGCTCAGCCGCCCAGCGTCTTCATCACGCCGAGGATGCCGTCCACCGTGGGCCGGTCCACGTCGTGCACCACGCGTCCGTCGCGCAGGAAGACGGCGCGGTCGGCGAACGCCGCCGCCCTGGCGTCGTGGGTGACCATGACGATGGTCTGCCCGAACTGGCGCACCGCGTCGCGCAGGAAGCCGAGCAGCTCCTCGCTGCTGTTGGCGTCGAGGTTGCCCGAGGGCTCGTCGGCGAAGACGATGTCGGGACGGCTGACCAGCGCCCGCGCCGCGGCGACGCGCTGCTGCTGCCCGCCGCTCAGCTCCTTGGGCAGGTGATGCAGTCGCGTGCGCAGGCCGAGCACGTCGACGACCTGATCGTACCAGGCGCGATCCGGCTCGCGGCCGGCGATGGCCAGGGGCAGGGTGATGTTGTCGGCGGCGCTCAGCGTCGGCACCAGGTTGTACGACTGGAAGATGAAGCCGACCCGGTCGCGACGCAGCAGGGTGAGCTGCTTCTCGGGCAGCGCGGTGATGTCGGTGGCGCCGATGAAGATGGTGCCCGAGGTCAGCCGGTCGAGCCCCGCCAGGCAGTGCAGCAGCGTCGACTTACCGGATCCCGACGGGCCCATGATGGCGGTGAAGCGACCGCCGGCCATGGCCACGTCGATGCCGTCGAGGGCGCGGACCGCCGTCTCACCATGGCCGTACACCTTGACCGCGGCGACGGCGCGGACGGCCACGGTCGATGTGGATGTGCCGCCCAGTGGCTGCGGCTGGACGTCGGTAGCGGCGCCGCTCATCGGGCGACCTCCAGGGGGGCCGGGTGCTGCTGCAGGGTGCCCGCGCGCAGGGTACCGCAGTGCGTCACGGATCGCGACTGCCGCGTGCTTGCGCATCCGTGAACGCAGCGGGGAGCCGGATGCTCACCGCCGTTCCCAGTCGCGGTGAGCTCTCCACGCCGACGCTGCCGCCGTGCGCCTCGACCACGTCGCGCACGATGGCCAGCCCCAGTCCCGAGCCTGACGACGCCGGACCCTTGACGAAGCGGTCGAAGACGCGCGGCAGCAGCTCGGGCGGGATGCCCTCGCCGTCGTCGGCGACGGTGATCTCCACTCCCCCACCGGCGACGCCCCGCCCCACGATGCGCACAGTTCCCCCGCGCGGCGTGTGGCGCAGCGCGTTGCTGACGAGGTTGGCAAGAACGCTGCTGAGCCGGGCCGGATCGCCCTCGACGGCGGGCGTGGCGGCGGCGACGTCGGCGCGCAGCGCCACGCCCGCGCTCGACGCGCTGGAGGCGAAGGTGTCGACGGTGGCCGCCACCAGCACCGCGACGTCGACCTGCTCGCGCTCCAGGCGCAGCGCCCCGGCGTCGGCGAGGGCGAAGGTGCGCAGGTCGTCGACCAGCTTCTCCAGGGTGCGCGTTGCGGCCAGGATCGGCGCCATCTGCTCGGGCTCGGCGGGGTAGACGCCGTCGGCGATGCCCTCGGCCTGGCCGCGCACGATGGTCAGCGGCGTGCGCAGCTCGTGGGCGACGTCGGCGAGCACCGAGCGGCGGCGCACCTGGTCGGCCTCGAGCCGCGCGCTCATGCTGTTGACGGCGCGAGCCACCGCGCGCAGCTCGCCGGGCCCGCGCACCGGCACCCGCGCCGAGTAGTCGCCCGCCTCGATGCGCCGCGCCGCCTCGACCAGCCGCTCGCCGGGCACGGCCAGCCGGCGCGCCAGGGTCAGCGCCACGGCGAAGGCGATCACGCCGAGCAGCAGCCCGACCGCCGAGACGATGCGCACGAAGGCCGCCGAGCCCACCACCCCCACGGCGCTGAGCACCAGCCAGACCAGCGCCGTCCCCGCGCCGCCGAGGACCAGGAGCAGGCACCCGGCGGCGCAGCCGAGCCGGCGGCGCAGGTGCCGCGGCGGACCTCCCGGGCGCCCGCCCCGGGCGCCGCTCGGCGGCCACGGCTGCTCCTGCGGCCACCACGGCGGGCGGCGCCGGTGCCACGCGCCCCCGCCACCGGCGCTCGGCCCACCCGCGGCGCCGCTCACTCGGCGACTCGGTAGCCGACGCCGAACACCGTCTGCAGGTGGCGCGGCGCCCGCGGGTCGGCCTCGATCTTGCGGCGGATGTTCTTGACGTGGGCGTCGATGGCCCGCTCGTAGGACTCGACGGCGACGCCGTGCACCGCGTCGAGGAGCTGGGCGCGGGTGAACACGCGCCCCGGCTGCCGCGCCATGTGCAGCAGCAGGGCGAACTCGGTGGCGGTCAGCTCGACCGGCCGCCCCTCCACCGACGCCTCCATTCGAGAAACGTCGAGCATCAGCCCCCCGCCGGCGCGGACCACGTCGCCCTGCGAGCGCGCGGTGTCGGTGCGGCGCAGCACGGCGCGGACCCGGGCGACCAGCTCGCGCGGGCTGAAGGGCTTGGCCACGTAGTCGTCGGCGCCCAGCTCCAGGCCGGCGACGCGGTCGGCCTCCTCGGTGCGGGCGGTGAGCATGATGATCGGCACCTGGCCGCCGCGGCGCAGCTCCCGGGTGACGTCGAGGCCGTCCAGCCCGGGCAGGCCGAGGTCGAGGACGACGAGGTCCGGCCGCACCCGCTGGGCGGTGCGCAGCGCCTGCTCGCCGTCGGCGGCGGTGGCCACGCCGAACCCGGCCCGCTCCAGGTAGTCGCGGACGAGGCGGACGATCTCGGGCTCGTCGTCGACGACGAGGACGGTCCTCACCGGCTGCATGGTCCTCCGAGGCGGGGTGCTGGCGTGCAGGACCCCGGCCTCGGACCCGTGTCACGACGTTCCGGCGAGACGTCAGGCGACCGGCGCGGTGCCGGCGGGAGGGGTCGGCGTGCCCGCGTGGGCCTCGCGGTGCCACTGGGCCATGCGCTCCTCGAGGCGCGCCCGGCCGCCGTGCCGCCCGGCGCAGCCGTGACGGTGGCCGTGGCCGGGACCGCGCAGCCCGAGGATGCGCGGCACCACCAGGCTGCCCAGGAAGGTGATGACCACGAAGCCCGCGTCGCGAGTGGTCACGCCGACCGCGGTGGCGGCGCCGACGGCGACCAGGCCCCAGAACCTGCGTGTGTTCATGTCGATGGTTTCTCCGGTGGGAGGTTGGTTGATCTGAGCCTCAGCCTGGGCGCGGCATGTGGAGCAGATGTGAACGCCGCGCGGAGGTCTCGGGAGCCTCCGGCGCGGCTTAAGACGCCCGCAAGCCGGGCCGTGACAGACTTGGCCCGGTGTTCGACGACAGCACCGGTCAGGCCAACCACGTGCCGCCCGTGGCGCCGCAAAGGAGCTGGCCGCTGCGCGGCCGGGTGGCGGCGGCGGCGATCGCGGGCGGGCTGGTCTTCGGCGTGGCCGTGGCCCTGCCCATCGCCCTGCTGACGCGCAGCAACGGCAACAGCAGCACCAGCGGCGGCGCGGGCAGCGCGCAGACCCCCGCGCCCGCCACCGGCCTCGTTCCGGGGCAGGCGCAGGCCAGGACGCTGTACCAGCAGGCGCTCGCCGCCACCCGCGCCACCAGGGGCGTGCACTACGTCTCGAAGACCACCGGCGGCGCCAACCAGACCACCACCGGCGACGCCGGTCCGGGCACCGGCACCCAGGACATCACCGTCGACTCCGCCTACGGGCCCGAGCAGTTCAGCCTGGTTCTCATCCAGGGCACGGTGTACTTCAAGGGCAACGCCGCCGCCGCCCAGGACCAGCTCGGCGTTCCCGCCTCGGCCGCGCCGGGCCTGAGCGGGAAGTGGGTCTCAGTCGTCTCCGGCGACGGGCCGTACACGGTGCTCCAGCCGGGCATCACCACCGGCGACCAGGCCACCGAGATGCCGCTGGTGGCCACCTCCACCGCGCAGGTCACCACGCCCGGCGGCGTGCACGCGACGCGGATCAAGGGCACCGTCCCCGCCCACCAGGGCATCCCCGCGGGCACCGCCTACATGGACGTCGACCCCAGCACCCATCTCCCCGTCGACTACGTCTCCACGGTGTCCGCAGGCACGGTGACGATCACCGGCACCACGACCTTCAGCGCCTGGGGCAGCGCGCCCTCGCCCGCGCAGCCCGGCGGTGCCGTGGCCTGGTCGACCCTGGGGGCCGCGGCGCCGCCGGGCGGCTACGGCAGCGGCGGCGGCACCGGGGCAACGCCGACCCCGGCACCGGCCGCCTAGCCGCAAGCGTCAGCCGTCGCCCTCGGACGACGGCGCGGGAACGAAGACCAGCCCCTTGGGGGCGGTGAAGCTGTTGCCCAGCGGGGTGATCGCGCCCGTCGACAGGTCGAGGGTGCCGAGGCCGTTGGGCGAGCCGACGAAGACGGTGCCCGCGGGCCAGCCGCTGGTGTCGAGCGCGGTGATCGTGCCCGGCTTGTTGTCGACGACGTAGAGCGTGCCGCGGCCCGCGGTGGCGGTGGCCAGGCCGTCGACCTGCGGGGTGGCGCCGGTGCCGTCGGAGAGGTTGAGCACCGTGAGCTTCGGCGCCGCCTTGCCGTCCGGCTTGGCGGCGAAGACGATCTGTCCGTCCGCCTGGCCCACGGTGGCGAGCTGTCCCGCGAAGCGCGGCGCGCTGCCCGGCATGAAGGCGCTGGTGTCGGGATCGGCCATGGCCAGCGGAGCCGAGACGCCGGTGACCGCGTCGGTGGCGGTGCTGCCGCAGAGGAACACGGGCGTGAGCTGCGCGGTCGCGGTGGCGCCGTCCAGGGTCACCGCGTACTCCGCGGCCTGGGTGGTGTCGTTGGGGTTGGAGTGGACCACGAAGATCTCGCCATTCCTGACCGCAACGCTGTCGCTGCCGCCGTTGCCCGAGACCTCGGGGCTGGGGCTGTACTGGTACGCCGTCACCGTGCCGGTGGCCGGGTCGACGACGGCGAGGCCCGAGTTGCTGTCCTCGTTCACGGTGGCGATGAGGCGGTGGGTGCGGGGATCCGCGGTCAGGCCGTCGACCTTGCCGGTCACCGCGATGGTGCGCACCGGGCTGCTGCCGTTGCGCGGGTCGTAGCCGGCGACGGTGCTGGTCATCGGGCCGCCGGTGGCGGGCGTGCCGTCGGGTCCGATGCCGTTCTGGAAGGCCGTCCAGAGCAGCGGGCGGCCGCCGGCCAGGCCGTCGACGGCCAGCCGGGTGAGGTCGTCGGGACCCTTGCTGCCGGTGGGCGGACCGCTGACCACGGTGGCGGCGGGGAGCGTCGAGGGCCCCGCTGCCGCGGCGGCGTCGTGCGCATTCGCCCGGGTGGTGGGGAGCGCGGCCGCGACCGCTGCCACGGAGAGCGTCCCGATCACCGCGAACCGGCGCCAGGCGATGGATTGCGTTGTCAACGAATCGTCCTCCATGAGTGCTGCAACGCCAGGCTACGCAGGCGGTCACCACACTCCTGGGGAAGAACCGGCGAAGGTCCGGTTAGCAGTCTTCAGGCATGCGTCCTGATGGCGACGCGCGACCTCATTGCACGCCGAGCAGGAACTCCTCGGGCTCCCGGTAGCCGGAGCGCGCATCCCCGCCGCCGGCCTGCGCCACCTCCGGATGGGTGTGCCGCGCGTCGGCCACGACGTGGTCCGGCACGCTGCGCGTGTCGTAGGGACAGACGATGGTCGCCGGCGCCGGGGCGAAGGCGATGTTGAGCATCGATTCGTAGCGGGTCCACGCCGTGACCTCGGCGTCCGAACGCCCCGCCCACAGCGGCTCGCCGAGGATGCGCACCCACGGCGCGCCGCGCTCGAAATGCTCGCCGACGTAGTCGCGGTAGGCGCGCAGCGCGGCACCGGGCGACGAATACCACGCCGCGGAATCGGCGAACTCCACCTGCGCCGCGTGGCCGCCCAGCGCGTCGCGGAGCAGCCCGGCCTGCCGCGCAGCGGTCACCACCAGCACCGCCTCGGCGCCGTTCAGCCCGTCGCGCAGGAAGGGCAGCGCCGCGGTGACGTATTCCTCGTCCGACCCGTAGACCAGGGCGCGATGGCGGAGCAGGTTCGGCGCCACGGTCGCCCCGCCACCGGCCAGGTAGTCGACGCTCACGCCCAGCGCCCCGGCCAGGGCGAGCAGGCTGCTGACCCGGATCTCCTGGCGCCGCCCGCTCTCGATCTGGGCGATCGCCGCCCAGCTCAGCCCGGAGTGGACGGCGAGCTCCTCACGGGTCCACCCCGCGCGCTCTCGCGCCGATCGAACCGCACGGGCGAGCCGGGACGGGGCCACAGGGTCAACCTCCGGGAGCTGCATCGGTCATCCCGCCCCTGCACTCAGTGTGTCATTTGACGCTATCATTTGACAAGACCCCTTTGGATTCCCTGGGCAGAGAAGCCATGTGTGAGACGTTGGAGATGGGCGAGACAGGCGACCGCTACGCTCGCTGGGTGGGCATGTGGCAGGAGGCCGTGCGCGCCTGTCCCACAGCGGTCGGGCTGGTCGAGCTGTCGACCACCCGCTTCGTCGAGCTCTCCCCGGCCGCCGCCGAGCTGCTGGCGACCACGCCCGAGGCCGGCGCCGGCCTCAGCTACCTCGCCTTCGCCGACCGTCCCAGGGAGACGGCGCTGGCCTTCCGGCTGGTGCGGCTGCGCATGCTCGACGGCACCCAGGCCCGCCGCCGCTTCCGGCGCCTGGACGGCTCCACGGTCGACGTGCAGATGACCAGCTGGGCCGTGCGCAGCGCCGCCGGGCCCGACCTGGGACTGTGGATCGCCTGCGACGGCGGTCCCCACTCCGCCGCGCTGCTCTCCGCCCACGGCGCCGGCGACCCCGGCGCCCGGCTCACCCTCGACAACCACTGGCGGATCACCGCGGTCACCGCAGCCAACGGTGAGCTGGTGCTGGGGCGGCCCGCCGCCGAGCTGCACAGCGCCTCACTGCTCGACCTCGCCCACCCCGACGACCTCTCCTTCCTGCTGCTCGCCTTCGCCCGGGTCACCACCGGGGCGGGCGGCGCCGTCCAGGTGCGCATGCGCCACTCGGACGGCGGCTGGCAGACCGTCCGGGCCGCGCCCGAGGAGCTCAGCGGCGGCGCGTCGCCCTTCGCCCTCACCGTCGCCGCCGGCGAGCGCTGGGAGACGCTGGCGGTCGGCGGCGGGACCACCCGGCTGGCCGGCGACCTGCGCCGCATCGCCGCCCTCATCGAGGGCGCGGGCAGCCTGGCCGCCCTGGTCGACACCGCCGACGCGGTCGGCCTGCCGCCCACCGCCGACCTCTCGCCGCGGCAGTGGGAGGTGGTCTCACGCCTGGTGCGAGGCGACCGGGTGGGCACCATCGCCGCCGAGATGGAGCTCAGCGAGAGCACGGTGCGCAACCACCTCAGCGCCATCTTCGCCAAGGTCGGCGTGCACTCGCAGCAGGAGCTGCTGGCGCTGTGGCGTGGCGCCTCTCGCGATCGCCCGCCGACCCGTTGAGAAGACCGCTCACCAGCCCTCGACCGCGGGGATGACCTCGCGGCCGATCGCCTCGATCGGCTTGATGTTGGACACGTGGCGCAATGTGCCGTGCACCTCGTGGAAGCCGAGGGCTGCGTAGGGACGCAGGTGTTCGAGCAGCTCGCCCGTCTTCTCGCCGTTCTCGCCGGCGTCGAAGGTGGTGATCGCCGTCTTCTCGATGTCGTCGTAGTTGCGGCCCACCTCCTCGCAGTGCTGCCGCAGGACGTCGAGCTTGTGGCTCATGTCGGCCGTGCTGAACAGGTTGCAGGCGTCGGCGTACTGGGCGACCAGGCGCAGCGTCTTGCGCTCGCCGCTGCCGCCGATGAGGATCGGCGGGTGGGGCTGCTGCAGCGGCTGCGGCGAGCACAGCGTGCGTTCCAGCTGGTAGTGCCTGCCGTGGTACGGCCCGTCGTCGTCGCTCCACATCTGCAGAACGATCTGCAGGGTTTCCTCCAGCCGCTCGAAGCGCTCGGCGATGGGCGGGAAGGGGAAGCCGAGGCCGCGCGCCTCCTCCTCGTTCCAGCCGGCGCCGATGCCGAGCATGGCGCGGCCGCCGGAGACCACGTCGAGGGTTGTCACCGCCTTGGCCAGAAGTCCGGGCTGCCGGTAGATGACGCCGGTGACCACGGTCAGCAGCTTGATGCGCTCGGTCCGGCCCGCCAGGTAGCCGAGCGTGGTGTACGCCTCCAGCATCTCGCGATCGGAGGCGCCGATGTTCCTGATCTGGAAGAAGTGGTCCATGACGCTGAGCCGGTCGAAGCCGGCGGCCTCGGCGCTCTGGGCGATGGTGGCCAGGTCGCCGGCCAGGCGCGGCGGGCCTCCGGGGTAGGTGAAGTCGGAGACGTGGAGGCCGAGCTTCATGGGGCGCTACTCCGTTCGCGGGGCGGCTGGGTTCGCCTGGAAACCTACACGCGGCGCATGCGCGCGTGCCAGGCGCGCCGCCACGTAGCCGGCGAAGGCCAGGCCGGTGACGAAGACGCTGGGCGGCACGTCGACCCAGTTGGACACCGCCAGCCCCGCCCAGACGTAGACGACGCCGAGGGCGACCGACAGCGACACCGCGCGTCCCGGCCGTGAGGAGATCAGCGCCGCCGTCGCCGCCGGGCCGACCACCAGGGCGAAGGTGAGCAGCACGCCGATGATCGGCGCGGCCACCGACACCGTCACCGCCAGGATGAAGAGCATCAGCACCGACATCAGCCCGGTGCGCACCCCGCGCGCCTCGGCGATCTCCTCGTCGAGAGTTGCGAAGAGCAGAGGCCGGAAGACGGTCGCCACCGCGACGAGGATGACCGCCGCCGACACCAGGGTGATCTGCACCTGCGCCGCGCTGACTCCAAAGGGGTCGCCGACCAGCACCGGCACCGCCTCGTGAGCGCGGTAGAGCGCGAGGAAGAGCAGCCCGAGCCCCAGTCCCGCGGACTGCACCACGCCGATGACCACGTCGCGCCCGCGCCAGCGCCGCCCCAGGCCGCCGATCATGGCGGCGCCGGCGCCGTTGATGAGCAGCAGGCCGTACAGGGGGTTGACGCTCGCCGCCAGCGCCCCGGTGGCCCCGGCGAAGCCGATCTGGGTCAGCGCGTGCGTCGCGAAGCTCAGGCTGCGCAGCACCACGAAGTAGCCGACCACCCCCGCGGCGACGGCCACCGCGCTGCCAGCCACCAAGGCGTTGCGCATGAACTCGAACTGCAGCAGCTGCTGCACGTCGTCGACGGGATTCCAGGAGAAGGGCGCCCCGGTGGTGACGGCGCCGGCAATCATGTGCATGGTTCTCGCCCGCTCAGGCCGCCGCGTGGGCGTGCGCTGCGTGCCGCGCCGGAGCGCCGAGCCGCCGCGAGGTCGGCACCCAGACGGCCAGCCAGGCGATCGCCCCCAGCGAGGTGATGAAGAAGCTCACCGGGTACGGCAGCCAGAAGGCCAGGGCGATGCCGGTCCAGGTGACCAGCAGGGCGATGGCCACCGCCAGGCCGATGCCGAGCAGCGGGCGATGGGTGAGCCGCTGTGCCGTCGCCGCCGGGGCGACGATGAGGACCACGGCGAGCAGCGCGCCGATCACCTGTGTGGCCGCCACCACGGCGATGGCGACGACGACCACGAAGCCGATGGCCAGCGCCCGCACCGGCACGCCGCGCGCCTCGGCCACCTCCTCGTCGAGCGAGGCGAAGAGCAGCGGCCGGAAGATCGCCGCGGTGGCCAGCAGGGCGGCGGCGCCGGCGACGGCCAGCACCACCAGGTTCTGCACGGACAGCGCCAGGATGTCGCCGAAGAGCAATGCGTAGGTCTGGTTGGAGTACCCCGAGGAGAGGCGCAGGAAGAGCACGCCGAGGCCCAGCGCCTCGACCAGGATCATGCCGGTGACCACGTCGCGCCCGCGCAGGCGCTGCTGCAGCGCCCCGATGCCGACCGCGCTAGAGATGGTCAGGGCGAGCAGGCCGGCGATGGGGTTGAGGCCGAGCAGGACCGCGCCGGAGGCGCCGGTGAAGCCGATGTGGGTGAGCGCGTCGGCGGCGAAGACCAGGCCGCGCAGCACCACGAAGTAGCCGATCACCGCGGAGACCACGGCGGCGATGGTGCCGGCGAGCAGGGCGTCGCGCATGAAGGCGTGGGCGGTCAGCGCCTGCCAGTCGGCGACCGGGTTCCAGGAGAATGTGCTGCTGGTGGCCAGAACTGCGGCGGCCGGGTCAGTCATGGTGGGAGTCGCGGTCCTCGAGGCCGACGACGACGATGCGGCCGCGGCTGTCGCGCAGCACCTCGACGGGGTAGTCGTAGAGCTCGCTGAGCTTCGCCGAGGTGATCACCTCCTCCGGGCGCCCGATGGTGACCGCGCCGCGGGCCACGTAGGCGACGCGGTCGAGCACCGAGACCAGCGGGTTGACGTCGTGGGCGACCAGCACCACGGTGATGCCGCGCTCGCGGGCGATGCCCGACACCAGCGAGCTGACCACCGCCTGGCTGCGCAGGTCGAGGCTGGCCAGCGGCTCGTCGAGGAGCAGGATGCGCGGCCGGGTGACCAGCGCCTGGGCCAGCAGCAGGCGCTGCTGCTCGCCGCCGCTGAGCTGACCGACCGGTTGGTCCGCGTAGGCGCTCGCGCCCACCGCGTGGAGCGCCTCCTCCACCATGGCCCTCTGCTGGCGGCGCCGCGCGCCGGGCAGGGCGATGCCCCACCGCGTGCCGTCGACACCCAGCGAGACCAGGTCGCGGGCGCGGACGTAGAGGTCGCGGTCGAGGGCGCGGCGCTGGGGGACGTAGCCGACCTGGCGGCGGCCGCGCTGCGGCCGGTGGCCGAGCACGTCGACGCTGCCCTCCTGCAGCGGGATGAGGCCGAGCAGGACGCGCAGCAGGGTGGTCTTGCCGGCGCCGTTGGGGCCGAGGACGACGACGAACTCGCCCTCGCCGATGCTCGCGTCGGCGCCGCGCCAGACCCAGCGGTTGCCCAGCGACACGCCGGCGTCGCGCAGCGCGATGGCCGGGCGGGCGGGCGCCTGCCGCGGCGCCTCCGTCCGTCCGGTGGTGCTGGCCGCTCGGTCGGCAGCCGTCATGGCCATGGCTACTTGGCGAGCGCCGAGGCGTTGAGGGCGTTCTGCAGGCTGTTCAACTGGGTGATCATCCACAGCTCGAAGGTCGAGTCCGGCGGCTGCATGGTCTCGGTGACGCCGACCACGGGGATGCCCTGCTGGTTGGCGATCGAGCGCAGGTTGGTGGTCACGTCGGTGGAAGTCTGCTGGTTGTAGACCAGCACCGTCGCCTCCTTGCTCTGCAGCTGCTGCTGGAAGGTGCTGACCGTCTCGGCGGGCGGGTCGTTGCCCTCGGCGACGGCCTTCATGAACTCGGGCGGGCTGATCAGGTTGAGGCCGAGGGCGTCTGCCATGTAGACGAAGATGCTCTCGGTGGCGGCCACCTTCTTGCCGGCGAACTGCTGCTTGATCGAGGCGATGCGGTCGCTGTATGGCTTCATCGCGGCCACGAAGGCGGCGTGCTGCTGGGTGAAGTACGCGGCGTCGCCGCCGTCCAGCGCGGTGAGGTCCTTGGTGATCTGGTCGGCGACCCTGGTGACGTAGTCGGGGCCGTACCAGAAGTGCGGGTTGTCGCCCTCCTTCTTGCCCAGCAGGTCGGCGACGGTGAACACCTTGCGGGCGCTGTTCTGGTTGGCGCTGAGCAGGCTGTCCGCCCAGCCGTCGTAGCCGGCGCCGTTGACGATCACGTAGTTCGCGGTGGCGAAGGCGCGGGCGTTGCTGGCGCTCGACTGGTAGTCGTGCGGGTCCGCGTTGGGGTCGGTGACCACGCTGGTCACGCTCACCTGCGAGCCGCCGAGCTGGGTGACGACGCTGCCCCAGAAGTTCTCTGCGGCGACCACGTTGAGGTGCTTGCCGGAGGGGCCGGTGCCGCCGGTGCTGGCGGAGCCGGTGCTGCCGCAGGCGGCGAGCAGAAGGGCGGCGACGCCGGCGACGGCGGCCGTGGCACGGCGCGCGAGGCGCCGCGAGGGGGTGCAGGGTTGGGTCGTTCGGTCCATCTTGACGCTGAGCATAACGAGAGTGATTATCATTTTGCAAATGAACACACTCCCCAAGGTGCCCGTCACCGTCCTCACCGGCTACCTCGGCTCGGGGAAGACCACCCTGCTCAACCACATCCTCACCGCCCAGCACGGCAAGCGCATCGCCGTCATCGAGAACGAGTTCGGCGAGATCGGCATCGACGACGCCCTGGTCGTCTCCGCTGACGAGGAGGTGTTCGAGATGAACAACGGGTGCATCTGCTGCACCGTCCGCGGCGACCTGATCCGCATCCTCGGCACCCTGATGAGGCGCCGCGACCGCTTCGACCACGTGCTCATCGAGACCACCGGGCTCGCCGACCCCGCGCCGGTGGCGCAGACCTTCTTCGTCGACGCCGACGTCGCCGAGCAGGCGCGCCTCGACGCCATCGTCACACTGGTCGACGCCAAGCATGCGCTCGCCCATCTCGACGAGGTGAAACCCGCGGGCGTCGAGAACGAGGCGGTCGAGCAGGTGGCCTTCGCCGACCGCATCGTCATCAACAAGATCGACGTGGTGTCGCCTGACCAGGTCGACGCGGTGGAGCGTCGGGTGCGCTCGATCAACGCGGTGGCGGAGGTGGTGCGCAGCGAGCGCGCGCGAGTGGACCTCGACCGCATCCTCGGCGTGCGCGCCTTCGACCTCGACCGCGCCCTGGCCGTGGATCCCGCGTTCCTGCTGGACGGCGACCACCAGCATGACCGGTCGGTCACCTCGGTGGGCGTCGAGATTCCCGGGGAGCTCGACGGCGAGCGGGTCAACGCCTGGTTCTCCGCGCTGCTCCGCGAGAAGGGCGTGGACATCTTCCGCAGCAAGGGGATCCTCGCCTTTCGCGGCGAGGAGAAGCGCTTCGTCTTCCAGGGTGTGCACATGCTCATCGACACCGCGTCCGGCCCGGCGTGGGGAGAGGGTGAGCAGCGCAACAGCCGCATGGTCTTCATCGGGCGCAACCTCGACCGCGCCGAGTTGGAGAGCGGGCTGCGCGCCTGCATGGCGGCGTGACCAGCGTGCAGACGCCGTCCGCGGCGTCGTGGGCCGCGGAGCTGTCCGACCACGCCGGCGTGGTGGCCTGGGCGCCGTCGGGTGAGGTCATCGCCGCGGGTTCGATGGGCGGCGAGACGGTGCTGTTCGACGCCGCCTCGGGATCGCCGCGCGCCCGCATTGCCGACCATGGTTTGGGCGTGCTCGATGTCGCCTGGTCGCCGGCGGCTGAGCTGCTGGCGTCGGCGGGGTGCGACGGGCGCGTGGTGGTGGCCACCGCGGGCGGGCGGCCGGTCGCCTCGGTGCGGGGCAGCGGGGAGGCGAACTGCCTGGCCTGGTCGCCGGACGGCCGCACCCTGGCAGCGGGGATCGGGCGCGAGCTGGTGCTGCTCCAGGCCGACGGCGAGGTGGTGCGGCGCGCCGGAGAGCAGCCGAGCACGGTGACCGGCGTGGCCTGGTCGGCGGACGGGCGCCGCGTCGGCGTCGCCTGCTACGGCGGGGTGCGCTGGTTCGAGCCCTCGCGTTGGTCGGAGCAGCCGGCGCGGGTGCTGGCGTGGAAGGGCTCGCTGCTCTGCCTGCACGTCGCCCCCGACGGGCGCCACGTCGCCTCCGGCAACCAGGACAGCAGCGTCCACGTCTGGCGGCTGTGGAGCGGCCGCGACCTGGAGATGACCGGCTATCCGGCGAAGATCGACCGCCTCGCCTGGCACCCCGCATCGCGGCTGCTGGCGGTGGGCGGCGCGGGCGACGTGACCATATGGAACTTCGGCGGCTCCGGGCCGGAGGGCTCGACGCCGCGGCAGATCGACGCCCACCAGGCGCGCATCGCGGCTCTGACCTACGCGCCCCACGGCAGCTTGCTGGCCACCGCGGCGGCGGACGGCTGGGTCAAGGTGTGGGGCGACGGCGACGACGTGCCCGAGGTGGCCTGGGACGCAGGTGCGCCGGTGTCGTGCCTCTCCTGGTCGCCGGACTCGCGGGCGCTGGTCGCCGGCACCCACGACGGCCGCGTGCAGCGCTTCGACCTGTGGTGACCCGGGCCGGCGAGGGTGCCGTGGTGGTGGCGGGCGCGGGGCCACATGCGCTCACCGCCTGCGCCTATCTCGCCCAGGCGGATGCGACGCTGCTCGACCGCCTCGTCGTCGTCGACCCCGAGGGCTGGCTGGTGCGCTGGCACCACAAGCTCGACGCCCTCGGCATCGAGTGGCTGCGCTCGTCGTGCGTGCACCATCCGCATCCCGACCCGTTCGCGCTGGTCGGCGCCGACACCCAGCCGGAGGATGTGCGTGGGCCATACAGGAATCCCTCGCGCGACCTCTTCGCGCGCTTCTGCGAGTCGCTGGTCGATTCGCTGGGGCTGCGCGAGCGTCTGGTGCGTGAGCGGGTGGTCGGGCTGGAGCCGCTGCACGATTGCGTGCGTGTGCAATTGAGCGGAGGCGGTGTGCTGAACGCGGCGCGCGTGGTGATGGCCACCAACCCGCGTCGCGACCACGTGCCCGCGTTCGCGGCGGGCGGCGGCGCTGCCATCGCCCACGCCTCCGACGTCGACCTGCGCACCGCGGACGTCGCCGGCCGGCGCGTCGCGGTGGTCGGCGCGGGGCTCACCGCGGTGCAGCTCGCCGTCGGCGCCGCGGCCCGGGGGGCGCAGGCCACGCTGTTCACCCGCCGCTCCCTGCACGTGCGCACCTTCGACGTCACCGCGGGGTGGATGACCTACAAGCTGGCCGCGCTGACCGGCGTCGCCGACCCGGCCACGCGCCGCCGTGCGGTGCGCGCCGCCCGCGGCCGCGGCACCACCCCGCAGGACGACGTGGCCCTGCTCGTGGCCGGCGTGCGGCAGGGTCACGTCCGCGTCTGCGAGCGCACCGCGATCGACTCGCTGTCCACGTCCGCGGACGGCATCACCCTGCACACCACCTCCGGCCGCGTGGCCTTTGACCACCTCTGGCTGGCCACCGGTTCCCGCCCCGACCTGCACGCCGAGCCCGCCCTGCGCAGCCTGCAGGCCGCCCGCCCGGCGGCGATGGCCGGCGACCTCCCCGTCCTCGACGTCCACTGCCACTGGCCGGGCACGGCGGTCCACCTCATGGGCGAGCTCAGCGCCCTGCAGACCGGCCCCATCGCCCCCAACCTGGCCGGCGCGCGCATCGCCGCCGAGCGCATCGCCGCCGCCGCCGGACGCCCGCCGCGGCAGTACCCCGTGCCCACCGGGCTGTGGCCGGTGGTCGCTGAGAGGTAGCCGGCGCAGGTTCACACCTTGGTCACGCACCCTGTGCAGGATGGGCGGGATGTCCGTGCTCGCCGAGCTGCCGGCGCCACGCGGGGTGTCCATCCGCGCCCGCGGTCTGGTGCACACCTACGGCCGCGGCCCACGCGCCGTGCCCGTGCTGCGCGGCGTCGACCTCGACGTCCCCGCGGGCAGCCACGTCGCCCTGCAGGGGCCGTCGGGTGCGGGCAAGAGCACCCTGCTCAGCCTGCTCGGCGGGCTGGAGCCGCCGCGCGGGGGTGAGCTGCGGGTCGGCGACGTCGACCTGCGCGGGCTGCGCGGGGGCAGGCTTGCGGCCTACCGGCGGCTGCTGGTCGGCTTCGTGTTCCAGCACTTCGGGCTGGTCGAGGTGCTCACCGCTCGGGAGAACGTGATGCTGGCGATGAGCCTGGCCGGGGTGGCCCCGCGCCTCCGCCGCCGGCGTGCTGACGAGATGCTCGACGCGGTCGGCCTCGCACCGCGCGCCGACCACCGCCCGGCCCAGCTCAGCGGCGGCGAGCAGCAGCGCGTCGCCATCGCCCGCGCCCTGGCCAACCGGCCGCGCCTGCTGCTCGCCGACGAGCCCACCGGCAACCTCGACGAGGAGTCCACCGAGCGGGTGCTGGCCCTGCTCGACGACGCCGTCGCCAACCACGGCTGCACCCTGGTGGTGGTCACCCACAACCCGCTGGTGGCGCGGCGTGCGGGCGTCCGCCTCCAGCTCCGCGACGGGGTGGTGCGCGGATGAGCTGGCGGGACGGAATGCTGCTGGCGCTGCGCAGCGTGGTGCGCCGGCCCGCGCGCACCGCGCTCACGGTGCTCGCCGTGGCGCTGGGCAGCGGGCTGCTGGTCGCCCTGGCGGCGATCGCCCAGGTGGCCGACACCCGGGTGATCGGCGAGCTGGGCAAGGGCGGGCCGACCACCGCGATCAAGGTGGCGGCGGCCGCGCCCGACCCCGTCTCGCCGGACAGCGACTCGCCCAAGCCGGGGCCGGCCAGGAACCTCGACGAGGCGGCGCTGCGGGCGATCCGGCGCGCCTCCGCGGTGGCCTCGGCGATCCCGGTGCTGGCCCAGGAGGTGATCGCGGTGCCCCCGCCGCGGGGCGCCGCGATCCAGGGCTTCGGCGGCGCCGACCCCGACCGCGGCCTGGCCCAGCCGTTCAACGCCGTTGTGGTCGGAGTTGACCTCAACTCGCTGAACAGCCTGCCGGTGACCGTGCTCGCCGGCCGCGTCCCCGCCGCCGGGTCGGTGACCGAGGTGGCGGTGGGGCTCGACTACCTCGACAAGCTGCACCTCGACGTCAAGCGTCCCGAGGTGGTGCTGGGCACCGAGGTGGAGCTGGGCACGCCCCAGGTGCAGGCGCAGGGCGCCATCCGGGTGCGGGCGCGCTGGACGCGCGCGGTGATCACCGGCGTGGTGGCGCAGCAGGTCGGCGACGGCACCTTCCTCGCCTCGCGCCAGCTCACCGCCGCGGCGCGCGCCTGGCAGCTCGGCGGTGTCGACGGCAGCAACCTCGGGCTGCCGCTGCCCGCGTCGCAGTACGCGGGTGTGATCGTCGTCGCCAACTCGCTGGACGACGTGCACACGGTGCGCGCCGAGATCACCGCGCTGGGCTACTCGACCAGCGCGCCCGAGCACCTGGTGGCAACGGTGCAGCGCTACCTGCACGTCGTCGACATCGTGCTGGGCTCGATCGGGCTGATCGCGCTGACCATCGCGGCGCTGGGCATCGCCAACGCACTGCTGGCCGCGGTGCGCGAGCGGCGGCGCGAGATCGGCGTGCTCAAGGCCATCGGCGCGCGCGACCGCGACGTGCTGCGCTGGTTCCTGGCCGAGGCGCTGTTCAGCGGCGTGGCCGGCGGCGTGCTGGGGACGGCGGCGGGGCTGGGCGCCGTGGCGGCGACGGGGGCGATCGTCAACGGCTACCTGGTGCAGCAGGGGCTGGCGGGCGTGGACCTCGGCGGCGTGCCGCTGCTGACGGCGGCGATCGGGGTGGGCGGCTCGGCGGTGCTGGCGCTGCTGGCGGCGGCGTGGCCGGCGCTGCGCGCGGCGCGGCTGCCGGCGCGCGAGGCGGTGGGGGCGCTGTGAATCTCTTGCGGGCGCGTGCGTTTTGGCTGGTTCTGGCGGTAACTTCGGTGCTGGTCGCGGGTTGCGGCGCCGACACGCCGGGTGCGCTGCACCCCGCGCCGGCGGTCGGACCGGCCGGCGCCGCGGAGGTGTACGTCGCCCTCGGCGCGAGCGAGACCGTGGGCACCGGGCTGAACGACCAGGCCTTGCAGCTCCGCGACACCTGGCCGCAGCTCTTCTACAACGAGGCGCTGCCGCGGGCCTCCACGTACTACAACCTGGCCATCCCCGGCGTCAGCACCACGGACGCGCTGCAGAGCGAGCTGCCCCAGGCGATTGCGCTGCATCCCACGGTGGCGTCGGTGTACTTCACCATCGACGACCTGGTGCAGGGCGTGTCGCCGTCGCAGTACGAGATGAACCTGGACGGCATCGTGCACGCCCTGCGCCAGGGCGGACGCGCCGTGGTCCTGGTGGGCAACGCGCCGCACATCTCGTCGCTGCCGGCGTACCAGGCATGCCTTGACGGGACCGCGTTCTGCCCCCTGGCGAGGGGGGTGACCGTGCCGCAGCCGGCGCAGGTCGACGCGCTGGTCGACGCCTACGACGCCGCGATCGCGCGCGTCGTCGTGCGCGAGGGCGCGGTGCTGGTGGACGTGGCGGCTGCCGGGGCGCAGATCAGCGCGCAGGACATCGCGTCGGACGGGCTGCATCCGAGCGCTGCGGGACATGCGGCGCTGGCAGCTCTGTTCGTCAGCGCCTACCGGTCGGCGACGCTGAGGCATTAGCCGGGCGGATCAATCCCCGCGTGGCCAGCTCGGCGAAGGCGGCGGCCGTGCGGTCGACGGGGCACTGCTCGGACACCCACTCGGCGAGGCGGCGCAGCTCGGCCTCGCGGTCGGCGGTGGCGGTGAAGCCGAGCACGTCGCGCGCTCGTGCCACGTCGGCCCAGCAGTGGCGGATGTCGCCGGCGCGGAAGCTGCCGGTGAGGTCGGGTTGCAGGTCTGCGCGGCCGAGCAGGGCGGCGAGGCGCAGCGCCAGGTCGCGCACCGTGATCGACGTGCCGGTGCCGACGTTGAAGGCGTTGCCCGGCGCCTGCGGTGCCTGCGCGGCGCGCAGGTTGGCGCGGACCACGTCGGAGACGTGCACGAAGTCGCGGCGCTGCAGGCCATCCTCGAAGATCACCGGGCGCCGGCCGGAGAGCAGTTGGGTGGCGAAGATGGCGGCCACGCCGGTGTAGGGGTTGGAGAGCGCCTGGCGCGGCCCGTACACGTTGAGGTAGCGCAGCGCGACCGTCTCCAGGCCGTGCGCCGCGCCGGCGGTGAGCACCAGCTCCTCGCACGTGCGCTTGGAGATCGCGTACGGGGAGGTCGGCTGCAGCGGATGGTCCTCGCGCGTGGCCACGGCGCTGACCACGTCGCCACAGCTCGGGCAGCGCGGCTCCCACCGCGCCATCTCCAGGTCCGCGCCGCGGCGCAGCCCTGGTGCCACCACGCCGTGCTCGGCGCAGCGGTACGCGCCCTCGCCGTACACCACCATCGACGACGCGGCGACGATGCGGCGCAGCACCTGGCGACGGCGCAGCGCCTGTTCGAGCAGCACCGCGGTGCCGCCGCCGTTGACGTCGACGTAGCGGTGCATCTCGTACATCGACTGCCCGTTGCCCACCATGCCCGCCTGGTGGTAGACGACCTCGACGCCGTCGAGCGCCCGGCCGGTGGTCGCCGCGTCGCGCAGGTCGCCGGCGATCAGCTCCGCCTCAGGCGACAGGTGCGCCGCGATGCCGTTCTCGTGCGCCTGCGGGTCGAGCGAGTCGAGCACGCGCACGCGATCGCCGCGGCGCAGCAGGGCGTCGACGAGGTGGCTGCCCACGAAGCCCGCGCCGCCGGTGACCAGCACCGTGCTCACGGCCGCATCCCCGCGGGATTGCGCGGAAGGAAGTATCCCGACACCGGCTGGTTGCCCCACGTCGTGTGCGCGCCGAGGTAGTTCTCCGGAGTGCCGCTGCCCACCATCAGGCCGTCGACCCACTTGATGTTCGACTGCCCGGTGACGCCGGGGATCATCAGTCGCAGCGGGTACCCGTGGTCGTCGTTGAGGACCACCCCGTCGACGTGGGTGACCAGAAGCGCGCCGGATTGGCGCAGCGAGTCGAGGTGGTGGTCCCAGTGGTACCCGCTGGTGCTGCGCACCTGCACGTGGGTGGCGGCGGCGCGGATGCCGGCCATGTCGAGCAGGCGCGCCACCGGGACGCCGCGCCAGGTGCGCACCGCCGTCCAGCCGGTGACGCAGTCGATGCCGTAGCGGTGCTCCTCGGTGGGCAGCCGCATCACGTCGTCGAGGCTCAGCAGCAGCGGGTTGGCCACCTCGCCGGTGACCGCCAGGCGCCATCGCGCCACGTCGACGCGCTGCCCGCCGCCTTCGTAGTTCATGACGGGAAAGTCGAGGGCGGCGTCACCGGCCCGCCGCGGGGCGAGGAACGACAGTGCCGCGCTGGGCCACTGGGCTGCGCCAACCGCAAGAGTCAGGCCCGCGACCGCGCCGCCACCCAGCAGCGCGCGCCGGGTGATCGCTCCGGCGGCCGGAGCGCGCGCGTCCTTGAGCGCTTCCCGCTGCGCCTCGCGCGCGTGGTAGACGACGTGCACCAGCAGCAGCGCGACGAAGGTGAACGCCGACAGGTCGTGCACGGTGATCCAGGTGACGCCGAAGTCGTTGCGGAAGCTCCACATCTCGACGCCGCTGGCGAACAGCACCACGGTGCTGAGCACGAGCAGCGGCGCGATCAGGCGCAGCACCGGGCGCGGCGCGCCCGCTTCGCGGTAGGCGCGGCCGCGCGAGTAGTAGCGTGCGAAGCGGTAGCCGGTCGAGGCCAGCTTGACGCCGATCAGCGGGAAGAGCAGGAAGCCGACGAAGAAGTGGACCGGCCGGACGACCTGGAAGATCGGTCCGCCTGGAGTGGCGACGTTGTACGAGAGCAGCGCGAACCACACTGCGCTGAGCACCTGGACGGCGAGCAGCACCAGCAACACGACGCCGAACGTGGAGGTGAGGGCCCGGTTGCCGGGCACGCCGCCGGCGAGCAGGCGGCGCGTCCAACGGGGGGTCGCGGGGCGTTCGCTCATGGCACGGCAGGCTACGCACGCGACGTTACGCCCGTGGGTCGGAGAGGGGCGTCACGCGGCTGTCATCAGCCGCGCCTACCGTCGGCGCGGTGGGAGAAAGTGTTGTGGCGCCGGCGCTGGGGTCGCTCGCCGTGCCCGGCGCCCGCGGGCTGGAGCGCTGGTTCGCGCGCGCCGGCACGCCGCCGAAGCTCGACCTGGCCCGCAGCGGCGCGTCCGCGCTCAGCGTCGGCGAGCTGCTGCGCATCGCGGGAGGCGGCACGCTGAACGGGCTTCTGGATCTCTCGCTCGACTACGACGACGGCGCAGGGCGGCCGGGACTGCGTGCGGCGATCGCCACGAGTGGCGCGGCGCGCAGCGCGGACGAGGTGCTGGTCACGCACGGCGCCGTGGAGGCGCTGCTGCTCTGCTGCGGCGCGCTGCGGGTTCGCGGACGGCGCGTGCTGGTCGGCACCCCTGCCTACGAGGGCCTGCTGCGCACGCCGGCGGCGCTGGGCGCGGACGTGGAGGCAGTGGAGGTATGGCGGCCAGGGTGGGGGGTGCTCGACCTCGGTGCGCTGTGGGGGCGGGTCACGCCCGGCGTCTCGGCAGTTCTGGTCAACTCGCCGGCAAACCCGAGCGGCGCGGTGGCGCAGCCGGGCGACGTCGCGGCGCTGGCCGCGCGTTGCGCCGAGGTCGGCGCCACGCTGGTGGTCGACGAGGTGGCGGTGGGCACACTCGACGCCTCGGCGCGCAGCGCGTGCAGCAATGCCGCGTTCGCCTCTGGAGCGCTGGTGGCGATCGGCGACGTCAGCAAGCCATGCGGTCTCGGCGGGCTGCGCGTCGGCTGGCTGACCACCGCGTCGAGGCCCCTGCTCGACCAGGCCGCCGCGCTCAAGGACCTCACCTCGCTCGCCAACGCCGCGCCGGCGGAGCTGCTCGCCCAGTTCGCCCTGCTGCGGCGCCGGGAGCTGGTGGCGCCGGTGCGCCGCGCGGCGCGCGCCAACCTGGCGACGCTGACGGCGTGGATCGAGACCCAGGCCCGAGCCTCGCTCACCCCGCCGCGCGACGGACTGGTGGCCCTGCCGTTCCTGCCCGAAGCGGCCACCACACGCTTCGCGGAACGGCTGCGCACGACGTACGCGGTGTCGCTGGTGCCGGGCTCCCTGCTCGGCGTCGACGGGCACGTCCGCATTGGCCTGGGCCTGGCTCCGCACCTGTTCGCGGAGGCGCTGGAACGCCTCGACGCCGCCCTCAGGTCGCCGGCAGGCTGAACCACACCCGCGTCATGCCCGCGTGCGACTCGGCGCCGACTCGCCCCCCGGCGCGCTCCACGAGCTGGCGCACGATCGCCAGCCCGATGCCCGCGCCGCCGTGGGCGCGGTCGCGCGACTTCTCGACCCGGTAGAAGCGCTCGAAGAGGTGGGGCAGGTCCTCGGCGGGGATGGGCGCGCCGTCGTTGATGACGTGGACCAGCGCGCTGCCGTCGCGGCGCTCCACCACCACCCGCGCGTCGTGGCCGGGGTCGGTGTAGCGCACCGCGTTCTGCAGCAGGTTGTGCATGACCTGGGCGATGTGGTCGGAGTTGGCCACAACCATCACGGTGCCGGGGATGTCGGCGTCCAGCCGCACCCCGGCGCGCTGGAACTGGGGCTGGGCCAGCTCCACCGCGGCGGTGACGGCGGTGCTGAGGTCGATGTCGGCGATGGCCACGGGGCCGCCCACGTCGCCCTCGGCGAGCTGGTCGAGCGAGCGGGCCAGCCGGACCAGCCGGTCGGCCTCCTCGTGCAGCGACGCGAACATCTCGCGGGTCGGCGGGATCACCTCGTCGCGCAGCCCCTCCAGGTAGCCCTGCAGGTTGGTGAGCGGGGTGCGCAGCTCGTGCGCGGCGTTGGCGATCAATTCTCGCCGCAACCGCTCCTGCTCCTCGAGGCTCTCGGCCATGCGGTTGAAGCTGTCGGCGAGGTGGGCGACCTCGCGGGGCCCGTCGAAGGGGACGCGCGCCGCGTAGTCGCCGGCGGCGATGCGGGACGCCGCACCGTCGATGCGGCGCAGCGGGCGCACCACCCGCCAGGCCACCGCCACCGCGGCCAGGCCGCTGGCGACCACCGCCGCGGCCAGCGCCAGCAGCACCGCGCGCAGCACGCTGTCGTCGAACATCTGGCGCGAGGTCGCGGTGGACGCGCCGTGCTGGGCCATCAGGCTGTCGAAGGTGCTGCGCCCGTAGGCGAGGACGACGATCACCACCACCGCGGTGGCGACCAGCGCGACCGCGAACGCCGCCAGCGCGATGCGGACGGTGATCCGGCGCGGGCGCACCTGTCCTAGCTCCGGGCCGCGCGGTAGCCCGCGCCGCGCACGGTGGCGACGTAGCGCGGGTTGTCGGCGTCGTCGCCGAGCTTGTCACGCAGGCGGCGGACGTGCACGTCGATGGTGCGGTCGAACACGTCGGCGCCGCCCTGCGTGTAGAGCATCTCGATCAGCACCTCGCGGGTCAGCACTCGACCGCCGGCCTCGATCAGCGCGGCGAGCAGGCGGAACTCGACGCCGGTCAGCGGCACCGGGTTGCCGCCGCGGGTCACCTCGTGGCGGTCGAGGTCGAGGCACACGTCGCCGAGTCGCAAGGTGCCGCGATCGCCTGGACGTCGCATCGACTCGCCGGAGGCCGTGCGGCGCAGGATGGCGCGCACCCGCACCACCAGCTCGGCGGGGGAGAACGGCTTGGGCAGGTAGTCGTCGGCGCCCTCGGCGATGCCGGTGACCCGGTCGCCGGTGGTCCCGCGCGCAGAGAGCATGAGGATGGGCACGTCCGAGTGACGGCGCACCCGGTGCATCACCCCGATGCCGTCGAGCGAGGGCAGCATCAGGTCGAGCACCACGAGCTGCGGATGGTGCGCCTCGATGGCGTCGAGGGCGCGCAGCCCGTCGTGGGCCTCGACGACGGGGAAACCCTCGCGCTCCAGGTAGGTGCGCACCAGGGCGACGATCTTGACGTCGTCGTCCACCACCAGGATGGGCAGGACGGCCGGCTCGGTCCCGCCGGGCACCGGGCGGGCTTGGGGCTCCATGGTGGACCGCAGTCTACGGCGGGTCGGTTACCGGGGGATGACCTGCGCTCGTGTACTGAGCGCGCGTCACACGGCGGTCATCGGCGGCCGCGAGCATGCACCGGCATGGAGCGGATCGCCGGCTGTGCCGTGGTCATCCCGGCGCGCGACGAGGCGGGGGCGATCGGCACCGTTGTGGCCGCGGCGCTGCTCGTCGCCGACCTCGTGGTCGTCGTGGACAACGGCAGCCGTGACCTAACCGGGGCGGTGGCGGCAGCGGCGGGGGCACGCGTCGTGCGCGAGCCGCGGCGCGGCTACGGGCATGCGTGCCTGGCCGGCGTCGCCGCGGTGGGATTGGCGGAGATGGTCGTCTTCGTCGACGGCGACGGCAGCATGCCGATCGAGGAGATCCCCCGGCTGGTGGCGCCGATCCGCTCGGGCACCGCCGACGTCGTGTGCGGCTCACGCACCGCGCTGCGCGAGCCGGGGAGCATGCCGTGGCACCAGGCTTGTGGCAACGCGCTCGCGCTGCTCCTGCTGCGCGCGCTCTACGGTGTGCGGCTCACCGACCTCGGGCCCTACCGGGCGGTGCGGGGTTCGACGCTGCGGGCGCTGTCGATGCCGGGCTCGCGGTTCGCCTGGCCGGCGTCGCTGCTGGCGCGCGCAGCCCGGCGCGGTGCGCGGATCTGCGAGGTCCAGGTTGGGTACCGGCGGCGGGTCGCGGGGCGCTCCAAGGTGAGCGGCAACCTGCGGGGGTCGGTGGAGGCCGGTGCGGGCATCGTCGCCACGCTGCTCTGGCAGCGCGTGTCGCGGCGATGAGCGACGCCGCGATGGCGGTGTTGATGCGCTGGCCGCGGCGGGGGGAGGGCAAGTCGCGACTCGCCGCGGACCTGGGCGTGGATGCCGCGCATCGTGTGCACCGCGCCTTCGTCGCCGACACGCTGGCATGGCCGTGGCCGGGGCCGCGCGTGCTGGCGGTGTCTCCTGATGCGGCCGCGGTCCTCGCGGCGCGGGCGCTCGGAGTCGATGCTGTGGTGGTCGCGCAGCCGGCGACGCATCTGGGCGGCCGCATCGCGGCGGCGCTGCAGGCGGCGTTCGTCACGGGTGCCGGGTGTGCCGTGCTGGTGGGGACTGACAGCCCCTCGCTCCCCCACCGCCTGCTGCTCGCCTGCGTCGACGCCGCGGCGCGCCGCGGCGCGGCGATGGTTCCTGCCGAAGATGGCGGATTCGTCGCGCTCGCCATGCGCCGCCACTCCTGGCGTTTGCACGGCCTTGCCTGGCTCGACGGCGGCATCGCCTGGGGCACCGAGCGGGTTGCAACGCAGACTCGCGCCGCTGCGCTGCGCTGCGGTCTGGAGATCGCCGTCACCGAGCCCTGGTACGACCTCGACACACTCGCGGACCTCGATCGCCTGCAGGCGGACGTGGAGTGCGCCGCGCACCGCGCGCCGCGCACGCTCGACTGCCTCGAAGCGCTGCGGATCGGTGGGCTCGCGGAGCAGGCGTCGTGAGCGCGGCGGCCACGCTGCGGCTGCGCTGGTCGCGCGTCTCGCCGATCAGCTCGCGGCTCGCGGCGCGATCCCTGTTCTGGCCACTGCTGGCTGCAACCGGCGCCTCGGCGCTGTTCTTCGCCATCGCCTGGCTGCGCTTCGCGACCTACCACAGCTCGGCGTACGACCTCGCCTTCTTCGACCAGGTGGTGTGGAACGGCGCCCGGGGCGACGGGCTGCGCTCCTCGCTGCTCAGCTACCCGTTCCTCGGACAGCACTTCGAGCCGGCGCTCAACCTCTTCGTCCCCCTGTACCGGCTGCACGCCACGCCGCTGTGGCTGCTCGGCGCGGAGGCGCTCGCCCTCGGCGGCGCGGTGGTCCCACTGTGGGCGCTGGCCCGGCGCTGGCTGGGCGGCGGCGTGCGGCCGCTGGTGGTGTGCGCGGCGTACCTCCTCCAGGTGGGGATCGCACGTGCGCTGGGCTTCGACTTCCACACCGAGGCCCTGGCGGTGCCGTTCGTCTTCGTCGCCCTGCTCGGCGCCGCGCGAGGGGACACGCTGCTGCTGCTGCTCGCGGGCGTCGCGCCAATGCTCTGCAAGGAGGACGGTGCGCTGGTCACGCTTGGCATCGCGGTGATCGCGCTGGTCGTGCACCGGCGTCGCGCCGCGCTGGTGCTGGGTGGCGTCGCCGTCGCGGGTGGCGCGGTGGTCGTCCTCGGCGTCATGCCGGCAGTGCGTGGCGGCGCAAGCGGCGACCTCGTCGCCCGTTACGCGTACCTCGGTGACAGCGCGGGCGGCGTGCTCGCCCATCTCGTCACCCTGCCGGGCACTTGGCTTGGACACCTCGTCTCCGCCCCGTCGGGTCCGGCACTGCTGATGGCGCTCGCGGGCGTGGGCTTCCTTCCGCTGCTCCGCCCTGTGGCGCTGCTCGCCTCCCTGCCCGCACTGCTGCTGCCGCTGCTCGCCGCCGACCCGTACCAGGGCGGGCTCCGCCTCCACTACGCGCTGCAGGCCACTCCGCTTCTGGTGTGCGCCGCGATGCTCGGCTGGCAGCGGGTGCAGTCATCTGCGCATGTGCCGCGCTTCGTTCCAGCGGTCGCGCTGCTCGGTGGCGCGCTGGCGACCTGGCTGGCGCTCTCACCCCTGCCGGGCGGCCACGGCCCCGACGCGGTGCACCTGGACGGGCTCGACCGCGCACCCGCCGTCGACGCGCTGCTCGCGCGCATCCCGCCCGGCGCCTCCGTCGCCGCCACCGGCGACCTGCTCACCCACCTCGCCGAGCGCCCCGCCATCGCCGAGTTCCCCAGTCGGCGGCGGGCGCAATGGGTTGCCATCGACCGGCGCGCGGGGGTGAGCGCGCAGAGCACCGCCGCCGGCTACGTCACGGCCGCTGCGCACCTGGGCGAGCACGGCTACGTCCGCGTCGCCACCGTGGCCGGCGTCGAGCTGTGGCGGCTGCCGTAGAGCCGCCTACACCCTGGGGTGCACTGCGGAGAGTTCGTCGCTCACACGGCGGTGCATCTGCTCGACCTGCAGGGCGCGGTCCAGCGCGCCGGCGAGGACGCCTGCGCGCGCCTGCTCCTCCAGCAGCGCGCACACGCGGGCGGCGCGGGTCGCACCGACGATGCCGCACGACGCCCGGAAGGTGTGCGCCGCGAAGCCGAGGGCGGCGGCGTCGCCGTCGCGGGCCGCGCCGACCATGGCCTCGATCAGCCGCGGCGCCGTCTGCAGGTAGGTGTCGATGATGTCGTCCACCGCGCCGCTCTCGGTGCCCAGGGTTTCGACGAGGTCGGCAATGGCGGAGGCGTCGAGCACACCGCCTGCGCCCTCGGCCGCAGCGCCGTTGAGCTCGCGCGACGGCTCGCTCTCCAGCACGGCCAGCAGCGACTCGGCGCGCACCGGCTTGGGCACGAAGGCATCCATGCCGGCGGCCAGGCAGCGGTCGCGGTCGTCGTTCATCACGTCGGCGGTCATGGCGACGATGCGCGGCCCCTCCCCCTCCGGCTGCAGGCGGCGGATCGTCTGGGTCGCCTCGATGCCGTCCATCACCGGCATCTGCACGTCCATGAAGACCAGGTCGTAGGGCAGCTTCATCACCGCGTCGACGGCCTCGGCGCCGTTGGCGGCGACGTCGGGACGGTAGCCGTAGCGCTCCAGCAGGCGCAGGGCGACGCGCTGGTTGACCGGGTTGTCCTCGACCACCAGGATGCGCAGCGGGTGGCGCTCGGCGACGCCGCTGTCGAAGACCGGCTCGGCGGCGCGGCGCGCGGGGACGCGACCGCCGGCGAGCAGGCCGGCCAGGGTATCGTGGAGCTGCGACTGCTTGATCGGCTTGCTCAGCACCGCGTCGAAGGCCGCGTCGCGGTCCTGGGCGACGCGGGCGGCACCGACCGACGAGAGAAGCACCAGGCGCAGCCGTTGCTCGGGATGCATGGCGCGCAGCCGTCGCGCCAGCTCGACGCCGTCGACGCCGGGCATCTGGTAGTCGATCAGCGCGACGTCGAACCGCCCGCCCGCCTCGACCCAGCGCAGCGCCTGCACCGCGGTGCTGAACTCGGTGGGCACCATGCCCCAGCGCTCGGTGAGGTGGTGGAGGATGCGCAGGTGCGTGGGGTTGTCGTCCACCAACAGCACGCGCGTCCCGGTGGGGTCGCCGAACGCGTTCGCCGGCTGCAGCGACACCTCGCGCGCCCGCACCGTGAAGCGGAACACCGAGCCCTCGCCGGGCGTCGACTCCACCCAGATGCGCCCGCCCATCAGCTCGCAGAGCTGCCGCGAGATGGCCAGGCCGAGCCCGGTTCCGCCGCGCGCGCGGGTGGTCGAGCTGTCGAGCTGGCTGAACGGCTGGAAGAGCAGGTGCAGCCCATCCTCGGGGATGCCGACGCCGGTGTCGCGCACCGAGAAGCGCAGCTCGCGCACGCCGTCGCCCGCCACGGCAGGCGCGTCGACGGTGACGACGATCTCGCCCTCGCTGGTGAACTTCACCGCGTTGCTGAGAAGGTTGACCAGAACCTGGCGCAGCCGTCCGGTGTCGATCGACACCGCCGCGGGCACGCCCTCGCCGATCTCGTAGACCAGCTCGACGCCGGTGCCCGCGACGCGTCCCGACACCAGGTCGAGCGCCTCCTCGATGACCAGCGCGAGATCGGTGGCCACCGGCTCCAGCGGCAGCTTGCCCGCCTCGATCTTGGAGAAGTCGAGGATGTCGTTGATCAGCGCCAGCAGGTGGTCCCCGGCGCTGCGCACCGTCTCCGCGTACTCGCGCTGCTCGGCGTCGAGCTCGGTGTCGAGGAGCAGGCTGGTCAGCCCGATGATGGCGTTCATCGGGGTGCGGATCTCGTGGCTCATGCTGGCCAGGAAGGCGCCCTTGGCGCCGGTCGCCGCCTCCGCCGCCTCCTTGGCCGCCTCCAGCTCCGCATACAGCGCGACCAGGCCGCGGTTGGTCTCCTCCAGCTCGTTGGTCAGCTCGTCCACCTGGGCGCGGCTGGCGCGCAGCTCGTCGTCCGCGTTCATGCCGCGTCCTCCGCCATGGGCCGGACCACCACCACGGTGGCGTCGTCGGTGCCGCGGCTGCACGCACTGTGAATCGCTGCGGCCACCACCAGCGGGTCGTGCTCCAGCAACCCCGGGTGCGCGCTCAGCTCGAAGCCGTCGCGGACGCCGTCACTGCTCATCACCAGCGCGCCGGCGCCGTCGAGCGCGTAGCTCATGCGCCGGATCCGCGGTGGTGCCAGCTCGGTGCCCAGGGTGCCGTTGTGGGACAGCATCATCTGCGAGCCCTCGCCGCCGAGCAGGCGGCCGGCCACGTTGCCGACGCCGACGAACTCCGCGCTGCGCCGCCGCGGGTCGAGCCGGCACAGCGCCGCGGCACCGCCGCGCGTTGCGCGCATCGCGGCGTGGATGCGGTGGGCGAGCGCTTCGAGGTCGCCGTCGGCATCGTCGAGAAACGCAGTGGTGGCCGCCCGCGCCGCCGGCGCCGCGCCGGAGCCGTGGCCCAACCCGTCGACCACCAGCGCGGTGGTGCGTCCGTCCGACTCGGCGATCGCCCAGCCGTCGCCACACTCCTCGCCGCCGTCGAGCGCGACCGACACACCCCCCCAGCGGCGCAGGGGCGCAGCCTCGACATCGGGCGAAAACCGTGCCAGCACAACCGTGCCGCGCCCCCAGGCGGTGTACACGTCGAAGTCATCCGCCAGCCGCCGCACCGCCGCCAGACCGCAGCCGAGTCCGCCATCAGCACCACCCCCTGCCCCGTCGCCGCTCAGCGCCAGCGACACGTCGCGGATGCCCGGCCCGCCGTCGACGCTGAGCACCTCGACCCCGCCGTTGCCGTCAACCCTGGCCAGAACCGAGCCGCCACCCGCAGCATGGCGCACCAGGTTGGTGGCCAGCTCGGTGACCACCAGCTCCAGCTTGGGCACCAGCGCCCCCTCCACCCCCGAGTCCGCGGCCATGCGCGATACCCGGCGCCGCACCGCCCCAACGTCCTCCGGGTGCACCACCGCCAGCATCAGGTGCGGCGCCTGGGTCAGCGCTTCCATTTGGTGATGGCCACGCGCGTCCCCGCGCCCGGCGCGGAGTTGATGTCGAACTCGTCTACAAGTCGCCGCGCGCCGGGCAGGCCCAGTCCCAGCGTCCCGCCGGTGCTGAAGCCGTCGCCCAGCGCGGCGTCGAGGTCGGCGATCCCCGGTCCCTGGTCGGTGAACACCGCGCGCAGCCCGGTCCGCCCCGCCGACTGCACGGCCTCGACGCGCAGGTTGGCGGCCGCGCGATTCGCATAGCGCAGAACGTTGCGGGCCAGCTCGCTGCCCGCCGTCACCAGCTTGGTCTGGTCGACGATGCCGAACCCCGCCGCCACCGCGTGCTGGCGCAACGCGGTGCGCACGCGCAGCAGGTCCGCCTCGGTGGCGATGTCGACGACGGTCGGGATGGCGACTTCGATGACCGCGCTCACCGCATCGCGGGCGACGCCGCCTCTCCCGCCCGCGCCGGCCGGCCGTCGAGCAGGCGCTGCAGCATGGCCATCCCCTGCTCCGCGTTGAGCGCGGTGTGCAGGTCGGCCATCGACACGCCCATCTCCACCAGGGTGATGGCCACCGCCGGCTGGATGCCGACGATCACCGTCTCGGCGCCGAGCAGCCGGGTCATCGCCGCCATGCGCGCGATCACGCGGGCGATGAAGGAGTCGACCATGGCCAGCCCGCTGACGTCGATCAGCGTTCCGGTGGTGCGGCTGCGCGAGACCTCGCGCATGATCGCCGACTCGATCGCCACCACGGCGGTGTCGTCGAGGTCGCTCTGCAGCGAGATCAGCACGTTGCCGCCGATGCGCAGGATGGGGACGGAGGCCTCGTTCACGGCGTCAGCGCCTCCGCGTGCCGCACCACGCCGTTGCTCGACGCGGAGATCATCTGCAACGCGAGCTGCAGCGCGTCGCGCAGTGTGTTGCGGCTGCGCAGGGTGCCCAGCTCGATGCCCAGGTGCACCATCGCCTGCGCGGTCTCCGGACGCACGCCGCTGAGGATGCTGGTCGCGCCCATCAGCCGCGCCGCGTGCACCGTCTTGAGCAGGTGCTGGGCGACCTGGGTGTCGATGGTGGGCACGCCGCTGATGTCGAGGATGACGAACTCGGCCTCGAGGTCGGCGATCTTGGCGAGCAGCCCCTCGGTCAGCCGGCCGGCGCGATTGCTGTCCAGGGTGCCGATGATGGGCAGGGCGAGGACGCGGTCCCACACCTGGATCACCGGCGTCGAGAGCTCGAGGATCTCGTCGCGCTGGCGGCGGATCAGCTCGTCGGCGGCGCGCCGCTCGGTCTGGTCGCGCGACATCTTGACGAAGCCGAGCAGCTCGCCGTTGGGGTCGCGCATGGCGGTGATCACGATGCTGGCCCAGAAGCGGCTGCCGTCCTTGCGGATGCGCCAGCCCTCGGTCTCGTAGCGGCCCGCCTCGCCGGCGTTGCGCAGCTCGCGCTCGGCGAGGCCGCCGCGCACGTCCTCGTCGGTGTAGAAGGCGGAGACGTGCTGGCCGATCGCCTCCTCGGCGGTCCAGCCCTTGAGCCGCTCCGCGCCGCGGTTCCAGGTCAGCACGTAGCCGTTGTCGTCGAGCTGGATGACCTCGTCCAGGAGGCTGTCCAGCATGATCTCGTAGCTCTGTTGGAGGCGCCGCGCCGGCGCGTCGGGGTTGATGGTCACAGAGGGACGATCTCCTGCACCAGGCGAATCCGCTTCCTAGCCCCCCGCAGCGACAAGAGTGAAGCATTCGCCCGGAGGGGCGGTCAAGCGCCGGTCGGCGACCTGTCACCGTGAGGCATGATGGCCGGGCGATGGCCGAGACACCCCTGACCCTGATGGCGGTCCACGCCCACCCTGACGACGAGGCGTCGTCGACCGGCGGCATCCTCGCCCGCTACTCCGCCGAGGGCGTGCGCACGGTGCTGGTCACCTGCACCAACGGCGAGCTCGGCGACGGGCCCGGCGGCGTCAAGCCCGAGGACGCCGCCCACGACGAGGCGCAGGTGGTGGCGCTGCGCCGCGGCGAGCTGGCGGAGAGCGCCCGGGTGCTCGGCGTGACCCACCTGGAGATGCTCGGCTTCCACGACTCGGGGATGGAGGGCTGGGACGCAAACAACGCGCCAGGCGCGTTCGCGCAGATTCCCGTCAAGCAGGCCGCGCTGCCGCTGGTCGCGCTGATCGAGCGCTACCAGCCCCAGGTGGTGGTCACCTACGACGACTTCGGCTTCTACGGCCACCCCGACCACATCCAGGCCCACCACATCACCGTGGCCGCCCTCGACGCCGCGAAGTCGCATGCCCGGCTCTACTTTCCGACGGTGCGGCGCTCGCGGCTGCCGCTCTTCCGCCAGGCGATGATCGACATGGGCATGGAGCCGCCCGACTTCGACGACGAGCGCTTCGGCTCGCCCGACGAGCAGATCGCCGCCTCGGTCGACTGCCGCGCCTACGCCGGCCAGAAGCGCGCCGCGCTGGAGGCCCACGCCAGCCAGTCGGACAACCTCTTCTTCCTGCAGATCCCGCGGGAGATGTTCGGTGAGATCTTCGGCACCGAGGAGTTCGTCCGCGCCCGTCCGGCCTACGACGGCAGCGATCCCGAGGACGACCTCTTCGCCACCGTCCGCCAGGGCGCGAGCGCGCAGTAGGCGAGGCTACTTGGCGCGTCGCGGCCGCCGCCGCACGGCGCGGTGGGGCAGGTAGGAGCGGTCGCCGATCCACGGCGCGGGCGGCAGGGCGAGCACCCTGGAGAGGCGGTCGACGCTCGGCGCGTACCCGGAGCGGAGTTGGGCGAAGCGGTGCCACGGCTCCTCGCCGTCGCGCACGGCGTAGCCCGCGTCGCGCAGCCGGCGGCAGGCCTCGACGAACTCCTCGCGCTCCACGGCGGAGTACGGTTCGGCGTCGACGCGGTAGTAGCGCCCGATGTCGGTGACCAGGTGGTCGCCGACCTTGTTCATCAGGTGGGCGGGTCCCTCCGGTCCGCCCTCCACCGCGCAGATCACCAGCGACGCCGCGTCCATCACCGCGCCGAAGGAGTTGGACCACGCCTCGTTGTCGTGGCTGGAGCGGAAGTAGAAGAGCAGCGGGTAGGAGAGGTGGCTCTCCAGCACGTCCACCGTCCAGCTCCGCCACTCCGCGAAGGTGGCGACGAGCTGGTCGGGCATGTGGTGCTTGGCGCAGTTCTCCAGGAGCTGCACGCCCGAGGGCGGCGCGCCGGCCAGCGCGTCGAGGGCGACCACCGCGCTCTCCCGCCGCTGGAAGGCGCTGAACAGCGAGAAGAGCAGGCTGATCACCAGGGCGAAGAGGGCGAAGCCGGTGGCCGCCTCCATGGCGGTGAGCAGGCGGACGGCGGTGCCATGGGCGTCGATGCCGTCGACGGAGAAGGAGAGCATCTGCCCGGTCGAGTAGAAGATTGTGGTGCCGAAGCCGTCCGGGCGCGGTTGGAGCTGGTCGCCGAGGACGTGGTAGAGCAGCCCGTAGCCGAGGATGAGGGAGAAGCCCCAGAGCAGCAGCAGCCCGATCACCGCCAGCGGGGCGAAGGTGGCCAGCGCCCCCTCGCGGAGCTGCAGCCGGCGCGGCCGGATCGCCACCGCTCGCCAGGCCCGCCAGGCGAGCCGGAGCACGGTCGGGCTGATGCGCACCCGGCCGACCGCGGGGCGGGGCAGCACCACCGACTGGAAAAGGTCATATAGCGCCGCTGCGATCAGCGCAGCGCCGATGGCGAGCTCCACGGCTCCGGGGAGGGTCACGTCAGCGGGTAGGGTAAGCCGCTGCCGGGTCAGGCGGAGCGGGGGGCCTCGCAGGCGGTGCAGTCGCCGACCAGGTCGAGGCGGTGCGAGGTCAGCGCGAAGCCGCGCTCGCGGGCGACCCGCTGCAGGGCCGCCTCCAGCGCCTGCTCGACGTCGTGGGGCAGCTCGACGTCCTCGACCGCGCCACAGCGGGAGCAGACCAGGTGGTGGTGGTGGCCCATCAGCTCCTCGGCCAGCTCGTAGCGGGCGAAGTCGCCGGGGCCGGGCATGCGGTGGACCAGTCCCGCGCCCTCGAACAGGGCGAGGTTGCGGTACACCGAGCTCTGCGGCACGGTGCTCACCGCGGCGACCAGCTCGGGGATGGTCAGCGGCTGCCCGGCGGCGCTGAGGGCGCGCACCAGGGCGCGGCGGCGCGGGGTGTAGCGGACGTCGTGGCGCTGCAGCTGCGCGCCGACCGCGGCGTGCAGGGCGGCGTCGTCAGGGACCGCCTCGACGCTGGGGCGGGGCGGGCGCCGCGTGGAGCGACGCCCGCCGGTCAGCTCAGTGCTCGTCCCAGTGCCCCGCGTGCGCGAAGTGGCGGTGGCCGCCGTGCACGTAGTCGGTGTGGCCCTCGTGCTGCACGGACTGGTGGCCGCAGCCCTCGCCGTGCTGGTGCTCGTGGGCGGCGTGCTCGGCGTGGGGCAGCGGGCACTCGTCCCAGTGGCCCTCGTGCTCGGCGTGGGCGTGGCCCTCGTGGATGTAGTCGGTGTGGCCCTGGTGCTCGACCGCGGCGTGGCCGCAGTCGGGCCCGTGGGCGTGCCCGTGCTCGGTGTGGACGGAATGCTCGGTCATCGGTGGAGCTCCTCGGAATGGCGGACTGCGTCGGCCGCGATGTGGGCCAGGTGGTCGTCGCTGAGGGCATAGGCGATCTCGCGGCCGCGGCGGCGCCCGGCGACCACGCCGGCTCCGCGCAGCACGCGCAGGTGCTGGGAGACGAGCGGCTGGGTCATCCCGGTGGCCGCGACCAGCTCGTGCACGCAGCGCTCGCCGCGGGCCAGCTCGAGCACCAGGGTGAGCCGCGCGGTGCTGGCCAGCGCCTTGAGCAGCTCGACCGCGGTGGCGACCACGGGCTCGCTGGGTGCGGCCTCCACTTGTGCACCTATTGCCATATGCGGATGTTCGCATACATCGCGGGGCGCGCGGCGCGCGGGCGGCGCTAGCGGTCCCAGTCGCCCCGGCGGTACTCCCTGGTCAGCTCGTCCAGCCTGCGCAGCAGCGGCTCGTCGAGGCGGACGTCCACCGCGGCCAGGGTCTGGTCGAGCTGCTCGGGGCGGCTGGCGCCAACGATGGGCGCGGTCACCGCCGGCTGGTGCAGCACCCAGGCCACCGCCAGCGTCGGCAACGCCATGCCCGCCTCGTCGGCGACGTTCTTGAGTGCGTCGACGGTGTCGAAGATGCGGTCCTGCCAGTAGCGGCGCTGGTAGAGGTCGCCGGCGTTGGGCAGGCTGAAGCGGGTGCCCGCGGTGGGGCCGCCGCGCTGGTGCTTGCCCGAGAGCATGCCGCCCGCGATGGGGTTGTAGGGGATCACCCCCAGCCCCTCCTCCTCGCAGAGCGGGAACAGCTCGCGCTCCATCTCGCGGAAGAGCAGGTTGTAGCGCGGCTGCACCGAGGCGAACTTCCCGACGCGCAGCACGTCGCTGCGGCCGAGCGCCTTGGCGACGCGGAAGGCCGGCCAGTTGGAGCAGCCGATGTAGCGCACGTCGCCGTTGCGGAGCAGCACGTCGAGCGCTTCGAGCGTCTCGTCCACCGGCGTGTCGGGGTCGTAGGCGTGGAGCTGGTAGAGGTCGATCCAGTCGGTGCGCAGGCGCCGCAGCGAGGCGTGCACCGCGTCGAGGACGTGGCGGCGGCTGGCGCCCTGGTCCCACGGCCGCGGGCCCACCTGCATGACGCACTTGCTGGCCAGCACCACCCGCTCGCGCCGGCCCTCCAGCCAGCGGCCGATGATCTCCTCGGTGCGTCCGGCCGTCTCCACGCCGCCGCCCAGCGGGTAGACGTCGGCGGTGTCGATGAAGGTGACCCCCGCCTCGGTGGCGCGGTCGAGGATGGCGCGCGAGGTGGGCTCGTCGGTCTGCAGGCCGAAGGTCATCGTGCCCAGGCAGATCCGCGACACCTTCAGGCCGGTCGATCCAAGGCGTACGTGCTCCATGTTGTGCAGCCTGCCACACCGCGCGGGGCGGGCGCGAGAGCGTCCCGGTGGTGTGCAATTGCGCGCTGATGAGCTTCCGGTCTCCGCTCGACCCCACCCAGGTGCTCGACCTCGCCGAGCGTCAGCTCGCCGACTACCGGCGCGGCTCGCCGGGGACGGTGTTCGCGGCGGGCGCGCTCCTGTCCGTCGAGGACGCGTACGCGGTGCAGCGCGTGGTGGCGCGGCTGCGCGTGGCCGACGGTGAGACGCTGGCGGGGTACAAGGTGGGCTTCACCGGCGCGGACGTGGCGTCGCAATTGGGCGCGCCGGGGCCGGTGAGCGGCCACCTGTGGCGCGACGAGCTGCGGCCGAGCGGGGCGTGGGTGGCGGCGTCGCGCTTCACCAATCTCGCCGTGGAGGCGGAGGTCGGCGCGGTGCTCGACGATGCGGGCGCGGTGGCGCGCGTGTTCCCGGTGATCGAGCTGCACGACTTCGTGCTGCGCGGGTCGCCGCCGACGCTCGCCGAGGTGATCGCCAACAACGCGGTGCACGCGGGGGTGGTGCTGCCCCGCGACGTTTCGCCGGCGCCCTCTGCGTTGCCGGCGGATGCGTGGCTGGAGCTGGAGGTGGACGGCGTGGTCGTCGACGGCGGCGCGCCGTTTGCCATGTCCGGCGGCGTGGAGGCGTCGCTGTCCTGGCTGCGCGCGCACCTGTCGGCGATGGGGGCGCACCTGCCGCCGCGATCGTTAGTACTGCTGGGGACGCCGCTGCAGATCGTCGCGGTGGGGCCGGGGGCGCAGCTGCGGGCGCGGTGCGCGGGGATGGAGACGCGGGCGTCGGTCACCGCGTAGCGCCGCGGGGCTTGACTTTGGCGCGGCGGCGGCGCATACCTCGGGCACCTATCGGACGTTTGCAAACATGGGCGGGCTGCCGATGACCGTTGTCGACGTGGCGTTCGCGGTGAACGCGCAGGGCCAGCAGGAAAACAGCGGGAAGCCGCCACCGGGGCCACGCAAGCCGCCTCCGCCGCCGCCTCCGCCGCCACCTGGCGGCCCCAGGCTCACCGCTGTCGCGCGACCCAAGCCGCAGCCGCTCGGCCCCCGCCCGCCCGGTCCGCCGGGACCACCCGGCCACGCCTCGACCCTCGTGCGCGACCGCTGAGCGGTGACCGATCTCCTCAAGGGATTCACCGGCGGCAGCTGGGGACTGCTGATCGCGTGGTTCCTCCCCGCCGGCCTGGTGGTCGGCTTCCTCGGCCTGGTGGTGCTCCCGTCCGTCGAGCACACGGCGATGCTGCACGGCATCGCGTCGTGGGACACCACCACCCGCTCGCTCGTCGCCGGCGCGCTGGTGGTCACCCTGGCGATCACCGGCAACGCCATCTCGACGCCGATGTACCAGGTGCTCGAAGGCTATCTGCTGTGGCGGCAGAGCTGGTTCGAAGCGGGACGTCAGCGCCACCTGGCTCGCAAGCAGAAGCTGTGGGATGCGTACGACAAGACCCCAGCGGAGCAGACGCTGCTGCGCGCTCGATTGTACGAGCGCTGGCGCGTCTATCCCGACGACGACGGGGACGTCGGCCCCACCCTGCTGCAGAACGGTCTGCGCGCCTTCGAGATGTACGGCGACAACCACTACGGTCTCGACTCGCAGATCTTCTGGTCCGAGCTGGGCTTCGTCACCCCCAAGGGACTCGGCGACGAGATCGACCGCGCCCGTGCATCCGTCGACTTCTTCGTGGCGTTGCTCTGGTCGGCGCTGCTGCTCAGCGTATGCAGCTTCGCCGCGGTCGTGGTGCGGTGGGGGGACGACCGCACCGTGCCGGTCGGTGTGCTCGTGGTCGCCGCGCTGCTGCCGCTGTTCGCCTGCCTCTGCTACGTGGGCGCCGTCGCCAGCGTGCCCTACTGGCGCAGCACGGTGCAGGCGCTGGTCAATCTCGGACGTGTTCCGCTCGCCGCAGCCGCAGGATTGGAGCTGCCCGCCACCGACGCGGAGGAGCGCGCAATGTGGAGCGCGTTCGGCAGCTTCGTCTATTCGCCGTACAGCGCCGACCGGGGGCGGGCGCTCGACCCGTTCCGCGCACCACCCAAGCCCCCGGCGCCCCCACTCGCGACCGGCGACGACGACTGAATCACGCCGGTCGGCGCGCCGCCCTCGCCATGTCGATGAGCCGCCACAGCATCTCCGTGGCCTCGTGTTCGTCGCGACACAGCGCGCGCCCTGACCACCGGTGTCCCGCGGTGACGCCGTGCAGCGACGCGAGTCGCAACGCGCGCTGCACCGGCCCGCTCGATATGTGCACGCTCTGCAACTTGCTCAGCGGCAGGATCACCGTCGACGCCGTCACCCGGCCGGTGCGCGCGTAGAGGTTGCTCCCGTCGTCCCATGCGGCGAGCAGGTGCGCCGAGAGTGGCGCCTTGAGTCGTGCGCGTCGCGGCGCCTTGGCGCTTGCGGGCGGCACCGGTGTTGCGCCCGGGATGACTCGCGCCAGCACGAACATCACGTGCTCGCGCGCCGCCACCGGCACCAGGACGCGCGCGACCACGTGCGCCGCGTTGTCGGCGCGGCGGGAGACATGTTGCCTGGCCACGTCGACCTCCAGCCTGCACCAGCCGAACGGACGCCACAGCAACGGCTCGACGATGCGCACCGCCTGGATGCGACCGAAGGGGATGGTCTCGTGCCGGGTCTGCAGGAGCCCGCGGTCGAGCCGGAAACCGTCCGGGCCTTCGCTGATGCGGAAGTCGAACTCCGCATTGAACGCCTGCACCACCGAAACGATGTGCACGAACAGCCCGGCGAAGACACCGCCCAGCAGCGCGCTGATGCCCTCGCGCGCCGAGCTGACCGCGACGCCGATACCGATGAGCACGACGAGTGCGCTCAGCGGCAGCAGCGTCGCACCCCGGAGCATCAGCGCGGCGGCGAGGCGTTGCGGTGGAACGTGCAGCAGTGGATAGGACTGCGGCTCGGGCGTGTCGGCGGTGAGCCCGTGGGCCAGGGCAAGGAGTTGCGAGCGGATCACGTTGGCCTGCTCGGTGCGCAGGTAGGCGAGGCGCGCGTGCTCCTCGCCACGTCCCGCCGACACGATGCGCACCTCGGCGAGCCCGAGCAGGCGCGCGGTCAGCGGCGCCACCACGTCGATCGCCTGGATGCGCGACAGCGGCACGCGGAACGACTGCCGCCGGATCAGGCCCGTCTCGATCTGCAGGTTCCCCTGCGCGATGCGCCAGCGCGTCACCAGCCACGACACCACCGCGGCGACTATGGAGAGCGCAAGCACCGCGATGGGGACCGCGATGGCGACAACCCGCTGCCCCGGCCTGCGCGGGTCGAGCCCGTTGGCGACCAGGTTGGGAAGGATGACCGCCAAACCGAGCACCGCCGCCCCCGCACGCACCACCGGCGACAAGGGGCTCAGCCGCCGCCACTCCCCTTCCTGCGGCAGCGCGTCCGCCGGTTCGCTCACAGCCCCGTCGCCCGCGCCTCGCCGATCGCCGCCAGCCGATCTCTCAGCCGCTCCGCATCCTCGCGCTCCAGCCCGGGGATGCGCGCATCACTCGCCGCCGCCGCGGTGTGCATCTGCACGGTGGCGATGCCGAAGATGCGCGCCAGCGGCCCCGCGGTCACGTCGATGAGCTGCATGCGCCCGTACGGCACCACGGTCAGCCGCCGGAACATCAGGCCCCGGCTGACCACCAGGTCGTCGTCCCGCTCCGCATACCCCCACGTCCGGTAGCGGCCTCTCTCGATCGTCCACACCGCCGCGACCGCCGCCACCCCGGCGACGACGACGATTGCGGCCGCGGCGGCCTGCCCGTTGGCGGCCAGCGCGGCCCCGCCACCGATCGCCGCCAGCAGGCCCGGCACGGCACACAGCGCAATGAGCACCTGCCGCGCCGTCCAGAACCGCGGCGAGATGCGGGTCAGTTCGACTGCCTCAGCCATGTCCGCATTCTGCCGCAGCGAGCGTTGGTGGAGCGCCCTGATGCAAATGCATCAGGGTCGGGCCACAGCGGCGCAACAGAAGATGAAGGGCGGCAAACGCCTGCTGCGATTGTGCCGGCCAAGGCGGCGCACCCCCGTGCTCCGGCCACCGAGGCCCAGTCTTTTACCAGTGTGCACATGTCTTGGCATCGCTTGTTGTGCCCAGCGACATCTCACCATGTACATTCCCGCGATCGACCTGAGAGGAAAGGGGTCGCACTGAGGGGGAGGCACCGATGCCAGGGTATTTCGACGTGCTCGCGGATGCGTCGACCACGCTTCATCTGACGTCGAAGCGCCGGCGAGCTGTCGCGGTGGCACTTGCCGCACTGCTCGTGTTGCTGCTTCTGCCTCCAACCCGCCATGCCGTCGAACGCGTGCTGCACATCCGCAGCGTTCCGACGGGCAGCGCGTGCAGCCAGGGACCCGGCACCGGTACGTACACGCACAACACCATGGCAATCGCGGCCACGCCCGATGGCAACGGCTACTGGCTGCTCCGCGATGACGGCGGCATCTTCACCTACGGCGACGCACCCTTCTTCGGTTCCGCAGCCAACAACGTCCAGACCACCGCCGCCGCCGTCGCGATGACGCCGTCGGGTCGCGGCTACTGGATCGTCGAACGGCGCGGCATGGTGTGGAACTACGGGGACGCCGGCTGCTACGGCGGCACCTACGACACCGGCGCCAACGACATCGTCGGCATCGCCTCCACCGCGTCCGGCCAGGGCTACTGGCTCGTCGAGCAGGACGGCGGCATCTGGCCCTACGGCGACGCCGTCAACCACACCTACGGCGGCCTGGGCAACCACTCGCCTCTGCTCACCGACATCGTCGGCATGGCGGCCTCGCCCAGCGGCAACGGCTACTGGATCGTCGAGGCCAACGGCGGTGTCTGGCCGTTCGGCGACGCATGCGGCTGCGGGAGCGCCGGCAACATCCAGCTCAACTACCCGATCACCGCGGTGATCACACCGCCGGGCAGTGCGCAGGGTTACTTCCTGATCGGCAAGGACGGCGGGGTCTTCCCCTTCGGCTCAGCGAGCGGGTATCTCGGGTCATGGGCCGGGCGCATCCCCGGCAACGACGTCGTCGGCGGAGCGCTGACGCTGGTGGGCCACGGCATGTGGTTCGCGAGAGGAATGGGACAGGTCGTCGGTCTCGGCGACGCGGGGAGCTACCAATGATCAACCGCGACCACGCCGTGAACCCTCGTGCGGGGCGCTCGCCGCGCCGCTGGCGCACGCTCTTCGCCGGCGCGCTCTCGCTCACATCGGTGATCGCCTCCGCGGTCCCCGTCGGGTCGCTGGCGGCGACCAGCCCGGCTCCCTGGCAGCAGCCACCCCTGGTCGACCTGCCGACCAACTACCAGAAGCCGCTGGCGCCGCCCGCCGACGCGCGTGGCCCGGCACCCGACCCGCAGCTTCCGGCGGACGAACAGGCGTGGACAGCGCTGGCGCACACGGTGCACGGCCCGGGGTCGGACACGGCACAGCTCTTCGGAGCGCCGATGTTCCGTCCCGGCAGCGCCGAGGGGCGCTGGCAGGCGGTCGATGCCTGGGTGGGCGCAGGCACCGCAGCCGGCGACGCAGCAAGCGCGCCGGACCACGTCGTTCCTGTCCACCTTGGCAGCAACCTTGCACAGGTGGTCTCCCTGTCTGCGCCCGGCGGTGCGATTACTGTGGGTGTCGGTGGCGTGGCCGGATCGTCGGCGGCCGCCAACGTCGACGGCGTGTCGTACACCGGCGACCCGCTGGCCACCGTCACCAGCCACGTGACCCGCGACGGCGTGCATCTCGACGTGGCCCGACTGGCGGGCAACGCGCCCACCTCGCTGACCCTCACGGTCGCCGACGCCGGGCACCAGCTCGGCGCCGCGTCGCTGCAGCCCGACGGCTCGGTCGCCTTCGCGCAGACCATCAACGGCGCCGGACTCGCGGTGGCCGCCGCCATGGCACGGGGCAGCACGTCGCGCGATGCGAGCGCCGTTGCGCTCTCCGCCTCGACCGCCGCGGGCGGCACCACCATCACCGTGACCGCGCCCGCCGCCACGGGCGCGACCGCGGCGACGCCGTCGACGCTCGGCATCGACCTGTCGCTCACCTCAGCACAGCACGGCGTCTCCGGAACCGTGACCCTCGCCGGCGACGCCTGCACCGCGTGCACCCTCTCCGCCGCCGGCGTGCTCAACGCCACGGCGCAGCCGGATCCCCAGGACGGCGCCCTGGTGCAGCGCGGGGTGGTCGGCTTCGATACGTCGTCGCTGCCCGGCGGCGCGGTGATCGACAGCGCCACGTTGACAGCCCACGTGATCGCCTGCGCCGGAGTCGCCTGCGCGCAAGGTGCGGACGTCGAAGTGCACGCGCTGAACGGCCTCGTCGGTCCGTCGAGCAAGGCCTCGGCGATCGCCGCGATGACCGGCGGGTCGGTGGCGACGCAGCACGTGGCGCCGGCGGCGACGACCGTCACCTGGGACGTCGCGTCACTGGTGCAGCGCTGGGTGAACGGCACGGCACGCAACACCGGCGTGACCTTGCAGGCGGCCGACGAGCATGGACTGAGCGGAGGCTTCAGCTTCGCCGGGCCCGGCGTCAGCGACGGCACCATGGTTCCCGAGCTCGACGTGACGTACCACACCGCGGCGGTCGCCGAGAGCGACGCAACGCCGCTCCCACCGTCGGCGGTGAGCGTCGTCACCGGCACCAGCAGCGCGCTGGTGACATGGACGCCGCCGCCGACGCAGCCCGGCAACCCGATCGTGAGCTCCCTGGTCACCCTCAGCGACACCGACGCCAACACCTCGCAGAGCGTCATCACCCACGACAGCAGCGCGTGGTTCTTCGGGCTGGTCGCCGGCCATCACCTGACCGTGAGTGTCTGGTCGCAGACCGGCGGTGCCCGCAGCGACACGGCCGCGACGGCATCGGCGGCCGTGGCCACCGCCGTGCCGCCCAGCCTGGTGCCGAGCGCGCCCGGTGGCCTGGCGGCGTCGGCGGGCGCGGCGGGCGTCCAGGTTCGCTGGACGAGCCCGGTGAACAGCGTCGCGCTCGGCGTCGCGCGGTACGACGTCACCGGGTACGACGTGGCGGGCAACGTGGTGTCCAGTCAGGTTGCTTGCTCCGCCTGCACGTCCGTCGTGTTGCGTGGCGCTGGTGCGCTCATCACCTCAATTGGCATCACGGCGTCGAGCAGCTTCGGCACCACAAGCACAGAAGCGCGCGTCGCCCTGGCTCCGGCGCATGCGGTGACACCCGCAGCGCCTTCGCTGTCATCGATCAGTCCCGTCTCGGCAACGGTGAACGCCTCGGGGGGCGTCGCCATCCCGCTGCTGCCCGAGACCGGCGGCCCGACCGTCCCAGGCGCGCCCGGCTCAGTGACCGGGACCCCCGGCAAGAACATCGCCACCATCACCTGGACCGCCGCCGCCAACGGCGGAGCCACCATCACCGCCTACACCGTGCAGGCGTACACGTCCAGCGGCAGCGCGGTGGGCGGCACCGTCCAGGTCTGCGGCACCTGCCTGACCGCCACCGTGACGGGCCTCACCAACGGCTCCTCGTACTACGCCACCGTCTACGCCACCAACAGCGTCGGCAACGGCCCCACCGCGCAGTCCAACACCTTCATCCTCAACGCGCCGCCAAGCGTGCAGAAGTACACGCGGACGCTGGCGTCCGACAACAGCATCCCCTACTCCCGCGGCGTCGAGATCGGCTTCGGCCTCAAGATCTTCAACCCGCAGACGGTGAGCATGTCGGTCACCTCGGGAAAGGACACGCTGGACAGCGGCTACGTCCCCGAGCTCAACCTCACACTCGACAGCACCGACTTCACCAACGGCCCGTTCTGCACGACCACGTCCACCCCCAGCTGCACGCTGGCGGGCGACGGAACCATGACCATCGGGTCGTTCACCCTGGCGGCCGGAGCCACCCACGCCTTCCGCTACTACACGGTGGTCAACGGCAACGAGCGTGGCTGTGTCAAGGACCGCAGCAGCTTCAGCGCCACCAACGACTACGGGACCGGCACCGACTCGTCGCAGGCACCGATCCTCTGCGACGCCGGGCTCGGCAGCTACCCATGGTTCACCACAACCTCATGGCCGGCGGGGCCGCAGGGCGCCGTGACTCTCAACGTCGGCGACGGCAACGCCGTGGTCACTCAGAACGACAGCACCTCCGTCCCGTTGCACGGCGACCTCACCCTGGGCATGCATCGCGCCTACAACAGCATCGCACTGGGCTCGGCGACGGGCGCGGGCATGCTGGGCAGCGGCTGGTGGCTCACCTTCGACGACGGCGCAAGCGTTGCCCAGGGCCTCACCGCGGCGGGGCTCTTCCTGCCCACGGACGAGGCAGTCGCGCGCCCACTGCCGGTGACCGTCGTCACCGCCGATGGTGGCCGTTCGGTCTTCCCCTTGGTTCAGCTCGCGACGCCCATCGACGTCACGGCATTGCAGGCCGCCAACAGCACGGGCCCTCTCGCGGTCACCATTCCGCGCGCACTGACGCTCGATGGCACCTACACGCGCATCTGCGTGGACCAGGTCGCCGGGCCGCCGATGGGCGTTCACGCCTCGCTGTGGCGGTACGTCGAAGTCACCAGCTCGAACTCGACCTGCGCACGCTCCTCGTGGCTCACCTCGACGATCCTCGGCTACGCCGCTGAGCGCGTCGACCGCATCCGGTACGAATTCGCGAGCGACGGCCACAAGCTCGACACCCAAGACGCCAACGCCAACGAGATCCGCGTCCACTACGTCAATGACCCGCCGTCCGCGGGCAAGGCGATGGGCAACCTATCCAGCGTCGTCGAGCCGGCCACCGGCCGCTCGCTGACCTTCGCCTACACCACCGGCACGCCCAACAACGAGCTGGACGTCACCGACGTCGCCCATCGGGTCACCAAGTACTTCACCAACGCGACCTCGGGCCTGCTGGTGACCGTCACCAACCCCGACAGCACGCAGCTCCAGTACGTCTACGGCGGCTGCACCGCGGCGTCCGCGACGCAGCTCTGCTCAGCCAGCGACCCGATCAGCAGCACGGTCAAGACGCAGCTCACCTACACGCAGACGTCGTCCAACGGCACCACCTATCTGGGGCCTGCACAGGTGGCGAGCGTCACCGACCGGCGCGGCACGGTGACGACCTTCGCGTACAACACTTCGACTGGGGTGGCCACGCTCTCCGATCCCGGCCGCAACCGGGTCTACTCCAGCTTCGACCCGTTCAACGATGCCGGCGAGATCGACGTCGTCGATCCCTCGTCCGGCCTGAAGGTCACCCAGACCTTCCTCTTCTGGGACAACACCTACGGCGGCACCTGCATCCAGCCCAACTGGGTGCCCGACCACAAGCTCTGCTCCACGGTCACGCAGAGCTTCTCGTCGGCGAGTGACACCAAGTACACCAAGTACCGCTACGGCGAGGAGGGCCAGCTGCTGCGCACCGAGGACTGCGCGGCCATGACCGACTTCACCAGCCGCGGCTCCGGCCACGACTGCACCGGCGAGTTCCTCGACGCGACGTCCGGGACGCACGCAATCTACATCGACGCATCGGGCTCGACGGCCACCTACGACGACCTGCCATCCGGTGGCGGATCGGTGTCGTCCCCGAACGGCCCGGGCACCGGCGGCGCCCGCTGGATGCCCACCACGCTCTACGCCCTGGTCGATGGCACCCAGAGCCTGCCGCCGCGCGCCAACCTCAGCGGCCTGAGCACGGCGCAGTGGCAGTCCTACCTCTCGACAATCGCGCTGGACAACTCGGCATCGTTCGCGCCGAACCAGCACGGCGCCTCGGGCGTCTGCACCGCCCCCGGCACGCCGACCGGCAACACCGGTGACATCTGCCAGGTGCAGGGCCCGCAGTACGACGGATCGCACAACGCCATCACCCAGATGCACTACCTGCCCACGGGTGAGGTGTCGGCCAAGGCCTCGGCTCTGGCCATCGCCCGCAACCCCTCATCCCCGGCCATGACCGCCTATACGTATTACGGCGATACCGCCACCGACCTGTCGAACACAACCAAGGCCGGCGGCTGGCTGGAGGCCGTCACCGACCCAACCGACGGCACCGGCACCGGTGGGTTCACCGTGTTCGCCTACGACGCCGCGGGCAACGTGGCGCGCACCTGGGATCGCGACGCCACCGCGGGCACGCTGCTGTCGTCGTACCCAGGCACGATCTCGGCGCCGCCCAACGCCGCGTACATCGAGACGTTGCGCGCCACTGGCAGCACTGCCTACTCCGCTCCCGGCCGCTTCGTCCTGTCCCAACGCGACCAGCTTGGCAACCTGACCACCTTCACAGTCGACGCCGACGGCAACCACACCACCATCCGGCCGCCGCGCGGCAACCAGGCGGGCAACGCCACGTATGACGTCACCCAGTCTTTTGACGCCAACGGCGACATGGTGTGCTCGATCCAGCCGGTCGAGGCGGGTGGAACGGTTTGCAACGCGTCTGGCACGCGCATCAACGGCGCCACCCAGACCTTGTACGACGCCCGTGGCAACGCAACGCAGGTTACCGATCCGGTTGGCAACGTGGCCGTGGCGACGGTCGACGCCGCCAACCGCAAGACCAAGACCACATGGATCCGCGGCTGGAACTACAGCGACACCCGCTCGCCGTACTACGGCTCGTCCTTCCCCGCACCGGTGCCGGCCAACTGCCCGGTGCTGGGCACAGCCGACGGTCCCTTCCCGGCCGGCTCGATCGAGTGCCACACCACCACGACGTACGACGGGACCGGCGCCGCCATCGCGGTGACCGACGGCGACGGTGGCCAGACCCAGTCCACGTACGACCCGCAGCAGCACGTCCTCAGCACGCTCGTCGAGCGCCTGGCAGCCAACCCGATCGTCTGGGGGCGCACCGATAACGTCTACGACGAGGACGGCAACGTCACGCGCACCTGTCCACCCAACTCCTTCGCCAACGGCACGACGTCGTGCGCCACCTCGACCTCCGCATACGACACCGCCTCCACCTACGACGTCAACGACCGGGTGTCCACCACGGTGACCTGCCGGACGACGTGCACGTCGCCCACCATCTATACGTCGAGCTACACCTACGACGCCGACGGCAACAAGGTCACCGCGACCGATCCACGCGGCACCACCACGACCGTCGCCTACAACCTGCTCGACCGCAAGACCTCGTCGTCCTACACCCGCAGCGGCACCGCGATCACGACGACGTGGACCTACTCCGCCGCGGGCGACGTCGTCGACGCGGTCGACGCCTCGGGGAAGATCACGGCGACGAGCTACGACGCCGCACACCGCAAGGTCGACGTGGTCGACGGCTCGGACAACATGTCGGCCGTCTCCGCGGGCGCGCTGGCCGCCAACGGCGGGCAGAACATCCGCACCCGCACCTTCTACGACGCCGACGGGCACGTCATCGAGGTGCTGCAGCCCGGCGCCTTCACAAGCGTCAGCTCGCCGGACACTCGGTTCCAGACACGCAGCGACTACGACAACGACGGACGGGCGACGGCGACCTGGACGCCGTACTCCGACTCCAACGACTCGTCGAAGCGCGACCCCTCCCCGACCGGGCAGTGCCCAACCGGAGCCAGCGGCTACGCGTCCACGGTCGGCGTCTGTGTCACCAAGCTGCAGTACGACGCAGACGGGCACGCCATCAGCACATTGCTGCCAACGGCCGGTGGGAACGTGAACTCGCCTCGCCACGTTGATGTCGTCTATACGCCCGATGGTCTGAAGGCATCCACCACCGCGCCCAACCCGACTGGTAGCGGCACCGTCAAGGCGTACGCGTTCTATGACGCCAGCGGCCGTACCGTGAAGACACTCGACGGCGTGGGCACGCCGGACGTCACCACGTACTCGCCGGACAGCCTGGTGACCCAGCACAGCGCCGAGCCCGAGCAGAACCAGCAGGGCGTGACGAGCGTCTGGCACTGCGAGACCATGGCCTACGACGCCAACGGCAACAGGACGTCGGACAGCAAGTGGCTCGACCCCAATCAGCCGGCATCGGGCTGCTCCAGCACGCCGCTCACCGAGACCTGGACCTATTCGACCGACAACCTCCAGATGTCGGACACCGACGCCGGCGGCAACGTCACCAGCTGGACGCGGGACCAGGCCGGCAACCCGATCCAGGTGATGTCACCCTCGGCCAACGCGGGCGACCCGAACAACAGCAGCCATACGCCGACCACCAACACCTACACCGAGGACAACCTGCTCGCCTCCACCACCGTCCCGATCACCGCGGACGGGACCCAGCGGCGGCAGACCAGCTTCACCTACAAGCCGTTCGGCTCCAAGGCGTCGCAGACAGTCAACACCGTGAACGGCAGTGGCGGCGTGATCACCGCCGGCGGCACCCAGAGCTACGCGTACTACGCGGATGAGCGCCTCAACACCACCACCGGCCGCAACAACGAGGTGGTCACCGATCAGTACGACGGCGCCGGCCGGCCGACCTCGATCGTCTACACCTCGCCGAGCCAGAGCACGTCGAACGTCACCGCGTCCTACTACCTCAACGAGGCGCTGATCAGCGCCGGGGAGAACATCCCCGGCCTCACCGGTGCCGCCTATGGCTACTCCTACGACGGCGCGGGCAGCCTTGCCTACCACTCCACCGGTGGCTACACCGGCCACACCATCACATACTCACGCAACGACGCGGGCCTGGTGACAAGCGCCTCCGACGCCGACCTCGGCGCCTGGTCGTGGTCCTACGACGCCGCCGGCCGCGTCGCCCAGCAAATCAACCCGAACAACACGAACACGGTCTATCACTGGAATACCGACAACACCATCAGTGTCCTCGACCCGTACGACACCGGCTACAACGGCTCGTACACCTGGAGCTACGACAGCCTGTACCGGCTGAAGAGCACCTACTTCGTTGGCGCGCAACCGACCGGCGGATACCTCTTCACCAGCTCCGACACGTACCAGTACGACAATTCCGGTCGAATCTCCAACTTCGTGCACACCCTCACGACGCAGGCGCCCGGGGGCGGCTCCGACACGCTGACCTTCAACGGCACCTACGACCACAACGGCAACCGCCTGAGTTGGGGCTCCACCACCACCAGCGCGGACTCCCAGCAGACGGCGACCTACAACGCCGACGACAGCATCCAGACCGAGAAGATCGGCATCACGTCGTCGAACGCCAACGGAACGCAGACCTCCACGTACGCCTATTCCGTCTCGGGCTCCAACCTCAGCGACGGCTGCCGGAACATGTCCTACGACGGTTTCGACCAGATGACCTCCGCCTCACCTGCAGGCGGCAACCAGTGCGGCGCAAGCGCCTCCGCGTCCTTCTACTACGACGGCCTGCACCGCCAGATCGGCCGCACAGATGGGCCGTACAACCTGCTCACCGCCATCTACCACGACGGGTTGAGCAACAACCTGTCGATGCAGCAGCAGCAGTGGCTGCCGAACGTCTATAACCGCGACGACTACTACGCCCTTGCCCCCGACGGCACCGCGCTCGCCGACCAGTTCGGCGCCCTCAGCGGCGGCTTCCGCAAGTCCGAGTACTACACCTACGACCAGCATCGCAATCCAATCCGCGTCACCTGGTCCAACGGCAATGTCCTCGCGGCTCCGCTGACGGACCCCTTCGGCGCCCCCCTCAACGACCAACCCAGCGCAAGCTTTCCCAGCCCTGAGCAGCAGAGCACCCAGGACGGCGAGGTCGGCTTCAAGGGCTTCCAGCAGGACCACGGCTCCAGGCTCCAGCACGTGGGCATCCGCGACTACAACCCGCGGACCGGCACCTGGGTTCAAACCGACAGGTTCGTGGACGACCCAACCGGAAACTTCGACCGCACACTCGCCGAAGGCGCCGTCCCCGGCATGCACAACTTCCACTCCTTCGGGAACGGCGATCCCGTCAACAACTGGGACCCGACAGGCCATGTCGGCGAGTGCCGATTCGGCCCCGACTGCCAGGACACGCAGGGCGAGCCGACCAGCTCGGGAGCGAGCGAGGCCTCGAACGCCGTCGCGCAAAGCGAACCCGGCTACTCAGGCCTACCCAGCCAGCAGCCGTACGGGAGCACGACCGTCCCGGTTTCGAACCAGAACCCGAGGCCGCTCCCCACGATTCCGCCGAACCTGCCGCCTCCTCCGCACACCCACCTACAGAACGTAAACCCCGACGAGCCCGACGCTAATGCTGCGGTGGCCAATGCCTCTGACAAGAGCGTCAATGTTTTGTGCGTCGTCCGCGCTTCCGCTCAGTCGCCGTGTGCGCAAGTGTGGGCCGACACGCGACAAGCTGAGAACTACTGCACGACGTACCTGTCAATGCAGACTGGCCCCGAGGCCGGGCGCTGCATACGCATTGGGACTACAACGACCGATATCGATCCCAACAGTCGCGATTTCCGAGAATTCGCCTTCTGCCTTCAGGCCGCAATGGCAAGGCCGGGGCCTTGCAACTTCACGGACACCCTCGATGTGGGCGGTTTGGTCCAAGCCATCATCGCGGTGATCCCGGGAGATGTCATTGGGGACGGGATTGACCTCTTCGCCGGGGCTCTACGCGGCGCGCGCACCGTGGCGGATGGGGTCTCGGCCGTACGGGGGCCGATGGTACTGGGCGACGGTGCCAGGGCTGCAGGATGGCTGGGGAAGGGAAGTTCCAAGTTCAGCGTGATCTCTGACCTACCGGGAGGAACCCAGGGCGCACAGGATCTATTCCGGGCATTGACCGGCAAGCTCCCAGCCGCGCCATATGTCAACCAAATGGTGGGCGACTTCAGAATTGTATATCGGGCGACGAGCAGTACGAGTGGAGGGGCTGTTGTCGAGATCACTGACAATGCTTACGATATGTTGGAGAAAATCCACTTCGTTTCAGGTCGATAGAAATGCTGCCCAGTCGTGAAGCTCTGGTGGGGATGGTGAAAGAATGGATGGCTGGAGAAAGGTCGACGCGATCGGTACACGAGTGGGCGGAAGAGCTCGAACACGCCCATGTATACTCGCCGGAGTACGCCCTTGGACCACCGCAGGTTGATCCGATCGCCAGTGAAGTTCTACTTCGACTCAGCTTCCTGAATGTTGAACTGATCACGCCGGAGGACGGCCCTGCGATCCTCGCCTTCCTGGGTGCTTCACCCGAGGACACGTCCGCAGCATGGGAGGCTTGGCGCGCCTACTGGAACAGTCTAGATCTGGACAAACGCAAGCTCTCTATCAGCAAGGACCCGTCGGCCTACAACTATTACACCTGAGCCGAGACCTTGAATCGCCCTAGGTTCGGTGGAGACTCCCGTAGTCTCTACCGAAGCCACGGCCGTTGGCTTTCGCAGGCTGGTATGGCACCGTGAACGCCATGAGTTCCGGATACGTCTGTCCCGCGTGTGGCTATGACAACCTAGCCGAGCTCCCCTGGGAGGACGGCCGGCCGTCAGATGAGATCTGTCCGTCTTGTGGAATACATTTCGGCTATGACGACGCGGCGGGTGGAGACTTGCACGTACGCGAGGTCGTGTATGGCCGGTGGCGGCAGACGTGGATCGACGGGGGAATGACATGGTTTTCGGCGAGTTGTGAGGCTCCGTCTGCGTGGGACCCGGTACGCCAGGTGTCGCGCCTCAAAGCCCTTCACGACTGACCCTGAGTTGCCAGAGAGGACACTGGCGTCGCCTCGCGCGCCCCTGACTCCATCGTCCATCCAATGGCAAGGCCATTCCTGTCCCCGAACCGGGCCCAGCGGCCACATCGCCGCTGACAGTGGGCGCCGGCATCAAGTTCAACCGGAGGCTCGCTTGGAAACGGTTTGGATCCGCGCGTCCGGGCGCATTCAAGACTTGCTAGGCTGACAATGGACCTTCGCCTCGCGGTGTGCCTTCCTCCGTTGTCGAGGGAGAGATCGCTCATGGGGCCGTCGGGAGTCCCTGTGATTGTGAATGAAAGCGGAAGTGTCGTAACAGTGATACCTGAAGGCTCATCGGGTAGCGCTCCCGAGTCGGCCGGCGAACCTCCTGTTGAGGGTCCGCCCCCCAGGTCGTCCCTTAGGAGAACCGCATGGATGCGATCATCGCGGAGTTGTTGCTCATCGCGGATGAGGTCCTGCCACCCACCAACGTGGACCTCGAGCAGTATTGGATGCGGTTTCTGAGACCGGATGGAGTGAGCGTGACCCTGGTTCTGGACCTGCAGAACAACAGCGCCTCAAATCATCGTGAACACCGATAGCGGCATCGCCTTGGGTGTCGACCTTCGATCCTGTGGATCGCTGCGCATCCTCGATCGTGAACGGCGTGTAATCGAAGTTACGGGGACTTTGAGGGGAACGCCCTGCGTTCGCTGCGTCATAGCTGTCGAAGCAGCGACCGCCGTTGACGTCGTTGCTGGAGATGCCGTCGCCCGCGAGATGTGAGGCCGACGCGCCGTGTACTAGGAATCATGACAACCGTCCCTATACGCAGACTGATTTGCGCACTGAATCGCCCTGGGCTCTATGGAGGCAATGGGGTGGAGAAGGCTGTCTCGTTTGCTAAGTCATGCTTCGGTTGACCGCGGAGGAACGCGATGCCATCCGCGAGGACATTCTCCAAAGCGCCCACGATGACTTCGCCGGACTGTAGGAGATCCCGTGGTGGCTCACGCGACTTGCACCTGAAGCCACAGCCGAGGAGGTCCGAACGACCACCGTGGAACTGGTACGTGAGCTTCTCGAAGAGGGCCGAGTGCGAGCCGGCTTTCCCGACAACTCAGGCCTGGAGTTCAGACCGTGGTCGCTGTCGACCGACGAGGTGATGGCCTTGATCGTGCAGGGGTGGAGCAAGCTGGGGAAAGCCCCAAGCATTGGGGAGATCGTGTGGTTCGATCTCACCGATCGCGAGAGTTGGCCCCCACAAAGGCCGATCGAGGGCTAGCGATGACCGCCGACACAGACTTGGCTGATGCAATAGGTGGATTCGCGCACGGTGATCTCAGTCGTCAGCCACTGATCAGGCAGGCAACCCGCGCCGAGTTGGATGAGGTTGCCCGGATAAGTCACCCTTTCCGGCTGAGCAAGCAGGAACTCCCAGCGCCGCTGAGGAGTCTCCCCCTCGACCGCGACGCGCAACACAAGGCACGCATCTGGGCGTACTTCTGGTTCGAAGGGTTCGGCTCAGTCGGCCGCGCACTCGTACGCAGCTGGATGGCGCGCGGCCGGTGGTCGCGTCCCTACGGCCGCATCGGCAGCCGTGGTCCGCGTGGAACTGCGCCGAGGTCGCGGCGTGCGCCAAAGCATTGGACGCAGGCGCGTCACTCACCGATCTGGAGTTCTACACTGTGGGGAGGAAGACGGGTGAGTTCTTCGCGCCTTGCGACAACTGCGAGACGTGGCTGCCTGGGAGTCCGCAATGACAGACGACTCTTTCCTAACCGACGTTCTCAGGACGGCGGGGTGGTCCGCGGATCGGACCGTCGCCACCGATTCCGCCGCGACGGCGCTCGCCCGTGACGGGCATGCGATTTGGGACGCCTTGTTGGCGTTCTTGCGGGAGTTCTCTGGTCTCACGATCCGCTTCATGCGCAACGGACGAGAAGACTCGGCATGGTTCGATGCGGAGCGAGCTACGGCATGGGCCGACACAACGTCGGTGAGGGCATATGAGGAACGCTTGCGCACGACGCTGTCCCCGGTGGGCTACGCGCACCATGACCATCTCCTGCTGCTTGTGGCGCGCGACGGTCGTTTCCTTGGCGCGTACGACGACTTCCTCGCGGACCTCGGAAGGTCACCCGTCGAGCTGCTCCGCAATCTCCTCAATAACACGGTTACGCCGATTGATGCAGCGTAGGTCTTGCCACAGAGACACGGCGGAGGTCCGCGCGGGAGCGGAGGTGGGGCCCATATTTTGCGTCTATGGTGGGCTGAGCCGCCCCGGGTTGTCCGCAAACGAGACAGACGGTGACCAGCTCAGGTCCTGGTTGGCATCGGCAGTGGTGAGGAGCGCAGCCATGATGCGCACGCGAGAGTTCACCGACGTGCACGTGACTGAGGAAGCTGCCGCCGTTGTCCTCACTCATTGGCTAGCCACTGTTTCTGACACTGCTTCCCGGTACGGCACCCCCGCGGATCGCCACGCCGCGGCTATCCAGCACGCCGACGCATGCCCTCGCATCGAGGCGAAGCATGTCGCCTGCCACGGCAGCGTCAGCACGCTTCTGGCCAGCTCGGATGGGTGCCTGGGCGCATTGCGCCGCTCTGGAATCGGACAGGAGTTGACGGCCGACTGATGTCGGATCAGCGGAAGTGGACTGCGTGGCGGTACATCCTGCTTGGCTTCGCGCTAGAGGCTACGTTCCAGGGTGTCTTTATCCTGACCGAGCTCGTGACGGGGGCGAGGGGATTCCATTCGAGCATCGCCCTGGCTGTCATATTCGGCCCTCCGCAGGCCATCGCCCTGGTGGGAATGCTCATGGCGTCCCTTCACTCGGTCAACATGGGTCGGCGAGTGATCTACGGCGCGGTTGCGCTTCAAGCACTGCTTCTGCTCGGGTCGGCCCCATTCCTGCTGGCCGTATCGCTGCGATCTTTTGCTGGTGCGTGGTGTGACTGGCTCGCAGTGCGAAGCCTTCGCACCCGGTAGGCCCACGGAGGCTCAGCCTAATCGAGAACACCTCTGTCTTCGCCCCCGACCGACGCCAGCGGGATGGCAAGGACGCAATACCGAATGGCGCGAGAGACGACTACCGCGCGAGCCTGGACGCTAAGCGGATCACGGACGATGGCCAAGTCCAGACACTGAGTGGGTAATGAGCATGTCGCTGCTTCAGCAGCAGAACGACTTCGCTCGCGACTCTTTCTGCGAGGTGCCCGAGGCCAAGCCGTGCCCAATGCGAGAGCTCGCTATGACAGGTGATATCGTAGTAGTACTCACGCCGATCAGGAGATCAGCATGGGATCTGAGGGCCCGGCCCACATCAACGGCGCCACGACGATCACCGTTCGAGACGCATTCCTTGCCATGTTCGATTACTTGGTAAACCGGTGGGAGGCCAAGAGCCATCCCGAGTTCCTTGCGACTCTGCTCGGTGACATCGATCCGCATACTTGGAAGGCGCTAGATCTGCCGCCAGACGCGGTCTCCACCGGAGACCCAGCGGCATGGGACGATTGGCTGGAGGTCGTCCGACGGATCGTATTGAGCTCCGGAGATGGCGATACATGAATCCGGGCGAGTCTGCACGGTACGGGCCTCGCCGTCGACAGTGGGATGAACTAGGCAGTGAGCGACGTCATGCTGGGTTACGCCGGCCGCGACTTCTACGACTTCGACGATCACTCGTACCGCTGGATCGTCGTCAAACGTTTCGAGATCGTCGGAGAGGCAACCACGGATCGAGCGATCCTGGCTGCACTCCTAGCACATCCGCGCTATCGGGACCATTACACCAGCGCTGATTCCCACGAGATCGATTGCGGCCCTTTGCACGGCCCCTATCGACTCGAGGCCATCACAGTAGACAGCTTTGAACCGGTCTCCGAGGACACGGCCCTCGAAGTCGTGAAGGAGTTCGCCGAGCTTCTTGGGGGAGCATCCGAGCCGCTCCTACAGAAGTTGGTCGACGGCGTCTACCCACTGATACGTGAGGCGCGCACTCGGTATCGGCTGCGCCGCATGCCGGACGAAGCGCTGCACGAGTTCGGTGAGATCCTGTGGGAGTTCCGCGAGGTGGTGGCCATCGGTTCCGAGAACACGACAGCAGCGCTCATTGTGACCGGCGTGGACTGAGCCGCCTACCAGCTCCCCGCCGACTCGTCGACGAAATAGGTCTCACAAGCCAGATCCAGCAACTCCGACGTCAACTGCATCGGCCGCCCGAGATACCGCGCCGCATGAACAACGTGATTCAGCAGATCACGGGGATGCGCCCCATGCAGCGCCCGCCCGCATGAGTGGTAGTGCCGCTCGATGAGGTCATCCACGACGCTCATCTCATACGGCATCTTCTCCCGCGCACACAACCGCCGCCAGATCTCCCGGTAGTCGTCCTCCGACGGATTCGGCACCGCCACCTTGAAGCGCACCCGCCGCAAAAATGCCTCGTCCACCAGGTCCATCGGCCGCAGGTTGGTCGACAGGATCAGCAGGTTGGTGAACGGCACCGCCACCGAGGTCCCCGCCCGCGCGATGTTAAGGTAGTCGACGCCCTTCTCCAGCGGCACGATCAACCGATTCAGCAGATCGCGCGGCGGCATGTGCTGCTGGCGACCGAAGTCGTCCACCAGGAACAGCCCGCCGTTGGCCTTGAGCTGCAGTGAGGCCTCGTAGAACCCGAGCGTCTTGTCGAAGCCCAGGTCGAGCATCTGCGGCTGCAGCTCGCCGCCCACCTTGACGACCGGGCGCTCGGTCAGCACCCAGCGCGCGTCATGGGGCGGCACCTCGCGCTCGACGGGGCGGTGGTGGATGGGGTCGAAGAAGCGGATCACCTCGCCGTGCACGAACAGCGCGCGCGGCACGAACAGGGGCTGTCCCAGGATTCGCGCGCAGGCCTCGGCGATCGACGTCTTGCCGTTCCCCGGCGGTCCGTACAGGAAGATCGCCTGCCGGGCGCTCAACGCCGGTCCCAGCCGGTCGAGAAGCGACACCGGCAGCACGAGATGCGCGAAGGCCTCCTCCAGCATCGCCCGGTCCACCGACAGGTCGATGCGCGCCTGGTGCCGCGCCACCGCGCCGTACACCTCGACCGGCACCGGCGCCGGCCCCGCGTACTGGTTGAGCTCGATCAGCTCCCGGGCGCGCTCGCGTCCCGCGGTGGAGATCAGGTACTGCATCCCCGCCGCCAGCGACTCGCCCGGCCCGGTGGTGGCCCCACGCATGCCCGTCGACGCGCAGTACCCCTCGTCGGCGAGGAACTTGAGCACGCCCTCGACGATCGAGAAGGGCAGGCAGGTGTGCCTGGCCAGGTCGCGTCCCAGCATGCCGCCGTTGAAGTAGAGGACCTTCAGCACCAGGTCGCACATGAAGCTGAAGGGCAGCCCGGCCTCCTCGGCCGTGCGCGGGACGGGCGGGAACGCAATGGGCGTGGGCAGGGATGTGGTGGCTGCGGCCATCCGAGGCAGTGTCACATCGGGGGCCGCGCATGAGCACCCCAGGGCACAGGCCTGTCATCCATCCGTTCCCCGAACGCTGACGTCCCGCTGCGCCCGCGTGGCCCGCGGCGGGCTCGGCGGCCTGTGGTACGGTCCACGGCGCCATGCCAACCGTCCCCATCGACGAGGGCCCGCGCGACCGCCGCCGCGTAGGGCCGTTCTGGCTCGAAGAGGGCACCGGCGTGCTCCTGGTGGGGGCGGCCATCCTGGTCGTCTTCGCCGTCCTCTACACCCTGGCCGCGCTCAACCGCCCCCACTGACCCCGGGCAGGGCCGTAACGCCGGGACCATCCCCCCGTTCCACGCTCGTGCGCGGCGCCCCTCGCCGCCGCGGCGCATGACCCCTATGAGCCAGCGCTCCACCGCCCGAGGCAGCCGCGCCACCACCGTCAACGGCCGGCGGCGCCGCAGCAGCCTCCGCACCCGCACCGGCCTGCGCCACCGCCGTGGCGTTCGCATCCTGCTCTTCGCGCTGGCCACGCTCTGCGGGCTGGGGCTGGTCGGCGTGGCGGTGGTCTACGCGGAGTACCAGAACCTCAAGAGCCAGCTCCCCAGCGCAGCCACGCTCGCAGCCATGGAGCCGTCCACCGACTCGCACGTGTATGCCGCCGACGGCACGCTCATCGGTGTCCTGCACAACAGCGACTTCCGCCACGAGCACATCGCGCTCAGCGACCTGTCGCGCTTCGTCAAGCTGGCCACGATCGACGTCGAGGACAAGCACTTCTACGAGAACAGCTCGTGGGACCTGCCGCGCATCATCAAGGCCGCCTACGACAACCTGCGCGGCCAGGCCAACGCCGGTGGCGCCTCGACGATCACCGAGCAGCTCGCCAAGATCTCCTTCCTCTCCCCCGAGCGCTCGCTGGACCGCAAGATCAAGCAGGTCATCCTCGGCGCCCAGATCGAGGGCGAGTTCACCAAGAACCAGATCCTGGAGATGTACCTCAACCGCATCCCCTACGGGAACCACGCCATCGGCATCCAGTCGGCGGCGGAGACGTACTTCAAGAAGAGCGCCCACGACCTCGACCTCGCCGAGGCCTCGATGCTGGTCGGCCTGCCCAACTCCCCCACCGCGTACAACCCGCTGAACCACGAGGCCAGCGCCGACGTCAACCCGCTGTCCAAGCAGCGCCAGAAGGTCGTCCTCGACGCCATGGTCACCAGCGGCGACATCACCCGCGCCCAGGCCGACGCCGCCTTCGCCGAGAAGCTCACCTACTACCAGTGGTACGACTCCGAGCCGAGCCTCTACCCCAACTTCATGCAGTTCGTCCGCGGCTGGCTCGACACCAAGTACGGCGACGCGTACATCAAGCCCGGTGGCTGGGACATCCACACCACCATCGACCCCGCCAAGCAGAAGCTCGCCGAGCAGACGCTGCACGACGGCGTCGCCAAGATCGCCAACCAGTACAACGCCCACGACGGCGCGCTGGTCAGCCTCGACCCCAAGACCGGCGCGGTGCTGGCGTTGATCGGCACCGCCGACCCCAACGATCCGGTCATCAAAGACCGAAACCTCGCCCTCGAACAGCGACAACCGGGGTCGACGATCAAGCTGTTCACCTACACGGCGGCGATCGCCTCGCGGCAGTTCACCATGACCACGCCGATCCTCGACGCGCCGATCGCGCTGCCCATCCCCGGCCAGCCGCCGTACTCGCCGAAGAACTACGACCACAGCTACCACGGCACCTGCCAGCTGCAGATGTGTCTGGGCAACTCCTTCAACATCCCGGCGGTGAAGACCGAGGCCAAGGTCGGCATCCCCTTCATCACCGACCTGGAGATCGCCGCCGGACTCAAGACGCTCGCCGACCCGGCCAACCGCCCCGGTCCGATGCAGTACTCGGCGACCCTCGGCGGCCTGAGCAGCGGCCTGACGCCGCTGGAGCTGGCCGACGCCGTGGCCACCATCGCCGACGGCGGCGTGCAGCACGACCCGACGCCGGTGAGCAGCATCGTCGAGCACGCCACCAACAAGACCGTCTACGTGCACGACCCGGCCAAGGAGGGACGGCGCGTGCTCCCCGAGAACGTCGCCTACATCATGGCCCAGATCACCAGCAACGACCGCAACCGCTACGTCGAGTTCGGTCCTAGCGGCCCGCTGACGCTGAAGGACCGCCGTGTCTCCGCCAAGACTGGCACCACCGAGAACTTCGTGCTCAACTGGACGGTCGGCTGGACGCCCAACCTGGTTGGTGTCGTGGTTGTCGGAAACCCGTGGGCCAGTTGCGTCAAGCCCGAGGACCAGAAGACGCTCAACAACCTGCTCGCCGCGCGGCACAGCGACAAGGACGGCTCGTACCCCTTCACCGCGGGCGAGATCAAGTCCTTCGGCCTGCAGCCGCTCAACAACGAGTGCGGCGCGCTGCAGGGGTCGAGCGGCATCACCGGCGCCGCGCCGATCTGGCACGACTACATGACCGCCGCCACGGCGGACCAGCCCAAGGACTGGTACACGCGACCGCCGGACATCGTCTCCCAGGGCAGCGGCGACAACGCCAACTTCTTCATCCCCGGCACCGAGACCACCTGCGTCTACTACGCGCCGGCACCCGATCCCAACAACTCCTGCCAGTACTCGGGGACCACGCCGCCGACGCCCGCGCCGACCCCGGGGGCCACACCCGCCCCGGGCGCCCCGCCGACCCCGGGCCCGCCCGCGACCCCCCCGCCGGCCACGCCGACGCCCAAACCGCACGGCTGACGAGGCGGGGTTCATCCCGCCCCGGCGCGTCACCGCTAGGGCACGCGCCGTGCCGGGGGTGGGAGCGAAGGCGGGTTTCCCGCCGCAGCGGGCAGGGGGGCGCGACGCCCCCCTCCGACGAATAGACTCCCGCGCGATGACTTCGCCCGTGGCGCCCCCGGACAACGACGAGCCCGCGCTTCCCCCCGGCCCCCCACCCGTCGCCCTGGCGGTCGCCCTCGACCTGGTGACCCGCTACCGCCTGCGCCTCACCGACCCGCGCGACGGACGCCTCGGACTGCTCGGCGGCGACGCCTACCTGCTCGGCGCCGCGCAGTGGACCGGGCGGCGCGCCGCGTTCGTCGGCTTCTACCGCCCTCCGTCCGACCCCCAGGCGGCGGCGCGCGACCTCGACCAGCGGCTGCGCGCGGCCGAGGCGTGGGGCAACGAGCGCCTCGGCGCCCAGGGGGCGGAGCGCTGCGACGTGCTGCTGATCGCCCTGGGGTCCTCGCCGCAGCCGGGCACGCTCAGCACCGGGCTGGGCGGCGTGCAGGTCGGCGCGCTGGCCGTGGACGAGCAGACCGGCGGGGTGCTGGTCCTCGCCCCCGTGCCACGCAACCTGCCCAGCGCGGGTGAGGTGCGCGCCCATGCCCGGGCGGTGCTGCAGGGGCGCCCGGTGCCGACGCTGGCCGCCGTCGACCTCGCCGAGCGGCAGATCGTCGCCGGCGGGTACGCGCAGCCGGCGCGGCGTGCGCTGTCGCAGCAGACGGTGGTCACCTATGGACTGATCGGACTGTTCGTGGTGCTCTGGCTGCTGGAGAACAACCTGCGTGCGCCGCTGGGCGGCGAGCCCGTCGAGGTGGCGATGGGCGCGCTGGTCAACAGCGGGCCGCTCTCCCACGACTGGTGGCGCTACGTCGCCAGCGGCTTCCTCCACCTGCCGCGCACACCGATCCACATCCTCTTCAACGGCGTCGCCATGCTCTACATCGGGCGGCTGGTCGAGCAGCTCTACGGGCGGCTGGTGCTGCTCGGCGTCTTCCTCATCACCGTGGTCACCGGCGGGCTGTTCTGGGTCGGCGCCACCGCGCTGGGCATCGCCTCGCCGGGCGTCGGGCTGGGCGCGTCGGGCGGGATCATGGGGTTGATCGGGCTGCTGCTGGTGCTCGGCCGCGTCCAGGGGCGCGACGTGCCCGTCGGAGTGGTGGCCAGCATCCGCCAGTACGCGCTGACCATCGTGGCACTCAACGTGGTCACCGGATTCGTTCTCAGGAATTCGATCAACAACTTCGCCCATGCGGGCGGGCTGCTCGGCGGCATCCTGCTCGGGCTCTGGCTGGCGCCGCGCGCGGGCGTGGGCGGGCGCGAGCTGAAGCGCTGGGAGCAGGCGGTGCTGGGCGCCGTGATCGTGGTGGCGGTGGTGGCGCTGGGCGCGGCGGCGCAGCATGCCTACACGGTGCTGACCGCCGCGCCGGTGCTGCCGCAGGGCCCGCCGACCCAGGGCTAGACGATCGACTATGACGCGGCTTGACACACCGCGTCGCGACCCGGCATACTTGGCCGTGCAGCCCGCGACCACCTCTTCTTTGGC
>DATMMX010000046.1:0-22657 GCA_035569495.1 Candidatus Angelobacter sp. | reverse complement strand
AGGCGCCGGTTCTTTCACAACTCCGCGCCGGAGCCCGCTTCGCGGTTCGCTCTACCCTGCTCCCGCCGCCGCCATCTCCGGGTTGGGCACACCGAGAAACGGGAACTCCGGCAGGAGGTCTTTGTGTGGGGTTACGGGTTGGGGGGTGGTCTGCCCGTGGACCATGAAGATCATGCGGGTGGAGAAGACGTCATCGGTCGGGACGCGGCCGTTGGGGTAGTGGGCAGGCATGGTGCGGTCGTAGTGAAGGATGTCGGGCAGCAGGGTCAGGGCGGCAGCCCTGGCTTCGTCGGGTGGATAGCCATGCTGCTGCAGCGCTTCTGACAGGGGCTGCAGGTAGTTCTTCACGTCGTCGACGGGGTCGGTGGAGTTGAAGGTGTCCTTGATGTCGTCCGCGTTGAGGATGGGATTGAACGACGGGTTGCCTTCGCGGTCCATCGGCACCAGCGTGCCGTCGCGGCGCAGGCTGATGGTTTCCCACACTCCGATCCTCGGCCCCGGGCCAAGCATGTCGTTGGGTACCTCGAGAGCGATGGAGAGGATGTTGGCACCGGCGAAGGCGTCCTTTCCGGTCCACTGGAAGCTCCCGACGGCGCCGCCGACCAACCAGGGCAGGACACCGTCGGCGTCGGCGAAGAAGGGGTCGCTGCGCTTGCCGACGAACAACCGGCATCGGCCTGCCTGGACGGGCATGGCCATGGCATCGAGGCCCACCGGAGTGGCCTCCACGAGCACCTCACCGCGCGGTTCTCGCGTCGCGGCGTCGCTGCCGGTGGCGTGGTAGGCGGTGGCGGTCTGCCGGCCGTCCTTGGGCTCGGAGAACGTGAAGCTGAACGCCACATCCGCCACCGAGTCGCCGTTGTTGTCGATGTTGAAACGATGCACCGCGTCGGGGTGGAAGCCCTTGCCTGCCATGAAGGGGTCCGAGTCCATGATGAGCACGGTGCGGTCGGGGCTGCCGGGGGAGGCGAAGACGAAGAGGTCCGTCAGGTCCAGGCGGGCATCGCCGCCGGGGGGCTTGAGGTTCGCGCCACTGAAGTGGTTGGACATGACTCGTTCATACCTCCTTGTGCTGACGGTCGAGACATGTCGGGGGGAATCCAGTATCGCCCTGTGGTGCACCCGGCGCAAGCGCGGTCGCGGGGGCGATGGCGTCGGTGGCCTGGGCCCTACTGCGGCTGCGTCGAGTCCAGTTGCAGCGTCGACGTGCCGGTCTTGCTCCTGCCACCCGACGAGGTGGTGGTGGTGCTCTGGTCGCGCACCTCGAGGCCGAGCGACGGCGCGAACCAATCGCTTGCAGATGTGGTGGACGTGACTGTGCTGGTCGCGCTGGTGAAGGTGACGGCGCGCGAGGCAGCGATCAGGTAGGTCAGCACCGAGGCCCCGCCAACCTGCACGGTGTCGGTGCCGGTGACGTGGTCCTGCTCGGTCCAGTGCACCGTGCCGCCCGCGACGCCGCAGGTGCTGTCGCTGCTCCACGAGTCGCCCACGGCGAGTGGTGACGGCGCCACCTCGACCGGCGGCGACAGCGCACACGTGTAGGTCACCGCTGTCTTGTACAGCACTTCGGTGATGAACACCCCGGAGCCCGGCCAGGACAGCGTCATGTCCAGCTGACCACTCTGGCCTCCGCTCGACGAGTGCCAGGTGAGCGTGTCGGTGGTGCCCTGCAACGACGACACCGCGACGTTCAGGTTCTGCGAGCCGCCGTCGCCGGTCATGGTGTACTCGTACGTGCCCGGCGCGGGCGGGTTTAGCGTCACCGGTCCACTCGCCGCCGCGGGCGCGACGTGCCCGGTGTGGCCGGCGGGCACCGGCGTGGCCATCGCCGCCGGAGCGTGTGAGGGTGCTGCGGTCGTGAACAGCGGAGTCGGCGTGGCGGCGGCCGTGGGCTGAGCGCTGGTCGTGGGCTGGTTCCGCGCTGTCTGCACCACTCCCCGCGGTGTCGCGGAGCTGCAGGCGGCGAGGATCGCCACGGCACCCACCACCGGCAGCGCCGCTCGAATCACGCGGTCTCCACCCCCGCCGCGACGCGCAGGCCCAGCTCCTCGACCGCCATCTCGCGCATGCGGTACTTCTGCACCTTGCCTGTGACGGTGAGCGGGAAGGAGTCGACGAACTTCCAGAACCGAGGGATCTTGTACCTGGCGATCTTCCCCGTGCAGAAGGCGATGAGCTCATCCTCGGTGGCGCCGGCGCCCTCGCGCACGCACACCCAGGCCATCACCTCCTCGCCGTATCGCTCGCTCGGGACTCCGATCACCTGCACGTCAGCGACCGCCGGATGCGTGTAGAGGAACTCCTCGATCTCCCGCGGGTAGATGTTCTCCCCGCCGCGAATGATCATGTCCTTGATGCGCCCCACGATGTTGACGTAGCCCTCGGCGTCCATGGTGGCGAGGTCGCCGGTGTGCATCCAGCGCGCCGCGTCGATCGCCTCGGCGGTGGCCCTGGCGTTGTCCCAGTAGCCGAGCATGACCGAGTAGCCGCGGGTGCACAGCTCGCCCGGCGTGTCGCGCGGCACGACTCGCCCGGACTCGGGTTCGACGATCTTGACCTCGATGTGGGGATGCACGCGTCCGACCGTGCCCACCCTCTTCTCCAGCGGATCGTCAAGCGCACTCTGCGTGGACACCGGCGAGGTCTCGGTCATGCCGTAGCAGATGGTCACCTCGCGCATGCCCATCTGCGACTGCACCCGCTTCATCACCTCGACGGGGCAGGGCGACCCGGCCATGATGCCGGTGCGCAGCGAGGAGAAGTCGAACTCCGCGAAGCGCGGGTGGTCGAGCTCGCCGATGAACATCGTGGGCACGCCGTAGAGCGAGGTGCAGCGCTCCGCCTGCACCGTCTCCAGCACCGCGACCGGGTCGTACGACTCGCCGGGGATGACCATGGTGGCGCCGTGCGTGGTGCAGGCCAGATTGCCCAGCACCATGCCGAAGCAGTGGTAGAAGGGCACGGGGATGCACACGCGGTCGCGCTCCGAGTAGCGCAGCGCCTCGCCGATGAAGTACCCGTTGTTGAGGATGTTGTGGTGCGAGAGCGTCGCGCCCTTGGGAAATCCGGTGGTGCCCGAGGTGTACTGGACGTTGATGGGATCGTCGAACTGCAGCTCCGCCTCGCGCTCGGCGAGCTGCGCGGCGCTCACCGACGCGGCGTCACGCAGCAGCGCCTCCCAGCCCTCCTCGAGGATGAGCGCCTCGCGCAGGTCGGGGCACTCGCCCTTGACCTCGGCGAGCATGCCCGCGTAGTCGCTGCCGCGGAACTGCCGCGCCAGCACCAGCAATCCGGTGCGTGACTGGCGCAGCGCGTAGGCCAATTCACTGGTGCGGTACGCAGGGTTGATGTTGACCAGGACGGCGCCGATGCGCGCGGTGGCGTACTGCAGCAGCACCCACTCGCTGCGGTTCGGCGCCCAGATGCCGACGCGGTCGCCCCTGCTCACGCCGCGGGCGATGAGACCGCGGGCGACCCGGCCGACCTGCTCCCAGAGCTGCGCGTAGGTTGCCCGGTAGCCCTGGTGCGGCACCACCAATGCCTCATTGCCGGCGAAGCGTTCGACGGTGCGCCGCAGGTTGTCGCCGATGGTCTCCCCGAGCAGGGGTGTGTCACTGGCGCCGTGGGTGTACGAGATCACGGTCATATTTCAGAACTCTCCTGGCTACAGGCAGGCGTACACGGCTTCGACCAGGTCGGTCGCAGCCCCGGGCAATTCGTTGCGCATCCGGTTCTTGACGAGGCCGAATCCGAGCCGACGCTCCGGGTCGGCGAAGCCGAGCGCACCGCCGGCGCCGCCGTGCCCGAAAGCGGTCGCGGACGCGCCGTGTGTGTCGGGTCCGAGACGGTGGTAGCCCATGCAGATCCAGGGAGTGTTGGGGAACCACTGCACCTGCGGGACGTTGAAACGCTCGATCGACTCCGGCGACACGATGCGGACACCGTCGAGCTCGCCACCACCGGCGAGCATGGCGTACATGCGGGCCAGGTCGCGGCCGGCGGCGACGCCGTTGCCCGCCGGCACCTCGGCGGCGAGGAACGCGGGATGGTTGAAGACGTTCGGCAGCCAGTCGTCGCCGGCGTCGTCGAACGGCCAGGCGAGGTTCTGCGACACCAGCAGCGCCTCCGCCTCGATGCCGGTGCCACCGTTGCGCAGCGTGGCCCACGCCTGCTGGGTGAGCTGCTCGATGAGCGCTGCGACCGGCGCCTGCTCCGGCGTCCGGCTGGCAACGTCAACGGCCGGCGCGGGCAGGACGCTCGCCACGCGCGCGACGACGTCAGGGGAGGCGCCGATGTGGAAGTCGAGCCCCAGCGGGACGGCCACCTCCTCGGCGAAGAACCGTCCCGGGGTGCGGCCGTCGATGCGGCGGATGACCTCGCCGACCAGGTAGCCGTAGGTGAGCGCGTGGTACCAGCAGCGCGAGCCCGGCTCCCAGGTGGGGGGCGAGGCGGCGAGCTCGTCGATGACGAGCTCCCAGTCGGCCATGCCCAGGCCGTCGCGGCCGACGACCTCCCAGTAGTTCGGGAAGGAGACGACACCCGCCGTGTGGGTCAGCAAATGACGGACGAGGGTCCGCTCCTTCCCCGCCTGCCCGTACTCCGGCCAGTACCGGGTGACCGGTCCGTCGAGATCGAGCAGCCCGCGGTCCTCGAGGATCTGCGCGCACAGCGCGGTCGCGCCCTTGGTGGACGAGAACATCACGGCGAGGGTGTCCTCGCCCCACGGGCGTCCGTCTGCGGTGCCGCACCAGAGGTCGACCACCTTCTCGCCCTCGGCGTAGACGCCCAGCGAGACGCCCTCCTCGCCGCGCCCCCGCACCACCCGCTCCAGGGTCTCGCGCACCCGCTCGAACCCGGCGGCGGTGTGGCCGCGAGCCCCTGTCTCCATCTCCGTCGCCATCTGGCGTTCCTCCTGTGGCCCGTAGTATTCTTGGTTCGTTGAACCCTTGTCAACGAGAGCAAGGAGGCCGGGCATGACCGTCGCCGGGAGCGAATCTGTCACGGGGAGTCTCCCCCGATCCCCCCGCACGGCGGAGATCAGGCTCTGGCCGGCGCGGAGTCGCGCCGAGGAGGGGCGGGGAGGATCTGCCTCCCCGGATGTCGCGCCCGGCTCCGAGGGGGCGACGCAGCAGGAGACGTCGTTCGTGGAGAACGGCATGGTGATCCTGCGCAACGTGGTCACGCCGACGCTGATGCCGTACCTCCCGGATCCCGCTGTTGCCACCGGCACCGCGGTGATCATCGCGCCGGGCGGGGGCTTCTTCATGCTCTCCATGGAGAACGAGGGGACCAAGACGGCAGAGTGGCTGCGCGATCGCGGCGTCGCCTGCTTCGTGCTCAAGTACCGCCTCGCGGACACCGGTCCGACGCACCAGGATTTCCTCGCGTACATGACCGCGCTGCTCGCCACGGCAGGCAGCACCGACGAGGAGCGCGCCGCCTACGCGGCCGCCAACATCGCCAGCAGCCTGGAACCGTTGCTGCACGCCGGTCCCGCCGCTGACGGCATCCGGGCCATGCAGCTGGTGCGCGAGCGCGCCGCCGAGTGGAACGTCGCCCCGGATCGCGTCGGCATGCTGGGCTTCTCGGCGGGCGCGTTCCTGGCCACCTACCTCGGCCTGGAGGCGCCGGCGGCGGCGCGGCCGGACTTCATCGTCGCCATCTACGGCGGCGACACGCGCGGTGGCGTCGGTGCGGACGCACCGCCGCTCTTCACCCTGGTGACCGCCGACGATCCCATCTGCTTTCGCGCCTGCGTCGACACCTTCGAGGGGTGGCGGGCGGCCGGACGGCCGGCCGAGCTGCACGTGTACGCCCAGGGTGGGCACGGGTTCGGCATGGCGCGGCGGGGACTTCCCGTCGACACCTGGATTGAGCGCGTGGCCGACTGGATGGCCGCGCAGGGGTACCTTCGTGCTCGCTAAAACGTTGTCAACAAAACCCTCCTGCATCGGCTATGCTTGCCCGCCGGAAGGCTGACGAAGGGAGACGTCGATGAACATGCGCACCGCGCAGAAGGAGGAGACCAGGTCCCGCATCCTGGATGCGGGGGTCGCTCTCTTCGAAGCGGAGCACGAGGGCGAGGTCAAGCTCAAGGACATCGCGGCCGAGGCCGGCGTGTCCATCCCCACCCTGCTCTTCCACTTCGGCTCGCGCCTCCAGCTGCTCATCGCCATCGGCGAGGAGCTGGTCGCCAAGGCGGAGCACCACGGGCCCGAGCCCGGCGTCCCGGGCGGCACGCTGGCGGCGATCGAGCGCTACCTGCACCCCCGCCAGAGCAGGGCGGTGCGCGCGGTCTGGCGGGTGGGTGACGAGGTCGCCTGGCTGTCGCCGCAGACCACCGAGCCCTACGCGGAGCGCTTCCGCGACCGGCTCTTCGAGCACCTGCTCCACGACGGCTTCGACAAGCTGGACGCCGACATCCTCGCCGACCTGCTCGCGCCGGCCGTGATGATGGTCGGCCGCCGCATGCAGGTCAACCGCGCGCCGGAGAAGCTGGCGCGCAGGTTCGTCAAGGCGACGCGGCTGCTCATCGAGAACTGGCAGGTCCAGGGGGCACCACGCGCCGAGCCGGGTCGCGCTCTCGTCGCTCCCGTGAGCGGCCTGTGACGGTTCGCGCCGAATCCTGGGCCGGCGAGGACGACGCCGTGCTGACCGCGACCGACCGCGTCGCACAGCTTCTGGAACAGCTCACCGTCGACGAGCGGGCGCGGCTGACCGCCGGCGAGGACACCTGGCACCTGCCGGCGATCCCCAGCGCCGGCCTCGGTCGCCTCAAGATGTCGGACGGTCCGTCGGGCGTGCGCGGCGAGTCCTTCGCCATCCACCGTTCGCTGTCCTTCCCCTGCGGAATGGCCGTGGGGTCGACGTGGGACGCCGAGCTGACCGGCCGGTACGGTGCTGCGCTGGCGGCCGAGGCGAAGGTCAAGGGCGTGCACGTCCTGCTCGGCCCGACGGTGTGCATCCCGCGTGTCGCGCTGGGCGGGCGCACCTTCGAGTCGTTCTCCGAGGATCCGCTGCTCACCTCGCGGCTGACGGTCGCCTACGTCCGGAGCGTGCAGGAGCACGGAGTGGCCTGCTGTGTCAAGCACTTCGCCTGCAACGACCAGGAGCACGAGCGCTTCACCATCAGCGCGGAGGTGTCCGAGCGGGCGCTGCGCGAGATCCACCTGCCCGCCTTCGAGGCCGCGGTCCGCGAGGCGGAGGTGTGGGCCGTGATGTCGGCGTACAACCGGATCAACGGCACTCACTGCGGTGAGCACGAGTGGTTGCTGACCAGCGTGCTCAAGCAGGAATGGGGCTTCGACGGCGCGGTCATCTCCGACTGGCACGGCACGCACAGCACCGTCGACGCGGCCAACGCCGGGTTGGACGTCGAGATGCCCGGTCCGGCGCAGCACCTGGGCCGCAGGCTTGCGGAGGCCGTCCGCGCCGGTGCGGTGGAGGGCGCCGTCCTCGACGATCACTGCGAGCGCGTGCTCCGCCTCGCCGAGCGGACCGGATTGCTCGATGACGCGACGGCGGTCGCGGAGCGCGAGGAGGACGACCCGCGGCGCCGCGCGCTCGCGCGCGAGCTGGCCGTCTCCGGCACCGTGCTGCTGCGCAATGAGTCGATGCTGCCGCTGGATCCGGCGTTGCAGCGCATCGCCGTCATCGGGCCCAACGCGGAACACCTGATGGAGGGCGGTGGCGGCAGCTCGATGGTGGCGGCGCTGCGGCACACCTTGCTTCCCGATGCGCTGAGCGCGCGCCTTCCCGGTGTCGAGCTGTCGTACGAGGAGGGCTGCCGGCTCGACCTCGCCGCTCGACCACTCGACGGCCGCCTGATGCCCGAGGGCTTCGCCATCGAGTACTTCGGCAACCCCGAGTGGTCCGGTGAGCCCGTGGCGACGGAGCGGCGCTGGAGCGGCTTCTTCGTCACCTTCGGCGCGCCGCCCGGCGGCCGGTCCGGAGAGCCCTTCTCGGTGCGCGCCCGCGGCCGGTTCGCGCCGGACCACACGGGCCCGTGGGAGCTGTCGCTGGCGACGGTGGGCAAGGCGACCGTCCACCTCGACGGGCGCCTGGTGCTCGACCACACCAACCCGGAGCCGGGCGAGACGTTCTTCGGCCGCGGCAGCACGACGACCACCGCATCCATCGAGGTCGAGCCCGGCGCCGACCACGAGCTCGAGGTGCGCTACGTCTCCGAGCTGCCCGGACTCGGCGGTTTCCGCATCGGCGCCCGACCGGTGGAGGTCGCTGGGGGGATCGAGCGTGCAGTCGACCTGGCCAGGCGCTCCGACGCCGTGGTGCTGGTGGTCGGCAATCACCCGGACCTCGAGACCGAGGGTCGCGACCGGCCCAGCCTGGCGCTGCCGGGGGACCAGGACGAGCTGGTGCGCCGTGTCCTCGAAGCCAACCCGCGGACGGTCGTGGTGGTCAACACCGGCGCGCCGGTGGCCATGCCCTGGGCCGACCAGGCCGCGGCGGTGCTGACGGTGTGGTATCCGGGCGAGGAGGGTGCTGCGGCGCTCGCCGATGTCCTCACCGGGGCCGCCGAGCCGGGCGGGCGTCTGCCCGTCACCTTCCCGCGGCGCATGGAGGACGTCGCCGCCTTCCGAACCTATCCCGGTGCGGATGGGACGGTGGAATACGGCGAGGGAGTTTTTGTCGGATATCGCCAATTCGACAGCGACGGGACCGAGCCGGCCTTCTGCTTCGGGCACGGACTCGCCTACACGACGTTCGAGTACGGCGTGGCGCGCCTGGACGGTCACGGCGACGACCTGACCGTCCGCGTCCGCGTGACCAACACCGGGTTGCGGCGCGGCAGCGAGGTGGTGCAGCTCTATGTCGGCGGCGGACCCTCGCCCGTGCCGCGACCCGAGCAGGAGCTGCGCGCGTTCACCAAGGTGACGCTCGACCCCGGCGAGTCGCGCGACGCCGTCCTCCGGCTCGATGAGCGAGCCTTCGCCTACTGGGACACCGATGCGGCGGATTGGTTTGCTCCGGCTGGTCGGTACGAGCTGCGGGTCGGCGCCTCGTCGCGAGACATCCGGCAGCGGGTGGAGGTGAACCGATGATCGAAGATCCCTTCGCACCCATCGACGTGCAGCCGGACGAGGCGCTGGTCGCGGCGGTGGCGCAGCTCGAGGCGATGGTGCGGGCCATGCCACCGATGGCGTCGATGACCGCCGCGCAGCTGCGGGCGCAGGAGGAGCAGCAGGCGGCGTTGAACCCCAGCGCCGCCAGGCGAGACGACGCGGTCGAGCGTGCCATCGCCGGACCGGCGGGCGACGTGCGGTTGCGCATCCTCGCGCCAGTGTCCCAACCGGCCGCCGTCTACGTGCACATCCATGGTGGCGGGTGGATCGGCGGTCGCCACGACGTGCGCGACGAGTTCCTGCACGACCTGGGCGCGCGTCTCGATGCGGTCGTGGTGAGCGTCGCCTACCCCCTCGCACCCGAGCATCCGTTTCCCGCGGCGCAGGAGGACTGCGAGGCGGCGACGGCATGGGTGGTGGACCACGCGCGGCAGGAGTTCGGCACGTCGACCGTGGTCATCGGCGGCGAGTCCGCCGGCGCGCACCTGGCGGCGGCCACGCTGCTGCGCATGCGCGACCGCCACGGCTACACGGGTTTCGCCGCGGCGGACCTGCGCTACGGCGGCTACGACCTGCGCCTCACCCCCAGCGTCCGCCACTGGCAGCGGCCGTTCCTCGACCGGGCCACCATGGAATGGCTGGTGCCGCAGGTGATCGGTGAGCTGCCCGTCGACGATCCCGACGTGTCGCCGCTGCTCGCCGACCTGCGCGACCTGCCACCGGCGCTGTTCACGGTCGGCACCGGTGACAGCCTGCTCGACGACAGCGTGCTGATGTGGGCGCGCTGGCGCACCGCGGGCAACCGTGCGGATCTCGCCATCTACCCGGGCGCGCCGCACGGCTTCGACCTGATGCCGCTCCCGGTGGGGGAGACGGCCCGGGCCCGGGCGGCCGCGTTCGTCAGCGGCTGCATCGCGCAGCGCGCAGTCGAAGCGGGCTGACGTGACCGCGATCGACGCCAGGCCGTCTCTGCTGACCACCAGTGCAAGCGGTTACACGGCGCCGGGCTTCGAGCGCATGCGCGGTGTGCTGGAGTGCGCCGTCATCAGGCGCCGCGAGGACGGCTGCGCGGTCGGCGCCTATGTCGACGGCGTGAAGGTCGTCGACCTGTGGTGCGGAAGCAGCGGGGACCGTCCGTGGGCCGAGGACACCCTCGCCGTCATGTTCTCGGCCACCAAGGGCGTCACCGCGCTCTGCGCGCAGATGCTGTATTCGCGCGGTCTGCTCGACCTCGACGCTCCGGTTACCCGGTACTGGCCTGAGTACGGGCAGGCGGGCAAAGCGGGAACGCTGGTCCGCCATCTGCTCAACCACCGCGCCGGGGTCGTCTCCTTCCCGCGCTACTGGGAGGTGCTGGGGCGCGACGCGAGCGGCCTCGCCGACTGGCACATGGTCGTCGAGCATCTGGCCGCGTCCCCGCCGTCGTGGCCGCCCGGCACCAGGCGCAAGTACCACCCGCTGACCTACGGCTTCCTGATCGGCGAGGTCATCCGACGCATCGACGGCCGCACGCCCGGGCGCTTCTTCGCCGACGAGGTGGCCAGGCCGCTCGGCCTCGACCTCCACATCGGCGCGCCGGAGGACGTGCTGCCGCGGGTGGCAGAGACACTGCCCGCACCCGCGGTGGACGTGGCGCGCGGGGCCATCCACTGGCGCGTCGTCGCCAGGCTGCTCGAGCAGTCGCGCCATCGCGCGCAGACGGTCCTGCGCAACGGTGGGACGGGCATCGAGATGCGCGTCCTTGGGCTCTCCGGCGTCTTCGTCGACCCCGACGCCGGCCCCGAGGACAACCAGCTGACGCGCATCGCCAACGACTTCCTGCGCGCCGAGCTGCCCGCGGGCAATGCCGTGGCATCGGGGCGCGACCTGGCGCGCATGTACGCGCTGCTCGCCTGCGGCGGTGAGCTCGACGGCGTACGGCTGGTCTCGCCGGAGTCGATCGAGCGCTTCCGTCCCAGGACGCACCGCCTCCTGCCGCCGCTGATGGGCATGGGCATGGGCTACAGCCAGGTCGGGTTGCTGCGGGTGCCGACCAAAACTGCGTTCGGCCATCCCGGTGCGGGCGGTTCGCTGGGTTTCGCCGACACCGAGCGGCGGGTCAGCTTCGGCCTGGTCAAGAACCGGATGCGCAACGAACCCTGGGGTCTCGCGGCGGACCTGGTGCGGGCGCTGTACGCATGCCTGTGATGAGCTCGGACGCGGACGAGGTCTCGGCGGCGTGGTTCGCCAATCCACCGCTGCGCTACCGGCCGGCCGCGGCGGTCGACGTGGGACCGACGCCGGTCGAGCGCATCCCCGAGCAGTTGCAGGCCATCGTCGACCGCGGCTTCGGCGGGATGATGCTCGCCCCAAGCGAAGCGAGGCGGCACGTCGATCCAGGCGCCACGCGTGATCCCGTCATCCAGCGCGTCCGCCAGGCAGCCCGGGACCTGTTCGACCCCGCGGCCGTGACCGAGGTCATGCAGCTCGCCCCGCCATCACCGGAGGCGGAAGACGCGCCGCGGTACCTCGGCGACGAATACATGCGCCGCTACCGCGCGGCGCTCACGTTCGCGCGTGAGCAGGGCATGACGGCGATTCTGTACGACGAGCTCGGCTATCCCACCGGGCACGCGGGTGGTGGGCGCATCGACCCGGCGCACTTCCGCAAGGTGATCACGCGTTCGAAGGTCGAAGCGCCGCCTGAGCCGCGCACCTATGCGATCGATGCAGGGACGCTGCTCGCCGCGGTGGCGATGGACGGCGCCACCAAGCAGCGCATCGACCTGGGGTCCAGCGTGGTTGAGGGCGTGGTGCGATGGTCGGCGCCCGGCCCGGGGTGGACCGTGCAGCTCTTCACGCTGCAGACGTGCGTGCCGCAGGGCGGCGAGCAGGACTACCACGCCATCGTCGACTACTTCGACCCCGCCGCCGTGCGGCAGTTCATCGACGTCACCTACGAGGCGTACGCGCGCCAGGTCGGTGACTTCTTCGGCGAGACCATCACTACCACGTTCTTCGACGACGTGGGCATCTACTCGGCGGACCGCACTTGGGCTCTGGGCATCGCCGACCTGTTCCGGGAGCGGACCGGTCGAGACGCTGCGACGCATTACCCGGCGCTGTGGGAGGACATCGGACCGGACACCGCGCCGGCGCGCATCGCCTTCTTCGCAGCGCGCGCGGAGCTGCTGGCGCGTGGGTTCCCGACGCTGGTCACCCACTGGGCGGCGCGTCACGGTGTGCTGTCCAGTGGCCACTGCCCGGGCCAGTACGAGGTGCAGCCCACGGACATGTGCGGCGACCCGTTCGTCTTCTACCGCGCGCAACCCGTGCCGATGATCGACGTGATCTTCAAGTACGGCTTCGGTCGCGACGGCTTCAAGCTCACCAGCTCCGCCGCGGACGTGCTCGACAAGCCGGTGGTGCTGGCCGAGCAGTTCACCACCGGCAGTACGACAACGGGGTACCGGCGCGCCATGGACTCGCTGGTGCGCGGGGTCAACGCCATGATCACCAGCAGCCGGGGCGACTATGCATCGCCGTCCGCGTTCGCCGAGTGGCTGGGACGCTGCTGCATGCTGCTGCAGGGCGGCCGCCGCGTCGCCGACATCGCCGTCGTCTATCCCATCGCGTCGCTGCAGGCCTTCTACCGCTTCGACGCAGACGACAACCAGACCGGTCCGGTGGGCCGCTACGCGCCGTCCAGCGCGGACTACCTGCTGGTCGGCGATCGCCTCACCGGTGACCTGCACCGCGACTTCACCTTCCTGCACCCGGACGACCTGGTGAGCGACCGCCTGTGCGTCGACGCCGGTGTGCTGGTGCTCGACAACCGCGTCAACCGTCAGCGATTCACGACCGTGATCCTGTCCGGTGGTGATGTTGTGTCCGTGTTCGCGCTGCGCAAGCTGCGCGAGTTCTGGGAGCGGGGTGGTGCGGTGATCGCGACCACGCTGCTGCCCAGCCGCTCCGCGGAGTTCGGATGCGATGGCGAAGTGCGTGACATCGTGGCGGCGGTCTTCGGCGCGCCCGCGGCAACGGAGATTCCGTGGCGCAGCGCAGGGGGAGGGGCGGCCCTCTTCGTCCCCGACCCCACCGTGGCGGCGCTCCAGGATGCGCTCGACCGCATCGCCGGGCCGCCGGATGTGTCCTTCTCGGGCAGCCCGCGACCGCACAGCGGCAACGGGCGGCTCACGTACATCCACAAGGTCAAGGCGGGGCGCCACGTTGTGCTCCTGGCCAACACGTCGGAGGACGATGTCGTGACGACGATCTCCATCCGCGGCGGGCTTGACCTCGAGCGCTGGGACCCGCACACGGGGGCCACCAGGCCGGGAGGAGCACGCCTGGTCATCTCTGAGCAGGACCCCCGAACGGAGGTGCCCATCACCCTGCCCGCGGCGAGAAGTCTCTTCCTCGTCGGCCCGCAGACTGCTTGACAAGGTTTCAACGCCAGCCATGGTGCTGGGCACGCACTGGAAGGAAGTTGTGCATCAGCCCGAAATCATTTCGTTAGGCTGTCGCTATCGCACCACGACGAGCGCGTTCAACGTGGCTACGATGCAGTTGAGGGCCCTCCAGAGGTTGAGACCGTACACCAGTCCCAAGCGCTCAGGCAGGGCCCTCAAACGTCAACAACGTGAGTGGAACTACAACGGGGGCGCGCAGACTCCTCGACTACTTACCGGCTGACGCAATGCTCTGACCGAAGCAGGCATCGTCGACCTTCAGAAAAGCCGCCTGTTGCGTGGGAGGCCGTACGCCCATATTCCACAGGCCTCCCGACGTCGGGGGATCTGGGACTTGATACCCATGCGCTCGAATGCATTGCGCTGTTTCCAGACTGACCGTCAGCACTGCTGCCCGGTTAGCAGAAGTGACACCACTTCCTGGCGGTGCCTGCTGTGCGGGGCCCTGATATCCACACGACGCCCAAAAGTACCACCAGTCACCCGTTGTTTGACCCGCAGGAACGCTCAGAAAGCAATCGCTCTGCGTAGAGTTGCACCCTGCCGTAGTCGGGCACGAGAGCTCGTGCACATCGACCAAGCCGTACCACCACCAGTTCGGCATAGCGTTCCAGGCCCCATAGGACGGGCTCCCCCAGCAATTGCTGACGATGGTGTTGTTTTGGTTGTCACCCACGGCGCACGCCTGGTACATTAGTCCGATAGCTGGGGGGTAATCGTTGAACATCGAGAGTTGCTGACCAACACTCCCAGCCGCGACGGGTTGCATCGTTGCCAAGAGGGGTACTCCAGCCAGCATTAGAACACCGATCGTGCGGCCGAACCTTCGGCGAATCCCTATGGGACGCTTCACCTTCCTACCTCCCTTCCTGTTTCGTAGCTCGCTCGCATAGACCAGTGAGCGGCTGTACGCTAGCAGCCGCGCAATGTGGGAGTCAAGAAAATGCGAGGAGACGATCTTCGCTCTGGTGGCGGAAACTCATCTACGGAAAGGGTGGTGACTTGCGCTACGCAGCGACGTCCGCTGAACGGGTCGCCCAGCATTGCGGAGGCGGAGCTCTCCCTGCGGCCGTTCTTGAGGCGGGCAGTTCCCTGCGCCCTCGCCCGCGGACGACCACTCGCACCTGGTCCTTCTCGCCTGTATACCCACCGCCGGGTCGAGGCGGTCGCCGACCAGGTAGGCCGAGTGTGCAGCAACGGGAGGCTCCGCCAGAGGCAATGCTCGTCTTCCATCTCCGGCTTCAACCGTAGGGTGCTGCTCGGCGGAGGCGCCGCCAGGGACGACCCGACCCTGGCGCGGAGCAGTGCCTCGAAGACGCCGGTGCCGAGGCCTTCGATGCCGAATGCGCTAGCAGGCTCGCCTGCGTCTGCGAGCGCCGCGCGTACGCCTGGCTATCTCCGACGGGCTTGGCGTCCCCAGCACGTCGATCACCCCCGGCTGGCGAATCCACGGCGCCCAACCCGGCGTCGATAGTGCGTGCCCGCGGCGACTTCCACAAGCTATCTGACGCTAGCTCGCGGCAAGGGCAGCTCGCCTACACCCACAAGGTCAAGGCAGGGCGGCACGTCATATACCTGGTCAACTCGTCGGACGACGATGTCAAGACGACGGTCTCCATCCGCGGCGCGCTCGACCTGGAGCGCTGGGACCCGCACACCGGAACCACCGGGCCGGCGGGAGGACGCCTGGTCATCTCTGACCAGGGTTCGCGAACCGAGGTGTCCATCGAGCTGCCCGCGGTGAGGAGCCTCCTCCTCGTCGGGCCGAAAACTGCTTGACAAGGTTTCAGCGAAACGGTACTGTGCGGTGCCGAGGAACGGTTGGATAGGCGGCGGGTCGGAGCTTCAGATGGTTTCCACCAGGCACGCATGAGCCAGGCGTCGTCCCACTCCCGCGCCCAGCGAGTCCCCGGCCTGGTCAACGTCGTGGTGGCGCTGGTCACCCTGGCGCTGGTCGCCGTGGTGGCCCTGCGTGCAACCGCTTCCACGCCGCCGGCCCTGGCCGAGTTCGCGCCCACGGTGCAGAAGACCATCCAGCAGGCGCCGCAGGAGCAGACCGACGTCTTCGGCAACGGTGCCGGGGGCGCCGGTGGAGGCACGCCGACGCCCGCGCCGACGCCGACGCCGCTGCCCGGATCCGTCTCCGGGTCAGCGCCGACGCCCACGCCGCTGCCCGATCACACGACCTTCAACGCATGCGTCGCCGGGGATCCGCCTCGCCAGATTCAGGACCCCCAGTCGCCGCCTTGCATTCCCTTCTGGAACGACCCCAAGGGCAACGGATGCAACACCTCCATGGGGGTCACCGGCGGGGGCAGCGGCCCGACCTGCCAAGGCGGCGACATCGAGATCCAGAACGAGTACCCCGCGGGGACGATCCCCACCGGGATGACCGACTTCTTCAACAAGCGCTTCGAGTTCTACGGGCGGCGGCTCCACCTCGACACCACGCCCAACACCTGCAACCAGCAGAGCGGCGGCGTCGGCGCCAATGCGCAGGGGCAGCGCGCCCAGGCGGACTGCGAGGTGCAGGCGAGCCAGCCGACCGGCCTGTTCGCCGCCATGGAGGACCAGACCGGCAGCGGCATCTCCTACGCGGACGAGATGGCCCAGCACAAGGTCATCGCGACGCTGACCAGGCCCTTCTTCTCCGAGTCGCAGCTCGCCGCACGCGCGCCCTATGTCTGGACGTACCCAATGGCGCAGGACACCCTGCAGCGCACCTTCGCAGCCTGGGCGTGCGCCCGGCTCGCGGGCGGCGTGGCGGCGCACGCGGGGACGGGCGTGCAGGGAAAGCCGCGAGTCTACGGCCTGGCCTTCACCACAGAGGCGGTCGACATCCCCAACGACAGCTCCGTTTTCGAGCAGGCGGTGTCCAGCACCTGCGGCATCCAGATGGCGTGGATTGCCAAGCCGACCACAGGCGCGGACAGCTCGGCGCAGTCGCAGCAGAACGCCGCCAGCGCCGTCCTGCAGTTCAAGGCCCACAACGTGACCTCGGTCTTCTTCCTGGGTGACCGGAACTATCTCGGCCAGCTCATGCAGGACGCCGACGCGCAGTCCTACCAGCCGGAGTGGCTGGTCACCAACTACAACCTCTTCGACAACCCCAACGTGCGCAAGGTCATGAACGCGCCAGCCGACCAGAGCTCGCACATGTTCGGCATCACGACGGTGCCGATGCAGCGGCAGTACCAGGACCTGCCGTCGACGTGGGCCGACCCTTCCCAGACGTACGGAAACGAGTCGACCAGCACCGGCTACCAGGAGATCTACCACCAGCTCCTGCTGCTGGCGTCGGGGATCCAGATGGCGGGGCCCAACCTCACCCCCGCCACCTTCCAGTCGGGAATGCAGACCACCACGTTCCCCAACTCGCCGGCGCCGCCGATCATGCCCGGCAAGGTTGGCTTCGCGGGTGGCTCGCACACCATGACCGTCGACGCCGCCGAGTGGTGGTGGAGCAACACCGACCCGGGACCGCTCCCCGACGAGAAGAGCCAGCCGGGGGCGTTCTGCTACGTGGACCACGGCGCCCGCCGCAGCCTGGTCAATCCGTGGCCGTCCGGTGATCCCTTCTTCCACGGGCCGTGCGACAGCGGCAACGAGGACGTGACCTGATGGCGATCAGCAGCGCGCGCGCCCGCGCTCTCGTGCCGGTCGCGCGCAGAAACGCCGACCTGCTCGCCTTCGCCTTCGCCGCGCTGTGCCTGGTCCTGCTGCCAAGGGTCTGGCCGCTCTCGACGTTCCTGAGCCAGGGTGCGCCACCGTCGGTCAGCGTGCTGGGTGCCGTCACCGGAGCCGGCCTCGCCCTGCAGGCGCTGGGCATGGTGCTGGTGCTCAAGACGACGCGTGTCATCAACTTCGGCCAGGTGCAGCTCGGTGCGGTCACCGGACTGCTGTTCTACGAGCTCGTCTATCACGTACAGGGCGTGGTCTGGCTCAAGGCGGTGTGCGGGACGTGCCTGCCCGGCATCAACAGCGACACCGACTTCCTCCAGAGTCACCCCGCCCAACTGCTGCAGGCGCTGCAGAGCCACGGTGACGGCGGCTGGATCGCGGCCAACTTCTGGCTCAGCCTGCTGGTCAGCCTGGCGCTGGCGCCCCTGATCTCCTGGGCGCTGTACATGCTGGTCATCCGCCGCTTCGACAGCGCGCCGCGCCTGATCGTCACCGTGGTGACAGTCGCTGTGGCGGGCCTGCTCGTCGCCCTCGCCAGCTGGATCTTCGGGTGGTTCACGCCCACCAGCAATGGGCTCCCGCCGCCCCAACCCGCGCCGTTCGGCAACTTCGTGCCCATCGCCAACCCGGCGATGGCGGTGGCCTGGAGGTGGCCGTGGGACTCGCACGCCGTCACCGTGATCTTCCACCTCGCCGACTTCCTCAGCGCGATCGTCGCCGCCGTCGTGTGCACGCTGCTCGCCCTCTTCTTCCGCTACCACCGCACCGGCGTCGCCATCCGCGGTGTGGCCGACAACCAGCGCCGCGCCCAGACCCTGGGCATCCCGGTGGCCAGCATGGCGTCGCTGAGCTGGGCCATGGCCGGTGCGCTCTCCGGAGTTGCTGCCATCCTTGGCACGATCGCGCACGGCGTGGCGGCGGGCGCGCAGGCGACGTCGGCGTTCGACGTCTTCACCCTGGTGGAGCTCCTCGCCGCGGTCGCGGTGGCGCGCTTCGCCAGCCTGCCCGTCGCCGTGGCCGCGAGCGTCGCCATCGGCGTCATCGCCCAGGTGATGGGCTGGAACTTCTCCAACCCGGCGCCGCTCTACGTGACCCTGCTGCTGATCGTCGGCGGTGTGCTGCTGCTGCAGCGCGCACGCCAGTCACGCGCGGAGCAGGAGGTGGCGGGCGGCTACCTCGCAGCGCGGGAGGCGCGTCCCGTTCCCGAGGAGCTGCGCCACCTCCCCGTGGTGCAGAACTGGAAGGGCGGGCTGATCGGTCTGGTCAGCCTTGCGGCACTGATCCTGCCCTTCGCCCTCGACACCGGGCGTGTGTCCCTGCTCGCCGTGATCTTCATCTACGGGATGGTCTCGCTGTCCATCCTCGTCCTCACCGGTTGGGCGGGGCAGATCAGCCTCGGGCAGTGGGCGATCGCCGCCGTGGGCGCGTACGTGACCGCGATCGTGGCGAGCCACGGAGTCTTCTTCCTGCTGGCCATCGCGCTGGGTGGTGTGGCCGCCGCCGGTGTGTCGGTGGCCATCGGCCTCCCCGCGCTGCGCCTGCGCGGGCTGTACTTCGCCGCCACGTCGCTCGCCTTCTCACTGGCGGCGACCGCGCTGCTGCTCGACCCCAGCCTGCTCGGCAGGTTCCTGCCCAGCAAGCTGGACCGCCCCAACTTCCTCGGCTTCTCGCTCGACAACGAGTCCGCGTTCTTCTTCCTCTGCCTGGCAGCGCTCATCGGCGCGGTGGTGATGGTCAAGGGCGTGCGGCGCAGCCGGGCGGGACGCGTGCTGATCGCCTGCCGCGACAACGAGCAGGCCGCGCAGTCATTCGGCATCAGCCTGCCGGCCGCGCGGCTGCAGGCCTTCGCGCTGGCAGGGTTCCTCGCCGGCGTCGCGGGTGGGCTGTTCGCCTTTCAGGAGCGCGCCGTGCAGGCGGTCGGGTTCGACCCGCTGACCAGCATCTACCTGTTCCTCAACACCGTCACCGGTGGCCTGGGGTCGATTCTCGGCGCGGTCCTCGGGTCGCTGTACTACGGGGTCGTCTCGCTCTTCTCCAGCTCGCCGATCGTGCTCATCCTCAGCAGCGGCATCGGCGTGCTCCTGGTGCTGCTGCTCTTCCCCGGCGGCCTCGCCTCGATGTGGTACTCGGCGCGCGACGCCACGCTGCGCCGCATCGCCGTCCGCTATCGCATCCTCGTCCCCAGCCTGCTGGCGGATCGCGCTCGCGACGGGATCGACGTACGCGCCGAGATCGCTCCCAAGATGGGCCGCGGTGGTGTCGAGTTCGTCCCGGTGCGCTACCGCGTGAAGGAGGAGGCGTGAACACCACCACGCGCACGCGCGTGCCCAGTGAGCGCGAGCTGCAGTTCGGTGGCGTCGAACCGTACGAGTTCCAGCCACTCGTCGAGCAGCCGCCGGCGACAACCGTGCCCGTGCGCGCCCGGCTGGGGACGTACGCGCGGATGCTCGACGTGCGTGCCGTCGCGGCGGGCGGCCCGCTGCTTCCCCTGATCCTGCTCGGCTACTTCGCCCTGGTCTCGGGCCTGGACCAGCAGGCGTTCTCGCTGCTGCTGCCCGACATCAAGAACGACTTCGGTGTGGGCGTCTTCCTGCTCGTCGGGGTGCAGTCCGCGCTTGGCATCATGGCGGTGGCGGCGGGACCGGTCATGGGTTTCGTCAGCGACCGCGTGCGGCGCGTGACCATGCTCGCCGTGGGCGCCATCATGGCCCACGCGTCGTTCGTGTTCGCCGGCCTGTCGCCGGGCGTCGCCCCGCTCGCCGGCACGCGCGTGATGGGCCAGGTGGGTGAGCTGGTCCGCCAACCCGTCGGCTTTCCGCTGCTGACCGACTACTACCCGCCGCCGACGCGCGCCCGGGTGTTCGTCTTCGTGCAGATGTGCACCACGCTCGGCCTCATCGCCGGGCCCCTGGTCGCGGGCATCGTCGCCGCCAACTTCGGGTGGCGTGCGACGCTGATCGCCTTCGGTCTCATCGCGGTCGTCATCTCCTTCAGCTTCTTCCTGCTCAGGGAACCCGTGCGCGGACGGCTCGACAGGCTCGCCGCCGGCGCCGACGAGGCGGCCGCGTCCGAGGAACAGCGCCCGGTCGGCTGGTCCGAAGGCTGGCGCGCCGCCTGGAGCGTGCGCACGCTGCGCTACATCGCCTTCGCCTTCCCGTTCCTCATCGCCGGGTACCAGGTGGTGATCCTGTTCCCCTCGCTGTGGTACGGCGACCACTTCCAGCTCGCGCCGGTGCCCCGCGGGCTGATCATCAGCGCGGCAACCGTGCCCGCGCTGCTGGGGCTGGCCGTGAGCGGTGTGGTGGCCGACCGCGTGATCGCCTACAAGCCGGGGCGTCTGATGGGCGTCATGGCCGGGATGGTGGTGATCCTGGCCGTGGGCCTGCTGCTCTTCGCGCTGTCGCCGGTGCTGCCGCTGGCCATCGCCAGCAACATCGTGCTCGCCTTCGGTGGCGCGATGATCATTCCCGCGCTGTTCACACCGCTCTCACTGGTGGTGCCGGCGCGCATCCGCGGATTGGGGTTGCAGGCCTTCGGCCCATTCGCCATCCCCGGTGTGCTCTTCGTCGTCTTCCTCACAGTGCAGGCGAGCTCGATCGGCATCCAGGCCGCCATGCTCTGGGCGGTTCCCATCATCCTGGTCGGGGCGGGGATCATCGCCGCCGGCTCGGCCGGTTTCGAGCAGGACATTCGCGCCGCGCTCGCCGCCAGCCGCGCCGACGAGGTGGCGCGCGCGTCGAAGCAGGCCGGGCGGAGCAAGCTGCTCGTCTGCCGTGACCTCGACGTCGTCTACGACGGCGCGCAGGTTCTCTTCGGCGTCGACTTCGACGTCAGCGAGGGCGAGCTGGTCGCGCTGCTGGGCACCAACGGCGCCGGCAAGTCGACGCTGCTGCGCGCCATCGGCGGCATCCAGCAGGCCAGCAACGGCGCCATCTTCCTCGACGGCGACGACATCACCCACCTGCCGCCACATCTCATCGCCGCGCGCGGCGTGGTCACCATGCCCGGCGGCCAGGCGGTGTTCCCCACCCTGACCGTCGAGCAGAACCTGCGCACCGCGGGCTGGATGTACCGCGGCGATCCCGACTACCTGCGACAGAAGCTCGACGAGGTGCTGGCGCGCTTCCCGCAGTTGAAGACGCGCTGGACCACACAGGCGGGCAACCTCTCCGGGGGCGAGCAGCAGATGGTGGCGCTGGGCCAGGCGTTGCTGATGAAGCCGCGCCTGCTCATGGTCGACGAGCTGTCGCTCGGCCTGGCGCCGCAGGTGGTGCAGGTGCTGCTCGACGCCCTGCGCGAGATCCGCCGCCAGGGGACGACGGTGATCATCGTCGAGCAGTCGATCAACGTCGCGCTGCAGATCGCCGAACGCGCGGTGTACATGGAGAAGGGCGAGATCCGCTTCGACGGCAGCGTCGAGGAGTTGCGGCGCCGGCCGGACGTGGTGCACTCCGTGTTCCTCGCCGGCGCGGTCACCTCCGACCTGAGCACGTCGATGCAGCGCCGGCTCAACGAGCTCGGCGACGAGCGCGAGACGGTGCTCATCTGCGCGGACCTCGAGCTCAGCTACGGCGGTGTGCGGGTGCTCAACGGTGTGTCATTGCGCGCCGATCGCGCGGAGGTCATCGGCCTGATCGGTCCCAACGGCGCCGGCAAGACCACGCTCTTCGACGCCATCAGCGGCGCCGCCGAGCTGTCCGCGGGATCCATCCAATTCGCCGGCCGTGACGTCACCCGGCTCGGCGTGCACCAGCGGGCGCAGCTCGGGCTGGCCCGCTCGTACCAGAACGTCAAGCTGTTTCCCGCGCTGACCGTGCGCGAGTCGATCGCCGTCGCCCTGGAGCGCCACCTGCGCAGCCGCAGCATGGTGCACGCCGCGCTGTGGACGCCGATCAGCAACCAGTCGGAGCGGCGCGCCCGGCGGCGCGTCGACAACCTGATCCAGAGCCTCGGCCTCGGCGCCTACGCCGGCAAGTTCGTCAACGAGCTGTCCACGGGAACCCGGCGCATCGTCGACATCGCCTGCGTGCTGGCGACGCAACCCAAGCTGCTCCTGCTCGACGAGCCGTCGTCGGGACTCGCCCAGGCGGAGACCGAATTGCTGGCGCCGGTCATCGGGCGAATCGTCAAGGAGATCAACTGCGGCGTGCTCATCATCGAGCACGACCTCGGCCTGGTGGCGTCGGTGTCGCACCGCATGATCGCGCTGCGACTGGGGACGGTGATGGCCGAGGGCACACCCGCGCAGGTCCTCGGCAACCCCGATGTCGTCGACGCGCTGCTAGGCGGCGCGTCGGAGGCCGTGGTCTCCAGATCGCTGAAGCTCGACCGGGAGCCCGCCGGCGCGGAGTCGCGCCGAGGGGGGGCGGGGGATCTGCCCCCGCGAGGGGGGAGCGGGGGATGTGCCCCCGCAGACGAAACACTTGAACCAAGGAGATGGCA
>DATMMX010000045.1:0-53768 GCA_035569495.1 Candidatus Angelobacter sp. | reverse complement strand
GGTGACCTGGTGGCCGGCCGTCTGGGTGCTGCGTGAGCGCTGCTGCTGCGGGGACTGTGTACCTCGTCGGCGCGGGGCCCGGCGATCCTGGGCTGCTGACGCTGCGGGGTGGTGAGCTGCTCGCTGCGTGCGATGCCGTGGTTGTCGACGCGCTCGCCAATCCTGAGCTGCTGCGGCACTGCCGTGCCGATGTGCAGCGCTTCGACGTTGGCAAGCGCGCCGGGGAGCATTCGGCGACGCAATCGGAGATCAATACGCTGCTCGTGCGACTCGCGCGCTCGGTGACCTGGTGGCCGGCCGTCTGGGTGCTGCGTGAGCGCTGCTGCTGCGGGGACTGTGTACCTGGTCGGCGCGGGGCCCGGCGCTCCCGGGCTGCTGACGCTGCGGGGTCGTGAGCTGATCGCTGCGTGCGATGCCGTGGTCGTCGACGCGCTCGCCAATCCTGAGCTGCTGCGGCACTGCCGTGCCGATGTTCAGCGCTTCGACGTGGGCAAGCGCGCCGGGGAGCATTCGGCGACGCAATCGGAGATCAACGAGCTGCTGGTGCGCCTTGGGCGCTCGGGGCTCAGCGTGGTGCGGCTGAAGGGTGGCGATCCCTTCGTGTTCGGGCGCGGTGGGGAGGAGGCGGAGGCGCTGCGCGATGCCGGCGTGCCATATGAGGTGGTGCCGGGGGTGACCAGCGCCATCGCGGCGCCGGCGGCGGCGGGCATCCCGGTGACCCATCGCGACTGGGCGGGGCACGTCACCATCGTCACCGGGCACGAGCGCGAGGGAGAGGAGGGGCGCATCGACTACTCGCCGCTGGCGGCGCTGCTTCCCGAGGGGACGCTGGTGTTCCTGATGGGCTCGCGCAGCCTGCCGCGCATCGTGTCGGGGTTGATCGCTGCCGGCGCCGATCCGTCCACTCCCGCGGCTGCGGTGCAGTGGGGGACCGACCCGCGGCAGCGCAGTGTCGGTGCCGCCTTGTCGCAGCTTGCCGATGCGGTGGCGGAGGCGGGGATGGGGTCGCCGATGGTGACAGTGGTCGGGCGCGTCGCGGCGCTGCGCGAGAAGCTGCAGTGGTTCGAGCTGCGTCCTCTGCACGGGCGGCGCATCGTGGTGACTCGGGCACGGGCGCAGGCGAGCGGGTTCTTGGAACGGCTGCGCTCCATGGGCGCTGACGCGGTGGAGCTGCCGGTGATTGCGGTCGAGCCGACGGTGGAGCAGCGCGACCTCGACATTGCGCTGGAGGACCTGGCTGCTGCGCCCGGCTTGGGGCGCGCGTCGTGGGCGGTGTTCACCAGCGCCAACGCGGTGGAGCTGTTGTGGGATGCGGTCGAGCGCGCCGGGCGCGATGCCCGCATCTTCGTCGGGACACGCATCGTCGCCATCGGTCCCGAGACCGCGGCGGCACTGTGGCGACACGGGTTGCGCGCCGACGTGGTGCCCGCGGAATACGTCGCCGAGGCGGTGGCTGAGGCGATGATCGCCGAGGGCGTTGCCGGTGCGCGCGTCTGGCTGCCGCGGGCGGCGATGGCCCGCGACGTGCTGCCGGATCGCCTGCGTGATGCCGGCGCGGAGGTGGACGTGCTGCCGCTCTACCGCACCGTGCTTCCCGCCGATGCTCGTGAGCAGTTGCATGCACTGCTCGACGGCGGCGCTGTCGATGCCGTCACCTTCACGTCGAGCAGCACCGTGCAGCACTTCCTCGACGCCCTCGGCGATCGCGCGTTTCCCGACGGCGCCATCGCCGCATGCATCGGGCCCGTCACCGCGCGCACCGCTCGTGACGCAGGTCTTCCCGTCGCAGTCGTCGCCACCGAGTACACCACTGCAGGTCTGGCCGCAGCTCTCGCCGCCCATTTCGCCGCGCAGCCGCGCCAGGCCTAATCCGCGTCCCCGCTCTTCGCGCTTTGGGCTGTGGCAGCGCCGGGCTTCTCGACATCGCTTGCCACGACATCGGTCTGCGCGCCGTCTTTGCCCACATCCCTTTGTCGTTGCCACCAACGACGCCTGGGCGGATCATCATCGGGGCGAATGAGGTGCACGCCGACGAACGGACCGTGCTCGATGGCGACCACGCCTGAGCGGTGTGCCACCTCCTCGCGCTTCGCGGGATCGTAGAAGGCGTCACCCACAGAGATCTTGGTGAACTCACCGATGGTGTCGGGGTCGTAGCGACGGAGGAACTCGCGAATCGGATTCTTCATGGCGGGAAGACCTTGGGAAATTCTATTCCAATCGGGACCAGCGTCAAGGCGAGGCTGAGAAGGAGAAGCCCGATCGATAGTGCAGCGCGACGATACAGCCGATCGAGTGTGCGCAGTTCGTGTCTTGACGCAGTATCGATCGCGGCGTACAGCGTGTCGAGCGCTGCCCGGTCGCTTGCTGCACCGAGTGCCTTGCCAGCCACGACAGCGTAGTCGAGGTGGTGCAGCAACTGGCGGCGAGGACGCACCCCACTCACGGCGATACCGAGCGAGACGATGAGTGGCGCGCCTGGCACCCACCAGCGCGGCGGCAGGTGTCCGCTCGCTGCAATGGTGGCGACGACGGCGACGAGGCCGATCAAGCCCGCAACATCCACGGCGAGAATGCCCACCAGTGCAGTGCGTGCTTCGCTGGTGACCCGGCGCGTATGGTCGAGCTGCAACAGCGCCATGTCGAGCGTCGCCGTCCGAAGGAAGCCCTTGATCGCGGTGCTGGTGGCCATGGCGTACGACATTCTTGCATAACCACCACGCAGTTGTGTATGCTCACCACCATGCCGAACACGACGTCACCCACCCAGCCGCTACCCTGACGGGCTGCCATGCCGTTCCCCACCGACCGGCCCCGCCGCCTGCGCCGCACGCCCGCCCTGCGCCGCCTGGTTCGCGAGACGCGCCTGCGCCCTGACGACCTGATCCTGCCCGCCTTCGTCAACGAGACACTCGACGAGCCGCGCGAGATCAGCACCATGCCGGGGCAGTACCAGGAGACACACGACTCCCTGCTGCGCACCATCACCGACGCCAGGCAGCGCGACATCAACGCGGTGATCCTCTTCGGCATCCCGGCCCGCAAGGATGCCGAGGGCTCCGAGGCGTGGAACGAGCAGGGCGTGGTGCAGACGGCGATCCGCCGCATCAAGCACGAATTCGGCGACGACATGGTGGTGATCGCCGACAACTGCCTAGACGAGTACACCGACCACGGCCACTGCGGCGTGCTGCGTGCTGACGGCACGGTCGACAACGACGCCACCATCGAGCTCTACGCGCGCACCGCCCTGGCCCAGGCGCAGGCCGGCGCCGACATCATCGCTCCCAGCGGCATGATGGACGGGCAGGTCGCCGCCATCCGCCAGGCGCTCGACGACAACGGCTTCGACGAGACCGCCATCCTCGCCTACTCCGCCAAGTACGCCAGCGTCATGTACGGCCCCTTCCGCGTCGCCGCCGACAGCGCGCCCAAGCAGGGCGACCGGCGCAGCTACCAGATGGATGTCGCCAATCAGCGGGAGGCGATCCGCGAGACCCTGCTCGACATCGACGAGGGCGCCGACATGGTGATGGTCAAGCCCGCCATGACCGCGCTCGACGTGGTGGCCCGGGTGCGCGACGCCACCGACCTGCCGCTCTGCGCCTACTGCGTCAGCGGCGAATATGCGATGCTGCGCGCCGCCGCCGCGGCGGGGGCGTTCGAGGAGCGCGCCGCCGTGCTGGAGACGCTCATCGGGATCCGTCGCGCCGGCGCCGACATGGTCATCACCTACCACGCGCGCGAGGTGGCGCGCTGGCTGGACGAGGAGGAGGCGTGAGCACGACACCCGGCGAGCCGCACGGCCGCACCTGGGCCACCATGCTGGCCCTCGGCTTCCTGGTCGCCTCGCTGATCGCGGTGGCGGTCGGGGTCAACCGCGTCGCCGGCAGCAACTCGGGCGCGGGCCTCCCCACGGCGACGCCCGCGCCGAGCGTCAGCGCCTCGCCGTCCGCGCAGCCCACGGCGACGCCGAGCGAGGTGGCCTTCGCAGACTGCACCACGGCCAGCTTCGGCAACCCGCTCGGCCCGCTCAACCCGCCGCCGGACGTGCACACCTACAAGGCGGCGCCGTCGATGACCATCAACACCGCCAAGCTCTACCAGCTCACCATCGCCACCGCCAAGGGGACGATGGTCGCCTGCCTGCAGCCGGGCCTCGCGCCGACCACCGTCAACGCCGTCGTCACCATGGCGCGCAACCACTTCTACGACGGGCTGAAGTTCCACCGCGTCGTCGCCGACTTCGTCATCCAGGGCGGCGACCCCAAGGGCGACGGCACCGGCGGTCCCGGCTTCACCTTCAAGGACGAGCCGGTGCTCAACACCTACGTCGACGGCGCCCTGGCCATGGCCAACTCGGGGGCCAACACCAACGGCTCGCAGTTCTTCGTCTGCCTACCCAAGGCGGCGGGCGGCGCCCCCGGCCAGTGCTCGACGCTGCCCCACCAGTACAACCTCTTCGGCAAGCTGCAGAGCGGCCTCGACGTCGCCGCCAAGATCGCCGTCGGCGACGTGATGACGACGGTGACGGTGCGCGAGCAGACGTGACCTCGCTGGAGCGCTCGCGCGCGCTGATGCAGCGTGCGGAGCGCGTCCTTCCCGGTGGTGTCGACAGCCCGGTGCGCGCCTTTCGCGCCGTGGGCGGCACGCCGCCGGTGTTCGCCAGCGCGCAGGGCGCGCACCTGCGCGACGAGGACGGCAACGACTACGTCGACATGGTGCTCGCCTACGGCCCGCACATCCTCGGCCACCGCGCCACCCCCGTCGTGGCGGCGCTCGAAGCCCAGTTGCAGCGCGGCACCGCCTTCGGGGGCCCCACCGCGCTCGAGGTTGAATTGGCCGAACGTGTCATCAACGCGCTGCCGTCGATGGACATGGTGCGCTTCGTCAACAGCGGCACCGAGGCGACCATGTCGGCGCTGCGCCTGGCCCGCGCCGCCACCGGACGCGAGCGCATCGTCAAATGCAGCGGCGGTTATCACGGCCATGCCGACGCGCTGCTGGTCGATGCGGGCAGCGGGGTCGCGACTCTTGGCATTCCCGGTTCGCCCGGTGTCCCCGTGGGCGCGGTGCAGGACACGCTGACCGTGCCGTACAACGACGCCGACACGGTGCGGGCGCTCTTCGCCCAGCAGGGCGAGCGGATCGCCGCGATGATCGTCGAGCCGATCGCGGGCAACATGGGCTGCGTGCCGCCGCGCGAGGGCTGGTTGCAGTTGCTGCGCGACATCACGCGGCAGCACGGCGCGCTGCTCATCTTCGACGAGGTGATGACCGGGTTCCGCGTCGCCTATGGTGGTGCGCAGGGGCTCTACGGGATCGAGCCCGACCTCACCTGCCTCGGCAAGGTGATCGGCGGCGGGCTGCCGGTCGGCGCGTACGGCGGGCGTCGCGAGCTGATGGAGTTGATCGCTCCGTCCGGCCCGGTGTACCAGGCGGGCACGCTGAGCGGCAACCCGCTGGCCATGGCGGCGGGCTGCGCCGCCCTCGACGCGCTGCGCGACGGGGCTGCCTACGATCGGCTCGAACGCCTCGGCGACCGGCTCGCCCAGGGCCTGCGCGCCGCTGCCGATGAGGCGGGCATCCCGTGCGCGGTCAACCGCGTGGGCTCGATGCTCACGCCGTTCCTCGGCGTCGACGCCGTCGAAAACTACGAAGACGCCAAACGGGCCGACCTGCAGCGCTTCGCAACCCTGCACGGCGCCTGGCTCGACGGCGGCGTCTTCTGGCCGCCGTCGCAGTTCGAGGCGGCCTTCCTGTCCACCGCGCACAGCGACGCGGACGTCGATCGCGTCGTCGACATCGCGGCGCGGGTTTTGTCGCGCGGCTGAGGGCCGCGCACGAGGGGCGGGCAGATCCCGCCCCTGGCGGCTGGAGTGCCGCCACCCCACCCTCGGCGCATGCCGCACGCTGACGCGCGCGTGATGCGCCGTGATTTTCGCGCGGCTGAAAGCCGCGCACACTCAGCAAGCCCTAAGCAGGCCCTGCGGAAGGCCGGTGCTACACTGGCCGCGGCTTCACCCACGAGGAATTGAGATGCCCTTCGGCGCCGGCCACTGGCCCTACCTGATCATCCTGCTGGTGATCGTGCTGATCATCTGGGGTCCCGGCAAGCTGCCCGACCTGGGCTCGGCCCTGGGCAAGGGCATCCGTGAGTTCCGCAAGGCGTCGAACGAGGTGAAGGACCAGATCGTCAGCACCACGGCGACCGAGCAGCCCGCGCCGCCCGCGCCCGCGGTGCAGCCGGCCCCCGTGCCGCCGGAGCAGGCCGCGCAGCCGGTCGTCCAGGCCGCTCCGCCCGCCGCGCCCGCCGCGGGCCCGGTGCAGCCGGTGGGCGGCGGACAGCCGACCGAGCACCCCTCCGCCTGAGCGGCGCGCGTCGCTGAGGGCGCGGCCTCGCCGCTGCGATGACCACGCTCGCCGATCCGCCCGCCACGCCCGCGCCGCCGCCGGCGTCTGAGCCAGGACCCGTGTCCACGCCCCCCGACGACGACAAGCGCATGACCGTGGTGGAGCACCTCACCGAGCTCCGCCGCGTCCTGATCATCTCCCTGCTCGCCTGGGGCGTGGCCACGGTCGCCGCCGCGGTCTTCAACGGCCAGATCATCCACGCGCTGGAGCGGCCGCTGCTCAACGTGCTCAACGGCAGCCACTTCCTCAGCAAGGTGCCGATCGTCACCAGCCCGACCGAGCCGATCACCATCCCGCTCAAGGTCGCGCTGATCACCGGGTTCATCGGGGCGCTGCCGGTGATCCTGTGGCAGGTGTGGACCTTCGTCTCGCCGGGGCTGCGGCCGGTGGAGCGCAAGTTCGCCGGGCCGTTCATCGCCTCCAGCCTGCTGCTCTTCGGCATGGGCGGGGCGTTCGCCTATTTCGTGATGCCGGTCGGCCTCACCTTCCTGGCCAACTTCCTCGGCGGCAACGCCAGCTTCCTGCCCGACCTCAACCAGTACCTCAGCTTCTTCACCCTGCTCATCGTCATCTTCGGGGTGACCTTCGAGCTGCCCGTGGTCGTCGTGCTGCTCGGCGTGCTCGGCATCGTGTCGTCGAAGAAGCTGCGTGCCTGGCGGCGGGGGATCTGGGTGGGCATCATCTTCGTCGCCTTCGTGGTCACCCCGGGCGCCGACCCGATCACCCCGACGGCGCTGCTCATCCCCCTGATCGCCCTCTTCGAGGCCAGCGTGCTGGTCCTCGACAAGGTCTTCAAGCGCTAGGCGGTCAGTAGCTGTACCCGTTGGCGGTCGAGCTGGAGCTCGAGCTCGACGAGCTGCTGCTCGACCCGCCCGCGCCGCTGCCGCCCACGGTGAAGCTGCCCTTCATCAGGGTGGGGTGGAACTTGCAGTGGAAGGTGAGCGAGCCCGAGCCCGGTGCGGTGAAGGTCAGCGTGGCGGTCTGCCCGGGGTCGGCCTGGACCTCGCCGCTGCCGTTGTCCAGGGTCAGGGAGTGGGTGACGGTTCCCTGGTTCTGGAAGGTCACGCTGACCGGCTGGCCGGCGCCGACCGGCACCGTGCTGGGCGTGAAGTTGAAGTTCCTGGCGGTGACGGTGGGGCCACCGCCGGAAGTGCTGCTGGAGCTGGTGCCGTTGTCGGTCGAGCCGCAGGCGGCCACGGCGAGGGCGGTGGCGAGCACGCTGCCCCCGGCGGCGAGGCGGCGGATGGTGAGGGTCATCTCGGTCTCCTCGTGTGCGGCGCTCATCTGGGCATATGGGTCGAGGTTACGTCCGGGTGCAAGATGCGACCGCCCCGGCCCGTCTTGACTGATTGGACAACCAAATCGGTTGGCCGACCAATCAGGAGCCCGGCGATGCCCGATCGCAACCAGCCGAACCCCCTGGCGCCCGGCCTCAGCCCCAGCGCCCAGCAGCGCGCCCAGCAGATCGTCGACGCCGCCGCGCGGGTGATGGGCCGCCAGGGCTACGGCGGCACCACCATGAAGGACATCGCCGCCGAGGCGGGGATCACCGCCGGCCTGATCCACTACTACTTCGACTCCAAGGAGGACCTGCTCCTCGCCGTCACCGCCACGCTCTGCGAGCAGATGCGCCGCGACGCCGAGCAGGCCTTCGCCGCCAGCGGCGACGCGACGCCCTTCGCCCGCGCCTGGGTCGCGCTGCAGGCCGCCAAGGACCACCTCAAGCGGCCCAATCAGCAGCGCCTCTTCGTGGAGACGATCACCCTGGCACTCAGCGAGCCGCGCATGCGCGAGCAGATGGCCCAGCTCTACGAGGCCCTGCTCGACAGCAGCACGGCGATGGTCGAGGAGCTCGCCGGCCAGGTGCCCACCCCGCCGCCGGTTCCGGCGCGCGACCTGGCTGCGGTGCTGGTCGCCGCCATCGACGGCATGGCGCTGCAGAAGCTGCTCGACCCGTCGCGCGACGAGGACGCCCTCTACCGCGCCTTCGGCTTCCTGATGATGAGCTGCCTGGCGATGAGCTACGCGGTGGCGGGCCTCCCCGTGCCCACGCTGGAGGACTTCGCCGCCATCATCGGCGGGTCCGGGCAGTGATCTTCCGCCGCATCGGCGAGCTGGCGGCGCGCTTCCGCTGGTGGGTGCTGGGCGCCTGGGTTGTGGTCGCGGTTGTCCTCAACGTGGTGGTCCCCCAGCTCAGCGAGGTGATCAAGAAGGACACCGTGCCCTTCGTGCCCGCCAGCGCCGAGGTGATGCGCGGCTACGACGTGATGAGCCGCCAGTTCAACGGCGGCCACGCCGGTGGCGACGCCATCGTGGTCATGGAGGACAGCGGCGGCATCAGCGACGCCGACCGCGCTTACTACGCGCGCATCGTCGCCGCGGTGCGGGCCGACAGGCAGCGCACCGTCGACGTGCAGGACTACATCGCCCATCCCGAGTTCAAGGCGTCGGCGACGTCGAAGGACGGCAGGGCGCTGTTCCTGCCCATCATGCTGCGCGCCGAGGTGTCGACGCCGCAGGCCGACGGCGATGCCGCCTGGCTGCGCGCGCTGCTGCTGCAGGACAAACCCAGCACGCTGCACGCCTACGTCACCGGCGACACCGCGATCATCGCCGACTTCCAGAGCAGCGTGCAGGACAGCACCGCGCGCACCACGGTGATCACCGGACTGCTGGTCATCCTCATCCTGCTGGCCATCTACCGCTCGCCGGTGACTCCGCTGATCCCGCTGACCGTGATCGGCCTGTCGATCATGGTGGTGCGGCCGCTGGTCGCCTTCCTGGGATTGCACGTCTTCCAGGTGGCGGCGTTCACCGAGACCTTCATCCTGGCCATCGTCTTCGGCGCGGGCACCGACTACTGCATCTTCATGATCAGCCGCTTCCGCGAGCAGATGGCGGGCGGCGACTCGCGCAGCCGCGCCATCGGCACCAGCACCCGCCGGGTCGGCGAGGCCATCGCCAGCTCGGCGGTGACGGTGATGGTCGGCGGCCTCTCCATGCTGCCCGCACACGTCTCGCTGTTCAGCACCACCGGTCCCGCCATCGCCGTCGCGGTGGTGATCACCCTGCTCGCCGGGCTGACCATCACCCCCGCGCTGCTCTCCATGGGCGGTGACCGCTTCTTCTGGCCGCAGAGGCTGCGCACCGAGCAGCACAGCCGCTTCTGGACCGCGGCCGCGGCGCTGATCGCCCGCCGTCCGGGACGCGTCGCCCTCGGCGGCCTGATCCCGCTGCTGCTGCTCGCCGCGCTCTACCCGACGATGCGGCTCACCTACGACGAGCGCGCGCCGCAGCCCGCCTCCAACGACTCGGTGCAAGGACTGGCGGCGCTCAGCCGCCACTACCCCGGTGGCGAGATCATGCCCAACTACGTTCTGGTCAGCTCTGGCCACGACATGCGCAACCCGCGCGACCTGGCCGCGCTCGACGGGGCCACCAAGGCGGTGGGCAAGATCGACGGCGTCGCCTCGGTGCGCAGCTTCACCCAGCCGCAGGGCACGCGCCTGGCCCAGGCGTCGATCCCGTACCAGGCGGGCGTCGTCGCCCAGGGCCTCGACCAGGCGCACGCCGCGGTCGACCAGGGCGGCGCGGGCGCGCAGCAGCTCAGCCAGGGCGCGGGTGCGCTGAGCGGCGGTGCGTCGCAGCTCGCCGCGGGCGCGGCGCAGGCGCAGGGGGCGACGGCGCAGTTGCAGCAGGGCCTGACCCAGGTGGGCGGCGGCCTGCAGCAGCTCGGCGCCGGCGCGTCCAGCGCGCAGCAGGGCGCCACCGATCTCAGCGACGGCGCCCGCCAGCTCGCCGCCGGGCTGCGCGTCGCCCGCGACGGTGTCGCCCAGGCCGCTGACGGCATGACCCAGGTGCTCGCCTACTTCGCCACCGACACCGAGTGCATCGTCGGCAACCCGAGCTGCATCGCTGCGCGCGACGGCCTCACCAGGATCCGCAACGGCGAGCGCGACCAGCTGCTGCCCGGTCTCGACCGCGCCATCGACGGCGCGTCGAGCATCGCCGCCGGCGACGCCTCGCTCGCCGACGGCGCCCGCCATCTCCGCGGTGGCCTCGACCAGGCGCAGCAGGGCGTCGTCCAGCTCCAGCAGGGCGAGCAGGAGTTCGGCGCCAGGCTGGGCCAGCTCAGCAGCGGCGCGGCGCAGCTCAGCAACGGCGCCAGCCGGCTCGGTGGGGGAGTGGCCCAGCTCGCCGGCGGCACCAGCGCGCTGTCCACCGGTTTGGGACAGGCTGCGGACTTTCTCAAGCGCGTCGACAGCGAGGCGGGCGCCGCGGGACTCGACACCTTCTACATCCCCGGCGACCGTCTCGACGACCCTCAGCTCGCCCTGGCCCGCTACTACTACATGTCACCCGACGGAAAGACGGCACGGCTGATGGTGTTCAGCAAGGACGACCCCTTCGGCGTCGCGGCGATGAACCGCACCCCCGCCGAGCGCGGCGCCGTCGACGACGCGCTCAAGGGCACCAGCCTGGCCGGCAGCAGCGTGCTCGTCGCCGGTTTCGCCGCCCAGAACGACGCCATCCGCGACTACTTCCAGCAGGACTTCCGCCTGGTCGCAATCGTGGTGCTGCTCGGCGTCTTCCTGGTGCTGGCACTGCTGCTGCGCAGCCTGGTCGCGCCGCTCTACCTGCTCGCCTCGGTGGTGCTCAGCTACGCGGGCGCGATGGGTCTGACCACGCTGATCTGGCAGGACATCGCCCACCTGCCCGCGATCGACTGGACGGTGCCGATCTTCGCCTTCATGATGCTGGTTTCGGTCGGAGCCGACTACAACATCTTCCTCATGTCGCGCGTCCGCGAGGAGGTGAGGCGCGACCCCGCGCACGGCATCGCCCGCGCCGTGGCGCGCACCGGCGCGATCATCACCTCGGCGGGCGTGATCTTCGCGGGCACCTTCGCCGCGCTGATCAGCTCACCGCTCAACAGCATCGCCGAGGCGGGCACGGCGATCACCCTCGGCCTGCTGCTCGACACCTTCCTGGTGCGCAGCTTCGTGGTTCCCGCCATCGCCATGCTGCTCGGTCGCTGGAACTGGTGGCCGAGCGGCTACGCGCTGAAGACCTCGACGCGTCCGGCGACGACCCGGGTGCGCACCGTGGGCAGCGGCGGCAACGTGTACGGGTAGCTGCCGCCCAGCGCCTTGCCGTCGAGCCCGAACCAGGCGTCGTGGCAGGGGCAGTCGAGGTGCTGCCCGGCGGGGTTGAACACCAGGGTGCAGGGCATGTGGGTGCACATCGCGGAGACCGCCTGGTACGTGCCGCTGCCGTGGTTGACCACGAAGCCCTCGACCGCGCCCGCGCTGAAGCGCAGCGGCCGCCCGACGGGGACCTCGTCCACCGCTCCGACGTCGACCCAGCGCCCCGCCTGGGGCACCAGCTCGCGGCCCGGCGGCGTCGTGTCGGCGCCCCTCTCGACCACCCGGTCGATACCGATGCCCGCGCCGACGGCGGCGGCCACGCCCGCGGCAGCGCCACCGAGCAGGCGGCGTCGCGACAGCCGCTGCGCATCGGCGGTCGCGGCGGGCGACGGTGCGTCCATGGCGGTGCGCAGCCGCCGCTCCAGCTTCTCGACGAAGTCGGGATGGGGCGCGTCGGCGCCCGGCTGCCCGGCGCGCAGGGCGGCGGCGGCGAGCATCTGCGCGGCCTCGTCGTCGTCGGCGGGGAAACGCGGCGGGCGGCGGTCGGCGGCCACGGCGTCGAGATAGGCGTCGACGCGGCGCCGGCGCAGCCTCACCAGGGGTTCTCCTGAGCGGCGCGGCGCAGCGCGCGGTGCTGCAGCACCTTGGCGTTGCTCACCGTGATGCCCATCTCGCTCGCCGACTCCTTGACCGAGTAGCCGCGCAGGAAGCGCAGCTCGAGGATGCGCCGGTAATGGTCGGGCAGGGCGGCGAGCACGCGTGCGGCGCGCCGCACACCCCGGTCGGCGTCGTGGTGTTCCGGCTCGGGCTCGGGGGCGGCGACCTCCTCGCCGAGCAGCCCGGCCTCGGTGCTGTAATGCCGCGTCCAGTGCTCGGCGAGGACGCTGCGCGCGGTGGTCATCAGGTAGCTGCGCAGCTCGCCGGTCGAGGCGCGCAGGCGCAGCCGGGGCAGGGCGCGGAGGAAGACGCCGGCGACCAGGTCCTCGGTGTCGGCGCGGTTGCCGGTGCGGGCGTAGACGTAGCGGTACACAGGTCCCACGTGTTCGCGGTAGACCGCCTCCCAGCCGGCGGCGTCGCCGACGACGTGGAGGTCGGGCGATGCCGAGGGCGACTGTTCCAAGCGGTGCGGCTCCAGGGCGGAAGGGCTGCAGGGCGCGGTCCGCCCTCACAGTAGCTCCTACGCGACCGGGTTACGCGCGGGCTGCCGATACTCCTCTTCGCCGTTCTCTACAAAAGTTGTTCGACGCGGCGGGCGCAGTTGTCTAGGGTTGGGGTGAACCCAGGGGCAGCCCACGGGAGAGCCGATACCGCCCGGCTTGCGAGCGGATCATGGGGACAGAGTAGAGATGGCTAGACCGATGAGTGGAGCCCGCCGGGGCCGCTCGCTGCGGGCGATCATGATCGCAGTGGGCACCGGCTGCGTCAGCGCCTGGTTTGGCCTGTCGCTCTTCAGCGTTCACGCGCAGGCGACCGACGGGTGCGAGAGCGACGTGCACAGCAGCGTGGTCTCGACCACCTGCACCACCAGCACGACCACCACCAGCACGACCACCACCAGCACCAGCACCTCCAGCGACGAGGAGGGCAGCGACTGCAGCACGCCGGTGGCCATCAAGACCTCCGAAGGCGGCGACGAGGACGAGACCTGCCCGACGCCGACGGCCAGGCCGACCGCGACGCCCACGGCTACGCCGACCGCGACGCCCACGGCGACCCCGACGGCGACTCCGACCGCGACGCCGCACGCCACGCCCACGGCCACGCCGGCCGGCAGCGTGCTGGGCATCACCTCGACGCCCGCGAGTGGCGTCCAGGGCATCGTCAGCGTTCCCAACACGGGCGCGGCGCCCGCCGGTGACAGCCCGTTCGGCCTCGGCCTGCTGAGCGCCGGGCTGGTGCTGCTCGGCGGCGGTGGCCTGATGGGCTGGCGCAAGCGCCGGAGCTGATTCCAACAAGACAATGCGGGACGGCCCGGCTCCGCCCTCGACGTGAGGTGACGGATCCGGGCCGTTTTGCGTGTCATGTTTGCCGCGCTTGTGACGTCTTTACTTGTGTTGATGGACGCGCGTGCTGCGATTCCGTACCATTCTGGTAACGACAACCCCGTAGGCAGCGGAGGGCAGCTGCTGCCGGCGCCACATGCTGCGCGCTTCGGGGTCGAGCCGACCGCCGCCGGCTCACACAAGAGGGAGCGGCCCACCACACATGCCGAGCGTGCCATCGCGGCGACGCCGGCGAGGGCACTGGGGTCATGGTGAGATTCGGAAGCGGCAGCCGCTGGCAGCGCGCGACGCAGGTGGGTGCGATCGTGGCGGGCACGGGCTGCCTGAGCGCATGGTTCGGACTGTCCCTGGCCGGGGGAACGATCGCGGCGGCGAGCGGCGCCTGCGCCGCGCCGAGCGTGCCGGGCAGCGGCATGACGGTGAGCATCGACACCTCCCTGGGCTGTGACAACTCCAGCGGCCAGGCCAACTTCCCGATCACCGGGTACATCGCCGCCAAGGAAGGCACCAGCAGCCACACGTTCCAGGTGGTGCCCGGCTTCGAAGCGCTCTCGGCGCACAAGTTCTACTGGGGCAGCTACGTGATGAGCTTCCCGAGCTGCACGGTCGGCTCGGGCACCGCCTCGTCGGGCCTGGTCGTGGTGCCGGCCACCGGCAGCTATCCAGGCACGCCGCCCACCATGACCGGGACGCTGCCCACCCTCACCACCGACGCGAGTGGCGGGGTGGTCTGCGCCTACAGCCTCACCGTGCAGAACGCGCCCGTCGTCACCGGCACCGGCGACGACAAGATCAACAGCTCCAAGCTCGACGTGTGGCTGCAGGACAACGGCAGCGCCGTCGACCACTCGGCGACCGAGTCGGTCAAGCCGCCGGACCTGACCACACCGTCGCCGACCGCGACCTCGACGCCGACCTCCACGCCGACGTCCACGGCCACGGCGACGCCGACGTCCACGCCGACCTCCACGCCCACCGCGACGCCGACGTCCACGCCAACCGCGACGCCCACGGCGACGCCGACCGCGACGCCCACGTCCACGGCGACGGCGACGCCAACAGCCACGCCGACCGCGACGCCCACGGCCACGCCGACCGCGACGCCGACGTCCACGCCGACCGCCACGCTCACGGCAACGCCGACGGCCACACCAACAGCCACGCCGACCGCGACGCCCACGGCAACGCCGACCGCGACGCCAACAGCCACGCCAACCGCGACGCCCACGGCAACGCCGACGGCCACACCCACGGCCACGCCGACGCCCACCGGGTCCGTCGCCGGCTCGACCAGCACCCCGTCGCCCAGCGCGACCACCGGGGTCCAGGGCATCACCACCACGACGTCCAGCAGCAGTGGCAGTGGCGCCCAGGGCATCGTCAACGTCCCCAACACCGGCGCCGCGCCGGGAGCCTCGGGTGGCAGCATCGCACTGCTGCTCAGCGGACTCGTCCTTCTCACCACCGGAGGAGTGCTCAGCGCCCGCCGCCGCAATCAATAGCCTCCTTCCGGAGCGTGTGACGCTTCTGGGGTGTTGCTGAAACGCACCAGTGGGACGCCCGCCGGATCGGTGTTAGCATCGGCCGCGGCAGGGTTGAGCAGGAACCATCCAAACCGGGCCGGCCAGGGCAGTGGCAGATCGGCCAAGCGGTGCTTTTGCACCTGGGCAGGCATGCCAGCAATGGACGACCCTATGGTGGCGGGTGAGGCCCGCATGGCCCCTGATCTCCGTGCACCCATCGGGCGGCGGGCCGGCGAGCGGGCGGCGCGCGTCCTGGTCATCGACGACCATCACGCCGTCGCCGAGGCGGTGGCAATGGCCATCGACACCCAGGACGACCTCGACTGCGTGGGCACCGCGGGCAGCATCGGCGAGGGGCGCCGCCTGGCCGCCGAGCTGCACCCCGACGTCATCCTCATCGATGTCGAGCTGCCCGACGGCGACGGCATCGAAGCCGTGCCCGACCTGCGCCGCGACAACCCGCGCGCCCGCGTGCTCGTGCTCACCGGCCACACCGCGGTCGCCGTGCTGGCCCGGGCGGCGTCGGCCGGGGTCTGCGGCTTCCTGCCCAAGGAGAGCGGCATCCAGGAGGTGCTGCGCGCCATCCGGGTGGCCCGCGACGGGGGCATGATCGTCAACAACGCCACCCTCAGCGGCGTGCTCAACCGCATCGCCGCCAACGGCGCGGCCGGCGGACAGTCGGCGGTGGAGCTGTTCACCCCGCGCGAGCTCGACGTCCTGCGCGGCCTGGCCAGCGGCAGCGACCCGCAGAACATCGCCCAGGCGCTGGGCATGAGCGTCAACACCTGCCGCGGGCACGTCAAGAGCATCCTCAGCAAGCTCGGCGCGCACAGCCAGCTCGAAGCGGTGGTCATCGCGCTGCGCCGCGGCCTGCTCCCCGAGCTGCTCGGCGCGTGACCGGTCAGGGGGGCGTCCGCCCGCCGGCCGGGCCGGTGGACAGGCGCGCCGTGCTCTCCGCCATCGCCACCGCGGGGGGCGTTGACGAGGCCCTCAGACGCGCCCTCGAGGTGATCGCCGGGGCGAACGGCTGGCCGGTGGCCCGCGCCCTGGTCACCGACGGCGCCGGGGGACTGCGCACCGCGGGGTGGTACCTCTCCGATCCGCGCTACGAGCCCTTCCGCCAGGTCAGCGACGCCATCGACCCCAATACCGGCCTGCCCGCCAAGGCGTGGGCCGAGGGGGGCTCGATGCAGGTCGCCGACCTCGCCGTCGAGCCGGCCTTCCTGCGCCGCCAGGCGGCCGCGGTGTGCGGGCTCCGCGCCGCCGCCCTGCTGCCGCTGAGCAGCGGCGACGACCGGCTCGGCATGGTCGAGCTGTTCTCCACGGACTCCGACGCGGTGCGGCAGCCGGCGCTGCTGTCGGCCACCCAGGAGCTGCTCGCTGCGGCCGCCGAGGCGCTCCTCGACAAGCGGCGCAGCGACCAGGCGGCGGCGCACCAGGCCCGGCTGCGCGCCGTCTTCGACAGCCCGCTGGGCATGGCCGAGCTCGACGGCGAGCTGCGCATCGTCGAGGCCAACGCCGCCCTGTCGGCCATGCTCGACGTCCCCGCCGAGTCGCTGCGCGGGCGTTCGCTGGCCGCCATGCTGCGCCCGGCCGACGCCTCGACCTCGCTCGACGCCTGGTGCCATCAGCTCACCTCGACGGGACACGCCCTGGTCGAGGCGCTGCTGCAGCGTGCCGGTGGCGCCGACGCCCAGGTGGCGGTGCGCGGCTGGGCGGCGCAGGCGGCGGATGGCGGCGCGCGCTACACGGTGCTGGTCGACCCGCAGACCGAGCGGCGCCGCGCCGAGGAGGGGTTCATCACCCGCTGGGCGCGGCGCGGCGTGGCCATGGAGCTGGTGCGCTCGATCACCGGCGAGGCCGACCTGCTCCGCGCCGTCGCCGAGTCGGCCCGTGGGCTGGTCAACGCGCACCTCGCCGCGGTGGCGCTCAACGGTGTCGACGGGACGCCTTTCGAGGTGTTCGTCCCCGCCGGAGTGAGCGACGCCGAGGCCGTGCGCATCGGGCTGCGGCCCACGGCGGCGACGGGCGTGCTCTCGGCGCTGGTGCTGGAGAACCGCCCGCTGCGCATCGCCGACGTCGGCGCCCATCCCGCCTACGCCGGCCTTCCCGACGGGCACCCCGAGCTGCGCTCGTTCCTCGGGCTGCCGATGATCGCGGGCGGCCAGACCATCGGCCACCTCTTCGTCGCCAACCGCCACGACGGGCAGCCCTTCGACAACACCGACGAGTCCTTCCTCGACGACTTCGCCGGCGTGGCGGCGTCGGCGATCGCCCACGTGCGCACCACCCAGCAGGCGCGCACGGCCACGTCGCGGCTGCGCCAGCTTGTTCGTGCCAACCTTGACCTGATCCAGCAGACCCGCCGCGACATCCTGCCCCGCTCCGCGGTCGAGCTGCTGCGCACCGTCACCGACGCCGAGTACGCGGCGCTGCTCATCGTCGACCCGGACAGTGGCGAGGTGCGCACCTTCCTGCACGCCGGCATGACGCCGGCCGCGGCGGGACGCGTCGGCCCGCTCCCCGCGGCGCGCGGTTTGCTGCACGCGGCGCTGTCCGCCGAGCGTCCCATGCGCCTCACCGACCTGCGCCACCACCCGACTCACGGCGGCTTCCCGCCCCACCACCCGGTGATGCGCTCCTTCCTCAGCGTCCCGGTGACCGTGGCGGGGCAGGTGCGCGGCCTGCTCTTCTGCACCAACAAGCGCGGCTTCTCCGACTTCACCATGGAGGACGAGGACTCCGCGCTGCGCATCGCCGCGGCGGTGGCGAGTGCCATCGAGGCGCCGCGCGACGAGGGCGACTCGCTGCTGCGCAACCTGGCCCAGGCGTCGGAGCGGCTGCGCGAGGAGGAGTCGCGGCACTGGCGCTTCCTGGGCTCGCTGTCACACGAGCTGCGCAGCTCGATCGGCGGCATCCTGATGTCCGCCGACCTGCTCTCCGACCCCGCCTTCGGTGCCATCGCCGAGGAGCAGATGCGCGTGGTGGGCAGCCGCATCGGCGTCACCGCGCGCAGCCTCATGGAGCTGATCGACAACCTGCTCGACCTCTCGCGCATCCAGGCGGGACGGCTGGAGGTGCGCATGCAGCCCGTCGAGCTGCAGCCGATCATCGCCGAGGTGATCGCCCAGCTGGGGCCGGTCGCCGTCGACGCCGAGGTGGCCCTCGACGCCGCTCCCATCCCGCCCTCGGCGCCGCGCATCCTCGCCGACCCGGTCCGCTTCCGGCAGGTTCTGGTCAATCTCGTCGGAAACGCGCTGAAGTTCACGCCCTCGCATGGACACGTCGTGGTCGACGTCCACGCGGGCGACCACGACGTGGTGGTGGCGGTCAGCGACACCGGCGTCGGCATCGACCCTTCGGATCTCTTGCGGCTGTTCGAGCCCTTCGAGCGCGCTCGCGACGCCCGGGCCCCCGGGACGGGGCTGGGCCTGGCCATCTCGCGCGCCATCATGGAGCTGCACGGCGGGCGGCTGGAGGCGGAGTCGTGGCCGGGCGTGGGCTCGCGCTTCACGGCGACGTTCCGTGTTGCGCGGCTGCCGCACTACACCGCCGAGCTGGAGCGCGCCGTCGCCGACGAGGGTCCGCTGGTCACCGGGCGCGGCACCGTGCTGCTGGTCGAGGACGACGAGTCGTCGCGCGAGTCCACGGTGTCGGTGCTGACCGCCGCGGGGTATCGCGTGCTGCCGGTGTCGACGCGCGCCGCCGCGCTGGCGGCGGTGGCGACGTGCGGCGCCGACCTGGTGCTGCTCGACGTGCACCTGCCGGACGGGGATGGGCTGGACATCGTGTCGGAGTTGCGCGCCCTCGGCGGATCGCCGGGGCCGCGGGTGGTGGCGTTCTCTGCGGATCGCATCGGCAACACCGAGGAGCGGGCCCGGCTGGTGTGCGACGACTTCGTGCTGAAGCCACTGCGGCCGCGGGAGCTGCTGCGGCGGGTGGGGGAGCTGGTTCGGGGCTGAGTCGGGCGTTGGCAGCCTTGGTGGGTTGCTGTCATCGCTGGCATCAACTGGTCCGGTTCTGTGCCCTTCCTGCTTGCTCCCCGAACGCCCGTTCTGCTACAATGCAGTGGTGGTCGCGCTCGCAATTCCCCTTGCCCCACCTCAGGTTTCACCTGCAACCGCGGACCCGCTCGCCCGTCTGCACAGCGCGGTCGGCGCCCTCGCCGCCTCGGACCTCGCTTCCCTGACCGACGCCGCCCTGGGCGACGACCTCGTCGCCCTGCGCCGCGACATCGACCGCCTCGAACTCGAATTCTCCCGCCGCCTCCAGGGCTTCGACGCCCGCCGCGGCTGGTCCGGCACCGGCGCACTCTCCACGGTCGCCTGGCTGCGCAACACCTGCCGCCTCAGCCCGGCCGCCGCCGCCCAGTCCGTCGGCGTCGCCCGCCAGCTCCCCGCCCTTCCCCTCACCGCGCAGAGCGCATCCGACGGCACCATCGGCTTCCACCACGTCGCCGTGATCACCCACTGCGCCGCCCAGGTCGGCGCCGACGCCGTGCGCAACGTCGAGCCCACGTTGGTCGAAGCCGCCCGCAAGCTCGACCCGCGCTCCCTCCGCGTCGTGACGCGCCGCCTCCGCTACTGCGTCGACCCCGACGGCGCCCTCTCCGACTCCGAAGCCGACCACGCCCGCCGCGCCTTCAACCTCAGCCAGACCTTCGACGGCGTCTTCCACGTCGACGGTCTGCTCGACGCAGAGGGTGGCGCGCTGCTTCGTTCGGCCATCGACGCCCTGGACGACCGCGTTGCGGGCGACGACCGCACCTCGTGGCAGCGCCGCGCGGATGCGTTGGTCGAGCTGGCCCGGCGCCAGTTGCAGTCCGGCTCGTTGCCCTCCGTCGCCGGCGAGCGTCCGCATCTCACGGTGACGGCGTCCGAAGCGACGCTGCGCACCGAGCGCGGCTGCGCGGCGGGGGAGATGGGGTGGGCGGGGCCTGTGGTTGCGGAGACAGTGCGGCGCGTTGCTTGTGATGCGTCGGTGCGGCGCGTTGTTGTTGCTGGTGGTGGTGAGCCGCTGGATGTGGGGCGCGCTACGCGGACGATTCCTTCGGCTCTGCGCCGTGCCCTTGTGGTGCGTGACGGCGGCTGCCGGTTCCCGGGGTGCGACCGCCCGCCGGAGTGGACGGACGGTCATCACATCGCGCACTGGGCCGACGGCGGGGAGACCAAGTTGGAGAACTTGGTGCTGCTGTGCCGCCGCCATCACCGCGTGGTGCATGAAGGGCACTGGCGGCTGCAGGTGGGGTCAGACGGCGGGGTGGTTGCGCAGCCGCCGTGACGGTCCGCTAGAAGAATGCGAAGTTTGCCCCTGTGGTGAAGGTACCGCTCGCCGCATTGCCACTAGTGTCGGTGATGGAGGAAGCCGGCGGGATCGAGACGGTGGTGGAGCCAGACGTTCCCGCACCAACGGTGTCACCGGTCTTGGCACCCAGGGTGACCTTGATCGTGGTCCCGCTGACCGTCGTCGTCGACGCGAAGGTCGCCGTCTTGTTCCCGTTCTGCGTCAGATAGCCAGTTCCGCCTGTGTCAACTAGGCCGCTGAAGATTCCGGAGATGGCGACTGTCGCGTGCGCGCCCGAGCTGTTCGGTCGGTTGAAGACCACGCTCGGCGTCGCCGGCACTGTGCTAGCGAGCACGTTGCCGCTGAACGTCAGTGTCATCGCATCGCCGGTCTCCGGTATCCCGTTCACGCTTCCGCTGAACGAAACCCCTGTGAGGGTGAAGGCCGCCGCGGTGACGGTGAACGTGGCGGTCGCCTGGTTGTTCGACGCGTCCTTGACCAGCACGGTATAGGGGCCCGCCCCCAGGCTGGGCACCGTGTACGTGGCGCCGGTGATCGCGCCGTTGGCGTTGGTCGAGGTTGAGCCGCCGAGGGTCACGCCGGTGGTGTTGAACGTGACTGTCAAGGCCGACGTAACGGCGAAGCCGGTACCGGTGATCGTGTCGCTACTGCCCGCAGCTCCGGTGCTCGGGGTCAGAGTGATCGACGGCGTGACCGTGAAGTTGACCGATGGCGCAGTTTGTGAACCGGCCGTCACCACCACCGGATGCGCGCCGGCCAGGCTGCCGGACGCCGTTGCCGGAACGGTGAACGTCGGCGGCGTCGAGGTTGGGATGTTGCCGCTACCGTCGGTCGTCAACGTGCCGCTGAGCGTGATCGACGACCCCGCGTAGGTCGCGCTGATGGCCGCCCCGGCGGGGAAGCCGCTGCCCGAGAGAGTCACCGTCGAGCCGACATTCCCGCTGCTCGGGCTGACGCTCGCGCTCGGTGTCACCGCATATGTGGTCGACGCGGTCGCACTGCCGCTATCGGTCGCGACGATGCTCTTTGCGCCGGTCGTGCTCGGCGGAACCGTGAAGGTGGCCGTCCAGCCACCGGTCGTACCCACCTGCGGACTTGCCGGGCTCGTCGTCAGGGGGTTGCTGGCGAAGGTCACCGAGACCGTCTGCCCCGCGACGAAGCCGGTGCCCGTCAGGGTGACGCCCGTGGTCCCCACGGTGCCGCTCGACTGTGACACCGACACACTCGCCTGGACGGTGAAGTTGCTCGTCGAGGTGGCGGTGTTGGTGCCGTCGGACACGGTCACGATCTGCGACCCGTGAGGGGCGGAGGGAATCGTGAACGTCACCAGCGAGCTGCCGTTCGCTCCCGCCGTTCCGCCCGAGGCGATCGCGGCAGTGTTGCCGGCGACCTTCACCGTGAGCGAACCCGAGGCGCTGAAGCCGTTGGCCTGAATGGTCACGCCCGAGGTGCCGACGGGGCCGCTGGTCGGCGAGAGGCTGGTGGCCGAGGCGCTGACGGTGAAGTTGGTCCCCGACGTGACGGTGCTCGCGCCGTCGGAGACGACGACCGCCTGCGAGCCGTTCGACACGGCGGGAATCGTGAAGCTCACCGTCGAGCTGCCCGACCCGTTGGTGTTCGAGCCGCCGGTGATCGAGGCCGAGGCCCCGCCGACCGTCACGGTCAACGAGTGCGTCGGCAGGAATCCCTGCGCAACGATGCTCGCGCTGCTGGCCACCACGCCCGTCGTCGGGCTGAGGCCGGTCGCCGACGCGGCGACGGTGAAGCTGTTGCTTTGGGCCGAGAGGTTGGAGCTGTTCCCGACCGCCCACAGCGTGTGGGTTCCACCCAGGGTGTTCGCGGGGATGCTGACGCTGAAGCCGCTCGCCTGCCCGTTGCTGTCCGTCGTCAGGGGAGACGGCGTCGTCGTCAGCGACGTGCCGCCCGCCGTGTCGAGGTGGATGGTCAGGGTCTCCGCATTGCCGAAGTAGGCCACCGCTCCGCCGGTGACGCTCGCCGGCAGCGACGAGGCAGGCAGGCTCTGCGCGTTGGTGATCGAGAAGGTCGTCGGCACGGAGACGGTGAAGGTGTTGCTCGTCGCCGTGAGGCCCGACGTCGCGCCCATGGCGACCAGCGTATGGGTGCCATGCGCGATGTTGGCCGGGATGGTGGCGCTGAACCCGCTCACCTGGCCGTTGGCGTTTGTGGTGACCGGCGACGGCGAGGTGGCGAGGATCGTCCCGCTCACACCGTCCAGCCGGATGACCAGGTTCTCACTCGCGCCGAAGTACGTCACGGCGCCACCCGTCACGGTGCCCGAGAGAGAGGTGAACGTCTGCCCCGGGTCGATCGAGAAGGTGCTCGGCACTGAGACGGTGATCGCGTAGGTCGCCTGCGAGCCCGAACCGCCGACCGCGTAGACGGTGTGCGTCCCGTCGGCGATGCTGGCCGGCACGGTCACGGTGAAGGGGCTGCTCGTCTGCCCGTTGGCGCCGATGGGCACGGTGCCCGGGCTGCTGGTCAGCGGCGTCCCGGCGGCGCCGTCGAGGTGGAACGTCACGCTCTCGCCGGCGCGGAAGTAGGTGATCGCGCCACCGGTGAGCGTGCTGGGCAGGGTGGAGAAGGTGCCGTTGGTGAAGGACAGGGTGGCGGGCACGTTGACGGTGAACGTCGCGCTGGCCGTGTCGCCGAGGTTGCCGACCGCGTAGATGGTGTGGCTGCCGTCCGCGATGTTGGCCGGCACCGTGATGGTCGGGCTGGCCGTTCCGCCAGTAGCGCCGGTGGTGACCGTGGCGGGCGACGTGGTGAGCACGGTGCCGGTGATGGCGTCGTCGAGGCGGAAGGTGATCGTCTCGCTGTCGGCGAAGTTGCTGACGCTGCCACTGAGATTCTTCGGCAGTGTGGTCGTCGAGGTCGGCGAGACACTGAGCGCGGGGGTGCCCACGGCGGGCGAGGTGACGCTGGCCGAGGCCCCGGTCCAGCTCAGGTACGTCGGCACCACGGTGTACGTGTGCGTGCCCGACGGAACTGAGGTGTCCTTGCAGGAGAAGGTGCTCGCCGACTGGATGCCGCTGCACGTCCCCGAGGCCCCGCTGTTGTCGCGAAGCACGTAGTAGGTGGTCGGCGTGCCGCCCGTCACCGTGTCGGCGGGCCAGGTGATGGTCACGTCGCGACCGCTGACGGTGGGGGTCGAGAGTGCGCCCTCGGCGTTCACCGCACCGCTGTTGAGGCCGAGGGTGTTGGTGGTGAACGCGTTCATGAAGGCGTGCACGCCGATGCCGGCCGCAATGCCCACCACCGCGCCGACGACAGCACCCAGCGCCAAGCGCTTGTGGGAGGGCAGACGGTGGCGGCGCAGACGCGTCGTCATCGGGTTGCGCCCCAGACGAAGTCGGCGGAGGCGCCCGTCTGCTGGTAGGCGTTGTCGCTGTTGTTGCCCGCGTTCGGGAAGGTGACCACGAACAGGAAGGTGTGCGACTCATTGTTGGCCCAGCGCTGGCACCCCGGGTGCGGAGGCGGTCCCGAACCACACACCGAGATGCTCGCCGGAACCGCGTCCAGGACGCCGCTGTAGAGCTGGAGGTTCATCGTCTGGTCGGTGATCACCAGAGCTAGGCGGTGTGCCAGGTTGCCGCTTCCCGCGGGGCCCGAATGGGTCAGGTTGCTCTCGAACAGCGAGACGTAGACGTTGCCGTTGGCGGTGAGGACCACCGTGCCCCTGGCGACGTCGCCGGGCTTCATGCGCGAGGCCCGGAGGATGGCGCCCGGCTTGGAGTCGCTGAGCAGCGGCTTGCAGCTGCCCGGGCAGGAAGTCGCGGACGGCGATGGCGACGGGTTCGGTGTCGCGCATCGGCCGTTGCCGTTTCCGTTCCCGCCGCCGGCGTTGCACGGCGTGCTCGACGGCGTCGCGCCCGGTGTCGCCGTGTGGGAGGGTGTCGCCGTCGGCGTCGGCGTGGTCTTCGAGGCGACCAGCTCGACGGTGGAGGAGGTGAGGGTCACACCCTGCGCCGCCGGGCTCGATCCCACGGTCGGTGCCGCGACCGGATCGAGCCCGACGGCGACGCCGAGCGCGACGACGGAGGCGAAGATCGCAGAACCGAGGAGGCGGCGGTTCATGCCACCCCCTCGGCCGTAGCGACTGTCGCGGCCTTGCGAGCGCGCAATGCGGCCGGCGCCGTCACCAGTGCGAACACCAGCGCGAACACCAGCACGGCCACGACGATCCTGCCCCCTGCCCCGCTGAGGAAGTCGAAGAAGGCCCCCACGCCGCCGAGGACTGTCGTCACCTTCCATCCGGTGGACGAGTAGTGGACCACCCAGGGGTCGACGGACTGATTGGCATCGCCCTTGGTGTGGAAGCTGGGGCCACCAGGCCCGTTGGCGATCGACACCACGCGGTGGGTGACCATCGGGCTGCCGTTGACCGGAGCCACGAAGGTGATCGCGTCACCAACCCTGATGTCCTTGGGATCAGTCCGGTGCAGCACGGCGAGATCACCCGGCTTGATCGCCGGGGACATCGAACCGGTTTGCATCGCCACCGCCTGGTAGCCGTCGTGCACGCCGATCAGCACCAGGGCCAGAGATGCGGCCACGACAGTGGTGATGAGCGCGGCGACGACCACGGCGATGCGCTGCAGCCAGACCAACACGGCAATTTGCCCCTGAACGTTGTGGATGCGCGGCAGGCGGCGGGTCACTGAGGACCCGCCGCCGTTGGCAGCAAGGTGTCTGGTTCGCTTACGGGGTGACAGTCGTGACCGAGACGGTCGACTGCGTGCTGTACCAGTTCAGCGTCGCGCTGGCGTTCTGGTTCTGGTACTGGTTGTCCGAGTTGGTCGGGTTGGGAGTCGCCGGGAACGCGGGCGGCGTTGCGGCGCCGCTGTTCGGGAAGGTCACGACGACGTTGAAGGTGTGGGCCTCGGAGGGGTTCCAGTCGCCAGCGGCCTCCCCGGTGCCTGCGGTGCCGATGCCGGCCACCTTGGTGATGGGCACTCCGTTGAAGGCGCCGGTTGCGTAGACGTCCGAACCACCGCTGATGGCACACGCTGCGTCGAGGGTTCCGCCCTTGACGATGTGCATCTTCAGGTAGCTCTCCAGCGTGCTTCCCGTCAGAGCGGCCTCACTCAGCTCCACCTGGGCAGGAAGGCTGCCGCTGTTGGTGACCGTGACGTGACCGCACGCGATGTCACCGGGCTTCATGTTGCTCGGCACGGTGACCACGAGGGCGCCGGTCTTGTCGTTGGTCATCGTCAGCGTGCCGGCGGTGAAGCTGTTCCCCGGGTTGCTCGTGGTGGCGTCGAAGAAACCGAGCGTTCGCGGGATGACCACCGTGGCCACCAGCGAGACGCCGGCTGCGGCAGCCACCGCTAGCGTCATCTTGGACTTGAGAATGCTCATGATCTAAGTACCCCTGCGCCCACCGGAAGGAAGCGAGGGGTGGGCACCTCGCTGTCAACTCTCTGACCGTACCGGCACCTTGACGAGCGAGAAACACCCATCTGAATCGCTTCAGTCCCCCCAATTCCAGGGGGCTCCCCCAAATTGAGGGGATGGACCCGGCCCATACGGGTGTAGCAGTGGCCCTCGCACCTCCCTAGCGTGTGCAACGACCCCCCCAGCGCGCTCTTTTATGTGTTCGCTCGAAGGGTTGATCGATTTTCGAACGACCCCCAGGAGTGTGCGGGTGCAGTGGAGACCGCCGAGAGAGACATGGCGCTGAGGTCGCAGAAGCCGCAGACCGCGACACCCGTGTGGCGCAGGATCGGCGACATCCTGATCACCAACGGCGTCGTTGACGGACGCCTGATCAAGCAGGCCCTCAAGCGCCAGAAGCGCGACCGCCGGCCGCTCGGCGAGCTGCTGCAGGAATTGGGCGTGCGCGAGGCCGACGTCATCGCCGCCATCGGGGTGCAGATCGGCCGCGCCGCCGTCGACCTCGATGACCTGCTGCCCGAGCAGGAGGCGCTCGCCCTGCTCGACTCGGGCACTGCACGGCGGCTCAACGTCATTCCCGTGAGCGTCGACGCCGCGGGGCGCATCCACTTTGCCACCTCCCGTCCCGGCGACGACGAGCTGATCGGAACCCTGCGCACCTTCACCGGCCACGACGTGGTCATGCACCTCGCCGGACGCAACGCCATCCTCCGCGCCCTCGACCGCCACTACCGAGTCTTCGACCGAGTCGAGACCGCCGTCGAAGAGGCGATCAGCGACCGCGTCGAGACCGCGGAGCGGCAGACGGTCAGCCTCCAGGTCGACGCGCCGGTGGTGAAGATCGTCGATCTGCTGCTCACCCAGGGCCTTCGCGACCGCGCCTCCGACATCCACCTCGAACCCCAGTCCGACCGGCTGCGCATCCGCTACCGCATCGACGGCGTCCTCCACGACGTGCAGGACCTGCCACGCGACCTGATCAGCCCCATCGCGTCGCGGCTGAAGATCCTCGCGCAGATGGACATCGTCGACCGCCACCGCGCCCAGGACGGGCAGATCGCGCTGAAGCTCGATGAGCGGAACATCGACATCCGCGTCGCGACGATGGAGACGATCTGGGGGGAGAAGGTCGTGCTCCGGCTGCTCGACCCCGATCAATCCCTGGTGTCGCTGGCCCGGCTCGGGCTTGACGAGCTCGCCGAGAACACTCTCCGGCGGCTGATTCAGTCGCCCTACGGGCTCTGCGTGGTCAGCGGGCCGACCGGCGCGGGCAAGACCACGACGCTGTACTCACTGCTGAACGAGCTCGACCGCAAGGTGTTGAACATCACCACCATCGAGGACCCGGTCGAGTATCAGTTCGCGGACATCAACCAGGTCCGCATCAACCGGCTCGCCGGCATGACCTTCGCCAACGGGCTCAAGGCGATTCTGCGCCAGGACCCGGACGTGATCCTCGTTGGCGAGGTGCGCGACGCCGAGACGGCGAGCATCGCCATCCAGGCGGCGCTCACCGGCCACCTCGTGCTGTGCTCGTTGCACGCATCGGACACGGCGGGCGCGATCCATAGGTTCCTAGACATGGGCATCGAGTCGTTCCTGGTCGCCTCGGCCTTGATCGGCGTGGTCGCCCAGCGCCTGGTGCGGACCAACTGCGCGCAATGCTCGGGAACGTACAACCCGAAGCCCGACGAATTGGAGTTCTACCGCAGCGTCCGGGGCCCTGAGGCGCACTTCCGTCCCACCGCCAGCGTGGGCTGCGCCCACTGCGGCGGCCGAGGCTTCTACGGCCGCACAGGCGTCTTCGAGACGTTGCACTTCGACGACGACCTGCGGCAACTGGTCGTGGAGAAGGCAACCCACGTCGCGCTGCGTCGAACGGCACTTGAGAAGGGCATGGTGCCGCTCCAGGATGCAGCCATCGCGCTCGTCGAACGCGGTCAAACCACCGTGGCGGAAGCCATGCGCGCCGTCTATGTGATCTGAGGAAGCGACGAACATGCAGGTCTATCGATACAAGGCCCTGGCGGCAGATGGCACGTCGGTGGAAGGCGTGATGCAGGCATCGCACTCCGAAGATGTGCGCGCTGCGCTGTTGGCCAGAGACCTCCGGGTCTCGACGGTTGCGGCGTCGGGCGGCGGGTGGGCCGACGTCTTCAAGTTGCAGCGCAAGGCCAAGCCCAGAGACCTCATTCTCTTCTGCCGTCAACTCGCATCCTTCGTGTCGGTAGGCGTTCCTGTCACCACTGCGATGCGGACGTTTGCAGAGGAGGCGCCGAGCAAGCAAATGCGGGACGCCTACATCAGCGTGGTGACAGACTTGGAGCGCGGGATGCGGCTCAGCGATGCCTTGGCCGGCCATCCGTACGTCTTTCCGGGCATTCTCATCGACATGGTCAGGTCAGCGGAGGAGACTGGGGCACTTGACCGCGTGCTCCGGCAAGCGGCGAAGCACCTTGAACGGGAAGCCGCTGCCCGGCAGCGCATTCGTGCCGCGATGACCTACCCGGTGATCATCGCCTCACTCGCCATTGTGATCACGATCGGCATGGTGGTCATCGTCCTCCCCAAGTTCCGTGATCTCTACACGTCCCTCAACGTCCCGCTACCCGGCATCCTGAAAGGGGTGTTGTCACTCTCGACGTTCATCACCAACCATGAGCTCGCGTTGCTGGTCGGGATCGTCCTCGTAATCCTAGCGATCTACATCGGTGTCAAGCGGGAGAGCGGACGCGTCTTCCTTGATGGGCTACTCCTCAAGCTCCCCCTAGTTGCTCCGTTGATCCGCACCGCAACCACAGAGCGCTTTTGCCGCACCTTGGGGGACATGATGCGGGCAGGAGTTCCCATCAGTCAGACGTATGCGGTTGTGCTCAGCAACGTTCGGAATCGCGTGTACCGTCGGGCCCTCTCATCGGTGGGCAGAGCGCTCGCCGCCGGCGAAGGACTCTACCGACCGTTGAGCGAGACGAAGGTCTTCTCGCGAGCGGTGATCCAGTTGATCCGAGTCGGGGAAGAGACAGGCACGCTCGACAACAACTTGCTCGAGGCGGCCGATATGCACGAGGAAGAGCTCGACTATCGCATCAAGCGAATGACCGGCATCCTCGAGCCGGCGCTCATCGTCTTCGTCGGTCTGTTGGTTGGCTTCGTCGCCATCACCATGGTGACGTCCATCTACTCCCTGGCTGGGAACTACGGACAGTAGGGGATGACCGTAGCGCGCCGTCGCTCTGCCGAGGCCGGCATGACGCTGATCGAGACGATCGTCGCCATCGCCTTGATGACACTCGCCGTCGTCGGCATCGTCGGGGGGATGGCGACGACGGAGAAGGTAACGGCGGCGGCCCAGGGGGACGCACAGACGCAGGCGGCTCTGCGGTCGGTTGTGGATCAGCTTCGCTCCGCCGTCCCCTACCAGCCGTGCGACAGCGCTTCGGGCACGGCGTATTCGACCGCGGTCATCAAGCCGTCGGGATATACGTTGACCTTGAACCTCATGCGCCCTGACCCGACCCAGGTGAGATGGGGCAGCACGGCCCAAAACCCGGTTCCTCTTGCCTCGCCGCGGGTGGACTGCACCACCAACCAGAACTATCCGCCAACGTGCACATCGGGCCACACCTGCGACTACGGGATCCAGCGGATCACCGTGACCCTGGTCCAAGCGGGTCGGCAGAGTCTGCGACAGGTCATGTTCAAGGGGGCGACGACATGATCGCGCGGCCCGACCGAGTCGTCCGGGTACGGCGTGGTGGCGAGCATGGAATGACGCTGGTCGAGCTTCTTGTCAGTCTCGCCTTGCTGACCTTGATGACGGCTTCGGTCGCGGGGGCCGTGACGATCGGCTACCGGACTTTTGGGCCGGGCGGTGCGACCGACAGACAGCAAGTTGCGACTGACGTGAGTGTCGTGCAGAAGGCCATGACCGTCGACATCGGCCGTTCGTCGTGCATCGTAGTGCCCCACTCGCCAACGAACCTCGTGTATGGGAGCTGCACGGGCAACTATGTCGCAACGGACTGCACGACCGCCATCCTCTGCTTGGGGTGGCCAGACTTCACCGCCGGCGCCTGCCGGGTTGCCGTATACCGAAGCACCTCGAACCAGGTGTGGCGACAGGAGCTTCTGCAGACATCGGCCGTGACCACCGCGCATCTCGGCGGAAACCCTCAAGGCACCTCGCCGCTGACCATCGTCCCATCGCCCAATCCGACCACCGCACCGGTCTCTGGCGCCGCTTGGGTCCAGTCCGTAACACTCACGATTACGCCGGGAAATACGAAGATCAAGTACCCCGCCGGCGGGGCGTACGTACCGTTCGCTGCCATTCCGGTCGTCACTGACCCCAAGGCAGTCGCGCCGCCCGGAGCATCGGCATGCTGACACGTCGGAGCAGTCGTGCTGGGGAGCATGGGCAAGTCTTGCCACTCGTTTTGGTAATGATCGTGGTATTCGGCTTGCTCGTGGTGTCGGCCGCAAGGATGAGCAGCACGGGAGCGGTGGCGCGCGGGCAAGCGGCGGTGACGGCGGGTGGCAATGCGCTGGCGGAGGGCTCGTCGCTTCTCGCGCTCGCGAACGAGTCCCGCTTCGATGTCGCCCCATGCCCAGCGGCGGGTGCTCAGTCAACGGGAACGGCCGTCTTCAACGGCACCGTGAACGGGGCGTCGGTGAACGACACAGTCACGTACAAGCTCCCGACATGTGTCGAGCAGTTCGCTGGAACTGGATCTGGCAGGCGGTGCGCCCTTTGCCTGCTCAACCCGAGCGGCCTGAGTAACGCGTCCCTATCGACCAACCGATTCCTTGGCGTCGCCGGCGAGATCGATATCGCTGGCGCAGCAAACACGTCTGGAAGTGGTCAGGTGTGCGCCTCCGCGGTCTCTCCACCGCCCGCGACCTTCGCCGCTTGCGACGGAGGGGGGATTATCCGGTACTTCAACGCGAGCGCACCGCCAGACGCCGGCACGTTCACGAACTGGAGTCCTCGCCCGCAGTTGACGACTGGGGGGCTGGCGGACCCGCTGTCGGCGCTCCCAGCACCCTCTACAAGCGGATCGAAGGGGGCGATCCTTCTCAAGGACGGCGATGTGTGGGCGCCTGGCGTGTACGACAGTGTAACGACCAAGGTCGGCGCCAACGTGACCATGAGTGGTGGCCGATACGTGGTGCTGGGTGCCATGGCAATCGGGAACCTATCAAAAGTCCAGACGACTGGAGCAGCGACGGCGATGGTGTACTTCGGGCCGCTCGCAACGCTCGCGTTCGGTAACAAGGGTGTCCTGACGGTCAATGCGCCAGGTTCCTCCGACGCCACATACAATGGTATTGCCGTGTACTTCGACCGGTCGAATCACAGCATCACCGACAATCAAGGCACCTCGTCGACGCTCAGCGCCAGCGGCACAATCTACGGGGCCGCAGCGACGTTCAATTTCGGCGACGCCGAGCCAGGCATCATCGCGTCTCGCATCGTGGCTTGGTCCGTCGCCTTCTCGGGCAACCCTCACGGGATTGGGTTGAACGTGGACGCTGGCGGATTCCCGATTCTCTGCAGTCAGTACACGGTGGCAGGCTCAAGTGCAGGCGCCGTATCCGATCCTGATCTACCACCGAACACGCGCGCAGTCAGTCCGTATGGAGCTAGCCACGCGCAATTCCAAGACTGTCGCGGAGGAGCGAGTACGACGAGCACCATTTCACAATTCAACTACATCCCCTGACGGATCTACAGCCGTTGGGCTTGGTATTCAGAGAGAACCATCAGCAGCCACTAAAAGGGCAACGACATGAACACTCAGCGACCGATCAGCATCCTTCATCGCAGGCGAAGAGGCGAGCAGGGGTTCACCCTTATCGAGCTCCTCGTTGTCATCGCCGTGCTGGCGATCCTAGCCGCTATCGTGCTCTTCAATGTTGTCGGCGTGGCCAACCGCGGCAAGTCGTCGGCGTGCAACACGGACATCGCGACCGTCCAGACCGCGGTAGACGGCTACATCAGCGACCACGGCGATTTTGCTGCGCCGAAGACTACGACGAGCATTCTCGCCGCGTTGACCGGCGCTGCGCCCCCGTACCTCCACACGCTCACCGGTAGCGGCCAGAGCAAGACGAATTGCCAGACGACATTCTCGATCGCCGGGGACGCGACCAACGGATATACGGTCACGGGCGGCTGAGCGCCGTGCGCCTGTAGGAGCACAACGAAGTGAAGAATCGTGCCAATCCCCGGGTCATGCTGCGCCGTCGCCGGACCGGCGAGAGTGGCTTTACGCTCATCGAGCTCTTGGTCGTCATCGCGGTGTTGGCGATTCTCGCTGCCATCGTGCTCTTCAATGTTGTCGGAGTGTCGAACCGGGGAAAGTCGTCGGCATGTGCGACGGACGTGAGCACCGTGCAGAACGCTGTCGATGCGTATTACGCAGACCACGGTGACTTCCCGGCGGGGGACAGTGGGAATGCGGACGCAATGATCGGTGACCTGACAGGAGCTCAGCCGCCGTACCTCCACGCCCTCAATGGCAAGGGCCAGAGCAACACGAACTGCACCACGAGCTTCACGATCAGCGCGATCGGGGGCGACAGCAAGAACGGCTACACCGTCGCGGGAAACTAGACGAGGGCTGGCAGGGGCAGCCGAGGAGCGGCCACGTAATGGCCCGCTCCTCGGCCGAGCCTCCGCACCCTCAAGGAAGGAAGCGCCGCAGCTCGATGAGGTTGGCGTTGACGTCCAGCAAGATCGTCACCGCGAGCACGCCCGCGCCAATTAGGGCGACGCGCCGCGGCAGCCAGGTCAGCCCCATCAGGATGACCCCCAGCACCCCGAACTTGAACGCCCAGAGCGCCTCCATCCCGCTCCGCTCGTAGATCGCCCGGGCGACGGGGTTGCGCTCACGCAGCCCATGCCCCAGCGCTACTGAGGTGGTTACGCAGTCCGCAACCGAGCCCACCACGTACACCCACCACGCCAGCGCAAATGCCGGATTTGCCAGCAGCTCCCGCAGCGGCACGCGCCGCAGATGGTGCGCGCGAGAACGATTCATCAAGGCAGCCCTCCCCAACCAACGAACCCGAGCCCGCCGGAGCCATACGCCCAGGCTACCTCACCGGGTCGGTCTGACCGCGCTTCCCCCTCGGCGCGTGCGCGGCAGCACCGGGATGCTCGGCATTCCACAGCGCCTGGGCCACCCGCTGCTGCTGCACCGGGTCCGGCGGCACCGGCCGCTTCAGCTCGGTCGGGTACATCGACACCGCCACCGCGTCCTCGTACTCGACCACCCCCGCGGTGATCAGCGCATTCAAGGACGACTCCAGGGTGATCATGCCGTCCCGGGCGGAGGTGGTGATCACGTTGCGGAGCTGGGCCGACTTCGACTCGCGGATCAGGTTGCGGACGGGGTGGGTGGCGATCAGGACCTCAAAGGCCGCGATCAGCCCGCCGCCCTTCTTGGGCAGGAGCTGCTGGTAGAACACCGCCTGCAGGGAGGCCGCGAGCTGCACCCGGATCTGCTGCTGCTGCTGCGCCGGGAACACGTCGACGATGCGGTCGACGCTCTGCGAGGTGTCATTGGTGTGCAGGGTTCCGAACACGAGGTGCCCGGTTTCCGCGATGGTCAGGGCCATGCGGATCGACTCCAGGTCGCGGAGCTCGCCGACCAGGAGGACGTCGGGGTCCTCGCGCAGTGCGGCGCGCAGGGCGCCCTCGAAGTCCGGCGTGTCCACGCCCACCTCGCGCTGCTCGACGATGCAGCGCTGATTGGTGTGGATGTACTCGATGGGGTCCTCGATGGTGATGACGTGCTGCGCCCGGGAGCGGTTGATCCAGTCGATCATCGAGGCCTGGGTGGTCGACTTGCCGGCGCCGGTGGGGCCGGTCATGAGGATCAGGCCGCGGGGCAGCTCGACCAGGCGCTCGACCACGGGGGGCAGGCGCAGCTCGGAGAACGTGGGGATGGTCTGCGGGATGGCGCGCAGCGCGATGGCCAGGCTGTTGCGCTGCTTGAAGGCATTCCCGCGGATGCGGCCGCGATTGTTCCACTGAAAGGAGAAGTCGACCGCGCCCTTCTCTTCGAGCGTGACCCGGGCGGCGTCGTTGACCAGCTGGTCGACCAGCGTCTCGGTCTCCGCCGGGGTGAGAATGCGCGAGGTGGCGGGCGCGAGGTGACCGTCGACACGCAGCGACGGCGGCGCGCCGGCGCTGAGGTGGAGGTCGGTGGCGCCCTGATCGAAGAGGGCGTCCAGCAACGGCTCGATACGGATGGGGCTGTCCAGGATCGACACGGGCATCGATTGAAGCACACGGCCGGCGAATTCACACATGTGCCGAATGTCACAATTCGTGAAGGATCCAGGTGTATACAGCGCTGATTGCAGTTCTGGGAGCGGGGGTGGGAGGTGCCCTCGCCTCCTACCTGGGGGTGGTCCGCGATCGCGGCTGGGCCGCCTCGATGGAGGGCCGCTCCCGGTGCGACCGCTGCGGGCGGACGCTGCGCTGGTATGAGCTGGTGCCGCTCGTCAGCTACCTGGCGCTGCGCGGCCGCTGCCGCACCTGCGGGACATCTCTGGCCAGAGTTCACCTCTACCGGGAGGCGCTCGGCGTCGCCCTCGGCGCCGGGGCGGGAGCCGCCGTCGCCATCGCCCTGAGCCGCTGAGGCGCCGGGCCACGGCCCAGGCCACCCAGCCCGTAGACTGCCGCCGATGCGACCCGACGGCCGACGACCCGACCAGCTCCGCCCCGTGACCATCGAGCCCGGCGCGGTCCCCTATGCCGAGGGCAGCGCCCTGGTCAGCTTCGGCGACACGCGGGTGCTCTGCGCCGCCAGCGTCGAGGAGCGGGTGCCGCCGTACCGCAAGGGCACCGGGGCGGGGTGGATCACCGCCGAGTACGCGATGATGCCGCGCAGCACCCAGGTGCGCACCGAGCGCGACGGCCGCCGCGGCCGGGTCGACGGGCGGGCCTCGGAGATCCAGCGCCTGATCGGCCGCTCGCTGCGCGCCGCCATCGACATGGAGGCGATGGGGGAGCGGACCATCATCGTCGACTGCGACGTGGTCCAGGCCGACGGCGGGACGCGCACCGCGGCGATCACCGGCGGCTTCGTCGCCCTGGCCCTGGCCCTGGAGCGGGTCAAGGAGGCCGGCCTGATCCGCCGCGAGCCGATCAAGCAGTTGGTGGCGGCGGTGAGCGTGGGCATCGTCGGCGGCCAGCCGCGGCTCGACCTCAACTACCTCGAGGACTCCGCCGCCCACACCGACATGAACTGCGTCGCCGCCGAGGACGGCCGCTTCATCGAGCTGCAGGGCACCGCCGAGCAGGAGCCCTTCAGCCGCGACGAGATGGACCAGCTCCTCCGCCTCGCCGACCTCGGCCTGACCGAGCTGTTCGCCCTGCAGCGGCAGGCGCTCAAGCGCTGAGCCGGCCCCGGCTGGTCGTCGCGACCCGCAATCGCGGCAAGCTGGCCGAGTTCCGCCGCCTGCTCGCCGACCGGGGCGACCGGGTCGAGCTGCTCAGCCTCGACGACGTGGGATACCAGGGCGAGCTGGCCGAGCCCGGCACCACCTACGAGCAGAACGCGCGCGCCAAGGCCGAGCAGGTGCGCGACGCCACGGGCATGCCCGCGCTGGCCGACGACAGCGGCATCGAGGTCCCCGCGCTGGGCGGCTGGCCGGGGCCGCACTCGGCGCGCTGGCTGGGTCCGGCCGCCACCGACCGAGAGCGGCTGCTCGGCCTGCTCCAGCGGGTCGCGGAGGCGAGCCCCCACGACCCCCACGCCCGCGCCCGTTACGTGGCCGCCGTGGCCCTGGCCGTCCCCGGGGGCGCTGCGACGCACACCGCCACCGGCACCACCGAGGGCGTCCTGGTCGCCCCGCCGCGGGGCGAGCGCGGCTTCGGCTACGACCCGTCCTTCCTCAGCGCCGACCTGGGCGTGACCTTCGGCGAGGCCGGCGACGAGCTCAAGGACACCGTCTCCCACCGTGCTCGCGCCCTCCGCGCCCTGCTCGACTCCGGCGCCCTCGACGCAATCTCCGGGGCCCACCGCGCGTCATAAGCATCGACATCCCCGGTTGGAGGAAGGCGAGAACATGCATGCACGCCGGTTGGTCGCCGTGGCGGCGACGGTCGTCGGAGTGGTGGGAACGGTGGCGGCGGCCGCGCCCGTCGCCCAGGCCCAGGACGACGCCGGGCACTGGCGCCCCGGCCCGCCCATCCTCTACCAGGAGCCGGCGACGGCGCCGCAGCTCACCAATGCCGGGCCGTGGCAGGCCCAGCCCCTGCGCGTCTCCGGTGCCCACGCCTACGTCGAGGGCGAGTTCCTCTACCAGGACTTCCTCTACGACGACGGCGGCGCCAACGGCAACCTCCCCGATCCCAACGACAAGCGCCCCACCAACGACACCTTCTCAGCGCGCACCGGCACCTACAGCTACCCCAGCGACCCGCGTTACCTGGGCAACGCCGCCGACCTCGTCGAGCTGCGGGTCAAGCCGCTCGACGGCGCCACCGCCTTCCGCATCACGCTCACCGAGCTGAGCAACCCCTCGCTGGTGGCGGCGACCATCGGCATCGGCACGCCGTCGTCGGCCTCGAAGGCGTTCCCCTACGGGGCCAACGTCAACGGCCCCGCCGACCACTTCCTCAGCTTCCGCGGCGGCGCCGCCGACTTCGACGGCACCCCGGTTCCGGTCACGATTGACAGCAACCGGGCGCAGATCGACCTGCGCGTGCCCACCTCGCTGTGGAACCCGGGCACCTCGACGGTGCGGCTCACCGCCGGCGTCGGCCTGTGGGACGCGGCCAACGGCCGGTACCTGCTGCCGCAGACGCAGTCGAGCGCCACGTCGCCCGGCGGCAGCGGCACGCTGTCCACGCCCGCGGCCTTCTTCAACGTCGCCTTCCGCGAGGGCGAGACCCTGGCGAGCACCGCCCATCCCACCTCGCCGTCGGTCAAGCCCACCAACTGCATGTGGCGCGACTGCCTGCAGGCGCAGGCGCTGGCGAGCAACGACATCAGCAGCCTGCACGACGACGTCGACTTCGCCAAGCTCGACAGCGAGACCACCGACCGCAGCGGCGTGCCCACCACCGGCAGCATCGACCGCATCCTCTCCTCGCACTTCGACTTCGGCGGCGGCGTCACCTACGCCAAGGCCAACTCGCAGGTCGACCCCACCGGCTACAAGGGCGAGTACCAGGGGCGCCTGCAGCCGTACAACCTCTACGTGCCGGCGTCGTACGCGCAGAACAAGCCGCTGCCACTCACCCTGCTGCTGCACTCGCTGGGCGCCAACTTCAACCAGTACATGATGTCCAACAACCAGACCGAGTTCGGCCTGCGCGACGGCGGCAGCATCGTGGCCACCTCGGAGAGCCGCGGCCCCGACGGCTGGTACTACGACAGCGCCGAGGCCGACGTCTTCGAGATGTGGAACGACGTCGCCCACCACTACCAGCTCGACTCGACGCGCACCGCGCTGACCGGCTACTCGATGGGCGGCTACGCCACCTACAAGCTGGGCACGCAGTTCCCCGACCTGTTCGCCCGCGCCTTCGTCACCGTCGGCCCGCCCGCGGACGGCATCTGGACCGGTCCGCCCGGCGTCGTCCCCGCCACCGGCGGCGACCAGACCAACACGTACTTCATGCTCGACTCGCTGCGCAACCTGCCCATCCTGATCTGGCACGGCACCAACGACGAGCTGGTCCCCGCCGACGGCCCCCAGCTGGTGGCGCGGCAGCTCGACAACCTCAACTACCGCTACGAGATCGACACCTTCCCCGGCTTCGACCACTTCGCCTTCGCCGTGGTCGACAACTACACCTGGCCCACCGCCTTCCTCGACAACCACACCGTGGTGGCCAACCCGCCGCACATCACCTACGTGGTCAACCCGACCATGGACTTCAGCGGCGTCGGCGTGGTCGCTGACAAAGCGTACTGGCTGAGCGGCCTGACCGTGCGCGACCCGAGCAAGGTGCGCGGCAACCTCGATGTCCGCTCCGAAGCGTTCTGCACCGGCGACGCGCCCGCGAGCGCCACCCAGTTCGGGGCAGACGTGGCCGCAACTCCGTACACCCGCGAGTACAAGACCTGGGGCGACGCCCCCGCCGCGCCCTGCGCCGACACCCTCGACATCACTGCCACCAACGTCTCGCGCGTCGTCGTCGACGCGCAGCGGGCGCGGGTCGACTGCAACGTCAAGGTCAACCTGACCTCGGACGGGCCGGTCGACGTGCGCATCGTCAACGGCGACCAGGCCTGCGGCGGCGCCCCACTCGAAGCCGACGCCCTCGGCGGGGCGACGCTCAGCGGCGTGGACGCGGCAGCCACCGGCGCCAACCTGCCCAACACCGCGGCCGCGAGTGGCGCCGCGGGCGCGGCGGGGGTGGCGGCGCTGGCGCTCGGCGTGGCGATCCGCAGCGCGCGGCGGCGCCGCACCCGGAGGGGCTAGGCGCGACCGAAGGCCGGCACCACCGCCCCGCTGACCACTCCGGCGTCGTCGCCGAGCAGCCACTCGATGGCGGCCGCCACCTCGCCGGGGTGGGGCCAGCGGGCGTGCTCGGCGTGGGGCATGGCGAAGCGGTTGGCGGGCGTGTCCATGATGCTGGGCATCACCGCGTTGACGGTGATGCCGTGCTCGCGCAGCTCCAGCGCCATCACCTCGGTGAGCCGGACCAGCGCGGCCTTGGCCACCTGGTAGCCCGCCTGCCCGGGGGCGACGTCCACCGCGGAGCGGCTGGCGACGTTGACGATGCGCCCACCCGAAGCCTGGGCGATCATCGCCCGGGCAGCCGCGCGGGCCAGCCGCCACGGGCCCAGGAAGTTCAGCTCGAGCTGGTCGAGCATCTCCTCGTCGTCGATGCGGTGCGCCTCGCCGCCGGCGTAGCCGCCCGAGGCGTTGACCACGGCGCGCCACGGGCCGATCCCCGCGACCGCGGCGGCGAGCGCTTCGATCTCGGCGGTCACCCGCAGGTCGCAGGCGATCATCACCGCCCCGGCGGGAAGCTCGGCGTCCTGGGGACGGCGCACCGGCACCACCACCGGCCAGCCACCGTCCAGCAGGCGCTCGACCACGGCGCGTCCCAGCGCCCCGGCGCCGCCGCCGACCACGGCAACGCCGCGTCGGGTGTCGCCCGGCTCGGCCATCGGTACCACCTCCTTCAGTGCGCTCGCCGTCGCTCGGCACGGTGCCACGCGCCGCGCCTCAGAGTATGGTTCGCGGACGCCGCGCCCGTTTGCCGCGTATGCCGGGCGGGCGGGCAGGAGGTAGAGAGAATCCACGGGGCGTCCACGCCGCTGACCCAAGCGGTGAGCGGATGAACGGCGTGTGCTGGTGCGGCCGGACGTGGCAGCCCGGCGAGGAGACGTGCCCGCAGTGCGGCCGCCGTCCCGTGCCCTGGTCGACGCCCGGCTACAGCCCGCCCCCGCCGGGGTGGCACGGTGGCGGGTGGGGTGGCCCGCGCGCGGTGCCGCTGCCGCAGCCCGTGGCGGCGCCCACGCAGCTCAGGCCGCGCCGCTGGCTTGTGCCCGCGCTGCTGCTCCTGCTGGTGGTGGTGCTGGTGGTGCCGATGGTGGCCGGCTACCGCTCGGTTTCGGTCGGCGGTGACCAGATCTCGCGGGCCCTGCCCCGCTCGCTGACGTCGCCCGCGCCGACCATCACCGCGCGGCCGCTCGCCGACGTGGCCAGCGCCTCGCTCGGCCGGGTGGTGACCATCGAGACCCAGACCCCCGACCACCAGGAGCTGGGCACCGGCTGGCTGCTCGACGGCCGCGGCGACTTCGTCACCAACGCGCACGTCGTCGAGGGCGCCATCAGCGTGCGCATCCGCGACCGCAGGAACGCCACCCACGTCGGCGCCATCATGGGCGTCGACCACGACCAGGACATCGCCGTGGTCCGCTCCCTCGACGGCTTCGACGGCAAGGCGCTGGTGCTCTCCGCGGGCAGCGACCCGCCGGTGCCCTCCGACGTGGTGGTGCTCGCCTCGGGACGGGCCACCGGGCACGACGACCAGACCGCCACCGTCGAGACCATCGCCCGGCTGCACCAGGACGTGCCCGTGCGCGGCAACACGGAGATCGACCCCAGCAGCGCCAGCACCGTGCTGTACCACGACATGATCGCCATGCGCGGCAAGCAGGTCTTCCCCGGCAACAGCGGGGGGCCGGTGCTCGACGCCTACGGCGTGGTCATCGGCATCGTCACCCTGGCCAGCCGCTCGACACCGCAGGCGTACGCGATCCCGGTGGGGCGGGTGAGCGCGGAGCTGTTCGGCTTCGCCGGGCGGCCGACCCCGTAGCCCGGCCTGGCCGCGGCGGGCGCCCGTAGAATCGGGCAGGCGCGGCCCCGGTGGGGTTTGACCGGCCGCCCTGCTCACCCATACTGATATTGCGGCCGCCGGGTGGCGACCGCCTCCAACCAGCGAGGACTTTCGTGGACGAGCGCACTTACGACATCGCCATCATCGGCGGTGGCCCGGCCGGGCTGACCGCCGCGCTCTACGCCGGTCGCAGCAAGGTTCGCACCGTCCTCCTGGAGGGCAAGGCCCCCGGCGGCCAGCTCCTCAACACCGAGCTCATCGAGGACTATCCCGGCTACCTGTCGATCACCGGCGGCGACCTCGCCGTGCAGATGACCGAGCAGGCCACCCACTTCGGCGCCGACCTGGTGATCGCCCAGGTCAACCGCATCCGCGTCGAGCCCGACGGCATGAAGGTCATCGAGACCGACGAGGGCGAGTGGCGGGCCCCCGCGGTGATCGTCACCGCCGGCGGCAACCCGCGCAAGCTGGAGGTGCCCGGCGAGGAGGAGCTGGCCGGCCGCGGCGTGTCCTACTGCGCGGTGTGCGACGGGGCGTTCTTCCAGGGCGAGCATCTGGCCGTGATCGGCGGCGGCGACGCCGCGGTCGAGGAGGCGCTGTTCCTCACCAGGTACGCCACCAAGGTGTCGATCATCCACCGCCGCGACGAGTTCCGCGCCCAGCCCATCCTGCTCGACGAGGCCAAGTCGCACCCCAAGATCGAGTTCGTCACCAACGTGGTGGTCGAGGCGATCGAGGGGGAGGGGCGGGTGCACCACGTCAAGCTGCGCCACGTCGAGACGGGTGAGCGCATCGACCACGTGGTCGGCGGCGTGTTCATCTTCATCGGCTTCATCCCCAACACCGGGCTGGTCGACCAGCACGTCGCCCACGACCCGGGCGGCTACTACACCACCGACGCCATGACCATGATGACCAGCGTCCCCGGCCTCTTCGCCGCCGGCGACGTGCGCGCCCAGCTCACCCGCCAGGTGACCACCGCCGTCGGCGACGCCACCACGGCGACCATCGCCGCCTCGAAGTGGGTGGAGGAGTGGCACAAGGGGCGCGCCGACGTGGCCATGGAGATCCTGGAGAGCGCCTCGCGCGAGGGCGGCTGGGTCGCGTGAGCGGATCGATCGTCACGCGCGGGGGCGACTCCGGCGAGACGTCGCTGCTCTACGGCGGGCGTGTGCCCAAGGACGACCTGCACACCGAGGCGTACGGCGCGCTCGACGAGGCGATCTCGGCGCTGGGGCTGGCCCGGGCCTCGGTGGCTTCGCCGGATCCCGCCTTCGCCGCGCGCGTCCTGGAGCTGCAGCGCGAGCTGTTCACCGTGGGCGCCGAGCTGGCCACCGGCCGGGGCGAGCGCCACCTGCTGGAGAAGCACTTCGCGGTGGTGACGCCGGCGATGGTCGACGCCCTGGAGGCCGAGGTGCACGCCCTGGAGTCGTCGGTGCCGCTGCCCAAGGCGTTCGTCATCCCCGGCGGATCCGTCGCCGCCGCCGCGGTGGACATGGCGCGCACCTTCGTCCGCCGCGCCGAGCGCCGCGCCGTCGCCCTGCAGCGCGCCGGGGAGCTGGAGAACCCCGAGGTGCTCCGCTACCTCAACCGCTGCAGCGACCTCCTCTTCATGCTCGCCCGCCAGGCCGAGCAGGGCGCGACCACGCAGAAGTAGCTACTGCAGCAGGCGGGCCGCCTGGAGCGCCAGCCACAGCCGGTGCCGCTGGCCCGGATCGTCGAGGTCGACGCCGAGCAGGTCGCGCAGGCGCTGCACTCGGTAGACCACGGTGTGGCGGTGGATGCCGAGCTGGGCGGCGGCCTCGTTGACGCCGCGCGAGGAGACCAGCGCCTCCAGGGTATCCAGCAGCATCGACGAGCGGGTGCGGCCGACGTGGAGCAGGGGTCCGAGGACCTGCTCGACGTGGGCGCGCAGCTCGTCGGGGTCGCTGCCGAGGGCGGCGAAGATGCCCACCTCGCGCTCGTCGTGGAGCGGGGCATCGGGGTCGAGGCGGGTGCCGGTGCTGAGCGCGCGGCGGGCCCGGCGGGCGGCGCCGGCGATGTCCTCCAGGCGGGCGGCGGGCGGCCCGAAGCCGACGCGCAGGGGGAGGCCGGCCGCGCCGTCACCGCGGGCGCGCTCCACGGCGGCGGCGCCCTCGCGGGCCAGGCGGGCGACGTCGGCGTCGCCGCGGAGCAGGGCGATCCAGGTGCCGGGCTCGTCGCTGACCAGCAGGGCGCGCGAGCCGGACCAGGCCGCTTCGAGGATCGGCTCGGCGTCGACCCCCAGCGGGACCGAGCAGGCCAGGACGCGGTAGGGCGGGGTGAGGTCGAGCTCCAGGGAGGCGGCGAGGCGGCGCACCTCGTCGGCGACGTCGCCGACCAGCAGGCGCTGCAGCACCTGGTTGCGGTCGCGGTCGCGCTGGCGCATCAGCCGCTCGCGGGTCTCCAGGTAGGCGCGGCCGACGGCGCCGGAGATCTGGTCGAGGTAGTCCAGAACCTGCTCGGAGACGGCGAGCACGGTGGCCGGCTCCAGCTCGCCCACCCGGCTGGCCTCGCCGATCACCTCCTGCCAGACCACGCGCGCGGCCAGCCGGTAGGCGCTCAGCAGCACCTCCAGGGGCACGCCCATCTCCGCCTGGCGCTCCCCGGCGCGGCCGAGGCGGGCCAGCTCGGCGGTGTGGTGGCGGCGCTGGTCGTGGAGCTGGAGGACCAGGGCGCCGACCCCGTCGCGGCAGGCCCGCACCACGCTGCGCAGGTAGGCCTGGCTGCGGAAGCCGGCGGGGAGCTGGATCTCGGCGGCGAGGCGCCGGGCCAGCACGTCGGCCATGCGGTCGACCTGCCCCAGCAGGCGCTCGGTGATCTCCGGCGGCAGCGGCGCGGCGGGGGCGGGGAGAGGCGTTTGCTCCGGTCTGGGGCGGGCGGCACCCATGGTGCGGACGATCTTAGGACATCGTGGCCAAGAAAGCCGCCCCGGGTCGTGCGCCGCGGCCGATGTATTGGACAGTACGGCACACGCAGAATGATTGCCATGCTGTACGACGGTCTCTTCGACCGGCTCGAAAGGGCCCGGTGGGAGCTGCGGACGGAGATCCCGTTCGACAAGGTCGACAAATCCCTGCTGTCCCCGCAATGGGTCAGCGACCTGCGCCAGATCTGTCTCACCGAGCTGAGCGCGCTGTACGCCACCGAGATGTTCCTGCGCGACTTCTACGCGGACATCGACTTCTGCAGCTTCGTCTCCATCTGGTTCTACGAGGAGATGAAGCACCACCTCACCCTGCGCCGCTACCTGGAGACCATCGGCGAGTCCTTCGAGGACGACGAGCTGCCCCGGCTGCGCCTCACCTTCGCCGAGGGCCCGGCGATCGAAACCCTGACCATGCACTTCTGCGGTGAGCAGCGCCTGGCACACTGGTACACCGCCTTCTCGCAGAACGCGCCCGAGCCGGTGCTGGGCCACATCTTCAAGACCCTCGCCGCCGACGAGCTGCGCCACGCCGCCTGCTACGCCAAGTACCTGCGCCGCGCCGTCGAGAACCAGCCCGACGTGCTGCCGACCATCCTCAAGATGTCGCTGTGGATGCTGCGCTCGACCAACGACGCGCCCAAGCACCCGACCACGGTCACCGACCCCGCGGTGGTCGACCTGCTGGAGCAGCCCGACTACATCCCGCGCATGCTCAACACCTACCTGCCCGGCCGCGACCACGAAGCCCCGGTGCAGCGCCGCGTGCTGGCGCTGATGTCCGAGCTGAGCGGCACGCGCATCGACTCCATGCGCGGGCTGCTGCCGCTGATCCGGCAGTACGAGCCGGCGCCCGCGGCCTGAGCGCAAATCCCGCGGCCAGCGGCCGGTCCGCGCCGGAGGCGCGAGACACCGGCGCCCAGCCGCACCTGGCGCCGAAGGCGCCTCTTCAACCCCCACATATAATCCTTCCCCTGATGTCCCCTGACGACCTCATCCGCGTCCGCGCCACCGCCCGCGGCCGCGTCCAGATGGTGGGCTACCGCGCCTTCGTCCTCCACCACGCCCAGAACCTGAACATCCGCGGCGAGGTCGCCAACCGCCCCGACGGCAGCGTCGAAGCCCTGATGGAGGGCCCCCGCCCGGCCGTCGAGCGCATGCTCGACCTGATGCGCCAGGGCCCGATGCACGCCCGGGTCAGCGCCGTCGACGTGCGCGAGGAGCCCGCAGCCCACGGCGCCCTCCCCGACCGCATGCGGGTGACCGCGTGACCCTGCGCATCGCCGCCCGGCAGTCCTCACTCGGCACCGAGGGCGCCTTCGAGGTGCTGGCCCGCGCCCGCCAGCTCGAAGCCCAGGGCCGCGACATCGTCCACCTGGAGATCGGCGAGCCCGACTTCCCCACGCCTGACAACATCGTCGAGGCGGCGTATGCGGCGATCCGCAATGGTGCGACCCACTACACGCCGGCCGCGGGGATCATGGAGGTCCGCGAGGCGGTGGCGCGCTACGTCCACAGGTGGACCGGGGCGACGCCGTCGGCGCAGCAGGTGGTGATGGTGCCCGGCAGCAAGAACGTCCTCCACTTCGCCCTGCTGGCGCTGGTCGAGCCCGGCGACGAGGTGATCTACCCCGACCCCGGCTATCCCATCTACCACTCGCTGACCCAGTTCGTCGGCGCCAAGCCGGTGGCCATCCCCATCCGCGAGTCCAACGACTTCCGCCTCGATGTCGACGAGCTGCGTTCGCTGGTCACCGACCGCACCCGCATGATCATCGTCAACTCACCCGCCAACCCCACCGGCGGCGCGCTCACCCGCTCGGACTGCGAAGCCATTGCCGAGCTGGCCCAGGAGCGCGACCTGGTGGTGCTCAGCGACGAGATCTACGGACGCCTGGTGTACGACGGCCACCACGTCTCGCTCTACTCGCTGCCCGGCATGCAGGAGCGCACCATCCTCATGGACGGCGTCAGCAAGGCGTGGGCGATGTGCGGCTGGCGGCTGGGCTGGGGCGTGATGCCGCCGGAGCTGGCGCCGCGCTTCGAAAAGCTGATGATCAACACGTCGTCGTGCGCGGCGGCGTTCACCCAGATGGCGGCCGTCGAGGCCTTCGAGGCGCCCGAGTCCGACCGCGCCGTCGACATCATGCGCGCCGAGTTCAAGCGCCGCCGCGACTTCCTGGTCGAGGGCTTGAATCGCATCCCCGGGGTGCGCTGCCGCCTGCCGGTCGGCGCCTTCTACGCCTTCCCCAACATCGAGGACACCGGCTGGGACGAGCGCGCCCTCGCCGACACGCTGCTCACCGACGCGGGCGTCGCCTGCCTGTGGGGCACCGCCTTCGGCGAGCACGGCAAGGGCTACCTGCGCTTCAGCTACGCCAACTCGGTGGACAACCTGCAGCTCGCGCTGGAGCGGTTTGCGGCACACCTGGCCGCAACTCCCGCGCCGGCGCCGGCGCAGGCGTGAGCCGCCGTGAGTGTGCGATGGCGACATGCCCGTGACCACCGCGACCCCCTGCCGCCCGTCCCTCGACGAGGTGCGCGCGCTCGCCACTGAACACGACCTGGTGCCGGTGGTGACCGAGCTGCTCGCCGACTGCGACACGCCGGTCAGCGCCTTCCTGCGGCTCGGCGTGACGCCCGGGTCGTTCCTGCTGGAGTCCGTCGAGGGCGGGGAGCGCCTGGCGCGGTACTCGTTCCTGGGGCGCGACCCGTTCTGCACCATCACCCTGGACGGCGGCGTGGCCTCGGTGTGGTCGGCCGGCGGCGTCACCACCCGCGAGCCGTACGGCGATCCGCTGGTGCCGGTGGAGAAGGCGCTGGCGCAGTACCGGGTGGCGCCACCGCCGGGCGGCCCGCTGCCCTTCGCCGGAGGGGCCATCGGGTTTCTGTCATACGAGGCCGCAACCCGCTTCGAACGCATCCCGGTGGCACCGCGCGACCCGCTCGGCGTGCCGGAGGGGTGGTTCGCGCTGGTCGACACGCTGATCGCCTTCGACCACGTCACCCACCGCATGGTGCTGCTCACCCACGCGCGCACCCCGCAGGGCGCCGACGTCGCCCGCGCCTACGAGGACGCCGTGCGGCGGCTGGAGGAGCTGCGCGACCTGCTGCGCCGGCCGCTGCCGCCCACCGCGGCGCTGCCCGACGAGTCGGTCGCGGCGGAGTTCTCCGCCGACGAGTCGGCGAACTTCTCGCGCCCCGACTACATGCGCGCCGTGGAGCGTTGCAAGGAGTACATCCTCGCCGGCGACGTCTTCCAGGCGCAGGTGGGCCGCCGCTTCGCGGTGCCGCTGCGCGCCGCGCCGTTCGACGCCTACCGGGCCCTGCGCAGCATCAACCCCTCGCCGTACATGTTCTTCCTGTCCACGCCGGTGTGCGACATCGTCGGCGCCTCGCCGGAGATGCTGGTGCGGGTCACCGGGCGCGACGTCGAGTACCACCCGATCGCGGGGACGCGGCGTCGCGGCTCCACGCCGGAGCGCGACGCCGCCCTGGAGCGCGAGCTGCGCGAGTCCGAGAAGGAGCGCGCCGAGCACCTGATGCTGGTCGACCTGGGGCGCAACGATGTCGGGCGCGTGTGTCGCACCGGCAGCGTCAAGGTGACCGAGTTCATGGAGATCGAGCGCTACTCGCACGTGATGCACATGGTCTCGACCATCACCGGCGAGCTGCGCGACGATTGCACGGCGGTCGACGCGCTGCGCGCCTGCTTCCCCGCGGGCACGGTCACTGGCGCCCCCAAGGTGCGGGCCATGGAGATCATCGCCGAGCTCGAGCCCGAGGTCCGCGGCGTCTACGCGGGCACCGTCGGCTACCTCGGCTTCGGCGGCAACCTCGACACCGCGATCACCCTGCGCACCCTGCTGGTCAAGGACGGCGTCGCCTACGCGCAGGCGTCGGGCGGCATCGTCGCCGACTCGACGCCGCACGAGGAGGCGCTGGAGATCGACAACAAGGTGGCCGCGGTGCTCCTCGCGGTGGCCACGGCCAACCGGGGGCTCGACGCATGAGCGCGTCCAGCCTGCACGGAGTTGTGGCCGTGATCGACAACTACGACTCCTTCACCTACAACCTGGTGCAGTACCTCGGCGAGCTGGGCGCGGAGGTGGCGGTCTTCCGCAACGACGCGCTGAGCGCCGCCGAGCTTGCCGAGCGCGAGCCGGCTGCGGTGGTGATCTCGCCGGGACCATGCACGCCCGACGACGCGGGCATCTCGCTCGACGTGGTCCGGCTGATGGGAGCGCACACGCCGCTGCTCGGCGTGTGCCTGGGGCACCAGGCGATCGGCCAGGCCTACGGCGGGCGGGTGGTGCGGGCGCCGGTGGTGATGCACGGCAAGGTGTCGCGCGTCATGCACGACGGCGACGGTGTGTTCGCCGGGCTGCCCGATCCCTTCGAGGCGACGCGGTACCACTCGCTGGTGGTCGAGCGCTCCTCGCTGCCGGAGACGCTGCAGGTCACGGCATGGACGGACGACGGGCTGATCATGGGGCTGCGGCATCGCTCCCATCCGGTGGTCGGCGTGCAGTTCCATCCCGAGTCGATCTGCACGCCGGTGGGGCACCGGTTGCTGGCCGCGTTCCTGCGCATGGCTTCGTCGAGCGCCAGAGCTTCTTCTCTGGGCGCATCCGCGCCCGCACGGACCGCACCCGCGTGAGCGCGCTCGGCGCCCTGGGCCCCATCGTGGCCCGCAAACACCAGGAGGCCTCCGACCTGCGCTGCGCCGCGGGCACCCTCTGGGCCAAGGCCGAATCCATGCCCCCCGCGCGCGGCTTCATCGAAGCCCTGCGCGGCGGCACCATCATCGCCGAGATGAAACGCCGCTCCCCCAGTGGCGGCTCGCTGCGCTTCGACCTCGACCCCGCCGCGGTGGCGCAGGGCTACGCGTCGGCCGGCGCGGCCGCACTCTCAGTGCTCACCGACGGCCCCGACTTCGGCGGCTCCCTCGACGACATGGTTGCCGCACGCAACGCCGTCCCGATCCCGGTGCTGCGCAAGGACTTCACCGTCGACCCGGTGCAGATCGCCGAGGCCCGCGTCGCCGGGGCCGACGCGGTGCTGCTCATCGTCGCCGTGCTCGGCGGCGACGCCCTGCACGACTGCATCGACGCCGCGCAGCGCTTCGGCGTCGACGCCCTGGTCGAGGTGCACGACGAGGCCGAGACGCAGCGCGCGGTGGACGCGGGAGCAACCTGCATCGGCGTCAACAACCGCAACCTGCGCACCCTGGCCACCGACCTGTCCACCTTCGCGCGGCTGCGGCGGCTGATCCCTGCGGATGTGGTGACCGTCGCCGAATCGGGTGTGCGCGATCCCGGCGACGTGCGCCGCCTGGTCGGCGAGGGCGCCGACGCGGTGCTGGTGGGGGAGGCGCTGATGCGCTCCACCGATCCAGCGGCCGCGTGCCGCGAGCTGGTCGAGGCGGCGCGGCCGCGATGATCGTCAAGGTGTGTGGCGTCAGCACGCCGCAGATCGCCGAGCTGGCGGTGGAATGCGGCGCCGACTGGATCGGCCTGGTCTTCGAGCCGCGCAGCCCGCGCTACGTGGACGAGGCGCAGGCCGAGGCGGTGATGGAGGCAGTGGGCGGGCGCGCCGACCTGGTCGGCGTGCTGGTCGACCCCGACCCGGCGCTCTGCGACCAGCTCGCCACGCGTTTCCGGCTCAGCGCGGTGCAGGTGCACGGCGACAACGTCGACACCTCGCTGATCGTCAGCACCAGCGTTCCAGTCATCCGTGGCATGAACGTGGCCACCGAGCACCAGGCCTACACCTTCGAGTGGCCGCCCTCGGGCATCGTGCTGCTCGACGCCGCGCCCGGCAGCGGCGAGGCGCTCCCCGGCGGCACCGGTCGCCGCCTGCCGCTGGAGTGGGCGGCCAACGTCGCCCTGCACCGCCGCATCGTGCTCGCCGGTGGCATCACCCCGGACAACGTCGCCGACACCGTGCAGCGCGTCCGGCCCTACGGCGTCGACGCGTCGAGCGGTCTGGAATCCGCGCCCGGAGTCAAGGACCCGGAGCTGGTGCGCGCCTACGTGCGCACCGCGCGCGCCGCGTACGACGTTCTCGACGAGCTGCCGTCGCGGAGAGAAGCGCATGTCTGAGACGACCACCGCGCCCGCCCCCGGCCGCTTCGGGCCCTACGGCGGCGCCTACGTCCCCGAGACCCTGGTGCCCGCGCTCGAGGAGTTGATCGCCGCGAGCGCCGACGCCTTCGCCGACGCGCCGTTCCGCGCCGAGCTGGACGCGTTGCTCCACGACTTCGCCGGCCGCCCGACACCCATCTACCACGCGCGACGGCTCAGCGAGCATCACGGTGGCGCGCAGATCTGGTTCAAGCGCGAGGACCTGGTCCACACCGGTGCCCATAAGCTGAACAACGCGCTCGGCCAGGTGCTGCTCGCCCACCGCATGGGCAAGCGCCGCATCATCGCCGAGACCGGCGCCGGACAGCACGGCGTCGCCACCGCCACCGCGTGCGCGCGCTTCGGGCTGGAATGCGTCGTCTACATGGGCGCCGAGGACATGCGCCGCCAGGCGCTCAACGTCTACCGCATGCGCCTGCTCGGCGCCGAGGTGGTCAGCGTCGAGAGCGGCTCGCGGACCCTGAAGGACGCCACCAACGAGGCCATCCGCGACTGGGTCACCAACGTGCGCACCACCCATTACGTGATCGGCAGCGCGGTCGGCCCGCACCCGTACCCGCAGCTCGTCCGCGACCTGCAGCGCGTCATCGGCGACGAGGCGCGCGCCCAGGGGCTGGAGCGATGGGGGAGGCTGCCCGACCTGGTGGTGGCCTGCGTCGGCGGCGGCAGCAACGCCATCGGCATGTTCACCGCGTTCGTGCCGGATCCGTCCGTAACCCTGGTGGGTGTGGAGGCCGCCGGGCGCGGCATCGCCACCGGCGAGCACGCGGCGCCGCTCAGCGCCGGTCGTCCAGGCGTGCTCCACGGGGCCATGAGCTACCTGATGCAGGACGAGGACGGGCAGGTGCTGCCGACGCACTCGATCAGCGCGGGGCTCGACTATCCCGGCGTGGGGCCGGAGCATTCGCTGCTGCGCGACACGGGCCGGGCGCGTTACGTCGCCGCTGACGACCAGCAGGCGCTGGCGGCGTTCCACCGCGTGTGCGCGCTGGAGGGGATCATTCCCGCGCTGGAGTCGTCGCACGCGGTGCACTCCGCGGGCGAGCTGGCGGCGGCGATGCCCGCGGAGGCCATCGTGCTGGTGTGCCTCAGCGGGCGCGGCGACAAGGACGTGGACACGGTGCGCGCCATGCAGCCCGCGGCGGGCTCGCCCGAAACCTCCTCTGCGCCCGCGAAGCGGGGCGCGGACGCCGGGCCGCCGCGTTGAGCATCGACACCGCCGGAGCCCGCCTCCGCAACGCCTTTGCCCGCCGCCAACCAGAATCCCTCCCGGGTCTCATTCCCTACATCACCGCAGGCTTCCCGCACCTGAACGACACCGTCGCCCTGCTCCAGGCCGCCGAGCGCGCCGGCTGCCTCGCCGCCGAGATCGGCCTCCCCTTCAGCGACCCGCTCGCCGACGGCCCCACCATCCAGCGCACCTCCCAGCAGGCGCTGCACAACGGCATGACCGTCAACCTGGCGCTGGAGCAGGTCGCCCAGGCGCGCGCCGCGGGCGTGCAGCTTCCCCTGGCGCTGATGACCTACGTCAACCCGGTCCTCTCCTACGGCCTGGACCGGTTCGCCGCCGACGCGGCCGCCGCCGGAGCCGACGCGCTGATCGTCCCCGACCTCCCCCTGGAGGAGGCCGGCCAGGTGCGCGCCGCGGCGGATTCGACGGGGCTCGCGCTAATCTTGCTCGTCGCGCCGACGACTCCCGACGTCCGCCTCGCCGCCGCCTGTGCGCACGCGTCCGGATTCGTCTACTGCGTCAGCGTCACCGGGATCACCGGCGCGCGCACCGAGATCGCCGAGGAGGCCATGGACTTGCTCAGCCGCGTTCGCAGCGTCACCGACCTGCCGCGCGCCCTCGGCTTCGGGCTCTCCACCCACGCGCACCTCGAAGCGCTGCGCGGGCACGCGGAGGGAGCGGTGGTGGGCTCGGCGCTGCTCAACGCGGTGGCCGCCTCGCCCAACGACGCCGCGGGCGCCGCCGAGCGATTCCTGCGCGGCATGCTGGGGGAGGCGTCGTGACCGCGCTGGCGGTGCGCGGCATCCGCGGCGCCACCACGGCGGAGGTGGACAGCGCGGTGGAGATCGTCGAGGCCACGCGCGAGCTGCTCAGCGCGCTGATCTCGGCCAACGACATCGCGCCCGAGGACGTCGCCGGCGCGTGGTTCACGACCACGACCGACCTGCGCACCGAGTTTCCCGCGGTGGCGGCGCGCCAGCTCGGCTGGGTCGACGTGCCGCTGATCTGCGGACACGAGATGGACGTCCCCCTGGAGAACCCGCGCAGCATTCCCCGCTGCATCCGGGCGATGATCCTGATGAACACCGACAAGCCGCAGACCGCGATCCAGCATGTCTACCTGCGCGGCGCGCTGGCGATCAAACAGGAATTGGACCGGGCGCGTGCGGGCGACCTGCCCCAGCCCGCCAACCTGGGACCTAGGGCCGCGCAAACCCCCGTTCCCGTTGCCGGGCCTGAGGCGTCCCAATGATCATCGTCATGAAAGCCGGCGCCACCCCCGCCGACATCGACCGCGTCGTCGGCAAGGTCGAGGCCCGCGGCCTCAAAACCCACCTCAGCACCGGCGAGGACCGCACCGTCATCGGCGTCATCGGCCACGACCCCTTCTCCCTGCGCGACGCCTTCACCCACGACGTGTCCGTCGAGGACGTGGTCCGCATCACCAAGCCCTTCAAGCTGAGCGGCCGCGAGTGGCGCAGCGCCGACACCGTGATCAGCTTCGCCAACGGCCTGCGCATCGGCGGCGGCCAGGTGGTGGTGATGGCGGGCCCGTGCAGCGTGGAGAGCGAGGAGATGCTCCTCGAAACCGCGCACGCAGTAAAGGACGCGGGTGGCCATATCCTCCGCGGCGGCGCCTTCAAGCCGCGCACCTCGCCGTACTCCTTCCAGGGCCTCGGCCGCCAGGGCCTCGCCCACCTCGCCAAGGCCCGCGCCGAGACCGGCATGCCCGTGGTCACCGAGGTGATGACGCCCAGCGAGGTGGAGTACGTCGCCGAGGCCGCCGACATCGTGCAGATCGGCGCGCGCAACATGCAGAACTACGACCTGCTCCGCGAGGTGGGGCGGCAGCCAAAGCCGGTGCTGATCAAGCGCGGCCTGAGCAGCACCATCGAGGAGTGGCTGCTCAGCGCCGAGTACGTGCTCTCCCAGGGCAACTACAACGTGCTCCTCTGCGAGCGCGGCATCCGCACCTTCGAGACGGCGATGCGCAACACCCTCGACATCGCCGCCGTGCCCCTGCTCAAGGAGCTGAGCCACCTGCCGGTGATCGTCGACCCCTCGCACGCCACCGGCAAGTGGTCGCTGGTCCAGGCCACCGCGCGCGCCGCGGTCGCGGCCGGAGCCGACGGCATCATGGTCGAGGTGCACCCCCGGCCCGACGAGGCGCTGTCCGACGGTCCGCAGTCGCTGACCCCGCAGAACTTCGCGGCGATGATGCCCGAGCTGCGCGCCATCGCCGCCGCGGTGGGGCGCACCCTCGCCGAGCCCGCCGCCGCGGCGCCGAGATGACCGCGCAGGGCTGATGCGCACCATCACCACGGGGGGCGTGGAGGCACCGCAGGCGGTGGCGGTGGTCGGCCTCGGGCTGATCGGCGCGTCGCTGTGCCGCGCGCTGCGCGAGAAGCTGCCCGACATGGGCATCGTCGGCGTCACCCGCAGCGTCGAGACGGCAGAAAGGGCCATGAACGACGGAATCTGCGACCTCGCCGGCACCACCTCGGACCTGCTCCGCCACGTCGACCTCGCCGTGCTCTGCACACCGGTCGACGCCATGCCGTTCTGGATGGAGCAGTGCGAGTTCTATCCCGGGCTGCTGGTCACCGACACCGGCAGCACCAAGCAGTGGGTGGTGGAGCAGGCGGCGAAGACCGTCGACCGGGGTCGCTTCCTCGGCGGGCATCCCATGGCGGGCCGCGAACGCAGCGGCTACGCCGCCGCGGAGACCGCGCTGTTCGACGGCTGCACCTGGGTGTTCACCCCCACCACCACGGCGCAGCAGGAGCCCTTCGCACCGTGGGTGGCGGCGGTCGAGGCCCTCGGTGCGCGCGTCGAGGTGATGGACGCGGCCGACCACGACCGCACCGTCGCCTGGATCTCGCATCTGCCGTTTGCGCTCAGCGCCGCGCTGGTGCGTGCCGCCGCCGCCGCGCCGGAGTGGGCCGACGCGCAGCGCCTCGCCGCGGGCGGCTTTCGCGACATGGCCCGCCTGGCCGGCGGCGACCCCGAGATGTACGCGGCGATCACCGCCAGCAACCAGCCGGCGATCCTCGAATCCCTCAACGCGCTGACCCGCGAGCTGGACCGGCTGAGCAAGGCGCTGCGCAAACCCGAGACGGCGCAGGCCTACTTCGCCACCGCGCAGCAGCTCCGCGCGGCGTGGCTCAGCGAGCGCGCCGAGCAGGGGAGACCGGTCCGTTGACGATGCGCCACGTCGCGCCCGCCGAGCGCGTCGACGGCGAGGTGACGGTGCCCGGCGACAAGTCGATCTCCCACCGCGCCCTCATCCTCGGCGCGCTGGCGACAGGCCGCAGCTACGTC
>DATMMX010000044.1:0-97985 GCA_035569495.1 Candidatus Angelobacter sp. | reverse complement strand
TGGCCGCGGAAGCCGAAGCCGCCCGACTCCTCGCCGCCGATCAGCGCGTTGGTCTCGGTCATCACCGGCCCGATGTACTTGAAGCCGACCTTCAACTCGTGCACCTTGACGCCGAAGCGCTCGCCCAGCTTGTCGACCATGCCGGTGGTGGTCAGCGAGCGCACCACGTCGCCGCGCTCACCGCGCTTCTCCAGCAGGTACATGGTGAGCAGCGCCATCACCTGGAGCTGGTTGACGAAGACGCCGCGCTCGTCGACGATGCCCACCCGGTCGGCGTCGCCGTCGTTGGCGATGCCCAGGTCGTAGTTGCCGCTGCGCATCCGCTCCATGGCCTCGGGCATGTACTGCTCGATGGGCTCGGGGTGCATGCCGCCGAAGCCCGGGTTGCGTTCGGCGTGCAGCTCGTCAACCGTGGTGCGGCCGCCCGAGAGCAGCAGGCGCACGTAGCCCGCGCCGCTGCCGTGCATGGCTTCGTGGAGGATGCGCAGGCCGCTGTCGCGCAGCCGGGGCAGGTCGACCATGCGGCCGATCTGGGCGATGTAGGCGGGACGCGGGTCGATGATCTCGACGCTGCCGGCCGCCTCCGCGTCTTCGAAGGGCATCTCCTTCACACCCTCGATCTGTGCCCTGGCGGTCAGCTCCTCCAGCGCGCCGACCACCTCGGGGGGCGCCGAGCCGCCGTAGTCCGGCTTGTACTTGAGGCCGTTGAACTCGGGCGGGTTGTGCGAGGCGGTGACCACCACGCCCCCCGCCGCCTTGCGGGCGACCACCGTCCACGAGGACACCTGGGTCGGCGCGGGACCGTCGAGGAGGAGCACGTGGCGCCCGTTGGCGGCCAGCACCCGGGCGACCTCGCGGGCGAAGAGCTCGGCGCAGTACCGCGTGTCGTGGCCGACCACCACCGGCCGCGGGTCCTCGGCGAGGTACCAGGCGACGGCCTGGGAGACGGCGCGGACGTTGGCGTAGGTGAAGTCGTCGGCGACCACCCCCCGCCAGCCGTCGGTCCCAAAGTGGATGCTCTGCGGGGTCACGTGACGGCATTCTACTTGCCGCGTGCGGACGCCGAAGGACATACTGCGCGTTCACCTGCTGGAGGATGGAGAGGGAGTGAGTTCGATGACGTCGAGGTTCGCCCTGCTGGCGCGACGCGCCCTGCTGCCCGCGCTGGGGCTGTTCGTCGTGGCCTGCGGGGATGCCGCAGTGACCGTGCCCCAGGCGGCGGCGACGCCCCTGCTGGCGGCGGAGATCTCCGTCAAGCAGACGGGCGATGCGCCGGTGAAGATGGATCAGTCGAGCCTGAGGTGGCAGGTCGACGACGCGAGGTTGGTGAACGTGTCGCTGACCGTGCATTCCATGGCGGGGGCGGCGGTGACCATGAGCGGGCGGGCGACGTTGTACGACAAGGATGGGAAGCCGGTGGGGGATGTGAGTGGGGGGGCTCTGAACGTTGCGGCGGGAGCGGACGTGCAGTTGAAGATGACGGGGCCGACGCCGAACGGGACGGTCACCTCGGCGACGTTCGAATTCACGACGGTGCCGTCGGCGACACCGCTCTCGGGCTGACGCCCTCGGGATGCTCTACAGGAGTTCCTGCCGCCCGAGCTCGCGCAGCCGCTCCACAACGGCCCGCACCGCCTGCACCCGATCTGCCGGCACCACCAGCACCGCATCCCCGGTGTCCACAACCACCAACCCCTCGGCGCCGACGACCGCGACCAGCCGCCCTCCTCGCGACTCCACCAGGCAGTTCCGCGAATCCACCACCATCCCGTCCCCGCTGACGACGTTGCCCGCCGCATCCCCCTCCCCCGCCTCGTGGCGCGCCTCCAGCAGGTCCGCCCAGGACCCCAGGTCCGACCAGGGAAACCCCGCCTGCACCACGGTGAGCGTCGCCGTCTTCTCCAGCACCAGCGGGTCGATGGCCACGTTCTCGATGGCCGCGTAGCGCCGCGAGGCTTCGTCCTCGTCGCCCGCGGCGCGCGCCTCGACCACTCCGGCCAGGGCGTCGTCGACGGCCGGGGCGGCGGCGCGCAGCTCGCGCAGGAAGGCCGAGGCGGTCCAGCCGAACAGCCCCAGGTTCCAGAGGTGGGAGTGGTCGACGACGAACTTCTCGGCGAGCGCGGCCGGTGGCTTCTCCACGAACCCCGCCGCGGTGAACGCCGCCAGACCCGACGCCGCCGCGGACAGTCCCGCCTGCTCGCCCGAGGCCCCACGCGGCTCGCACCAGCCATCGGGGGAGTGGATGCGACCCACGGCGATGTAGCCCAGGCCGGTCGAGGGGTGGGTGGGCGTCAACCCGACCGTGACCAGGCCGTCGGTGGCGCAGGCCCAGCCCGCCGCCGCCCAGACCGCGGCCCGGTAGGCGTCGTCGTCGCCGATGTGGGCGTCCGCGTGCACCGAGCAGATCACGGCGTCGGGGTCGGACGCGGCGATCCACCGCACCGCCAGCCCCAGCGCGGGGCCCGTCCCCCGCGCGGTGGGCTCGGCGATCACGCAGTCCGGGCCCAGCCCGGCGGCCACGCCCTCGGCGCGGCAGGCCTCCGCCTGGGCGGCGACGGTGACGACGTGCACCGAGACGCCGAGCGGCAGCACCCGGTCGATGGTCGCCCGCAGCAGGGTGACGCCGCCCGGGCCGAGCGGCAGGAGGTGCTTGGGCACGGCGGCACGCGAGACGGGCCAGAGCCGCGTCCCGCTGCCCCCCGCCAGGACGATCACATGCAACGCCACTCGAAACCTACGAGGTCGCGGACGAGGCCGAGATCAGCGGCTGGGTGCCCGCCTCCCCGGCGAGCAGGGCGGCCCGGTCGGTCTTCTCCCAGGGGAGGTCGAGGTCGCTGCGACCGAAGTGGCCGTAGGCGGCCACCTGGCGGTAGATGGGGCGGCGGAGCTGCAGGTCGCTGATGATGCCCACCGGCGAGAGGTCGAAGTACTCGTCGATGAGGGCGACGATCTGGTCCCGGGGGATGCGCTCGGTGCCGAAGGTCTCGACCAGCACCGACACCGGCTTGGCGACGCCGATGGCGTAGGCCACCTGGATCTCGCACTTGCCGGCCAGCCCGGCGGCGACCACGTTCTTGGCCACCCAGCGCGAGCCGTAGGCGGCCGAGCGGTCGACCTTTGTCGGGTCCTTGCCGCTGAAGGCGCCGCCGCCGTGGCGGGCGTAGCCGCCATAGGTGTCGACGATGATCTTGCGGCCGGTCAGCCCGGCGTCGCCCTGGGGGCCGCCGACGACGAAGCGGCCGGTGGGGTTGACGTAGCGCTTGGTGTTCTTGTCGAGCCACTCCGCGGGGATGACCTGGTCGACGACGTGCTCCTGGATGTCCGCGGTGATCTGCTCGTGGGAGGCGTCCTCGGAGTGCTGCACCGAGATCAGCACGCTGTCAACCCGGCGCGGGCGGCCCTCCTCGTCGTACTCGACGGTGACCTGGGTCTTGCCGTCGGGCCGGGCCCAGCGCAGGGTGCCGTCCTTGCGGACCTCGGCGAGGCGGCGGGCGAGCTGGTGGGCGAGCTGGATGGGGGCGGGCATCAGCTCGGGGGTCTCGTCGCAGGCGAACCCGAACATCATGCCCTGGTCGCCCGCGCCGCCCACGTTGACCCCCTGGGCGATGTCGGGCGACTGCTCGTCGATGCTGACCAGGACGCCGCAGGTCTCGTAGTCGAAGCCGTACTTGGCCCGGGTGTAGCCGACGTCCTTGATGGTCTGGCGCACGGTGCGGGGGATGTCGACGTAGCAGTCGGTGGTGATCTCGCCGAAGACCAGGCAGGAGCCGGTGGTCAGGGCGGTCTCGCAGGCCACCCGGCCGAGCGGGTCCTTGCTCAGGACCGCGTCGAGGACGGCGTCGGAGATCTGGTCGGCGATCTTGTCCGGGTGGCCCTCGGTCACCGATTCGGACGTGAAGAGACGGCGCGCGTCGGGGCGCATGGGCAGGTCCTCCACCCCACCGGCGGCCACCGTGGCGCCGGGTGCGCCACCGGCCCGCTCCTGTCCGGGGTGCGCCGATGCTAGCAACTGCACCCGGTTCCGTGTACTGTTACCCGCAACTATCAGGTTCCGGTCGCCGTCACACGTCGCCGGAGAAGTCAGAGGTCTAGGCGCGTGCCGGTCGATCAAACCCTACGGTGCCGCGATTGCGGCGTGGATTTCCTTTGGACCGCTGGTGAGCAGGAGTTTTACGCCTCCCGTGGACTCACCAACGCTCCCTCCCGTTGCCCCTCGTGCCGTCAGGCCCGGAAGGCTACCAATGGTGGCGGCGGCGGCGGTGGTGGTGGCTACGGCGGTGGCGGCGGCGGTGGCGGCGGATACGGCGGCTCGCGCTCCGGACCCCGTGAGATGCACGAGGTGACCTGCGCCGGGTGCGGCGGCATCGCCCGCGTCCCGTTCCAGCCTCGCGGCGACCGACCCGTCTACTGCAGCGACTGCTTCCGCGCAGCCGCTCGATGAGCGAGGGTCTCCCCGAAGGCGCTCTCCCCGTCGGCACCCGCGTGACCTTCCCGTACGGCGGCTCCCGCCGCACCGGGACGATCTCCGACGTGTCGGCCATGCCCGATCCCAACGGCTCAGGATCCAACACCACCGCGTACCTGATCGACGTCGGTCCGCGGAAGGTGTTCGTTCAAGGGGCGGGTGTTGTGCCCGCCGGTGAAGGGCCGCCGCAGGGGTTCGATGCCGTGGCGGAGGGAGTCGCCTACGGGAGGCGCCGTCCCCGCAACCAACGACGGCGCTAAATTCCTTCGACCCAAGAGGCCCGGCTCCGCCGGGCCTTTTCTTTTTCCCACCCACCCGCCCGTTTTCTTTGAGCTGCGCCATTCTTCAGCCATGAGGCCGGGCGGGGCGCACTGCGTAGGGGGCGTCTCGGAGGCGTTGGGGTCGGGGGTCCCCAGCGCCGAGAGCCAGCCGCGGACGCCAAAGGCGTTCGACGAGCGTGCCCCCGAAGCAGTGCGCCCCGCCCGGCCGCCCTACAACGCGAACCCCCTACGAAAGCGACTCGTACAACTCCGCATACCGCCCCACCATCCTCTCCGCCGAATACCGATCCTCCGCCAACTCCCGCGCCGCCTCCGAACAACGCCGGTGATACCCCGCATCCCGAATCAACCTCTCCAGGTGATTCACCACCACCTCCCCATCCGGATCCCCAATCGTCACCGCCGGACTGCTATCCCCCATCTCATCCAACGGCTCCAACGGACTGATCACCACCGGCCTCCCACAAGCCAACCCCTCCAACAACGTCATCGGCAACTCCATCTTCATCCCCAGCACACTCGGCTGAAACAACACCGCAGTAGAAGCCAGAATCGCCGCCCGCATATTGGCAATCGCCCCCAGCTCCACCAGCGCATCCCCCCCAATCCCGTGCTCCTCCGCCCGCGCGCGCATCTCCCGCCCCCGCTGCGCCGCATCCTCCCCCGGCCGCATCCGCATCGCCACCAGCAACCGCAAATCCCGCACGCGCTCACGCAGCCGCCCCGCAACCACCAGCGCCGCCTCCAACCCCCCACCCTGATCGTGATGCCCCGCAAACAGCAGGGTGGGTCTGGGCGACAGCCCCAACATCCCCTGCGCCGACTCCTCCGCCTCCGGATGAAACCGCCGCAGATCGACACCGGGCGGGATCAGGTGCACCCCCTCCAACCCCCGCCCCCGCAGCACCTCCTGCGTCCGCCGCGACAGCACCACGGTCGCCCGCGCCCGCCGCAGCACCTCATTGGGCAGCACCTCCCCACTGGGACACGTCAGCAGCAACGGCCGCCGCCGAAACGCCGGCAACGCCATCAGCAACCGCTGCGTCACCAGGTTGCCCTGGAAGGTGATCACCGCATGGATCAGCTCCACATCGGGGGGATGCAGAGCCAACCAGCGCACGATGCGCCCCTTCTCACGCGTGGTCGGCGTACTGCTCCTGAAGTTCAGCGCCGCCCGCTCGTGATGCAGCGGCCACGGCGTCGGGTCGATGCGGTCGCCGACAAACGTGTAGCGCACACCCGAATCTCCGAGGATCAGGGTGCGCGCCAGGTTCTTGTCGCCGCTGTTCCATGGAGGGGCGACCGGATGCGATGTGAGCAGCAGAACGTTCTTCACGCGGCCGCATCACGGTACACGGCCAGCGTCTGCTGTGCCGCGGTCACCCAGGAGAAGACCTCCGACCGGCGTGGCCCCGCACTGCGCGCCTCGCGCTGCCAACTGCTGTCCGCGAGCGCCGCCCGGATCGCCGCGGGCCAATCAGCGGCCTCGACGGGCAGGTAGCGAGCCACGTCGCCGCCCACCGAGCGCAGCGGCTGAATGTCGCTGGCCAGCACCGGCGCCCCGGCCGCGAGCGCTTCCAGCAACGGAAGGCCGAACCCCTCGACAACGCTGGGCACCGCGACCAGCAGAGCCCCGCGGTACAGCGCCAGCAGGTCCTCGTCGTCGATCCCCTCCAGCGCCCGCAGCGACACCCCGCCGCGCGCTGCCTCGACGTCGTGCCCGTCCGGCAGGCGCGGATCGGCGCGGCCCACCCGCACCACCGCCGGACGATCGGCGGCGGGCAGCGCGGCGATGGCCCGGATCAACGACGCGTAGCCCTTGTGGGGCCGCGGCCGCCCAACGATGAGGACATATCCGTCTGAAACTCCGAGCCGCCGCCGCCGCTCGGCCTCGACGTCGGGCTGTGGCGCTGGCGCCGGGTCGACACCGTGCGGCACCACCCGGATGCGGTCCGCGCGCACGCCGTAGAAGCGGGTCAGGTCCTCGGCGCTCATCAGGCTGGGCGTGATCACCAGCCGGCTGCGCCGCGCCGAGGTCCACACACCCGCGCGATACAGCGCCCGCTGCCCGCGCGAGAAGTACGCGGGAAAGCGCTCAGGAATGCAGTCGTGATGGGTGACCACGACCGGCGCCGGCACCAGCAGCGGCACCGCCGGAAACGGCGAATGCCACACGTCCAGATGCGCCCGGCGCGCCGCCGGCGGCAGCTCCAGCTGTGCCCACGGCGACTCCGGCGCGCCGCCACGGCGCAGCCGCAGCGCCGTCAGGTGCCCGTCCGGCGAAGGCAGCGGGTGCCGCGGCGGGTCGTCGTCGCGCGGCCATACCGCGAGCACGTCCGGAGCGTCGGGCAGCAGTAGCAGCTCGCGCAGCAGCGCGGCGACGTACCGCCCCACCCCGTCGTAGCGCGCGCTGCTGAAGCGCGCGTCAAGACCGACGCGCATCGAGCCCCGGCACTGTCACCACGCTGACCCGCGGCGGCGTCTCGGCCAGCCGCTCCGGATAGGGGACGTACCACAGGGCGATGTGCCAGAAGGTGTGCTCGGACACGCCCCAGACCTCGGTGCCGTTGCGGGTGACCAGGTCGTAGAACTGCTGGGAGACGTTGTTCTTCAGCCAGATGTCCTTGTCGCTGAGCACGTACCAGTGCACCTGCTGCGCCGCCAGCACCCCAGGCCGCGACTCGGTGAGCAGCGTGTAGTCGGTGCTGTAGGGGAAGACGAAGCGCAGGATGTCGGTGCCCGTCCCCGGTGCGGAGATGGTCTGGCGGGCGGGCACCACGTTGCGGATCAGGGCCGCGATGCGGACGAAGCCGTCGTCCTTCTCCACGGCGAAGCGCTGCGCCCACACCTGCACGTTGGGCCGCAGCACCAGCAGGCCGATGACCAGGGCGACCAGCCCGAGGTTGATGTTGTAGACGAGGTTGACTGGATCTGCGCGCCGCCAGGCCCGCCGCGCGTCGCCGGCCAGCTTGGGGAAGTTGAACGAGTACACGTAGGCGACGGTGGCCAGCACCGGGATCATCAGGTAGTAGAAGAACTGGTCGTTGAGGGTGCCGAACTTGACCAGGCCGACGAAGAAGAGGAAGGTCACCAGCGTCCACGAGCTGAGGAAGCGGCTGGCCCGGTCCTTGCGGCGCCACAGGATGACCATGGCGGGCACGGCGAGCAGGATGCACAGGTAGCTGGTCCAATAGTCGGCCGCGTTGACCAGCAGCGCCTGGGTGAAGCTCACCCCGGGCCGGTTCCACCCCGTGTACTGGAAGACGCCGACCAGCCGCTGGTACTGGAACTGCTTGAGGCTGAGGAACTGGTTGCCCCAGCCCACCGCGTACGACCAGACCGGGTACACCGCATAGGTGGCCACGGCGAAGCCGATGATGCCCAGCGGCTCCTTCCAGCTCATCTCCTTGCGCAGCCAGAGCAGGATGGGCACGCCCAGGGCGAAGAAGGTGAGCTCCTTGCTGAGCAGGGCGAGCCCGAAGAGCAGGCCGGCGAAGGCGCGCCGCTTCCACGTCCAGCGTCCCGACGACGACCAGCAGAACCACAGCGCGAAGAGGATCCACATCGCCGCGAAGGGCTCCAGGTAGAGCCGCCGCGTCACCCGGATGACGAACGGGTCGCTGATGTAGAGCAGGGCCATCGCCCAGCCGGTCCACATGCCGCGCAGCCGCCAGCCCAGCCAGAACAGGCCCAGCGCGGTCGCGGCGCCGAGGCCGGCGTTGAGCAGGCGCATCTGCAGGGCGACGTCCATCACCCCGCTGTTGGCCAGCCCCGCCAGCCGGAGGATGGGCGCCTCGATCAGGAAGAACAGCGGCGGCTGCCAGAAGAAGGGCATGGTCTGCACGGTCAGGCCCTTGCCGGTGGCGACGTCCTGGCCGACGCTGGCGTAGATCATCTCGTCGATGTGGATGTCGGGCGTCACGGCGTGGCGGAAGCCGTTGACGAAGAGGGCCAGGGCGAAGAGGACCAGCGCGGAGACGGCCACCGACGGCGGGATCTCCCGGGCGGCGGCCAGCCGGTTGCGCCTGACGCGCGGCCTGGCCCGGGGGGTGTCGACGGTGACCGGCGTTCGCGGGACCGGGCGGCCGCGGACGCCGGGGACGGCGAGGTTCACGCTTTGAGCACCACCGCCAACGCGATGACGATGAGGGCGAAGCCGATCAGCACGCCGGCGACCAGGCGGACCAGCTGGGATTGGCTGATGGCGCGGTTGGCGGGGACGTCGGCGCTGGCGTCGCCGCGGAGGTCGCGGACCTCGGCGCGGAGGTTGGCGAGCTCGGCGAGGAGGGGGGCGACGACCGATTCGAGCTCGGTGTCGGAGAGCGCCGAACTCGATTTCGGCGCCGATTGCGAGGTTGATGCCGGGGCAGTGACGGCACCCGGCGCCGCCGTTTCTGCCGCGGGACCAGCAGCGATTTCGGCAGCGGCCGCAATATCCCCAGGCGCCGGGGCGCCGTTGGCCGCCGGGCCTGCGTCCCCATCCGGCGCCGATTCCCGGGAGCCCTCCCCAACCGGCTCCATCGCCCGCCCCACCGACCACGCCACCCGCGACGCGACCCCATTGCCCACCCCGCCCGCCGCGTCCGCCTCGACCCGCCCCCGCCGCCGTGCACGCCACCTCGGCGCAGCGGCCGGCGCCGGCGCCGGCGCCGACGCCACCGCCTCCGCCGTCCCGCCCTTCTCGAGCTCCGCCCGTTCCGCCCGCAGCTTGGCGAGCTCCAGCTCCAGGTCGGACACCACCTCACGGGTGAGCAGCGACACGTCGGACGGCACGGGCAGGGACGTCCGCCCCTGCAGCGCGTCCACGTCCACCCCCGTCAGCGCGTCGCGGATCGACTCGCGAAAGTGCTGGCGCAGGTGCGAGCCACCCTCCTCGGGGGGCTTGCGGCGCCGGGCGGAGGGCTCGGACGGCGCGTTCTCGCTGTTCCGGGCCATTGCGAGCCAATATAGCCGGGTCCCCCCTCGGGGCCCGCATGCTCGTTGCACTGTGGTGGCAGCCGAGTGACCCCCGTAACAGGACCGGCAGCGATAATCGGACACGATGCCCGCCGCCCTCGCCAGGCTCCTCCTGCCATCGCTCCCACTGGCGCTCCTGCTGGCGGGCTGTGGCAGCGAGGGTCCGGCGCACCCCACGACCTCGTCGCTCGCCAGCGTCTCGGCCAGCCCGCTGCCCTCGGCGACGCCCTCGGTCTGCGCCCACGCCATCGCGCCGGTGGCGAGCCCGGGACCGCCGGTCGGACCGCGCAGCAACCTGCCCGCAGGAGCGCCGCTGGGGCAGGGGATGGCCAGCTTCGCCGTGGTCAGCCCCGGCGTGCTGGCCAGGGCAGGGACCCCCGACGAGCCCGGCTTCATCTGGCTCAAGACGCACGGCTGGAAGAGCGTGGTCGACGTGCGCACCACCGACGACACCACCTACGCGGGCTTCGTCAACCAGCACTTCCAGTACCTGTGGCTGCCCATCGCCAGCGGCCTGGCGCCGACGCCCGACCAGGCGCGCTCCTTCCTCTGCTTCGTGGTCGCGCCCGCCAACCAGCCGGTGCTGGTGCACGACAACTCGGGTGCGGAGCGGGTCAGCATGATGGTCGCGCTCTACCGCTACGCGGTGCAGGGCTGGCCGATGACCGTCGCCGTGGACGAGGAGAAGCTGTACGGCGACAGCCTCAACCTCGAGCAGCTCACCTTCCTGCAGGCCTGGGCCAACCAGTACCCGGCCGGCACCATTCCCTGATCAGCCCTCGCTACACTGCGCGGTGATCGTGCAGCCCGACGAGAGCGCAGGCGCAGCCGAGTCGACCAGCGCCGCGGCGGGTAGCGGGACTCTGGCGGCGGCGTTCCTGGTTGTCGGTGCGGGCAACTACGCCTTCACCCTGGTGACGGCGCACCTCATCCCGCGCAGCAACTACGGCGTGCTCGCCCTGGCTCAGTCGTTCCTCTTCTTCACCGCGTGGTTCACCGCCTCGGGATTCCCCTGGACGGCGACGCGCCGGCTGAGCGGCAACGACGACATGGCCGAGCGCGCCGCGGTGCTGCGCGGCGCGCTGATCGGCAACTTCGCGGTGGCCACGCTGCTCGCCCTGCTGCTGCTGCTGCTCACCTTCACCGGCGCCTTCAAGCTGGGCGGCGAGTCGGCGTGGCCGGTGGTGCTGGCGGCGGTGACCTGCAGCCTCAGCGGCGTCAACACGGTGGCGCGCGGCGGCCTGCAGGGCCTGTTCCGCTTCCGCACCGTGGCCCTCACCAACATCCTGGAGACCACGGTGAAGATCGCCCTCGGCGTCGCCCTGGCGGCGGCGGGCTGGGGGGCCACCGGCGCGGCGGTCGGCATCCTCGCCGGCATGATGCTGTCGACGTCGTACTCGCTGTGGTCGCTGCGCGCCGTGCCACTGCTGACCACGCGCGGCTTCGGCGGTTGGGAGCTGCTGCGCGAGACGGTGCCGCTGTTCGTCGGCACCGCGGGCATGGCGCTGCTCACCTCGGTCGACCTCTTCGCCATCAAGCTGCTCTCCCCGGTGAGCGGCTCCAACGACAACGCCGCGCTGTACCAGGCCTCGGTGACACTGGCGCGCATTCCCTACTTCTTCGCCAGCGCGGTGACCACGGCGGTGTTCCCCCACGTCGCCCGGTTGCGCGACGACGCCGAGCGCGCGGCGATGTACGTGCGCAAGGGGATCCTCTTCCTGCTCACCCTGCTGACGCCGATGAGCCTGGTGATGATCGCCGAGCCGCACGACGTGCTCAACCTCTTCCTGCCGTCGAGCTATCTCAGCGCCGCGCCGGGCCTGCGCACCATCGCGGTGGGCACGACATTCCTCGCCCTGTCGACGTATCTCGTCGGTGTGCTGCAGGCGTCGGGGCGCGACCGCCTGCCCGCCACGCTGGCGCTGGGCGCGGTGGTGGTCGAGGTGGTGCTGCTCATCGTGCTCATCCCCATCGGCGTGCAGCGCGGCGGGGCGGGCCCGCTGGTGGCCACCGGCATCGCCTTCGACATCGCCGCGGTCGGCGTCGGAGTGACGTTGCTGATCACCGCGTACTGGCAGTTCCGCTGGCCGCTGCGGGTGCGCGGGCCGATCGTCTTCGTGCTCTCCTGTGCCGCGCTGATCGGGGTGCTGGAGCTGCTGCCCCACGAGGGGCGGGTGGCGCTGGTGGCCGCCTCGGTGGCGGGCGGCGCGGCCTACGCGCTGGTGGCGGTGCTGCTCGGCCTGCTCTCGCCCGGCGACCTGCGCACCCTGCGCTCCGCGCTGCCGTTCCGCCGCGCCCGCGGCCACCCCGCGGTGACCAACCCGACCAACTGACCGGTCAGTCGGCAGCCGGCTCCTCGGGGGAGGCGTTGAGCAACTGCTCGCCGTGGCCCAGCTCGCGGCGCCGCCGCACCCGGTGGTACACGACGAAGCCGATCACCGCCAGCAGCGCCACGCCGAGCCCGATATAGCCCGCCTTGGTGATCAGCGAGATCAGCCGGTCGAGGTTGCCGCCGACCAGCAGCCCGGCGGTGACCACCGCGGCCACCCAGATCACCGCGCCGCCCGCGTTGGCGAGGACGAAGTGCGTCCAGGGCATGCCGTGCATGCCCGCCAGCGGTCCGGCGAAGATGCGCAGGATGGCGATGAAGCGACCGAAGAACACCGCCGTCCAGCCGTGTCGCTGGAAGAAGCGCTCGGCGACGGCGACGCGTCGCGGGTCGTAGATGCGGCGGACGCCGCGCACCTGGATGAGCCGCTTCCCCCATCTGCGGCCGACCACGTAGCCCGTGTTGTCGCCGAGCACCGCGCCCGCGAAGGCCACCGCGGCCACAGCGGGCGCCTGCAGGTGTCCCTGCGCGGCGAGCACCGCGCCGATGATCAGCACCGTCTCCCCGGGCACCGGGACGCCGATCGACTCGATGCCGACGCCGAGGAAGACGATCAGGTAGCCGAGCCGCTCGACGAGGTCGAGGATGTGCTGGTCCACGGCCGCCTAGCGGCGCGGCGCCGGCACGGCGCCCGGGGTCGCGGGAGTTGTGGACCGGGTGGTCAGCTTCCCATCGCCATGCGCTCGAGCCGCTGGATGCGGTCCTCGAGCGGCGGATGGGTCGAGAAGAGGTTGGCGAAGCTGACGCGACGGTTGCCGAAGGGGTTGACGATGTACAGCGGCGCGATCGCCGGGGCCACCTGCATGGGCACCTGCTGGACGCGCTGCTCCAGCTTGCGCAGCGCGTTGGCCAGGGCCAGCGGGTCGCCGCTCAGCTTGGCGCCGCTGGCGTCGGCCTGGTACTCGCGGGCGCGGCTGATGGCGAGCTGGATGATGGCCGCCGCGATGGGCGCCAGGATGACCAGCAGCAGCAGGGTGATGATGTTCTCGCCCTCACCGTCGTCCCGCCCGCCGACGTTGCCGAAGAACAGGGCGAACTGCCCGATCTGGGCGATGAAGGAGATGGCCAGGGCGATAGTGGCGGCGACGGTGGCGGTGAGGATGTCGCGGTTGCGCACGTGGCTCAGCTCGTGGGCGAGCACGCCGCGCAGCTCACGCTCGGTGACCAGGTTGAGGATGCCGGTGGTGCAGCAGACCGCGGCGTGCTGCGGGTTGCGCCCGGTGGCGAAGGCGTTGGGCGAGGGATCGTCGGTGATGTAGACGCGCGGCTTGGGCATGTTCGCAGCGGCGCACAGCTCGTCGACGATGCGGTGCAGCTCGGGCGCCTCCTGCGGGCTCACCTCGACGCCGCGGGCGGCGGCGATGGCCAGCCGGTCGCTCTTCCAGTAGGTCACGCCGTTCAAGACCAGGGCGATCACGGCCGCGAAGATCAGGCCGGACCGGCCGCCGACGACGCCGCCGACGAGCAGGAACAGGCCGTCCAGCAGGGCCAGGAGAAAGGCCGTCTTGATGTTCTGCCACATGGTTGTCGTGGTGCTCCTGTCGGCCGCTGCCCGGCCGTCGTGCCGGGTGGTCGCGGACTGTCCGTCAGCGTACCGCGTCCGGGGCGCCCCTACGCCCGGAGGACGCGGGGGGAAGGCTGGCCTCCGGCCGCACTCCAGCGGCGGAGGATGGCCTGGGGGGGCTCCCCCGAACCCGGCGCGCGTCAGCGTGCCAGAGAGACAGTCGCCGCGGCCAGGGTCTGCTCGACCTCGTCCATGCCCACCTCGCCCATGTGGCCGACGCGGATGCCCCTGCCGGCGAACGGCCCCAGGCACCCTGCGACGACGACGCCCTGCTCCGCCATGCCCTTGCGCAGCGCGGCTTCGTCGACGTGCTCGGGGGTGCGCAGCACGCTGAGCGTGGGGGCCAGGGCGGCCGCGTCGGTGAAGGGGGTGAGGCCGAGCTCGGCGAAGCCGTCGCGCATGGCCCGGGCCACCTGCTGGTGGCGGGCGAAGCGGCGCGGCAGGGTCTCGGCCTGCACCGCGTCGAGGGCCACCTCCAGGGCGCGGAGCAGGCCGGTGGCGTGGGTCGAGAAGTAGGCGCGGGTGGGGTCGTCGACGGCCGCGTCCCAGCGGCGCAGGTCGGCGTAGTAGGCGGCGATGTCGCCGAGCTGGTCGCGGCGCTCCCGGGCGCGCTCGCTCACCGCGAGGATGGCCAGGCCGGGCGGGACGGCGAGCGCCTTCTGCGCGCCGGTGAGCATCACGTCGACCCCCCACTCGTCCATGCGCTCCTCGACACCCGCGGTGGCGCAGACGCCGTCGAGGACGGTGACGGCCCCGGCCTGGCGGGCGATCCGCGCCAGGGTGGCCACGTCGGCGAGCACGCCGGTGCTGGTGTCGACGTGGGTGATGGTGACGAGGGCGGGCGGGCGCTCGGCGCAGGCCTGGCGCAGCCGCTCGGGGTCGAGGCGCGTGCCCCATTCGGTGGTGAGGCTGTGCACGTCGAGCCCGAAGGCGGCGCCGATCTCGGCGAAGCGGTCGCCGAAGTAGCCCTGGCTGCACACCACCATGCGGTCACCGGGCTTGGCGTGGTTGACCACGGCGGCTTCCATGGCGAGGGTTCCCGAGCCGGCGAAGACGTGGACTCGCGCCTGCGCGGTGCCGAAGCAGGCGCGCAGGCCCTCGGCGACGCGGCGCATGGTGGCGGCGTTCTCCGGCGAGGTGTGGCTGCGCACCGGCTCGGCGAGGGCGGCGCGCACGTCGTCGCGGAGCGGGGTGGGGCCGGGGATCATCAGCAGCGGGGTGTGGGGCATGGACGGATGATTGTGGCCGAGACACACGCGACCGGGTAATGTGGGCGGCTGCTGGCGGCCCGGAAGGCTTTGCAGGAGTGAGCGGCATGCCCTTTGCGCAGAACGGAGAGGCGCGCATCCACTGGGAGGAATCCGGCAGCGGCGACCCGCTGCTGCTGGTGATGGGCTTCGGCCTCAGCGCCGAGGCGTGGGCGCCGATGCTGCCCATGCTCTCCGGCTACCGCGCCATCGTCTACGACAACCGCGGCACCGGCACCAGCCAGGCGCCGCTCGACGACTTCAGCATCGAGACCTTCGCCGAGGACGCCGCCGCCGTGCTCCGCGCCGCGGGCGTGGACCGGGCCCACGTGCACGGGCAGTCGATGGGCGGCATGATCGCCCAGCAGCTCGCCCTCAGCCATCCGGAGATGGTGCAGTCGCTGGCCCTGGGGGCCACCTCGCCCGCGCCGATCCGCTTCTTCCCCGCCGAGCCGCAGGCGGTGGTCGACCTCTTCACCGGCGTCGGCCTGATGGCCAGCGACCCCGCCGCGGGCATGGACCTGGTGCTCCCCGCGGTGTTCAGCCCCGACTTCCTGCGCGACAACCCGGCGATGCGCGAGCTGTTCATGCAGCTCGCCTCGGCCGGCGCGCCTCCCGCCGACGCGGTCGAGGCCACGGTGCGCGCCCTCGGCGACATGAGCACCGGCAGGGCCTGGGACGTTTCCGACAGGCTTGGCGAGATCTCGGCGCCGACCCTGGTGCAGCACGGCAGCGCCGACCGGGTGATCCCCGTCGAGGCGGGGCGCTTCATCGCCGCGCACATCCCCGGCGCCGAGTACCAGGAGCTGGAGGGCGCGGGCCACGTCTACACCATGGAGCGGCCCATGGAGTCGCTGCCCAAGCTGCTGGGCTTCTTCGCGGCGCACCCGCTGGGCGCCGCGGTGCAGCCCTAGCCGCTCAGGGAGTCCCAGTTGCCGTTGCGCAGGGACCGACATAGGTGGGGCCGTACGAGGGTGCTGAGATCGGGAGCACCGCGGCGACGCCTGTCCGGCTCACCACGACGACCGATTGCGAGCCCGGAGGAAACACCCGATCCAACACGACCACATCACCCGCCGGCCGTCGGACGACCACATGTAGCGGCGCCGTTGACGAAGATCCCGGGAAGTCTCCATGTTGCCGACACGCCACCTGCACCGGGGCGGCGGCGGCGGGCTGGACGTCGATCGGGTCTGGCGTCTCGTTGAATATCCGGATGAGAGTGCCCGACGTCGACGACCGCGGCGCCGAGGGCGACGGAGTCGCTGTCGGCGTGGATGAGCTGCACGCGGCCGCACTGAAGGCGAGCGCCAGGACTCCCAGCGCTCGGCATGACGCTCTTCCGCGCTGGTTCTGACTAGTGGGGCGGGTCGCCACCGATCTCCGTGACGAACGCTCCCGAGGTGGCATCGAAGATGAATACGTCGTAAGCGCGAGGCCCGTTGGTGTGAGGCGGCTGGCCAGGTGCCCCCCCCGAGGGCGGCTGAGCACGAGGCACCACAGGCACCACCCAGCAAAGGCGGCTATAGCCCAAGTTGGAGTTTGTCTCCTGAACCCACGCCAAGGCGATCTCCTGGAATTGGGCGTCGGGCCGCTCTTGAAGTATACGGGTTTCCACATCTGTGGCCCGGACCGCGGGAGACGCGGATGGCGGTGGCGCTGATAGGTTGACTGCCCATTTGAGCAAGCCGTCGTCGATGGTCGCCAATGGGAAGTGCGGGGTCAACACAGGTGCCGACCGCGGGATAGGGGAACCACTTGGGCTCGGGGCTTGCGTAGCAGGGCTCGACGATGCGGCCCCTGCAGCGCGCGCCACGGCAACCGCCGCTACGGCGATGGACGCTGAGGCGACGACGGCGAGCAGCGTTCGCGTTGTGAATCCACTCAGAACTGGCATGTTGCTGCCGTATCCGAAATCTGGAGCCAAGTAGGCGATAGCTTGGCGTAGTTCATCCAGGATTGTGGACGGAACAGGCTTCCGTCATAGTTGACCCAGGAGGAGTACCAGATTTGGGCACTCTTGTAGAACTCTGGGACATTGTAATGGCCAGGCACCTGGTCGGCATCGTTGTGGATCTCGCCCGCCTGTAACGAACTGTCAGGGGTGAAGTCGACCGGGACGTACCATTCGCAGTACTGACCGTTGTAGGTCGACGCGCATTGTTGGGAATTGGCAGCGCCAGTGATCCGGAAGGTCATCCAGCCCAGGTACTTCTCCTCGAACATGACGTTGTAATTGGTCGTGTTATTGATCGGCTCCGCGGGGAACTCTTGAAACTGTTGGCCATGGGTGGCGTCCTGCGCTTGATAAAAGTCGTGTCGATTGCTGTACGCGTACTCTATCCAGCCGACCTGCGCCCATGAGCTTCCAGTGTCGATCATGGTCCAACTCGAAACCGAACTACCCACCGAGACCCACGGGGAGTAATTCAACAAGTTGGCGTATGCCCCTCCGATGCGCTGACCACCGTTCGACTGTGACCACCCAACCTGTGCGTTATCGGGGTGCGCGGCCCGGCCCGGATTGCACCCGTCACCCCCTCCCGACGCAAGTGACTGCAGCGGTACGGCCAAGGCGGCTGTCACTGCTAGCACCGTCGCTCCGAGGTGGGCGCCAAAGCTCGTGCTTCGTTTCATGAAGCCCCCCAACGTTCGATCGTCGGTCTTTCGGCGGACGGGAGCCTGGACAGCAGCCTGCGCCCATTAATCGGTCCTGTCAATGGCGGGAAGAAGCTCACGACGGGCGGGGTGTCCGCCACCACTTCAGTCCTACCGCAAGAGCGCGCCCTTCTTTCTTGACTGACCCGTCGGTCAGACTGCGTCTCCCAGGGGGGAACAACGCTCCACCTGGCAGTCTCAGGAGGCGGCGCGGACGATGCCGTGCCAGCGCTCGGGGACCATGGCCAGGTAGAGGCGCAGCGCGTCCTCGGTGAGGCCCGCCTCGCGCAGTGACGTGGGCAGGCCGAGCGAGGCGATGAACGCCTTGCAGGCGGCGCCCACCTGGTCGGGGCGCTCGACGGCGAAGGCTTCGCACAACGGCTGGACGCGATCGGGCTCGTGCTCGGCCGTCCAGTCGATCGAGGGCGCCAGCAGCACGCACGACGTGATCCCGTGGCCGACGCCGAAGGTGGCGCCGAGGATGCGGCCGAGCGGGTGGCTCGGACCCATGGTGGTGGCGGCGAGGCCGATGCCCGAATACCACGCGGCCACCTGGGATTCCTCGCGGGCGGTGAGGTCGGCGGGGTTGTCGCGCGTCTGCGGCAGCGCGGTGCGCAGCATGGCGATGGCGCGCAGCCCGAGCTCGATGGCGAGGCGGTCCCGCTCGGGCGCGTAGACCGATTCGACGGCGTGGTCGAGGGCGCGGATGCCGGTGGAGAGCCACAGCCGCTGCGGCGTGTGCACGGTGACCTGCGGGTCGAGGATGACGGCGCGCGGCGTCAGCGCGTCATCGACGACGCCGCCCTTGCGCCGCGTCGCGTCGTCGGTGACCCCCGCGGTCGAGGTGAACTCGGCGGCGCTGAGCGTCGTCGGCACGGAGATCTGCTTGGTGGCGCCGCCGTCGAGGCGGTGCAGTGCCGCCTTGGTGCCGTCGATGGGGCTGCCGCCGCCGATGGCGACGGCGCCGTCGGCGTGCATGTCGCGGAGCAGCTCGGCCAGCGCCTCGACGCTGCTCGCCGGGACGTGCTCGGTGATGCCGGAGAAGGTGGCGGCGCAGCGCTCGCCGAGCAGTCGCTCCGCCTCGGCGATCACCGGCGTCTTGTCGCGCAGGGTGCGGCCGGTGACGATGACCACACGCTGCATGCCCTGCCGCTCGCACTCCTCGGGCAGGCGAGCCAGCGTGCCCGGACCGGCGACGACGTGCTCGGTGCCCGGGAAGCGGTGCTCCCAGGTTTCGGCCATCTCCGTCATCTACTCGGGGTCGACGCGCATCGCGGCCAGCACCTCGTCGTGGAGCAGCCCATTGCTGGCGACGGCGCTGCCGCCGTCGATGCGCGCGGCGCCCGTCAGGTCGGTGAAGCGGCCGCCCGCCTCCTCGACGATCACCTGCAGCGGGGCCAGGTCCCACGGGCTGACCACCGGCTCGACGGCGATGTCCACCGCGCCCTCGGCGACCAGCACGTGCGACCAGAAGTCGCCGAAGCCGCGGGTTCGCCAGCAGCGCCGGGTCAGCTCCAGGAACGCCTCGCCCAGCCCCTCCTCCTCGAACCCCGACACGCTGTCGTAGGAGAGCTGCGCGTCGCCGAGGCGCGAGATGCCGGAGACGTGGAGGCGCCGCCCGTCGGCGAACGCGCCGCCGCCACGCGACGCCCACCAGCGCATCCGCAACGCGGGCGCGCTGCACACGCCGACCACCATGTCGCCGTCGAGCTGCAGGGCGATCAGGGTGGCGAACACGGGCACGCCGCGCATGAAGTTCTTGGTGCCGTCGATGGGGTCGAGGTACCAGCGCCGCGAGGAGTCGCCGCTGCTGCCGAACTCCTCGCCGGTGACCGCGTCGCCCGGCCGCTCGGCTTGGATGCGGGCGCGCAGCTCGCGCTCGACGCCGCGGTCGGCCTCGGTCACCGGGGTCAGGTCGGGCTTGGTCTCGACCCGCAGGCCGGCGCTGCGGAAGGCCGCCATGGTGATCCCGTCGGCGAGGTCGGCCAGGTCGCGGGCGAAGCGCAGGTCGTCGTCGAGCGACGGGGTCATCGCCAGCGATGATAGCGAGGCGGGCGCGGCGGCCTCAGTACCCCGCGGCGGGCTGCCAGAGCGAGAACTCGATCCCCTGGTCGTCTGTGCAGGCGACGGAGATGCCGGTCACCGACTCGGCGGGCATGCCCACGTCACCGCCCAGGTCGCGCACGCGCTGCAGCGACGCCTCGACGTTCTCGACGCGGAAGTACGAGCGCGGCCGGTGGCCGTCGTCCGCGGTGAACAGGCCGCCGGGCGGGACCACGTTGCTGACATGGTGGTACGGCGCGTCGATGTCGTCGTGCTCGTACTCCCAGCCGAAGATGGAGGCGTAGAAGGCGCGCGCGTCCGCGGCGTCGCCCACGGGAATGGTCAAGTAGGACAGGTCGCCCCACTGGTTGCACGGCTGCGCCGGCTGCCACTCACCCGCGGGACGGAAGATGCCGAACTCGACGCCGTCGTAGGTGCACTCGACGCTCTCGCCCTCGGGGAACGTCGACACCTCGCCGGCGTGGCCGCCGAACTCGTGCACCGCCTCAGCGGCGTTGCGCACGTCGTCGGTGTTGAAGTAGAGGAACGGGCGGCTGCCCTCGCGTCCACCGACGATGCCGCCGTACACCGTGGTGCTGCTGATGCCGTAGCCGTCGCCGCCCTCGCGCGGCTCCAGCGTCCAGCCGAACAGCCCGCTGTAGAAGGCGCGTCCGCGCTCCGGCTCGGGCGAGGGGATCCAGAAGTAGGTCAGGTCACCGGGCATCAGACCGGGAACACCCCGTGGCGCCGCGGCACCGCGTCGCGCCGCCGCGTCGCGTACACGGCGAAGCGCCGCACCAGCTCGTCGCGCAGCTTCTCGGGCTCGACCACCGCGTCGACGATCAGCTCGGAGGCGAGCTTGAAGATGTCGATGTCGTCGCGGTACTCGTCCTCCAGCTCACGGCGGCGGGCGTCGCGCTGCTCCTCGGGGAGGTCGGCGAGCTTGTTGTAGTACACCGCGTTGATGGCGGCCTCGGGGCCCATCACAGCGATCTGCGCACTGGCCAGCGCCAGGGTGGCGTCGGGGTCGAAGGCGGGGCCGTTCATCGCGTAGAGCCCGGCGCCGTACGCCTTGCGCAGCACCACGCAGATCTTCGGCACCGTCGCCGACGACAGCGCCGCGATCATCTTGGCGCCGTGGCGGATGATGCCCTGCCGCTCCACCGCGGTGCCGATCATGAAGCCGGGCACGTCGGCGAGGAAGAGCAGCGGGATGTTGTACGAGTCGCAGGCGCTGACGAAGCGCGCGCACTTGTCGGCCGAGTCGACGAAGAGCACACCGCCCTTGAAACGCGGCTGCGAGGCGACGACACCGACCACGCGGCCGTCGAGCCGCGCCCATCCGGTGACCACCTCGCGCGCGAACAGCCGCTTGACCTCGAAGAACGAACCGGCGTCGACCAGGGCGCGGATGACGTCCATGACGTCGTAGCCGCGCGCCGCCTCAGCGGGGATGACCTCGGCGATGCGTTTTGCGTCGTCGGTGACCGGCTGCGACTCGGCCAGCGGCGGCTCGGACTGCCAGTTCTGCGGCATGAAGCCCATATAGGTGCGCGCGGTGTCGAGAGCGGCGTGCTCGTCCTTCACCAGGAAGTCGCCGCAGCCGCTGACCGTGCAGTGCATGCGCGCGCCGCCCATCTCCTCCAGCGTCACCTTCTCGCCGACCACCACCTCGGCCATGCGCGGCGAGCCGAGGTACATCGAGGCGTTGCCCTCGACCATGATCACCGCATCGCAGAAGGCCGGGATGTAGGCGCCGCCCGCCGCCGACGGGCCGAAGAGCACGCAGAGCTGCGGCACCTGGCCGCTGAGCCGCACCTGCATGTGGAAGATGCGGCCCGCGTGGCGGCGGCCGGGGAACATGTCGACCTGGTCGGTGATGCGCGCGCCCGCGGAGTCGACCAGGTAGACCAGCGGGATCTGCAGCCGCTCGGCGGTCTCCTGGATGCGCACGATCTTCTCGACGGTGCGCGCGCCCCACGACCCCGCCTTGACGCTGCTGTCGTTGGCCATCACCGCGCAGGGGCGGCCGTGCAGCATGCCGATGCCGGTGACCACGCCGTCGGCGGGCAGGTCGGGGGCGGCGTTGTTGGCCAGCAGGCCGTCCTCGACGAAGTCGGTCTCGCTGTCGAAGAGCAGGCGGATGCGCTCGCGCACCGGCAGCTTGCCCTGCGCCGCCAGCTTCTCCCCCGCGCGTGCCCAGCCGCCCGCCAGCGCCCGCGCCAGCCGGACACGCACGTCCTCAGCGCTGTGCGCGCCGTGGGGGACGGACTGCTCGCGTGCGACCTCGGTCACGCCTCGACCTCCTGCTCTGCCTTCCTGATCGATTCGGGATGCCAGACCCCGGCGCGGTGCAGCTTGCCAGGGAGCTGCATGCCCAGGTCCTCGCCCAAGCGCTGCGCCACCGCACAGTATGCGTCAAGATCGACGGAAACCTCGGCACCGATGCGGGCCAGCGCCTGCAGCGAGTCCTCGCTGGCCACGTTCCCCGTCGAGCGGGGCGCGAACGGACAGCCGCCCAGGCCGCCCGCGCTGCCTTCGAAGCGCGTCACGCCGGCCTGATATGCCGCGACCACGTTGGCCACGCCCATGCCGCGCGTGTCGTGGAAATGCGTGCTGAGTCGCGCGATCGGCACCACCTCCGCGACGCGCCCGACCAGCCGCGACACCTGCAGCGGATCGGCGACGCCGATGGTGTCGGCGATCCCCACCTCGGTCACGCCGCGCTGCATCAGCTCCTGCGCCACGTCGACCACACGCTGCGGATCGACCACGCCCTCGAACGGGCACCCGAAGGCCACCGACAGTGCGACGTCGACAACCACGCCGCGAGACTCCGCCAGGGCGACGATCTGGCTCACGCTCTCGAGCGACTCGCCAACGCTGCGATTGACGTTGCGCCGGTTGAAGGACTCGGTCACCCCCACGGTGACCAGCACGTTGCGCGCGTCGTGCTCCAGCGCCAGCTCCAGCCCGCGCAGGTTGGGGATCAGCACGCGCAACCGCGGCAAGGCGTCGGAACCCAGAGCACGCAACACCACGGCCGCATCGGCAAGCTGCGGCACCCACTTCGGCGACACGAACGACGTCGCCTCCACGCGCGGCGCGCCCGCATCGAGCAGTCCGCGCACCAGGCGCACCTTGACCTCGGTCGGCACCGGCTCGGCGAGGTTCTGCAACCCGTCGCGCGGACCGACGTCGGTCCACAGCACGGCGCGGCTCACCGGCGCAGCCCGGGAGGCGCAGCGGGCGGCGCGGCGGTTGGTCCCCACAGCGCGTAGCAGAGGCTGCCGACCACGGGTGTGATGGCCACCACGAACAGCCACAGCAGCGACCCGCTCCGCCCCGCCATGCGGATGCCGCCGAACCAGGCGATGGACCCGATCACCACCGCCACCCCGAAGAACGCCGCCGCCGCCGCGCCCAGGCTGCCCGAGCCGTTGTTGCTGGCGTCGAAGAGCTGGCTGTAGGCGATGAAGGCGGCCGTGGCCACCGCCGAGTACCACAGCAGGCTGCGGCGCGTGATGAAGGGTGCGCCGGTGTCGGGTTGCGGCTTGGGCTGCTCGGACATCTGGGTCTGGACAGAACGGCGGAAGCGATGCGTTCTGGTCGGCACCGTAGCAGAGCCGCCCGTCTACGCAGTGGGCGGCCTGAACGGCTCGTCCGCGGGCGCGGCGGGCTCGGCGCGAGGCAGCAGCAGGAACACCGCGACGGCGAGCAGCCCCAGCCGGGTGACCACGTCGGCGATGGTGCGGGCCATGGTCCCGGTGGGCACCGGTCCCTCCCTGAGGTAGGCGATGCCCACCAGCAGGTTGAACACGACGTCGAGGAACAGCCCGGCGAGCACCACCGCCCCGCCCGCCCGCCGCCAGCGCAGCAGCAGCAGGGCGCCGACCATGACCGCCGCCTCGGCGAGGGACAGGCCGACCAGCGAGCCGTAGTAGACGCGCAGCCAGTCCGGCACCCCGATGCTGAACACTCCCACGCCACGGAAGGCGTCGAACGCCGGGCGCAGCATCCACAGCCCACCGACCAGGAAGGGCGCGTAGAGCAGAAAGACAACCACGCCGAGCGTCCGCGGGTCGGGCCGCCGGCCGCGCACGGAGGGCAGCCTCGGCCACTCCCACTCGCGGCTCCAGACGACCTCGTCGCCGTGGTCGGGCTCGCCCGCCGGTTGGGCCACGTCCCTCTGCGTCTCCATGAGCATCCTCCCTGCCGCCTGCCGCGGCGCCCGCCACCATAGCGCCGGCCCGGCGAGGCGTGCGCGGCCGTGGCGCCTACAATGCCCCACCGATGACAGCCGCCACCGCCGAGACGACGCGCCTGCTCCGCCTCGGCCACAGCCCCGACGCCGACGACGCCTTCATGTTCTACGGGCTGGCCACGGGCAGGGTGAGCGCGCCCGGGCTGCGCTTCGAGCACCTGCTGCGCGACATCCAGACGCTCAACGACTGGGCGCGCGAGGGCCGCCTGGAGTGCACCGCGATCAGCGTCCACGCCTATGCGTACGTGGCCGACAAGTACGCGCTGCTCGCCCAGGGCGCCTCGATGGGCGAGGACTGGGGCCCGATGGTGGTGGCCAAGGCGCCGCTCGACGCCGGCGACCTGCGCGGCAAGCGCATCGCCGTGCCGGGATTGCTGACCAGCGCCTACCTGGAGCTGCGCCTGGCGGTGCCCGACTTCGAGCCGGTGGTGGTCCCCTTCGACCGCTGCATGGACGCCGTCGACGACCGCCAGGCCGACGCCGCGCTGCTCATCCACGAAGGCCAGCTCACCCACCGCGAGCGCGGCTTCCACTCCGTGCTGGAGCTGTGGACGTGGTGGCGCAAGCTGACCGGCCTGCCCCTCCCCCTGGGCGCCAACGCCATCCGCCGCGACCTGCCGCCCGACGTGTCGGTGGCGGCCGCACGGGTGCTCCGCGAGTCGATCCAGTACGCGCTCGACCACCGCGAGGAGGCGCTCGACCACGCGCTGCAGTACGCGCGCGACCTGCCCCGCGCCACCGCCGACCGCTTCGTCGGCATGTACGTCAACCAGCGCACCCTCGACCTCGGCGCCGACGGCCGCGCCGCCTACCAGGAGCTGCTCGACCGGGGCGCCGCCGCGGGCCTGGTGCCGCCGGTGGGGCGCCTGGACTTCGTGGACTGAGCGGCCGGGTCATGCCGCGCCGGGGGACGCCGCCGTTCACGCTGCGCCGCTACATGCAGCGCACCTGGGGCTGCGACGATCCGGCGGCTTTTCGCCTGTGTGGCATGGACGAAGTGGGACGTGGCGCGTTCGCGGGGCCGCTGGTGGCCGCCGCGGTCGTGCTCCCACATGGCTGGAAGCACCCGCTGCTGAAGGACTCCAAGCAGCTCACCGCCAAACAGCGTGAGCACATGGCGGCGCTGATCCGCCGCCGCGCGCTGGGTGTCGCGCTGATGGAGATCAGCGCCGCCGACATCAACCGGCGCGGCCTCGGCTGGGCCAACGTGGAGATCTTCCGCCGCCTGGTGGATATGGTCGAAGCTGACGGATACTGCTGCGACGGACGGCTGCGCATCGAGGCGACCCAGCAGGTGCACTGCCTGGTCAAGGGCGACTCGCTGATCCCCGCGGTGTCGGCGGCGTCGATCGTCGCCAAGGTGCACCGCGACGCGCTGCTCACCTCCTGGCACGACGACGTCCCCCACTACAACTGGGCCAGCAACAAGGGCTACGGCGCGCCCGAGCACCTGGCCGCGATCCGCTCCCACGGCCCGCATCCCGAGCACCGCAACGTGTTCATCCGCCACGTCCTGCAGATGAACCTCTTCGAGACCATGGGCACGCCGGTCGACCCGCGCGAGGCGGCGCTGGTCGAAGAAGCGCTCGCCACCGCCGAATGAGCGATGCCGCGGGACTGCCGTTCGGCGCGGCGATTCGCGACCTGCGCGCCGACGACGTCGACCGCCTGCTGGCCTTCATCAACCCGCTGATCGCCGAGGACACCTTCATCGACATGAGCGGCCGCCCGCTGACGCTCGCCGAGGAGTCCGCGTTCGTGCAGCAGCGGCGCGCCGAGATGGCCCTGGGCGACAACGTCATGCGCCTCGCCGTCGCCGCGGATGCGGTGCTCGCCACCGGTGAGCTGCGCCGTCTGCCGGGGCGCCGCCGCCACGTCGCCGAGCTCGGCGTCGCCGTGTCGGCGGAGCATCGCGACCAGGGATTGGGCACGGCGATGGTCGAGGACCTGTGCGCCCAGTCGCGGCGCCTCGGCGTGCGCCGCCTTGTGCTGCGCGTCTTCAGTGTCAACGAGCGCGCCCAGCAGGTCTACCGCAACTGCGGCTTCACCGAGTGCGGACGCATCCCGCAGATGGTCCACTACCGCGGCGAGGACGTGGACGAGGTCTGGATGGCACGCGCCGTCGAGCGAGTAGGCTGACCCCCTGATGGACGCGGCAGGATCGCAGCCCGAGAGCAGCGCGCACGAGCCGGTCTCGGCGGACGTGCACCGCTCGGCGGCCCGGATGTTCGCGTCGGGCGTCACCGTGGCGGCGGCGCGCTACGGCGGGCGCATCCACGCCATCTCGGCGACCGCGTTCTGCTCGCTGTCGCTCGACCCGCCGCTGGTGCTGCTCGCCGTCAACGAGTCGGGGCAGCTGGTCGACTTCGCGCGCGGGGCGCAGCACGTCGGCATCAGCATCCTCGGCGAGCATCAGCGCGAGGTGAGCGAGTGGGCGGCGTCGGCGGGGCGCGTCCCCGGGCCGGAGCTGCCCTTCCCGACGCGCAGCGCCCGCACCGGCGCGCCGCTGATCGAGGGGGCCATCGCCTGGTTCGACTGCGAGGTGCAGACGGCCACCCGGCAGGGGGATCACATGGTGATCATCGGGCTGGTGGTCGAGGCCTGGGCCGACGAGCGGTCCGACCCGCTGCTCTACTTCGCGGGGAAGTACCACGCGCTGGGGCGTGAGCTGGGGACTCGGGCGCTGCCGCCGGGCGACTGACTCGCGGGGGTTGCCGGGCCGGTCAGCCGCAGCCGCAGGCGCCGCCGCAACACCCACCGCCGCTGCCGGACGCGCGCGGCGCGGGCACCGAGGAGCCGCGTGACGCCGAGGCGACGCTGATGGCGACGCGGCTGATAAGCGGCATGGTGGTGGCGCTCTCGCAGCTCGGGCAGACGGCGCGCAGCTCGCGGTCGGCCATGGGGCGGAGCAGCTCGAAGGTCTCGGCGCAGGCGTTGCAGCGGTATTCGTAGAGGGGCATCGCGGCAAGGCTACCACCGGCCCTGCGGCGACGGGCAAAGCTCGCGACGCCCTATCCTCCACCTTCACGCGTCCACACGAGCCACGAGCACCCATGAAGACCATCGAGATCAACGGCATCCGCGAAGAGATCATCGAGCGCAGCGACTTCCCCATCGAGAAGATGCGCGCCATCCTCGGCAACGAGGTCACCGCCATCCTCGGCTACGGGCCCCAGGGCCGCGGCCAGAGCCTCAACCTGCGCGACCAGGGCTTCAACGTGCTCGTCGGCGTCCGCCCCGGGCCCAGCAGGGACAAGGCGATCGCCGACGGCTGGGAGGAGGGCGAGAACCTGCTCTCCATCGAGGACGCCGCCGAGCAGGGCACGGTGGTGCAGTACCTGCTCAGCGACGCCGCCCAGATCGCCATGTGGCCCGAGGTGAAGAAGCGCCTCAACGAGGGCGACTGCCTCTACTTCTCGCACGGCTTCGGCGTCGTCTTCCACGAGGACACCGGCATCATCCCGCCGGACAACGTCGACGTGGTGATGGTGGCCCCCAAGGGCAGCGGGCTCACCGTGCGCACCCACTTTCTGGCCGGACGTGGCATCAACTCGTCGTTCGCCGTGCACCAGGACTTCACCGGCCGCGCCCGCGACCGCGCCCTGGCCACCGCGTTCGGCATCGGCAGCGGCCACTGCTTCGAGACCACCTTCGCCCACGAGGTCTACAGCGACCTCACCGGCGAGCGCTCGGTGCTGATGGGCCTGATCCAGGGCGCCTTCAAGGCGCAGTACGACGTCCTGCGCTCCCACGGCCACTCGCCGTCCGAGGCCTACAACGAGACCGTCGAGGAAGCGCTGCAGTCCCTCTACCCGCTGATCGGCGAGAACGGCATGGACTGGATGTTCGCCAACTGCTCCACCACCGCCCAGCGCGGCGCCCTCGACTGGGCCCCCCGCTTCGAGGAGGTGTTGAAGCCGGTCATCGAGGAGTGCTACCAGCGCGTCCTCTCCGGCGAGGAAGCGCGCCGCTCGATTTCCGCCAACAGTGACCCCAACTACCGCCAGGGCCTCAACGCCGAGCTCCAGGCCATGGCCGACCAGGAGCTCTGGCAAGCCGGCCGCGTCCTCCGCGACTTCCGCCCCGAACGCGCGCAGTAAGGGGCCGCGCCGAGTCTCCCGGCTACCTCGCAATTCCCCCCTTTGACTCCCGAACACCTGTTCGCTACAATTCCCCCATGAGCACAACCCCAGTCGAGCTGGACCTCCCCCTCGGCGACCCCGAGGCCGACCACCTCGCCGCCCTCCGCCAGCGCCACCTGCTCTCGCTGCCCGGCATCGACCACACCACCGCCGCCCGCCTGGCCCGCGCCTTCCCATCGCTGGCAGCCGTCTACTCCGCCCCCGAGGACCGCCTCCGCACCCTGGTCGGCCCCGTCGCCGCCGCCCGCATCCGCTGGTTCCTCGACGCCCCCCTGCACAGCGGCGCCGTCCCCACCAGCACCCGCCGAGGCCGCGGCGGCTGGCGAAACGCCGCCTGAGGGGATGTTTGCGCGCACTCCCCGTAGAATCGTGTGCGGACGCGTCTAGACGGGGGAACTCAACCGATCGACTTCAAGGACGCCGTGGAGGTGCAGAGCATGTTGGGTCGCGGGTCGACGAGCACAGCAGACCGGGCCAAGAGCCAAGCCTCCGATGCAGGCAGCACGATGTCCGAGATCGCCGGTGAGGCGGCCAGCAGGGCCGCCGAGACCATGACCGAGCTGGCCGAGCGCGCCGCCGAGCTGGCCGGCAGGGCCGCCGAACGCGGCGCCGAGGCCGCCCGCGAAGCACGCAAGACGGCCGAGCCGATGCTCCGCAGCGCCGCCGCCGTCGCCGCCGAGCGCGCCGGCGAGGCGCGCAAGAACGCCGAGCCGGTGATTCGCAGCGCCGCCGAGAAGGCCGCCGCCAACCTCAGCGACGCCGCCGAGAGGGCCGCCGAGATGCTCGCCGACACCGCCGAGCGGCTCGCCCAGCAGGGCGCCGAGAAGGCCGCCGGGGCGGGCGAGAGCGCCGGCAAGCAGCTCACCAAGGCGAGCAGGAAGCTGGCCAAGGCCGCCCAGCCCAGGAAGACCCACAAGCTGCGCAACGTGGTGCTCATCGGCGGGGCCATCGGCGGCGCCGCCGCGGTCGCGATGTCGCCGCTCGGCGCCAAGCTGCGCTCGATGATCCCCGGGCAGCCGCCGCAGGAGGCCGAGGAGCCGCAGTCGATCACCCTGCCGGTGCAGCCCGCCGCGACCAGCGGCCCCACAGCGCGGACGGCCGCCGACACCACCCCCAACGGCCAGCCCGGCGAGGGCAACGGAGTGCTCGCCGGACATCCGGTCCAGCAGGGCGAGGAGCCGGCTCAGGGGTCCTGAGCCCCACCCGCCCGGGCAGCGGCGGCTAGAGCACCCCGGCGATGCGCAGTGCGTTGGCCGCAGGCGCCTCGACGCTGATGAAGGCCAGCACGGCCAGCACCACCATGCGGCGGGTGCCGGTCAGCTTGGTCAGTGCCGCCAGCAGCACCAGCCCGGCCACGGTCAGCTTGACCAGCAGCGCCACCGCCTGGTTCGACGCCAGCGCCGGAGCGAACAGCGGGTTGGCCTCCTCGAACCGCCCGCTGGCCAGCGCCACGTGGGTGGTGAACACGTCGCACACCTGGCCGACCAGGAACACAAGGCTGAGCAGGCGGCTCCAGGGGCTGAGCAGCCCCGTGCGCACCGCGGCGGCGATCCGGGTGATCACGCCAGGGCGGCCACCCACCACGACCCTTCGGGTGCTCGACGGCGTCGAGTGGACCATGTGGCCGGACACCTCCTGCTGGCGCATGCGTTCCGGCCACGGCCGGTCAAATCTGCCCTCAACTGGTTGTAACGCCAGCGTCACGAGCATCTTGCGGCACCGTGACGCGTTTCGTCCACTCCACGCGCTGCCGCGGCGGCGACGGCCCGCAGCGTAGACTGGCGCTCCCATGCCTCCAGAACGCCACTCCGGCCCGCCCCCGCGCCCATCTCGCGATCGCCATACCGGGCCCGGCTTCGGAGGCGGCCCCCGGCGCAGCTTCGGCGGCCCGCCCGGCGGTGGCTACGGCGGTCCCCCCCGCGAGGGCGGCGGTCCGCGTCCGCCGTTCACCCCGCGGCCCAGCTTCACTCCCCCGCCCCTGCCGCCGCAGCCGCCGCAGAGCGTCCGCCTGCGCGACGGCGAGCGCGAGGTCGAGGTGAGCGGCAGCCCCGAGTTCGTCCGCCAGACCCTCGACGACCTGCCCGCCCTGTTCGCCAGGCTGCGCGGCGAGGCGGCTGCGCACGTCCGCCCCGCCGCGATCTCCATGCCCGCGCCGCCGCGCGACCCCGAGCCCCCGGCCGCCGCCGCCCCGGCGGAGGACGAGGACGAGGACGACGAGGAGGAGGACGAGGAGGAGCCCGCGCCCGCCCCCAAGGCGGCGCGCAACGGCCGCGTCCGGCACGGCCGCGATGGCGCCAGCCTGGAGGACCGGGTCTTCGACGTCCTCACCCGGGCCGAGCACCCGCTCAGCGTCGCCACCATCCGCCAGCGGCTGGGCGGGACGGAGAGCGGCCAGCAGATCCGGCGCATCCTGGAGCGCGCGGCGGACCGCGTCTACAGCACCGACGAGCGCCCGGCGGCCTACGCCCTGCGCTAGCCCGGCGCCCCGGCCCCGCCTCGCCACGACGTGCTGACCCTCGCCGCCCTCCCCTGGACCGCGGCGCTGCGCGCTCCCGACGCGGCGGCGCTGCTCACCACCGGCCAGCCCGGCGGCGCGAGCGCCCTCAGCTTCCGGCAGCTCGACCGCGCCGCCGCGGGCGTGGCGGCGCGCCTCGCCCGGCGCGACATCAGGCCCGGTGACCGCGTCGCCATCTGCTCCGGCAACGGCCTCGCCTTCCCCGTTCTGTACTACGGCGCCCTGCGGGCCGGAGCGGTGGTCGTCCTGCTGCCCACCACCGCGCCCGCCGCCGACCTCGCCACCACCATCCGCCGCCTGCGCGTGGCCATGGTCGCCGGCGACGCCGAGCACGCCCCGCTCGCCCGCGCCGCCACCCGCCAGGCCCAGACCGGCGCCGCCCACCTCATCCTGCACACCGACGGCGCCACTCCCCGCCGCTCCGAGCTCAGCCTCGACGCGCTGGCCGAGCACCCCAGCACCGCGCCCACCCCCGTGCCGCCGCAGACGCCCGCGGTGATCCTCAACACCTCGGGCACCACCGGCACGCCGCGCGGCGCCCTCCACTCCCACGCCGGCCTGCTGCTCAACGCCCGCGCCGTCGCCGGCGAGATGCTCCAGCTCACCGAGCGCGACGTCCAGCTCGGCGCCCTCCCCCTGCCCCACTCCTTCGGCATGAGCGCGGTGCTCAACGCCTCGATCCTCGCCGGCGCTCGCGTTGCCCTGATGCCCCGCTTCGACGCCGCCGAGGCCCTGCGCGCCATCGACGACCACGGCGTCACCGTGCTCCAGGCCGTGCCCACGATGTTCTCCCGCCTCGCCGCCGGCGCCAGCGCCACGACGACCGCCACAGCGCGCCCCCGCACCCTCCGCCTCGCCGTGGTCAGCGGCGCCCCGCTGCCCACCGACCTGGCCAGGTCGGTCCACGCCACCCTCTGCGACCGCGTCGTGGAGCGCTACGGCATGACCGAGGTGTCCCCGCTGACCATGCGCGAGGTGCCCGAGGACGGCGGCGAGCCGGGCGACGTCGGCCGCCCTCTGTGGGGCGTCGGCGTGCGCGTCGCCGGGGGCGAGGAGCACGGCGAGCTGGAGGCCACCGCCGCCTCGATGTTCCTCGGCTACGCGGGCGACCGTCGGGCCACCGCCGCGGTGCTCCGCGACGGCTTCATGCGCACCGGCGACCTGGGCCGCGTCGACCCCGACGGCCGGGTGGTGCTCAGCGGCCGGCTCAAGGACCTGATCATCCGCGGCGGCTACAACGTCCCCGCCCGCGAGGTCGAGCAGGTCATCGAGGGCCATCCGGCGGTCGCCGAGGTGGCCGTGGTCGGCCTGCCCGACGCCGACCTCGGCGAGGAGGTGGCCGCCGCCCTGGTGCTCCGCCCCGGCGGCGCCCGCGGCGCCGACGTGCCCGCCGAGCTGCGCCGGCGCTGCGCCTCCGCGCTCGCCCGCTACAAGCTCCCCCGCCGCTGGTACGTGCTAGACGAGCTGCCCCGGACCGCCTCCGGCAAGGTGCGCAAACACGAGCTCCGCGACCTGCTCGCCGAGCGCTCGCCGGTGCTGTCAGAGCGGCAATAGCGGCACGGCAGGTCCCGTCCGGCATGCACAATGCGCCAACCGTATGACCACCCGTCCCACCGACGCGTGCCCCTACGCCCGCCCCTTCCCGCCTGGCTTCCGTGACTGTCCCGCCTACCGGTCGGCGCGCCTGATGCCCTTCGACTCGCGCTACCGCCCGCTCAAGCCGGAGCGGACCTGCCAGCACCTCGAAGTCGGCATCACCAGCGCGGCCGGTCGCTACTACGCCCGCTGCGCGGTGGGCACCGCCGAGGACCGGCACCACTGGCGCGACCCCGAGCGCGAGCGCCTGGTCGCCGAGGCCGAGGCGCTGTCGGAAGTGATGGAAGTGCGCATGGGCGTGCAGACCGAGACGCTGTGGCTGCTCAAGGCACGCCAGCTCCAGGCCTTCGACAGCGCGAGCGGCGGCGGCGGCGCCGAGGCGGCCACCGGCGAGCTGGAGCGCGCCTGCCGCCGCTTCCTGGTCGACTTCGAGGCGCTGATGGAGGAGGAGATGGAACGCCTCGACCGCCTCAACCTGCCGCTGGCGACGGTGGTCGAGCTGATCCGGGAGATCCTCCTGCGCTGGATCCCCCAGCGCTCCGCGGAGCAGCCCGGCATCCCCGACGAGCTGGTCGAGCGCTTCCCGGAGCAGGCCTGGTGGCTGCTCCGCCCCCGCACCCCGGCGCGCTGAGCCGGTCGCGAGCGTGCCGCCGCCGCCCGTCCCGCTGCCGAGGTATGGCGTCGCGTCGCTCGCCGACCTGGTCCCGTCGCTGCTCGCCGCCCTGGGCGGCGCCGGGTTCGCCAACCCGCTGGGGATCGAGCCCGTCTCCGCCGTCTGCCTGCTGGTCGTCGACGGCCTCGGCGCCGAGCTGCTCGCCGAGCACCCCGGCGAGGCGCCCTTCCTCAACCAGCACACGGCCCGGTCGCTGACCGCAGGCTTCCCCGCCACCACGGCGACCAGTATCGCCTCGCTGGGCACGGGCCGCCCGCCCGGCGAGCACGGGCTGGTCGGCTACACCATGCTGCTGCCCGGCGAGCCCGTGCCCATGAACAACCTGTCCTGGGCGCCCTACGGCCTCAGCGCGGGGGACGGCGCCGCCCTGCTGCAACGCGAGGTGCCCGAGCGCGTCCAGCCCGAACCCACCGCATTCGAGCGCGCGGTGGCCGCGGGGATCGCGGTGACGCTGGTCGGCCCGCGCCAGCACGCGGCGTCGGGGATGACCCGGGCGGTGCTCCGCGGCGGCCGCTACCGGGCGGCGTTCACCCTCGCCGACCTGGTCGCGGTGAGCGCCACCACCCTCGCCGAGCCGGGCCCGCAGCTCGTCTACAGCTACCACCCCGACCTCGACCTGCTCGGCCACGTCCGCGGCGTCGGCTCCGACGCCTGGCGGCTGCAGCTCGCCGAGGTGGACGGCGCCGCCATGGCCCTGGCCGGACGCCTCCCCGCGGGCGCGCTCCTGGTGGTGACCGGCGACCACGGCATGGTCGACCTGCGTCCCGAGGACCACGTCGACGTGGGCGACGTCCCCGCGCTGCTGGCGGGGGTGCGCGCCCTCGGCGGCGAGGCGCGGGCGCGCCACGTCTACGCCGAGCCCGGCGCCGCGGACGACGTGCTCGCCGCCTGGCGCGACCTGCTCGGCGACCGGATGTGGGTGGTGGCGCGCGACCAGGCGATCGCGGCGGGGTGGTTCGGGCCGTCGGTGCCGGAGCGCATCCGGCCGCGCATCGGCGAGGTGGTGGCGGCGGCGTTCGCCCGCGTCGGCGTCATGCAGCGCAGCGTCGACCCGGCCCACGCCAGGCTGGTGGGACACCATGGGTCGATGACCTCACGCGAGCAGCTGGTGCCCTTCGCCGCCGTGCGCGGCTGACTTTCTGCCGCACCTGGCCCATACTGCGGGCGTCACGTTGGAGGTGAGTGCGAGATGCTGAAGGAGTTCAAGGCGTTCATCCTGCGCGGGAACGTCGTCGACCTGGCGGTGGGCATCGTCATCGGCGCGGCTTTCGGCGCGCTGGTCAACGCCTTCGTCAAGGACCTGCTGACGCCGCTGATCGCGGCCATCGTGGGCAAACCCGACTTCAGCACGCTGGCGTTCACCGTCAACGGCTCGAAGTTCCTCTACGGCGACGTCGTCAACTTCGTGATCACCTTCGTGCTCGTCGCCGCCGCCGTGTTCTTCTTCGTGGTCAAGCCCATCAACGCGCTGACCGCGCGGTCACGACGCGAGCCGTCGCCCGAGCCGGACACCACCAAGTGTCCCGAGTGCCTGAGCGTCATCCCGGCGGCGGCGCGGCGCTGCGCCTACTGCACCGCGGTGCAGCCCGGCGCGCCCGCCGCCTGAGAGAGAGGGCTCAGACTGGATAATCGCCGGCATGGCCGCCCCGAGCGTCTCCGTGCCGTCGTGGCGCGAGGTGATGGGCTCGGGGCGGGCCCGGCTCACCGCGGGCCTGGCGCTCACCGAGTTCGTCGCCGGAATGCAGGCGCTGGTGGTGGTGTCGGCGATGCCCAAGGTGCTCAGCGACCTCGGCGGCGTGGAGTTCTACGGCACCGTGTTCAGCGGCTACATGGTCAGCGGCCTGGTGTCGATCCCGCTCGCCGGACGCGCCGCGGACAGGGAGGGACCTACCAAACCGTTCGTCCGCAACCTGCTGGTGTTCGCCCTGGGCACGGTGCTCTGCGTGCTGGCGCCGTCGATGCCGCTGCTGGCGCTCGCCCGGGTGGTGCAGGGCTACGGTGGCGGCGCCGTCTACACCATCGCCTACGGCGTCATCGCCAAGGCGTACCCCAGCCCGGCGCGACCGCGCATGCTCGCCGTGCTCACCTTCACCTGGGTGGTGAGCGGCCTGATCGCCCCCTCGATCGGGGCGATCCTGGCCACAACTGTGGGTTGGCGCTGGGTGTTCGTGGTGGTGCTGCCCCTGCTGCTGCTCGCCGGCCTGCTCACCGTGCCGGGGATGGCGGGCATCGGCGGCGAGGCGGGACAGGCCCGGGTCAGCCCCCGGTGGCCGGTGGTGCTCGCCGCCGCGTCCGGGCTGGGGCTGTTCGCGGCGTCGAACCCGCGCTGGTGGTCGATCCCGCTGGCGGCGGCCGCGGTGCTGGCCGCGTTTCCCGCGCTGCAGCGGCTGATGCCCCGTGGCTGGCTGCGCGCCGCCGCGGGGGCGCCGTCGGCGGTGACCCTCAACCTGCTCCTCTACCTCGCCTTCTTCACCGCCGACAGCTTCGTCACCCTGCTGCTCACCGGCGTGCGCGGCGTGTCCGTCGCCGAGGCGGGAGTTGCGGTCACCCTTGTCTCGATCAGCTGGGCGGCGGGGAGCTGGTGGCAGTCGCGGGCGATCACCCGCTGGTCACCGGCGCTGCTGACCTTCGCCGGGTCGGCGGTCTTCGTCGCCGGCACGGCGTGCATGGCGGCGCTGCTCGCGGGCGCGCCGCTGCTGCTCGGCTACATCGGCTGGACGGTGGCCGGCGCGGGCGTGGGCGTCGCCTTCCCCACCATCATGCTGGCCTCGATGGACTACGCGGATCGCGGCGACGAGACCAGCGCCATGGCGGCGCGCTTCGTCAGCGGGCGGATGGGCATCATCCTCGGCACCGGCCTGGCGGGCGCGGCGATCGCGGTGTCACACGACGCGGGGCGGCCGCTGGCCTGGGGGCTCAGCGCGGTGTTCGCCCTGGCGCTGGCCGGGGGCGTCGCCTGCGCGGCCGCGTCAGGACGCCTGCGCGCCCCTGGCTGAGGCGGCGCGGCGCGCGACCGGCCGGAGCGCCTGCAGCGGACGGCGCTGCGCGGTGGCCAGTCCCATCTCCAGGGCGCCGAAGGCGAGCACCGCCACGGTGACCATGCCGAGCAGCAGCAGCGGCAGCACCAGCAGCGACGCCGCGGTGCGCCAGCGGGCTTCGGTGACCAGGGCGGTGAGGCGCTCCTCGGCGTGCATGTCCAGGTCAACGACGCCCGCCGCCGCTTCCTTGCGGGAGACGGGAGAGGCCTAGCGTTCGCCGCGTCGGGCGGTGGCCCGACTGCGCACCGGCTTGGCCACCTCGCGGGTCCTGACCACCGTCGCGTGGCCGTGGCCGTTGTGCCCGTTGCTCACCTTGCCCGCCGACCTAGGCACCCCCGCGAAGTCGAGCAGCTCCTGCACCCCCGCCTCGATGCCGCGGGTGAGCACGTCGAGGTCGGGCGTGGTGTCGTAGTCGCCGGTGACGCCGAAGTTCAGCGTGCCCAGGTAGGAGAAGACGGCGATGCCGATGCGCACGTTGTTGGCGATGGGCACGTACGGATACGCCTCGCGCATCTGCCTCCCCGCCGCGTAGAGCGGGAACTGCGGGCCGGGCACGTTGGTGGTCACGGTGTGCACGTTGCTCTGCGGCAGGCGCACCGCGGCGCGCATCCCCAACGAGAGCAGCATCGGCGGCGCGAAGCCCGACAGCGAGGTGAGCACCTCGCCCGCCACCGCCTGCTTCGACTCCTTGAGCCCCTCCATCTGGACGCGGATGGCGTCGAGCCGCTCGCCGGGGTCCTCCAGGCCGACGGGCAGCTCGGCGAACATCGCCGAGACGCGGTTGTTGTACGTCCCCCGCTCGCCGGGCAGGCGCACCGAGACCGGCACCATGGTGCGCACCACGCAGCCCTCGACCTGGCCGCCGCGGGAGATGAGCAGGTCGCGGAAGCCGCGGGTGATCGCCGCCAGCACCACGTCGTTGACGGTGCCGCCGAGCGCGGTGCGGATGGCCTTGACGTCGGTCAGCGAGCCGCGCGCCCAGTCGTAGCGGCGGTGCGGACCGATGCGTCCGTTCAGCGTGGCCAGTCCGCTGGTCGAGGCGATGCCCAGCACCGAGCGCATGCCGCGGATCGCCTCGCCGGCGCGCAGCAGGCTCTCGCGCGGGGTGCGCACCATGCGGCGCAGGCCGCGCATCTGCTCCAGCGGAGTGACCAGATAGTCCACAGCCGCGTCGCCGAGCAGGCGGAGGTCGCCGGGCTCGGGCTGCGGCTTCCAGTTGTCGGGCACCGGGGGCGAGGGCGTGGGCTCCAGGTCGAGGATCACGGCGAGCAGGTCGGTGCCGCTGACGCCGTCGACCAGGCAGTGGTGGGCCTGCGAGACGATCGCCCAGCGGCCCTCCTCGAGGCCCTCGACCACCCACATCTGCCAGAGCGGACGGCTGCGGTCGAGCTGCTGGCCCATCACCCGGCCGACGAGGTTGCGCAGCTGCTCGGCGCCGCCGGGATGGGGCAGCGCGGTGTGGCGGACGTGGTATTCGAGGTGGAAGTGCGCGTCGTCGACCCACACCGGGCGGCCCAGGTCGAAGGGCACCTGGCGCACCTTCTGGCGGTAGCGCGGCACCAGCGGCAGCTTGCCGCGAACCATGGTCAGGATGTCGTCGTACTCCGGCGGCGGCCCGTCGAAGATGGCCACCGACCCGATGTGCATGTGGTTGTTCTCGCCCTCGATGTGGAGGAACGAGGCGTCCAGTGGGCTCATTCGGTCCATGTGTGGGGACCTCCTTCCGTTATCCGTGCAGTGCCGCGAGCCGCTCGCGCAACCCCGGGTCGCGCAGGCGCCGGCGCATCGTCTCACGCACCACGTGCACGATGCGAGGGCCGCGCTCCGGGTCCATCGCCTGGGTCGACGATCCCATCGCCTCCAGCTCCTCGTGGCCGGGCTCGATGACCACCACCGGCGTACCCCGGCGGCGGATGCGCACCACCTCCTGGGTGAGCTGGAGACGGCAGGCGCCGCGCAGGGCGCCGTCGAGCGACACCGCGGGAATGGCCCGCTGCGCCGACATCGGCGAGACCACGACGACCAGGTCGAGGTCGAGCCCGGCGACCACGTCGGCGTTGCTCGGCGACCAGGCGCCGCCGTCGACGTAGCGAACCCCGTCGATGCGGACAGGGGTGAAGAAGCCGGGGATCGCGCAGGACGCGGCCACGGCGTCGGCCACCCCGCAGTCGCCGTCGACGGCGCCGGGGTCGCGGCCGAAGACGACGCGGCGGCCGTCGTGGAGGCGCACGGCGCAGAGCCAGAGGCTGCGCTCGGGCCACGTTCCGTCCGGGTAGATGCGGCGCAGGCCGGCGACGATGCGCTCGGTGGGCACGCGTCCCTCGGGCAGCACGGCGGAGACCAGGGTGCCGATGCGCGCGTCCCAGGGTCGCAGCGCGGCGTGGAGGAGGCGGCCAGGCGCGCTGGGCGCGAAGCTGGCGCCGCGCGGGACGTTCCCGGCCGCCGCGCGCTCGCCCACCGGTTTGCGCCCCAGGCGCGCGCCGGCCTGGGAGAGCGGCTCGCCCGCGGCGCGCCGGGCCATGTCGGCCGGCGACATGCCCCCGCGGAGGAGCGCGGCGATGCCGGAGCCCGCGGAGGTGCCGACCACGACCTCGGCGTCGTTGGGGTCCCAGCGCGTCTCGGCGGCGAGCGCGTCGAGGACGGCGGCGTGAAAGGCGTGCCCGGCGATGCCCCCGGCGCCGAGCACGAGACCGATGCGACTCATGTGGCTACAGTATTGCCCCCATGGCCACCTTCAACCTCAGCACCATGCTGCGCGAGAGCACCCTGGCCCACCCCGACAAGGTGGCCGTCATCCTCGACGAGCACCGGCTCCCCTACCGCATGGTCGACCAAGCGGCCGACCGCGTCGCCCAGGCGCTGCGCGACAGGGGCATCGCACCGGGCACCCCGGTGGGCCTGATGCTGCCCAACGTGCCGCAGTTCCCCGTCGTCTACTACGGCATCCTCCGCGCCGGCTGCGTGGCGGTGCCGATGAACGTGCTGCTCAAGGCGCCCGAGGTCACCTACTACCTGCAGGACTCGGGGGCGCGCGCCTTCTTCTTCTGGGACGGCTTCGCCGGCGAGGCGGTGCGCGGCGCGGCCGCGGTGCCTGACGTGGGGCTGCGAGTTTCTGTCGCTGCTGTCCCCAACACGCCGGCGCCGGAAGGCTGCGAGGACTTCATGGCGCTGGTGGCGGGTGTCACGCCCTCGGGCGACATCGCCCCCACCGCGCCCGAGGACACCGCGGTGATCCTCTACACCTCGGGCACCACCGGCAAGCCCAAGGGCGCGCAGCTCACCCACTACAACCTCTTGATGAACTGCATCGTGGGCGCGCGCATCGCGGGCATCGACGACGCCGACGTGACCCTGGGGACGCTGCCCTTCTTCCACGCCTTCGGCGCCAGCAACGTGATGAACACGGCCGTGTACGCGGGCGGCACCCTGTCGCTGCTGCCGCGGTTCGAGCCCGTCAAGGCGTTGCAGATGATCCAGCGCGACCGCATCACCGTGTTCGCCGGCGTGCCCACCATGTACATCGCCTTCCTCAAGGCGTACGACGAGGGCGAGTGGGACATCTCCTCGATCCGCATGGCCATCAGCGGGGGCGCGGCGCTGCCCGAGCAGGTGCTGCACGAGTTCGAGGCCAAGTTCGGGGCGCCCATCCTCGAAGGCTACGGGCTCTCCGAATCCTCGCCCTCGGCGACCTTCAACCGTCCCGACCGGCCGCGCAAGGTGGGCTCGATCGGGCTGCCCATCTGGGGCGTCGAGCTGAAGGCGATCGACGACGAGGGTCGTGCGCTGGGCGACGGCGAGAACGGTGAGATCTGCATCCGCGGCCACAACGTGATGAAGGGCTACCACAACCGTCCCGAGGCCACCGCGGAGACCATCGACGCCGACGGCTGGTTGCACACGGGCGACATCGGCCACCGCGACGCCGACGGCTACTACTTCATCGTCGACCGCAAGAAGGAGATGGTCATCCGTGGCGGATTCAACGTGTATCCGCGCGAGGTCGAGGAGGTGCTCTACGCGCACCCCGCGGTGCTGGAGGCCGCGGTGTTCGGGATTCCCGATGCGACCATGGGTGAGGAGGTCGTCGCCGCGGTCGCGCTGCGTCCCGGGCAGTCCGCCGATGAGGGCGCGCTGATCGCCTTCGTCAAGGAGCGCGTCGCCGCCTACAAGTACCCGCGCCGCATCTGGTTGCTGGAGACGCTTCCCAAGGGGCCCACGGGGAAGATCCTCAAGCTGGAGTTGAAAGCGCAGCTGGTGCCGGCCGAGGCCTGACAAGGGCGCGTCCGCTGACGCCGCCCGAGCAGAAGTCCTCGACGGTGTCGACAAAGCGGTCGGCGACTTCCAACTGAGGAGTGTGGCCGACGTCCTCGAAGATCTCCAACCGCCACGACGGACAGAGCTGCGCCGCCAGCCGCGCCGCACCCACCGGCACCAGCCGGTCCTGCGCGCCGTGCAGCAGCATGGTCGGCGCGGTGACGGCGCGCATCATCGCCACCACGCGCCGCCGCTGCACCAGCATGCGCAGCAGCGACCGCGCCGCCTCCAGGTACGCCTCCATCGCCCAGGGAAACTCCTGCCGCGTCCGCGCCAGCGCCACGTGCGCGTCGTACACATCACGGGGCACCCGCGACGGATCAACGGTGCAGAGCTTGAGCGTCTCCCGCACCAATCCCTCCGGCCCCAGCCGCTGCGCCCGGTTGCGCACGTACATCTCGCCGAGCCCGGGGAACGCGTAGGTCACGAACGCCGCGGTCACGGCGAGATTGGGCACCATGCCCAGCGGCCGCGGCAGCGCCGCGCCCACCAGCACCAGCCCCTCGACGAGCTGCGGCCGCCGCGACGCCACCATCATCGAGATCAGCCCGCCCATCGAGTTGCCCACCAGCACCACCGGCCGTCCCACCTGCTCGATGACCCCGGCGAGGAGCTCGGTGTTGGCCTCGACGCTGGACGAACGCCCCTCCGGACGGGTCAGTCCAAAGCCGCAGAGGTCGGGCGCGACCACGCGGTGGTGGCGGGCGAGCAGGTCGCCGGCGGCCAGCCAGTTGGCGTGCGAGCCGCCCAGGCCGTGCACCAGCACCATGGGTGTGCCGCGTCCGCCGAAGTCGGCGACGTGCACCGGTCCCCCCACGTCGAGCGTGCGGCTGCGCATGCGCCGCATCGTAGCGGCTGGGGACGCCCTGTCACGCGCGAGCAACGCTGCGGGCACGAGTATCCCGCGGCGCGCCACGCACCCACGCGCAGGCCACACGCTGCCCCCACATGTCCAGCAGCGTGACCAGCAAGGTGCGCCACCGCACCTTCGACCGCCTCCGCCAGAAGCTGTGGGCCGTCCCTGCCTGGATGTGGCTGTGCGTGTTCCGGCGCGGCGCCGGCAAGTCCGCGCGGCGCCCCAACCTGCCGATCCGCTAGCGGCCCGGACGGTCGCTCAGCGCACCGTCTCACCGAGCAGCGAGACCGTGCCCACGCCGACCAGGGCGCGGCCCATCAGCGCGTCGATCCCGGCCATGCCGACGAAGGCGTCGACCACGTCGGGGTCGAACTGGGTGCCGCGGTGGGCGAGCAGCTCGTCGATGGTGGCGTCGAGGCTGCGCGCCGGCGAGTAGCTGCGCCCGGTGACCATCACGTCGACGGCGTCGGCGACGGCGACGATGCGCGCCCCCAGGGGGATGTCGCGGCCACGCAATCCGGCGGGATAGCCGTTGCCGTCGAAGCGCTCGTGGTGATGGCGGACGACCACCTGCGCCGAGCGCCACTGCTCAACGCCTTCGAGCAATCGCGCGCCGACCTCGGGATGGCCGCGGACGACCTCCCACTCCTCGGGCAGAAGCGGCCCCGCCTTGCGCAGCACCGCGTCGGGGATGGCGATCTTGCCGACGTCGTGCAGGCAGGCGCCCAGCCGCACCGCGTGGCGCTCGTCGAGGGACAGCTCCAGGCGGTCGGCGATCCGGTCAGACATGGCCACAAGTCGCCGGCAGTGGGCCTGGGTCTCAACGTCGCGCGCCTCGACCATGTCGGCCAGGGTCATGGTGAACTGCTCCAGCAGGGGCACCACCAGGCGCAGCCGCAGCGCGTCCTCGGACACGGTGCGCCGCTCCAGGGCGCGCATCACCACGATGCGCAGGGTGTCGCCGCGGAACGGCTTGACGATGTAGTTGACCGCGCCCGCCTCCATGGCGGCGATGGCCACGTCGAGCTCGGCGGTGCCGGTGGCCATGATGCAGGGCAGGTTGGGGTCGACACGCCGGGCCAGGGCGACCAGCTCCAGGCCGGACATGGTGGGCAGCCGGTTGTCGGTGACCACCACGTCGTAGGGCGGCTGGGCGCGGGTCAGCCGGGTGGCCGCGTCACCGCCGTCGTACGCCGTGTCCACCTGGTAGCCCTCGGTCTCCAGGGTGAGACGCATGAACTTGCAGGTGACCGGGTCGTCCTCGACCACCAGGATCCTGGCCATGGAGTCCTCCGCCGCCCCTTCCCGGTGAGCTGAAACCGCAAGATTTCAGTATTCACGATTCTTTACACGGGCAGCGCCCGCCACCGGATCGTTACAGCCGAGATCGCGCCATACCCGTCAGAAACCGGCGGTGACGGGCTTTTCCGCCTCCTCCTTGAGGCGCTGCACGGTCACCGCCATGGTGTCCTCGTTGCGGCGGGTCCGGTCGGCGCCGGGGGTTCCCATCAGCAGCAGCGCGCCGAGGGCGCGGATCACCGCGCCGCGCCGGTCCTCGGTGGACTCGGTGAGGGTCACCCCGCCACCCGTCCGCGGCGTGATGCGGTAGGACCAGCGCGACACCGGCAGCCCCACCGACTCCACGTCGAAGGTCAGCTCCCGGCCCGGGTCGGCGACGACCACCGTGCCCCGGGTGCTCCAGCGCCGCGCGCCGATGCGGTTGCGGCCGATGAAGCGCACCCCGGGCGCGGCCGCGGTGGCCCCGCCCAGCCAGTCGCAGCGGTAGCACTCCGGGCTCCAGCGACCCATGGCGGGCAGGTCGGCGACCAGGGCGTAGACCGCCTCGGGGGCGGCGTCGATGTCGATCGAGACTTCAGGCATGGCGATGGCTCCCTCCCAGGAGTCGGCGCCGCATCGGCGCCGCGAGGCCACGATGGTACTCAGCGGAGATGCGCGGCGAAGAATTCCAGCATGATCGGCCAGAGCTTCTGGGCCGCCTCGTCGCGGTAGTTGGGGCGCCCGTCGTGGAAGAAGGCGTGCCCGGCGTTGGCGAAGATCTCCAGCCGCACGTCCTTGCCCATGCCGCGCAGGCGCCCGTCGAGCTCGGTCAGCAACTGTGGCGAGGGATTCTGGTCCTCGGCGCCGCCGACCAGCAGCAGCGGGCAGTGCAGGTTCCCGGCCAGCTCGACCACCGGCGTGGGCCGCTGCGGGGTGCGCTCGGCGTCGGGCAGGGCGCGGTCGATGAAGCCACCCCAGCAGGGGATCGCCGCATCGACGCGGTCACTGCTGAAGGCGAAGAGCAGCGTGCAGCGGCCGCCCATGCAGAAGCCGACGACGCCCACCTTGCCGTTGCCGCCGTCGAGCGAGCGCAGGTGCGCCGCGGAGGCGTCGAGGTCGCTCACCACGGTGGCGTCCTCGAGGCGGGACATGGCGCCGAACAGGGAGGTGGGGCCGCCTTCCGGATCGGGCGCGCCGGTTCGCGAATAGAGGTCGGGCGCCAGCGCGTCGAAGCCGGCGTTGGCGAAACGCCGCGTCACGTCGCGCGTGTGCTCGCCGAGGCCGAACGCGTCGTGGACGACGATGATGCCCGGGCGCACGGCGCCGTCGCGAGGACGCGCCAGGTACGCGGGCACCGGGGTTCCGTCGCTGTCGACGGTGATCTCGGCGGTCTCCAGCCGGTCGAGATCCTGGACGGCACCGGGAACGCTCATGGCGAGCCATCCTAGCCCCGCAGCCTGCTGTGACGTGCCGGTTGCGAGGGGAGCACCAGGGGGCGACGGCGGTCGTGAACGGCGCGACGCGGCCGTAGAGTCGCGGCGTCGGCTCCCGACAAAGGCAAACCCTCCGCGAGGAGGGGACGCAAAGCCACGGGTCTCCGCGGAGACAGCCGGGCCACCGAAGGAGTCCACCCGGAGCCGACCGGAGATCCCCCATGTCCCACGGTCGCCTCCCCCGCCGTCTCGTGCGCGCATTCGTCACTGCACTGAGCGGCGCCGCCGTCGCCGCGGTGGCCACCTTCGCCGGCCTCGCCGTGTCGCCGCGCGTCGCCCAGGCGGCGCCGAGCTTCGACCAGGCGATGTTCGCCCTGGTCAACCAGGACCGCGCCGACAACGGCCTCGGCCCGCTGCGCTGGAACGACCAGCTCACCTCGATCGCCGAGGACGCCGGCTACGGCGGCTGCGGCTTCCCGGTGAGCGGGCGGTCGGTCGACATGGGACTGCGCAACTACTTCTCGCACACCATCTGCGGCACCCAGAACGTCTTCAACGTGATGCAGGCCGACGGCGTGCCCTACCAGTCGGCGGGCGAGAACATCGGCTGGGAGAGCGGCTACACCGACGTCGCCGCCGCCGCCGCGCAGCTCAACACCGCGCTGATGAACAGCCCAGGACATCGCGCCAACATCCTCAACGCGGGCTACACCGACGTCGGCGTCGGCTCCTGGTCGACCGCGCCGGGCCAGACCTGGAACGGCAGCGGCTCCCCGCTGGGCAACGTCTGGGTCGTCACCGAGGACTTCGCCCAGCTTCCCGCGGGCGCACCGGTCAGCTCGACGCCGCCCCCGGCCGGTCCACCGCCGGGCACCCCGATCGCGGGACCCGGCCCCGGCTACTGGCTGGTCGGCGCCGACGGCGGCATCTTCGACTTCGCCGCCCCCGGGTTCTTCGGCTCGATGGGCGGCCATCCCCTGGTGCAGCCGGTGGTCTCCGCGACGCACACGCCGTCCGGCCACGGCTACTGGATGGTGGCCGGCGACGGCGGCATCTTCACCTTCGGCGACGCCGGCTTCTACGGCTCCACCGGCGGGGAGCGGCTCAACCAGCCGATCGTCGGCATGGCCTCGACGTCGAGCGGGCGCGGCTACTGGCTGGTCGCCTCCGACGGCGGCATCTTCGCCTTCGGTGACGCGGGCTTCTACGGCTCCACCGGCGGGCAGCGGCTCAACCAGCCGATCGTCGGCATGGCGCCGACGCCGGACGGGCGCGGCTACTGGCTGGTGGCCTCGGACGGCGGCATCTTCGCCTTCGGCGACGCGGGCTTCCACGGCTCGACCGGCGGGGTGCGCCTGGTGCAGCCGGTGGTCGGCATGGCCTCGACGCCGAGCGGGCGCGGCTACTGGCTGGTCGCCGCGGACGGCGGCATCTTCTGCTTCGGCGACGCCTCCTACCACGGCTCGACGGGCGGCCATGCGCTGGCCCAGCCGATCGCCGGGATGTCGGCGACGCCGTCGGGCCAGGGCTACTGGCTGGTGGCCCGCGACGGTGGCGTCTTCGCCTTCGGCGACGCGCCGTTCCACGGCTCGACCGGCGGCATGCGGCTGACCAGCCCGGTGGTGTCGCTGATCGGCTGATCCGGCGGGCGCGCTCAGTCGGGAGGGAGGGCGCTCTGCAGGCGGTCCGCCTCGCGGCGGGCGGCGCGGGCGGCCTCGACGGCGTCGCGGACCCGGCCGGCGGCGGCCTTCGCCTCCTCCTCCGCCGCGCTGAGCTCGGCCTGCAGTGACTGCAGGCGGGTGCGCACCGCGGCGACCTGCTCGTCGGCTTGGCGCTGGTCGGTGCGGCGGCGGAAGACCTCGCGCTCGGCGGCCTCGGCGGCGTCGGCGGCGGCCTCGGCCTCGGCGCGCGGTGCGGCGGCGGGTGGTGCGGCTTTCGCTGCGGGCATGGTGAGCGGCACGACGTCGCCCCCGGGCGCGGCGCCGAAGCCGAAGTCCGCAACCACCGGGGCGAGCAGCCGTCCGCGTTCGAGCTGCTCCCGCGCGTCGTCGCCGGCCGCCAGCGCGGCGCGCAGCGTGCCGGCCATGGTCAGCGCCACGTCCCCGCCCACGCCATGCCCGGCGTCGCGCAGCACCTCCACGCCGCGCCGCACGGTGTCGTCGACGGCGCGCTGCAGCTCGCGGCTCAGCTCCTGCATCTCCCGCGCCGCCCCGCGGTCCTGCACCGCGCGCGACTGCGCCTCGGCCAGCCGCCGGGCCAGGTTGGCCAGCCCGAGCATGCGCCGCCCATCGCGGCGCGCCACCTGGTCGATCGCCCAGACGTGCGGCGCGGGCCGGCGCAGCGAGGCGAGCCACGACGCGGTGTCGCGATCGCCGCCGGCGCGCAGCTCGCGCGCGAGGCGGTTGCGCTCCTCGACGAAGCCGTCGAGGGGCGCGGCGAGCAACGTGTCGAGCAGGTCGTCGCGCGCAGCCATGGCCTGCGAATTATCCGCGGACCCGTGTGCCAGAATCGATCCAAGGGGCGTTTCCCAGCGCGCTACGCACGAGGTGACCAGCGATGGCAACGACGGGTGCATTCCTCACGGACGTCGAGACCCTGCGGCGCCGGGCGCGCGAGCACATCGACCTCGGTCCCGTCACCGACTCCTACGGCGCCGACCGCCAGCGCGTCATCGCCGTGCTCAACGAGGTGCTGGCCACCGAGCTGGTCTGCGTGCTGCGCTACAAGCGCCACTTCTACACCGCCACCGGAATGGACAGCGGCGCGGTCGCGGCCGAGTTCCTGCAGCACGCCACCGACGAGCAGGGCCACGCGGACATGGTGGCGGCGCGCATCGTCCAGCTCCAGGGCGCGCCCAACTTCAACCCCGAGGGGCTGGCCACGCGCAGCCACGCCGAGTACAAGGAGGGCACCGGCCTCAGCGACATGGTCAAGGAGGACCTGATCGCCGAGCGGGTGGCGGTCGCCTCCTACTCGGAGATCATCCGCTGGCTGGGCGATGGCGACCCCACCACCACGCAGATGATCAAGAACATCCTCGCCGTCGAGGAGGAGCACGCCGACGACATGCTCAACCTCCTCAAGGGCATGGGCTAAGCCTCTTTGCGACCCGAGGTCTCGGGGCGCGGCCGCCTTTGTGCGACCGCAAGAAACGTTTGGGCCCACCGTTTGTCCTCCTGGGATGAGCCGCCGTGGGGAAGCGGCCGCAGCAGAGGAGGTACCAGCGCGTGGAACGCACGTTGCCGTCATTCCGTCGAGTCGCGGCCACTGCCGCAGGCCTGTCGCTCGCCGGAGGCCTGATGGCCGGCGGAATCGGAGCGCGCGCCGCCGCTCCGGCGAACTTCGTGGTGCTGAGCGGCCAGGTGGTGCCCCACCTCACCACCATGCGCGACGCGGGCGCGCTTGCGCCCGACACCGAGCTCAACGTCGAGATCATGCTGCAGCGCGACGACGCGGCTGTGGCGCGCTACGAGGCGTCGCTCTACGACCCGCACAGCGCCGGCTTCCACAAATGGCTGACCCCCACGCAGTTCGACCTGCGCTTCGGCGCGCCGGGCAGCGTCGTCGCGCAGATGCGCAGCTTCGCCACCGCGCAGGGCCTGTCGGTGGTCAACGCGGGCGCGACGGGCAACAACCTGGTCGTCCTCCACGGCAGCGCCGCGCAGGTCGAGCAGACCTTCGCCGTGTCGCTGCACCGCTATCAGGATGCCGCCACCGGGCGCACCTTCTACGCCAATGCCGGCGGCGCCACGGTGCCGGCGGGACTGGGCATCCAGGCCGTGCTCGGACTGGAGAACTATCACCAGGTGCACCTCGCCTCGATGGGCGGGGGCGGCGGCGGCCCGGTGCCGGTGTCGGAACCGTCCTGCGCGGGCGCGGGCTCGCAGAACGTCTGCTATGGACTGCTCGGTCCACAGGACCTGTGGTCGGTGTACCACACCCCCGAGGGCGCGACCGGCAACCAGGGACAGGGACAGACGATCGCGGTGATCGGCGAGGGCGAGAGCGCCGACGTCATCCAGGCGCTGCGCGAGTACGAGACCAGCCGCGGGCTGCCCAAGGTGCCGGTGCAGGTCTACCACTCGGTTCCCTACAACGACACGCCCGGCAAGGCGGACGACGCGGGCCGCGTCGAGTGGGAGATGGACACCCAGTCCTCGACCACCATGGCGCCGCACGTCGAGCAGGTGCGTCTCTACTTCGGCAACGACCTGTCGCTGTCCACGCTGGCCACGACGGTGCAGACCTGGGCCTCCGACCCGCACGGCTCCAACCAGGCGAGCGCCTCGCTGGGCGCGTGCGAGGAGGAGTTCGCCCTCGACCAGCTCGGCGGCCTCGCCGACCAGGCGTCCTCGCGCGCGTTCGCCCAGGCGGCGCTGGAGGGTCGCACCTTCTTCGCCTCCGCGGGTGACACGGGCGCGGGCTGCGCGGTCGGGCCGGCGGGCGTCAACGGCGTGACCTACGGGCCGCTGCCGTCGCCCGAGTTCCCGTCCATCGACCCCAACGTCACCGGCGTGGGCGGCACCGTGGTGTACACGGACGGCAGTGGCGGCCGTCTCGACGAACACGCCTGGGAGCACGGCGGCGGCACGCGCAGCGAGTTCGTCCCGCAGCCGTCGTACCAGTCGTCGGTCCCCCTGCTGCAGACGCAGTTCTGCCCCACGCAGGAGAACGGCACCCCGTATACGACGCCGACGCTGTGCCGTGCGTCGGTGGACGTGTCGGCATTGTCGGGCGACGCCACCATCGTGGTGCAGCACGAGGCCAACCACAACGGTCCGCAGTACACGCAGCTTCCCGGGCCGTACCCGTACCCGCTGGCCGGCATGTTCGTCGCCAACGGCTTCGACATGGTCGACACCGGCGACCAGGGCGCCTCGTACAGCGACCACTTCTCCGAGGGCGGCACCAGCCTGTCGTCGCCGCTGTGGCTGGGCATGTGGGCGCGCGTCAACGCGGCCGCGGCCAAGCCGCTGGGCCAGGCCAACTACACGATGTACCCGATGGTCGCGGCGAGCGCCACGTCGAACGCCTTCCACGACATCATCGAGGGCGGCAACCCCCTGCCCACGCTGCCGGGCTGGGACTTCCCCACCGGGCTGGGCTCGCCCGACGTCACCCTGATCACCAAGTACGCCAACAACGGCAACACCAAGGCGGTCAACCCTGTCGAGCCCTCGGGTCCGGATCCCAAGCCGATCGACGCGACGCTGAGCGGGCCCAGCTGCGCCACCTTCACCAACACGCCGGGCAAGGCGAGCAGCGCCAACCTCGACATCATCGAGGGTGACCTCTCGCCGAGCGCCGACGCCAAGTCGCTGCGCGTCTCGCTCACGCTCTCGAACATGAGCGAGAACTTCCCCACCGGCATGGATGACATGACCTACAACGTCTTCTGGAACCCGGTGAAGCAGAGCGACACCGACAAGACCACCAACTACACCGCGACGCAGGCGGAGATCAAGATCAACCCCGGCGGCACGCCGACGGCGACCTACAGCGACGGCACCATGAACGTCGACAGCGTCCAGGGAACCACCACCTACACGCCTGCCAACACCGCCACCGGCGCCATCCTCGACGGCAGCGCGGGACGTGTGGAGGTCGACGTGCCTCTCGCCGACATCGGCTCCCCCGCGGTGGGAACGCATCTCACCGCCATCCAGGCGCAGACCGCGGAGTCGGCGTCGACCATCGACCCCACCGGCCAGGCCACCACCACCGGCTTCGGCCTCATCCAGGACAGCGCCGCCGCCTCGACTGACTACGTCGTCGGCTCGCCGAGCTGCCTCGACCAGCCGGGGGTCGTCGTTCCCGAAGCTCCGCTGGGGCTGCTGCTGCCGCTGTTCGGCGCGGCAAGCATCGGCGGCGGGCTCGGCTTGCGCCGCCTGCGGTTGCGGCGCACCGCGTAGGTTCGTTCAGGGGCGCATCCGCGGGCGTGCGGATGTGCCCCTTGCCCCGCGCACGGTCCGGAGGCGTCACCCTGTACGCATGAGCGCAGCGGCGCCGCGCGGGGTGTCCGGGGGGCGTGCGGATCGGCGCCTGGTTGCGCTGCATCGGGCGGTGCGGGCGGCGGTGGTCAACCCGGCGACGTTCGCGGTGTGCCTGTTGGTCATTCGGGACGTGCAGCTGGCGACCTTCGCGGTCTTCGGGTGTTTCGCACTGCTGGTGATGGCGGACTTCGGGGGGCCGCGGCGGCAGCGGGCGGCGGCGTACCTGGCGACGGCCGGCGTGGGGGTGGCGGTGATCGCGCTGGGGACCTCGGTTTCGTTCAGTGCAGCGAGCGGGGCGGTGCTGATGCTGGCGGTCGGCTTCGTGCTTTCCTTCGGCGGGGTGTTCGGCGGGTACCTGGCCGCGGCGCAGCCCGCACTGCTGCTCGCCTTCGTGCTGGCGGTGGCCATCCCGGCACCGGTTGCGTCGATCCCGGCGCGACTGGAGGGGTGGCTGCTCGCAGGAGGCGTGTCGACGCTCGCCGGCGTGTTCTTCTGGCCGCGGTTCGAGCGGGAGACGCTGCGCCGCGGCGCGGCCGAGGCGTGCCGGGCGGTGGCCGACCTGGTCGAGGCGTTGCGCCGCGACCCGCAGCCTGAGGCGCTGCAACAGCGCGCCGACGCTGCGCGCAGAGCGGTGCAGTCGGTCCGCGGCGACTACGCGCGGACGTCGATGCGCCCGGCGGGTCCGACCCGCCGCGACCGCGCCTTCGTGGAGCTGGTCAGCCAGCTGGAGCAGATCGTCCGTCTCGCCGAGCGGCCGTTCCACATGGCCAGTCCGCAAACCCGTCCATGCCTCGAGGAGGGTGACGGGCTCGCCCGGGCGGTGACCGGCGCACTGCGCGGCAGCGCCGCCGTCCTCACCGGCGGGCCGCCACCCGACCTCCGCGTCGTGGACGGCGCATGGCGGACGCATCGGGTCGCGCTCACCCAATGGGCGCTCGACGCGCTGCGCAACGGACGCCCCGCCGCAGAGGTGCTGCAGGCCGTCGACCTCGACCACACGCTGCGCGTCATCGCCTACCTGACGCTCGCGCTGGGCGCCAACGCCGTGATCGCCGCGGGCGGGACGCCGGAGCAGGACGTCGCCCTGCCCGCCGCCGTGCCGCGACTGGAGGGCGCGCACGGCGTCGCGGTGCGCATGTGGCGAACGGTTCGCACCCACCTCGAACCCAGCTCGCCGGTGCTGCACAACAGCCTTCGCCTCGCCATCGGGCTGTCGGTGTCGGTTGCCTTGGCGCGCATCCTCGGCGTCGGCCACGCCTTCTGGGTGGTGCTGGGCACGCTGTCGGTGCTGCGCTCCAACGCGCTGGGGACCGGCCGCACCACGGTCGAAGCATTGGCCGGCACGTTGATCGGCTTCGTCGGTGGCGGCCTCTTCGCCGTCCTCGCCGGCAACAACAGCCTGCTGATGTGGCTGGCGCTGCCGGTCGCACTGTTCATCGCGGCGTACTCGGCGAGCGCCATCGGCTTCGTCGCGGGACAGGCGGCATTCACGCTGACGGTGATCGTCATCTTCAACCTGCTGTCGCCCGCCGGGTGGCAGGTGGGCCTGGTGCGCGTCGAGGACGTGGCGCTGGGAACCGGCGTGAGTGTCGTCGCCGGACTCCTGCTGTGGCCGCGTGGAGCGCGGCGCGACGTGGCACGCGCCACCGCGGGGCTCTACAACGCGGTCGCCGCCTACCTCGAACACGCCTTCGCGCTCCTTGCCGGCGACGGCGCTGGAGGCGACATCGCGCGCAGTCGCGCCGACGCCGTGGAGGCACGCGCTCGCGCGGAGGAGGCGCTCGGCCTGTACCTCAACGAGCGTGGCGCCAAGCCGCTCCACCCCGAGACGGCCGCGCGGTTGGTCTCCGCGGGCAGCCAGGCGCTGCTCGGCGGCGACCTGGTCACCACCGTGGCGCTCGACCTCGGCTACCGCACCGGCGCCTGCCCCGAGGGCGCACGCGCCACCGACGAGCAGATGCGGTCATTGCTGGCCAGAATTCGCGAGCTCGCCGCCCGGCTGGCAGGCGACGCCCACGCCGCGACGACGCCCGCGCAACCCGCGCCCGACGAGCTCCGCCACGCCGCGGCGCACTGCATGCGCAACGCCGGTGACGACGATCGCATGGCGCGCAGCGCGATGGCCGTGCTCATCGCCGCCGAATGGATCGAGAACCTCACCCAGCTCAACGCCGACCTGGCAACCCACATCGACACCGCCACCCAGGCGGCCTCGATTCCCTGGTGGCGCTAGGCGATTCCGGTCAGCGGGCCACGTACCCGTCGAGCGCATCGAGCAGCGCGTCGCTCATGGCCCGGCTGCCCCTGTGCCCGGAGTCGGAGACGGCGACGAGGCGCGCGTCCGGCCACGCCTGAGCCAGCTCCCACGCGATCGACAGCGGCGCGCTGAGGTCGAGCCGCCCGTGGATCAACGTCCCGGGAATGCCCGCCAGCCGGCTCGCGTTGCGCAGCAGCTCGCCATCCTCCAGCCACGCGGCGTGCGAGAAATAGTGTGCACAGATGCGCACCAGCGCGAGCAATGCGTCAGGGGGCCGGTTGCTGAACGCGTTGGGCCTGCCGTTGGGCTCCAGTGAGGTGACCGCGTCCTCCCACGCCGCCCAATCGGCCGCCGCCCGCGCGCGCACACCGGCATCAGCGTCCTCCATCAACCGCGCGTAGGCCGCGACCAGGTCACCGTCGCGCGACGCGACCGGTACGCCACGACGGAACGCCTCCCACTCCTCGGGAAAGAAGCTGCCCGCACCCCTGTAGAGCCAGTCGAGCTCCGAGCGCCGCGTCGTGGTGACATTGGCGAGCACGATCTCCGACACCCGCTTGGGATGCCGCTCCGCATACGCCAGGCTCAGCGTCGAACCCCACGACCCGCCGAAAAGCAGCCACCGCTCGACGCCCAGATGCGCGCGCAGCATCTCCATGTCGGCGAGCAGATGGTGTGTCGTGTTGACGCTCATGTCCGCAGCGGGATCGCTCGCATGTGGCCTGCTCCGACCGCTGCCCCGCTGGTCGAAGAGCACCACCCGGTACCGCTCGGGATCGAACGGACGCCGGTTGCCCGTGCTGCACCCCGACCCGGGCCCACCGTGCACCACCAGCGCCGGCTTGCCCTCGGGGTTGCCGCAGGTCTCCCAGTAGACGGCGTTGCCCTCGCCCACGTCGAGCATGCCCTGCGCATACGGCTCGATCGGCGGATACGGCTCGCGTGCCACCGGTGCAACCCTCCAACAAATCCGGCTCAGTTCCTGATCATGAACCGCAGCGACGGGATGCGCCAGACCGCAATCGACGCACCCGGGTTTCGGCCGTGTCGCGGCCGGGCGCCGAGCCTGTGTCGAGCCCCCAGCCCTGGGCGGAGCCCTCCATATGATCGTGGCGCCGCTCACCGAACGCTACGGACAAAAGTGACCTCTACTCTGCTCGCCCGGACGATGCCACACCTGCCCCGACGCCTGCGCACGCGTCTGCGCGTGGTCTCGTTGCTGCTCCTGGCGCCGCTCGTCGCCGTGGCCACGGTGTCGGTGGTGGCGCTCGGCATGAGCCAGGACACCGCCCGCAAGCTCGACGCCGCCCAGCAGGAGCAGCGGGTCATCGGCACGGTGCGCGGCAGCGTCGAGCACGTCATCAGCCTCGGCGAGACCTACCTGGCCAGCGGCGATCCCGAGGACAGCTTCGCCATGGCCGGCGCGGCCACCCAGGTCAGCGCCGACCTCCACCACCTGGCCGGGATGCCGGTGCAGCAGGCGGTCCAGCCCGGCCTGATCTCGGCGACGACGGCGGCGTGGGACGACAGCGCCGCGGTCCGCGCCGAGGTCGCCGGATGGGCACCCGACCAGAACCTCACCCTGGTCGGACAGCTCGCCAACCGCTTCACCCAGGAGGTGCAGCGCGTCATCCAGGGCCTCGACAGCCTGAGCGGCGCCAACGCCGCCACCGTGGCATCTCTGCGCAACGATTTCACCGGCGGCCAGGCCGGCTCGGCGCTCGCCGTCGGCCTCGCCCTGCTCATCGGCGTGGTGGCGGCGCTGGCCCTCTCCAGCCGGCTGTCGCACTCCATCCTGGCGCCGCTGAAGCGGGTGCGCGCCGCCACCGACCGGCTCGCCGCCGGCGAGTCCGCCGAGCGCCTGCCCACCGGCAGCGACGACGAGCTCGCCCACCTGGCCGGCGCCTTCAACACCATGGCCGACCGGCTCAGGGACCGCCAGGAGGCGGTGGAGCTGCGCGAGCGCCGCCTCGCCGCCCTGGTGGAGAACGCCAGCGACGGCATCCTGCTGGTCTCCAACGGGGGCACCATCGACTTCGCCACACCCTCGCTCCGCCGAGAATTTGACATCGACGGCGAGAACTCCGCCCCGCTCCACGACCGCGTCCACCCCGACGACCTGGACCGCGTGGTGCGCGCCTGGGAGCGCATCCTCTCCGAGCCCGGTGGGACGGCGCAGGTGGAGGCGCGGCTGATGCACGTCGATGCCACCTGGCGCCACGTCTGGGCGCGCATCACCAACCGCCTCGACGACTCCGCGGTGGCCGGCGTGGTGCTCAACATCACCGACGTCAGCGAGCGCCATCGCTACGAGCAGCAGCTCACCTGGCAGGCGCTGCACGACCCGCTCACCGGCCTGGCCAACCGCGAGCTGCTCCGCCGCCGCCTCGACCAGCCGCACGGCGACCGCACCGACCCGGTGCGCCCGCAGAGCATGCTCTACCTCGACCTCGACGATTTCAAGCGGGTCAACGACAGCTTCGGCCACGCCGACGGCGACGTGTACCTCACCGAGGTGGCGACGCGCATCACAGGCGCGGTGCGCCCGCAGGACCTGGTGGTGCGCATCGGCGGCGACGAATTCGCCGTGCTGCTCGACGGCACCACCGCCGCACAGGCGACGGCGGCCGCGGAACGCGTCCTCACCGCCCTGCGCGCGCCGCTGTCGCTCGCCGATCGCGAGGTGACGCCCAGCGCGTCGATGGGCGTGGCCACCGTCGACGTCGAGTCGACGACGCTGGAGTCCTTGCTCGGCGACGCCGACCTGGCCATGTACTTCGCCAAGCGTCGCGACAAGGGCGGCGTGCGCGTCTTCGAGGCGGCGATGCGCCGCGAGCTGGTCGCCCAGGTGCAGCTCGGTGAGGATCTGCGCACCGCCATCGACACGAACGGTCTGGTCGTCGCCTATCAGCCCGTGGTCCGCCTCAGCGACGGCACCGTCGCCGCCGTCGAGGCGCTGGCGCGCTGGAAGCATCCCACCCTGGGCGACGTCCCGCCCTCGACGTTCATCCCGCTCGCCGAGCAGCTCCGTCTGGTCGGACGCATCGACGAGTGGGTGATGCGCACCGCCTGCCTGCAGCTGCGCGCCTGGATCGACGCGGGCCTGCCGCCGATCCGCGTCGCCGTCAACATCTCGGGCAACGACCTGGCCAACCCCGAGCTTCCCGCCAACGTGCGTGCCATCCTCGACGAATCGGGGCTGCCGCCGGAGTTGCTCGAACTGGAACTGACCGAATCCGTCGCCGTGGCGGAGTCGGCCGCCGAGGTCGCCGTGGTGCATCAGCTCAAGGCGCTCGGCGTCCACCTCAGCATCGACGACTTCGGCACCGGCTACTCCGCGCTCGGCCGCCTGCAGGCGCTGCCCTTCGACACGCTCAAGGTCGACAAGGCGTTCGTCGACGCGCTCGGCGATCCCGCGCAGGGTCCGACGCTGGTGGAGACCATCCTGGAGATGGCCCGTGCCCTCGGCCTGGAGGTCGTGGCCGAAGGCGTCGAGACCGCCCACCAGGCGACCTTCCTGCGCGACCAGGATTGCGGCCTGGCGCAGGGGTACTACTTCAGCCGGCCGGTCGCTCCCGACGTCATCGTGGCCATGCTGCGCGTCGACAGCGACGCCACGACGACGAGCGCCACCGCGCCCGCCGCGCCGATGAGCAGGGTGGTGCGCAGCGTGCCGCCGTCGGGCAACTCCAGCAGATAGAACGACCGCACCGCGGCGAACGGGAAGAGCAGCAGGAAGCTCGCCACCATGGCGACGATGAGCAGGGCGCGGCGCCAGGTCAGCGGCAGCGCCAGGATCACCAGCACAGCAAGACTGAGCATCAGCGCGACGATGGTCGCCGCGGTGCGCTGCTGGGCGAGCGGGAGGTCGCGGGAACGCGCCTGGGCATACGCGGCGAACGCGGTGGCGGCGACCACGGCGCCCGCGGGGATGGTGAAGCGCAGCACCCGGCCCACGAATCCCGGCCGGTAGCGGCGTGAATTCGGCGCCAGCGCAAGGAAGAACGAGGGCACGCCGATGGTCAGCGTGTCGATGATGGTCAGGTCTCGTGGCAGGAACGGGTAGGGCCAGAAGAGGGCGCCAACGGCCAGCGCCAGCAGCGTCGCCCACACCGTCTTGGTGATGAAGGCGTTGGCGACGCGCTCCATGTTGGCGGTGACCCGGCGGCCCTCGGCGACCACGCCCGGCAGGCTGGCGAAGCGCCCGTCGAGCAGCACCAGCTCGGCGACTCCCCGGGTCGCGGGGGCGCCGGAACCCATGGCGATGCCGATGTCGGCGAGCTTCAACGCCAGCGCGTCGTTGACGCCGTCGCCGGTCATGGCCACGGTGTGTCCGCGCGCCTGCATCGCGGTGACCATCGCCTGCTTCTGCCGCGGTGTCACCCGGCCGAACACCGAGTGCGCTTCGAGCGCGGCGCCGAGCGACTCGCGGTCGTCGGGCAGCTCTCGGGCATCGACCGGGTGGTCAGCACCGGGCACGCCGACGCGCGCGGCCACCGCGCCGACCGTGCCCGGGCTGTCCCCGGAGATCACCTTCATGGCCACGCCCTGCTGGACGAAGTAGGCGACCGTCGCCGCGGCGTCGGGCCGCACCTGCTCGGCGAAGAGGACCAGGGCGGCGGCGCGCAATCCGCGGGGAAGCCGGTCGCCGTCGAGGGGCGCCTCCGAGTGCGCCAGCACCACCACCCGCTCCCCGCCCGCGGCGAGGCGTGCGGCGCGGTCCAGCTCCGCCCTGTGATCGTCGCCGAGCACGAGCTCGGGCGCACCGAGCACCCATGTGCCGCGCCCGCCGAAGCTCGCCGCGCTCCACTTGCGCGCCGACGAGAACGGCACCGATCCGGTTCGCGTCCACCCACTCGCCGGCGGCGGAACCGCCTGCGCGATCGCCGCCAGCGTCGCGTTGCCGTTCTCGTCGTCGGCCAGCGCACCCAGGGGCGCCTCCACCGGCGCCGCATCCTCGAGTCGCTCGATGCGGTCGAAGGCGATGGAACCGTCGGTGAGTGTGCCGGTCTTGTCGAAGCAGACCACGTCGACGCGCGCCAGTCCCTCCACGGCGGGGAGCTGCTGCACCAGCACGTTGCGCCGCGCCAGGGTGATCGCCGCCACGCCGAAAGCGATGCTGGTGAGCAGCACAAGCCCCTGCGGCACCATGCCGACCAGCCCGGCGACGGTTCCGGTCACCGTTGCCCGAAACGTCGCACCGCTGTGCAGCTGGCTGGCCAGCAGCAGCGCGGCGACGGGCACGATGGCCACGGTGACGTAGCGCAGCATGGTGTTGATGCCCGCGACCAGCTCCGACCGGGTGACCTTGAACTGCCGCGCTGCGGCGGCGAGCTGGCGCGCGTACGCGTCGCGACCAACCGCCGTGGCCTGGTAGCGCCCCGAGCCCGACACCGCGAAGCTGCCGGAGAGGAGCTGGTCGTCGTCCCCCTTGTCCACCGGTTCGGACTCACCGGTCAGCAGCGATTCGTCCACCTGCAACCCGGATGACGCGCGCACCACTCCGTCCGCAACCACCTGGTCCCCCGCGCGCAGCTCGACGATGTCGTCGAGGACGACGTCCTCGACAGCGACCTCCTGCACCGCGCCGTCGCGGACCACGCGAGCCCGGGGGGCGCTGAGCACCGCGAGCCGGTCCAGGGTTCGCTTGGCGCGCAGCTCCTGGGCGATGCCGACCACCGCGTTGCTGACCAGCACGATGCCAAAGAGCGCGTCCTGCACCTGGCCGGCGGCGAGGATCGCCACCAGCAGCACACCGAGGATGAGGTTGAAACGGGTGATCAGGTTGGCGCGCAGGATCTCCGCGATCGACCGGCTGGTGCGCTCACCGCTGGCGTTGGTCTGGCCGCGGGCGACGCGCAGGGCAACCTCGTCGGCGCGCAGGCCCGTCAACGGTTCATCGCCCGCAGCATGCCGACGCCGCCGTTGCCCAGAAAGCGCACGGCCATGGGAATGACCAGGAGCAGAAAGGCGATGTCGAGCACGGTGGTGGCGTTCCACGCCGGGTACTGCTGCAGCGCGGTGACCGCGCGGTTGGTCGGCGTTGCGCGCAGCGCCTCGAAGACCAGGCCCACCACCAGCCCGGCGGTGGCCATGGTCACCAGCGACACGGCGAACAGGTACATCGCGACGCGCGAGCCATAGTACTTCCGGTAGATGTTGAGGATCGGCAGGATGATCAGGTCGGCGAAGATGAAGGCGATCGCCCCGCCGAAGGCGATGCCGCCGCGCCACAGCACGGCGGCGAGCGGCACGTTGCCGACGCTGCAGACGAAGGTGACCACCGCGACCAGCGGCCCGATCACCGCGCCCCACACCTCCGACCACAGGCCGTGGCCGCTGAGGAACAGGTTGGACCACACCGCATCGGGCACCCATGCCGCGATGGCGCCGGCGATGAGGAAACCGGCCACCACGTCCATCCAGACGCTGAAGACGTTCATGAAGAAGTACTGGCTGATCGCCGTCAGCGCGCGACCGGAGAACAGCCGCCGCAGCAGTGGACCGTCCGTGATCGACATGTCCATGGTGCTGTGGCCCTCCATCCGGCCGTTCCGCCCGCGCTCCGCCTGCAGGCGCGCCCCCTCGACGTACCGCGGCCGCAGCGTGAATCGGAAGAGGATCGCCAGCAGCGCCACGATGAGCAGCCCGCCGGCGAACTCGGCGGCGAGGAACTGCCAGCCGAGCAGGATGACCAGCACCAGGCCCAGCTCGAACACCAGATTGGTCGAGGCGAACTCGAAGATGATCGCGTTGGCCAGCGTCGCGCCCTTGCGGAACAGGCTGCGCGCCACCGCCACCGCGGCGTAGGAGCACGACGACGAGGCGGCGCCGAAAACCGTCGCCAGGGCAACGGCCTTCGGCGTGTCGCGGCCGAGCAGGCGCGAGACCGTGCCCTTCGAGACCACCGTCTCGACCACCGCGGAGAGCAGGAAGCCGAGCGCCAGCGGCCAGAGCACCTCCCAGAACATCGCCCCCGCCATGGCCAGCGCGCGCCCGATCTGCTCCAGCACCATCATCAAGCCATCCTTGCAGGAAGGTCCCCGGCGCGTCCCGCCTCAGGCAGCGCCGTAGCGGCGCTCGGCGACCGCGCCGGTTGCGCGGCGGGGACCGACCCGCCCATCATTCCCGCCGGGACGGGATTTCGCGGGCGGAGGTTGGAGGACCAGGACATCAACATCGCCGACCTGTTCGACGACGGGCTTCGCCGCAACGGCGACCACCCCGCGCTGTGGTTCGAGGGCCGCTGGTCCAGCAGCGCCGAGCTCAACCGGGCCGGCCACGGCCTCGCCGGCGGCCTGCGCGGGCTGGGCATCGCACCCGGCGACCGGGTGCTGGTGACGATGATGAACTGCCCCGAGGTGGGCACCAGCTACCTGGGCACCTGGACCGCGGGAGGCGTGGTGGTGCCGGTGCTCTTCCTGCTCACCGCGGACGAGCTGCGCCACATCGCCACGGATTCCGGCGCGGTGGCGGCGATCACCACCCCCGAGCTGCTGCCCAAGGTGCGCGAGGTGGCTGCGGCCGTGCCGTCACTGCGGCGGGTGATCTGCGTCGGCGGTGGCGAGGGTGCGGTCGACTTCGAGTCGCTGTGCGCCGCGCCGCCCGTCGATGTTCCGCACGACGCGGGCGCCGACGATGCCGCGGTGATCCTCTACACGTCGGGGACCACCGGCGTGCCCAAGGGCGTTGAGCTGAGCCACAGCAACCTGCGCGCCATGGCGGAGAACGCCCACCAGGCCTGGGATCCCGGCGACGACCAGGTCGGCCTTGGCACCCTCCCGCTGTCGCACGTGTACGGGCTCAGCACCACGCTGGCAGGCACCTTCCGGCGCGGTCGCGGCGTGCTGCTGCGCTGGTTCGACCCCGCGGCGGTGCTGCAACTCATCGAGGAACATCGCGTCACCATCACGGCGTTGGTGCCGGCGATGATGGTGGCGCTGCTCGACCATCCCGACCGTGCCTCGCGCGATGTGTCGTCGCTGCGCTACGTGATCAGTGGCGCCGCGCCGCTGCCGCTGGAGCTGCTGCACCGCTTCGAATCCGCATTCGGCTGCACGGTCCTGCAGGGCTACGGGCTGTCGGAGAGCACCGCACAGTGCGCGTTGAACACGCCCGAGCACAACCGGCCGGGCTCGGTCGGGCGGCCGCTGCCGGGCGTCGAGGTGGCCATCGCGGACCGCGACGGCACCGTGCTGTCGCCGGGCTCCGATGGCGAGATCCTCATCCGTGGCGCCAACATCATGCACGGATACCACGGCATGCCCGCGGAGACGGCACGCACTGTCGTCGACGGCTGGCTGCACACCGGCGACGTCGGCCGCGTCGACGCCGACGGCTACCTCTACGTGCTCGACCGCAGCAAGGACCTGATCATCCGCGGCGGCTTCAACATCATCCCGCGCGACGTCGAGGAGGTGCTCAACGCGCATCCCGCCGTGGCCCAGGCGGCCGTGATCGGGCTGCCCGACGAGCGGCTCGGCGAGGTGGTGCACGCGGACGTGGTGCTGTCGCCCGGCGCGTCGGTGAGCGATGCGGAGCTGATCGCCCACTGCCGCGAGAAGCTGGCCTCCTACAAGTGCCCGCAGAGCATCCACGTCGTCGCCACGCTGCCGATGAACAGCAGCTTCAAGGTGCTCAAGCGGCAGCTGCGCGAACAGCACGTCCAGGCGGCCGCGCTCAGCACCTGAACCGGCGGCGCCCGGCGCAGATCGTTCTCGCTACGTTCACGCTTGCGCGCCTAGCATCGCTGGCATGGAGGCACTTCAGCGGTTCGCCAGGCGGCGCAGGCGGGCCGTGCGTCGGGTGGTGATCCGCGACGCCGTGCCCCCCGACGCGCGCGCACTGTACGAGCTGTCACTCCCGTTCGTCGAGGGCGGCGAGCTGCTGGCGCGACCACCCTCGTACTTCGAGGCGCACCTCGCCGAATTCCGCCTCATCGAGGTCGACGGGCGCGTCAGCGGATGCGTCGGCATGCACCGCTACCGCGACACCGCCGAGCTGTACAACGTCTGCGTGGCCCGCGGCCATCACAGGCTCGGCCTGGGACGCCGGCTGATCGTCGACGCGCTGGCGCGCGCCGCCGCGCAGGGGTACGGCGAGGTCTTCCTGCTCTCCGCCGTGGCGGCAGATTGGTTCGCCCGCTTCGGGTTCTCGGCGATGCACATCGCCGATCTGCCACCCGGGCGCGCGTGCGCCATGGTTCCCGGTCGCGGTTCGGTGGCGATGCGCTGTGCACTGCGCAACCGCGCGGCGCAACCCCGGCGGCTGCCATCGCGGCCGCATGGTGCGTGGGCAGCCTAAGGCGGTGACTGCGGACCTCAGCGCTCCGTCGCCGCCACCCGCGGACGTTGCGCGGTCGGGAGTCTGCGCGGCGCGCGGCTTCGTCGCCGGAGTGGCCGCGGCGGGCATCCGCGGCGATGGGGACGACCGGCGTCTCGACGTCGCGGTGGTGCGCAGCGAGCGGCCCTGCGACGCCGCGGGCGTGTTCACCCGCAACGTGTTCCGCGCTGCTCCGGTATCAGTGTCGCAACTCCACCTGGAGACCGGCGGCATCCATGCCGTGGTGCTCAACTCGGGCAACGCCAACGCATGCACGGGCGCGCAGGGGATGCGTGACGCCCTCGCCATGTGCCGGGCCGCCGGTGACGCGGAGAGCGTCGAGCTCGACCGCATCCTGGTCTGCAGCACCGGCGTGATCGGACGTCCGTTGCCACTGGAGCGCGTGCTCGCGGGCGTCCGCACCGCGTCGACGACCGCATCGCACGATGGTGGCGACGCCGCTGCGCGCGCCATCATGACCACGGATACCGTGCCCAAGCAGGCTGTGTCCGGCTTCCGCGCCAACGGCCGCCGCTACACGGTGGGTGGCATGGCCAAGGGCTCGGGGATGATCCATCCCGACATGGCCACGCTGCTGGCCCTGGTCACCACCGACGCACCCGTGGCGCGGGCGCTGTTGCAGCCGCTGCTGCAGCGCGTTGCCGACCAGACGTTCAACTGCGTGACCGTCGACGGTGACACCTCGACCAACGACACGCTGCTGCTGCTCGCCAACGGAGTCGCCGGCGGCACGCCCTTCGCAGCGGGTTCGGCAGCGCTGGCGGCACTGGAAGGCGCCGTGTTCGAGGTGTGCCAACGTCTCACCGAGATGGTCGCCGCCGACGGCGAGGGTGCCACACGGTACTTCCGCGTCGACGTGCGTGGCGCCGCCGACCCCGCGGCGGCGCGTGTCGCCGCGCGCACGGTGGCCGCCAGCCCGCTGGTGAAGACCGCGGTGCATGGCGGCGATCCCAACTGGGGACGCGTGCTGGCAGCGCTGGGGCGGAGCGGCGTGGCACTGGATCCGCAGCGATGCCGCCTCTTCGTCAGCGGCGTCGCCGTCTACGCGGGGGCGCCGGTCGCCGTCGACGCACTCGCACTGCACGAAGCGTTTGCGGGACAGGGCGCCGTCATCGGCGTCGACCTGGCCGCAGGCGACTGTGAAGGACAGGCCTGGGGCTGCGACATGGGCCCCGGCTACGTGACCGTCAACGCGCACTACGCGACCTGAACGACCAAGGACCACCAGAATGCTGACCCTCGTCTCGACACCACGCACTCCCCCCGACGTCGACGGGCTCGTCGACGCGCTGCCGTCGCTGCAGCGGGTTGCCGCCCAGACCGTCGTCGTCAAGCTCGGCGGCGCCGCCATCCAGGCGGCCGGCCCGGACGCCATCCTCGCCGACGTCGCGCTGCTGCGCCTGGTCGGAACGCGCACCGTGTTGGTGCACGGCGGCGGCCCCGAGATCACCGAGGCGCAGCGTCGCGCCGGGATCGAGCCGCGCTTCCGCCACGGCCTTCGGGTGACCGACGGGCAGACCATCGAGATCGTCAAGACGGTGCTCACCAAGCAGGTCGGCCCGACGCTGGCCGCCGGGTTGCGCCGTCTGGGCGGCAACGCGGTGACGCTGTCGGGTGAGGACGGCTCCACGCTGCTCGCCCTGCCTCACGAAGAGCCCGGGGACGAGGATCTCGGCTACGTCGGCGACGTGGTTCGCACCGACCCGACCCGCGTCGAGGCGGTGCTCGATGCCGGCGGCATTCCCGTGGTCGCCACGCTCGCCCGCGGCGCCGACGGCCACACCTACAACGTCAACGCCGACGCGGCGGCCGCCGAGCTGGCGCTCGCCCTCGACGCCGGCGCCCTGGTGCTGCTCACCGATGTCCCCGGTGTCCGCGATCGCGACGGCGAACTCATCCCCGAGCTCACCGCCGACCGCGCGCGTGTCCTCGTCGAGGCCGGCGTCGTGACCGGCGGCATGATCCCCAAGATCGACGCAGCGCTCCGCGCGCTGCAGGGCACGTCGACGGTGCACATCCTCGACGGACGCATCCCGCACGCGCTGCTGCGCGCACTGCTGACCGACCAGCAGGTCGGCACCACGCTGGTGCGCAGCTCGGCCCGCACGCGCAGCCGGGACGGCGTGCACGTCTTCCCTGGCGCGATCTGAGGTCCTGGGCGCGGGCTTACGGCCCTGAAAACCGGGGTCCCATCGGCGCAACCAGCGCTCATCGTGTAACAGCACGTCGTATTTGTCCTTGTTGCTGCCCCCCGTGCGGCGAGGGACTGGCATGGAAATCCCAGGAGGCAGATCGCGATGAATGTCTTCGCATCGAACGTTTCCAGCACTCCGACGGGCCGTGGCCGACGCACCGGGCGCACCGCGCTCGCTGTGGCGGTCGCCGGTGCCGCGGTGGGCGCGTTCACCGCGCAGCCACTGATCACAGCGTCCGCGGCCAAGGACGGGTACTCGGAGACCGCGCTGGTTTCCGACATCGCGGGTCGCGCCGCCCAGACCGACGTCGACCTCAAGAACCCGTGGGGCATCGTCGCCGGGCCGGCGACGCCGTTCTGGGTTTCGGACAACAACGCCGGCGTCACCACGCTCTACCTCGGCACCGGCAACAAGGTCTTCCTGAACAACGGCAAGGCGTTGATCCCGCACGTGATCATCCCCGGAATCGGCGGCAACCCGGGCGCGCCAACGGGTGTGGTCTTCGCTCGAGGCGCGGGCTTCACGCTCAGCGCCAACGGCAGATCCGCAGACTCCTTCTTCATCTTCGCCACCGAGGACGGCACCATCGCGGCCTGGAGCCCGACCGTCGACCTCGCCAGCGCAATCACCACCGTCGACCATTCGACCGTTCCCAGCGCGCAGAACGGCGCCGTCTACAAGGGCCTGGCGCTGGCCGCGGCCGGCGGCGCGAACCAGCTGTACGCCACCAACTTCCGCGCCGGCACCGTCGACGTCTTCGACACCTCGTTCAACCAGGTGACGCCCGGCGGCGGGGCTTTCGCCGACGCCATGATCCCCGCCGGCTACGCCCCCTTCGGCATCACCGCCGTGCCCCAGGGCCTGCTGGTCAGCTACGCACTGCAGAACGCGGCCAAGCACGACGACGTCGCCGGGCAGGGCCACGGCTTCGTCGACCTGTACAGCACCTCAGGTGTTCTGCTCGACCGTCTGGTGCGCCACGGCCTGCTGAACTCCCCGTGGGGCATGGCGATGGCGCCGGCATCCGGCTTCGGTCGCTTCAGTGGAGACCTGCTGGTCGGCAACTTCGGGGACGGCACCATCCACGCCTACAGCACGGGCGGTCAGTTCGCCGGCGCCCTGCGCGGGGCCGACGGGCGGCCGCTGGTCAACGAGGGGCTGTGGGGGCTGAGGTTCGGCAACGGCAGCGCCGCCGGCCCGACCACCACGCTCTTCTTCACCGCGGGCCTCAACGGCGAGACCGACGGGCTCTTCGGAGCGATCACCGCGGCGGGCGGCTGAGGGCGCACGCAGCGGGCACCCTCAGGCCCGCAGCGCCTCCGTCGGTGCCAGGCGAGCCGCCCGCAGCGCGGGATACAAGCCCGCCGCCGTCCCGACGACGACGGCAGCCGCCAGGCCTCCGATCACGGCAGCGGGCGGGACCACCGCGGTCCACCCGCGCGTCGCCGCGGCGATGGCGGTGGCGCCGGTGCCGAGCACCGTCCCGCTGACGCCGCCCACCACCGAGACGAGCAGCGCTTCGATGAGGAACTGCGTCGCCACCTGCCCGCGCGTCGCGCCGAGGGCGCGGCGCAGCCCGACCTCATGGCGCCGCTCCAGCACGGCGATCACCATGATGTTGGCGATGCCCACGCCGCCCACCAGCAGGGCGACGGCGCCGAGGCCGAGGGCCAGACCGGTGAGCGCGGTGTCGGCGGCGGCGCGGGCGGCCAGCACGTCGGAGGGGCGGGTCACCAGCACCTGGTCGGGGTGCGGGGGGTTGACCGTCTGGCCGAGCACCCCCCGCACCGCGTTGACCTGGCTGGGATCGGTGCGCACGTAGATGGTGGTCGCCCGGCCGTCGAAGTCGAGGAGCTGCTGCGCGGCGGGGTAGCCGATCAGGGCGCTGCGGTCGATCTCCGGCGCCAGGGTGAGTGGGGCCAGCACCCCGGTGACCGCGAACCAGCGGCCGGCGATCCACACCCGCACGTCGGGATTCACCCCGACCACGCCGAGGTGGCGCGCGGCGGCCGCGCCGAGCACCACGCTGGGGTAGCCGGTCCGCGCGGCGGTGAGGAAGGTTCCCGCCGAGAGCTGGCCGCCGAGGGTGGCCAGCAGGTCGGGGGAGGCGGCCTGGACCTGCAGGCCTCCGGTGTCGAAGGCGGGCACGAGGTCGCTGCGCCGCACCGTGGCGCCGACGACGTGTCCGGTCGAGGCGCTGGCGGTGACCGGACCGATGCGCGCGACCATCCCCGGCGCGGCTGCGGGCAGCTCGACCTGGTCCCCGCTGAGGTCGTGCCCCGGCTGCACCGAGAGCAGGTTGGTGCCGAGGCGATCGAGCTGGGCGATCAGGTCGGCCCGGCTCGACTCCGAGATGCCCAGCACGCCGACGACCGCCGCGATGCCGATGGCGACGCCCAGCGCGCTGAGAGCGGTGCGCAGCCGGCGTGCCCGCATCCCGGCACCGGCCGTGCGCAGCACGTCGGTCGGGCGCAGCCGCGCGGGCGCGGCGAGCGGACTGCTCATCGACCCGCCTCGTCGGCGACGATTCGCCCGTCGCGCAGCTCGACCCGCCGCTGCATGCGCGCCGCCACCTCGCCGTCGTGGGTGATCACCACCACCGTGGTGCCCGACGCGTTCAGCCCCAGCAGCAGGTCGACGATCTCCGTCCCGGTGGTGCTGTCGAGGTTGCCGGTGGGCTCGTCGGCGAAGACGACGTCGGGCTCGCCGACCACGGCGCGGGCGATGGCCACTCGCTGGCGCTCGCCGCCGCTGAGCTGGTCGGGCCGGTGGCCGATGCGGTGGCCCATGCCGACACGTTCGAGCACCTCGACCGCCGCCTCCCGTCGCTGCCGGTGCCCGACGCCCCGATAGAGGAGCCCGGTGGCGACGTTGTCGACGACGTCGAGGTGACCGAGCAGGTGGAACTGCTGGAAGACGAAGCCGATCCGCCGCGCCCGCACGGCGCTGAGGGCGCGGTCGGGCAGCCCGGCCACGTCGTCGCCGCCGAGGCGGACCAGGCCCCGGGTGGCCCGCTCCAGGGCACCGGCGATGTGCAGCAGCGTGCTCTTCCCGCTCCCCGACCGACCCGTCACGGCGACCAGCTCGCCCGCCTCGACGCGGAGGTCCACGCCCGCCAGGGCGGCCACCGGCGGGCGCGACGGGTACTCCTTGACCACATCGACGAGCTCCAGGACGGCGGCGCCACTCATTGGGCAGGCACCACCACGGTCATCCCCTCGTGCAGCCCGGCGCCCTGCACTTCGACCATGGCCGCCTGGTCGAACAGCCCGGGGGTGACGGCGACGAGGCGATGGGCGCCGCCCGAAGCCACCACCTCGACCGCGTAGCCGCCCTCGGCCAGGGCGACCAGGGCGTTGACCGGCACGGCGAGCACGCCGTGGACGCTGCGGGTGACCACGCTCACCGACACCGGCGCGGCGTCGAACGCCGCCGCCTTGCTGGGGTCGTCGATGCTGACGGTCACGGTCACCTGCGCCTGCGGAGCGCCGTTGCCCTGGGTCTGCTGCTGGCCCGCCTGGCCGCCGGTGGGACTGGCCACCGAGCTGGCCACCGAGGCGACGTGCCCAGCCACCGTGGAGTGGCCGTCGGGGAGCGCGACGCTGACGGCGTCACCCGTGTGGACCGCGGGCGCCTGCAGGACGGGGAGCGAGGCGGTGACCACCCGCGCCGTGCCGGTGACGTCGAGCACCGCGGTGCCCGGCGGCGCGGCAGCTCCCACGGCGATGCGCGGCGAGGCGACACGCACGGCGGCGGGCAGGAACACGATCTCGCCGGTGCCGACGGCGCCGGCCGGGGGCACGCCCAGCGCCGCCTGCCAGCGCCCCACCGCCGCGGTGAGCGCCGCCGACCAGTGGCCGTCGAGGGGCAGCCCCTGTCCGGCGCCGAGCTGGTTGAGGTTGTCCTCCAGCTGGGTGATGTCGGGGCCGTCCGGGCTGCCGGGGCCGAGGGCGCGGTAGGCGGGAACCGTGCCGAAGAGGAGCGGCACCGGACGCCCGCCCAGGCTGTACAGCGACTGGCCGCGGTCGATCACCTGGCCGGCGTCGGGCAGGGCGGTGACCACGTCGACAGTGCCCGCACGGAGGGCGTCGAGCTGCGCCTGGGCCGAGGCCAGGGCGATCTCCGCGGCGGCGAGCGCGGATGCCTGGGCGTCCTCCGCCTGGCGGGCATGGGGCCCGCCGGCGTCGACGGCCTCCTGGGCGGAGGTGATCGCCTCGGTGTCGTGCGCCACCGCCTGCTGGTCGGCCGCCACCGCCTGCTGGTCGTGCTGCACCGCCTGCTGGTCGGCGCTGCAGGCGGCCGCGGGCGGCGACTGGCCGCAGTCGTGCTGCTGCTGCGCCGTGTCGGTGGTGAGGCGGGCCTGGTCGGCGTCGAGGGTCTGCTGGTCGGTGGTGCGCTGTTGCTGCGTCCTGGCCAGCGCGGCGCCAGCCTGGGTGGCGGTCACCTGGTCGATCGACTGCGTGTCGGCGAGGGCTGCGCGCGCCGCGGCCAGCTGCTGGTTGGCGCCGCGCACCGCGGCCTCGGCCTGCAGTGGCGTGGCCTGGCTGCTCGTGGCCGGGATCTGGGTGGCCACGGTGCTGGGGCTGGCGTAGCCGAGAAGCCCCTGGAGCACCGCGGTGGCGGCGAGGTCCATCCGGCGGATCTGCGCCGTGCCCAGGGGCGCTGTGCTGCTCGGCAGAGCCGCCGCGCCGGTGGTGTGCCACGGCTGCACCCAGAAGGCGGCGGCGAGGGCGGCGAGCCCGAGGGCCACCGCGACGCCCTTGGTCGAGATGCCAGTCATCAGCCGCCCTGCGCGTTGAAGCGGGGAGTGACCCCATGAGGCAGGGCCCCGCCGCAGGTCGTCGCCGCCTGCAGGTATGGGTTCGCCTTTCCGTCCATACCAGGGGGCACGACGAAGCGCCCGGTCTGGGGGTCGGGATCGGGAAAGTTGGCCACCCCGTGGCCACGCATGCACGCGGCGTACTGGGTGAGGGCGTGCATGGCGGCGGCGTCGGGCGGGGGCGGCGGGGGCAGCGCGGCGAGGATCGAGCTGCAGGCGCCGGCCACCGCCTGCTGGACGTTCTGCGGCATCCCGCTCATGGCCTGTTTCAAGGGCTGGAAATCGGGCTGGCCAGCAGCGTCCAGCGCCGGATCGGGCACGCCGGCCGCCCCGTGCTGCCGGGCGCACTGTGCGAAGTGGGTGATGATCGCCACGACGTCCACGCTGTGGCTGGGGGTCGGCGAGGCAGAGCCGGAGCCGCCGATGCTGGCGACGCCGGGAGACGCCGGGCTGCCGCATCCCGCGGCCAGCACGGCGACGAGGACCACCGGCACCGCCAGAGCGGTGCGGGCCAGGCTGCGGAGTGTCATCATCGCGGGTGGTTCCTGAGTTCTGGTCACAACGGGCCGCAACCTACTGCGCCGCAGATGACCAAACCAGGACAGCGGCGAGATCGCTGCGAACCTGACGAAATCGGGACAGCGCCGCTTGCGCATCGCGCTCGCACCGTGGTCCCATGCCGGTGCATGCACTCGCGCAAGACCCCTCCCTGATGCGCGTCCTCCTCGCCGAGGACGACGCGGCCCTGCGCTCTGCCCTGGAGCGCGGGCTGACGCGCAGCGGCTATGCGGTCGACTCGGTGGCCACCGGTGAGGACGTCCTGCTCATGCTGACGCACCACGACTACGCCGCCGCGGTGCTCGACTGGCGCATGCCCCAGGGCACGGGCATCGAGGCACTGCGCACCATGCGTGCCGCCGGCAGCCATCTCCCCGTCTTGATGCTCACTGCGCGCGACGCGGCCGCCGACCGGGTCGAGGGACTCGACAGCGGCGCCGACGACTACCTGATCAAGCCGTTCGACTTCGACGAGCTGCTCGCCCGGCTGCGCGCCCTGCTGCGCCGGCCACCGCAGACCGCGGGTCCGCAGCTCTCTGTCGGCGGCGTGGTGCTCGACCCGGCCACGCGCGTGGTCAGCCTCGCCGGTCGCCGCCTGCTGGTGACGCCGACGGAGATCGCCATCCTCGAGCTGCTGATGCGCCGCCACCCCGCCACCGTCACGCGCCGTGCCATCGCCGAGCACGCCTGGCAGGACGAGACCGACCCCATCGGCTCCAACACCATCGACAAGCACATCGCCCGCCTGCGCAGCAAGCTGGACGGCGCCGGCGTCGTCCTGCACACCGAACGCGGCATCGGCTGGCGGCTGGTGGTGCGATGAGCGACAGGACCGGCGGACCGGCGCGTCGCAGCGCGCTGCGCGTCGCGATGGTGGCCACCTTGATTGCCGCGCTGGCACTGGGTGTCGCCGGGGTGATCCTCGACCACCAGCAGCGCTCGACGCGCACCTCCGACGTCGACCTCCAGCTGCAGGCATACCTCGGCAAGATCACCGGCCGGTGGGCGGGAAAGGGCAGCGTGGCCCTCTCCAGCCAGGAGGTCGCGGCGCAGCTCGCGGGCAGCTCGAGCACGGGCATCGCCGATGCCATCGGGCCGGACAAGCGTCAGGTCACCGTGGTCACTGCCCTGTGGGCCATCGACACCAGCGGGAGAGTGCTCGCCTCCACCCCGGCGGCGCCGTCTCTGCCCGCGGATTCGCTGTCCGGACCCTATCCGCGCGACATCGTCCTCGACTCGCGTCCCTATCGCATCGACTCCGCAGACGTTCTCGGCGGACGCGTCATCGCCGCGACCGACGTCGGGGCGCTGGTCACCGGACTCCCGTTGCCGTCGTCACTGGTGATCGGCGTGCTGCTGCTGCTGGGCGTGTTCGCCGTGACGCTGCTGGTTGGACTGCGCGCCATCGCTCCGGTCGAGCGCGCGCGCCGCGCCCAGCTCGACTTCACCGCCGACGCGTCGCACGAGCTGCGCACTCCGCTCAGCGTCATCGAAGCCGAGACGGCGCTGGCCCTGCGCGACCCCGGCGTCGAACCTGCCGAGACGGTGTTGACGCGCATCGCGGCGGAGGGACGCCGTTTGCGCGGCACCGTCGACGGCCTGCTCTGGCTGGCTCGCTACGACAGCGAACGGCGTGCGCCGCAGTCCTCGCCGCTCGACGTGGCGGCCGTCGCCACCGCCGCAGTGGCGCGGTTCGGCCGCGTTGCGGAGCGCGCGAACGTGCGGCTGCGCGTCGAGGTCGCGGGCTCCGGCGTGCCACTGCTGCGCGCGCCCGAGGAGTGGATGGAGCGGCTGCTCGGTGTCCTGCTCGACAACGCCTGCCGGGTCACGCCCGCTGGCGGGAACGTCGTGGTCCGCGTCGACGGCGGCGGCGGACGCCTGCGCCTCTCCGTCGACGACTCGGGGCCCGGCGTGCCGCCGGCAGAGCGCGACCGAATCCTGGCGCGCTTCCACCGCCTCGACGGCACCGCGGGCGCGAGCGGTCTCGGCCTGGCCATCGCCGACGCAGTGGTGCAGGGCACCCGCGGCGCATGGGAGATCGGCACCGCCCCCGAGGGAGGCGCGAGTTTTGGCGTGAGCTGGCCGCAACACCGGCGCCGGTCCTGGCTGCATCGTGTGCGGCGAGGCGGCCCGCGTCAATACGGGGTCGCGACGCCGCGGACGTGAGGCTCGGGCGGGGTCGAGCGCCGCGATGCAGACAGGTGCGGCCACACCAAACAGGAGTTCAGGGACCGACTGGGCGGGGGAGGATTCGAACCTCCGACCAGAGGATTATGAGTCCCCCGCTCTAACCGGCTGAGCTACCCGCCCCCGGGCCCGGCGAACTGTAGCGCGGGGGGCCGGACAAAGGAAACGCCCGGCTCCGCGGGGTTGGGACCCGCGGAATCCGGGCGTTTGTCAGGTGCCGCGCGGACGGTGCGCGGCGGGGATCAGGCGGCGGCTTCGACGGCCAGGGCGACCTCGGTGGTGGCCGAGATCTTGACCTTCTCACCGACCATCAGGCGGCCGGCCTCGAGGACCTGGTTCCAGGTGAGACCGAAGTCGGTGCGGTTGATCTCGCCCTCGACGGTCACCGCGACGCGGCGGTTGCCCCAGGGGTCGTTGATGAACTCGGAGACCTCGGCCTGGAGGGTCAGCGGGCGGGTGACGCCGCGGATGGTCAGGTCGCCGTCGACCTCGTAGCGATCGCTGCTGATGTGGCGGATGCCGAGGGTCTGGAAGGTGGCGACGGGGTAGTTCTCGGCGTCGAAGAAGTCGGCGTTGCGAAGGTGGGTGTCGCGGCGCTCGTCGCGGGTGTCGACGCTGGCGACCTCGATCTCGACCTTGCCGGTCGACTTGGTGAGGTCGTCCTCGTTCACGGTGGCCTCACCGCGGACGGTGTGGAAGGTGCCCTTCACCGAGGCCAGGCCCAGGTGACGGACGGAGAACTCGACGGAGGAGTGGCTGCTGTCGATTGCCCAGCTGCTCATGGTGGTTGCTCCTGATGACCTCCGCGGCTTCATCGCCGCGGGCCGGTCGGGGGGTGATCCGTCCCGGCTCCAGTAGTAGATCACATAGCGCTTCATCTTGTCAAGTGCTATACTCAGCGGCAGCACTAGACCATATGGAGTAGCCAGGGCACACGAAGCGCTTTATGCTTCATGTCCAGAGGCAGCTGAAGAAAAACCATGGACGACGCCACCTTCTGTCCGGTCCACGAGGCCATCCAGGTCCTCCAGGAGAAGTGGACCCTCCACATCGTGCGGGCCCTCCTCGACCGCCCGCTCGGCTTCAACGAGCTCGGCCGCGCCGCCGGCGGCTGCAATCCCGCCACCCTCGCCCAGCGCCTCGACCGCCTGGAGGAGCTGGGGGTGGTCACCCGCACCGTCGAATCCGTCATGCCCCCGCGCACCTCCTACCGACTGACCCCCGCGGGCGTCGAGCTGCAGGAGGTCATCTCGGCGATCGACCACTGGGGCCGGCGTCACATCAAGGAGCGTCTGGCCGCGCACATCCGCGGCTGCGCGGCCGAGGACGCGCCCACGGCGGCCGCAGCGAGCTGAGGTCGTCCCCGGCGCCCCCGAGCCTCGCCACCGGCGAGCCGGCGCGGCACCACCGCTCGCCTCCGAGTACGCTTCCCGCCCATGTCCCCTGAGCCCCTCGCGCCCGAGCCGGCGCGCGCCCCCGAGGGCAGGATCGTCCGCCCCGACAAGCGGATGTACTTCCTGCTCATCGCGCTGGCCGCGCGCACCCGCGCCGACTGCCTGGGGCGCCGCGTCGGGGCGGTGATCGTTCGCGACGACCGGGTCCTCAGCACGGGCTACAACGGAACGCCGTTCGGCATGCCCAACTGCTCGGAGGGGGGCTGCCACCGCTGCGCCCACCGTGACGACGAGCCCTACCTGCGCGGGGGGGCCTACGACGTGTGCTTGTGCGTCCACGCCGAACAGAACGCGCTGCTCACCGCGGCCCGCTTCGGGCAGCAGACGTACGGCGCGTCGCTGACCAGCACCACGCAGCCGTGCTTCGGGTGCCTGAAGGAGATGCTCCAGGCGGGGATCACCGAAGTGCGGTATCTGCACCCGTGGGATCCGGTCGAGGCGTACAAGGACGAGGCGCTGGCCAAGCAGTACGCGGAGTTGCGCAGCAGGTTCAACGCCTTCGAGACGGTCGGTGATCCGGCCATGGATGACCAGAACCTGTTCATGCCGCTGATCACCGGGCAGCGGTAGGAGAAATGCCGGCACAGCCGGCGGAATTGCCGCGTTGATCAGCGGACAGCGGTAGGCGAAATGCCGGCGCGGCCGGCGGAGTTGCCGCGCTGATCGACCGGGCAGCGCTAAGCGCGGTCGACGAGCTGCACCCGCCCACCGTCGCGGGTCTGGGCGAGGGCCGCGACACGCGACAGGGTGTCGATCTCGGCAACCGGTTTGTCGTGCCGCCAGCGGGCGATGCGCGGGAAGCGCAGCGCGTACCCGCTGCGGTGTCGCGACGACGGCTGCACCCTGTCGAACGCCACCTCCAGCACGATCTCCGGCCGCACCACCCGGAAGCGTCCGTGCTCACTCACCGTGATCGCCTTGAGCAACGACGTCATCTCCAGAATCTCAGCGTCGGTGAGCCCTGTGTATGCCTTGCCGATCGGCACCAGCTCGTCGGACTCGTCGACGCGCACGGAGAAGGTCACGTCGCTGAGCACGTCGCGACGCTTGCCGTGTCCCAGCTCGGCGCCGGTGACCACCACGTCCAGCGTGTCCAGCGGCTTCTTCAACTTCAGCCACGACAGCCCCCGCCGCCCCGGCGTGTACGGCGACGACGGATCCTTGGCGATCAGCCCCTCGTTGAGCCGCGCCCGCGCGCTGTCGAAGAGCAGGTCGACGGCCGCGGCGCCTCGTGCGTGCTCCTGGTGCGCCGTGGCCAGCGCGCCGCCGAGCTGCAGCGCGTCGAGACGCTTGCGCCGCTCGCGCAAGGGCTCGTCGAGCAGCGACTCGCCGTCGAGGTAGAGCACGTCCCAGGCGACGAAGATCACCGGCACGGCATCGAGCACCGCCAGCGTTGGCTTCTTGCGCCCCAGCCGCGTCTGCAGCGCGGCGAACGGCATCACCGTGCCGTCGCGAAAGGCGAGGATCTCACCGTCGAGCAGCATGATCCCGGGCAGCGCCGCGACGACCTCGGCAACCTCGGGAAACTGCGCGGTGACGTCCTTCAGATCGCGTGAGAAGAGCATCACGCGCGAGTCGTCGCGGTGCACCTGGCAGCGGATGCCGTCGTACTTGTCCTCGATCCACACCTCCTCCCCCATCCGCGCCACCACCTCGTCGGCGTCGGCGACGGGAGAGGCGAGCATGAAGCGCATCGGTGCGAACAGCCGCGGCGCGGCCGTGTCAAGGCGGTCCTGCCGGGCCAGCAGGGCCACCTCGCCGAGGTCGCCGATCACCATGTCGGCGCGCGACACAGCTGCTTTGGTCCGCCCGAAGGCGACCGCGATCGCCTCCTCGACCAGTCCCTCGCGCAGCCCGATGCGCATCTCGCCGGTGATCAGCTTGACGACGTACTTGGCCTCAAGCGGCGTGGACGAGCGCAGCAACGTATCGAGCAGCGCCGCACGTTCCGCCGCGGACGGCGCCGACGCGATGCGCTCGAAGGTGTGCGCCACGTCGAGCAGGTCGACACCCGGCGACGACCCCAGCGCCCGCACCAGCACGTCGTGCGCCACCCCGCCCGCATCGCCGTGCCGCGCCCACGCAGCGCTCATCTCCTCCGCCGTGGCGCCGCTGAGCGACTGCAGCACCCCCCACAGCGCCGCCCCACCCAACGACAGAACGCGCATGTCCCAGGTGGGGAAGACCAGCCCGCTGAAGAAGCGCGCCGCCACGCCCACGCGAGTTTCGTCCAGTGACTGCAGATACTCGGCGAGCAGGCGCACCTTCTCCAGCTTCGACCCCGTCGCCGCGATGCGCTCGGCGGTCTCGGCGAAGCGGCGCATCAGTAGGGCAGCTCGTCGTGGTCCATGCCGAAGTGGTGGCCCACCTCGTGGAGGATGGTGCGGCGGATCTCCTCGACCAGCTCGCCCAGGGTGGCGCAGGTGTTCTCATGGTTGCGCTGGAAGAGCAGGATGCGCTCGGGGAAGTCGTCGCCCAGCGCGGTCGCGCCCGAATACAGGCCGAGCAGGTCGGGGTCGGTGCCGTCCTCGACGTCCTCCACGTCGGGCAGCTCCTCGACGGCGACGATGGTGTTCTCCATGCGCTCCTTGAACGCCATCGGGATCTGCTTCCACACCTCTCCGGCGATGCGGTCGAACTCGAATGCGGCGATGCGCAACGGCACCACGAAGTGCTCGGGGTCGAGGCTGGCGGCGCGGCGGAAGGCGTCCTTGGCGGCGTCCTTCTCCTCCAGCCAGATGCGCACCCGCCCCAGCGCATTCCAGGCGTGCGCCTCGTCGGGTTCGAGGTGCACGGATTCCTCCAGCCACGCGGCCGCATCCTCGAAGCGGGCCAGCCGGTACGCGGCCAGGGCGCGCTCGAACCATGCGGCGCCGTCCTCGGGATCCCATTCGCACGCGCGCGCCGCGGCCTTCTCCGCGTCGGCGAACCGCTCCATGGCGCGCAGCGCCTCGGCGCGCACCACCTGCGCACTCACCGCCTCGGGAGATTCGCGACCGGCGTCCTTGAGCACGCCGTCGGCGATGCGAAGCGCGAGGCGCGACTCGCCGTTCTCCAGGGCCTCGTCGGCCTGTTCGATGCGACGCTCCAGGTCGATGGCGTCGGCGGTGGGCCTGCGGGTGCGGAACAGCGGCATGACCGTGGACCCTAGCCGATGTGCACCAGCGGCGTGTGCCCGCCACCCACACCGCTCGGGCCGCGCGACAGCAGGGCTGCAACGAACTCCGACGCCAGAGCCGCCGCGTCGAGCACCGCAGCGCCGCGCGCGAGATGCGCCGTCAACGCCGCGCTGAAGCTGCAGCCCGTGCCGTGCCGCTCGCTGCCCCCGGCGATGCGCGGATGCGCCAGCGTCGCGAACGAATCCGCCTGCGCATCGTACACCACGTCGACCACCGACGCCGCGTCCGCCGATCCGCCATGGCCGCCGGTCACCACAACGTAGCGCGGCCCGTACGCCGCGATCGCGCGCGCAGCGGCCTGCACGTCGTCAAGCGTCGACACCGGCAGCCCGGTGAGCGCCGCGGCCTCCGGCCAGTTCGGCGTCACCACCAGGGCCAGCGGCAGCAGCGCACCTCGCAGCGCCGCCAGCGCCGCGTCAGCAACCAGCGCCGCCCCGCTGGTGGAACGCAACACCGGGTCGACGACGACGTTCGACGCCCCGTGCATCTCCAGCCGCTGCGCCACCACGGCGACGATCGCCGCCGTCGGCAGCATCCCCGTCTTCCACGCGGAGGGCTGCAGGTCGAGGGCCACCGCGTCGATCTGCCGCGCCACCATCTCCAGCGACACCGGCTCGACCGCGTGCACCGTGCGCGTGTCCTGGGCGGTGACGGCGGTGACCACCGTGGCCCCGTGGACGCCGCAGGCGGCGAAGCTGAGCAGGTCGGCCTGGATGCCGGCGCCGCCGCCCGAGTCGCTGCCCGCCACGGTGCAGGCGACGGGGCGCGTGGGGGTGTCCATCGGGGCCGCCGATGCTAGCACGACGGTCAGCGCGGTTCCGGTGGGCTGACGGCTCGGTGACGATCCCCCGGCGGCCATCATCGATGGCCTTTACAGGGCGTACAACCTGGGCGATGAGCCCTCAGTCCTCGCCCCCCGCGCGCGCCGAGTCCCCCAGCTCCCTCCGCGCGGCGCTGATGGCTCCGCCCGCCCCGCGCCCCTCCGCCGCCAACGCCTCCCCCCGGCAGGCGGTGGAGGACGCGGGCGACCGGGCGCTCCTGCCCACCGCCATCGAGCTGCTCGCCTCCTCGACCAACCTGCAGCGGCTCTGCGAGAGCTACCACAACGCCCGGCGCCGCATGGTGCAGCGGGGTCGCCGGCAGCGCCTCGGCATCGCCGCCATGGTCTGCGCCCTCGCCATCGCGGCGATGATGCTGTTCCGCCAGGGCAGCCTTCCCGACAGCACGGTGGCCCTGCTGATGATCACCGTCGGCATCGCCAGCGCCGCCGGCGTCGGCGTGCTCGGCGCGCTGTGGCTGCGCGAGGATCGCGCGCTGCGCCAGGCCCAGGGCGAGCGCCTGCAACGCGCCCTGCAGTTCAACTGCTCACTGCCCGAGGAGAACCTGCGCGCCTTCCGCCGCCTGATGGCGCCGCAGCAGGCCTTCTTCGACGTCTACAACGCCTGGCTGGTCGAGCATCCCGACAAGCGCGGCGCGCTGGCCTCGGTGTTCAGCTCGGTGGGACGCCGCCAGCGCAGCGCCTCCGCGTAGGCTCGCGCGCTACCCTCCGGCGCCATGTACGGCGCCATCGACATCGGCGGCACCAAGCTGCTCGCGGCGGTCGCGGGTGGCGACCTGCGGCCACAGCGCACGGTGCGCCGGGCCACGCCGCCTGACGACCCCATCGCCACGCTGAGCGCGATGCTCGACGAGGCGCGCGGGGGCGAAGGGCTCGATGCCATCGCCGTGGCCACGCCCGGACCGTTCGACCGCGAGCGCGGCACGATGCTGCTGCCGCCCAACCTGCCGCCCGCCTGGCAGATGCTGCCGCTGGCCGAGGCGCTGTCGGCGCGCTACGGCTGCCCGGTTCTGGTCGAGAACGACGCCAACTGCGCCGCCCTCGCCGAGGCGCTGCACGGCGCGGCGGCGGGGCTGGCGCACGTCATGTACTACACCGTGTCCACCGGCATCGGCAGCGGCGTGGTCCACGACGGCCGCCTGTTGCTGGGACGGCACGATACCGAGGGCGGCCACCAGGTGCTCTGGCCGTCGTGGCTGGGGGGCGCGCCGCCGTGCGGATGCGGGGGCTCCGGTTGCCTGGAGGCGCTTGCCTCGGGCAGCGCCATCGCGCGCCGCTTCGGGGTGCGCGCGGACCAGCTCGACGACGCGGACGCCTGGGCCGACGTGGGCCGCTGGCTGGGCCTCGCGGTGGTCAACGCCACCGCGCTGCACGACCCCGACGCGGTGGTCTTCGGCGGCGGCGTCTGCAACGCGTGGCACAGGTTCTGGCCGTCGATGTCCGCAACCATCGACACCCACCTGCGCCTGCAGCCGGTGCCGCGCATCCTCCGCGCCGCGCTCGGCGAGGACCGCAACATGTGGGGCGCGCTGGCGCTGCTGCGCGACCGCGCGGGCTAGAGCGGCAGCGCGTACAGCCGCCCGTCCTGGCAGGCGATGTAGAGGTGGCCGGCCGCAATGGCGGGCGGACCGGTGGGCGGCGCCGGTGCCGTCCAGGTGGCGGTCTGGTTGCCGGTGCGGCGGTCGAGGACGTGCAGGCCGCCGTCGTCGTCGACCACGAAGATGCGGTCACCAGCGGCCACAACTCCGTGGGTCACCCTGGTGCCCAGGTCGGCGTGCCAGCGCTCGCTGCCGTCCGACTCGTTGAGCGCGTGCACGGTGCCGTCGACGTCGGCGACGACCAGGGTGTCGCCGCTGTCGGCCATCGCCGCCTGCACCTCGCCGACGCTGACGCTCCAGTGCTCGTGTCCCGTGGTCGCGTCGAGCGAGGCGACGGAGTGGTCGGCGCTGGCCACGTAGACGCTGCCGCTGTCGTACATCGCCGGCAGGGTGACGATGCCGTTGGTGGTGTAGGTCCAGAGCTGCTTGCCCTGGGGGCCGAGCGCGTACAGGTTCTGGTCGAGGGCGCCGATCCAGATGCGCGTGTGGTCGCTGGCCGGCGAGGCGGTGAGCGCGGCGCTGAAGGTCTTGCGGTAGGCGCGGCTGCCGTCGCTCAGGTAGTAGCCGTCGAGGACGTGGGTGCGATCGAGCGGACCGCTGGCGGCCGCGAAGGACATCCCCGCGTAGGCGACGCCGTCGATGATCTGCGGCGCCGAGAAGATCTCGTCGGCGGAGCGCACCGCCCAGCGGCGCTGGTGGGTGCGCAGGTCGACCGCGCGCATCACCCCGGACGGCTCGCCCGAGGTGCTTTCCTGGGTGGTGGTCAGCGCTGCGGCACATCCGTCGATGGCGATCGGGGTGCCCACCTCGCCCTCCTCGCCGGGGGCGGGGGTGCTGCTCCACTGCTCCTTGCCGGTGGCGGCGTCGATGGCCACCAGGGCGCCGGTGGCGGTGGCGGTGTAGACGGTGCCGTTGGCCACCGCCGGCGGCGCGGTGACCCGGTCGGACGGTTGCGCCGCGCGGGGCGGGTAGCTCCACGACGGCGCCCAGCCGGGCCCCGGGTCCTTGATGCCCGACGCTGCATAGGACGTATTGGCGGGGCCCGCGCCCGCGGCGTTCCACCCCTTGGGATCGGGGTCGCAGGTGACGTTGCTGCCGCCGCCGCGCACCACGCTGAACAGCCCGGCGCCGATGGCCAGGGTGGCGATCAGCGCGCCCACGGTGATGAGCAGCAGGCGTCGCGGTCCGCGGGTGAGGCCCGCCAGGGGCGGGGTGGGCGCCGTCGTCTGCTCCTGCGGCGACGGGAACGCGCCCGGCTGCCGCGTGCCGCCGCCGCGGCTCGGCCTGCGGCGCTGCTTGCGAGCCATGTCGGAGGGCCAGTCTACGGACCGGGCTCGGCGCATCGATCTCGGCCGGCCGGTACACTCGGCTCGCCCATGGATGCCGCGGCGCGCTTCAGCGAGGTCAACCTCATCGCCGATCCGCTGTACGGCTACATCGAGATCACCAAGGGGCGCGACGGCGAGCCGGGCGAGCAGCAGCTCCTCGACGTCCCCTGGCTGCAGCGCCTGCGCCGCATCCACCAGCTCCAGTCGGCATGGTGGGTCTTTCCCACCGCCGAGCATTCGCGCTTCTCCCACCTGCTCGGCGCCATGCACCTCGCCGGCTTGTACGCGCGGCAGATCGAGCCGTCACTGCGCGTCGCCTTTCCCGGCGCGCCCTCGGCGTCGTGCATCGAGGAGACGCTGCGGCTGGCGGGTCTGCTCCACGACGTCGGCCACGGCCCCTTCGGACACTTCTTCGACCGCGAGGTGCTCTCGCAGTGGGGCATCGACCACGAGGACCTGGGACGGCGCCTGGTGTGCGTCGAGCTGGCGGACATGATCGGCTCGCTGCGCGCGTCGCCGTCGGGGCCGTTCGCTGCCGGCGAGTCGGTCGATCCGCGCTGGGTCGCCTGGGTGATGGCGCCCGCGGAGATCGAGGGCTACGTGCCGCCCGCGTGGTTGCGCGCCTGCAAGCCGCTGCTCTGCGGCCCCGCGACCGTCGACAACCTCGACTACGTGGTGCGCGACGCCTACATGTGCGGCGTTGCCGTGGGCACCGTCGACGTGCGCCGCATCATGCACTACTCGTTCGTCTCGGGCGGCTCGCTGATGCTGCACGCGCACGCGGTGCCCGCGCTGGAGATGTTCCTCACCGCGCGGCTCTACCTGTACACCAACATCTACTTCCACCGCACCGTGCGCCGCATCGACCTGACCATGCGCGAGATCTTCGCCGACACGGTGGCGCGCGTCGCCCCCGGCAACCCGCTGGACGACCTCGACACCTACCTCCTGCTGACCGACTGGTCATTGCTGGAGGAGGTGTCGCGCTGGCGCCGGGCCACGCCGGGGTCGGAGGAGCGCCGCCTCGGCGACGCCTGGGAGCGCATCACCGCGCGCAAGCTGCCCTGGAAGCTGGCCTACGAGTCGCTGCTCGGCTCGGACGTGGAGTTGTCGGATGCGCGCACACGCATCCTTGCGGCGCTTCCCTCGCACCTCGGCGGCGTCCCCTTCGAGGTGGACGTGGCCAGCGCGCGGGTGGCGCCCGAGAATCCCCTGACCGACAACGGGCTGGTGGCCATCTACGACCCGCTGGAGGGCACCGTCGAGCAGAGCCGGGCCATCGAGCTGCTCGCCCGCCTGCCCAAGCACAACCAGCTCGTCCGCGTCTTCACCAACCAGGAAGGCGCCATCCCCGAGCTGCACGCGGCAGCCCGCCAGGCGCTCGGCTAGGGGGACGGAGCCAAATATAGCGCTACATGCTATATTTGGCGGCATGACCACCGGCCAGACTCTGCGCGAAGCGCGCACCGCGGCGGGCCTGTCTCAGACTGAGCTGGCGCGGCGGCTGGGCACCACCCAGTCGGCGGTGGCGCGCGCCGAGGGCGACGGGATCGAGCCCAGCATCGCCTACATCCGGCGGGTGGCCGCGGCCACGGAGCGGCCGATCGACCTGCGGATCATGCCACCGGTCCCGATCAGCGAGGACGAGGCGCGGCGGCGGTGGTCCGCTGCGGACGGGCGGGCCTTCGACCCCTGGAGCCGCAACCCCGAGCCCGCCGAGGTGCGGCAGCTGAAGCGCGCCGGCGTGCGGCGTGGCTGACAGCGACGACCAGCAACTGCACCGCCTGCTCGCCGTCGCGGCGTTGATTCGAACGCTGCTCGGCGGCCGGCCCGTGGTCGTCGGCGGTGCGGCCGAGGTCTACTGGACGCGCCTGCCGTACCACCCCACCGACCTCGACATCTGCGCTCCACTCGGACCCGAGGCCAAGGGCATCCTCACCGCGGCAGGCTTCAACCGTGAAGGGCGGCACTGGTGGCACGAGGAGCTCGGTGTCGCCGTCGAGTTCCCCGAGTCCACGGCCGACGGCGACCCCGAGCGCTTCGTCGAAGCCGGCGGCGCGCTGATCATCGGGGTGAGCGACCTGTACCTCGACCGGCTGCGCCAGAGCACGGCCAACGACAGTCCCGCCTCGGTGGAGTATCAGTCGTTGATGGCAGTAACGTCGTCCTGCATCGACATCATCGAATGGCCATACGTGCGCCGGCGGATCGCCGCGGAGCCGGCGCACCTGCGCACCAGGATGCAGCGCAACCAGCGCGCCGTTCGCGAGGCGGTGCGCAGGGCGATGCGGGGCTAGGCCAGCTCCTCGGGCGCCACGGCGTGGGCGGGGGCGCCGATGTCGCGGTAGGTGCGGGCGGAGAGCAGGGCGACGCCGAAGCAGATCACCGCGGCGGCGCCGAAGAGGAGCTCGGCGGCGCGGTCGGCGTCGGCGGTGGGGGCGTTGTGGGCGATGGCGGTGTAGACGGCGCCGGTGATGCCGAGGCCGAAGACGACCCCGGCGTTGCGCGCGGTGGAGAGGAAGCCCGAGGCGCTGCCGAGGGCGTTGCGCGGGGCGACCAGGATGGCCGCGGCGGTGTTGGGTGAGGAGAAGAGGCCGTTGCCCAGGCCGAGCACCAGCAGGCCGAGGAGCAGCACCGGCCAGGCGTCGGTGCGGGCGCCGAGGGCGGCGAGGACCAGGCCGGCGGCGGCCAGGGTCATGCCGGCGACGGTCACCTCGCGGGTGCGGCCGCTGTCGCCGAGGCGACCGCCGGTGCGCGAGGTCAGGCCGATGCCGACGCCGATGGGCAGGAAGGCCGCGCCGGCCAGGGCGGCGCTGGCGTGGTGGGCGTCCTCCAGCCAGAAGGGCAGCAGGGCGAAGCAGGACATCAGGGTGCCGGTGCTGAGGAAGCCGGCCAGCGAGGCGGAGGCGAAGCGGCCGCGGTGGAGCAGGCGCGGGTCGAGCAGCGGGTGGCGCACCCGGCGCTCCCCGGCGAGCAGGACCACCGCGCCGACCAGGCCGACGCCGAACCAGATCAGCGAGGCGCGCGCCGACCCCGACACGCCCAGCGACCCGATCCCCGTGCCCACGCCGAGCAGCAGCGCCGCGATGCCCACCGCGCCGACCACATCCACCCCAGGCGCGTCGACGTGGGGAGCCCGCGCGGGCACGGCCCGCAGCACCGCGACGATGCCGATCACCGCCGCCACCACGCTCGCCCAGAACACCGCCTGCCATCCCCACGCGGCGGTCAGCGCGCCGCCCAGCGGCGGCCCGACCAAACCGGCGACCGCCTGGGTGATCACCAGCAGGGCGATCGACCGCCCGGTCGACTTGTGCGGCGCGTGCTCCGCCATCAGCGCCAGCGAGCCCGCCGTGAGCATGCCGCCGCCCACCGCCTGCACCGCGCGCGCCACCATCAGCCACTCGAACCCGGGCGCCAGCGCCGCGCCCACCGAGCCGAGCGCGAACACCACGAAGCCGAGCACGTAGGCGCGCCGCCGCCCGTAGCGGTCGGCGAGCCGCCCCAGCAGCGGCAGGGTGGCGGTGACGGTCACCAGGTAGACGCCGAGCACCGCCTGTCCCGCCGCCAGCGAGACGTGGAAGTGCCGGGTCAGGGGGTCGAGGGCGACGGCCACGATGGTGGCGTCGACCATGCCGACGAACGACCCCAGCACCAGCGCGAACACCAGCAGGCGCCGCCCCCGGCCCCCGCGCGACGGCTGGACCGCCGGGCGGGTGTCCACCGCGGACCGGGCCACGCCGGGCGTGTCCTAGCCCAGCCGGATGCGCGGGCCGCTGGGCATCACCGGCCCGGTCGCCACCGCGCGGAAGTTCTCCTTGCTCACCTCGGCGGCGATGTGCGAGGCGACGCCGCGGAAGACCTCGGCGACGGGGCTGTCGGGCAGCGCGGCCATCAGCGGCTGTCCCTCGCCGCCGCCGACGCGGATGCTGAGGTCGAGCGGCACCTGGCCGAGCAGGGGGATGTCGAAGCGCCTGGCCACCTCGCTGCCGCCGCCGGTGCCGAAGATGTCGGTGCGCTCACCGCAGTGGGCGCAGACGTAGCCGCTCATGTTCTCGATGACGCCGAGCACCGGCACCTTGAGCTGCTTGAACATCTGCACACCGCGGCTGACGTCGGCGACCGACACGTCCTGCGGCGTGGTGACGATCACCGAGCCGGTGAGCGGGATCGACTGCGCGAGCGTGAGCTGCGCGTCGCCCGTGCCGGGCGGCAGATCGATGACCAGGTAGTCGAGATCGCCCCAGTCCACGTCATAGAGGAACTGGCGGATGGCGCCGCCGATCATCGGGCCGCGCCACACCACCGCCTGGTCCGGCTTGAGGATGGTGCCCAGCGACATCACCTTGAGGCCGTGCGCCTCCAGCGGCAGGATGCGCTCGCCCATCGAACGCGGCTGGTCGTGGAGGCCGAGCATGATCGGCACGTTCGGGCCATAGATGTCCGAATCAAGCAGGCCGACGCGCGCGCCCGCCTGCGACAGCGCGATGGCCACGTTGACGCTCACCGTGGTCTTGCCGACGCCGCCCTTGCCCGCGCTGACGGCGACGATGTTGCGCACCCCGGGAATGTCCTTGCGGCCGGGCAGCCCGCGCGTGGTGGTGACGTTGGAATCCCACTGCACGTCGATGCGCTCCACCCCGTTGAGGGGGATCAGCGCCTGCTCGATGTCCTTGTGGATGCGGTCCTTGAGGGGACAGGCGGGCGTGGTCAGCACCACCTTCATGAAGACGGTGCCACCGTCGACGCGCAGGTCGCGGACCATGTTGAGGCTCATCAGGTCGCGGTGGAGCTCGGGCTCCATCACCGTGCTGAGCGCCGCCTCGATGCGCTGCACGAGCTGGGGATCGCTCATCGCAACCGAGTATACCGGTGGGCCTGTCGCGGCCCTCCGCTGCCGGGTGGAGCGCCGAACGCATGTTGTCGCGGCGATCCGCAGGCGTGCAGCGGCGACCCGCCAGCCCACTCGGCTACCATCCCGACCCACATGTCCCGGTTGCTCCGCGACCTGATCGGGCAGGTCGGCGAGCCACAGGCGCTCGCCCGTCCCGCCGACCTGGCCGCCTACGCCTACGACGCCTTCGGCGCGTCCGGGGAACGGCACCTGCCCGACGCGGTGGTGTTCCCGGCGAGCACCGAGGAGGTGGCCGGAGTGGTGCAGGTGTGCGCGCAGCACGGCGTCCCGGTGGTGCCGCGCGGCGCGGGGACGGGCTATGCCGGCGGCGCCATCCCGACGCGCGGCGGCGTCGTCGTCAACCTGGTGCGCATGAACCGCATCCTCGGCGTCGAGGCGGACGCGCAGCGCATGCACGTCGAGGCCGGCGTGATCACCGCGCACGTGCACCACCGGGCCCTGGCCCACGGGCTCTACTACCCGCCCGACCCGGGGTCGTCGACGACCTCGACCATCGGCGGCAACGTCGCCTGCAACGCCGCCGGGCCGCACACGCTGCGCTACGGCGTCACCGCGGACTACCTCGCCGGCGCGACCTGCGTGCTGGCCGACGGCCGCATCGCCACCGTGGGCGAGGGCGCGGGCGGCGGCGAGGACCTGCTGAGGCTGCTGCCCCAGTCGGAGGGGACGCTGGCCATCGTCACCCAGGCGCTGCTGCGACTGATCCCCGCACCCGCGGAACGGACCACCATCGCGGCGCTGTTCGCCGATATGCAGGCGGCATCGGATGCGGTGGCCGCGATCGCCAAGGCGCAGCTGGTCCCGGCGGCCATCGAGTTCCTCGACCGCGCCGCCATGCGCGCGGTGGCGCGGACCGGCGTGTCGGCGTTTCCCGACGACGCGGGGGCGCTGCTCATCGTCGAGGTCGAAGGCGACGCGGCGACGGTTCGGACCGACGCCGAGGCCGTCCAGGGCGCGCTGGCCGGTGCGGGAGCGCAGCGCGTCGAGACCGCCGTCGACGCCGCCGACGCCAAGCGGCTGTGGACGGCGCGCAAGGCGATCAGTGCGGCGGTGGCCTCGGTGATGATCGGCAAGGTGAACGAGGACGTGGTGGTGCCGCGCGACCGCATCGCCGAGCTGGTGGCGCACACCGAGGTGCTCGGCGAGGAGCACGAGGTGCCGGTGGTCAACTTCGGCCACCTCGGCGACGGCAATCTGCACGCCACCTTCCTCATCGACCCGCGCCGCCGGGGAGATCGCGAGCGGGCTGATGCCGCGGCGGCAGGATTGTTCGAGATGGTGCTCGACATGGGCGGGTCGATCACCGGCGAGCACGGCGTCGGCTACACCAAGCTGCCCTACGTGGAGCGGCAGCTGGGGCGCGCCGGCGTGGAGCTGATGGGGCGGATCAAGAGCGCGCTCGATCCGCGGGGATTGCTCAACCCGGGGAAGAAGATTCCGGTGGCCAGCGCAGCCCCCGCCGAGTCCCCGACGCCCGCCGAGGAGGCGGTTCCGGCGCACGCCTGACCGGGGTCACTGCGCGGCTTCGAGCAGCGAGGTTGCGTAGTCGGTGTGGGTGATCACGTTGGCCAGATCCCGGTCGTCCGGCTCGGCAGACATCGCCGCTTCGTACACAAAGCTGTACACGTTGGGCAGCGTCCATTCGCCGAAGCCCAGTTCGCTGAGCGCCGAGCGCATCCGCGGCTCGGCCTGGCCGGCCTGCATGGTGTCGATCGCCGCCTGGTAGAGCGCGCGCAGGTTGCGCAGCTCGGCCTCGTACTCCTCGATCAGCGACTCGGCGGCCTTGTCCGCCTTGAGCCGCGACAGGGTGCGGCGAACCTCGTTGATCTCGATCTGGTACTCATCCACTTGCCTTCCAATGCTACCGACGCGACCGAGGCCGCCGCGAGCCGCTGAGCGGGGTGGCGGAGGCTCCCGGCCTCAGCCACCCTTGACAGGCCGTTCAGCTCAGCTCGCCACCGAAGGTGCCCTGGGACGAGCCGTTGCCGCAAACGAACGAGAACGTCCCGTCGACGTGCACCAACCCCTGTCCGAGCGGATCCACGTTCGTGCCGGTGTAGAAAACGGTCGGGTTCGCTGCGCTTGTGACGGTCACCGGGCCAAGGTCCACAGTGATCGGCTTCTCTCCCACCCACACCGTGACCTGCTGCCCAGGAAACGTCACCGTGGTGTTGGGAGCGACGATGTGGAACGTCACCGGAACCGCTTCGGGTGTGCCTCCACCTGAGAGCGGCTGGAAGTCGATCTCGCCTCCGCCGTCATTCGTTCCGACACCGTGATCACACACCGCCGCAGTCGGGCCGGCGGCACCGACATAGGCGCCGTTGACGATGCTGCCGTTCACCAGGTTGACGCTGCAGATCCCGGTCAAGCTGAGTGCGACGTAGTTGCACTGGGTGCCCCCGGCGGCGGCGGTCACCGAGCTGCAGGAGAAGGTCACCCCGCCATAGACACATCCGGAGACGTTCGCGTCTCGGTTCGTCACGCCCCCGGGAGCCGTGCTTCCCCAGGCCGCCACCTCCACCACGGCCGCGCTTGCCGTCAGCGGCGACAAGGCCAGGGCCGGCACGCCCAGAAGAACGGGTATCAAAAGCTTCTTCACGGCAATCCCTTCCTATGCCAGCCGGCCGCCGCCCATTGCGTCGATCCAACTTCAGACTGGCGAACTAGACCTTAGGGACGTCGCCCGATCGCGTCAAGTGGTTGGTTCGAACCGTTGGTGCCATCGTCGTGGCGGCGTCCGCCCCGGCCCAACGGTCAGTCGCTGGGGTCGCTCAGCTCCTGGCCGCTCTCCGACGACGGGGTGGCCATCTCGGCGCGCCGCTCGGCCTCGCCCTGGGCGGCGCCACGGGCGATGTCGTGGTCGGCGGCGTCCTCCTTGGCGGGGCGGGGGCGCGTGTAGAGCTCGACCAGGGCGCCGTCGGGGTCGAGGAGGTAGGCGGTGCGCTCGCCCCAGGGGCGGTCCTCAGGGGGGCGGAAGGAGCGGGCTCCGGCGTCGAGGGCGGCGCGGAAGGCGGCGTCGCAGTCGGGCACCTCGAAGGCGAGCTCGAAGGCGCCGGGCGGCGTGCCCAGCTCGGGCTCGGCGACGCCGAGGTTGACGGCCATGGCGGCGCGCTCGTAGAGGCCGAGGGTGACCTGGCCGCAGTCGAACTGTGCCCAGTGATCGGTGCGCTTGGTCAGGCGAAGACCGAGCACCTGCTGGTAGAAGCCCACGGCGGCGTCGAGCGAGTTGACGAAGCGGACGGCGTAGCCGAGGCGGGGGGCGGCGCTCATGGGCGCCAATGATGCACGTCAGTGACCGCCGAGCAGGTGGTTGCCGCCGAGGACAACGGCCAGCGCGGCGCCCAGGCCCGCGCCGGTGATGGCCAGCGAGATGCCGGTGAACAGCCCCGCCAGCGGGCGCCACGCGGCGAGGGCGCCACCAACCAGGATCATGGCGAAGCCCGCCGCGAACACCCACAGGGCGACGCCGAGGTCGACGTGGATCTGCGGGTTGGCGAAGTCGGCGGTGATGCGGGTGTTCTCGCCGAAGAGCACGCCGCTGATCGCCGCGTCGCCCGCGAGTCCGAGCCCCGCGCCCAGCCCGGCGAAGCCGCGCAGCGGCGGGACGAAGATGCTCAGCAGGGCGACCGCCGCCCCCGCCGCCATCGCCACCACGCCGGCGCGCGTCGCGGCGTCGCCCAGCTCACGCACCGTGTTGCTGGTGAACAGCGGGTGGTCGAAGGCGTGCTGCAGGATGCCCGCAGCGGTGTGCGAGCCGAGCGGGATGCGCAGCGCGTCGCCCTGGCCGGGGAGGAGCAGCGGGATGCTGCCGTGCACCGGGTCGTTGGTCAGGTTGACGAAGAAGCCGAGGCCGACGAAGAAGACGCCGACCAGCATGATGCCCGCGCCGATCAGCCGCCGCCGCAGTGGGAAGGTGGCGAGCTTGGCGGCACCGCCGATCATCTGTCCGCGCTCAGTAGAAGAGGTGGTGGACGGCGATGGTCGGCGCCAGCAGGATGGCGATGATGTTGATGACCTTGATCATCGGGTTGATCGCCGGGCCCGCGGTGTCCTTGTAGGGGTCGCCGACGGTGTCACCGGTGACCGCAGCCTGGTGGGCCAGCGTCCCCTTGCCGCCGAGGTGGCCGTCCTCGATGTACTTCTTGGCGTTGTCCCAGGCGCCGCCGCCGCTGGTCATCTGCAGGGCCATGAACAGGCCGACCACGATGGTGCCGAGCAGGAAGGCGCCCAGCGCCTGCGGGCCGAAGAGCAGGCCGACCACGATCGGCGCCAGCACCGGCAGCAGGCCGGGAATGATCATCTCCTTCTGCGCCGCCGCGGTGACCAGGGCGACCGCGCGGCCGTAGAGCGGCTTGGTGGTGCCCTCCATGATCCCCGGCATCTCGCGGAACTGGCGGCGCACCTCCTCGACCACACCGCCGGCGGCGCGGCCCACGGCGAGCATCGACAGCGCGCCGAAGAGGAAGGGCATGATGCCGCCGAAGAAGAGGCCGACGATCACCTGCGGCAGGGTCAGGTCGAAGGAGAAGATCTTGCCGCCGTTGTGCTGGCGGAGCACGTCGGTGTAGCTGGCGAACAGCACCAGGGCCGCCAGCCCGGCCGAGCCGATGGCGTAGCCCTTGGTCACCGCCTTGGTGGTGTTGCCCACGGCGTCGAGCGGGTCGGTCACCTTGCGCACCGACTCGGGCATGTCGGCCATCTCGGCGATGCCGCCGGCGTTGTCGGTGATCGGGCCGTAGGAGTCGATGGCGACGATGATGCCGGTCATCGAGAGCAGGCCCATGGCGGCGATGCCGATGCCGTACAGCCCGGCCAGCCACGCCGACAGCAAGATGCTGACACCGATGACCACAACCGGAAGCGCGGTGGCCTCCATGCCGATCGCCAGGCCGGCGATGATGTTGGTGGCGTGGCCCGTCTCCGACGCCTTGGCGATGGTCCGCACCGGCCAGAACTGCGAGCCGGTGAAGAACTCGGTGATGGCCACCAGCAGCACCGTGGCGCCGACGCCGATGACCGCGCACCAGAACAGGTTCCAGGCGGGGATGCCGACGCCGCCCAGCTCGCCGTGCACGTCGAGCAGCCAGGTGGCCAGGTAGAAGAGCGGCAGCGCGATGAACGCCGAGCCGAGCAGGCCCTTGTAGAGCGCGCCCATGATCCAGCCGCTGCGCGGCATCTTGACGAACAGCGAGCCGACGATCGAGGCCAGGATGCCGATGCCGCCGAGGATCAGCGGGTAGACGATGAAGCCCAGGCGCGGGCTGCCGTCGGGGTTCTTGAAGGTCAGCGAGCCGAGCAGCATCGCCGCCACCGCGGTGACGGCGTAGGTCTCGAAGAGGTCGGCCGCCATGCCCGCACAGTCGCCGACGTTGTCACCGACGTTGTCGGCGATGACCGCGGGGTTGCGGGGGTCGTCCTCGGGGATGCCGGCCTCGACCTTGCCCACCAGGTCGGCGCCGACGTCGGCCGCCTTGGTGTAGATGCCGCCGCCGAGGCGGGCGAACACGGAGATCAGCGAGGCGCCGAAGGCGAAGCCGGTCAGCGCGTCGAAGTCGCGGAAGACGCCGTAGGCGACGACCACGCCGATGAGCCCGAAGCCGACGACGAAGAGGCCGGTCACCGCGCCGCCGCGGAAGGCCATCCGCAGCGCCGGGTTGAGCCCCGCGCGCGCCGCCTCCGCGGTGCGCACGTTGGCGCGCACCGAGATGTTCATGCCCACGTATCCGGCTGCGCCGCTGAGCACCGCGCCGAGCACGAAGAGCACGGCCGTCTTCCAGCTCAGCGCGAAGCCGAGCAGGATGGCGATGAGCGCGCCGATCACGGCGATGATCGAGTACTGCCGGTTGAGGTACGCCTGCGCGCCCTCCTGGATGGCGCGCGCGATCTCGCGCATCCGCTCGTTGCCCTCCGGCTGGCGCAGCGTCCAGCTGATCAGGTACACGGCGTAGAGCAGGGCAAGCACACCGGCGAGGCCGATGGGCACGAGTACGTTGAGTGTCATAGATTCCTCACGGCAGCCACTCCCGGCGCAACCTCCCCAAGGCGCGCGGACATGGCTGGGTCACGGGTCGCGCGGCATTGTAGCCGGGCGGACCCTCGACGCGCCCGACCCCCGGATGCCCTCGCGGCGTACCCTCCGCGCTGATGAACCCCGGGCCGGATTCGACCGTCATCGTCGCCGTCGGCGACGAGCTGCTCGGCGGCTTCACCCTCGACACCAACTCCCACTGGCTGGCCCAGCAGGTGCGGGAGGCGGGCTGGCCGGTGCGGCGCATCGAGGTGGTCGCCGACCGCGACGAGGACATCGTCGCCGCCATCCACCGCGCCGTCGCCGACGCCCCGCGCGTCTTCGTCTGCGGCGGCGTGGGACCGACCACCGACGACCGCACCCTGGCCGCCGTGGCCCGGGCGCTGGGGCGGCCGATCGCCGAGAGCCCCGAGGCGCGTGCCCACATCCAGGGCATCGTCGAGCGCATGCACGCGGCGGGGTGGGTGGAGACCACGGAGATCAGCGAGGCCAACGCGCGCATGGCCGCCGTGCCCGAAGGGGCGGTGGTGCTGAGCAACCGGCGCGGCATGGCGTCCGGGCTGGCCTACCCGGTGGGGCAGCCGGAGGACGGCGTCGACCGCTGGCTGTTCGTGACGCCGGGGATCCCGCGGGAGATGCAGGCGATCGTCAGCGAGGAGATCCTGCCGCGGTGGTTCGCCGGAGGAAGCGCGCCGGTGGTGCGGCAGATCGAGTACGGCTACGCCATCGAGGCGCAGTTCTTCGAGCCGATGCAGATCCTGGAGCGGGAGTTCCCCGACGTGTCGGTCGGGTCGTACCCGCAGACGGAGACGCGGCGCTTGATCCTGCGCGTCAGCGGCGCCGACGCGGCGCGCGTGGACGCGGCGGTGGCCCGACTCCTGGAGATGCGGCCGCTCCCCGCCGAGGGCGACTAACTCGCCTGGCGCAGGTTCCGGGCGCCGGGGGGAACGCTGTCGTTCGGCCGCACTCCAGCGGCGAATGATGGCGTGGGGGTGCTCCCCCCACGGCGCGCGTCAGCGTGCGGAAGAGCCGCGGCGAGCGAGATGCGTCAGCTTGCTTGACGCAGATTGCGAGCTCGCGGCCCTTTCGGGCTGTCGACGATGTCGAACTCGACGGCCTGGCCCTCTTCCAGGTTGTCGAACTCGGCGAGGGTCAGCTCGGTGCGGTGAAAGAACACCTCGTTGCCGTCGTCGGCGCGAACGAAGCCGAAGCCCCGGTCGGGAATGATCTTCTTGATTCTGCCTGCGGGCACGGGTTTCCTCCGCTGAGGTAGCGAATGTCGGACGTGGTTCGAGGATAGCAAGGGTGCACGCGTGCGGTGCCCGCTTACGCTCCAACTCGACCCCGAACAGCTATTCCCCCACAACGTCGAAATCTGCACGGAAGCGTGCAAACAGGTCGTTCGACGCGTCCGGTAGGTTCTCGTACCACTGCGCCTCGTCGAGCGCGCCCGACGGCCACGGTGCGGGCGCTCCCGCGTCCACGTCGCGACGCGCCCAGTCGGACCACATCTGTCCGTGCGGCTTCAGCGCGCCGTCCGCGGCGGCGAGCCCGCACCGGCCCAACCAGGGGCGGCGGTCGTACGGCGGCGCCACCATGGGCCGCGGGCCGAGGTCGCTCCACAGCGCGCTGAGCACCGTGACCGCTCCGGCCTCGGGCAGCCGCTCCAGGAGGTCGCCGCTGTGCCGGACCGCGTCGCGCGGATCAACCGGAGCGATCGCCTCGACCACCTGGTCGGCCATCGCCGCCGCCTCCTCCCACTCCGCGACCGGCTCGGCCGCCACACCCGTCACCGCGACGAGCGGCGGGGGTGACGCCGAAGCCCCCGGCGCGGCCAGCCGCTGCGCCAGCCGCACCACGAACTCCACGCCGCGCGGATCCAGCGGCGCCCCGTCGAGACGCAGCCGCTGGGGCATCACCACCATGCCCAGCGCGTCGACGTGCGGGGCCACCACCGACAGCCGCATGCCGCGCGCGGTGAGCACGTCGTCGGCGCCGAGCGTCATCCAGCACGGGTCCTGGGTCGCCCGCACCATCTCCCCCATCGTGCGCGCCCACGCCTCGACGTGGGCGATGCGGATCGGCCGGCAGGTGCTCGCGGGATCGTGGCCGAGGTCCCAGGCGAGCAGCGCGGGGTGGTTGGCGAAGGCGCGCAGCGTCTGCTCCAGCCACATCACCTGGACCTCCAGCATCAGCGGGTCGTTCCACACGTCACGCGGTGCGCCGGGCTCGATGATTCCGTCACTGATGACACGAACTCCGCGGCGCCGCTGGCCGCGCGCCACGGCGTAGCGCGGCAGCAGCACGCAGTCGCCGAACGACTGCGCGAAGAGCACCGGCACCACCTGGAGCTCGTTCTCCACCGCGATGCCGAGCAGCGTCTCCAGGTCGCGCAGCCGGTGGCGGTCGACCTGGCGCGGCGTGGGCACGAAGGCGTCCCACGCCAGCGGCACGCGCAGCACGCCCAGACCCGCGCCGCGAATCCGGCGCAGGTCGCGGCGGGTGCGCTCGGCGTCGAACTCGTGCCACAGCCACGGCCCCACCTCCGCGGGCATGTAGGTGACGCCACAGAGAAGATGGTCGGGCCGCCAGGGCACGGCAGCCGCGGCCCTTACCTGCCGGTGAAGTTGGCGGGACGCTTGGCGACGAACGCGGCCAGCCCCTCGGCGGCGTCCGCAGTCTTGACCACGTCGAAGAACAGCTCGCGCTCCAGCCGCAGCCCGTCGCCCAGCGGCATCTCCAGCCCTTCGAGGACGGCCCGTTTGGCCCGCGCCAGCGCCGCGGTCGCCATCCCCGCGAGCGCCGCCGCCTTGGCCTGCACCGCGGTGTCGAAGTCGTCCGGCGACAGCGCCGCGTCGACCAGCCCGATCTGCAGCGCCTCGGGCGCGGTGAGCCGGCGCCCTTCGAGGATCATCTGCAACCCGCGCGCACGACCGACCAGCCGCGGCAGCCGCTGCGTCCCGCCCGCGCCGGGAATGATGCCCAGCGAGGTCTCGGTGAGGCCGATGGTGCTGCGGCCGTCGTCGATCATCAGGCGGTAGTCGCAGCACAGGGCCAGCTCGCAGCCGCCGCCGAGGGCGTGCCCGTTGATCGCCGCGATCACCGGCTTGGGGGTGCGCTCGACGATGGCGAAGGGGCTGTTGCGCAAGGCGTCCTCACCGCCCCGCGGCGTGGAGGACGCCATCATCTTGATGTCGGCGCCGGCCATGAAGTAGCGCGGGAAGGCGCTGGTCACCACCACCACGCGCACCGACTCGTCCGCGCCCAGCTCGGCCATGGCGGCGTCGAAAGCGGTGAGCAGGTCGGGCGCGATGGCGTTGACGGGGGGCCGGTTCATCAGCACGGTGGCGATCCCGCCCTCGCGCCGCACCTCGACAAGCTGTTGCTGCTGCACGTCGGCCATGGTGTCCTCTAGAAGGTGAACAGGTCGATGCCGCCGGCCACGTGGAGCACCTGTCCGGTGACGTACTTGGCCTCCGGCGAGCAGAGGTAGACGATCGCGTTGGCGACGTCGTCGGGATCGCCGGGTGCGCGCATCGCGGTGCGCAGCACCATGCGGTCGTTCATCTTGGGGTTGCCCATCTTGAACGCCTCGGTGGCGATGATGCCCGGGGCCACGATGTTGGCGGTGATGCCGTAGCGCGCGCCCTCCAGCGCCACCGACTTGCCCAGCCCGATCACCGCCGCCTTGGTGGCCGCGTACGACGCCTGGCCGAAGCCGCCCAGAGTTCCTGCCACCGATGCCATGAACACGATGCGTCCCCAGCCGCGCTCGCGCATGTAGGGGAACGCCGCCTTGGTGCAGTTGAAGGCGCCGCTGAGGTTCACGCGCACGTCGCGGTCCCACAGGTCGTCGTTCTGCGCGTCCACCTGGGCGACGTGGTCGAGGGTGGCCGCGTTGTTGACCAGGATGTCGATGGAGCCGAACTCGCTGACGACCTGGCGGAAGACCTCGTGGATCTGCTCGCGGTCGGTGACGTCCATGCGGATCGCCGCCGAGCGCCGCCCCATGCCGCGGATCTCCTCGCTGGTCGCCTCGGAGTAGACGACGTTCTGCGAGCTGAAGAACTGGGCCAGCGCCGAGCCCGACTCCTGCGCCTTCTGCTGCAGCTCGGGGTCGGACTCGACGAGGATGTCGGTCACCACCACGTCGGCGCCGGCGCGGGCCAGGGCGAGGCAGTCGGCCCGGCCGAGGCCGCGCGAACCGCCGGTGACCACGGCGACCTTGCCGGTCAGGTCGAACATGCAGCGCTCCAACTTCGTCGATCTGGGTCGCTGGGCATTATCGCGACCCGGGACGAGCAGGTGCTGCGAGCTACGGGCCGCTGACCAGCGAGATGGTCCAGACCGACGCGTAGGTGCCCGAGTAGGTGGTGCCCGAGTTGAGCACCAGGGAGAAGGTCGGCGTCACCGTCTGGTCGCCCATGCCGGTGTTGAGGCCGGCGTCGAACATCTTGGTGGCCGTCGGCGCGGTGGCGCCCGCGGGCATGGTGTACGGGTAGGTGATGGTGTTGGTGGCCGTCGCGCAGTGCGTCGCGTTGGCGTCGCACACGTCGGTGGGCGTGGCGTTGACCGCGGCGGCGGCGAGGCTGTGGGCGCCGCTGGTGAAGGTGGTCGAGGTGGCCGTGAGGTTCCAGCCGGCGCCCGAGCCGGTGGCGTCGCTGACGTCCAGCGGCAGGGTGGTGGTGACCGTCTGGTCCTGGCCGGTGAGGGTGGCGCTGAAGGTCACGTTGCCCGGCGTCGAGACGAAGCCGAGCGACCCCGCGGTGATGGTGGCGCTGGCCGTCGACGCGGCCGCGGCCACCGAGGTGAGCAGCAGCGCAGCGGCGGCGATTGCGGCCGCGGCGAGGGAGCTAATGCGATGCGTCGTCATGCAGGCAATGTGTCACCCGGACACCCACCGGTGGGCGCGTTCGTGCCACACCCAGATGAAGGAAGGTGAAGGCGATGTCACGGGCCCGCCGTGATCGACCACGTCAGCGTTGCCGAGTAGGCGCCCGCGCGCACGCTCGCCGGGAGGGCGAGCTGCAGGGTCGGCACCACGTTGAAGCTGCCCAGCCCGCTGGCCGCCGCCGCGTCGAACCACTTCACCGCCGCCCCGCCCTGGCCGAACGCCACCGGGTAGAGCACGGTGTTGACCGGGTTGGACGCGCAGACGCCGCCCGGGCCGGTGCAGGTCACGGCCGGCGCCGAGGGGATCGACAGCGCCGGGTCGGGGATGCCCGCGCCGCCGGGGCCGCTGAAGGCGGTGGTGCTCAGGGTGAGGTTCCAGCCGGTGCTGACCGCGTCGCTGTCGGCGACGGCCAGGGCGGGCTGGGCGGTGGTGCTGGTGTCGCCGCCGCTGAGGGTGACCGGCCCGAAGCTCACCGTGCTCGGCGCGGTGAGGCTGAGCGAGGCGGCGGCGCCGTGGGGCAGCAGGAGCAGGCCCAGCACCGCGGCGCCGGTCAGCGCGAGCGGCGGCCGAGCCATCGTGTCGACAGGCCGAGGGAGAGCGCGGCCACCGCCGTGAGCGGGATCACCCACATGGGCAGGCCGCCCGCTCCCCCGGCGGTGACCACGGCGGTGGGCGCGGCGGGCTGGACGGGGGCGGCCGGCGGCGCCGGGGTCGGGGTGGCGCCGCCGGCGAGCGGGGCGCCGTTGGCGGCGGTGGTGTGGAACTGCACCGGCGGGGCGCCGTCGGCGCTGAGCGCGACGCCGACCTCGTAGCTCCCCGGGGCGAGCGCGTCGGGCCACGGGAAGGGGAAGGCGATGGTGTCGCCGGGCAGGACGGTGTCGAGCTTGCGGGTCACCGTGTTGTGGTAGCCGCCCGGGCCGCTCAGGGTCACCGCCAGGGTGGGCTTGCCGAGCAGCTGCCCGTCGTCGCCGAGGGTGACCACCAGCGAGGCGAGCCGGGTTCCGGGCAGCGGCTGCACCACGGCGGCGTCGACGTGGAAGTGCGCGGCGGCGGGACCGGGGACCTGGACGAGCACGCCGACCACGGAGCGCAGCACCGTGGTCACCGCCACGCCCTGCCCGGAGGTGGTGGGGTGGGCGCCCTCGACGGCGATGCCGCCGAGGTGGTCGCCGGGCGTGGTGCCCGCCGGGACGCTGACCGTGAAGGGCACCTGGATGGTGGCGTGCGCGCCGACCGTCACAGTGCCGCTCTGCGGCTTGATCCAGGCGCCCGCCCTCGACACCGGGTCCTGCCGGTTGGCGTACACGGCGCCGGAGGTGGCGCCGGTGAGGCCGTCGACCGCGCTGACGATGAGGTCGGCGGACGAGTCGCCCTGGTTGGTGACCACCACCGCGTCGCTGAAGCCGTGGCCCGGCTGGACGCTGCGGATGAAGTAGGCGCGGGTCGCCGGGTTGGCGGGGTCGGCATGGGCGGGCGACAGGGAGATGCCACCGGGGCCGGCCGCGGTGGCCCCGGTGCCGCCGGCCGCGAGGGCGACGGCCGCGCTGAGGGCGGCCGCGAGCGCGCCGATGCGGGACGCGGTGCTGCGCATGGGCCCACGGTGTACGCGCCCGCGGGCCTCCGTGCACGCCTCGTGAACGAATCGCGACGGGACGCCGGGCCCGCCGGGCGCGCGTCGAGGGCTCAGCTCGCCTTCTTGGCCATGGTCTCGCGACGCTGCGCGGCGGTGCGCTCACCGAGGATGTAGCGGGAGATCACCAGGCGCTGGATCTCGGCGGTGCCTTCCCAGATCTGGTAGATCTTGGCGTCGCGCATGAAGCGCTCCACCGGGTACTCCTTGATGTAGCCGTAGCCGCCGAGGATCTGCACCGCGTCGATGCTCACCTTCATGGCGACGTCGCCGGCGTAGAGCTTGGCCATCGAGCCCTCGGCGCGGGCGAAGGGCATGCCGTTCTCGACCATCCAGCCGGCGCGCCAGGTGAGCAGGCGCGCGGCGTCGACCTCGGTGGCCATGTCGGCGATCTTGAAGGCGATGGCCTCGTGCTTGGCGATCGGCTTGCCGAACTGCTCGCGCTCCAGCGAGTAGTCGCGCGCGTACTCGAAGGCGGCGCGCGCGATGCCCAGCGCGCCGGCCGCGATGGCGGGACGCGTGGCTTCGAGCATGAGCATGGCGCCGACCGCGCCGGGGCCGCTCATGGTGCCGTCGGCGTCGCGGCCGAGCATCGCCTCCTCGGGGACGAAGCAGTCTTCGAGGATGACCTGCGCGGTGTGCGACGCGCGGACGCCGAGCTTGCGCTCCTTGCGACCCTGGCGCATGCCGGGGTTGCCCTTGTCGACGACGAAGGCGGCGATGCCCGCCGGGCCGAGCGTCTTGTCGGTGTTGGCGAAGACCACCTGGATGTCGGCGATGCCGCCGTTGGTGCAGAACTGCTTGGTGCCGTTGAGCACGTAGCCGCCGTCCACCTTGCGCGCGGTGGTGGCCAGCGAGAGCGAGTCGGAGCCGGAGCCGGGCTCGGTGAGTCCCATGGCCGCGAGGTGCAGCTGCTTGGGATCACAGAGCATGCCGATGTACTTCTCCTTCTGCTCCTCGGTGCCCATGGCCAGGATGCCGGCGCCGGCCAGGCCGCTGGCCATGATCGCCACCGCGGTGCCCGCGTCACCCCAGGAGAGCTCCTCCTGGATGAT
>DATMMX010000043.1:0-9354 GCA_035569495.1 Candidatus Angelobacter sp. | reverse complement strand
AGGTGCTCGCGGTCGCGCAGGGCGATCTTGCCGATGGCCACCTTGCCCGCCTCTTCGAGCGCCTTCTTGAGCAGGTAGTACGGCTTGACGCCGACCGACTCCGGCTCCAGGTAGTACGCGCCCTTGACGTAGAGCCCGGCGTCGATCTCCACGTCGGGCACGAATTCGAGGATGTCGATGGTGTGCGAGCTGGGCAGGGGCAGGTTGTCGAGGTCCTTGTCGTCGATGACCACGTACTCGCCGGGCGAGACCTCGTAGCCGCGCACCACCTCGTTCCAGCCCACCTCCTTCTGCTCGACCTCGCACCACCGCTTGTTCTTGATCGGGGTGTGGTCGTTGGGACAGAGCAGGCGGAACGACACGCTCTTCGACTCGGTGGCCACGTACATCCGCACCGGGATGGCGACCATGCCGAAGCTGATGGCGCCGCGCCACATCGATCGGGGCATGTGGCCGAGTATAGGCGCGCGCCCTCCGCGAGTGAACCATCTGTTCGCCCGTTGCAATCTTGCGACGAACACCCGTTTGTTTCGGCCGGAGTCGTCCGCAACGTGCGCGCGGTGGCAGACTCGGCGCCGCCGATGCCGACGACGTGGAACCGTTCTGCCGCGCTTCAGGCGCTGACGGCCGCGTGCGAGTCGGGCAAGGTGGACCGCTCGCGGGTGGTGCCGGCGCTCGATGCTCTGGCGCTGCTCTCCGGCGTGGATGGCGAGGTCCGCGATGCCGTGCTGGCGTTGGGCGAAGCGATGCTGGCAGGTGCGCTCGGGGAGCGGCGCCACACCGACATCCTGGAGTCGTGCGTGCGGCTGCTGGCGCGCGAGCCGGAGCGGCGGGCGCTGCCGTTCTATCGCGCGGCGTCGGCGCTGTACGTCGAGACGCCTCGGGGCGATCCGGCCTGCGTGCTGCGGGGTCTGGCGCTGGCGGCGATGCGGCCGCTGGAGCCGCAGGAGGCACGCTTCGTCGCGGCGCGGCTGGTCAGCGGGCCGCGCTCGCTGTCGGGCGAGCCCGCGCGGACCGCGCTTGCGGTGCTGGGTGCGGCGGGTGACGACACCGCCCTCTGGCTCGCCTGCCGAACCTCGCTGCGCGACGAGATCCCGCTGAAGATGGCGGCGCTGCAGGAGATGTCCGCCGAGGTTCCCGCGGCCGCCTTCTGGGAGATCGCGGCCGAGATGGTCGGCGACCGCTTCGCCGATGCCGTGCTGGGGATCACCGACCTGATCGTCGAGGGGCGGCGCGGGGAGCTGCTGCCTGGGTTTGCGGATGCGCTCGGCTCCGGGGTGTCCGATCCCGACCTGATGCGCGCGGTGCTGCTCTCACTGCTGGGCGCTCACCTCGACGGGGTCGAGGCGGTGTTCGCCGCCGCGGTCGAACGCGCTCCACTGCGGGCCATGCCGGGAGTCGAGGAGGCGCTCATGCTCGCTCGCATCGCCAACCGGGACGCCCTGCTGCACCGGCTGTCGGAACGCACCCGCCGCGGCGCTTAGGCGACCAGCGCCTCGTACGCCACCTTCAACTCCGGATACCGCAGGAACAGGATGTGCGCGTACTCGTGGGTCAACGGCTTGGCGGCCCGCCGCAGCTTCAACCCCACCTCCTCCGGCGTCCGGTTCGCCTTCCTCCAGTTGCACTTCTTGCACGCCACCACCTGGTTCTCCCAGGTGCTCGGCGCCCCTCCGCGCGACACCGGCACGACGTGGTCGATGGTCAGCTCCGAGGCCGGCCCGACGAACCCGCAGTACTGACAGGAGTGGTCGTCGCGCAGCAGCAGGTTGCGACGGTTGGGCCGGAGCATGCGGCGGGGGACGTGGATGGTGCGCAGCAGCCGCACCATCACCACCCCCTCGGGCAGGCGGCGACCGGCCAGGGCGGCGGCCGCTTCGAGCTCCGCCTCCTCACTGAGGAAGGCAACCCGCTGCTTGCTCAGGAGCACGATGAGGCGGCGCCGGCTGATCACGTTCAGCGGCTGCATCGAGGCATTGAGCAGCAGGACCGCCATCGTGTAGAAATTGTACGGGGGAACGCGCCGGTTCTGAGCGTGGCGCCCGCACGGATGTATGGCGCCGGCGGCTAGTGGGCGACCACCGCCAGGACCACCGCCACCACCAGGGCCATCCCCCCGGCGACGGCGACCGCCAGCCGGACGTGGTCGTGGGCCAGCCGGTCGGGGCCGTGCAGGGCGCGACGCCGCATCGTCTCGACGCTGTCCAGCACCCGGCGGATGCGCAGTCCGCCCAGCACCACCGCCGCCGTCACCGTGACCCCGCCGGCGAAGAAGGTGGCATTGCTCATGCCTGCGGCGAAGGCGTTGCCGCGCGTCACCACAAGGGCGACCAGCGCCGAGAGCAGCACCAGGGCCACGCCGCCCAGCGCACCGCGACTCAGCGCCTCGGCGACGGTCAGCGGCGCGCCGGCGCTGTCGACGGCGGCGCTGGTGCTGGCATCGGCGGCGACCGCGTGGCGGGGGCGGCGCGGCAGTGCGGCGATGCGCAGCCCGCAGCGGGGACAGTGGGTGTCGCCCTCCGGCAGGTCGATGCGGCAGACGGGACACGAGAGCGGCCGCGGCATGGCGGCTCAGCTTACCGGCAGATCCTGGTCCTGCCGCAGCACGCCGCGGAAGAGGTCGCCGACCTCGCGGACGCGCTGCTCCGCGGTACGGATGGTCCAGCCGTCGGGACGCAGTGTGGGATCGTCCAGCTCCTCCCAGGCGATCGGCATCGACACCGGCGCGCCCGGCGCGGGGCGGACGGCGTAGGGACCGGCGAGCGTCTTGTTGAGGATGTTCTGCGTGTAGTCGATGCGCAGCTTGCCGGTGCGCTTGCTCACGCTCCAGTCCCACGTGATGCGGTCGGGCACGACGCGACCGATGGCGCGGCCCACCTCCTCGACCCATTTGCGCACCGCGTCGTAGGTCGGGCCGCGGCGGATGGGGACGTAGATCTGCAGGCCAGTCTGGCCGCTCAGCTTGGGCAGCCCGCGCAGGCCGTAGTGGTCGAGGGCCGCCTTGACCAGCTTGGCCACGTCACAGACGTCGCGGAAGGTTGCCGGCTCGAAAGGGTCGAGGTCGAAGACGGCCCAGTCGGGCTGGTAGGGCGCGTCGTAGCGCGAGTGCCAGGGGTGGAAGTCGATGACGCCGGCGTTTGCGACCCATGCGAGTGTTGCCACCTCGCGGGGGAGGATCCAGTCCTTGGTGGCGTCCTCGCCCTCGTAGCGCCAGCTCGTGATCCAGTCGGGGGCGTACTTGGGTTTGTCCTTGCGCCAGAAGCTGGCGCCGTGGATGCCGTCGGGGAAGACCTGCATCGACAGCGGGCGGTCGTAGAGGTAGGGGAGCATCAGCTCGCCGAAGCGGACGTAGTGGGCGATGAGGTCGCGCTTGGTGTAGCCGTCCTCGGGCCAGAAGGGCTTGTCGAGGTTGGTGAGTTTGAGGGTGCGGCCGCAGATGTCGATGGTGTCGTTGGGGTTGGCGGACTGCAGGCGCTGCAGGGATTCCTGCACCTCGGCGGAGGGGCCGGGCCAGGGGACAGACTCCGCGACGGGGGGACGTGTCTCGCTCGGAACGGCCGCGGATCGGGCGCTTCCACGCCGGGGAGGCGTTTCTCCCGCGGCCTGAGGATTTTTTGCGTGACTGCGCGGCGCGCCGTTCTTGCCACCGCCGTCCACAACTGTGTCCGCGGCGAGCGGTCGTTCGCGCACGCAGTCGCGTGGCGCGACGTCGGGACGCAGGCGCAGGAAGGTCGGATGCCGCATCGTCCCCGAGGTGGTCCACTCGGTGAAGCGCACCTCGCAGACCAGCTCCGGACGCACCCACGCCGCCGGCTGGTCGGTCTGCGGCACGGTGCTCAAAGCAGACGTGTCGGTGCGCAGCGGTTCGAGCATGTCGAGCAGGGTGCGGATGGTCGGCCCGTCGAGGCCGCTGCCCGCCTGGCCCGCGTGCACCAGCGTGTCGCCCTCGTAGACGCCGAGCACCAGTGCGCCCAGCGCGCCGCGACCGCCGCGTCCCGCGGTCCAGCCGGCGATGACGCAGTCCTGCGTGTTCCACGCCTTCACCTTCACCCACGAGCGCGCGCGCCGTCCCGCCTCGTAGCGCGACGCGACCTGCTTGCCGACCACACCCTCCAATCCCTGCGCCTTGACCGCGTCGAAGAAGGCGACGCCCTCGCGCTCCACGTCGTCGACGTACACCACGCCGGGGGCGTCGCGCAGCACCGCCCGCAGGGCGCGTTTGCGTTGCGACAAGGGCAGGTCACGCAAATCGCGACCATCGGCCGAGAGCAGGTCGAAGGCGGCGAAGGCAACGGGCGTCGCCGCGGCGGCGCGCGCCACGTCCATGTCGTGCACCAGGTTGATGCGCGACTGCAGGCGTTCGAAGGACGGCTTGCCCGCGTCGTCGAAGGCGACGATCTCCCCGTCCACCACCGCGTCGCGCAGCAGCAGCGCCTCGGCGACGCGACGCACCTCGGGGTAGCGCGCGGTCTCGTCGCGGCCCTTGCGGCTGGTCACCGACACCGCCCCGTCGCGCACCGACACCAGCGCGCGGACGCCGTCGTACTTCAGCTCCCAGGCCCAGCCGTCGGCGGTGAAGGGGCGGTCGATGGGCTCGGCGAGCATGGGGCGGAGGTCGCGGGGGAGCTCGTGGCGGGGGGCGTCGCCGAGCAGGTCGGTGAGCTGCTCGTCGCGCCTGCGCCAGATCTCCTCGGCGTGGGCGCCGCGACCGGCGGCGATCTCCTCCATGGTGCGGCCCGTCTTCACCGACCAGGCGTGCTCGGCGGCGTCGAAGCCGGGGACCACCTCGTCGCCCTTCTTCTTGATCAGCAGCCAGTCCTTCTCGGACCCGGTGCGGGAGTGGCTGCGCACCAGGGCGAAGCGCCCGCGCAGCTTGACGCCGTGGAGGATGAACTTGACGTCGCCCTTGCGCAGCGCGGCGTCGACGTCGGCGGCGGTCTCGGGCTCCCACTCGCGGATGCCGGCTTCCCAGAGGAGGACGGTGCCGGCGCCGTAGCCCTCGGGGATGACGCCCTCGAAGTCGCCGTACTCGATGGGGTGGTCCTCGACCTGGACGGCGAGGCGGCGGATCGAGGGGTCCATGGTCGGGCCCTTGGGCACGGCCCAGGAGAGGAGGACGCCGTTGTGCTCGAAGCGGAGGTCCCAGTGCAGGCGGCTGGCTCGGTGCATCTGGACACAGAAGCGCTGCCCGGCGGGGAGCGCGTCCCAGCCGGGGAAGAGCGTGCCCGGCGCCGCACCCGGCCGCTGCGCGCCCTCACCCCCGCGCGGCTCGGGGGTGCGCTCGAAGTTGCGCTTGCGACGGTACTCGTCGAGGGGCATGGGCAGAGGCTACCCGGTGGCGCGCACGGCGGCGCTGCATGTGATAGACACGCTGACACCTTGAATGCTATCGTGCCACCAACGATCGGCTCGGAAGCGGAGGCCACATCGCCATGGCAGAAGTCACCACGCGCCCGACCGGGACCAGCGAGCCCGTGTCGGCGGCGCGGACCGCCGGCAGGGACAGCGGCCGCGCCTGGTCCCCGAATCCGTCGCGGGGGGGCACGGCTCCGGCAGCGTCGACCAAGGAGGAGCCCGTCGCCACCACGGCGGCACCCGCAACCGCCGCGGCTCCGGAGACGGCCGTCGCCGGAGAGCCCAAGGTGGCCACGGGCCTCAGCCCGGTGCGCCGGCTCAGCCAGATGGTGATGCTGCTGTGGCTGGTGTCGGAGCTCATCGTCGGGCTGCGGGTCATCTTCAAGGCGGTCGCGGCCAACCCGGACGCCGGGTTCGTCAGCTTCATCTACGGCATCGCCGGGCCGCTGGTCGCGCCGTTCCGTCCCATGGTCCAGGACCATGCCATCGGCGGCAGCGGCGCGCTCGAGGTGAGCTCGGTGATCGCCATGGTGGTGTTCCTGGCGGCGGCCCTGATCCTCATCGCCTTCCTGCGCATCCTGGCGTCGCCGAGGGTGCGCGCCGTCGCCTAGCGCGACTTCCTTCGCCCCCCTCCCTTCCGCCCCTGGAGTGGCATTCGCGCCGCTCCGGGGGTTTTCGCTGCTTGCGGGCGGCGGGTCGCTAGGCGGCGTGACCTCCGCCGATGAGGCGGCCGACCGCGTTGGTCACCGCCGCCGCGGCGACGCCGACCACCACCATCTCCATCCCGCTGCGCACCACGCTCCGTGAGGTGACCAGCGTCTTGCTCGCGCCCATGAGGAAGAGGCCGACCACGCTGAGGACGGCGGCGGCGACGAGCGCGCCGGTGCCGGAGGCGAACAGGTAGGGCAGCAGGGGCACCAGGGCGCCGATGGCGAAGCCGCCGCCGGCGAACATGGCGTCGAGCAGAGGCGGCGGGCCGCCCTTGATGGACAGGCCGAGCTCCTCGGTGACCAGCGTCTCCAGCCAGCGCTGGCGGTCGGCGGTGATGCGCCGGACCAGGATCTCCACCTCCTCCTCGCTGAAGCCCTTGAGCCGGTAGATGCGACGCAGCTCGTCGCGCTCCTCCTCGGGCGCGTAGTCGATCTCCTCGGCCTCGCGGCGGACCTCCTCGGCGACCACCTCGGCCTGCGACTTGTTACTGAGATAGGCGCCCGCGGCCATCGACACCCCACCCGCGATCAGCCCGGCCACGCCGGCGAGCAGCACGACGCTGTGCGAAGTGTCGGCCCCGGCCACGCCGGAGATGAGGCTGAAGTTGCTGACCACGCCGTCGTTGAGGCCGAAGATGAGGTCGCGGACGAAGTCGCCGACGTGGCCGCCGCGCTGGGAGCGCTCCTCGCCCGCGGTGTCGCCGCGCATGCGGGCCGCGGCGCCCTGGTGGCGGCGCTCGTCGGGGATGATCGAGCCGGCGATGTCGCGCGACGCCTTGTCGGGGAGGAACTGCGCCTGGCGGATGTAGTCGAGCTTGCCGCGGGACTCGCCGCCCTCGATGAGGCTGAGCACGCTGGGCAGGCCGAAGGCGCGGGCGAGCACGGGGAGGATCAACTCGCGCGGGCCGGAGCGCACGGCGGGGGCCTCGCCGCCCAGCTCTTCGAGGCGGCGGCGCCAGTGGTAGGCGTGGCGCAGCTCGTGGCCGGACATCTCCAGGAGCAGCGCCCGGTGCGGGCCCTCGGGCTGGCCCAGGGCGAGGGTGCGGTAGAGCCGGGCCGACTGCATCTCCTCGCGCCAGTTGCGGCGGAGCTGGTGGATCAGCCTGCGGCGCTGCTCGGGGTTCTCGGGCAGCGCGGGGGCGCGGCCGTTCCCGGCGCCGCCGGGTGGCGCGGCGGGCTCGGCGGGGGTGGTGGTGTCGGTGGGCTGGTCGGGCATGGCGGGGTGGGGCGGCGGCCTGGTGGTGGCGGTGCTCAGAGGGTACTGTCCCGGTGGACGGGTGGGCGCCCGGACCGGGCGGGGATGGCGCGATGACGCGGCCGCTGTGGCGGGCTCCGTGGCGCGAACGTGTCCCTCCACGCGTCTGGGGGGCGCGAGCCGCAGAGCGCGTGAGAGGGCCGTCGCATGGCTTTGGCCTGGTAGAATATGTCTTGTTTGAAGCTCACTCCACGTCCTAGCACGCTCGCCCGCCGCCACGGCGGGCTGTCTCTCCTGACCTCGCTTCAACGCGCATTCCGGAGCCTCCCCTGACAGACGACAACGCACGCCCCGACGACCTCGACCCGGACCAGGCCGCCGCCGCCCCCGAGCCGGCCCCCGCCGCCGACGCCACCCCCTCCTCCACCCCGGCCCCGTCCGGCCGCGGCCGCAAGAAGGGCGATGACGACTACGGCGCGCAGCAGATCCAGGTGCTCGAGGGCCTGGAGCCGGTGCGCCGCCGTCCCGGCATGTACATCGGCTCGACCGACACGCGCGGCCTGCACCACCTCATCTGGGAGCTGGTCGACAACGCCATCGACGAGGCGCTGGCGGGCTACTGCGACCTGATCATCACCACCCTGCACGCCGACGGCTCGGTGTCGGTGCTCGACAACGGGCGCGGCATCCCCGTCGACATGCATCCCACCGAGAAGCGCTCGGCGCTGGAGGTGGTGCTGACCAAGCTGCACGCCGGCGGCAAGTTCGGCGGCGGCGGCTACAAGGTGTCGGGCGGCCTGCACGGCGTCGGCCTGTCGGTCGTCAACGCGCTCGCCGAGCGGCTCGACGTCGAGGTCTACAAGGAAGGCTCGCTGTGGCGCCAGAGCTACCAGCGGGGCGTGCCCCAGGCGCCGGTCGAGAAAGACGGGCGCACCGACAAGCAGGGCACCCTGGTGCGCTTCTGGCCCGACCCCGAGATCTTCCCCGAGCGCGACTTCTCCTGGGAGATCGTGGCCAACCGCCTGCGCGAGCTGGCCTTCCTCAACAAGGCGATCACCATCGTCCTGCGCGACGAGAAGGCCGGCTACGAGTACACCTTCTACTTCGAGGGCGGCATCCAGGCGTTCGTGGCCCACCTCAACGCCAACCGCAACGTGGTCAACGCGCGACCGATGTACGTGGAGCGCGAGATCGAGGGCAACGTCGTCGAGATCGCGGTGCAGTACCAGAACACCATGTTCACCGAGCACGTCCTCACCTACGCCAACAACATCAACACCGAAGAGGGCGGCTCGCACCTGACCGGGTTCCGGTCGGCCTTGACCGCAACCCTGAACAAGTACGCGCGCAAGGCGTCGGTCCTCAAGGAGCAGGACGCCAACCTCACCGGCGACGACGTCCGCGACGGACTGACCGCGGTGATCTCGGTGAAGCTGCAGGAGCCCCAGTTCGAGGGCCAGACCAAGACCAAGCTGGGCAACAGCGAGGTCGCCGGCCAGGTGTCGGCGGTGCTGTCGGACGCGCTGATGCAGTATCTCGACGAGAACCCCGGCGACGCACGGCGCATCGTCGAGCAGTCGCTGACGGCGGCGCGGGCGCGGCACGCGGCGGCGCGGGCACGCGAGCTTGTGCAGCGCAAGTCGCTGCTGGAATCGGCGACGCTGCCCGGCAAGCTCGCCGACTGCTCGGAGCGCGACCCCTCGCAGTGCGAGATCTTCATCGTCGAGGGCGACTCCGCAGGCGGCTCCGCCAAGCAGGGCCGCGAGCGTCGCAACCAGGCGATCCTGCCGCTGCGCGGCAAGATCCTCAACGTCGAGAAGGCGCGCGCCGACAAGATCCTCGCCAACGAGGAGATCAAGAACCTGATCACGGCGCTGGGCGTCGGCTTCGGCGAGAACTTCTCGATCGAGAAGCTGCGCTACCACCGCGTCGTGCTCATGGTCGACGCCGACGTCGACGGGTCGCACATCCGCACCCTGCTGCTCACCTTCTTCTGGCGCCACCTCCAGGACCTCATCAAGGGCGGCCACCTCTTCCTGGCGCAGCCGCCCCTGTACAAGCTGGAGAAGGGCAAGCGCATCGAGTACGCCTACA
>DATMMX010000042.1:0-80167 GCA_035569495.1 Candidatus Angelobacter sp. | reverse complement strand
CTTCGCCGCCGCGGAGTTCGGCTCCGTGGCCGCCGTCGTGGCCATCGAGCTGCACGTGCAGACCGGGGTCGGGTACTTCGCCGCCGTCGCGGCGGGGCTGGTGCTGGCGGCGGTTCTCGGCGCGGTCATCGAATTCGGCGTCCTGCGCCGCTTCGCCGCCGCGCCGCGCCTGATCGTCGCCGTGGTCACCATCGGGTTGGCGCAGGTGCTCAACGGCGCCAGCGTGGTGATTCCCTACGTCTGGCACAGCGGCAACGCGGGCACCTTCACCACCCCGTTCACCGCGCGCTTCCACGTGTTCCCCGTCCTCTTCGGCGGCGACTACGTCGTCGCCATGGTGGTCGCTCCCATCGTCCTCGGCGCGCTCACCTGGTTCCTCCGCGCCACGCACTACGGTGTGGCGATTCGCGCGGCGGCGGACAACGGCGACCGGGCGCGCCTGCTGGGCATCCCGGTGCGACGGCTGGGGACGATCATCTGGACGATCGCTGGCGTGCTCTCCGCATTGGCGGTGCTGCTGCGCGTTCCCATCGTCGGCTTCGCGTCGTTCACCAGCGTCTCCAACAGCGGCGCGCCGTTGCTGCTGCAGACGCTGACGGCGGCCGTCGTCGGTGGCATGACCAACCTGCCGGTCACCGTGCTCGCCGCGCTGGGGCTCGGCGTCGTCGACCAGCTCAGCGCCTGGACGTTCCACGACGGGACGTACACCGACGTGGTCCTGCTGGGCATCGTCCTGCTGATGCTGCTGGTGAAGCGCGGCACCTTCTCGCGCGCCGCCGACTCCGCGGTGTCCACCTGGCAGTCGATCCGGCCGGTGCGTCCTGTGCCGCCGGAGCTGGCCACGCTGCGCTCTGTGCGACTCGGCCGCGCGGGGTTGATGGTCGCGCTGCTGGCGCTCGCGGTGATCATCCCGTACGTGCTGCCGCCGGCGCGCACCCAGCTGGTGGCGCTCATCGTGATCTACGCGATCGTCGCCTGCTCGCTGGTGGTGCTCACCGGTTTCGCCGGGCACATCTCACTGGGCCAGGTGGCGTTCATGGGACTGGGGGGCGCGATCACCAGCCTGCTGGTCGGGCGCCACGGTCTGGACATGTTCGTCGCGCTGGGGATCGGCGCCGCCGCGGCGAGCGCCGCCGCCTTCGTGGTGGGCATCCCGGCGCTGCGCATCAGCGGGCCGTTCCTGGCGGTGACCACGCTGGCCTTCGCGGTGACCGGTGCGCAGTATTTCCTCAGCCCGCTGTACTTCCCGTGGCTCAAGCCGACCGACACGCTGCCCAAGCTGAGCGTGTTCGGCCGCGTCGAGCTGAGCTCCGACCGGCAGATGTACTTCCTCTGCGTCGTCGCGCTCGTCGTCGTGCTCACCGCGGTGCGCGGGTTGCGAGCCAGCCACGCCGGGCGAGCGATGGTCGCCAGCCAGGACAATCGACGGGCGACGCAGGCGTTCGCCATCGACACCACGCGCACCCATCTCGTCGCCTTCGCAGTGTCGGGAGCCATCGCCGGACTCGCGGGCGGGCTGCTCGTCATTCAGCAGCAGGGATACAGCGCGGGCAACTTCACCGCGCTGCAGGGCCTGCAGTTCTTCACCATGGTGGTGATCGGCGGCCTCGGCTCCCTGCCCGGCACGGTGCTCGGCGCGGTGTATGTCTACGGCGCGCAATACCTGCTGCCGCCGGGCTGGTCGCTGCTCGCCACCGGTGCCGGCATCGTCGTCCTGCTGATGTTCTTCCCCGGCGGCCTGGGCGACATCGTCTATCGCGGCCGTGATGCGCTGCTGCGCGTGATCGCCCGGCGCCGCGGCCTGGTGGTGCCCAGCCTGGTCGCCGACACGCGGACGGCGGCTGCAACAGACATCATGCCCGTGCCGCTTCGCCTGCTGACCGACGATGTTCCCGCCTGACGCGCGCGCGACCCGGGTGCGGCGCGCGCTCGCCGACCTCGGCCCCGCGGGCCTGCTGCCCCTCGCGGTGCTGGTCGCGCTCGCGGGTGTGCAGAACTTCGACCTGGTCGCCTTCGGTGTTCTCGCACCCGACATTCGCGACACGTTCCACGTCTCCAGCGGAACCATCACGATCATCGCCGGGGTCACCGGCGCCGTGCCGATCATCTTCGCGGTGTTCGTCGGATACGCGGGCGACCGGCGGAATCGCGTGGCCACCGCGGTGGTTGCGGCCGTCTTCTGGGGCGTGACCGCCCTGCTGTCCGGGCTCGCGCCCGTGCTCACCTTCCTGGTGGTCGCCCGCCTGCTCGGCGGCGTCGGCCTGCTCAGCACCGAGACCATCTATCCGAGCCTGCTGTCCGACTACTACCCGCCGCGCTCGCTGGGGACTGTGTTCGGCAGCTACCGAATCTTCGGACAGGCGCTTGCCCTGCTCGGCGGTCCGCTGGCGGGAGCCATCGCCGCGGTGTTCGGCTGGCGGGCTGCATTCGTCGTCCTGGCGCTGCCGACGTTCGTCCTCGCCGCGGTCGCCTCGCGGAAGCTGCGCGAGCCCGCGCGCGGCGCCTCGCAGGGCGTCGCGAGCGCGAGCGAGGAACACGGCTCGATCCTGGAAGGCTACCGGCGTCTGCGCGCCATCGCCAGCCTGCGGCGCACCTGGGTCGCCGCCTTCCTGTTCGGCGGCGGCACCATCCCCTTCGTCACCCTGCTCTCCAACTTCTTCAAGGACGTCTACGGCGCCGGTGACGCGCTGCGCGGCGTGCTCACCGGGCTGTACGGCGCCGGCGGCGTGGTCGGGATCGTCGCGGGCACTGTGCTCACCCAGCGCGCCATGTCGCGCGGCCGTCTGCGCTCGCTGCCGCTGATCAACGGACTGATGATCGTCGAGTTCGGCATCGGCATCCTGCTGATGGCGGCGGCGCCGGTCTTCGCGCTGTCGGTGGTTGCGGCGATCGTGCTGAGCGTCGGCGGCTACGGCTTCCTCCCCGCGTACACCACGCTGGTCTCCGTGGTGGTGCCGCCGCGCGTGCGGTCGCAGGCGTATGCGTGGTCGCTGTTCTGGTATGCGCTGGGCGGCGTGGTGGTCTCAGCCGTCACCGGCGCGATCCAGAATGCCGGCGGGCCACGCCCGGCGCTCGTGGTGCTGGCCGGCATCGTCGCCGCCGGCGGCGTGATCAACGCCACCGTGTCGCGAACCATCGCCGCCGACGCGGACCGCGCCGTCCGCGCCGGGACGGCGCTGGAGTCGCCGGCGCTGCTGTGCTGCCGCGGCGTCGACGCCGGGTACGGCGGGGTGCAGGTGCTGTTCGACGTCGACCTTGAGGTCGCCGAGGGCGAGATGGTGGCGTTGCTCGGCACCAACGGCGCCGGCAAGTCGACGCTGCTCAAGGCGATCACCGGCCTGGTCGACCCCAGCGACGGCGCCATCACCTTCGCCGGTCGCGACATCAGCCACGCCGACCCGCTGGCCTGCGCGCGGCTGGGCATCATGGCCATCCCCGGTGGCCGCGGCGTCTTCCCGACGCTCAGCGTGGCGGACAACGTCAGGGTGGCGACCTGGATGTTCCGCAAGGACCGCAGGTACTGCGACGACGCCGTGCAGCGCGTCCTGGAGCACTTCCCGGTGCTGCGCGAACGCTGGCACGCCCTGGCCGGTGACCTCTCCGGCGGCGAGCAGCAGATGCTGAGCCTGGGCCAGGCCTTCATCGCCGAGCCCAGGCTGCTGCTCATCGACGAGCTCTCCCTCGGGCTGGCCCCGGCGGTTGTGGCCAAGCTCGTCAACATCCTGCGTGACATCCACGCGCGCGGCACCACGATCATCATCGTGGAACAGTCGGTCAACACCGCCCTGGAACTGGCCGAGCGCGCCGTGTTCATGGAGAAGGGCGAGGTGCGCTTCTCCGGCCCGACCGCCGACCTGCTGCGGCGGCCCGACATCCTGCGCGCGGTGTTCCTCCAGGGTGGTGCTTCGGCGGCGAACGGGCACGCCGTGAACGGCCGTGCGGCAGACGACGTCACGCGGGACGGCATCGCTGCGCTTGCGGTCCGCCTCTCGGTGGAGGGGCTCAGCAAGCGCTACGGCGGGGTGACCGCCGTCGACGGCGTCAGCTTCGACCTCCACGATGACGAGATCCTCGGCTTCATCGGGCCCAACGGCGCCGGCAAGACAACGCTCTTCGACCTCATCTCGGGATTCGCCCGTCCCGACGCCGGGCGCATCGTCATGCGGGGCCGCGACCTCACCCGCAGCAGCGCGGTGGCGCGGGCCGCCGCGGGCTTCGGCCGCTCCTTCCAGGATGCGCGCCTCTGGCCCGGACTGACGGTCGCCGAGTGCCTTGCCGTCGCGCTGCACCGCGAGGGCGAGATCGAGGCGGCGGTGCCGGCACTGCTGGGCATCCCGCGCGTCGCCGAGTCCGAGCTGCTGGTGCACGAGCGCGTCGACGAGCTCATCGAGATGATGAACCTGGAGGCGTACCGCAACAAGTTCGCCTCCGAGCTGTCGACGGGCACGCGGCGCATCGTCGAGCTGGCCTGCATCGTCGCCCACCGTCCCTCGGTGCTCCTGCTCGACGAGCCGTCGTCGGGCATCGCGCAGCGGGAGACCGAGGCCCTCGGCCCGCTGCTGCGCGGCATTCGCGACCGGCTGGGCTGCGCCATGCTGGTCATCGAGCACGACATCCCCCTGATCCGCGGCCTCGCCGACCGGCTCGTCGCACTCGACCTCGGCGCCGTGGTCGCCGACGCCTCGCCGGAGGTGGTGCTGTCGGATCCGCGTGTGGTCGCTTCGTATCTCGGCACAACGGCGGATCGCGGGCGCTGGAGCGGCGATCCGTCCGGCGCAGAACTTGCAGCGGCTGTCGTCGGCTCGCCCGCGACGCGGGTGCGCACATGACACGCGCATTGCGACGACGCCGCCACCGGCGCATCGGCATCGCGCTGGGCTGCCTCGGCGTCGGGCTGATGGTGCTCGGTGCGCTGACGCCCACCGCCTACGCGCAAGCGCCGCAGCGCGTCGGATGGTGGAACGCCGCGTCGGCGTCGGGAAGTCCGGCCGGCGCCACGGCCGCGCCGTCGCCGGCGACTCCGCCGGGTGGGCTGCGCGTGGCCTCGGGGCCGACGACTCCCGCCGGGCCGCTGCTGCCGTCGCAGGTGCCGCCGAACGCGCAGATCCTCGCCTACGGCGCGGTGCTCTACGCGTTGCCCGAGGGATCGTCGGCGGCGCTCAAGCTCACCATCGCCGGGTCGGCGCAGGGAACGCCGCAGGTGGTGGCCTGCCCCACGACGACCACGTCGTGGACGGCCGGCGACGATCAGCCTGCGAGCAGCGAACCTGCGTATGACTGCGCCACACAACACTTCGCGGGCACCGTCTCGGCGGACGCGACGACGATCACCTTCCAGGTCAAGGGGCAGTTCGAGACGACGCCGGGCCTGCTCAGCCTGGCCATCGTGCCCGACACGACGAGCACCGCGCTGCCCAGCGGTGGCGCACCGTTCGCCGTCGACTTCGCGGCGCCGGACACGGGGTCGTTCACGCCCGCACCAACATCGGACGGCGGGTCGTCGAACGAATCGCTGCCGCCGCCGTTTCTGACCCCGGCGACGCCGACCGATGTCAGTGCAGTTCCCGCGGGCGCGCCGCTCGCGCTGCCGGAGGTGAGTGCGCTGCCGCCGGTTGCGACCGCTGCACCTGTGCCGGTCACGCAAGGAAAACCGCCGGCCGCGGCAGCACCCGCGCGGCCCCCCGTCACCGCGATTGTCGCCGACACGCTGAGGGCGCGCGTTGCGTCCGCGTTGGGTGTGGCGACGCTGCTCGCTGCCATCGTCGTGTGGTCGCTCGGCTACGGGCTGCTCGGCGGCAGGACCATCCCGCTGTCGGTGCCACTCAGGCGCGGGTGAGTCGATGCGCGTAGGCGATCAGGGTGTCGAGCGGGACCGTCCCGCGCACGCGCACCCATCCGCCGCCGCCCAGGTCGACGCGCACCTCGAACCCATCGGAGCGCACCGCGGTCGAGGCGGGCCCGAGGCCTTGCAGGCTCACGGATTCGGTGGTGTCGGCCGCGCTCCACGGCAGCCCGCCACCGCGCTCACTGCCAGCTTCCACGGTGATGACGCGAGGTCCGCCGCTGAATCCCCACACCACCGACGTGGCCGCGGTCTGCGACGGGTTCTGCGGGTCGGGGAAACGGAAGTCCACCGCGGGCCCGGAGGGTGTGAACCCGCTCGGTGCAGGTGGCGTGGCGATGAAGGTGGACGGCTGCTGCGTGGGGGTGACCGTGGCCGCGTTGGGACCGGCCGGTGCCGCACTGTCGACGGATGGCGGAGTGGGCAGCGACGTGTCCGCGAGTGCGCGCGCCGACGAGCGCACGTCGACTGCGGTGCGCTGCAGCACCACGGCGCCGCGGTAGGTCCAGGACTCGGAGAGCTCGAGTCCGTCGGAGTCGAAGCACAGATCGTCGTGGTCGGCGCCGTCCGCCGTGGACGTGAGCGGCCCGACGGCGCCCGATGGGGGAGCGGCGAATCGGTACAGCCTGCAGGTGCGTCCGGCGACGGTCGCGGTGCGGCCGAGGTCGGCGGCGAGTCCGCGACGCGTCAGCTCGCTGAGGGCTTCGCCCGCGTACTGGTCGCCCGATGGCGGGCCGGGCTGCCGACCGCTGACCAGGCGCACCGTCTGCGCGTCGACGGCGTACAGGCCGGTGGCCGTCGACATGTTGCCGGTGCTCGCCCGATCACCTGCGTGCGGTGCGCTGGTGGTGGTGTACGCGAGATCCGACGCGGTGAACGGACGCTGCACCGACAGCACCTCCCAGCGCTGTGCGCCGTTCTGGCTGACGTGGTAGACGATGAGGTATGACGCCGGGTACGTCGTATCGACGGTGACCGTCGACCCACCGCGCGTCAGCACCAGGGTGACGACCACCGCCGCGATCACCGCGGCTGCGATCGCCGATGTTGCGGCGAGGGCTCTGCGTCGAGGCATCAGCAAGACAGGATAAGTATAAGGAGACCTGCACCATGGCCAACCTGCACGCCAACGGAATCGACATCGAGTACGAGACGTTCGGCGACGCGCCCGCGGAGCCCCTGCTGCTCATCATGGGCTTCGGTCGCCAGATGATCGCCTGGCCGGATGCGTTCTGCACCGCCATCGCCGATCGCGGCTTCCGAGTCATCCGTTTCGACAACCGCGACGCCGGCCTCACCAGGACAAACGGCGCGCCGTACACCATCGACGACATGGCCGATGACGCCGCCGGCCTGCTCACCGCGCTGGGGATCACGGCCGCGCACGTCGTCGGCGCGTCGATGGGTGGAGCCATCGCGCAGACCCTGGCCATCCGCCGTCCCGAGATGGTGCTGTCGCTGACCTCGATCATGTCGACATCGGGTCGCTTCGACCAGGTCGGCTCCGATCCCGACGTGATGCGCCTCCTCGCCGCCGATCCTCCGGTCGCCGACCGCGACGGCGCCATCGACCGAGCGGTCAGGATCGCCCGCGCCGTTGGCACGCAGGGGATGTTCGACGAGGCGCGCGCCCGCGAGGCCGCCGCCCGCGCCTGGGATCGCGATCCCTCGTACGACGGGCTGGAGCGGCAGCGCCAGGCGATGGCGGCATCGGGCGATCGCACCGAGGCCCTGGGCCGTCTCTCGGTGCCCGCGCTGGTCATCCACGGCGAGGCCGACCAACTGGTGTCCGTCGCCGCCGGCCGGCGTACCGCCGAGGCCATCCCGGACGCACGACTGCTCGTCGTGCCGGGGATGGGCCACGACCTGCCGCAGCCCCTGTGGGACCAGGTCGTCGACGCCATCGCCGAGGTGGCCGGACGGGCCAGATCCGCGGTGTAGCGCGCCGCGGCTACGCCGCCTCGAGAACCGGCACGTCGTAGCGATCCAGCGCCGTCGTGGTCGTCATCGAGCCCGTCCCGGCCGACGCTATGCTCCTGCGCACCACCATGGACCCGCTGCGCCCGCGTGTTTCCGTCATCGTCGTCACCTACCGTGACGCGGCCCTGCTGCGCGACTGCCTGCTCTCCCTGCAGCGCAGCAACGCCGACGGCGTCGCCTTCGAGGTGCTGGTGGTGGTCAACGGCCACCAGGTGCAGTGGGCCGCCGGCCTGCCGGACCTCGGCGGGCGGGTGCGCTACCTGACGGCAGGGAGCAACCTGGGCTTCGCCGGCGCCTGCAACCTGGCCGCACGGGAATCGAAAGCCGACTACCTGGTGCTGCTCAACGACGACGCGGTGGTCGAGCCCGGCTGGCTGGCCACCCTGCTGCAGACCGCCGACCGCCACCCCGGGGCAGCCGCGGTGGGGAGCTGCATGCTCGACGTGGACGGGCGCATCTTCGAGGCGGGCTCGGTGCTCTGGGGCGACGGCACCACCCTCGGGGTCGGCCGCGGGCTGCCCGCGTCGTCGCCGCGATGGGACTTCGTGCGCCGGGTCGACTACTGCTCGGCCTCGTCCCTGCTGGTCCGGCGCTCGGCGTGGGAGGCCGTGGGCGGCATGGACACCGGCTACCACCCCGCCTACGCCGAGGACGTCGACATCTGCCTGCGCTTTGCCGAACTCGGCATGGACGTGCTCTACGAGCCGCGCTCGCGCGTGGTCCATCGCGTCTCGCAGAGCAGCCTGCCCCGCTACCGCGACTTCCTCGAGGAGCGCGGCCGCCGCCGCCTGGTGGAACGCTGGGGCGAGGAGCTGGCCCGCCGCGTCGCCGCCCCCACCGAGGCGACCCTCGATGACTCCGTGGAGCGCGCCGTGGCCCAGGCGCGGGGGATGCACCGCCGCGTGCTGGTGGTCGACGACCGCTTTCCCGACCGCGCGCTGGGGAGCGGGTTCGGGCGCATGGTCGACGTGCTGGAGGAGCTGGCCGCAGCCGGCTGCGCCCTGGCCTTCCACGCCACCTGCGAGCCGCCCGCCGCCCGCGACAGCCTGCGCGAGATCGGCTGCCGCGTCATCGACGAGCCCCTGGCCGGGCACCTGGGCCGTCCGGGCACTCGCTACGATGTGGCCATCGTGTCCCGACCCGTCAACGTCGATCGGGCCGTCCCCCTGATACGCGAACACCAGCCTCACGCGCACGTCGTCTACGACGCCGAGGCGCTCTGGTACCGGCGGATCGAGCGGCAGGCCGCTCTCGCCACCGAGCCCGCGGCGCGTGCCGCCCTGCAACGCGAAGCCGCCGCCATGCTGGCCCTGGAGACCGGCGTGGTGCGCGAGGTCGACTCCGTGGTCTGCCTCTCCGCCGACGAGGCCGAGCTGGTCACGGCGATCGCCGGCCACGCACCGGTGAGCGTCATCGAGCCCACCCCGGTGGCCGCGGTGCCCACCACCGCGCCGTTCGAGCGGCGCCAGGACATGGTGTTCGTCGCCGGCTGGCTGTCCGGCCGCGGTTCGCCCAACGACGACGCGCTGGGGTGGTTCGTCGAGGCGGTGCTGCCCAGGGTGCTGCGCAGCGTGCCCTGGGCGCGGCTGCTGGTCACCGGCGCCGGCCCCCCGCTCTCCGTGCGGGTGCGGCGCAGCGCGGCGGTGCGGCTGGTCGGCCACGTCCCCGACCTGTGGGACCTCTACAACGGCGTGCGGGTCGCCCTCAGTCCCACGCGCTTCGGCTCGGGGGTCAAGATCAAGACCGTCGAGGCCCTGGCCCACGGCGTGCCCGTGGTCGCCACCCCGGTCGGCGCCGAGGGCGTCGAGACCAACGGCCTGCCGCTGCTCGAACCCACCGACGACGCCGAGGTGATGGCGGCGCAGATCGTCGAGCTGCTGTCCGATCCGGAGGCCTGGCGGCGGCGCCGTGCGCTGATCGACCGCTGGCTGTCCGGGCGCGCCGCAGCCGGAACGGGGCCGCGCTGGGCCGCCATCGTGGAGTCCGCGGTGGAGGCCGGCCACCCGACCGGTGTGGCCGAGCGTCGATGAGCGACGATCCCGCGCGCCTCGGCCTGGCCGAGTCCGACGACTGGATGCATCCGCTGCTGGGCGCCATCCCCCCGGGAAGCCGGGTCCTGGTCATGGGGGCGTTCCCCCGCGCGCTGCTGGGAGCGCTGAGCGCGCGCAACTGCCGGGTGAGCCTCACCGGCGAGCCGGGGCGCGCCGGCCCCAGCGCGGTGCGTGAGGCGGTGGACGCCCAGGGTGCGGACGAGGTCGACGCCATCCTCCTGCCCGCGCTGTACGGACCCGCGATCGACAAGGTGCTGGCCACCGGCTGCCGCCTGCTGGCCGAAGGCGGCAGGGTCGTCGCCCTGGTTCGCAACGCCGCCTACGCCGGCCACCGCCTCGACATGCTTCGCGGTCGCCTGGCTCGGGTCGACCTGGCCGCGCTGCTGCTGCCGCTCGACGCCGCCGAGGCGCTGCTCACCGACGCGGGGCTGACCGTCGTCGAACGCTTCCCGATCACCCGTCCACTGGAGATCGACGCTGCCGCCGCGGTGCGCGAGGAGCTGCTCGCCCACCCCGACGCGCTCGCCTGGGCGCACGTCGTCGTCGCCGTGCCGGCCCCGCTCCCGCCGTCCACGGGCGGTGTGGACGCGGCGGCCGCCCTGCGGCATCGCGTCGCCGAGCTCACCCTCCGCGCCGGCGAGCTCGACGCGGCGCTGCGCGACCGCATCGCCGAGCTCGAGGCGATCCACCAGGAGCGCCGCCACCTGGAGATGGACGTCGCCGTCAAGGACGCCTTCATCGGCGAGGTGCTGGAGCGACTGGCCTCGGTGGAGGCCGAGCTGGCCCGGCGCGAGGCCTGGATCGCCGAGCTGCAGCAGATGACCCGGCACCGCATCGCCGACGTCCTGCACGCGCGCATCAGCTCGGTGCCGCCCATCCATCGACCCCTGCGCGCCGCGGCCAGGTGGCAGCGCGAGCGCGCTGGTCGCAGGGGGCAGCGTGGCTGAGGTGTCCGAGGACTTGCGCGGCGACGAGGAGCTCCCGGTGGCGCCACCCGGCCTGCACTTCGAGGCGCGACGCCGCGCGAAGGGCTCATCGCCGGCCGTCGAGCCGGGGCGACGGTCCGAGGTCGAGGCGTACGTCGACCACCTGCTCGCCGAGCTGGCGGCCAAGCAGGGCTACGCCGACTCGCTGGAGGCTGAGCTGAGGCGGCGCAATGGCGACCTCGCCGCTCTGCAGGCGCGCGCTGGAGCAGCCGAGGCCGAGCTGCAGGCGCTGCGCCGTGTCCACTCCGACACCGTGGCGCGGCTGGGCATGACCCGCTACCGCATCGCCGACATGGCCGACGCGCGCCTGCGCCGGATCCCCCTGCTGCACCGCGCCCTGCGCCGCGCGGTCGCGGTGCTCCGGGCGCGGCGGTTTCCGCCATGATCGACAAGAACGACGATCCCATCGGCGACGTCGACGATCCGCGGCTCGACGGCTGGTACCACACCATCGAGCTCGGCGACGGGCTGGTCACACGCGGCATCTTCGACCACCGCGGCGTCGTCCACGCCACCGGCATCCCCGACGACCTGGCCGGGCGCACCGCGCTCGACGTCGGTACGGCCAACGGCTACTACGCCTTCGAGATGGAGGCGCGCGGCGCCGAGCGCGTGGTCGCCGTCGACGTGGCCAGCTCGGTGGACTGGGACTGGCTGCCGCAGTTCAAGCGCCCGGTCACACCCGACCCGATGGACGACCACCGAGCGCGGTTCGAGCTGGCCCGGCGCATGCGCGGCTCCGCCGTCGAGTACCACACCTCCAGCGTCTACGACCTGTCGCCGAACAACGTCGGCGTTTTCGACGTCGTCGTCTGCGGGTCGCTGTTGCTCCACCTGCAGAGCCCGCTGCGCGCGCTCGCGGCGATCCGATCCGTGACCAGGGAGCTGGCCGTGGTCGAGGTCTGGCTCGACACCGAGCTCGAGAGGCTGGCGCCCGCGCTGCCGCTGCTCAGCTTCGGTGCCCGCGCCGCCGAGGAGGAGGCGGGCGAGGCGTGCACCTACTGGCGCTTCACCACCGCAGCCCTGATGGAGATGATGGAGTACGCGGGCTTCACCGACTGCGAGCCGATGCCGCCGTACCTCCTCCCGCACCAGGATCTGCACATGCGCACCATCCGGGCACGTCCGCGGCCCGCGTCGCAACGGTCCGGCTGGCACATGACGCCCGCGCAGAACGCAGAGCGCATCGCCGCACATCGAGCCGCGGCCCCGTCGCCACCGGTGCCGCGGGTCGCCGCCGCCGGTGCACTCGCCGAGGACCCCGTCCTGGCACCGCTGCTGGCCGTCAGCCGCGACGATGCCGTCCTCTCCGCCGGTCTGCTCACCGGTGTGGGCGGCGCGCGCGAGCTGGAGCAGCAGCGGCGAGCCCTCAGCGACCTGCGTGACTACGCCGACCACCTGCTCACCGAGATCGAGCGCCGCGACCGCCACACCGACGGTGTCACCGCCTACGTGCGTCACCTGGAGCAGGAGCTCGCCGCCAAGGAGGGCTACATCGCCGGCCTGGAGCAGCGGGTGCGCGCGGCGGAGGGCACCACGTCGTGAGCTCGCGACAGCCCCTGCGCGTTGCCGTTTGCGCACCGCACGTGCCGCTGGCCAGCGGTGGCATGGAGCGACTCACCCAGGACCTGTGGCGTGAGCTGCGCCGCCGCGGACACGCCGCCGACCTGGTGCGTCTGCCCTACACGCCGTATTCCCGCGCCGCCGTGCTTCGCGGCGCGGTGGCCTGGCGTCTCGCCGACCTGCAGCCGTGGGGAGACCACGGCTTCGACATGGTCATCGCCACCGGCTTCCCCTCGTATTTCGTGCGCCATCCCTGCAAGGTGACCTGGCTGGTCGCCCAGTACCGGCAGGCGTACGACCTCAACGAGACCGGCTGGGCGGACGCCGAATGGCTGCGCGACGCGCAGTGGCGGGCGGCGCTCACCCAGTCCGACAGCGCCGCCATCGGAGAGTCGGCGGCGATCTACAGCATCTCCGCCAACGTCAGCGACCGGCTGCGCCGGTACAACGGTCTTGCGGCGACTCCGCTGCATCCGCCGCCCCCGCTGATTCGCGAGCCGTCGAACGAATTCGGCGACATCGTGCTCTCGGTCGGCCGCCTCGACGGGCTGAAGCGCCACGACCTGCTCATCGACGCCATGCAGCACGTCGAGGCCCCGGCGCGCTGCGTCATCGTCGGCACCGGCGTCGATCGCGACGCGCTGCAGGCGCGCATCGACAATGCCGGCCTGAGCGATCGAGTCCGGCTCGCGGGCTGGGTGGACGACGGCGAGCTGCGCCGCCTGTACAGCGTCGCCAGGGTGGTGTTCTACGGACCGCTCGACGAGGACCTGGGGCTGGTCGCCATGGAGGCGCTCGCCGCGGGCAAGCCGGTGATCAGCCTGCGCGACTCCGGTGGAGTGCTGGAGTTCGTCAGCGACGGCCTGACCGGTTGGGTGGTCGAGAACGACGCGTCCGCGGTGGCGCGCGCCATCGACGCCGCGTTCTTCGACGACGCGCGTTGCCGTGCGCTCGGCGCCGCCGGCCACGCGCTGATGGCGCCGATGACCTGGGACCGGGTGGTCGACGCGCTGCTCCAGCCCGCCTGCTGAGATGGCCATGATCTCCTACGCGCAGAACGGCGAGGACATCGTCATCGCCCGCGCTCTCGGCCCCGATCCGCGCGGCGTCTACATCGACGTGGGCGCCGGGTCACCCAGCGTCGACAGCGTCACCCGTCACTTCTACGACCACGGCTGGCGCGGCATCAACATCGAGCCACTGCCGAGCCAGCTCGCCGCGCTGCGGGCAGAGCGACCGGAGGACGTCAACCTCGGCGTGGCTGTTGGCGCATCGGTCGGACGTTCCGTGCTCTACGACTTCGGCGAACAGTGGGGATGGTCGACGCTGTCGCCCGAGCTCGCCGCCCGGCATCGGCGCGACGGACTGCCGGACACCGAGCGCACCGTGGAGACGACCACCCTCGCCGCCATCTGCGCCGAGCACGTTCGCGGTGACATCGACTTCCTCAAGGTCGACGTGGAAGGCCACGAGCGCGACGTGCTCTCGGGCGCGGACTTCGCGCGCTGGCGCCCGCGCATCGTCGTCGTCGAGGCGACGGTTCCCGGCAGCGGCGAGCCCTGCCACGAGCCCTGGGAGCCCATCCTGATCGATGCCGGGTACGTCTTCGCCTGGTTCGACGGAGTCAACCGCTTCTACGTCGCCGGCGAAGCGCGCGAGCTGATCCCGCGCCTTGCGGTGCCGCCGAACTGGTTCGACCATGCCGAGCCGTTTGCGGAGCACCAGCTTCGCGCCCACATCACCACCCTTGCGGACCACGTGCACAACCAGGCGCGCGCGCTGGAAGCACACGCCGCACGCGTCGAGGAGCTCCTCGCCTACATCGAGCATCTCGAAGCCGAGGTGCGCGCCAAGGACGGTCACATCGACGAGGTGCGCGTCTACGTGGACCGACTGCTCGCGCAGATCAGGGAACGCGACGCCGCCCTGGCCGCATCGCGCGCCGCACAGGGCGGCTAGGGCCGCGCGGGTCGCTCGGCGGCGTCCTTGAAGCGGGACAGGGCGTCGCGCCAGAAGCTCTCCAGGAACCCCCGCAGTGTCGCCAGCGCGTCGGGGTCGACGGCGTAGATGCGGCGGGTGCCCTCGGCGCGGTCGGTGACCAGGCCGGCATCCTTCAAAACCTTGAGGTGCTGGCTCACCGCCGGGCGCGACACGGACAGCCCGCTGGCGATCTCGACCACCGGCTTGGGGCCGTCGCGGAGGCGCTGCAGGATCTGCCGCCGGGTGCGGTCGCCGAGGGCGTCGAGGAGCGCCTCCTCCGCCTCCGTCCATGGTAAAGGCCGCCTAACCGTGCGCGCGGACTTACCATTCATCGATGGCGACGCTAGCAGAAGCGGTCAGGGGTGTCCAGCCGTCAGCCCTCGCTGGGGACGTGAACCACGAGCACCGGGACGCGACTCTCGTGCACCACCCGGTGGCTGACGCTGCCGAGCAGGATCGACGCCACGTCGCCGCGCCCGCGCGAGCCCACCACCACCAGGTCGTATCCGCCCCGGTGCGCCTCGTCGAGGATGGCCTCTCCGGCAACGCCGTCGACGGACAGCGCGCGCACCTCCACTCCGGCGGGCACCAGCGCCGCAGCGCCTTCGAGCGCTGACTGCGCGTCGCCGCGCGCGGCGCTGGCGATCTCCTCCATCGTCGCCTGGGTGACGCCGGCGGGGACGATCGCGGCCGACCACGGCAGCAGCGAGCTGTAGGCGGCGAGCAGGGTGAGCGACGCATGCTCGGAGGCCGCGATGTCGGCGGCCTCGCGGACCGCGCGCTGCGCGTGGGCTGATCCGTCGACTCCGACCAGGATGCTGTGGAACAACGCGGTTCTCCTGCATGGACGCGGGCGTGCAGAGAGCGATGCTACGCTCGGGCGGCGATGAGGCGCACGCTCTACGGCCCCGACCACGACGCATTCCGCGAGAGTGTTCGCGCCTTCGTGGCGCGCACCATCGAACCGTCGCACGACAGCGCGCGCGAGCACCGCGGCATCGCGCGCGACGTTTGGCTCGAGGCGGGGCGGCAGGGACTGCTCGGCTTCGACGTGCCCGAGGAGTACGGCGGCAGCGGTGGCGTCGACTACCGCTTCAGCGCGGTGTTCACCGAGGAGCTGGCCCGCGTCGCCATGGCCTACGCGTCGTGCATGGGCATCCACTACGACATCGTCGCGCCGTACCTCGTCGAGCTGGGCACGGCGGCGCAGAAGCAGCGCTGGCTGCCGCGGTTCTGCAGCGGCGAGCTGGTCACCGCCATCGCCATGACCGAGCCGTCGGCCGGCTCCGACCTGGCGGCGCTGCGCACCACGGCGACGCGCACCGCGGACGGCGGCTGGATCCTCAACGGCGCCAAGACCTTCATCACCAACGGGTTCGCAGCCGACCTGGTGGTGGTCGCGGCGCGCACCACGCCGGGCACGCGGTCGAAGGGGATCACGCTCTTCGCCGTGGAGTCGGGCACGCCGGGCTTCGAGCGCGGCCGCAAGCTGGACAAGGTGGGCCAGCCCGAGGCCGACACCGCCGAGCTGTTCTTCAACGACGTGCACCTCCCCGAGGACAGCGTGCTCGGCGAGTGCGATCGCGGGTTCGCGCACATGATGCAGCGGCTGCCCCGCGAGCGCCTCAACGCCGCCATCGCCAACGTGGCCCACGCGGCGCAGATCCTCGCCGAGACGGTGCTGTACGCCAAGGAGCGCAGCGCCTTCGGCCAGCCCATCGGCGCCTTCCAGCACAACAAGTTCCTGCTCGCCGAGCTGGTCACCCAGCTCGACGTCACCCAGGCGTACATCGATGATTGCATCGCCGCGCATGCGGACGGCGAGCTGACCGCGATCGACGCGGCCAAGGCCAAGCTGTGGTCGGCGCGGGTGCAGAACGAGGTGCTCGACGGCTGCGTGCAGCTCTACGGCGGCTACGGCTACATGCGCGAGTACCGCGTCGCCCGCGCCTGGATGGACGCGCGCGTGACCAGGATCTGGGCCGGCTCCAACGAGATCATGAAGGAGATCATCGGCCGCGACCTCGGCCTCTGACGCCGGTGCGCCGCGGTCCCGCTCAGGCCACCGCGGCGATCACCGGCCCGAGCCGGGTGGTGGTGGCGATGGGGTCGGGCAGCATCTGGGGGATGACGATGTTGCGCGCGCCGGCGTCGACCAGGGCGCGCACCCGCTCCACCACCAGGTCGAGCGGGCCGGTGACCAGGAACTGGTCGGCGAGCCACCGCGTCAGCCCCAGGCTGTCGAGCAGGTCGAGGTTGTGGCGGTTGCCCGGGTCGTAGGCCTGGCGGCCGTCGAAGGCGTCGCGGAAGGCGCGCAGCTTCTCGGCGATGTCGTCGGTGACGGTGACGCCCTTGTCGTGCATGGCCCGGCGGTAGCGCACGTTGGCGTAGCTGGCCAGGTAGAAGCCGAGGTCCTCGATTCCGCGCTCCACGGTGTCGGTGACGTGGACGCGCGCCATGTACCAGATCTCGATGTCGTCGATGCTGCGCCCCGACTGCGCGGCCCCGGCGGCGATGTGCGAGCGCGCGTAGGCCACCAATTCGGGTGTGGCCCCGTTGCCGACGATGACGCCGTCGCCGATGCGCCCGCCCAGCTCCAGCATGCGCGGACCGTCGCCGGCGACCCACAGCGGCACCGGGTCGGTGTCCCAGTTCATGCGCAGCTCGCGCCCCTGGTACACGGCCTCGTGGCGCGCGCACAGGTCGCGCACGCAGGTGGCGTACTCCTCGAACTCGGCCATGCGCACCGAGGGCACGCCGATGTTGTACGCGGCGGAATCGCCAGGCCCCAGGCCGAAGAAGGCGCGCCCGCGCGAGAGGTGCTGCACCGCCGCGATGGCCGACGCCGCGGTGGTGGGATGCCGGGTCACCGGGGTGGTGACCATCGGCCCGATCAGCGCCTTGCTGGTGTGCTCGGCGGCCAGGGTCAGGCCGATGTAGGGATCGGGCCACATGGTCTGCGAGTCGCCGAAGCCGAACAGCGACGCGCCCACCTTCTCGGCGTGCTCGATCCAGGGCACGAAGTCGTCGCTCAGCCGGGGCGGGCGGGCGACGCCGAAGCGGACGCCGCTCATTGCGCGGACCTCCCGGCGGCGATGGGCAGCAGCTCGGCCACACCCTCGGGCAGCGGCACCTGCAGGGCGTCGACGAGGAGCTGCATGAACACGACAAAGGCGGCCAGGACCACCACCTCGACGGCGAAGCGCGCGTCGTAGCGCTGCGCCACGGCGTCGAAGACGGCGTCGCTGACGGTGCGGTCGCAGGCCGCGATGGCCAGGTCGACACACGCCTGCTCGCGTTCGCCCAGGGCGGGCGCGCCGCCGTCGCGCAGGGCGTCGACCACCGCGGCGTCCACCCCCGCGTCGCGGGCCATCTGCTCGTGGTAGCTCCACTCCAGCTGGAAGTCGAGGTGGCGGCTCATCGCCAGGATGAGCATCTCGCGCAGGTCGTCGGGCATCGAGGAGCCGGCGCGCAGGAAGTCGCCGACGTGGGAGACGCGGTAGGCCAGGTCAGGCGACTCCAGCAGGAAGCGGAACAGCCAGGGAACCTCGCCGCGGTCGCCGGCGATGCGGTCGAAGGCGGCCTGGCCGCTCAGCGGCAGGTCGTCGCGGGTCAGCGGGGCGGTGCGTCCCGCCGGCCGGGTGAGCTCGCCGTCGGCCATTCGCGCCTGCCTCCAAGCAGACCGGCGCCCGCGGGGCCGCGCGGTCCTCCAACAAGGGTGCAAAGTATATATAGATGGAGCCGGGCGGGCGGAAAACCGGCCGCATTCCACGAGGCCCTGGTAATGTTTCGGTCTATGTACGCACAGGGCGGGCAGGGACCGCGTAGTCAGGTGCGCCGTCCGCGCGTGGCCCAGGTGGTGGCCTCGGCACTGCGCGACCAGATCCTCACCGGCGCGCTGCGCGACGGCGGCGCGCTGCCCAAGCAGGAGGACCTGCTCGAGGAGTTCAACGTCAGCCTGCCGTCGCTGCGCGAGGCACTGAGCATCCTCGAGACCGAGGGGCTGCTGACCGTGCAGCGCGGCAACGTCGGCGGCGCCATCGTCCACGCCCCGACGCCGGAGCAGACCGCGTACACCGCGGCGCTGGTCCTGCAGTCGCGCCGGGTCACCGTCGACGACGTGGTGCTCGCCCTGCGCCGCCTCGACCCGCTCTTCGCCGCGTTCTGCGCCGAGCGCAAGGACCGCCGCCGCACCATCGTGCCGGTGCTCACCGAGACCCAGGAGGCCGCCCGCGCCTCCATCGACGACGCCGAGCGCTTCGCCCGCCTGGCCCGGCTGTTCCACGAGCAGATGGTCGACCACTGCGGAAACGAGAGCCTGATCCTCATGGCCGGCGCCCTCGACTGGATCTGGGGCGCCCACGACGACCAGCTCGCCATCCGCACCGCGCAGCTCGGTCCCGCGCTGGAGAAGCGGGCCCGCGAGATCACCCTGGGCGAGCACCAGCGCATCCTCGACGCCATCGTCAGCGGCGACCCGCGCGCCGCCGAGGTCGCATCACGCGAGCACTACCAGGGCCCGGCCACCCACGCGCTGCTCGGCCGCGGGCTGATCGTGCACGCGGGACTGTTGCACGAGCCCGCACTCCTCGCCCGCCGCGGCTACGACGAGCGCAGCCTGGCCGCGGTCGAGACCTCGCCGGCGCGGCGCCAGCGGGCGCGCGACGCCGCCGCCGCGGATGGCAAGGCCAACTCCAACGGGCGGCGCCGCACCGGGCACTGAGCCCTCAGCGGCGCGGCGTCATGTCGAGGTCGGGCGGCGGCGCGTCGGGGATCCGCCAGCGCAGGTAGCCCTTGTCGTACATCTCGTGGTACGCATTGGCCGAGTCGACCATGGCGGAGAACGCGGTCTCGAAGGCGTCCCAGTCCTCGGCGTCGATGGCCCGCTTCACCGCGGCCATCTCCTCGCCGACGAACTTGTCGACGTTGTCGCTGTACTTGGGGCGCATGAAGGCGCCCTTCTCCATCAGGCCGATCGCCTCCTTGAGCTGGAAGGCGGCGAGCGGCTTGTTGTGCGCCCTGCCCGCGTAGTAGCACTTCCAGATCCGCGCACCGATCAGCGGCATGATCTCGGCCATGCCCGGCAGCACCAGGCCCAGGTCGCTGAGGTCGAAGCTGCCCTTGCCGGTGTCGATGACGTGGCCGTGGGAATCGGACTGGTCGGTGCTCATGGGCGCTCCCGTGGACCTGGCTTGCAAAGGATTCAATCTATTATAGGATTGGCCGAGCAGCTCAGCGACACGGAGGCAGGCATGGCGCCGGTGACCACCCAGTTGGAGGACATTGTCACCTCTCCCGCGCGCCGCCGCCTGTACGTCGAGGCGGGCCTATGGGACGAGTCGACGATGGTCGGGCGCGTCGAGCGGTGGGCGAGCACGCGGCCCGATGCCGTCGCCGTGGTGGACGACCGCGGCCGCCGCGCCACCTACGCCGAGCTGTGGCGCGACGCCACGGCGCTGGCCCTGCACCTCGTCGCCCACGGCGTCCGCCCCGGCGACGTGGTGTCGGTGCAGCTTCCCAACCGGTATGAGGCGGTGGTGGCAGCCGTCGCCGTGCAGCGCGCCGCGGCGGTGATCAACACGCTGCTCCCCGGCTACCGCGCCCGCGAGCTGCGCCACGTCTTCGAGACCGCCGGCACCCGGGTGATCGTCACGCCGCAGGAGTACCGCGGCTTCGAGTACGCGCCCATGGTCGCTGCGCTGCGGGCCGAGACCGGGCTGGACGTGCACCACGTCGTCGCCGGGCCGGGTGCACCCGGTGCGGAATCCCTGGACAGCATTCTCGGCGCGCCGGGGGGTGACGGCGGCACGCTGCCGCCCCCGCAACCCGCCGGCGCCGTGTCCGAGCTGATCTTCACCTCCGGCACCGAGGCCGCGCCCAAGGCGATCATGCACACCGAGCAGACCGCCAACTTCAGCGTTCGCGCCGCGTACGCCGACCTGGGCATGAGCGACGCGGACGTGGTCTGGATGCCCTCGCCGGTGGGCCACTCGACCGGCTTCAACTACGGGCTGCGCATGGCCCTGTACAGCGGCCTCCCGCTCGTCCTCCAGGACGTGTGGAGCGCCGCCACCGCGTGCGACCTGGTCGCCGCCGAGGGCTGCACCTACACCCTGGCCGCCACCACGTTCCTGAAGGACCTGGTCGAGGAGGCCGCCCGTCGCGGCGTGCGCCTCACCTCGTTGCAACGCTTCGGTTGCGGCGGCGCGCCGGTGCCGCCCGAGCTGGTCGACGCCGCCCTGGAGCAGGGCATCCAGGTGCTCCGCCTCTACGGCTCGACCGAGGTGCTGGTCGGCACCTGGAACCGTCCAGGCGGACCGATCGCCAAACGGCGGCACACTGATGGCGTGGCCATGTCGCACGTCGAGGTGGAGCTGCGCGACGACGAGGGCCGTCCCGTGCCCACCGGCGCGCAGGGTGAGATCCACACCCGCGGCCCCAACACCTGCGTCGGCTTCTTCCGCGACCCGGAGCGCACGGCGCGCACCTTCGCGGACGGATGGGTCCGCTCCGGCGACGTCGCCGTGATGGACGGGGACGGCTACATCGCCATCGTCGGCCGCAAGAAGGAGATCATCATCCGCGGCGGCATGAACATCACGCCGCGGGAGATCGAGGACGTGCTGCTGCGCTTCCCCGAGGTGCACCGCGCCGCGGTGGTCGGCCTGCCCGACGAGCGGCTCGGCGAGCGCGCCTGCGCCTGCCTGGTGCTGCGCGAGGGTGCGACGCTCGACTTCGCCGAGATGGTGCGGCGGCTGCGCGCCGAGGGCATGGCCGACTACAAGCTGCCCGAGCGCATGGAGCTGCTCGGCGAGCTGCCCAGCACCGCGTCGGGCAAGGTGCAGAAGCACGAGATCGTGCGCGCGCTGATGGAGCGCGACCCCCAGGGCCGCTGGGACCGCGGCTCGTGACCACCGCGGGCGACCGCGTCGTGTTGACCACGCGTCCCCTGGCGGAGGAGGGCGCGAGTGTGGCGCTGCTCACCCTCAACCGGCCCGACGCGCTCAACGCCATCGACTGGGACATGGTGCGCGCCCTCGACGCCGCCGTCGACGCCGTCGCCGCCGACGAATCTGTGCGCACAGTTCTGCTGACCGGGGCGGGGCGGGCGTTCAGCGCGGGCGGCGACCTCAAGGGCTACGTCGCCCTGCAGCGCGACCCGGTGCGCTTTCCGCAGTTCGTCGCCGACCTGCACCGCACGTTCGGACGCTTGCGGACGCTGCGCGTGCCCGCGGTGGCGCTGGTCAACGGGGTCACCGCCGCTGGCGGCCTGGAGCTGCTGCTCGGCTGCGACCTGGCCATCGCCGCGGAGTCGGCGCGCATCGGCGACGGGCATCTCAACTTCGGACAGATGGGCGGGGGAGGGGTGCTCACCCTGCTGCCCCGGCTGATCGGGCTGCAGAAGGCGTCGGAGCTGATCTTCAGCGGGCGCTTCCTGGAGGCCGCCGAGGCGGAGCGGTGGGGATTGGTGAGCAGGGTTGTGCCCGATGCAGGTCTGCTCGACGCCGGCCTGGAGTTCGCCGAGCAGGTGGCGCGGAAGAGCCCGCTGGCGGTGGCCAATGCCAAGCAGGTGATGAACTCGCTGTGGGCGGAGGCGGTGCCGCTGCAGGCGGGGCTGGCGTATGAGCTGCAGAAGAACGCGTACTACTGCCTCACCTCTGAGGATGCGCGCGAAGGGCTGCAGGCCTTCGCCGAGAAGCGGCACCCGCGCTTCACAGGTAGATGAGTGTGGTGATCACCCAGAACGTGCCTGCGCCGCAGGTGGACATCGAGAGCAGACCCTACTGGGACGCGCTCCGCGAGCATCGCATCTCTGTGCAGAGATGCACGACCTGCGGGCGGCTGCGCTTCCCGCCGATGCCGGGATGTCCGTACTGCGGGGCGCGCGGCTTCGAGCGCGTCGACGTGAGCGGCGAGGGACGCGTGTACTCCTTCGTGCGCGTGCATCGCGCGCTCACGCCCGCGATGGAGGGCGAGGTGCCCTACGTCGTCGCCGTGGTGCAGCTCGACGGCGGCGGCCCCCGCATCATCGGCCGCGTCGACGGCGACCTGGCCGCGGTGGCCATCGACGACGCGGTGGTGCCGCGCTTCGTCGACCACGACACCTGGACTGAGCTGCGCTTCACGCGCGCGGTGGGAGCGCAGAAGCCATGACCCAGCGCGCCGCCATCACCGGCGTCGGCTACACGCCGTTCTCCCGCGACTCCGGCACCAGCGTGCTCGACCTCGCCGCCCAGGCCTGCCAGGCCGCCATCGACGACGCCGGGCTGGCGCGCGACGAGGTCGACGGCGTGGCCAGCTTCATGGTGATGCACGACTCGGTGCCGTCCCAGGCGGTGGCCACCGTGCTCGCCCTGCCCGAGCAGGGCCTGCTCCTCGACCTCGACCTCGGCGGCCAGGCGCCCTGCTACCTGGTCACCCTCGCCGCCGCCGCGATCAACGCCGGCCTGGCCCGCAACGTGGTCGTCTTCCGCGCCATGAACGGCCGCAGCGGCGACCGCGTCGGCACCATGCAGTTCCACGGCATGGGCGCGCAGTACCGCTACCCGCTCGGCTACGACGCCTACATGATGTACGTGGCCATGTGGGGGCAGCGCTTCCTCCACGAGACCGGTGGCGGCCCTGAGGACCTGGGCGCGGTCGCGGTGGCCCAGCGCAAATACGCCGAGCTGAACCCGCGCGCGGTGCGGCGGTCGCCGATCGACATCGACGCCTACATGGCGCAGCCCTACGTGGTCGAGCCCTTCCGCGCTGCCGACTGCACCATCGAGGTCGACGGCGCGTGCGCGGTCGTGGTCTCAGCGCTCGACCGCGCCCGCGACCTGCGCCACCCGCCTGCGGTGGTCGCCTCGGGCGCTTACCGCGCGGTCAAGCGCTCCGGTCTGGACATCGGCGACCATCTGCTCTGGGACGACTACACGCGCAACTACACCAGCTTTCTGGCCGGCGATCTGTTCGGCCGAGCCGGTGTGTCGCCGCGGGACGTTCAGGTGGCCGAGATCTACGACTGCTTCTCCAGCACCGTGCTGATCGGGCTGGAGGGCCTGGGCATCTGCGGGCGCGGTGAGGCGGGCGCCTTCGTTCGCTCCGGAGCCACCGCGCTGGACGGCGAGCTGCCGGTCAACACCCACGGCGGGCTGCTCGCCGAGGGCTACCTGCACGGCATGAACACGGTCGCCGAGGCGGCGCTGCAGGTGCAGGGCAGGGGGGGCGATCGCCAGGCACCGAACCACGAGGTGTGCGCCGTCACCTCAGGGGCGCTGATGGACGGCTCGGCGCTGATCCTCACGGCGGACCGCTGACATGGACCAGGGGGCCGCTCCAGCTTGACAACGACCATGCCCCGTGGTACCAATCCGCGGTAACAATTCAATCTATATAGGTTTTGAGTGAATGGCGGGGGAGCCCGCCTGAGCAAGGCGGAGGCGGCGGCCGGGGGAGAGCCCGGAAAATCCTGATCATCTTTTCAAAAGACAGTTGGAGGAACGCATGGACCCGCGCATGAACGGCCGCAGGCGGTGGCGGATGGGACTCGGACTCGCGACCGTCGGCCTGACACTCGCAGCGTGCGGGTCGTCGAACAACACGACCGGAGGCAGCGGGTCGTCGCCCACCTCGAAGGCAGCCACCGGCCAGCCCATCTATCTCGGCTACAACGGTGAGCTGAGCGGACCCTCGGCCGCCTTCGGCGTGCCCACCCTGCACGGCGTGCAGCTCGCCATCGACGAGATCAACGCCAACGGCGGCGTCAACAACCGGCCGATCAGCCTGACCGTGTACGACAACGCGGGCAACGCCAGCAAGGCGGTCTCGCTGCAGAGCCAGATCGTCGGCGACTCGCGCAACCTGGCCATGCTCGGCCTCAACTTCGGCGCCGACAACAAGGCCGCCCTGCCGGTGTCGGACGCCGCGGGCATGCCCACCTTCACCTTCGACTGGACCGGCCTGAGCTACGCCGGGGCGAACCGCTACGCGGTCACCGTCGACGTCGTCGCCGACAACGCCAAGCTCTTCACCCTGTTCAAGACCCCGAAGTTCCAGTCGGCCAAGAAGATCGCCATCTGGGCCGCGGACACCCCCGTGTTCCGCACCGCCAACGAGGGCGCCGCCAAGCAGATCCAGGACGCCACGGGCATCGTGCCCAACCTCATCTACTTCCCCAACGGCACCACCGACTACAGCGCCCAGGCGGAGAAGCTCATCCAGTACGCGCCTGACGTCGTCCTCGACTCCGGCGCCACCGCCTCCGACATGGTGGGCCCGCTCAAGGAGGCCAAGCGCCAGGGCGCCCTGGCCAACACCATCTGGATCAGCACCACCTTCGTCATCCCCGGCGTGACCACCATCGCGGGGCCGGCGACCACCGCGGGCGGCATCACCGTCTCCCTGGTGGACTTCACCAAGCAGGCGGTCAAGACTCTGGCCGCCAAGGTCCAGGCCAAGTACAGCGAGAGCCTGAGCTACGGCCAGGTGCAGGGCTACGACAGCATGATGACGCTGTTCGCGGCGCTCAAGAAGCCGGGCGCGCTCGCCAGCCGCACCGCGCTCAACACGGCGATCGACTCGCTGCAGAACGTCAAGCCGGTGGGCGGACCTGAGGGCTACACCTTCAGCTTCTCGGCCGGCGCGGGCAAGCAGCACGACGCCTTCGGCTCGATGGACGCCTACTCGTTCATCCTGCTCGAGCCTGACGGAACGCTCGGCGCCTACGTGCCCGGGCAGTAAACAAGAAACGGACGAGGGCCCCGCTTCGTGTCGGGTCTACAGATGACACTGGGACGCGGACCACTGGGTCGGCTGCTCACCTATGCAGCCATCGCAGGAATCCTCATCGCGGCCGTCGCGGTCGTCCAGCCTGACAGCTTCCAGACGCAGACCCTGGCGTGGGTCGCCGTCACCGCGATCATGCTCATCGGGTTCAACCTGATCTTCGGCGTGACCGGGCAGATGGTGTTCTCACACAGCTTCTTCTGGGGCGTGGGCGCGTACATCAGCGGGGTCCTCACCGCCGTCTACCACTGGCAGCTCCTTCCCGCACTGCTGGTCGCGGTGATCAGCTGCGCGGTGGCCTCCTACTTCTTCGCGGGACTGCTGGTGGGGCTGCGCGGCTTCGCGCTGGCCATCGCCAGCTTCGTCCTGCCGCTCACCCTGCCCAAGCTCACCGACCTGACCCAGAGCTACACCGGTGGCGTCAACGGGCTCACCGGCATCCCGCTGCCGGTGGGCTCGATGGCCACCTACCTGATGATCTGCATCGCGGTCATGATCGGCGGGCTGTGGCTGACCCAGAACCTGGTGCGCGGCCGCTACGGGAGGGCGTGGCGGCTGGTCGGCTACAACGACACCATGGCCTCTAGCCTGGGCATCAGCCCGCAGCGCGAGAAGGTCGTCGTCTTCGTCTTCAGCTCCTCGATCGCGGCCGTCTCGGGCGCGCTCTTCGGGCCCATCTTCGCCTTCATCGCGCCCGACTCCTTCGACCTCAACGCGATGCTGAGCATCCTGGTCGGCTCGGTGGTCGGCGGCGCGGGCACGATGATCGGCGGCGTGATCGGCGCGCTGCTGGTGGTCGAGGTGCCGCAATTGCTCACCGGCTACGCGGAGAACGCGGCGCTGATCTACGCGATCATCCTGCTCGTCGTCCTGCGCACGCTGCCCAAGGGCATCGCCGGCACCGCGGTCGACGTCGCCTACCGCTACGGGATCACGCGCATGAGCGACCTGCTCACCGTGCTGCGGCGGCGCACATTGCGGCCGCCGGCCGCGGCGCCCGCTGTCTTCGCGGGCACGTCGCCCGCCGTCTCCTTCGCCCCGGCGTTGAACGGTCGCAGCGTCTCCCTGGTCTGCGACGGCGTCAACGTGCGCTTCGGCAACCTGCCCGCGGTGCAGGACATGTCCTTCACCCTGGGACCGGGCGACTTCCTCGGCCTCATCGGTCCCAACGGCGCCGGCAAGTCGACGCTGTTCAACGTGGTCAGCGGCTTCGTGGTGCCGACCAGCGGGAGCATCCGGCTGGGCGACGTCGAGCTCACCGGCATGAGCGTGCCGCAGCGCGCCGCCCTGGGCATCGCGCGCACCTTCCAGGAGACCCAGCCAGTCGGCGACTTCACCGCGCGCGAGTCGATCGCGGTGGGTGCGCACATCCACGCGCGCTACGGCTACATCGGCGCCATGCTCGACCTGCCCCGCTCGCGCCGCGTGGAGAGCGAGGTGGGCGCGTACGCCGACGAGCTGCTGCAGTCGGTGGGGGTGGGCGGCGCCGCGACGCGCCGTGTCGGCGACTTCCCCTACGGTGACCAGAAATTGGTGCAGGTGGCGCGCGCACTGGCGATGCGGCCGCGCTTCCTGCTGCTCGACGAGCCGGCCGCGGGTCTCAACCCCGACGAGGTCGACCGGCTGGGCTCGCTGCTCGACCGGGTGCGCAAGCAGGGCGTCGGCGTCCTCCTCGTCGAGCACAACGTCCCCTTCGTCCTCGACCACTGCGACTCGATCATCGTCATGCACCACGGCGAGAAGATCGCCGAGGGCGCCAGCGAGAGCATCCTCGCCTCCGCCGCGGTGCGCGAGGCGTACCTGGGCAGCTCGCACCCCGCTGCGGCGCCCGCCCGGGAGGTCACCGCCTGATGCAGACCAACCTGCACCTGCTCGTCTCCAGCCTGGTGCTGGCCTCGGCCTATGCGCTGGTCGGCATCGGCTACAACCTCGCCTACTCGACGCTGCGGGTGATCAACTTCGCCCAGGGCCAGATCTACATGCTCGGCGCCTTCATCTTCGCCACCGTGGCGGGGACGGGCGTGCCGCTGTTCATGGCGGTCCTGGCCGGAATCGGCTGCGGCGCGCTGCTCGGCATCGTCATCGAGCGCTTCGTGATCACGCCGATCATGCGCCAGGGGTTCAGCCACGGCAACACCCAGGCGGCGCTGCTCGGCACCGTCGCCGCGGGCATCGTGCTGACCGAGATGGCCAACCGCTTCTGGGGCTCGAAGGAGCTGCCCGCGGTGGCGCTGTTCGGCAGCGGCACGGTGCACATCGGCAGCTTCACGGTGGGCATCGACAGCCTCACCGTCATCGGCGGCGCCATCGTCTGCATGCTGGCGGTGTGGGCGATCCTCTACCGCACCCCGATCGGCCTGCAGATGCGTGCGGTGTTCGCCGACCCGCAGGTCACCCAGCTCCAGGGCATCAACTTCCGCACCGTCACCTCGGTGTCGTTCCTGGTCGGCGGAGTGATCACCGCGCTGGCGGGAATCCTGGTGTCACCGCTGACCTCGGTGACCACCTCGTCAGGACTGCAGCTCTCCATCCTCGGCATCCTGGCCACCCTGGTCGGTGGGCTGGGCCGGATGTGGGGCGTGGTGCCCGCGGCCGTCGCCATCGGGCTGGGACAGTCGTTCGTCTCGTACTACATCACCAACCAGTACGCGGACCTGGTGGTCTACGCGGCCATCTTCATCGCCCTGGTGGCCCCGCACTGGGTGCGCGTCGCGATGGCGCGCGGGTCGTCGTTCACCATGCGGCGCCGCGCGGCGACGGCGAGCTAGAGAAAAGGACATGCTGGAACTGACTGACGTCGACGCGGGCTACGGGCAGCAGCTCGTCCTGCGCGGAGTGTCGCTGCGCGTCAACCCCGGCGAGGCCATCGCCATCATCGGGCCCAACGGCGCGGGCAAGTCGACGATGCTGAAGACGGTGTGCGGGCTGCTCAAGCCGGCGCGCGGCAGCGTGTCGTGGCAGGGCGACCGCATCAGCGGCCAGCCGCCGCACCGCATCGTGGCCCGCGGGCTGAGCCAGGTGCAGGAGGGCCGCGCGCTCTTCTGGAACCTCACCGTCGAGGAGAACCTGCGGCTGGGCGGACACCTCGTCTTCAGCCGCGACCGCTCGCGCTATCCCGAGCGGCTGGAGGCGATGTACGAGCTGTTCCCCACGTTGCGCGAGCGGCGTGAGCAGCGCGCCGGAACCCTGAGCGGCGGGGAGCAGCAGATGCTGGCCATCGCCCGCGTGCTGATCCGCGAGCCCGAGCTGCTCATGCTCGACGAGCCGTCGCTGGGCCTGGCGCCGATCGTCATCGAGCGCATCTACCAGGTGATCGCCTCGCTCAAGAAGTCGGGCATGTCGCTGATCATCGTCGAGCCGCAGCCGCAGCACGTCCTCGACGTGGTCGACCGCGTCGTCGTGCTCGACCGCGGACACGTGGTCGAGGATGCCACCCGCAGCGACTTCGCGGCCCAGGCCGAGGATCTGATCAACACCTACCTCGGCGGCCGGCGCCGTGCCCGCCAGCCCGACGGGGTGGCCACGTAGCGCGGCTGACGGTCGCGCCAAACCCGAGGAGGTTGGTCTTGCAGCACAGCACCCACGTCATCTCCCTGACCCCGTTCGACGCCGAGGAGCGTCTCGACGAGGCCATGCTGCGCGCCCACCTGGGGCGATTGCGCGAGGCCGGCATCGGCGTCTACCTGGCGGGGTCGGGCAGCGGCGAGGGCTACTCGCTCACCGAGGAGGAGACGCTGCGCATCCTCCAGATCGGCGTCGAGGAGCTGAAGGGCCACGTGCCGGTGCGCCACATGGGCGTCGAGCCGCGCACCGCCAAGGAGATGCTCCGGCTCGCCGACATCGCCGCCGAGGCGGGCGTCGACGCCATGCAGGTGTACTCGCTCGACGTGGGCCACGGGCACATGCCCCACCGCGAGGAGATGGACGCGTACTACAACGACGTACTCTCGCACATGCGCCTCCCCGCGGTGATCTCGACGCACCAGTCGGTCGGCTACTTCCTGCCCCTCGACCTGCTCGCCGACCTGGTCGACCGCTACGACGTGGTGGGCATCAACGTCACCACCCCCGACCACGGCTACATCATGCGCATCATCGACCGGCTCGGCGACCGCGTCGAGATCCACTGCGGCGGGCCGATGCACGCGCTCTCGATCATGGCCCTGGGCGGCACCGGGTACCTGAGCAGCGAGGGCAACCTGGCGCCGAAGCTGTGCGTGTCGCTGATCGAGCACTGGGACAGCGGCGACATCGCCGCCGCCTCCGAGGCGTACAGCCGGATCATGCACCTGCTCGAGGTCAACGGCCGCTACATGCACATCACCGCCACCAAGACGGCGCTGTCGCTGCTCGGCCTTCCCGGCGGGTACCCGCGCAAGCCGCGGCTGATGCTCGAGGGCGAGGCGCGCGAGGACGTGCGCAGGGTCATCGAGGCGCAGCGCATCGCCGAAGTCGAAGGCGTCACCGCAACCGCAGGAGGAGCCCGCTGATGAGCACGACGACACCCACCCGCCGCAAGAGCTTTGCCGTCGACACCTCGTGGGACGAGCTGGGCTGGATGGACCTGGCCCTGGGCATCAAGTCGGCACGCTTCATCCTCGGCCACCCCGACGACCCCGACGCGCCGGTGGTCTTCCGCAGCTACTTCCCACCCGGCTGCACGGTCCCGCCGCATCACCACCGCTGCGACTACGCCGAGATCATCCTCGAGGGCACCCAGCAGGTGACCGGCAAGTGGCACAAGGCCGGCGACGTTCGCTACGTGGTCGGCGGCAGGGGCTACGGCCCGCTGATCGCCGGGCCCGAGGGCGTGCACGTCATCGTCATCTTCCGCAACCAGGACTGGGAGACGATGTTCGGCAAGCGGCGGCCGGACGCCGAGGGCGCGGCCGAGGAATGACCGCGGTCGAGTCGCGCGCCGCGGTCGCGACGGGCTTCCGGCGTCTGTTCGAGCCGCTGCGCATCGGCAACTTCGAGGTGCGCAACCGGATCGTCAACACCACGCACGGGACGGCCCTGGGCGAGGCGCGCGACCTCGGCTACCTGCAGGCGCGGGCGCGCGGCGGCGTCGGGCTGATGGGAGTTCATGCCAGCCATGGCATCTACAGCTACGCCGTCGGGCCCGCACCGGAGTCGCGGGCGCCGGAGTGGGATCACCGCTATCCCTCGCCGGTGACCGCTGCGGGCATCGCGTACTTCGACGACGCCGTGATTCCCTCGCTGCGCAAGCGGGCCGCGGTGATCCAGGCCGAGGGGGCGCGCTGCTTCGGGCAGGTGTTCCACCTCGGCGCGGCGCCGCACCAGGAGAGCATCTCGCCGGCGGTGGCGCCGTCCGCGGTGGCCGATCCCTACGAGGCGCTCAGCCCGCACCCGCTCAGCGAGGAGGAGATCGGCGAGCTGATCGTCGCCTTCGCCCACGCCATCCGGCGGGTCGCCGAGTCCGGGCTGGATGCCGCCGAGATCCACGGCGCGCACGGATATCTGGTCAACCAGTTCTTCTCGCCGTATTTCAACCGGCGCACCGACTCGTGGGGTGGCTCGCGCGAGAACCGGGTGCGCTTCGCGCTGGCGATCGTTCGCGAGGCGCGCGCACTGGTGGGACCTGACTTTCCCATCGGCATCCGCGTCGGCGTGGACGGCGACGGCGCGGCGCGCGGGCTGAGCATCGAGGAACTGGCCGAGGTCGGCGCGCTGCTCTCGCCGCACGTCGCCTGGGTCAGCGTCAGCGGCGGCAGCTACTCGGGGCTGGGCGACGGCTTCGAAGGTGCGTACGTCAGCCCGTGGTATCGCGAGCCGGGATTCAACGTGCCTGCGTCGCTGCTGATGAAGCGCGCCGTCGACGTGCCGGTGTTCGTCACCGGGCGCATCGTCGACCCCTCGATCGCCGAGGGCATCCTCGCCGACGGCGCCGCCGACATGGTCGGCATGGTGCGCGCGCTGATCGCCGATCCCGAGCTGCCCAACAAGGCGCGCGAGGGACGGGCGGACGAGGTGCGCATGTGCCTGGGCATGTCGGAGTGCCACTACATCGGCATGCACCGGGTTCCGATGACCTGCGCGGTCAACGCCGAGGCCGGGCGCGAGGCCGAGCTGGCGATCGTGCCGGCTGCTGCGTCGCGCACGGTGCTGGTGATCGGCGCGGGGCCGGCGGGGATGGAGGCCGCGCGAGTCGCCGCGCTGCGCGGGCACCGCGTGTACCTGTGCGACCGCGAGCGCGCCCTTGGCGGAACCCCGCGCATCCTGGCGCGCGATCCCAACCGGCGCAACCTTCGCGACCATGCGGTCTACTTCGAGCGCGAGCTGCGCCGGCTGGGCGTCGAGCTGCTGCTCGGCGAGGAGGTCACGGCGGACACGGTTGTCGAGTTCGGCGCCGACGCGGTGGTGGTGGCCACCGGCGGGCTTCCGCTGATCCCCGACGTGCCAGGCGTGGGCGAGGCCAACGTGGTCACCGGGCTTGCGCTGTTGCGCGGCGACGCTTCCGTGGCTGCGCGCGCGGTGGTGGTCGGCGGGCTCGACAACCACATCGGCGCGGCGACCATCGCCGAGTTCCTCGCCGACCAGGGGGTCGAGGTCGAATTTCTCAGCGAGCAGATGGACTTCGCCCACGGCGCCGAGGACGGCACCCGGCTGCCGCTGATGCAGCGCATGCTCAGCAAGGGCGTTCGGGTGTCGATGCTGCACCGTCTCGTCGCCGTGTCAGGTGGCGGGTGCGAGGTGGTGCAGACGTTCACGCGCTCGGCGCGGCGGGTCGACGACTGCACCGTGGTGCTGGCCTGCGGCATGGTCGCCAACGACGGGCTGGCCGGCGAGCTGCGCGGCGCGGTGGCCGAGCTGCACGTCGTCGGCGACAGCCTGGCGCCGCGCCGGGTGATGCACGCCACCGTCGAGGGTGCGCGGGTGGGCATGGCGCTGTGACCCGGCCATTGCCGGTCTACCGGTCTATCTTCTAATATTTTGAAATCACATAGCTGGAGGAGCACCGTGGACGACACGGATATCAGGTTCAAGATCTCGGCGGTTCGGCGGATGCTGTACCGCGAGGGCTGCGACAGCCAGACGGCCGGGCACGTCAGCGCCCGCGACGCCGACAACCCCAACAACTTCTACGTCTCGCCCTTCCAGTACTTCGACGAGACCCTGCCCGAGCACATCGTCAAGTCGACGCTCGACCTGCAGCGCCTGGAGGGCGACTGGGACCCGTCGCCGGCGATCTCCTTCCACGCCGCCATCTACCGCGCCCGTCCCGACGTGCAGTCGGTGATCCACACCCACTCGCCCGCGGTGTGCGCGGTGGGCACGACGGGCCGGACCATCGGCATCTACCACGTCTCCTCGGCGCTGTTCCACAAGGACCAGGGCATCAGCGGGCCCAACCCCAAGGACGACGCCATCGTCGCCGCGCTGGGCGCGGATCGCAACGTCGCACTGCTGCGCAACCACGGCGCCGTGGTCGTCGCCGACACCCTGGAGAAGGCGGCGATCAAGGCGATGATGCTGGAGAAGGCGGCCCGCTACCACATCGACGCCGAGGCGGTCGACGGCGAGCCCATGAGCGAAGAGGAGAGCGCATACATGCGCGGCACCCACGAGGAATACTTCCTGCCCCAGATGTGGAAGGCGCACATGCGCCGGCTGCGCAAGTCCGACCCCGAGCTGTTCGCCGCCGCCGAGCCGGCGCTGACGCGATGACCCTGGCCACCCCCGTCCCCGCGTCGACGCAGAAGCGCACCTACCCGATCATCTCCGCGGACTCGCACTTCACCGAGCCCGCCGACCTGTGGGTGCGCTACATCGACCCCAAGTTCCGTGACCGCGCACCGCACGTCGAGAGTCGCGAGACCACCGACGTGATCGTCTGCGACGGCGGTGACATGTTCCCCGTCGGCGTCATCCACGGGGTGCGCTACAAGGGCGGCGACGTCAAGATCGAGGGCCGCTACGCCGACGTCCCCGCCAGCGGCTGGGATCCCGAGGCGCGCATCCCCGAGATGCGTCGCGACGGCATCGCCGCCGAGGTTCTCTACCCGACCATCGCGATGCGCTTCTTCACCATCGAGGACCCGGCCTTCCAGGAGGCGTGCATCCGCGCCTACAACAACTGGGCCGCCGACTTCGGTCGCACCCATCCCGACGTCTTCAAGCCGATCGGCATCGTCTCCCTCGACGACATCGACGTCGCCGTGCGCGAGATGCGCCGCTTCCGCGACCTCGGCCTGGTCGGCGTGATGATCGCGGTCTTCCCCGACGGCGGGCGCGCCTACCACGACGAGTCCTACCTGCCCTTCTGGGCCGAGGCCGACGCGCTGGGCCTGCCGGTGAGCATGCACATCGCCACCGAGCGCCGCGTCGACAAGCAGCAGAAGTCGCCGACCGACGCCTTCCTCAGCTACACGCTGGTGCAGCGCACCCTGATCGGCATGATCTTCGCCGGCGTCTTCGACCGCTTCCCCAAGCTGCAGATGATCTCGGTGGAGAATGACGCCGGCTGGGCGGGCAACCTCATCGAGCGCATGGACTACGTGCAGCGCAAGGCGCGGGCGCGCAACCTGCAGAGCGCGGGGCAGGTCAATCGCGAGGCGCCGAGCCACTACTGGCGCAACAACGTCTCGTACACCTTCATGCGCGACCGCACCGCCATCCTCGCCCGCGAGGTGATCGGCGCCGACCGCCTGCTCTGGTCGTCCGACTTCCCCCACGGCGACTCGACGTGGCCGGATTCGCAGCAGGTCATCGACGAGCAGTTCGCCGGCGTGCCCGAGGAGGACCAGCGGTTGATCCTCCACGACAACGCCGCCCGGCTCTACGGACTTCCTTGATGCAGCCGCGGGCGGCCTCCGCTGATGGCGTCTGAGGCCGCCCGCGTGGGCGGGGCCTTCCCGCACGTCTTCTCGCCGCTGCGCATCGGCGGTGTGACGGTGCACAACCGGCTGTTCATCTCGGCGCACAACACCGAGCTGGTGCAGCGCGATCCCAAGGGCCTGCACCGCTGGTCGGTGCTCGGCGATCGCGCGGTCGCCTACAACGCCGAACGGGCGCGAGGCGGGTTCGGGCTGGTGATGGTGGGGCAGACCCAGGTGCACCCGCAGTCGGGCACCGACCGTCCCTCCGCATACCGTCCCGAGGCGCGCGAGCATTTCGCGCGCATGGCCGCGGAGTGCCACGCGTTCGGCACGCCGGTGATCGTGCAGCTCAACCAGAATGGGCGCGAGAAGATTTCCAGCGGACCGGATTCTTGGGATCCTGTGTGGGGGCCGAGCGCGCTGGCGTCGGCGTCGGGCGCGGCGCGTGGCGAGATGGCCAAGGCGATGGACCGCGACGACATCCGTGCGCTGGTCTCCGCGTACGGCGATGCGGCGCGCAACGTCCAGGAGGCGGGCGTCGACGGCGTCGAGGTGCACGCGGCACATCCGCACCTGTATGGCGAGTGGCTGACGCCGGCGATCAACAAGCGTTCGGACGAGTACGGCGGCTCGCTGGAGAACCGGCTGCGCATCGTCCTGGAGTCGATCGCGGCGGTGCGGCGCGCCTGCGGGCGTTCGTTCGTGGTCGGCGTCCGCATCAACGGCGCATGGACCATGCCCGGCGGGCAGACGGTGGAGGAGGGCGTCGCCATCGCGCGTCTGCTCGAAGCCACTGGCGACGTGGACTTCATCAACGTCAGCGGCTGGCCGGGGATCGGCTCGATCGGCTCGCGGTTGGGCTTCATGATGCCGTGGGCCGCGGCGATCAAGCAGGCGGTGACGTCGATCCCGGTTTTCGGCATCGGGCGGATGATCGCGCCGGCGCAGGCGGAGGAGGCGCTGGCCGCGGGACAGGCGGACATGATCGGCATGACCCGCGCGGGCATCGCCGATCCCGAGCTGCCCAACAAGGCGCGCGAGGGGCGGGTCGAGGAGATCCGTGCTTGCGTGGGCGCGGGGCAGGGCTGCCTGACGCGCACGCTGAGCGCGCGGCCGATGACCTGCACGCAGAACCCTGCGGTGGGGCTGGAGCGGACGTGGGGCGTCGCAACCCTGCAACCCGCCGCTCAGCCGAAGCGTGTTGTCGTTGTCGGCGCGGGTCCCGCGGGACTGGAGGCGGCTCTGATCGCGGCGCGGCGCGGCCACGACGTGACGCTCTTGGAGCGCGAGGCCGAGCTGGGCGGTCAGGTGTTGCTGATCGGCCGCGTGGCGCGCCGCCGCGAGTTCCTCGACGTGGTGCTGTGGCGCGCTCGCGAGCTCGACCGCCTCGGCGTGCGCGTCGAGGTCGATTGCGACGTCACCGCCGACGAGGTGCACCGCCGCTCACCCGACGTCGTCGTCGTGGCCACCGGCTCGAAGCCGCGAGTGTGCGGCTGGTACCCGCCGATGCCGCACCTCGACGCCATCCCCGGCTCGTCCTCGGCCCCCCTGCTGAGCACCTGGGACGTGCTCGAAGGCGCCGCGGACTCACGTTCGCGCGTCGTGGTCGTCGACGCCACCGGCTACCACCAGAGCGGCGACGCCCTCGAATACCTCGCCGCCCGCGGCGTCCGCACCGACGCCGTCACCCACGCTCCGCTGGTTGCCGCCGGAGTTGACATCAACGACCGCCCCGATTTCGACGCCGCCCTGCGCGGCCGGGTGGGCTTCCACCTCTCCACCGTGGTGGAACGCCTCGGCCCCGACTCCGTCGAGCTGCGCAGCCTGCTCACGGGTGAGTGCACCCGGCTCGACGGCGTCGACGCGGTGGTGATGTCGATCGGCAACGACGTCTGCGACTCGCTCTACCACTCACTGAGCGGCAGTGAAGGCCTTGAGCTCCACCGCATCGGCGACGCCCTCACTCCCCGCGGCGTCGAGCACGCCATCCACGAAGGCCACGCCCTCGGTCGGGCACTCTGAGCCCGCCCACCGTCATTGCTCGTTCTGACGCGCTGCAACGTAGTCGTCGAACGCAAGGTATGCCTCGGGAGTGAGGTTGGCAAGTGGGGCTTCCAGTAGCTTGCCTGCGCGGAGAAGCGCGATCGCCAAGCTCTGGCCCGCGGCCCGCAATACGCCGGCATGCTCGTCCGAACGCTCGGCCACCTCTTGCAGCACGGTCCAACATGACGGGCTGTCGCTCATGGCAAGGACTCGAGCGGCCTCCACACGGTCCCGCCGGTCCTTGGTGCCATCGACCAGGATGGCGACCATCTGCGCGTCCCGTCGCGGTGGCTGCTCGGTCACGGGGTGCGACCGAACAACGCGTTGAACAGGGTTGGCAACCTCCGGCGTGACGGGTCGTGGCAACTCTACGGTGCGGTCGGACGGCCTATTGTAAACGTCGAGGATCCAAACTTTGTGGCCTCGAATACCCGACCGAGCGCCACGGCATACCGTCGGCAATCCTGAGCTCGCGCCACGCGTCATACGTGTAACCGCGAACATCGTCGGTTACCCCAAATTCGAGCCCACGGTGCCCTCAGCACCTTCCGCAGACATTGGCGGGGTGGCGACAAGCATCCGCAACATGCAGGAGGCGACGCGCACACGATGCAGCCGCAGGCGCCACTAGTTACTCGGCGAATGACTGAGGCACGCTACTCATATTCGGAGTTGTCGGGTGTCCAGGCACCGAGATCCGGAAACGTCTGGTCGCCTCGTAGGGGGTCCCGCCGAGGCCGCCAATCGCTTCGCTCGATGCCACACCGCTTGCCGTAGGCAAGAGCATCGGCTAGGTCCTTCACCCAGTCATCGCTTAGCTGTTGTGCTTCGAGAGTGCTGAACGAACGCACCAAGTATCCGTGCCGTTCATCACCTTCTATAACCAGCCACTCAGGGCCCCGCGGCTGATTTTGGGTCATCGCTACCAGCCGGATCATGGCCAATCGGAGTAGTTGGCGGGGAAGTTCAGGGAGGGATGAAGGATCTCCAACTCGCTCATCCCTCCATTCCAACACATGCAAGAGAACATGCATGGTCACGCCGTCCGCATCTCTGATCTCGGCCCGACCGGGATTCGGCGAACCACCTCAGCGAGCGAGCCATCTGTCGGTGCGAGCTGCAGACTCCCATTGGGTCAGCCTGTCGTGCTGAGACGATGGCTGCCCGCTCGAAAAAGCCTTCCTGCCTGGGAACTCCGTGCTGAGCAGCCCGTCGAGAATGCCCGACTCCCGATCGCCGAGGGACCAACCGCTCTTCCACCAACTACACTGCCAGCGAACGCCATGCACGTTCCCGCGTTGATTGCCCGTCTACGAGAGCGTGGACCCGGTACTCGGTGGCGTGGCAGCCAATGACCAAATGCAGCCGACTGTCAGGTCCCTTCCATCGGTCGCACCTCTCCCTCTATGAGGGCGCGGACCATCTGCCCAGGAGACGTTCCCAAGTCCGCCACGAAATCGTCGTACGTCCCGAAGAACCGGCCATCTTGGGATACGTGCAGCAAGAGATGGTCATGCTACGCGGAGCCGATCGGGGCCAGCCTGGTCCCGAACCGTCGCTCGTACTCCCTGACCCAGGGCACATCCGTCCACGCGACAGCTCGCTCCGCGTCGAACCACACGCTGTCTTCCCGCCCATTACGCATGAAGCGAATGGTCAGGCCAGAGAACTCTCGCAGGAACGCCAGTAGGCCCTCCCATGCCTCGTAGCCGCCTCCAGCGAGCGCGGCCTCGGCGGCGCCGATGGGAACGCTCCGACGCGGAAACCATCCCGCGCTTGTCATGGCATCCATAGCGGAGAGGTCGTCAGTCATTGCATCGTGACCCGTTGGTACCGGCCGTCGTCCCTGCCACCCTTCATGATCGTCACGAACGTACCATCGGTCGCCGTCGCCGTTACCTTCCTACCGCTGTGCGCCACGACGCGTGTTCAGGTAGTCCAAGAGCCGCCAGAATGGCATGCGTAGGAGAGTCTCGTCGAGGATGACACCATAGTGGATCTTCACCACCTCGATGAGTCTGTCGGAATCCTCGTAGTCGAAGTCATACCAGTTGGCTTCGTCACTGACAAAGGGTCGCACCTCTGCGGAGGTTATGGCAAAGAACTCGTCAGCGAGGTCAGCGCGCGCGTCCATTTCCTTGTGCTCGGCGAGTGGAACGTCGGGCATCATGCTCAAGTAACCTTGAATCGCTCTGGCTTTGGCGGAGACTGAGGTCAGTCGTCCTTGGTGAGTGACGTCCATTCTTTCAACACCGCGGATATCTGCCGTCGCAGTCCACTCTCGTCTACGAGGAACTCGCCGCCTTCCGGGCGGTAAACGGCGAGAGGCTCACTCAGCTGCTCCCACAATGGCGATACCCGGAACTCGCGATTCAGCAACGCTTCAATTTCGTTCGCACGACGCAGGGATACGTCGTCTCCCGCGACGAACGCCTCCAGCATGGCCCTGAGTTCTGCCAGCGCCGACGCTGTCATGGGATCACCGTGATCGTCCCGGACGTGATCGTGTACGGCCCTCCCATCTCGCCCTCGGTGAACATGCGCGCGACGTTTTCAGCCTGATCCTGCGTCGGGAAGAAGTACTTGCCTTCCAGCCCGGGCACAGTCCGATAGGCGCCGTTGGCGGCGATGTCACCCGCCTCCTGCGGGCCGAAAGCTCGGAAGATTTGGACGCCGCCACTCTCGACACCCGCCGCCCCCTCTGTGGCAACTCTCTCGCGTCATTCCGACGCAGGCTTCGGTTGAGATTGCCAGAGCTGAAGGTACCCCGCGGCGGCGGATCGGATGCGTGCCTCGACCGCAACCCGGTCAGCTTCATTGTCTTGTCGTTGTTCCCAATCATCAGCCAGGCCAACGAATGCACCCAAGGCGTCGACCAAGTCGTTACCTTCCAGGTAATCACCGAAAGTTGGATTGAAGGAATCCCACCAGATACGCCGGGCACCATCGATCGGCGATCGACTCCCGCTAAGGATGTCCGCTGCGAAAGTGGCAGCCCGCTCCAACGCTGCCGTCACCTCGGCGCTGGGCTTGCCGGCTCCCGAAGCCCCGGTCATTACTGGCTGTACCAGTTGTCGCTGAGTTTCGTCTTCCACTCGACGCCCTGACCTGTGTCGAGATTCTCGTACCAGTGGACCTGTATGCTGCGGCCGTCACCGAGGTCGAAGTGTCGTGTAGTCATCTTCGCCCAATCATACGGATCGCCTCCGTATTCTTCCGCTAGTCGCTCGGCACCCGTGAGACCACTTTTGGTCCCCGCACCGATGATGGGCTTGCCGATACCGGCCTGCGCCTCACTCAGCAGGTTCGCACTTGCGTCCTCCAGCGCGCTCGAGCCTGCCTCTGTGGCGGCGCCGACCTCTTCCGCGGCACCTAGCTTGCCGGCCCCGCCGATGAGAGGCAAGCTCATCATAGCCTCGCGGAATCCCTCGTCAAAGCTCCGGTTTTGCGCCAGGTCCTTTGCCTCCTGGGCGAGGACGTCGCAGTTCGTTGCGCATATGGAGGTGCTTCCGTCGCTGTTCGAGGCGATCAGGAATCCCACCAGTTGGCCCAGGTGACAGAACGGATTCGACCGCCCGCAGAGTTTCAGGAGTGCGCTGCCGACACCGTCCGCAGTCATGGGCGAGCATTCGTCGTGCCATCCCAGTAGGCTCTTCGGGAATGACTGGTTCCAGCAGACTTCCTGGGCCTTCACGAAGCTGAGCCAGACGGCCCCTCCCGAGTTCTCGTCCAGCAGACGGCGACGGGGTGCGTCGGCGCGAAACTCCCCCTGGATCACCTGGTGGATGGCCAGCGCCTGTGCCGGCTCGTCGGCAGGCGGCCCGCCGTAGTGGTTGTTCGAGGGGGGATGGGTTGACGACGAATATGGTGTGCTGCTGCTCGGCGTGACACCGGGCGCGGATCCGGCGGCCCATTGCCGGTTCTGTTGCGGCGTGCAGCCCTGGTTGCCGGTGTCGTCGTAGCCTTCGGTCGAGCAGGGGTTGTGGCCGGAGGGGTCGGAGAAGTTGACCGGGTCGCCGCCGGCGTAGGTGTAGAGGTTGGCGGTCCGCGGGTTGCTGGTCAGGGCTGCGTCGGAGCCGTCGAGGCGGTAGGAGTCGGGCTGGAGGAAGCCTGCCTTGGACGGGTCGTAGGTGCGGCGGCCGAGGGCGTAGGCGCCGGTGACGGCGTCGCGCTGGCCCTGGCGGTAGAGGACGGTGTCGTTGAGCGAGCCGGTGTGGCAGGGGTTTGAGCCGGCGTTGAACAGCGGGCTGCCGAAGGGGTCGGTGTAGCTGTCGCAGGCCATGCCGCCGCCGTTTTGGGTGACGTCGGTGATCGAGCTGTAGCCGTCCTGGGCGAGGAACTCGGTGCGAGAGAAGGAGCTTGGGGCGAAGGTGTCGGCGAGCACCTCGTCGCGTGGAGAGAGCGCGTACACCACGTCGGCGGGATGGCCGGTCTGCTGCTGCTCCAGGGCGACCGAGTTGGACAGGCCGTCGAAGTGCACGTCGGTGGCGGCGCCGTAGGGGCCATCGGCGACCACCGTCTGGCGGTCGAGCCCGTCGTAGGCGTAGGTGGCGCTCATGTACCACACGGGACAGCCCTGGGCACTGCTTCCCGCATAGCTGCTGGTCAGCCGGTCGAAACCGTCGTACCCGTTGCTGTGGCAGCCGTCGTTGGTAACGCTCCCCGCGGCGTTGTAGCCGTATGTCAGGGTTGGATTGGACCCCGACTGCTGCGTGGCGATCGAGTCGTCCGCGTTGTAGGACGTCGCGGTCGTGTTGGGGGTGGTCCCGTCGCTCCACCTGGTCCTGTTGCCGTCGACGTCCCAACTCGCCGTCGTCACGACGGAGCTCGGGTTGCCGACGACGTCTGAATGGCTGAACGTGCTCAGCCGGCCGGCGTTGTCATACGTGTAGCGCATGTAGACGGTCGCCGAACCGTTGGTGGCGTTGGCACCGTGAAAGTCTCGCCCGGTCTGGCGGTAGTCGGCGTCGTAGTAGTACTGCCACTGCGACAGGATGTTCCCGGTGGCACCGGGATGCAGGGTGCGACCGGCCATGGTGCCGTCGGAATTCCAGGCGTAACTGACCGTATTGCTGTTCGGGTCGGTCTCACCCGCCACCTGGCCTGCGCCGTCGTACGACCATGACCAGCTTCCGGCGACCCAGGACGCGTTCATGGTGGTGGGAAGGCCGGCATCCTCGTAGCCGAACGTCGTGGTGTATTGAGCTCCGGTGGCCAGCCCCTCGACGCGGCTGGCCACGTTGCCGCCACCGTCGTAGCCGTACGAGGTGGTCGCACCCGCAGCGCCCGACACCGACGCGGTATCGGCCACACTCCGCGGCAGCCCGTCGAGGTAGTACGACGCCGTGATGGTCGACGAGCCGGCGGTGATGCTGGTCTGGTTGCCCGCGGCGTCGTAGACGTGGTTGATGGTTTCGCCCTGGCGGCCCGTCTCGCGCTGGATGCGCCGGTCGGGGTAGTAGGCGAAGCTCTGCGTGCCCGCGTCGGACAGGACGCTGCCACCGGAGTTGACCAGGGCGGTGTTCTGCGACGCCTTGGCGCCGAAGTCCGTGTAGCCATACGCGGTGCGGCGAAGCTGCGAGGTGCCGTCGGCCGAGACCGGCCGTGTGGTCGACAGGAGCAGGTTGTCGTAGGTGTACGCGTTGGCGACCGGCGTTCCCGACGTGTTCGGCGCCACCTTGGCAAACGCGCTGGGCGGGAAGACCTGGATCGTGTTGCCGGCGCCGTCGTAGACGTACTGGGTGGTGTCACCGGCGTTGTCGGCGACCGTCTGCTCGCGGTCGTCGGTGTAGTACGCGTACGTCGTCCTGAGCCCCATCGGGTCGGTCACGGTCGCCGTCTTCCCGTCGGCGTTGTAGGTGTAGCTGGTGATGTGGGTCGTGTTGCCGTTGGGCTCCGCAGTCTTCTGCGCCAGCAGGCCGTCCGACGTGTACGTCGAGGTCGTGGGGCGGCCGAGCTCGTCGGTCACCTTCACCGTGCGGCCCTCGCCGTCATACAGCGTGGCGACGGTTGCCGTGCCGGATCCTGTCGCCGACGGCTCGGTCATCGCCGCGACCAGGCCGTCGTCGGTGATCGTGTAGTCGACCTTGCGCGCCGCGCTGGTGCCGGTGGCGGTGGGCATGACGGACTCGACAACGTGGTTGGCGCCGTCATAGCTCACCGAGCTGACGCACACACCGACGATGGCCGGGTACCCCACGGTGTTGACCGGGCACTGCGTCGACTGCGCCGACGACCCCGAGCTGAGGTCGGAGTACGTGCCGTTGTCGTACCGGGGACTGTATCGGGTGGTCAGGCGACCATCGCTGTCGAAGACAGCGGTCGTCATGAAGGTTCGCGAGTCCGCGGGGCTCCCGGAGAAGGCGCGCGGGTCGTATGTCTGCACCACGTTGCCGTCCTGGTCGTAGACCGTGCGCGTGTGCACGTTGGTCCCGCCGTCTGCGGAGGCGGTTGCCGTGGTGACGTTCGAGCTGCCGTCCCATCCGTCCACCGCGTCGGTGCGCCGGCCTGCGGCGTCGTAGGCATACGCCGTGACGCTGCTACCGGTGGCCTGAGAGACGAGTCGGCCCGCGGGGTCGTAGGTCGACGTGGTCTGCACCCACGTTGACGCGTCGCGCTGGCGCGAGGTGCCCACCGGCCGGTCGAGCAGGTCGAAGGTCGCGCGCTGGAGGTGGCCGTTGGCGTCCTGGACCTGCGTCGTGTTGCCGTCCGCGTCGTAGCTGTAGGACACGGTGTCGGCTGTGGTGCTCCGGTAGGTGGTGTCGGTGAGCAGGTGGCCCTGGTCGTCGTATGCTCGATCCTCGCGATAGGGCTGGGCGAGCGCCGACGCGCAGGACGTCGCACTGCCATCGCTGAACGCCCGCGGCAGGCAGACCGACGTCACGTTGCCGTCGAGGTCGTACACGTGGTCGGTGCGGACCGTCGTGAAGCTCCCCTGGTTGCGCGGCGTGCTCCGGCTGGTCTCCTCGTGAACGCCGTCGTAGGTCATCGTGGTCACCTGCGCGTTGGCGTCGCCGGATGCCGTCACGTCGTCGACACCGTCGTAGGAGAGCGTGCGCTTGCACAGCGTGCGTCCAGCCGGGATCGGTGCGTCCGAGCTGGACGAGTCGCTGCAGGCCGCGGGAGCGGTGGTCGACGCGTACGAGTCGCGAGTGAACTTGGTGACGATGTGCCGGTTGACCGCGTCGTACACGTTCACGGTCACAACTCCGCGCGGATCGGTCACCGAGACCTGGTTGCCCGCCGCGTCATATCCGTAGCTCCACGGCCCGGCGCCGTGGGCCGCCTCGTACGGCATCTGGCGGGTGAGCAGCATGTCCCTGCTGTCGAAGGTCTGGACGATGTCGTTGCCCGCGTTGCCAGCCGCATTGCCTCGCGGCGGCCGGACGGTGGTCTGGTTGCCGTTGGCGTCCAGCGTGTAGCCCGTGGTGTCGCCGACCGGATCACGCGTCGACACGACGTATCGCCATGGCGTATGGAACGCCGTCGAGCCGCTGCCGTAGTCGACCTCGGTGTATGCCGTGCTGGGCGGGGCGGAGGCGCTGCCCGGGAACGACGACGCGGCGATGCCATTGGTCGCGTCCGCGTCCCAGGTGCGGACCCTGTTGCCCGCGGCGTCGTAGCCGTAGGCGGTGACGTGGCCGTATGGATCCGTCACCGAGCGCACCCAGCCGCCCGCTGAGGTCGTTCCCGACAGGTCGAGGTCGGTGTTCCAGAAGCGCGTGTAGACGAACTGCTGCGTCGAGCCGGAGGCCACCGCGTCTGGCGTGCGCAGGGTGAGCAGGTTGCCGTACTGGTCGTACGTCGACTGCGTTGTCCCGCCGGCCTGAGTGGTTCCGTTCAAGGGACTGGTCGTCGCGCACACGTCGCCGGTGTTGAACGCTCCCGAGCCGCCACACGGGTTGGCCGTCGCCTGGATGTTGGGGTTGCGGTTCAGCCCGTCGTCCGTGCTCACAATGCTCGTGAACCCGGCGACCTGCGACGAGGTCAGACCAGGGGCGTTGCCGCGCGCGTCCAGCGACGCCGCGGTGTCGTACAGCGCATACAGGGTGGCCGCGTCCCACCGCGTCGCGTTGGTCGGCGTGGGGGTGGACACGGCGCCACCACCCGAGACAGTGTCGCGATAGACGGTCGGAAATGCGCCCGCTTCGACGTACTGCGCGGTGTAGGCGCGGGTCGTGTCCCGGCTGGTCACGTTGGCCGCGGTCGACGGCGCGCACGCGCTCGGTGTCGTCGAATCGGAGGACGCCAGGCACTGGCGCCGTACGAGCATCTGCCCAGCCGGGTTGTAGACGTAGCTGGTGTCGTCGGCGGTGGCCTGCCCGTCGAGCGCTTCTCGGAAGGTCCGGCAGAGGTTGTGGTCGACCGCCGCGTCAGGTTGATTGCAGGCGGCCGCCCCGGACGACGTGTCCCACGTGAGCAGGGTCTGGTGCAGCGTCGTCGGCGACGACGAGTTGGTCATGTCGATGCCGTCGACCTCGCCGGCGCTCCCCGAGGGGTCGAATCCGGAGAATCGGGTGCGCCGGGTGCCCAGGTCGACGGTGACCGAGTCGGGCAGGTGCACGTGGCTCAGCAGCATCTGGGCGCCCTGGCGGTCGGTGAGCGTCGCCAGCTTCGGTGGTCCCAGCACGGCGGTGCCGTCCGACCAGGTCGCGGCGTAGGTGAACGACGTCGCCGCGCCGCGCGGGTCGGTGGCGGAGCAGAGCTGCGTGGCCAGCGACGAGCAGCCGTACGTGTAGGTGAGGCTCTTGCCGTCCGGATTGGCCACCGTCGTGAGTCGCATCGAGCTGTCGAACGTGTACACGGTGGAACGGCCCGCCGGGTCCTTGATCGTCGTCTGCGTGGAGCTGGTTGAGATGGCAAAGGAGCGTCCCGAGGCCAGCTCGCTGACCTGTACCGGCATGCCCAGCACGGCGTCCTTCGCCGGGGCGACCGAGTACGCGTAGCGAACCTCGTTGCCGTTGCCGTCGACTGCGTCGAGCTTGTGCCCGTCCCAGGCGAACTCGTAGCGGATGCGGTCCGGTCGCTCGGCGCCCCAACCGAGCACAGCCGGCGTCGTGCCCGCCGCAGGTGTGCACGGTGTCGAAGCCGACGCCGCGGTCAGCTCGGTGTAGCGCCACATGCCGAGATGCACGCCCGGGGTTCGTGCTGCCACGTCGTCGATGCAGAGGTGATCGAAGTGCGCGGTGTCCAGCGCCAGGACGCGCGGCACGACCGTCGCCATCGCCGATGTGTCAGACGTGGAGATGCCGGTGACGTTGATGGGCGTCGCCAGCGGTTGCAGCGATACCACCTGGCGGCCGCCCCCGTCGTCGATCACGGTGACAGGGTGGTTGGCCGCAAGCGATTCGGCCGGCGGCACGTAGAGTCCGCCCACGCCGGCCACGCCGTCAGGAGTGCCCGTCCAGGACTCGAAGTCGATGGTCCAGCCGTTGCCGAACGCATTGGGCGGAGCCCCGTTGCCACTCGCTTCGCTGCTGTAGACGCGGCGCGGTTGGAGCTCCAGGCGACCCTGGCCAGGGATCGCGGTGCTGTCACTCTGGGTCACCACCAGGTTGCCGTCGCCGGCGTTCACCGAGGCGGTTCCGAGGGGTCCGATCGGCCTGGTGACATAGGTCCACCAGGGCTCGACGCCCAGGCCGCCGTCACAGGTGGTGACGATGGAGCTGCCCGAATTGGTGCCGCCGCTGGAGGTGACGTGCGCGACATCCTGCGCCTGCCCGCAGCCGCGGTCACCGCCGCTCGCCACCATCGCGAAGGCGAAGGTGTCGCTCTCACCCTTACCCATGGTCCATGAGCCGACCTGCAGGCCACTGCTCGCCGACACCGTGCAGGCGGGCGTGGTGGTGGTCGTGCAGGGCTGGCCGTTCATTGTCACGGCGTTCGCAGGCATGGGCCTGAAGCCGGCGGGAACCGGGTTGCTCACCGAGGTGACCGCCTGCTTCTGGGTGGCCGGGTTCGTGACGGTGACCGTGAACCCGATCGCCTCGCCGCGCGAGTAGGTGGTGCGGGGTGACGACGTCGCCACTGCGATCGTCGGGACGGCGGACGGCTTGCTGCCGAGGGAAGTGTTGTTGAGCCCATCCTGGACCAGCGCGTCGAAGGTGCACTCCGTCCCGCTGCACGTGGGCAACTGAGACAGCGCGTCCTCGATGGGCCAGACCGGCTGGGTCGGATCGCCCGCATCGACGGGCAACGGCATCGGTGGGTTGTAGGTCACCGGCAGGTCGACGACGGGGAACTGCTGCGGCGACGGCCAGGTCTGGGGAATGCCGTTGGTGGTCGGCCCGCTCGGTTGCGGCCCGTCGGCCAGCACCGTGCCCAGGTTGGCGGCGATTGCCAGCAGCATCGCCAGTCCGGCGCGCGGTCGTCGTGTCATTGCATCGTCCCCGCGTCGCCAAAGGCGTAGACCGTCCCGTTCTGCCGCACCATCCAGTAGCCCAAGCCGGACCGGGTGGGCGCGAGGGCCATCACGTCGTTGAGACCGCCGCCGCCGGGCGAACCCGAGAACACGGCGTCACCGAAGCAGAAGACGCCGCCGTCCGCGGCGACCAGCCAGTAACCCTTGCCGGATGGTGTGACCGCCATGCCGGTCACGGGCTGGGTCAGGGTGTGGCCGTAGAGGTTGCCGTAGTTGGGGTTGGCGTCACCGAAGGCGTAGACGTTGCCGTCGGCGCCCACCTCCCAGTAGCCGGCGCCGTCGACGGTCACCGCCATGCCCACCATCGGCGCGGTGATCGACTGACCGCCCTTGCTGCCGTAGAAGGCGAATGTGTTGGCCGGCCACGACGAGATGCCGCCGTCCGAGGCGACCTGCCAGTACCCCGCGTTGGACGGCGGCGTGGCCATGCCGACGATGGTGCCGTTGTGGCTGATGGTGTTCGCGCCACCGTAGTAGGGCGTGTTCCAGGTGTACACGCTGCCGTCGCCCGTGGTCTCCCAGTAGCCGTGGCCGTTGCTCAGCGCCGCCATGCCGCGCGCGAACGAGGGGATCGACTGGCCGCCGTTGCTGCCGTGGAACTCGGCGTCACCGTAGGTGAAGATGCCGGCGTCGGCCTGCAGCACCCAGTAGCCGTCACCATCGGGCGAGCTCAGGATCTGCACCTTGGAGCCTGAACCGGCCGGGTTCACCGGAGACACGGCGAGCCGCTGCTTCAGGAAGGGGATCGCCGAGCGCACGGCGTGGCGCACGGGTGGGACACCGGCGACGGTCGAGATGACGACCAGGAGCCCGAGCATCAGCACGATGACCGGGCGACGGCCCAATACCGCCTTCATTGGCAAACCCTCCCTTCCTCTCTGGCCGCGGTCCCTACTCGACGGAGGGGACCCTGCGACCCGTCGGCCGCGGATCATGCCACAAGTGCCGCGAACCATGCAAACGGAGCGTGGGCGCGGCCAACAACGCCGCCCGCGGGGCCTTCATGCTCCGTTCATGGGGCGGCGGCTAGAGTGGCCCCTCATGGTCCTCGACGCCGCCAGAGACACGGCCGCCGCAACGGAAGGGGTCGCGTCCGAGCTGCGGCCCGTAGCCATCCGTGCCAGGGGCCTCACCAAGCGCTACGGCTCCCGCGTCGCCGTCGACGCAATCGACTTCGACGTTCCCGCGGGCGTGATCGCCGGTTTCGTCGGTCCCAACGGCTCCGGCAAGACGACGACCATCCGCATGCTGCTGTCGTTCGTGGCGCCGACGTCCGGGAGCGCGGAGGTGCTGGGCTCACCGATCGACCGTCCCGGCGACTACCTGCCGCGCGTCGGCGCGCTGATCGAGGGTCCGGCCTTCTACTGGTGGCTGAGCGGACGTCGAAACCTCGAGATCCTCGCCGCCCTCGACGGCACGCCGGAGTCGCGGGTCGACGAGGTCCTCGACATCGTCGAGCTCGGCGACCGGGCCGGCGACCGGGTGCTCGGCTACTCGCTGGGCATGAAGCAGCGCCTCGGCATCGCGGCCGCGCTGCTGCCGCGCCCCGCGTTGCTGATCCTCGACGAGCCGGCCAACGGGCTCGACCCGTCCGGCATCCAGGAGATGCGGCGCCTGCTCACCAGGCTTCGCGACCAGGGCGTGACCGTGTTCGTCAGCAGCCACATCCTCAGCGAGCTCGAGCAGATGGCGGACTGGATCCTGGTGCTCAAGGAGGGCCGGCTGCTCTTCCACGGGACCATGGCGGACCTGCTCGCGCGGCGGCGCACGACGCTCGTGCTCGTTCCCGAGAAGCCCGACCAGCTCGACGACCTCGCCAGGCTCCTGTCCGCAAAGGGTCACCACGCGACGCGCGTCGACCACCAGGTGCACGTCGAGCGCTTCGAGGGCAGGGCCGCGGAGGTGAACCGGCTCGCCATGCAGGCGGGCATCGCGCTGGACGAGATCAGCCACACGGGCTCGACTCTGGAAGAGACGTTCCTCGCGCTCACCGAAGGAGGCGTCGGGTGAAGGGCGCGATGCGCAGCGAGTGGCTGAAGGTGCGGCGGCCTGGCATCCTGGGCACGGCGTTCGTGGCCATCGTGGTGCTCTCCATCGCCGCGGTGATCGTCGGGCTCCACGAGCTGGACCGGCCACGCGCCCACGCCAACATCGCCCTGTACTCGCAGCAGGACGGGTTTCGGGCAATCCTGGCCCATTCGACGGATTTCCTGGCCATCGTCGGACTGGGGTTCGCGGCCTTCACCTTCTCCACCGAGTTCTCCGGCGGCACGCTGCGCAACCTCCTGGTGCGCCAGCCCAAGCGGCTGACCCTGTACGCCGGCAAGGCGCTGGTGATCGCGGCGCTGATCGCCGCCGGGGTGCTGCTCGCCTACCTGGTGTCCTTCCCGGTGGCGCTGATCACCGCGCCCGGCTACGGCGTGTCGACAGCGCTGTGGACCACTTCGTCAGGACTGGGGTCGATCGCCGCGGGCGGCCTGGACCTGGTGCTGTCGACGCTCGGCTACGCGATCCTCGGTGGCCTGCTCGGTCTGGTGCTGCGCTCGCCCGCTCCGGCGATCGTCGCGGGACTGGCCTACGTGTTCGCCGTCGAGGGACTGCTGACCAACTCCTTCCCCTCGCTGAACAGCGTCCTCTTCGCCAGCCAGCTCGACGCCATCGGGCACGGCGGGACGGTCGACGTCGCGTATGGCGGCGCCCTGCTAGTCGCCGCGGCGTGGGCGCTCGGGTTCGTTGTTGTGGGTGCGCTCGACTTCCGCCGCCGCGACGTGGCCTCCTGAGCCGATCAGCCGGCCGGGGCGGGCAATCCTTCGAGCTCGCGGATGCGCAGGTCGGCGAAGGCCCGGGCCATGTCGGCCTGCTCCGCCTCAGGGGGCAGCAGGTAGGGGCGGCGGAGGACGCCGTTCCCGGCGGGGAGGTCGAGGACGTGCAGCGCCATCTTCACCCAGCGCGCGGTGGACGGCGCCCAGCGGTTGACCACGTTGCTGAAGCGCTGCACGGTGCGCGCGGCGTCGCTCGCCATGTCGAGGTCGCGGCTGGCCCAGCCGTCGGCGATGCGGCGGCAGACGTTGGGGATGACGTTGTTCTCGGCGAGCAATGCGCCCGAGGCGCCCAGAGCGAAGCCCTGCAGCACGTTGAGGACGCTGGTGTACATCAGCACCGACTCGGGGAGGGCGTCGCGGAGCTCCATGAAGTACGAGTTCGGCGGCCCCATCACGTTGACGGCGCCCACCTGCGGGAAGTCGTGGATCAGCGCGGCGAGCAGCGACGGCGGCGCGGCGTAGCCGGCGTAGGCGTGGATGGAGATGGCCAGCGGGTGCTGCAGCTCGGCGAGCAGCTCGCGGAAGTACGCCTCCTGTTCGCGCAGCGTGGGGATCATGCCGTGCCCGGCGTCGAGCTGGTAGATCTGCACCACGTCGACGCCCGCGGCCACCGCTTCACGGGCGACCTCGTACATCGCCGCCGCGCTGCGCGACTCGCGCGGATTGGCGTACACCGGCACGTGGCCGCGGCACACGGAGACGCCGACGTCGTAGATGCGGCGCAGCTCCGCAGGAGTCAGGACGTGACCCTCACCGGCGCCGCCGCTGCCCAGGTAGACGCCGTTGCCCGCGTCGACCAGGCGCTGCAGGTGGGCGCGCAGGGCGTCCTCGTCGAGCGAGCCGTCGGCGGCGAACGGCGTCGCCGACATGCAGAACATGGTCAGCTCGGCGGCCGCGCCGCCGCGGTGCAGGCTCAGCGGACGCTCCCCGACGCGACCGGCTCGCGGTCGCCGCTGCGAGAAGCGGACGACTCCGTCCCGAACCCGAAGACGCGCTGCGCGTTGCCGGCCAGGATGGCCTTGCGCTCGGCGACGGGCACCTCCGCGAAGGCGGCGTTGATCGTCTTCCAGGAGTAGGGCCAGTCCGAGGTGATGTGCGGGTAGTCGTTCGACCACATCATCCGCTCGACGCCGATCAGCTCGCGGTTGATGATCGCGTAGGGGTCGGTGATGAAGGCGGCGGGGAAGAACTCGCGCATGTACTCGCTGGGCATGCGGCTCAGCCTGTGGTCGCGCAGCGAGGACTTGGCGTGGCGCATGAAGTTGTCGTCGGCGGTGAAGGAGAAGTAGGGCAGCCAGCCGCAGTCCACCTCGATGAGCGGGACGCGCAGCGAGGGGTAGCGGTCGAGCACACCGCTGAAGATGAACTGGAGCATGCGCACCGGCGCGTCGTTGAAGTGCACCGTGCCGGGCAGGTCCTGCGCCTTGAGGCGGCTCATCCGGCCGCTCATCGTCGCGCCCAGGCCGATGTGGATGGTCAGCGGCTTGCCCGACGCGGCCACCGCCTCCCACACCGCGTCGTCCTCGGGCAGGATGTTGTCGGCGTCGCCGTGCGGATACGCCTTGAGCAGGAACCCGACGAACCCCGGCATGTCGAGGACGCGCTCAACCTCGGCGAGCGCGCCCTCGACGCCACGGTTGGGGATCAGTGCGGTGCCGCCGAGCCGGTCCGGCGCGTGGGCGCAGAACTCGGAGACCCAGTCGTTGTAGGCGCGCACCATCGCGTGGTGCAGCTCGGGATCCTCGGCGGAGGCGACGTACGTGTTGGTGGCGCCGGAGGGGAAGAGCACCTCGGCGTCGACGCCGTCCTCGTCCATCTCGGCGACGCGCGCCCTGGGGTCGTAGCTGCCCGGGTTGATCTCCTCGAAGCGACACCACGGGCCCATGTCCTCGGGCTTGCGATGCGCGCACGCGCCCCAGGCGAAGGGCACCGGCTGGTTCTCGTAGCCGGGGAAGACCCAGGCGTCGCCCTGCTCGAAGCTCTCGATGCGCGGCACCCGGTCGCGGAAGCGGGCGGAGACTCGCGAGGTCCACAGGTCACCCGGCTCGTTGAAGTGGCCGTCGGCTGAGATCAGCTCGTAGCGGCGCGACGCGCCCTGGGTCATGCGCACTCCTCCAACCGTCGCTCGAAAAGGCCTAATCTTCTAAAACTTACAAAGATGGTAGAGCGGCCCGGAGGGTGAGTCAACGGTGAGTGTCTTCGACGTCGAGGGGCGGGTGGCGGTGGTGACGGGAGCGTCCAGCGGGCTGGGCATGCGCTTCGTGCGCGTCCTGGTGGAGAACGGGGCGCTGGTGGTGGCGGCGGCGCGGCGCGAGGAGCGGATCCGGGCGCTGGAGGCGGAGCTGGGCGCGGAGCGCTGCATGGGCGTGGTTGCGGACGTCGCCGACGAGGCGTCGGTGGTGGCCATGGTCGAGGCGGCGGTGGGCCGGTTCGGACGGCTCGACATCCTGGTCAACAATGCGGGCACGACGCACGTGGGGCCGGCGCTGGAGGAGAGCGCCGACGAGGTGCGGCGGGTGTTCGAGACCAACGTGGTGGGCCTGTTCGCGTGCTGCCGCGAGGCGGCCAAGGTGATGATTCCGCAGGGCAGCGGGAGCATCGTCAACGTGGCGTCGACGCTGGGGCTGGTGGGGATCGGGAAGATTCCCCAGGCGGCGTATGCGGCGAGCAAGGGGGCGGTGGTGAACCTGACGCGCGAGCTGGCGGCGCAGTGGGCGCGGCACGGGGTCAGGGTCAATGCGATTGCGCCGGGGTGGTTTCCGACGGAGATGACCTCGGGGATGTTCGACAACGAGAAGTCGTTGGGGTACATTGCGCGGACCGTGCCGGTGGGGCGTGGGGGGCGCGACGATGAGCTGGATGGGGCGCTGCTATTTCTTGCCAGCGGGGCGTCGAACTACGTGATTGGGCAGGTGATTGCGGTCGATGGGGGGTGGAGTGCGGTGTGAGGGGCGCGCTGGACGCCGGGGGTTGTGATGCGCCGAATGCTCGTCTCGCGTGGCCGGCTACAACGTGTTGTTCGGCGCTGCTGAAGAAAAGAGCCGGCGGCACCCAACAGCGGATGCGGCGCAGCACCACCCCCGGCGTCCAGCGCGCCGCTCAGCCGGCGACCACCGCCCGAGCGCCCTCGACGACCTCCGCGATCGCCGACCGCGCATCCTCGACGCGCGCCGCGAGCTGCGGCAGCGGCACCTGCACCACGGTGACGCCCGCCTCCACCAGCGGCGGGATCCGCTCCAGCATCAGCCGAACGCGATCGCCGGCCGGAGCGCCGGAAGGCGGAAAGATCGAGACGCGCACGCCGATCGCCGAGGAGTCGCGCCCGATCCGCTCGCATTCCTCGCGGATCAGCACCAGCCCCGCACGCACCTCCTCCGCGTCGTCGCCGCCCATCGGCGACCACCCCTGCCCCAGCTCGGCGACGCGCCGGGCCATGCCGCGGGTGGCGGCGCCGCCGATCCACAGCGGGATCTCCGCCTGCACCGGCGAGGGCGAGCAGTGCATGTCCACGAAGCTCACCGTGGGCGAGGAGAACGTCGCCGGATGGTCGCGCCACAGCGCGCGGCAGGCGCGCAGGGTGTCGTCGAGCCGGGCGGGCAGGCGCTCCATGGGAACGCCGATCGCCGCGTACTCCGGCTCGTGCCACCCGGTGCCCACGCCGAGCTCCAGCCGCCCGCCGCTGAGGCAGTCGAGGGTCGCCGCCATCTTGGCCAGCAACGCCGCGGGGCGCAGGGGCGCGATCAGGATGTTGGTGCTCAGCCGCACCCGGGAGGTGACCGCGGCGATCGCCGCCAGGGTGACCAGCGGCTCGGGGTACTGCTCGGTGCCGGGGAAGGGGAAGTGGCTGGAGGCACCCGGATGGCCGGTGATCACCTCGGCCAGGATGACGTGCTCGCTGAGAACGACCTGGTCAGCTCCGGCGTCCTCGACGGCCCGGGCCAGCTCCAGGAAGCGCTCCAGACGGGGGCCGACCTGCGGCTCGACATGGGAGAGGGCCACGGCGATGGCCGGGCGATGCGGCGCTACCACGTTGCCAAGTATATCTATTTTTATAATAATAGCGAGAGCAGCTCAGCACGGCCGCCGATGGTCGGCCGCCAGAAAGGACACCCCATGCAGTCTCAGAACGGCAACGGCAGGCGCGCGTACCGGTTGATCTCGGCGGACAGCCACGTCACCGAGCCCGGTGACCTCTGGACGTCGCGCGTCGATCCCAAGTACCGCGACCGCGTGCCGCGGATGGAGCGCTTCGAGAACGGCGACGCCTGGATCATGGAGGGCGTGCCGCGGCCCATCGCCTTCGGCTTCACCGTCTGCGCGGGCAACAAGCCCGAGGACATGCGCGACTGGATGTTCACCGAGGAGATGCGCTCCGGCGGCTGGGATCCCAAGGTGCGCTGCCAGGAGCTGGACGAGGACGGCGTCGACGCCGAGGTGCTCTTCCCCAACCGCCCCTGGCAGGCGGTGGTGGCCAACACCGACGCCGAGTTCCACAACGCCATGGTCCGCGCCTACAACGACTGGCTCAGCGAGTACTGCTCGTACGCGCCGCACCGTCTCGGTGGCGCGGCGGGAATTCCCAACCAGGGAATCCGTGAGGCGATCACCGAGGTGGAGCGCGTCAGCGAGATGCCCGGCCTGGTCAGCCTCAACCTCTCCTGCTACCCGCACGGCGACACCACGCTGCAGCCCGAGGACGACGACCTCTGGCGCGCCATCGAGCAGAGCGGCATGCCCATCTCGATCCACATCGGGCTGAGCAACGCCATGCCCTACCAGCTCGACGCCCGCAAGCTGCCCGGCACCGTGCACTTCTACGACGCGCCGGGACGCATGCTGGAGATCATCTTCAGCGGCATCCTCGACCGCTTCCCCAAGCTGAAGTTCGTCATGACCGAGGTCGACTGCGGCTGGCTGCCGTACTTCGAAGAGGTCGCCGACGACAACTACATGCGCCACGCCAAGGCAACCCTGAAGGACCGCCAGCTCGCCCGCCGTCCCAGCGAGTACATGCGCGACCACTTCTTCTTCGCCTTCGTCACCGACACCTACGGCATCACCAACCGGCACCGCATCGGCGTCGAGCGCATGCTGTGGTCGAACGACTACCCGCACATCGTGTCGGACTGGCCGTACTCCTGGAAGACCATCGCCGCGCAGTTCGCCAACGTCGCCGTGGACGAGAAGAGCGCCATGCTCTCCGGCAACGCGCTGCGCATCTACGACCGCTTCCTCAAGGCCTCCGCCTAGACCGTGCACTGACCTGGCGCCCCGGTGGCCACGCGACCAGCGCGCGGGCCACCGGGAGCGCCGGTCACTCAGCCGTGCAGCAGCGCGTCGAGCGCCGCCCGGTCCTCTGCGCCCAGTGCCCAATCGCCCGCCGCCGCGTTGGCGCGCACCTGCTCGGGCGACGTCGCGCCCGAGATCACCGACGACACCGCGGAACGCGACGCCAGTCCGGCGATGGCCACCTCCAGCAGCGTGTGACCGCGTTCACGCCCGAACGCCTCCAGGCGATCCAGCAGCGCGAAGGTCGTCTCGGTGAGCATCTCGTGGGCGCGATGCGGCTGCCCCGCGAGGCGGGTGCCCGGCGGTGGCGCCTCGCCGCGACGGTACTTGCCGGTGAGAACACCTGCGGCCAGCGGGAAGAACGGCAGGATGCCGATGCCGAAGTGCACCGCCGCCGGCGCCAGCTCGCGCTCGACCTCGCGCTCCAGCAGGCTGTAGCGGTTCTGCGCGCTGATGAAACGCTCGCCGTGCGCGCCGCGCGCGATCCACTCCGCGTCCGCCACCTGCCACGCCGCCAGGTTCGACGAGCCGATGTAGCGCACCTTGCCCTCGTCGACCAGCTCGTCCAGCGCGGCCAGGGTTTCCGCGATCGGGGTCACGCCGTCGGGCTCGTGGTACTGGTAGAGGTCGATCCAGTCGGTCTGCAGGCGGCGCAGCGAGGCCTCGACCGCCAGGCGGATGTAGCGACGCGAGCCGCGCGCCACCGCACCGTCGCCCATGTCCATGCCGAACTTGGTGGCCACCACCGCCCGATCGCGGCGCCCGCGCAGGGCCAGGCCGAGCGACTCCTCGGAGCCGCCGCGGCCGCCGTAGATGTCGGCGGTGTCGAAGAGGGTGATGCCGGCGTCGAGCGCCGCGCTCACCGTGTGGTTCACCGCGGCGTCGTCCATCTTGGTGCGGAACTGGTTGGTGCCCAGTCCCACCACCGAGACGGCGAGGCCGCTGCTGCCCAGCTGTCGAATCTGCATGGTCACAGCATGCCGGTTGCGGCCACCGTCATGCCTCAGCTCAGCGCAGGTACTCGGCGATGCCCTGCAGATGGCGCAGCATGCGATGCCGCGCCAGCGACGCGTCACCGGCGATGATCGCCTCGGCGATGCGGCGGTGGGCGAGGCGCACGTCGTCGGCCTGCTGCTCGGGGTTGTCGGGCGTCTGCGTGCGCTCGTGGGTGAGCCGTCCCAGGCTGCGCACGAAGAGCTGCATGGCGGCGTTGCCGGTCAGTGTGGCGATCGCCGCGTGGAAATCCTGCGCATGCGCCATGGCGTCCGCGGCGCCGGCGGAGGCCTCGCGGTCCAGCAGCGCGCGCAGCTGCGCGATGCCGGTTTCGGTGAGCTGCTCGGTGGCGGTCTGCACGCAGGCCAGCTCCAGTGCGGTGCGCGCGTCGAAGACGAAGCGCGGTGTGACGTCGCGGTACTGCAGGTACAGCGCGATCGCCTCGGTGACCGAATCCGCGTCGGGCTCGATGACCACCAGGCCGCCACCCGGTCCGCGCCGCATCATCGCCACCGACTGGTGTTCGAGCAGCCGCGCCGCCTGGCGCAGGACGGGGCGGCCGACGTCGTAGCGGCGGGCCAGCTCGTCCTCGGAGCCGAGCACCGTGCCCACCGGCCAGCCGCTCTCCAGCACCTCGTGGCGGATGCGCCGGGCCAGGGCGATGGCCCGGTTGGGGATGGGCCGGGCGCGGCGGCCGTCGCCCGACGCCAGGGCGTCGTCGAGCAGTCCGCCCGGCGGGCCGGCGGCGGCGGAGGCGGTCACCAGGGAAACGGTACCTGATTCCACGCAGTTTGCGCGACCCCGGCGGCGCCCCGAGCACGGCCAGAGCGGGAGCAGGTCCCTGTTTTCTCAAATTTAGCTTGACGGAGGGCCAAGCCCTCGCCTACCCTCCGATGGAGATGAGCACCACTGCCGCTGCGGCAGCGTCGCGCGGCAGCGCGGCCGAGCCTGTCGCCCGCATCGCCCACCGTCGCGACGACCTCGACGACATCCTGGACGGCCTGCGCGCCTTCCTCGACGCCGAGGTGCTGCCGCGCCACCGCCAGCGCAACGACGAGCTGGTCGACCGCGCTGACCTCTACGACCACGACGGCCGCTACCGGCCCGAGGTGCTCGACCTCATCCGCGAGGTGCGCGAGGCGTCGGCGCGAGCCGGCTACTACGCCATGTTCGTCGCCGACGACGACACCGGCGAGGAGCTGGGCTTCGAGGCGCTGTACCGCGTCTGGCAGGCGATCTTCCACCACTGCGGCACCGAGTACTGGCTCGGCCACCACGCCGTCGCCCACTGGGCGCGCGGCCCCAGCAAGCTGCTCACCCACGGCACCGCGACGCTGCGCGCGCAGCTCCTGCCCGACCTGCTCAGCGGCCGCACCACCACCTGCTTCGCCATGTCCGAGCCCGACGCCGGGTCGGACGCCTGGCGCATGCGCACGCGTGCAATCCCCGACGAGCGTGGCGGCTGGCTGCTCAACGGCTCCAAGCAGTGGATCACCAACGCGCCCTACGCCAGCCACGCCATCGTCTTCGCCGTCACCGACGACGCCGCCGCGGCGCAGCGCAAGGGCGGCGTCAGCGCCTTCGTGGTGCCCACCGACACGCCCGGCTTCGGCATCGACCGGGTGATCCGCTTCTTCGGCCACCACGGCGGCGACGAGGCGATCATCAGCTTCACGGACGTGCACGTCCCCGACGAGAACGTCCTGGGCAGCATCGGCGAGGGGTTTCGCCTTGCCATGCAGGGGGTTTCCACGGGACGGCTGTACAACTCCGCGCGCAGCGTGGGCCTGGCCCAGTGGGCGCTCGACCGCGCCGCCGCCTACGCGTCGCACCGGCACACCTTCGGCAGGCCGATCATCGACAACCAGGGCATCGCCTTCCCGCTCGCCGACCGCGCCGCGGAGATCCACGCCGCGCAGCTCATGGGCCTGAACTGCGCGCGGCTGCTCGACAGCGGCGTCGAGGCGCGCACCGAGCTGGCCATGACCAAGCTGTTCTCCACCGAGTCGGCGGTGCGGGCCATCGACACCGCGATGCAGACCCACGGCGCCATGGGCTTCACCAACGAGGTGGGCCTGGGTGAGGCGTGGCACGCGGCGCGGCGCATCTGCGTCGCCGACGGCGCCTCGGAGATCCTGCGCCGGCAGATCTCCCGCTCCCTGCGGGTGGCGCCGTGAGCGAGACTGGCATCCGCTACGAGAAGCAGGGCCACGTCGCCACCCTGACCCTCGACCGTCCCGAGCGTGGCAACGCGCTGTCCAAGGCGATGGTGGAGCCGGTGCGCGAGGTCTGGCGCGACGTGATGAGCGACGGCGAGGTTCGCGTGCTGGTGATCACCGGCAGCGGCGACCGCCACTTCTGCACCGGCCTCGACGTGCGCGAGGTGGCCGAGACCGGCACCACCACCGCGGGCGACGGTCTGGCCCGCGAGCAGATCGCCTGGTCGCCGCTGGCCCACGGCGTCTGGAAGCCGGTGGTGTGCGCGCTCAACGGGCTGGTCGTCGGCGGCGGCCTGCACTTCGTCGCCGACGCCGACGTGATCGTTGCCGCCAACCACGTCGAGATCATGGACACGCACACCTCGGTGGGCATGGTCGGCGCCGTCGAGAACGTCGGGCTCACCCACCGCATGCCGCTCGGCTCGGTGCTGCGCATGACCCTGTGCGGTCGCAACTACCGGATGAGCGCGCAGCGCGCCTACGACCTCGGCCTGGTCGACGAGCTCTGCGACCGCGCCACCCTGCTGGACACCGCCTACGCGGTTGCGGACAGCATCGCCAAGAACTCGCCACGCGCGGTGATGCTCAGCAAGCAGGCGATCTGGTCGTCGCTGGGACGCGACCACGAGGGCGCCGCCGAGCACGCCTGGGCGCTGGCCAGGGTGCAGCGCCACCATCCCGACTTCGTCGAGGGCGCCCGCGCCTTCGCCGAGAAGCGCGAACCGGTGTGGACGCCGTGAGCGGCGTCGACGCGCTGCTGCTCGCCGACCCGCAGCTCGCCGCCTTCGCCGCCGAGGTGGACGCGGTGGTCGACGCCTGGGACGGCCCGCCGCTGCAGTACTTCCGCGGCCGCGGCGGCGCGGCGCGCGAGCTGTACCGCGAGCTGGGCCGCCGCGACATGCTGGCGGTGAGCTGGCCCACCGAGCTGGGCGGCGGCGGGCGGCCGCTCACCTACGAGTACACGCTGTGGAACCAGCTCGCCTACCGCCGCGCCACCCGCCCGGAGATCGGCGCCACCATCGTCGCCCGCGTGCTGATGCGCCACGGCACCGAGGAGCAGAAGACCCTGCTGCTGCCCGCCATCCGCAGGGGTGAGGTCTGCTTCGCGCTCGGCTACTCCGAGCCCGAGGCGGGCAGCGACCTCGGCGCGGTGCGTACCCGCGCGACGCGCCACGGCGACGCCTACGTGGTCGAGGGCGAGAAGGTGTGGACGTCGGAGGCGCACCACGCCGAGCACCTCTGGTGCCTGTGCCGCACCGGCGCCCAGGACGAGCACGGCCGCGCGCTGACCCTGCTGATCATCGACACGCAGACGCCCGGCCTCACCGTGCGCCCCATCCCCACCATCGACGGCCACCACGTCAACCAGGTGCTGCTCGACGGCGTCGAGGTGCCCGCCGCGGCGCGGGTGGGGGAGGAGGGCCAGGCCTGGGCGATCGTCCGCGAGGGCCTGGCCGCCGAGCGCCACCTGCAGTTCATGCCCGGCCGGGTGCGTCGCGACCTCGAAGACCTGGTCGCCCTCTGCCGCCGCACCGGCGCACTGGCGCGCAGCGACGTGCAGCAGCGGCTCGCCGAGCTGGCCGCGGGCGTTGCCGCCGCGGAGGCCAGCGCCGCCGCCAACCTGGTCGAGGCGGCCAGCGGGGCCATCTCGCCGGTGTCCGCGGCGTGCACCAAGGTGCTGGGCAGCACCCTCGCCCAGGACGTCGCCGCCGCCGCCTTCGACCTCTGCGGCACCGCGGCGCTGGACGAGGCCGGGGTCAGCGAGCTGCTCTGGCGCCAGACGCGCATGGAGACGGTCGCCGGGGGCAGCACCGAGATGCTGCTCGGCATCGTCGCCCGCGGCGCGCTGCAGTTGAGGCCGAGCACGTGACCGCGCGTCGCGGCTTCGAGCGCATGACCGTGCCCCACGTCATCGGCCTGCACGCGCGCTCGCTGGGCGCCAAGAAGGCGATCGTCGAGGACGGGCGCGCCACCACGTATGCGGAATTGCACGCGGGCGCAATCCAGGCGGCCGCCGCGCTGCAGGCGCTCGGGGTGCGTCAGGGTGAGCGCGTCGGCATCGCCATGCAGCCGTCCGCCGCCTACGTCTCCATCCTGCTCGGCGCCATGACCTGTGGCGCCGTGCCCGCGCCGCTCAACACCCGGCTGGCGCCCGTCGAGCTGGCCGACTACCTGCGCCGCCTGGAGCCGCGGCTGGTGCTGAGCGACGGCACCGTGGGCGTGTCCGCGCCCGTGCTCCACCTCGATCCCGCCGATCCGCTGGGCGCACTGCTGCGCTCGGCGCCGGGCGGCCGCGCGGAGGCTGTCGTTCCGTGGGACAGCCCCGCCGGCCCTGCCATCGCCTTCCCCACCGGGGGCACCACCGGGCTGCCCAAGGCGGCGGTGTGGGGCCACACGGGGCTCGCCCTCGGACTGATCTCCGCCTGCATGCACCTGGGCGTCGGCCGCGCCGACACCGAGCTGTACTTCTCGCCGATGTACCACCTCACCCTGGTGACCTCACTGCTCGCCGTCCTGTACGCCGGTGGCACCGTGCGCCTGCTGCAGCGATTCGAGGAGGACGCCGTGCTGCGCGCACTGGAGAACGGCGACGGCGTGACCCGCTTCTTCGGCACTCCCGGTGTCATCGAGCGGCTGCTCGGCGCCCGCCTGGTGGCGCCCAGCCTGCGCTCGGTGGTGTTCGGCGCCAGCCGCAGCGGTCCCGACTTCCCCCATCGCCTGCAGGCGGCGCTGCCGCGCGTCGGGCTGATGACCGGCTACGGCGCCACCGAGTTCGGCGCGGTCACCCGGGTCTACCCGGGGGAGATCCTCGACGCCGCCGGCGGCGTGGGCCGGGCGGTCGCCGGTGTCGAGCTGAGCGTGCGCTCGCGCGACGGTGGCGAGGTGCTCGGCACCGGCGAGGTCGGCGAGGTGGCGGTGCGCTCGCCGATGGCCATGCTCGGCTACCTCAGCGGCGAGACGGTGGGCACGGTCGACGGCGACGCCATCCGCTCCGGCGACCTCGGCGCCCTCGACGCGCAGGGGCGCCTGCACCTGCACGGCCGGATCAGCGAGCTGATCAAGACCGGTGGCGAGAACGTCTTCCCGTCCGAGGTGGAGCGCGTCGTGGTGGAGCACGCCGCGGTGCTCGACGCGGTGGTCTACGGCGTCGAGGACGCCACCTGGGGCGAGCGCGTGGAGTGCGCGGTGATCCCCGTGCCGGGCGCCGCCCTCGACCTCGCCGAGCTGCGCGCCTTCTGCGCCACCCGGCTGGGCGGCTACAAGGTGCCCAAGCGCTTCCGCGTGGTCACCGAGTTCCCCCGGACGACCACTCAGAAGCTCGACCGCCAGGCGCTGCGCCGCGCCGCCCTGCTCGCGGAGCAGCCGGCGTGAACCTGGCCGCCACCGCCGCCTCCGCCGAGCTGCGCGACTTCGTCGAGAGCGTGCGCCGCCTCTGCGCCGCCGAGCTGGGGGCGCCGCCGCCCAGTCGCGAGGAGCGCGTGCTGTCGCGCGGGCTGTGGCGCCGTCTCGGCGAGCTCGGCGTGCTCGGCCTGGGCGAGGCGGACGGCGAGGCCTCCTGGATGGTCGCCGCCTACCAGGAGCTGGGCGCCGCGCTCTGCCCCGGGCCGCTGGCGGCGACGGCGATGGCCTCGCGGCTGCTGTCTGCGTCCGCTCCCGAGGAGCTCGCCGCGCTGCGGTCCGGCGACCGCGTCGTCGCCGTCGGCGCGGGCGGCGTCTTCCCCTGGGGCGTCGACGCGGATCTGCTCATCGGCACCGCTGGTGACGCCGCCTGGCTGGTCGCCCCCGACGCGCCGCGCAGCGCGATGCACACGTTGGGGCGCGAGCCGTGGGCGCGCGTCGACCCGTGGCCGGTGCGCGCGCTGAGTGGCGGCCGCCGGGCCGCCGCGGTCGGCGACCTCGCCGTGTCCGCACTGCTGCTCGGCGCGGCGGGGCGGCTGGTCGAGATGTCGGCCGAGCACGCGCGCACCCGCCAGCAGTTCGGCCGGGCCATCGGCTCGTTCCAGGCGGTCAGCTTCCCGCTCGCCGCGGGATACGCCGCGCTGCACAACGCGGGATGCCTCGCCGACTCCGCTGCGCAGGCGATCGACGCCTCGCACGACGCGCGCGCCCTGTGCGCCGGTGCGCGCACGGTGGCCGCGGCCGCCGCCCTGGAGGTCGCGCGCGTCGCCCACCAGGTGCACGGCGCGTCCGGCTTCACCGAGGAGTCGCCGGTCGGCGCCTACAGCGCGCACATCAGGCAGTGGACGCTGCTGCCGCCCTCGCCCGCCGCCGGACGCGCCGCCCTGCTGGCGGGCATCGGCGCCGACGCCGACGGCGCACCTCACTTCGACGCCGACCGGGCACCCGCCCGGGGTCTCGACGGAATCACGGAGAGCAAGCAGTGATCGGGGACATGATTCTCGCGGACGCGACCGTGCACGGCTACAACTGGACGGAGTCGAACTGGGCGATCCCCGAGGCTCGCATCACCAGTCAGGCCGGGCCCGGTTTCCACGCGTCGGTGACCCGCGACGACGCCTACCGGCTGAACGCCGAGGAGTTCGGCCGCGACTGGCAGGCCGACGAGCTGGCCGAGGTCCTCTTCCTGGAATCGCCGATCGACCTGGCCGTACACCACGGCACGCCGATCTACGACTTCTACAAGGACGGCCATTCCGCCACCGACAAGGGCTACGCGCTGCGCGACCTGGCCCCCGGACGCGTGCTCGTCTACGGCGCCGTCAATCCCTACGAGGGCAAGAAGGCGCTGGACGAGATGGAGCACATGGTCAAGGAGCACGGCGTCGACGGCATCAAGGTGTACGCCGCGACCTACGCCGGCGGGCACACCACCGAGGTCGCCCTCGACGACCCCAAGCTGGGCTTCCCCTTCATCGAGAAGGCGCTGTCGCTGGGCGTCAAGGTGATCGCGACCCACAAGGCGATCCCCTTCGGGCCCGTGCACCCCGCGCCGTACGGCATGCGCGACCTGCCCGAGGCGTGCGCGCACTACCCCGAGATGAACTTCGAGATCGTCCACACCGGCTTCGCCTTCGTCGAGGAGACGGCGCTGCTGGTGGGCAGCTTCGCCAACGTGTGGTGCAACCTCGAGGTCAGCAGCTCCTTCGTCGTCAACGCGCCGCGCCGCTTCGGCGAGTTCATGGGCAAGTTCCTGGCCAGCGGCGGTGAGGACCGCATCCTCTTCTCCAGCGGCTGCGCCTTCGTGCATCCCATGCAGACGGTCAACGAGATCCTCGCCTACGAGATGCCGCGCGAGCTGGTCGAGGGCTGGGGCTACCCGGAGATGACCGAGACGGTGAAGCGCAAGATTCTCGGCGAGAACCTGCTGCGCCTGCACGGCATCGACGCCGCGGCGCTCAAGCTGCACACCGCCAACGACGACTGGGCGCGGCGGCGCGCGGCGCTCGGCGAGGTGGAGCCCTGGTCGCACCTGCGGGCGCGCATGCGGGCCGCGGTGTGAGCCCGGTGGGCACGATGGTCAGCGAGGCCTCCGTGCGCGCGGCGATCGCCGATGTGGTCGACCCGTGCAGCCGCCTGTACGGCACCGACCTCAGCCTGCTCGACCTGGGCATGGTGGAGCGCGTGCACGTCGACGGCGGTGCGGTGCACGTCGACCTGCTGCTCGACGACCCGCTGTGCATGTACACCTTCGTGATCCAGCGCGACCTGCGCGAGCGCATCGCGGCGCTCGACGGCGTGGCCAGCGTGGAGATCACCGTGCTGCCCGACTTCGGCTGGAGCCGCGAGCGGGTCACCCCGGCCGCGCGCCAGCGGCTGCTCGACGACGGCCTGGTGCGCCGCCTGATGCTCGTGCCCGCCACCGCGGCACCGAGCCGACATGAGGACTGACGAGAACATGGTTGCAACTGAGAGAACGGTCATCAGCGCCGAGGGCGCGCTGGCGCTGATCGGTGCGGCGCAGCGGGCGGCCGCCGCCGAGGGCATGGCGGTGTCGATCTGCGTGGTCGACCCCAGCGGCCTGCAGGTGGGATTCCTGCGCATGGATGGCGCCATGCTGGGCACCATCGCGCTGGCCGCGACCAAGGCGCACAGCGCGGCGATGTTCGCCACGCCGACGCACGCCTGGCACGGCATCCTCTCCGGCGACGCCGCACTGCGCGACGGACTGCTCGGCACCGATCGCTTCACCACGCTGGGCGGCGGAGTGCCGCTGGTCGCGGGCGGCACGCTGATCGGCGCGCTGGGCGTGAGCGGCGGCAGCGTCGACCAGGACCGCGCCGTCGCCGAGGCCGCCGCCGCGGAGGTGGTCGGCTGAGTCATGGGCGGGGTTGTCAGGTGATCGCCGAGGACGTCTCGGTCACGTTGGAGGAGCGCGTCGGCACGCTGTCGCTGTCGCGCCCGCCGGTGAACGCGCTGCGCACACAGACGTATCGCGAGCTGGCCGCGTCGCTGCGCGCCCTGCAGGAGGATCGCGCCTGCTCGGCGATCGTGCTGCGCTCCGCGGTGCCCGGCATCTTCTGCGCCGGCGCCGACGTGCGCGAGCTGCCCATGCCGCGCGAGGTGGACGAGGAGCGCCAGAAGCTGACCCGCGCCTTCTTCACCCAGGTGCTGCGCTCGCCGGTGCCGGTGATCTGCGCGGTGGACGGCCCCGCCCTGGGCGGCGGCTGCCAGCTGGTCGCGGCGTGCGACGTGCGCCTGGCCACGCGCGGCGCCCGCTTCGGCGTGCCGGAGATCAACGTGGGACGCTGCGGCGGCGGCCGCTACCTGATGCGCGTGCTGCCCGTGGGCACGGTGCGCCAGATGTACTTCACCGGCCGGCCGATCGGCGCCGAGGAGGCGCACCGGCTGGGCATGGTGTCGGAGCTGCTGGACGATGCGGATGCGCTGGACGCGCGCGCGCAGGAGCTGGCGCGCGACATCGCCTCCAAGAGTCCCACCGCGCTGCGCCTGGCCAAGCAGTCGCTCGACCTCGCCGAGTCGCTCGGCATCGAGGCCGGCTACGAGGTGGAGCAGCAGTTCAGCCTGCGCATGGCAGGAACTCCGGACGCCGCCGAGGCGGCCGCGGCGTTCCGCGAGAAGCGCCCGCCCGTCTGGAGCGACTGACCAAACCGTGTTCGACTTCACACCCACCGAGGAGCAGCGCGACGTGCTCGGCGCCGTGCGCTCGATGCTCGACCGCGTCGCCACCGAGGACTTCCTGCGCAGCCACGACGACGAGGAGCGCTACCCGTACGCGCTGTACGAGCAGTTCGTCGCCATGGGCCTGATGGGCCTGCCCTTTCCCGAGGAGCAGGGCGGCCTGGGCCGCGGCATCCTCGACTTCGCCCTGGTCGCCGAGGAGATCGGCCGCAAGGGCTACGACCTCGCCGCCGTGTACGGCATCCCCATCTTCAACGCGCTGACCATCCTCCGCCACGGCAGCGACGCGCAGCGCGCCCGCTACATCCCCGACCTGATCGCCGGCCGGGTGCGCTTCGCGGTGGCCATCACCGAGCCGGGCTCGGGGTCCGACGCCGGGTCGATGCGCACCACCGCGCGCCGCGTCGAGGGCGGCTGGCTGGTCAACGGCGAGAAGGTCTTCTGCAGCGGCGCCGCGGTGGACGACACGGTGATCGCGCTCTACTGCCGCACCGATCCCGACGCGCCGCGGCAGTCGGGGCTGGGCCTGGTCCTGGTCGACAACACCAGCCCCGGCCTGGAGATTCGCAAGCTGCGCACGCTGGGACGGCACATGCTGCCGACCACCTCGCTGCTGCTCACCGACGTCTACGTGCCCGACGAGCGGCTGGTCGGCGCGCCCGGCGACGGCTGGGCCTGCCTGCTCGGCGGCCTGCAGCTGGAACGCATCGTCACCTCGTGCGCCTACGTCGGCAACGCGCAGACGGTGGTGGACGAAGCGCTCGCCTACGCCAAGCAGCGCGAGCAGTTCGGCCGCCGCATCGGCGACTTCCAGGTGATCGCCCACATGCTCGCCGACATGCAGACCGACGTCGACGCCGCCCGCCTGCTCACCTACCGCGCCGCCTGGGTCCTCGACCAGGGTCGCGACGCTTTGCTGGAGATCAGCATGGCCAAGCTGTTCGGCTCCGAGGCCTTCCTGCGCGTGGCCAACAACGGCATGCAGATCCTCGGCGGCTACGGCTACACCATGGAGATGCCGATGCAGCGCCACCTGCGCGCCGCCCGCGGCTCGACGATCACCGCGGGCACCTCGCAGATCCAGCGCGACGCCATCGCCCGCCGTCTCGGCCTGCGCCCGCGATGAACGCGGCGCCCCTGCAGGGACTGCGCGTCCTCGAATTCGGCAACCTGCTCGCCGCGCCCTGCGCGGGCATGGTGCTCGCCGACCTCGGCGCCGAGGTGGTCAAGGTCGAAGGCTTCGGCGGCGACCCGGCGCGCGAATTGCAGACCGCCGCCTTCACCGGCAGCGGCACCAGCCCGACCTTCCTCGCCTTCAACCGCGGCAAGCGCTCGCTGGCCCTCGACCTGCGCACCGTCGGCGGCCTGGAGGTGGCCAGCCGCCTGCTGGAGCGCAGCGACGTGCTCATCGAGAGCTTCCGTCCCGGCGTGATGGACCGCCTCGGCCTCGGCGTCGACACGCTGCGCCGCGTCCACCCGCGCCTGGTGTACGCGTCGCTCAGCGGTTTCGGCCAGACCGGACCGGAACGCGGGCGCCGCGGCGTCGACCTGGTGATCCAGGCGGAGAGCGGCATCATGGCGGTCACCGGGCAGCCCGACGGGCCGCCCACCAAGGTGGGGTTCACGGTGGTGGACGTCGCCGCCGGACACGTGCTCGCCCAGGGCATCCTCGCCGCATTGATCAACCGCGGCCGCACCGGCGAGGGCGACCACGTCCGCGTCTCGCTGCTCGACGTGGCGCTGCACCTGCAGGCGGCGCCGATGACCGAGTACCTTGCCACGGGCAGTCTTCCTCCGCGCTGTGGCAACGCCGCGCCGATGACCGCACCCGCCGACCTGTTCACCACTGCGGACGGACACCTGGTGATCTCTGCATATCTCGATGACCACTGGCGCACCCTGTGCGCGACCATCGGCCGCGCCGAGCTTCCCGACGACCCGCGCTTCGCCACCAAGGTCGACCGGGTGCGCAACCGCGACGCGCTGGTGCAGGAACTGGAAGCGACGCTGCGCACCGACACTTCGCGCGGCTGGATGGCCAGGCTGCAGGGGGCGGGCCTGGCGGTGGGCATGGTCAAGTCGTACGCCGACATCGAGGCCGACGCCCAGGTGCGCGCCATGGAGACGCTGATCAGCGTGGGCGAGGCGGCGCCGATCCGCACCGTGCGCGCACCGGCGCAGTTCGCGTCGTGGCACGCGGAGTATCGCGTCGCGCCGCCGGGCGTCGGCGAGCACACCTCGGAGGTGCTCGGCGAATTGGGCTACTCGCCCGATGAGATCGACTCGCTGGCAGACACGGGTGTGGTGCGCTGCTCGGCGGTGCGGCAATGACGCGCAGGCGCATCGACGCGTCCCTGGTCGGCCTGGAGCTGCCGCCCATGCTGCACCGCTGGACCAGGCGCGACGTCATCCTCTACGCGCTCGGCGTCGGCGCCACCGCCGCCGACCTCGACCTGGTCTACGAAGCCCGCGGCCCGCGCGTGCTGCCGACCTACGCGGTGATCCCGTCGAGCCACTTCCTGCCCGGCTTCCTCGAGGCCGTCGACTTCGAATTGGGCAACCTGCTCCACGGCGAGCAGTCGATCATGCTGCACCGCCCCATCCCCGCCGAGGCCGCGGTGGAGTCGACGCGGCGCTGCGTCGCGGTGTGGGACAAGGGCGGCGCCGCAGTGATCGTCTGGGAGAGCGTCAGCAGCGACGCGGACGGGCCGCTGTTCACCACCACCAGCGCGTCCTTCGTGCGCGGCGCGGGCGGGTTCGGCGGCGACCGCGGGCCCTCCGGTGCGCGCAACGCGCCGCCGGAGCGCGCGCCCGACGTCACCCTGGCGGTGGCGACTCACCCCGACCAGGCCGCGCTGTACCGCCTGTCGGGCGACCTCAACCCCATGCACATCGATCCCGAGATGGCCCGTTCGTTCGGCTACGAACGGCCCTTCCTGCACGGGCTGTGCACCTACGGCGTGGTGGCGCGCGCCGTGGTGGCGGCGGTGTGCGACGGTGTGCCCGAGCGCCTCGAAGCGTACGAGGCTCGCTTCGCCGGCCTGGTGTATCCGGGCGACACGCTCAATGTTCGCGTGTGGCGCACGGCCGACGACGAGGCCGTGCTCGACGCGCAGACCGAGCGCGGTCCGGCGCTGAACGGCGCGCGGATGCGCTTCCGGCGCGCGGCGTGGAGCGCGCGGTCGCGATGAGTCCTGGCGTCGAGGTCGGCATCGTCGCGTTCGGCGCCTACGTGCCGCCGCTGCGGGTGCGCCGCGAGGACATCGCCGCGGCGCACGCGTGGGTGAATCCCGCGCTTCGTTCTCTGGCACGCGGTGAGCGGAGCGCGTGCGGCTGGGACGAGGACTCGGTGACCATGGCCGTCGAGGCGTCGCGCACCGCGCTGGCGGGCGTCGACCGCGACCGGGTGTCGCGGCTCTCGCTGGGCACCACCACCGCGCCCTTCGCCGACCGGCTCAACTCGGGCATCGTCGCCGCCGCGCTGGGATTGCGCGACGGCGCCATCGCCCTCGACGTCACCGGTTCGCAGCGGGCCGGGACGAGCGCGCTGCTGACCGCCGTCGACGCGGCCCAGGCGCGTGGCGAGACGGCGCTCTGCGTGGCGTCGGAGAAGCGCCGCACCGCGGGGGCGAGCACCGCGGAGATGAACACCGGGCACGCCGCCGCGTCCGTGCTGGTCGGACCTGGGCCCGGCGTTGCACGGCTGCTCGGCTCGGCGTCGCTGGTTGCGGACTTCGTCGACCATTACCGCGCCGCTGACGGTGACTTCGATTACGGCTGGGAGGAGCGCTGGATCCGTGACGCCGGCTGGCTGCGCATCCTGCCCCCCCTGGTCGCGCGCGTGCTGCAGGAGTGCGGACTGACCGCCGCGGACGTGACCCGCTTCTGCGTCCCCTCGCCGCTGCCGCGTCTCGACCGTGCCCTGGCAAAGGCCTGCGGCATCGACGAATCCGCGCTGCCCGACCAGCTCGGCAACGGCTGCGGCGACAGCGGCGCGGCGCACCCGCTGCTGCTGCTCGTCGACGCGCTGGAGCAGGCGCAACCCGGTGAGCGCATCCTCGTCGCCGGTTTTGGCCAGGGTGGCGACGCGCTGCTCTTCGAGGTCACCGACGCCATCGCCACCGCGCGCCAAGCGCACACCACGGTGCGCACCTGGCTGCAGCGCCGCCTCGACTGCAGCTACTCGCGCTACGCGACGCTGTCCGGCCTGCTCCACGTCGACCGCGGCATCCGCGCCGAGGTCGACAAGGGCACGGCGCAGTCGGCGGCATGGCGGCACAGCGACCTCACCCTCGGCCTGGTCGGCGGGCGCTGCAGCGTGTGCGGCACCCACCAGATCCCGCGCAGCGCCGTCTGCGCCAACCCGGACTGCCGCGCCGTCGACACCCAGCAGCCGCACCGCTTCTCGGAGTCGCGCGGCCGGGTGGCGACGTGGTCGGCCGACTCGCTCACCTACACGCCCGACCCGCCCGCCTACTACGGCATGGTCGACTTCGAGGAGGGCGGACGGCTGACCATGGACTTCACCGGTGTTGGCCCGCAGGGCGTCGAGGTGGGCATGCCCATGCGCATGGTCTTCCGCGCCAAGGACCACGATCCTGTGCGAGGCTTCACCCGCTACTTCTGGAAGGCGGCGCCGGCGCCGCAGGAGGCGTAGACACGATGGCCAGTGGAATCCGCGACCGCGTCGCCATCCTGGGCATGGGCTGCTCGAAGTTCGGCGAGCGCTGGGAGGCCGACGCCGAGGACCTGATGGTCGAGGCGTACACCGAAGCGATCGCCGACGCGGGCGTCGAGACGAGTGACATCGGCGCCGCCTGGTTCTCCACCGCCATCGAGGAGCAGGGCGTGGGCAAGTCGGCGGTGCCGCTGGCCACCGCGCTGCGCCTGCCCTACATTCCGGTCACCCGTGTCGAGAACTTCTGCGCCAGCGGCACCGAGGCCTTCCGCGGCGCGGTGTACGCCGTCGCCGCGGGGGCCTGCGACATCGCCCTGGCGCTGGGCGTCGAGAAGCTCAAGGACACCGGCTACGGCGGCCTGCCCCAGCGCAGCCGCGGCCGCGTCAACGACCTCTACTGGGCCAACTTCTCCGCGCCGGGGTCGTTCGCCCAGCTCGCCTCGGCGTACCGCGCCAAGCACGGAGTGGACGCCGGCGACCTCAAGCGGGCCATGGCCCACGTCTCGGTGAAGAGCCACGCCAACGGCAGCCTCAACCCCAAGGCCCACCTGCGCAACCGGGTTGACGCCGAGACTGTCATCAACGCGCCGATGGTGGCCGAGCCGCTGGGCCTCTACGACTGCTGCGGGGTCAGCGACGGCGCCGCCTGCGCCATCGTCACCACGCCGGAGATCGCCCGCTCCATGGGCCGCGGCGACGCGAGCATGGTCACCGTCAAGGCGCTGCAGCTCGCCGTCTCCAACGGCACCGAGGCGCAGCACTCGTCCTGGGACGGCGCCCACTTCGCCACCGCCCGCCACGCCGCGCGGCGCGCCTACGCCGAGGCGGGCATCGAGAACCCGCGCGCGCAGCTCGACCTCATCGAGGTGCACGACTGCTTCTCGATCACCGAATTGGTGACCATGGAAGACCTGTTCATCTCGCCCGAGGGCGGCGCCGTCACCGACGTGCTGGAGGGCTTCTTCGACGCCGACGGCGGCCTGCCCTGCCAGATCGACGGCGGCCTCAAGTGCTTCGGCCACCCCATCGGCGCCTCCGGCCTGCGCATGATCTACGAGCTCTACCTGCAGATGAACGGCCGCGCCGGCGACCGCCAGCTCGCCTCCGGTCCCGCCCTCGGCCTCACCCACAACCTGGGTGGCATGCCCAGCGCCAACGTCTGCAGCGTCGCGGTGCTCGGCCTCCTCGGCGCCTAGCCGAAGCGGGTCCTACGGCTCGGGCGTCGTCGCGCCGTTCTCGCCCTTGCGGGTCATGGCCCCGCCGCGCGACATCCAGTTCTGGTTGCGGAAGATCACCACGGTGCGGCAGCCCTCCGGCCCGGCGATCAGCGGGCCGTACCCGGTGCCCGCCTTGACGATGCGCACGTCACCCGCCTTGTGCCACTTGCCGGTGATCTGCTGGGTGCCTTCGAGGAGGATCTCCGCGTAGTCGTTGACGTGGTGGTGCGCCTCGGTGCGCGAGCCCGGCGGGTAGACGCCGGTGAAGATCACCGGCGCGTCGGGGTCGTCGGGGTCGCCGAGGATGAAGCTGGCGACGCGGGCGCCGTTGTCGTACTCGGTCCAGCCGAGCTCCTCCCAGCTGGTGTCCACGGCGAACGTCTTGCGCTTGGTCACAGGGTCCATGGCTCGTTCCTCCTTCTGCTGCACGATCCGCCGATCAGCCGTTCGCCGGAACGTGGCCCTGGGTGATGTAGACGCCGCGGAACCGCGAGTCGCAGTACTGGGACGCCCGGTGCACGCCGCCGACGTAGTCCTGGATGGCGGTGATCGCCGGGTCGAAGAAGATGGGCACGCCGTCCTGCACCTGCTGGCTGACCAGGTCGTTGGCCTGACGGTAGATGGCGGCGCGCGCGGTGGCGTCGCTGGTGCCCTCGGCCTGCTCCAGCAGCGGGCGGAGCCCGGGGGCCTCGTTGCCGCCGGCGTTGGTGGCGCCCTCGGGGAGGAAGTGGTCGTGGAACTGCTGGTCGGGGTCGGGCGTGGCCACGCCGCCGTACGACGCCGCCTGGGCGATGCCGTGCTTGGTCGGTCCGGAGAGGAAGATGGTCGGGAAGGCGGTGGCCAGGTCGACCGTCTTGACGTTCATGGTGATGCCGACCTGCTGCAGCTGGGCGGAGATCAGCTCACCCATCTGCACGAACGAGGTGGCGCTGGCGCCGACGTAGGCGTCGAAGGTGACGTTGCTGACGCCCGACTGCTGCAGCACGGCCCTGGCCTTGGCCGGGTCGTAGGGGAACAGCGGGTTCTTGTCGAGGGCGGGGTCGTAGGCCGCGCTGGTCGGCGGGAACTCCTGGTAGGTCGCCTTGACGGTGTCCTGGGTCAGCGCCTTGGCCAGGGCGGGACGGTTGATGGCGTAGGAGACGGCCTGGCGCACCAGCGGGTTGTCGAACGGCGCCAGCGTCTCGTTCATGATCAGCAGGCGGAACTGCGTGCCCGCGTTGGTGAACAGGGTGATGCCGCTCTTGCCCTTCAGGCTGTTGCCGTCGGCGACGCTCTGCGGCGACACCCAGTCGGCGTCCTTGGCCTGGATGGCGTTGACCAGCGAGGTGAAGGGGATCTCCGAGAAGTCGATGCCGCCGAGCAGCTGCGCCGACTTGTCCCAGTAGCCGTCCCAGCGGCGCACCGACATGTTCTGCCGCGAGTTGATGGTGCCGACCACCTTGTACATGCCCGCGCCCACCGGCGCCTTGGAGAAGCTGGCGCTGCTGCCCGCGGCCTTCACCGCCGTCGGCGACGCCATCATGCCGGCGCGGTCGGCGAGGGCGGGCAGGATGCGCCCGACCGCGGCGCGCTTCATCTGGATGTCGATGGTCGAGGCGTCGACCACAGTGGTCGACTGCACGTCGGCCAGCGTCGCCTTGATGGTCGAGGCCGGGTCGTTGAGGACGCGGTCGATGTTGAAGGCCACCGCGCTGGCGTCGAAGGGTGTGTTGTCCTGGAACTGCACGCCGGTGCGCAGGGTGAGGCGCAGCACGTTGTTGGGCTGCACGGTGTAGCCGGTGGCCAGCTCGGGAATCAGCTTGCCGCTGCTGTCATAGTCGAACAGCGCGTCGAAGATGGTGTGCAGGGTGAGCGGCTCACATGTCTGCTGCGGGTGGATGGGGTCCTGGCTGGGTCCGACCACGCCCTGGTAGCGCAGCACGGCGGTGAGGTCGGCCTTGGCGGCCGCCCCGCTGGACGGCGACGACGAGTTGGTGGTGTTGCCGCCGCCGCCGCAGGCGGTGACCGTGGCGATCACCGCGCAGCCCATGGCCACCAGGCGCCGATGCGCTCCGGGCATGGCTCTCATGTCTGGTTCCCTTTAGTTGGCGAAGCGATAGAGACGAAGCGCGTTGCCGGCCACGATGGCCTGGCGCTCCTCGTCGGGCACCTCGGCGAAGGCCGCGCCGATCTGCTTCCAGGACGACGGCCAGTCCGAGGCGATGTGCGGGAAGTCGTTGGACCACAGCATCTTGTCCACGCCGATGCGGTGGCGGTTGGCGATCGCCAGGGTGTCGTGGATGAAGGAGAAGTGGAAGTGATCGCGCACGTAGTCGCTGGGCAGCTTGGCCAGCGGATGGTCCTTCAGCGTCGCCTTGGCGTGGCGCAGGTAGTTGTCGTCGGCCTGGTCGACGAAGTAGGGAAGCCAGCCGCAATCGGTCTCGTGGAAGACGATGCGCAGCTCGGGGATGCGGTCGAGCACGCCGCTGAAGATGATCTCCAGCATGCGTCCCGGGCAGTCGTAGAAGTGCCCGGTGCCCGGCAGCGTGCCCGCGTCGAGCTGGTAGGGCATGTCGTCGTTGAGCATGATGTGGATGGCCAGCGGCTTCCCCGTCGCGGCCACGGCGCGGAAGACGGGGTCGTCCTCGTCGCTGATCTGGGTCCCGCCGTGCGGGTAGGCGTTGAGCAGGAAGCCGGCGATGCCGGGCATCTGCGCGGTGCGCTCCACCTCCTCGACGGCGGCGCGCACGCCGCGGTTGGGGATGGTGGCCACGCCGCCGAGACGGTTGGGAGCGTACGAGCAGAACTCGGAGAGCCAGTCGTTGTAGGCCCGCACCATGGCGTTGTGCAGGTCGGCGTCGCGGTTGCCGACCACGCCCTGGAAGGGCCGGTTGGGGAAGAGCAGCTCGGCGTCGATGTTGTCGGCGTCCTGGATCTCCAGGCGCTTCTCCGGCATGTCCCAGCTCTCGACGTCGACCTCGTCGGGACGCAGCCAGTCGGTCAGCGCCGCGGCGGGACGGCCGGCGGCCATGGTGAAGCCGAAGCTGATCGGCTCGGCCGCGCCCTCGATGATCCACGCGCCGCCCCTGTCCAGCCACTCGATCCGCGGCACGCGGTCGCGGTAGCGCGGCTCGACGCGCGAGGTCCACAGGTCGGCGGGCTCCAGGACGTGGGTGTCGGCGGAGATGACGCGATACGAGCTGCGGGTGCGAAGCGGTGCCATCACTCGAACCCGTACATGCGGGCCGCGTTGTCGTGCAGGATGGCGCGCTGCTCCAGCTCGGGCACTCCCACCATCTGGTCGTCGATGACCTGCCCGGAGTCGGGCCAGGTGCTGTCACCGTGGGGGAAGTCCGACGACCACATGATCCGGTCGAGACCGATCAGGTGGCGGCAGGCGATCGCCGCGCTGTCGCGCATGAAGGTGTAGTAGATGTTGCGCCGCCAGTAGTGGCTGGGCGCCTCGCGGTTGAGGTGGTCCTGGTGCAGGTTGCGGAAGCGCGCCTTGACGTCGACGTAGTCCATGCGCTCGATGATGTTGGCGGCCCAGCCCGCATCGTTCTCCACCGACACCACCTGCAGGTCGGGCAGCTTGTCGAAGACGCCCTGGTAGATCATGCCGATGAAGGTGCGCTGCACCAGGGTGTAGTGGAGGAAGCGATCGGTGGGGCTCTGGCCGCCGCGCACCCGCCGCTCGCTGGCGGTGTGCAGGCTGATCGGCATCCGCAACTCGCTGGCCGCCGCCCAGAAGGGCAGGTACTTGTCGGCGTGGTAGGGCTCGGTGCCGTCGGGGAAGACGGCGATCATCACCCCGACCAGGCCGAGCTCGCGGCAGCGCTGCATCTCAGTGATCGCCGTGTCGACGTCGTCGAGCGACACCATGCCGATGCCCTTGAAGCGCTCCGGATGGCTGCGGCAGAACTCCGCCGCCCAGTCGTTGTAGGCGGCGATGCAGGCGTTGGCGAAGGCCACGTCCTCGATGGCGAAGAAGCGCATGGCGATGGTGGGGTAGAGCACCTCGGCGTCGATGCCGTCGATGCGCATGTCGGCGATGCGCGCCTCGGGATCCCAGCCGCTCGCCGGCACGTCCGCGTAGCGGCCGTCGAGCTTGACGTCACCGCCCTTGTAGCGGACGCCGTGGATCATCCCGATGGGGAACATCTCGGTGTTGTCGCAGACGAACACGTCGGTGGTCTCGCGGTGCTCGACGTGCGGCGCGCGATCGCGGAAGCGCCTGTCGAGGCGGGTCACCCACAGGTCGGCGGGCTCGGTGAAGTGCGAGTCCGCCGAGATGATCGGGTAGGCGCGGCGGGGCACCTCCGTCACGACGTGCTGGGCCATCGATGACCTCCGCGCCCGCCCGAAAAACCTGCTCCAACGCTACTGATTGCGCAAATTACTAAAAGATAGGAGTGGCGTCAAGTACTTGTTTCATGGCCGAGCTCGGCCGCGAGGCCAGCAGCGCTTTTGTATATGGATGGGTAGGACTGCCGTAGACCTGCTCGGCGCTGCCGATCTCCACGATGCGCCCCTGGCGCATCACCGCGACGCGATGGCTGATGTGGAACACGAGGGCCAGGTCGTGGCCGATGAACAGGTAGGCGAGGCCCTCGTCGCGCTGCAGCTCCTCGAGCACGTTGATCACCTGCGCCTGGGTGGAGACGTCGAGCGAGCTGACCGGCTCGTCGCAGACGATCAGGTCGGGACGCGGCGCCAGGGCGCGCGCGATGGCCACGCGCTGGCGCTGCCCGCCGGACAGCTCGCCGGGATAGCGCCGCGCGAACGACGGGTCCAGCCCAACCTTGGCGAGCAGCTCGTCGACGCGCTGCCGGCAGGCACCGCGGTCGAGCCCCTCGTAGGCCTGGAGTGGCTCGGCGATGGTGCGGCCCACCGCCATCATCGGGTCGAGGGTCGCGTAGGGATTCTGGAAGACCACCTGGATGCGCCGGCGCAGCTCGCGCGGCCGCCTGCGGTTGGGCCCGTCGGCGGCGACGCCGTCGAACACCACCGAACCCGAGGTGGCCTCGGTGAGCCCCAGGATCAGGCGTCCGACCGTCGACTTGCCGGCGCCGCTTTCCCCAACCAGGCCAAGGGTTTCCCCCGGCTCGACCGAGAAGCTCACCGCGTCCACCGCGACGTGCTCGCCGCGTCCCCGCGAGATCGCCGAGGCGCCCGAGGGGTAGCGCTTGACCAGGTCGGTGACGCGCAGCAGCGCCGCGCGCGGAGCCGCGCCGTTCCCAGCGCCTTCGCCGCGCGCGGCGCCCACCCCGCCCGCACCGAGCAGGGCGAGGTCCGCGTGGCGCACGCAGCGCACCTCGCGGCCGGACGTGGTCGCGGTGAGCAGCTCGACGCGTGTCACCGCGCACTGCGGCTGCGCGAAGTCGCAGCGCGAGGCGAAGCGGCAGCCTCCGGGCATCGCGCTGGGCGGCGGCACCGAGCCGGGGATGACGCGGAGCCGGGTTCCCTTGCGCCCGTGCGCGGGTTGCGCGTCGAGCAGCGCCTGCGTATACGGATGCGCGGGCGCGCGCAGCACCGCGCGCGTCTCGCCGCGCTCGACCACCTGTCCCGCGTAGACCACCACCAGCCGGTCGGCGATGCGCGAGACCACGTCGAGGTCGTGGGAGATGATCAGCAGCGACATGCCGTGCTCCTCGCGCAGCGAGGCGAGCAGGTCGAGGATCTGCGCCTGCACGGTGACGTCGAGGGCGGTGGTGGGCTCGTCGGCGACCAGCAGGGCGGGACGGGTGGCGATGGCCAGCGCGATCATCGCCCGCTGGGCCATGCCGCCGGAGAGCTGGTGCGGGTAGTAGCCGAGGCGCTGCCGCGGCGTGGGGATGCCCACCCGGTCGAGCAGGTCGGCCGCATGGTCGAGCGCCGCGCGCCGTGACATGTCGTGGTGCGAGCAGCGGATGGTCTCGACCAGCTGGTTGCCGACGCTGAAGGCGGGGTTGAGGCTGCTCTGCGGGTCCTGGAAGATCGCCGAGATCTGCGAGCGGCGCAGCGCACGCAGCTCACGCGAACCCGCCGCGGCCAGGTCGCGGCCGCGGAACACCACGCTGCCCCGCGCGATGCGGATGCGTGGCGGCAGCAGTCCCAGCACCGCCAGCGCCGTCAGCGTCTTGCCCGAGCCGCTCTCGCCGACCACCGCCGTCGACTCGCCCGCGGCCATGCTGAAGCCCACGTCGTCGACGAGCCGCACCGTGTCGTGGCGGCGGTGCAGGTCGAGGGCCAGCCCGTCGACGTGCAGCAGCGGCGCGTTCACGTCCACATCCACCTGGGCGCTCATCCTTCGCTGTCCGCGCTCAGACTCTCGCGCAGCCCGTCGGCGATGGAGTTGAACGCCCAGCAGGCGATGGTGATCACCAGTCCGGGCACCAGGATCAGCCGGATGGTCTCGTTGACCACCGAGAAGCCGCGACCAAGCAGGCTGCCCAGGCTGGACGCCGGGGGCTGCACGCTGAGGCCGAGGAAGCTGAGCGCGCCCTCGGCGAGCAGCGCCAGGCTCATGGTGGTCAGCACCTGCACGATCACCGGCCCGGCGATGTTGGGCAGCACGTGGCGGCGCACGATGTCGCGGTCGCGCACGCCGGACACGGTGGCCGCCTCGATGTACGGCTCCTCGCGGATCGCCAGCACCTGCCCGCGCACCAGCCGGACGAACGCGGGCATGAAGGCGACGGCCAGGCCCAGCATGGCGTTCTGCACGCCGGGGCCGAGGATGCCGACGATGGCCATGGCCACCAGCAGGCCGGGGAAGGCGAGCACCGCGTCGGTGGTGCGCATCAGCACGCTGTCGAGCCGCCCGCCCACGTAGCCGCTGACCAGCCCGACGGAGCAGCCCACCACGGTCGCCGCCGCCACCGCCACCAGCGAGGCGAGGAAGGAGAAGCGGATGCCGTAGAGCACGCGGCTGAACAGGTCGCGGCCGATGTCGTCGGTGCCCAGGATGTGCGCGGTGGTGGGGGAGGCGAGCACCTCGTCGGTCACCGCGTTGGGGTCGTTCCTGGCCAGAACCCCCGCGAGCAGCCCGGCGCCCACAATGATCACCAGCACGATCAGCGCGGCCATGGCGATGCGGTCGCGGCGGTAGCGGCGCCAGATGCGCTGCGCGCCCGAGCCCCACGCCGGCGCGGCGGCGGCGGTGCCGGCGGCCAGGACCATGTCGCTCACGCCGCCACCCGCACCCTGGGGTTGAGCGCCATGTAGGCGACGTCGACGAGCAGGTTGACCAGCACCACGATCACCGCCGAGATCAGCACCATGGCCTGGATCACCGTGGCGTCGCGGTTCTGGATGGCCTGCAGGGTGTAGGCGCCGAGCCCCGGCATGACGAAGATCTGCTCGACGATGATCGACCCGGCGAGCAGGTAGCCGACGCGCAACCCGAAGATGGTCAGCGCCGGACCGGCCGCGTTCTTCAGCGCGTGCTTGCCGATGATGCGCACCCCGCTCAGCCCGCGCGAGCGCGCGGCGCGGATGTAGTCGGCGTCGAGCACCTGCACCAGGCCGGTGCGGATCTGCCTGGCCAGCTCCGCGGCCGGGAACACCGCGAGGGTCACCACCGGCAGCACGAGATGCCGGGCCCAGTCGACCGGCGAGTCGGTGAAGGCGGTGTAGCCGATCGCCGGGAACCAGCCGAGGCGCACGGCGAAGAAGGCCACCAGCAACGTTGCCAGCCAGAAGTTGGGGATCGACAGCCCCAGCGAGACGAAGCCGAGCAATATTCGATCCGGTAAGCGCCCGGCGAACAGCGCCTGCACGACACCGATCAGCACGCCGAGCACACCGGCGAGCAGCAACGTGAAGCCCGCGATCGCCGCGGTGACCGGCAGCCGCTTGGCGATCTCGCTGCGCACCGGCTGCGCCGTGGTGATCGAGGTGCCGAAGTCGCCGGTGACCGCGTGGCCCAGCCAGTTGACGTAGCGCACCGGCGCGGGCTTGTCGAGGTCGAGCGCCTGGCGCGCCGCGGCGATCTGCTCGGCGGTGGGGTTTGGGCCGAGTGCCGCGGTGGCGGGGTCGCCGGGCAGCAGCAGTGCCAGCGAGAACGCCGCCACCGAGATGATCAGCAGCAGCGGCACCATGGAGAGCAGGCGCCGCAGCACCACGCCACCGAGCCCGCCGGGACGGGGAAGCGCTGCGACCACGACCCCCAGCCTCTCGTCAGCGGGGTGGCGGGGTGCTTGCGCTGCGCCGCAGCGAGTCGACGGTGACGCCGCCGAGGTGGTCGCCCTGGGTGACCTCGGAGTTGTGCGCGTGGGCGACGTGGTGCAGCGAGAAGGCCAGCTCGATGCCCGCGCGCATGCCCATCTGGTCCTCGGCTTCGTTGATCGCCTTCTTGGTCAGCGCCAGGCCGAACGGCGGCATGGTGGCGATGCGCTCGGCGAGCTCGAAGGCGGTGCTCTCCAGCTCGTCGCGCGCCACCACGCGGTTGACCATGCCCACCTCGTAGGCGCGCTGCGCGGGCATGCGCATCCCGGTGTAGAGGAACTCGCGGGCGACGCGCGGGCCGAGCACCCAGGGATGGGCGAAGAACTCGACGCCGGGAATGCCCATCTGCACCACGGGATCGGAGAAGAAGGCGTCGTCGGAGGCGACGATCAGGTCGCACACCCAGGCGAGCATCAGGCCGCCGCCGATGCAGGCGCCCTGCACCACGGCGATCGAGGGCTTGGGCAGCTCCCGCCAGCGGCGGCACATGCCCAGGTACACCTCCTGCTCGCGCGCGTAGCGGCGGGCGGCGCCCTGCTTGTTGGTGTGGTCCCACCACAGCGAGGCCTCGCGGTCGAAGCTCTTGTCGACGTCGCGACCCGGGGTGCCGATGTCGTGGCCGGCCGAGAAGTGCTTGCCCTCGCCGCGCAGCACGACCACCTTGACGTCGTCGTCGGCGGCGGCGCGGTAGAAAGCCTCGTCGAGCGCGTAGGTCATCGCGCTGTTCTGCGCGTTGCGGTACTGGGGACGGTTCATCGAGACCACGGCGACCGGGCCGCGCACCTCGTAGGTGACCGTCTGCTCCTCGGTCGAGCCGTTGGCGTCGCTCATGCGATGAACCTCGGATAGACGCGCAGCGCGTTGCCGGCGAGGATGGCGTGCTTCTCGTCCTCGGGGACGTCGGCGAACTGGGCGTTGACCGTCTTCCACGACTGCGGCCAGTCCGAGGTGATGTGCGGGTAGTCGTTGGACCAGAGCATGCGATCGACGCCGATGCGGTGGCGGTTGGCGATGCCGTACATGTCGGTGATGAAGGTGTAGAGGAAGTGGTCGCGCATGTACTCGCTGGGCATGCGCTGCAGCTGGCGGTCCTTGAGCGTCGCCTGGGAGTGGCGCATGTAGTTGTCGTCGGCCTGCTCGGCGAAGTACGAGGTCCAGCCGCAGTCCACCTCGGTCATGACGAACT
>DATMMX010000041.1:0-40072 GCA_035569495.1 Candidatus Angelobacter sp. | reverse complement strand
GAGGACGCGTCCCATGGCGCGCATGTCGAGCGATACGGCGCCGTCGTACGCGTTGCCGACCGCGGGCTCGACGCCGCCGACAACGCTGGTGCCGCCGCCGAAGGGGATGCAGGCGACGCGCTGCGACGAGCACCAGTCGAGCACCGCGGCGACCTCGGCGTCGTCGCGCGGCCGCAGCACCAGGTCGGGCGGGTGCTCGATGACGCCCTCGAAGGCGCGCACCACGTCGCGGAAGGAGCGGCCGTAGGCATGGGCGGCGCGATCACGGCGGTCGTCGCTGCTGATCTCCGCAAGCGCAGCGGGCGGCCGCACACGTGGCGCGGGCAGGACGACGTCCTCGATGCGCGACGCCGGGCGGGCCTGCAGGCCGTCGATGCGGAGCAGCGGACCCACCAGCGCGGCCAGTCCCGCCACCTCGTCGGGGCCGAGCGCCTCGTCCTCCCAGCCCCAGCCCCACCAGGAGAGGCGGCGCGTGTGCGTGCCGGTCACCGCGCGCACGATAGCCCGCCGCTCGGGCGCCGCGTAGACTGCACGGCACCAAGGTTCCGGAGGATGTGTGCCATGACCGACGTCGCCCAGCGCGAGCCCCAGGAGCTCATCGTTCCCATGCCGCCGAGCTTCAGCTCGGTCGAGGAGGAGCGCCTCCACCGCAAGCAGCGGCTGGCGGCCGGCTTCCGCCTCTTCTCCAAGTGCGGCTTCGACGAGGGCGTCGCCGGGCACATCACCGCGCGCGACCCCGAGCTGCACGACCACTTCTGGGTCAACCCCTTCGGCATGCACTTCAGCCAGGTGCGCGTCTCCGACCTCATCCTGGTCAACAGCGAGGGACGGGTCGCCGAGGGCAACCGCATGGTCAATGCGGCCGCCTTCGCCATCCACTCGCAGGTCCACGAGGCACGTCCCGACGTCGTCGCCGCGGCGCACTCGCATTCCGTGTACGGCAAGTCCTGGTCGTCCCTGGGCCGGCTGCTCGACCCGCTCACCCAGGACGCCTGCGCCTTCTACGAGGACCACGCCATCCTCAATGACTACAGCGGCGTCGTCCTCGACGTCGAGGAGGGCCGTCGCATCGCCCGAACGCTGGGCGACAGCAAGGCGATCATCCTGCAGAACCACGGGCTGCTCACCGTGGGACAGTCGGTCGACGCGGCGGTGTGGTGGTTCATCACGATGGAGCGCACCTGCCAGGCGCAGCTGATGGCCGAGGCCGCGGGCACGCCGATCAAGATCGGCCACGACGCCGCCAAGCTGACCGAGACGCAGGTGGGCTCGGCCATCGCCGGGTGGTTCAGCTTCCAGCCGCTATGGGACCGCATCACCCGCGAGCAGCCCGATCTCTTCGACTGAGCCTGCCGTCGTGAGCAGCCTGGCCCATGAGGCGTGCGAAGCCTGCACCGGCACGACGCCGGTGATCGCCGGCGAGGAGCGCGATGCGCTGCTCGGCCAGCTCGACCAGGCCTGGCAGGTCAGCGACGACGGCCGCAGCATCCACCGCGAGTTCCGCTTCCGCGACTTCGCCGAGGCCTTCGCCTTCGCCACCCGCGTCGCCTTCATCGCCGAGGCCGAGGAGCACCATCCCGACCTGCTGATCGGCTGGGGACGCTGCGACGTCCGCCTCACCACCCACGCCGTCCGCGGCCTGACCCGCAACGACTTCATCGTTGCGGCCAAAGTCGACCAGATCCTGGCCTGAATGCAGACTCTCGCTGAGCTGCTGCGCTGGCGAGCGCGGCGCCATCCCGACCTGGCAGCGATGCGCGAGCCGGGTCGCGAGGTCACCTGGGCGGAGCTGGACGAACGCACCACCGCGCTCGCCAACGGCCTCATCGAGGACTGCGGTGTGCAGCCGGGCGACCGCGTGGCCATCCTCGACAAGAACTCGATCGCCTACCTGGAGCTGATGTTCGCGGTGGCCAAGGCGGGCGCGGTCAGCGCTCCGGTCAACTGGCGCCTGGCGCCGCGCGAGGTGCGCACCGTCGTCGACGACTCGCAGGCGGTGCTCTGTGTCACCGGGGAAGAGTTCGCAGCACACACTGACGGCGTCGGCACGCGCGTGCTGCGCTTCGACGAGCTGCCCCGCAGCGACGGCCCCGATCCCCGCCGCGACAGCGATCCCAGTGACGTCGTCTGGCAGCTCCACACCAGTGGCACCACGGGCATCCCCAAGGGCGCCATGCTCACCCACGACAACCTCTACGCGGGGTATCCGGGCATCCTGCTGGAGTGTCCCGAGATGCGTGAGGGTGCGCCGGCGCTGGTGGCGATGCCGCTGTACCACATCGGCGGCTGCGGCTGGGCCGGCGCGGCGATGTACGCAGGAGCCACGCTGGTAGTCGTGCGCGAGATCGTTCCCGCTGCGCTGCTGCGCACCATCGTCGAGGAGCGGGTCAGCTGCGGCTTCCTGGTTCCGGCGGTGCTGCTGTTCCTGTCACAGGTGCCCGAGATCCAGAGCGCCGACCTCTCGCACCTGCGCCGCATCCTCTACGGCGCCTCGCCGATCACCCCCGAGCTGCTCACCCGCTGCGTCGAGTTGTTCGGTTGCGAATTCACGCAAGTGTATGGGCTCACCGAGACCACCGGAGCGATCAGCACGCTTCGCCACGACGAGCACAGCGGCGAGCGCCTGCTGTCCTGCGGCCGCCCCAACCTCGGCAGCAGCGTGCGCGTCGTCGACGCCGAGGACCGCGACCTGCCCGCGGGCGAGGTCGGCGAGCTGCTCATCAGCGGCAGGCAGATCATGCGCGGCTACTACAACCGCGAGGGCGACACGGCCGAGGCCATCCGTGACGGCTGGTTCCACGCCGGCGACGCCGCCGCCCTCGACACCGACGGCTACATCTACATCCGCGACCGCATCAAGGACATGATCGTCACCGGCGGCGAGAACGTCTATCCCATCGAGGTGGAGTCGGTGATCGCCGAGCATCCAGGCGTCGCCGACGTGGCCGTCATCGGCGTGCCCGACCACCGCTGGGGCGAGACGGTCAAAGCTGTTGTGGTGCTGCGTCCCGGCGCCGCGGTGACCGAGGCGGACGTCATCGAGTTCTGCCGGTCGCGGCTGGCCGGGTTCAAGCGCCCCACCAGCGTCGACGTCGTCGAGGCGATCCCGCGCAACCCCACCGGGAAGATCCTCAAGCGCGAGCTGCGCGAGCCCTACTGGCAGGGCCAGCAGCGCCGGGTGGCGGGGTCGGGCGTCTGACGGTTGCGCCACCGCGCAACCTCCCGACCGCGATCCCACAAACGGCCCGCCACGCCGTAGGCTGCGCGCCATGAGCCTCTACGAGCACATCCCCAACCCGTGGATCCACCAGCGCAAGCACATCGGGCCACACCTCAGCGACGAGGAGCGGGTCGGCTTCGGCGCCGCCCTGGGCGCGCGGATCACCGCCATCGTCGGCACCATGGTGACCGCGCTGCTCTTCACCGTCATCGCGCTGGTCAGCCTGCCCGCGGCGATCAGGTCGGGCGACGTCATCATCATCGTCGCCTGGATCGCCCAGACCTTCCTGCAGCTGGTGCTGCTGCCGATCATCATCGTCGGCCAGAACGTGCAGGGCCGCGCCTCCGACAAGCGGGCGGTGCAGACCTACAAGGACGCCGAGGCCATCCTCCACGAGTGCCTGCAGCTCCAGGCCCACCTGATGGCGCAGGACGAGGTGCTGCAGGACGTCATCGCCCACCTCCACCAGGGCAGCGGGGGCGTGGCGCCGACCACCGCCTGAGCGGCCCGCGAGGCGATCAGCCGCTGGTCGGCCGGTCGGTCAGCGTCGCCGACAGGTGGATGACGTTGCCGCCGCGCTTCACCGTGAAGTCGACGGTGTCGCCCACCTTGTGCAGCTGGATCAGCCCGCCCAGGGTGTCGCCGTTGTCGATGGCGGCGCCGGCCACGGCCTGGAGGATGTCGCCCTTCTGGAAGCCCGCCTTGGCCGCGGGCGACCCGGCGCTGACGCTCTGCACAAGCACGCCGGGGCCGTCGAAGCCCTGGCCTGCCTCGACCGCCTCGATGCCCGTCAGGTAGGAGACGCCGAGGAAGGGGTGCTGCACCTTGTCGTGGGCGATCAGCGAGCGGGCCACCTGCTGGGCGAGGTCGGAGGGGATGCTGTAGCCGATGTTGTTGCTGTTGCCCGCGATGGCGACGTTGACGCCGACCACCCGGCCGTCGGTGTCGGCCAGCGGGCCGCCGCTGTTGCCGCGGTTGATCGAGGCGTCGGTCTGCAGCACGTCCTGGAGGTTCTCGGTCTGGCCGCCGACGTCGGAGCCCGCGGTGATGGTGCGGTGCAGGGCGCTGATCACGCCCGAGGTCACCGAGCCCTCGTTGCCCAGCGGGCTGCCGATGGCGACCACCGCCTGACCCACCTGCAGCTTCGACGACGCGCCGAAGGTGGCCACCGGCAGGTTGGCGTCGGGGACGCTGATCACGGCCAGGTCGTCGAAGCTGTCGGTGCCGACCACGGTGGCCTTGAGGTTGCGGCCGCCGGGCATGACCACGTGCAGGTCGGTGGCACCGGCGACGACGTGGTTGTTGGTCAGCAGGTAGGAGACGCTGCCGTCGTGGCCGATGACGAAGCCGCTGCCCAGCGCGTCGCCGCTCGCCTCCTTGGCGATGATCGTGCCCACCGCCGGGCCGAGCTGCTGGGCGACGCTGACCGCGTTGCCCGCACCGCCCTGCTTGGCCGGGGTGTCGTCGACCAGCATGGTGGCGGTGTGGCCGCTGTCGACCGTGCCGCGAACGATGAACACCGTGCCCACGGCGCCCACGGCGAGGCCGATGGCCAGCATGCCCGCGCTCATCAGGAAGACCGGGCGGCGCAGCACCGACGTCGCGGCCGGGGCGGCCGGCTCGGGCGGCGACCAGGACGGCGGCCCCGCGGTCCCCACGTACCCAGCTCCCCAGGGTGGCGCTCCGCTCGGTCGGGGAGTCTCGCCGGCAGGTTGGCCGGCATCCGGAGTGGGGGAGAAGGGCTCCGTCATCAGGCAGTCGATCCTTTCTCGAGCGAATCGCGAGGCGCGGCGGCGCAAGGGGTGCACGCCCGACGCACCGTAGTCGGGCACGATAAGGCTTCCGTAAATCAGCGCCGCCGGAGATGGGAGGGCCACCTCGATTGCCACGCTGTGTTCTCGCCCTGGGTCCTGACGCCGCGGGCAGCGTCCTCGCCGACCTGATCGCCGCTGCCACCGCGCGCATCGACGCCGCCGTCTACGAGGTCGGGCCGTCATATGCGGCGCTGCTGGGGCGGGCCGCGCGGCGCGGTGTCGCCGTCCGCCTGCTGCTCGACGCGCACGCCGGCGCCAACACCACGTCGGTGCGGCTGCTCCAGGGCATCGACGCGCACTGCCGGGTGATCGGCGGCCACCCCGGCGTCGAGGCGCACTGGAAGCTGCTGCTGGTGGACGGCGCCACCGTGGCCCTGGGCAGCGGCAACCTCATCCACCGCGACGCGCCCGCGCCCGGGCTGCCGGGGACGCGGGAGTGGTGGGCGACCGTGAGCGATGCTTCCGCGCTGGTCGCCGCCGCCCGCCACGCGCTGGACGCCGCCTGGCGCGAGGCCGCCGAGCCGCCGCTCGCCTGGCGCCGCGCCGTGGCGGTGGCATTCGCGGCGCCGCCGGTCGGGGTGCCCCGGCCCGAGGTGCCGCCGCTGTCGCTGGAGGTGCCCGAGGCCTCGCTGCGCCTGTGCGTGGGCGGCGCTGCGGTGGCCGCCGAGCTGGCGGCGCGCATCGGCACGGCGCGGGACCGGGTCCTGGTGACCGTGCCCTACGTCCACACCCACGTCGCTGCGGTGGCGTCGCTGCTCGACGCGCTGCAGGCGGCGCGAGCGCGCGGCGCGGAGGTGCGGCTGCTGCTCGGCACCGTGCCCGAGCCGCGCGACGCCGAGGCGCTGCGCTCGGTTCCGACCATCGAGGTGCGGGTGATGGACCCGCTGCGCTGCACCACGGGGCACGCCAAGGGCCTGGTCGCGGACGGTGCAGCGGTGGTCGGCTCGGCGAACTGGAGCGGCACCGGCCTGGGCTCCAATCGCGAGGCCGCGCTGACCGTCGACGACCCGCACGCGGCGGATTGGTTCGCCGCGGCTCTGGACCGCGACTGGCAGGTGTCGCGGCCGCTCTGACCTGGGCCGGTTTGGCCGGATGACCCGGGGGTATGCTCGCCAGCACCACTCGTCTGACTCACCCGGAGACCGTACCCCTCATGGATCTGCGCGACCAGGTTCGCGCCGGCACCAGCGACGACAGCGCCATCGAGACGCTGCCCCTGGTCCCGTTGCGCGAGAACGTCGTCTTCCCCTTCCAGCTCGCCCCCCTCGGTGCGGGCCGTCCCCGCAGCGTCGCCGCCCTCGAAGCCGCCGTGCAGGCGGATGGTCGCGTCGTCCTCGCCATCCAGCGCAACGCGGAGCAGGACGAGGTCGGCCTCGCCGACGTCCATCCCGTCGCCGTGATCGCCACCGTCGGCGCCTTCCGCAAGCTGCCCACCGGCGGCGCCCAGGCGCTCGTCGAGGGCCAGCGCCGCGTCCTGGTGCGCAGCCTCGACACCAGCGGCGACCGCTGGACCGCCACCGTCGCCACCGTCGCCGAGCCCTACGAGTCCAGCGCGCAGAACGACGCCCTGGTGAGCACCGTCAAGTCGCTGTTCGGCGAGTACGTCGGCGCCGGCGCCGCGGTCGCTCCCGAGCTGGTGGTCGCCCTGACCCGCAGCACCGAGCCGGCGCGCGTCGCCGACATGGCCAGCGCCGCGCCCGACGTCGCCGTCGCCGACAAGGTGGCGCTGCTCCAGGACCTCGACGTCGCCACCCGCCTGCGCACCCTGGTGCCGCTGCTGGCCAAGCAGGTCGAGGTCGCCTCGCTGCGCAGCAAGATCCAGGAAGACGTCCAGAAGACGATCAACAAGGGCCAGCGCGAGGCCATCCTCCGCGAGCAGCTCCGCGCCATCCGCAAGGAGCTCAACGAGCTGGAGGGGTCGAGCGGCGAGGCCGAGGAGGATCTGGCCACCCGTGTCGAGAACGCGGGGATGCCCGAGGCGGTCAAGGCGCGCACGCTCAAGGAGGTGGCGCGCCTGGAGCAGATCCCCAGCGCCTCGCCCGAGCTGGGCATGGTGCGCACCTACGTCGACTGGCTGCTCGACCTGCCCTGGGGCGACCCGCCCGCGGAGAACGTCGACATCGCCCGGGCCAAGCAGATCCTCGACGAGGACCACTACGGCCTGCCCAAGGTGAAGGACCGCATCCTCGAATGGCTCGCGGTGCGCCAGCGCGCCCAGCAGCGGCTGGAGCAGAAGGCGGCCGTCGAAGCGGCGGCGGAGGCGCTGGCCGCTGCCGATGCGCCGGCGCCTGCGTCGTCGGATGCGGCGAGCACGTCCGAGCCACAGGTCGAGGACCCGCGGCCGCGCCGCACCCTGCAGACCCCGATCCTCTGCCTGGTCGGTCCCCCCGGCGTCGGCAAGACCTCGCTGGGCCGGTCGATTGCGCGGGCGTTGAATCGCAAGTTCGTCCGCCTGTCGCTGGGCGGCATCCGCGACGAGGCGGAGATCCGCGGCCACCGGCGCACCTACATCGGCGCCCTGCCCGGCCGCATCATCCAGTCGATGAAGCAGGCGGGCACCCGCAACCCGGTGATCATGCTCGACGAGATCGACAAGGTCGGCGCCGACTTCCGCGGCGACCCCTCCGCCGCCCTGCTGGAGGTGCTCGACCCCGAGCAGAACCGCGAGTTCAGCGACCACTACCTCGAGGTCGCCTACGACCTCTCGCAGGTGCTCTTCATCACCACGGCCAACGTCGCCGAGACGATCAGTCCCGCGCTGCGCGACCGCATGGAGATCATCCGCATCAGCGGCTACACCGAGGCGGAGAAGCTGGGCATCGCCGAGCAGCACCTGGTGCCGCGCCAGCGCGAGCAGCACGGCCTGGAGACCGGCGAGCTGTCCATCGGCGAGGACGCCCTGGTGGAGATGATCCGCGGCTGGACCCGTGAGGCCGGCGTCCGCCAGCTCGACCGCACCATCGCCCAGGTGGCCCGCAAGGTGCCGCGCAAGCTGGCCGAGTCGAACGGCGAGCTGACCGGTGTGTCGGTTGGCGTCGACGACCTGCCCGAGTACCTCGGCCCGCAGCGCTTCGAGTTCGGCGAGGCCGAGTCCGAGGACCAGGTGGGCGCGGTCACCGGTGTCGTGGTCAGCGACGTCGGCGGCGACATCGTCACCGTCGAAGCTCTGGCCATCGAGGGCAAGAACGACCTGCTGCTCACCGGCCAGCTCGGCTCGGTGATGGAGGAGTCGGCGCGCGCGGCGCTGTCGTGGGCGCGGGTGCACGCCGAGGACTTCGGCGCGCCCAAGGGCTTCTTCGACACCCATGGTGTGCACGTCCACGTTCCCGCGGGGGCGATCCCCAAGGACGGGCCGTCGGCGGGTGTGACCATGACCACCGCGCTGGTGTCGGTGGCGTCGGGCCGCCCGGTGCGGCGCGACGTGGCCATGACCGGCGAGGTGACCCTGCGCGGCCGGGTGCTGCCCATCGGCGGCGTCAAGGACAAGCTGCTCGCCGCCCACCGCGCCGGCATCACCACCTTCGTGCTGCCGCGCAAGAACGTGCGCGACCTCGACGAGGTGGACCGCGAGGTGCTGGAGAAGATCGAGGTCATCCCCGTCGACAACGTCGCCGAGGTGCTGGAACGGGCGCTGCTGCCGGTGGGCGGCAGCCGCTCGGCCGGCGGGCGTCGGGTCGGCTTCGTCGTCACCGCAGGGGGCGCGCTTTCCTGATGATGGAACCTGGAGGCGGATGGGCCGCGGGCTCGCGCTGGTTCCGGCGCGAGCCGCTCCCCAAGCGCAAGCTCGCCAAGGGGACGGTGCGCCGCATCGGGCGCTTCGCCGCGCCCTACAAGCGGATGCTCATCGGCTTCCTGGTCATCATCGTGATCGACGCGGTGATCGGCGCGGTCAACCCGCTGATCTTCGCCAAGATCATCGATTCGGGCATCCTTGGCCACAACAAGGGGCTGGTGGTCGCGCTGGCCGGGCTGATCGCCGGGCTGGCCATCTTCGACGCCGGGCTCTCGCTGGGCATGCGCTTCTTCTCGGCGCGCATCGGCGAGGGGTTGATCTTCGACATGCGCAGCAAGGTGTTCCGCCACGTGCAGCGCATGCCCATCGCCTTCTTCACCCGCACCCAGACCGGCGCGCTGGTCACCCGCCTCAACAACGACGTGCTCGGCGCCCAGCAGGCCTTCACGGGCACGCTGTCCACGGTGGTCAGCAACATCATCAGCGTCACCCTGGTGCTGGTGGCGATGTTCGTGCTCTCGTGGCAGATCACCCTGGTGTCGCTGGCGATGCTGCCGGTGTTCATCTTCCCGGCGCGCTGGATGGGCCGCCGCCTGCAGGCGATCACCCGCGAGTCCTACGGCCTCAACGCGCAGATGAACACCACCATGACCGAGCGCTTCAACGTCGCCGGGGCCCTGCTGGTCAAGCTCTTCGGCCGCGCCTCCGACGAGGCGCGCAGCTTCGAGCACAAGGCAGGGCGGGTGCGCGACATCGGCGTGCAGCAGGCGATGTACAGCCGCGTCTTCTTCGTCTCGCTGATGCTGACCGCGTCGCTGGCCACCGCGCTGGTGTACGGCTGGGGCGGCGTGCTGGCGGCGAGCGGAACCCTGGCGGTGGGCACGGTGGTCGCCCTGACCGCGTACCTCAACCGCCTGTACGGCCCGCTGACCGCGCTGAGCAACCTCAACGTCGACGTGATGACGGCGCTGGTCTCCTTCGAGCGCGTCTTCGAAGTGCTCGACCTGCCGCCGATGATCGCCGACAAGCCCGACGCGGTGTCGCTGCCGCGCGGTCCGGCGCGCGTCGAGTTCGACCACGTGTCGTTCGGCTATCCCACCGCCGAGGAGGTCTCGCTGGCCTCGCTGGAGTCGGTGGCGGTGCTCGACCACACGCCGTCCAAGCAGGTGATCTTCGACGTCTCCTTCGTCGCCGAGCCAGGGCAGCTGGTGGCGCTGGTGGGTCCTTCCGGTGCCGGCAAGACGACGCTCTCGCACCTGGTGTCCCGCCTTTACGACGTGCGCGGCGGCGCGGTGCGCGTCCACGGCATGGACGTGCGCGACGTCACCCTCGACTCGCTCAAGGAGGCGGTCGGCGTGGTCACCCAGGACGCGCACATGTTCCACGAGACCATCCGCAGCAACCTCTCCTACGCCAAGGCGGACGCCACCGACGCGGAGCTGCGCGAGTCGCTGCGCGGCGCGCAGATCCTCTCCCTGGTCGACTCGCTGCCCGATGGGCTGGACACCATGGTCGGCGACCGCGGCTACCGGCTCAGCGGCGGCGAGAAGCAGCGCCTGGCCATCGCCCGGCTGCTGCTCAAGGCGCCCGACGTGGTGGTGCTGGACGAGGCCACGGCGCACCTCGATTCGGAATCCGAAGTCGCGGTGCAGCAGGCGCTCAGCGTGGCCCTGCGCGGGCGCACCTCGCTGGTCATCGCCCACCGCCTCTCGACGGTGCGCGACGCCGACCAGATCCTGGTGGTGGACGGCGGTCGCATCGTGGAGCACGGCCGCCATGAGGAGCTGCTCGCCGCCGGCGGCGTCTACAGCGAGCTGTACCGCACCCAGTTCCAGGGCCAGGGGGCCGGCTCGCCGGTGCGTCCGGAGCCGCCGGTCGAGTACGAGGCCGTGCTCGGCCCGACCGACTAGACTCGTCCGTCAGTGACCGAGACACTGCGCGACCTGGTCGAGCTGGCGGTGGTCGTCGACGAGACCTTCGACCAGAACTCCTACGTGCTGCGCCGCCGCGACACCGACGCGGTGCTCGTCTTCGACCCCGGGCTGCAGCACCCGCGAACACTCGCCCTGCTGGAGAAGAACAAGCTGCGCTGCGAGCGCGTGCTGCTCACCCACGGGCACCCCGACCACGTCAACGGCGTGCCCTTCGTGACCGCGGCGCACTCCTGCGAGGCGGCGATCCATCCGGACGACCGGCCCATGCTCTCGTTCGCCACACGGTTGCCGGGTGTGCCCGCGGACCTGCCGCCGGTGCTGGCGCCGGTCGACCTTGCGGCCGGTGAGGTGCTCCACTGGCAGGGGTTGGACGTGCAGGTGCTGCACACGCCGGGGCACACGCAGGGCTCGGTGTGCTTCGTGGTGGGGCGCGACCTGGTCGCCGGAGACACGCTGTTTCAGCGCAGCGTGGGCCGCACCGACCTGCCCGGCGGATCGTGGGAGACGCTGATGTTCTCGATCCAGAACACCCTGTATGCGCTGCCGCCGGACACCGTGGTCTACCCGGGGCACGGGCCGCGCACCACGATCAGAGACGAGATGCAGTACAACCCGTTCGTGGTGCATCCCCGGTATCGCTAGGCGGCTTTGAGCCTCCCCAGCAGATCGTGCAGGATGGCGGCGCTGGCGCCCCAGATGACCCGTCCCCCCGCTTCGTAGAAGTACACCTGCCGCGCCATCGGATCACCGGGGATGCTCCGCGCCGTGAAGGGCGCGTCGATCAGCTCGGCGAGCGGGATGCGAAACCACTCGGCCACCTCGTAGGGCTCCGGCACCGGCGCCACCGAGCCGCGCTGCAGCGCCACCACCGGCGTCACCTTGCGGTACGAGGTTGCGGTCAGCACCGGCCGCAACTGGCCGAGCACGTCGACCTGCTCGGGCGCCACGCCCATCTCCTCCTGCAGCTCGCGCAGGCCGGCATGGACGATCGACTCGTCGTGATCCTCGATGCCCCCACCGGGAAAGGCGATCTGCCCGCGATGGGTGCGAACCAGCCGCGAGCGGCGCATGAAGAGCAGGGGCAGGCCGGCGTCGGCGGGGTCGAAGAGCAGCACCACCGCGGCGGCGTCGCTGGGCTCCGGCTCGTCCGGCGATGCGGTGGGGGAGACGGCGTCGCGCAGCCGTTCGACCAGTGTCGCCATGGTCGAACGAGTGTGACGCGCGGGGCGGCGGCTCTGCGCCCGCCGCCCCGCGCCGGAAGGTCTAGGCGGTGACCGGCGAGCGGTGCCACTCCCAGAGGGTGCGGATGGGCGGCAGCGGCTGGTCGAAGTCGACCTGCGGGGGGAACAGCGTCTTGAGCTGGTCCTTGAACCACCGGTCGTACGGCGTCTGCGACGCGGAGAAGCCGCGGAAGCCCCCGGCCGGATCGACGCCCTCGATGTAGACGCAGACCACGTCGCCGTCGGGTGTCGAGTTGAGCACCGCCGTCTCCTGGGTGATCCCCAGCGCGCGGCGCGACTCCGCTCCCTCTGCACGTCGATCGACCCACGCCTCCCTGGCGAACGCACGCGCCGCGTCGCTGCGGCCGGGCGCCAGCGGGGCGACGAAGGCGTAGCCGCGGCGGCGCTCCTTGACGTCGGGATCGTGCCAGTCGGAGATCACCTCGGGCGCCGGGCCGGGCGGCGGCTGGCTGGTGTCCATGCCGTGCACGTCCTTGAGCGCGGCGGCGAAGTCACGGTCGATGGCCAGGTCCGACCGGCCGACCGCACCCAGGGTCTGCGCGAAGTCGTGCTCGGACTCCATGTAGGCGATGACGAAGTTGCCCATCGGCGTCGGCATCTCGTAGGCGCGCTCGACACTCAACCCCATCCGCCGCCGCGACTCCTCGTATTCCTCCATCCGGCCGGCGAAGACCGTCGGCACCGAACCGGCGTCTTTGCCGGGCAGGACGGGCACCGCAAAAGCAAACCGTGGCATCGCTGTCCCCTTGTGTGTTGCCCAGTGGGCAACAGGGAACTCTACGCGCGATCCCGCGCAATCACCACCCTGCTCAGCGCGGCCGGTCCGCGCCTGACCGTCAGCGGGCGACGCGCGTGAGCTGGATCTCGAGCCTGGTCATCGCCTCCGCACGGCGGATCGCGTCGGCGACCAGTGCGGAGAACTGCTGGCGGCGACGGTAGCGCGCCGCTGCGTCCGCCTCTTTGGCGTCGGCCAGGACCTGGATCTCCTCGGGAGCCATTGCGGCATACTCCTCGGTGACGTGGACGGCTCGGTGGTCACAACGTACAGCGGTTCGGGAAGGTTGCGGTGACGTTGCGACAGAGTCCTCATCACAGAACGTCAAGGCCACTGCACGACGGTGCAACGACCGACCATTGCTGTCAATGAATGTAAAGCAGCGGACGTGCAGCGTCTGCGGCGGCGCGATGCGGCGCTCGCACGTCGCCTACCTGGGCGGCAACCGCGAGGCGGTGGTCTACCGCTGCGAGGTGTGCGGGGTGACGGTGCAGGGTCCGGTGGTCGGCCGCGACGACCGGGTGCAGGGGGAGCAGTCGCGTGGTGGTCGCTCGTCGCGCCGGGCGCGGCCGCTGCCCGACGAGGGCGCTCCTGACAACCCGGTCATCGACAGCGACCTGGCGAGGCTGTTGCGCGAGCGCTTCGGCGGCGACTAGGCCTCGGCCGCAGCGCGCTTCGGGGCCCGGCGCCTGCTTGCCGGCGGCGTCGCGGTTGTCACCGGGGCTGGCACGAACTGGTCGAACCAGTGCAGCACGCGGTCGTTGATGTCCTCACGGTCGACGTCGACGCTCATGCCGTGGCCGCTGCGCGGGTACATGTGCCGCTCCACCCTGGCGCTGCAGACCAGCCCGCGCTCGATGTCGCCGGCGTTGCGGGGGTCGATGACCCGGTCGCGTCCCCCGTGCAGCACCAGCACCGGCGGCCGGACCAGCGCCAGCTCGCGGCGCACCGCGGCGCAGAACAGGTCGAGCTCGCGGATCGCCCGGGTGGGCCGCCGCCCGTAGGAGTGCAGCTCCTCGACGGCCTCCGGCCAGAACAGGTCGACGTCGTCGCCGGCCACGTCCCAGCGCACCACGTGCTTGAAGACCGGCAGCAGCCTGAGCCGCCAATCCCTGAGCCACACCGGCGCCGCCAGGGTGGCCACCGCGCGGATCCGGTCGTCGTGGGCGGCGAGGTGCAGGGCCATTGTCCCGCCCATCGACTGCCCCGCCACCACCACCTCCTCGCACCCCGCCGCCAGCTCGTCGAGCGCCTGCTGCGCCGACCGCGCCCAGTCGCGCCACGACGTCCGCTCCAGCTCCTCGGGCGTGGCCGCGTGCCCGGCCATCGCCGGTGCCCGGCACGTCCACCCGTTCGCCGCCAGGTGCTCCCCCAGCCGCCGCAGCTCCGGCGGCGTCCCGGCAAACCCGTGGAGCAGCAGCGCCCCGCGCGGCCCCGACCCCAGCGTCCAGGGCCGGACCACCTCGGGGTCGAAGGGAAGCATGGTTCGGGCGGTCATGGTGGAGGGGCGCCAGTATAGGCAGAACCCCCGGTTTGTCACAGCCGATTGGACCGCCGGTAAAGGTGTCACGGCCGCGTCACGGCGGTCGAACGAATTGGTCAAATGTGGCAGGTAGTGACAGAACGAAGTGGTCACAGCCTGTTAATCCACCTTGTTTTCGCTGCCGACCAAATTAGGATGCTGCACGTGCAAAGGGCAGAGGCGATGGACGTCGCCCCCACACCCACGGTCCCGACCGGCCTGTCGCCGCTGCTGGCGGGGCTGCGCCGGCTTCGCGCGTTCATTGAACAGGACACGCCGGCAGGCGCGATCACCTTCACCCCGCAGCTGGTGGCCTTCGTCGGCGCCACCGAACTGGTCGCCCTGCTTGTGGCGCTGATCTCCGTGCGGATGCCGGACGACCTCGCCGGCGTCATCATCGTCTCCGTCGCCATCTGGCTGATGGGATTCTTCAGCGTCCGATCGGTCAGTGGTGTTAACACGATCTTCAGCGCTTCGTCCTTCCTTCACCTCGGTCAGTCCCTCGCCGTCGGACCGGTGGGAGCGCTGGCGGGCGCCTTTGCGGAGAGCAGCGCGATCTTGCTGAGGTATCGGACCGGCTCATTCCGCGCCCTCTTCAACTTCTCCGAGCTGTTCCTCTCCGACGTCGCGGCGTGGGCGGCCTTCCAGGGCCTGGAGAGGCTCTGGCCGCAGGGCGGCCCTCTCTACATCGGCCTGGTCGGCACCGTCACCGGCTTCGTCAACTGGGCCGTCAACTACTCGATCCTCAGCGGAACCCTGGCCATCGCCACAGGGCGCCCCTACTGGCACCAGATCCGCGAGGCGCTTCCGGTCACGCCGTACAACCTGTGCTACGGCTACGCGGCCATCGCCTTCGTCGCGCTGCACGACCGGTTCGGCCCCATCGGTTTCACCTTCGCGCTGGCCCCCGTCTTCGCCTTGCAGATCTTCCTTGTCGTCTTGGCCAGGCGCACCCGGCAGCACGAGGCGCAGCGCGAGATGCTTCTCGACAAGATCAAGGCCGAGAGCATCCGAGTGGAGCGGTCCTACGACGCCACGCTGATCGCGCTCACCCACGCGCTCGATGCGCGAGACAAGGAGACCGAAGGCCATTCCCGCCGCGTCGTGGAGTACACGCGCCTGGTGGCGGTTCGGCTCGGCATCGGCGGCGAGAGCCTCAAGCTCCTCTGCCACGGCGCCCTCCTCCACGACATCGGCAAGATCGGGGTGCCGGACGCCATCCTGCACAAGCCTGGTCCGCTGACTGAGGCGGAGTGGCAGGTGATGCGCCGCCATCCGGAGATCGGCGCCCTCATGGTCGAAGAGGTCGAATACCTCACCGAAGCGCGGCGGATCATCCTTCACCACCATGAGCGGTGGGATGGCCGCGGCTACCCCCTGGGCCTTCGCGGCGTCCAGATCAGCGCCGGCGCGCGAGCGTTCGCCATCGCCGATACCGTGGACGCGATCACCCAGGATCGCCCCTACCGGCGCGGCCGCTCGTTCGACGAAGCGCGCGACGAGCTCAGCCGCCACAGGGGCAGCCAGTTCGACCCGGAGGCCGTGGATGCCTTCCTCGGGCTCGACGAGGCCGAGCTGCTGACCATTTCAGCGATCCGGTCCCGGGTGGGCATCGACCTGCTCACTGGGCGCGCGGAGACCGTCGACAAGGCTGCCCCCCGGCTCGCCGCCGTCCGCTGACGGGCCCCTCCGGGCCCTCGCGGAGGAAGGCCGGCAACAACATCCCTTTAACGGCCGAGCCCAGGGGTGACGCTCCGTGTAACGGATCGATCACGCCCCGAGTTTAGCGGTTGACGAGAAGTCAAGTGGCCCGTTACTGTTGCGCTACCAACGCGACAGGGCCGTCACAGTTGTGACGGCCGCAGCGCACAAGCCGGAGTGGGCACTCCGGGATGCCAAGCCTGATGTTGCAGCATCGGCTCGGCGACGACCAATCCGCCCAGAAAGGAGGTGTTACCGCAAAATGGCTACCTGGACAGGCCACGAGCTCGGCGGCAGCTGGGGCTGATCGTTCGTCGGCACTAGGTGCCTTTGACACGGTACCTGGTGGCGATGACGCCCAAGTGGCGCGAATGTCGCGGGGTGATGACACCCTCGGCGTTCGCGCCACTTCGCTTTAACCGCGCATCTGTCCGCCACGATGAACCCGGAACGGCGACAATGACGCCCGGGCAGCGGATCGAGACCCCAGCGTTGGGGACCAAAGCCGCCCGTGAGGTGCGTTGTTTGGAGCCCGACGTCGTGGTCGCGCAGGTCGGGGTGAGCGTCTCCGGCCATCCCGCCGACCTCGGCTGGGACGGCCTCGGGCGCCGGTTCGGGCGCTATTGGATCGCGGCAACGCTCTCCTTCTACGGAGATTGGTTCACCACCGTCGCCCTGGTTCTGCTCCTCTTCCGCCTGAGCGGTCCAGCGGCCCCGGCAGGCTACATGCTGGCTCGCGTCCTGCCCCGCATCTTCAGCAGCGGCATCGGCGGCGCGCTGGCTGATCGCTTCCCTCCACAGCAGGTCGTCGCCCTGTGCGCCACGATCCAGGGACTGTTCACGGTCACGATCATTCCCTCGGCGCGCATTGGCGCTGCGTGGGCGGTCTTCGGCGCCGTGGTGATCACACAGTTCGCGGGGGGGATCGCCCGCCCGGCGCTCGGTGCCCTGGTGCCGCGCATCGCGCCCGCTCGCCGGCTTCAACGTGCCAACGCGCTGTACAGCCTGGGCTTCTCATCGAGCATCGCGGTTGGACCGGCCCTGGCCGCGGTGCTGCTCACCGTCACGGGCCCGGAGACGCTCCTGGCCATCGACGCCGTGACCTTCGTCATCGCGGCCGGGCTCATGATCAGCCTGCGACTCACCAGGTCCGGCCCGGGCTGGGCGCCGACGGCGCGCGGAGTCTCGGCGGGCATCCGCGCTGTCTGGAACGATCCACTGCTGCGTTCCATCGCCGCGGGTTGGATGTGCAGCGCTGTGGCCGTGACGGCGGCCTCCTCAGTGCTCGTGCTCATCGCTCGCAGCACCGGCGAAGCCTCACGCGTGGGATATCTGTATGGAGCGGTGGGCGCGGGATCGGTCCTGTCCGGCCTGCTGGTTCTGCGCTACCGCCCGCGCGTCGTCACCCGGGAGATGATCGCTGCCCTGACCATCATTGAGGTCATCTTCCTTGCCGTCATCACGCTGCAGGCTCCCTTTTGGGCAGTCCTGCTCGCACTCGCCCTCAGCGGTGGCACCTCGGTGATGTGGCAGACGTGGGGCACGACGGACATGCAGATGCGAACCGATGCAGCCGTGATCGGTCGGGTCAACGCGGCGGTCGTCCTCTCGGCGTCCGCCGGGATGTTCGTTGGAGCGCTGCTTGCCCTCCTACTCGTTCCAATCGCCGGCTGGGAGCGCACCCTGTTCATCGCCTGTTGCGTCGGGCTGGTTTTGCTCGCGCTCGGGATCGGCCTCGGCCCGCAGGCCCGCGACACCCCGTCCTGAGCACGACCGCCCCCTCCCGACGTGGTACCGTCCGGCGGCGATGACCGACGGGGACACGCTGCTGCGCGACGCCCTCGACCGCGTCGTCCGGTGCGGGGATCTCGACATCGAGATGGCGCGCGGGGTGATGGATCGCATCATGGAGGGGGCGGCGACGCCGGCCCAGATCGGGGGTCTGCTGGCGGCGCTGCGGACCAAGGGGGAGACGGTCGACGAGCTGGCGGGGATGGTCATGTCGATGCGCGACCACGCCACCCGAGTCGAGCTGCGCGTCGAGGCGGTGGACACGTGTGGGACCGGGGGGGACGGCACGGGCACCTTCAACATCTCCACGGCGGCGGCCCTGGTGGTGGCGGGCGCGGGGTGTCCGGTGGCCAAGCACGGCAACCGGGCGCAGTCGTCGCGGTGCGGCAGCGCGGACGTGCTGGAGGCGCTGGGTGTGGCGGTTGCGCTCGGGCCCGAGGGGGTGCGCCGCTGCGTCGAGGAGGCGGGCATCGGCTTCCTCTTCGCGCCCGCGTTCCACCCGGCGATGCGACATGCGGCCGCGACGCGCGCCGAGCTGGGCATCCGCACCGCGTTCAACGTGCTCGGCCCGCTGGCCAGCCCGGCGTTCGTCCGCCACCAGGCGCTGGGTGCGGGCGATCCCAAGCTGGCCGCGATGATGGCCAAGGTGCTGCACCGTCTCGGCCACAAGCGGGCGATCGTCTTCGCCGGGCCGGGCGGCATCGACGAGCTGGGTCTCGACGGCGAGGCGCAGTGTCACGACGTGACCCCCGAGGGCGTGCGCGACTTCATCCTCGATCCGCAGCAGCTCGGCATCGCGCCCGCGGCCCTGCAGGCGCTCAGGGGGGGCGACGCAAACGACAACGCGCAGTGCATCCGCGCCGTCCTCGACGGCAACCCCGGCCCGGCGCGCGACGTGGTGACGCTCAACGCCGCCGCGGCGCTGGTCGCCGCCGAGCGCGCTCCCGACTTCCACGAGGGCCTGGAGCAGGCGCGCAACGCCATCGACAGCGGCGCCGCCAAGCTCGCTCTGGACCGCCTGGTCCGCACCTCCCAGCAGGCGGCGGCCGCGGCATGACCACACCGCGCCTCAACAACCGCCTGCGCGCGCTGCTGGAGATGCTGCCGCCCGCCGAGAGCATCGCCGACGTCGGTGCCGGACACGGCGCGCTCGCCGTCCACCTCGCCCATCGCGGGGCGGGCACGGTGATCGCCACCGAGGCGGCGCGCGGTCCCTACGACGAGCTGTGCCACAACCTCGAGTGGTGGAGCGCGCGCGGCCGCGTGGAGCCGCGCTTCGGTGCGGACCTCGACCCCATCGACGCCGGCGAGGTCGAGGCGGTGGTGGCCGCGGGGATGGGGGCGCGCAACCTGCTCAGCATCTGCGCCGGCGCGGAGCAGCGCGGGGTGCGCTGGATTGCGCTGCAGTGCATCCAGGACGCCGAGCTGGTCGAGCCGTGGATCGAAGCGCGCGGCTGGCGGGTCGCGGCGCGCCAGGTTGTTGCCGACCGTGGCCACAACTACCCGACCTGGATCGCCGAGGTGGCCGGCCGGTGAACCGAGCAGCGGAGCAGCTCCTCGACCTGCAGCAGGCCGACGAGGAGGTCGAGCGGCTGGCCCGCGAGGTGTCCGCCGCCGAGGCGCAGCTCGCCGGCGACCCCGAGCTCGACCGTGCCCGCGAGGACGCCACCCGCCGCGCCGAGGCGCAGCGCCAGGCCGAGCTGCGGGTGCGCTCGCTCGACGGCGAGCTCGATTCGCTGCGGGCCCGGGCGAAGACGCTCGACCGCCAGCTCTACGGCGGCTCGGTGCGCAACCCGGCCGAGCTGCTCACGCTCCAGCACGAGCTGGAGGGCCTGCGCGCGCAGATGTCCAGCCAGGAGGACGAGACGCTGCTGGCCATGGAGGACGTCGACCAGCTCGCCGAGGCGCGGGCCATCGCGGAGCAGGCGGTCGCCGCCCTCCAGGCGCGGCGTGAGCAGCAGCAGGGCCCGCTGACCGAGCGTTTGGGCCAGCTCCGGCAGCAACACGAACGCGCGGTGCAGTCACGGGAGGCGCTGGCGGCGCAGATGCCGCCGAAGTCCAAGGCGCTCTACGACCGGGTCAAGGCGCAGCGCCAGCCCGCGGTGGTGCGTGTCGAGCACGGCAGCTGCGGCGGCTGCCACCTGCCGCTCGGCGCCCACGAGGCGCACGAGGCGCGCACCGGCGACTCGCTGGTGCAGTGCTCCAACTGCGATCGGATCCTGGCGCCGTGAGCGGGCTGTTCACCGTCGTCGTCTATGCGGACGGGGCTTGCAGCGGCAATCCGGGCGTGGGCGCGTGGGCGTACCGCGTGGAGTGGCCGGACGGCGGCGTCGAGGAGAGAGCCGGCGCGGAGCCTGACACCACCAACAACCGCGAGGAGCTGAAGGCGATCCGCGAGGGGTTGAAGGCGGTGCGGGCGCGCATCGGCGGCGATCCCACGTGGAGGATCGTGGTGCGCACCGACTCGCTGGGCGCGATCAACTGGCTGACGCGCAAGTGGAAGCGGAACAAGAACCTCGACCTTTTCCCGTCGATCGACCCGCTGGTCGACGGGCGCGTCCACTTCGAGCACGTCCGCGGGCACAGCGGCGAGGTGGGCAACGAGCGCGTCGACGAGCTCGCCGTCGCCGCCTACCGGCAGCTGCAGGAGAGGTAGTGCTCGCGCGGCCTCGTGCCGCGCCGCCGCGGAGTCGCCGCGGAGTCGCGGCGAGCAGGGGGTGAGCGCCGTGGGGTTAGTGCAAGCCGGTCTATAAGCCGGGTTCTGTCCCCACCCCGCGGGTGGGGGACGGCCATCCATCTGGGACGCCGGTTGCCCGGCGCCTCTAGCGGCCAGACCCGGGACTCGGGGCGAGCAACCCCTGGAACCGCCGCGATCGCTCGTTGACGGGTCCGTCCCTGTTCGGCCTTGCTCCGGACGGGGTTTACCTGGCCGGCCGGTCACCCGGCCGCCGGTGGGCTCTTGCCCCACCATTTCACCATCGCCCGTGCCCGCGCGAGGCGGGCCGTCGGCTGTGTCTTTCTGTGGCACTCTCCTTCGGGTCACCCCGACTGGGTGTTACCCAGCGCCCTGCTCTGTGGAGCCCGGACTTTCCTCGAAGCGGCGCACATGTCCGCCCGCGGCCGTCCGACCGGCTTGCACCGCCGAGTGTACCCCGGCCCGAGCGACCTGGAAACCGTCGAACGCATGTTCGACAACGAGCCGAAGCACCCTGGGCCAATTCCCCACCGCGCGCCACCACCGGGGCACACCCGTCCAGAAACTCCTTTCCCCACCAAGTTTTTGCCACGAGTGCCCGGATGTCACGACGCCGTGACGGTACACATGTTCGTGTTGACGCGCACGCTCAACGCTGCTACTGTTCCGCGCATCGGTGGAATGAAGTGGTGAAAAGTGGGGCACATGACCAGCAACGTCAAGCACCCGGGAGCAGCGGACCAGGATCCGCATCCCCGGTGGGTGGCTGACCCATGTTCATCGGCTCCTACCGCCACCAGGTCGACGGCAAGGGACGGGTCGCCGTCCCCGCGACGCTGCGCAAGGGCCTGCCGCCCGGCAGCGTCGTCGCCATCGGCGCCGAGGGCCGGCTGGTGATCCGCCCGCCCGAGGAGTGGACCGCGATGGAGCAGCGCTTCCGGCTCACCGCCGACACCCCCGCCGAGGAGCGCCGCTACCTGCGCGCCCTCTACGCCTCGGCCCGCGAGGTCGAGCTGGATGCCCAGGGACGCCTGCTGCTCATCGACGAGCACCGCAAGTGGGCGTCGATCGGCGAGCGCGCGGTCTTCGTCGGCCTCGGCAACGTCGTCGAGGTGGTCGGCGAGGAGACTTGGGATGGTGAGAACGCAGAACTCGACCCCGCCGCCTTCACCGCGCTTGGCGACCGGGTCGGACACAGCCCGGGCGAGGCGTCGTGACGACCGCGCCGTGCACCCCCTTGCAATCTGATGGCCACCATGCCGACCGTGGCAGGCATGGACGACAGGCCCCCAGCCACGCCCGATCCCGCCGTCGCTGAAACCGACGGCGGCCATCGGCCGGTCCTTCTACACCCACTCATAGAGAGCCTGCAGCCCAGGCCGGGACACATCGCGGTCGACGGCACCCTCGGTGGTGGCGGCGTCACCGCGGCGCTGATCGAGCGCGTGCTTCCCGGCGGACGGGTGATCGCCATCGACCGCGACCCTGCGGCGGTGGCGCGCGGTCGCGAGCGCTTCGCCGGGTACGGCGACGCCGTGTCCGTGGTGCACGGAGACTTCGCCGACCTCTCGCAGATCCTGCGCGACCTCGGCGTGGCGGCCGTGGACGAGATCACCCTGGACCTGGGAGTCTCCTCGCTCCAGCTCGACTCGCCAGAGCGCGGCTTCAGCTTCCGCTTCGACGGACCGCTGGACATGCGCATGGACACCGAGAGCGGCGGAGTTACGGCCGCGGATGTCGTCAACACCTGGTCCGAGCAGGACCTGGCCCAGCTCATCCGCGACTACGGCGAGGAGCGCTTCGCGCGCGGCGTCGCGGCCGCCATCGTCCGCGAGCGCACCAAGCAGCCGCTGACCACCACCACGCACCTGCGCGAGGCGGTGGAGCGGGCGATCCCGCGGCGCTACTGGCCGAAGCGGATCCATCCCGCGACGCGGACCTTCCAGGCGCTGCGCATCGAGGTGAACCACGAGCTGGAGAGCATCGAGCGCGGACTGCAGGCAGCCATCAGCGAACTACGGCCCGGTGGGCGACTTGGGGTCATCGCCTTTCACTCCCTCGAGGACATCCTTGTCAAGAACGCACTCCACGTCGCAGCACAGAACTGTGTTTGTCCGCCCCAACAGCCCATCTGCACCTGCGCTCACCGGGCCTCTCTTTTCCTGCTGACCCGCAAGGCGACCAAGGCCGATCCGGTCGAGGTCGCCGGCAACCCGAGGGCGCGCTCGGCGCGGCTGCGGGTCGCGGAAAAGCTCGACGCGGCGGGGTAGACGCCCCGCCAACCCTCCCTTTGCAGCTCCCTCTGCCCCTAGGCGGCGGGGGACCCATAACGGGTTCCTCGCCGCCGCCAACCCCGGGCAACCGCCCGGTCCTCCTGCCGTCCCATCCAACGTCCCCGCATCGGAGTACCGGGCTGTGCCCGCCAAGAAGCAAGCCGACCAGTCGTTCGACGAGGTCTTCGACGCCTTCGCCGCCATGCAGGGGGCGAACGACGACGACCTCGACGCGCAGATTCCCCGCACCCGCCGTCCGCGCACGCGGCGCGGTGGTCCGCGCACGCCGCTGCCGCTGCTGCCGGTGATCGGCATCGTCGCCGGCATCGGCATCGCCTACGTGTCGCAGACCGCGCACCTCACCCAGTCGACCTACCAGGCGGCCGACCTGGCCACCCAGCAGCGCCAGCTCCAAGCCCAGGCGCAGCAGCTCGACTCGCAGCTCGCCCAGCTCAGCTCGTCGGCGCGCATCGACGCGGCCGCCCAGCAGCTCGGCATGCGACCGCCCGCGCAGTGGGCCTACGTGGCCGCCGTGTCGCAGCCGGTCAGCGTGCCGCCACTGGGCGCGGTCGCCGACCGCGGCGTCACCACCGGCGGCGATCCCGTGCAACGTCTGGTCGCCGCGCTGAGCGGCACGTTCGGGCCGTCGGAGGCCGAGGCCGCCGGTCGATGAGGGCGAGGACGTCGTCGGCGCGCTCGCGCGGCGGCGCCACCTCGGGGTCGCGCCTGCGCGGCTGGTTCATCGGTGACGAGCCCGACTTCCGCGCCCGCGGCATCTGGCTGCTGCTCGCCTTCGCGGCCATGGCGGGGGTGCTGCTGGTGCACCTCGTCGACGTGCAGATCCGCCAGGGACCCTCGCTGCGCGCCAAGGCCACCGCCGCGCACCAGTCCGAGGTGAATCTGCCGGCGCACCGCGGCCTGATCCTCGACCGCAGCGGGAGGCAGCTCGCCGGCGACGTCACCGTCTTCGACGTTTTTGCCGATCCCGGCCTGATCTCGCCATCGGACCGGCACGACGTCGCCCTGCGCGTCGCCCCCGTGCTCGGGCTCGGTCCCGGCAAGGTGGAGCAGCTGCTGGCCACGCCGGGCCGCTTCGTCTACCTGGCCAAGCAGGTGGACGACAAGACCAAGGCCAAGCTGCAGGCGCTGGGCATCGCCGGCATCGGCACCCTCGACAACCAGCAGCGCGTCTACAGCAGCTCGGCGGTGGCGGGGACGTCGTTCGCCAGCAGCCTACTCGGTTTCGTCGACCCCGCCGGCAACGGGCAGTACGGCCTGGAGCAGTACTACAACGCGCTGCTGCGTGGCCAGGACGGCAGCGAGTCGACGCTGCGCGACGTGCAGGGCAACGCCATCGTGCTCTCGCAGCAGGACCGCAAGGACCCGCGCGACGGGCGCAACCTGCAGCTCGGCCTGGACTCGCAGATCCAGTACTGGGCAGAGCAGGCGCTGGCCAAGGGCGTGGTCGACTCGCAGTCGGAGTCCGGCTCGCTGCTGATCATGGATACGCACACCGGTGCCATCCGTGCCTGGGCCGACTACCCCTCGTACGACGCCTCCAACTACGCCACCGCGCCGCTCTCGATGCTCAAGGACCAGGCGGTCAGCGGGCTGTACGAGCCCGGCTCGGTGATGAAGGTGGTCACCTTCGCCGGCGGCCTCAACAACAAGGCGATCACCCCGCAGACCGAGATCGACGAGGGTCCGATCCGCATCGACGGCTACACCATCGGTGACTGGGACGGCCGCGCCCACGGCCGGGTCAACATGCAGTGGGTGCTCGACGACTCGCTCAACGACGGCGCCATCCGGGTCATGCAGATGGAGGGGCAGCACAGCTTCTACGAGAACCTGGCCGCCTTCGGCATCGGCGCACCCACGGGAGTCGACGTCGCCGGCGAGAACAACCAGCCGCTGGCTCCCGAGCAGCAGTGGAAGGGCGTCGACTTCGCCACCACCGCCTTCGGGCAGCACGTGCAGGTCACCCCGCTGCAGATGCTCGCCGCCATCAACGCGGTCGGCAACAACGGGGTGTGGGTTCAGCCGCACGTCGTCGACAAGATCGTCGACCCGGCGACGGGACAGGCGACGCCCTTCTCGCCGACCACGCGCCGGGTGATGAGCGCCGACTCGGCGGCGACGCTGCAGAAGATGATGACCGGCGTGGTCGAGGACCACGGTGCCTCGGGCTACGCCGCCAAGATCCCCGCGTTCAAGGGACAGATCGCGGGCAAGACCGGCACCGCGTCGGTGCCCGTCAACGGTGTGTACGGCGGCGACGTGATCGTGTCCTTCACCGGCTTCATGCCGGTGAGCAACCCGCAGTTCACCATGCTGGTGGTGCTGCGGCTCCCCAAGGAGACCAAGGTGGCCCGCGAGGGCGCCTACCTGGCGGCGCCGATCTGGCACGACATGGCCCAGCTCCTCGTCGACCAGTGGAAGATCGTGCCGTGAGCGCCCTCAACGCCGTTCCAGGGGTTGTGGAACGGGTCGGTACCATGGGCGCGATGCACTCTCCCTCCGAACTCGCACGCCTGTTCGGCGGGCTGCTCGACGGCGCCGGCGGGACCGAACGCCCGCTCGCCGGGCTGGCCACGGATTCGCGTGAGGTCGTCCCCGGCGGCGGCTTCGTCGCCCTGCGCGGCACGAGCGACGACGGACATGGCTTCGTCGCCGCCGCCGCCGAGCGCGGTGCCGCGGTCGCCGTCGTCGACGCGACATGGACCGCGCCGCCGAACACCCCCCTGCCCCCGCTGCTGCTGCGCGTTGACGACACGGCGTCGGCGCTGCGCCGCGCCTGCGAGCAGCGGCTCGCCGAGCTGGGCGCGCACGTCGTGGGCATCACCGGCAGCGTCGGCAAGACCACCGGCAAGGAGCTGATCGCCACCGTGCTCGACGGCTCGGTGCGCGTCGCCCGGACCCCGGGAAACCTCAACACCTGGACGGGAATCCCGCTCTCGGTGCTGAGCCTCGACGCGCCTCTCGACGTGTTCGTCTGTGAGATGGCGATGTCGGCGCGCGGCGAGATCGCCGACCTCTGCGCCTTCACACATCCGCGCACCGGCGTGCTGCTCAACATCGGCACATCGCACATCGAGCTGCTCGGCTCGCAGGAGGCGATCGCGGACGCCAAGGCGGAGCTGCTGGAGGCACTGCCCGGCGACGGCCTGGCGGTGCTCAACGGCGACGACGAGCAGGTGCGCCGCGTCGCCTCGCGCACCGGCGCGCGGGTGACGTGGTTCGGACTGCGTTCACCCGACGCGCACTACCGCGCCACCAACGTGGTGTCGCGCGGCATCGCCGGCACGTCGTTCACCCTCATCGGACCCGACGCGAGCCAGCCGGTGCAGATGCGCGTCCCCGGAACACACGTCGTCCTCGACGCCGTCGCCGCCGCCGCCGTCGCTGCGCAGTTCGGCGTCAGCATGCAGGATGTCGCCGAGCGCCTTGCAGGTTTCGAGGCGCCACCGCAGCGCGGCCGCATCCACCAGGGTGTCAACGGCGCGCGCATCTACGACGACAGCTACAACAGCAGCCCCGCGTCGCTGGCGGCGGCGCTCGACACACTGGGCGAGACCAAGGCGAAGCGGCGCATCGCGGTGCTCGGCGACATGCTGGAGCTGGGCTCGCACACCGCGATGGCGCACCGCCAGGCCGGACGGCACGCGCGCGAGGTGGCGACCACCCTGGTCGCCGTCGGTGAGCAGGCGTTCACCACCGTCGCCGCCGCGCTCGCCGCGGGCATGGAGCCGGAGGAGGCGTTCGCGGCGCGCAGCGTCGACGAGGCGATCGAGATCACCCGGGCCCGCTGCGACGGCGACACCGCGGTGCTGGTCAAGGCGTCACACGGCATGCACCTGGAGCGCATCGTCGCGGCGCTGCGGCAGTGAAGACCTCGCTGGGCGCATTCGCGCTCTGCCTGATCGCCGGCGTGCTGCTCTATCCCGTGGTCATCGGCGCACTCGCCCACGCGCACGCGGGCCAGCGCATCCAGACGTACGGTCCGGCCACCCACCGCGTCAAGGCGGGCACGCCGACCATGGGCGGCATCCTCTTCTGCGCCCTCGCATTGTTGGCCTGGCTGGTCTTCGACCACTCGCGGGCGGGCTTCGTGCTCGTCTTCGCACTGGTCGCCGGCGCGGGCCTCGGAGTTCTGGACGACCTTGCCAACATCAGCGGTCGCGGCGCCCTCGGCCTGCTGGGGCGGCAGAAGCTGGTGCTCCAGGGACTGGTCGGGCTGCTGGTCGGCATCGGGCTGCTGCGCGTCGGCGCCACCCACCAGGTGCTGCCGGTGCTGGGCAGCGCTGACCTGCACTGGGGCATCGTCCCACTGGCCGTGGTGGCGGTGATGGCGGCCAGCAACGCAGTCAACCTCACCGACGGAGTGGACGGGCTGGCGGGGTGGTGCAGCGTCCTCGTGTTCAGCGCGCTGTGGGCGCTGGCGCTGCACCTCGGCATCCACTCCGCCGCCGTGATGAGCGCCGCCATCGTCGGCGGAGTTGCGGCCTTCCTGCTCTACAACTGGTTCCCCGCCCGCGTCTTCATGGGCGACACCGGCTCGCTCGCGCTGGGCTGCGCGCTGGCGGCCGTCGCCGCCGAGGTGCACATGCTCTGGCTGCTGCCGCTGCTCGGCATCGTCTTCGTCGCCGAGACGGTGAGCGTGATCGTCAACGTCACCGCCATCACCCGCTTCGGCCGCCGCATCCTCCGCGCCAGCCCGCTGCACCACCACTTCGAGGAGCTCGGCCTGCGCGAGCAGGGCCTGGTGCTGTGGTTCGGCGCGGCGGCCGCGGCCGGTGCGCTGCTCGCCGTGCTCGCCGGGCTGCGCTCGGGATTGCGCTCCTGATGCCGCGCGCGCTGGTGATCGGCCTCGCCCGCAGCGGGATGGCCTGCGCGCGCGCGCTGCATCGCGAGGACTGGGACGTCGTGGTCGTCGATCGCAAGGATGGCGACGCGTTGCGCGCCCGCGCGACGTCGCTGCCGGCGGGAGTCGAGGTCCGGCTCGGGCCATATCCCGTGGAGCTGGCCGTGGGTTTCGACATGGTGTGCCCCAGTCCCGGCGTCCCGTGGGACGCGCCCGAGCTGGCCGTGGCACGCGCGCATGGCATCCCGGTGCGCAGTGAGATCGACCTGGTGTTCCGCCGCTGCCCCGCACCGATCCTCGGCATCACCGGCACCAACGGCAAGACAACGACGACGACACTCGCCGGCGCGGTCATCGCCGCGGGCGGCGCGCGCGTGCACGTCGGCGGCAACATCGGCGAGCCGATGCTCGACCGCCTCGACCAGGTGCGGCAGGACGACTGGGTGGTGCTGGAGCTCTCGTCGTTCCAGATCGAATCCGTCGAGGACCCGCGCTGCCGGCTGGCCGCGGTGCTCAACGTGACTCCCGACCACCTCGACCGCCACGGCACCTTCGAGGCCTACGCCGCCGCCAAGCGGCGCCTCGTCGAACACGCCGACCCGGACGGTGCGGTGGTGCTCGGCGCCGACGACGTGGTGGCCCGCGGTATGGCCCAGGCGTCGACCGCGCGCGTGCTGCTCGCCGGTTTCGAGACCGGCACGTCGGACGGCGCGACGGTGCGCGGCGACGACGTCGTGGTCGTCGAGCGAGGACAGTCGCGGGCGGTGATGCCGGTGGCGGACATCCCGCTGTTCGGCGCGCACAACGTCCAGAACGTGCTGGTCGCGGTGGCGCTCGGCCACGCCGCGGGTGTGGGGCACGACGCCATCGCCGGGGCGGTGCGCGGCTTCCACGCGGTGCACCACCGCCTCGAACCGGTGCTCGAGGCAGGCGGCGTGCTCTGGGTCAACGACAGCAAGGCGACCAACGTCGACGCCGCCGTCAAGGCGCTGCGCGCCTTCCCCGACCGCCCGATCGTCTGGATCGGTGGGGGAGAGACCAAGGGCGTCGGGCCCGAGGACCTGGCGCGCGAGGTCAGCGAGCGGGCGCGGTACGCGGTGCTCAACGGCGCCACCGGTCCCGAGGTCGACCGGGCTCTGGCCAGTCTTGGCTACAACTCGCGCACCCTGGTGCCGGGCCTTGTCGACGCGGTGCGCGCGGCGCACGACGTGGCCCGACCGGGCGACGTGGTGCTGCTCGCGCCCGGCTACACCAGCTTCGACCAGTTCGCCGACTACGAGCAGCGTGGCGAGACCTTCGCCGCGCTGGTGCGCGACGTGTGCGGCGCCGCACGGGGGAGGAGCTGATGGCCACGCGCAGCCGCACCATGAGCGTCGCCGAGCGCGCCGCCACCCTGCGCCGCCGCTCGGTGGCGCCGTTCGACAGCTTCCGACCCGGCGGTGCGGCGGAGGTGCGCCCGCAGAGCGAGCGCATCGCGCTGGCGCGCGTCGACGGCTGGCTGCTGGCGGTGATCGCCTCCCTGTGCGCCTTCGGCCTGGTGATGGTCTACAGCGCCTCCGAGGCGCTCGGCTACCAGGCCTACGGCAACCCCAACTACTTCTTCGAACGCCAGATCCTGTGGCTGGGCCTGGGCATCACCCTGATGCTCGGGGCCACGCGGCTCGACTACCACCGCTGGCGCGGCTGGGCCGGCAAGCTGACCATCGGCACGCTGCTGCTGCTGCTCGCCGTGCTGGTCCCGCACATCGGCACCCAGGTGCTCGGGGCGCGGCGCTGGATCGTCATCGGTCCGCTGTCGGTGCAGCCGTCGACGCTGGCCACACTCGCCTGCATCCTCGCCTTCTCGAAGTGGCTGTGCGACCGCGGTCCCGCGGTGCGCTCGGGGCGCATGGTCCGCGACTTCGGGTTGTTGCTGCTCGGGCTGCTCGGCCTGGTGGTGCTGGAGAAGGACCTCGGCAGCACCATGATCCTGGCCGGCATCGGCGTGGTGCTGATCGCGCTGGCCGGCGCGCGCAAGCGCCACCTGGTGATGCTCGTCGGCGTGCTCGGTGCGCTGGCCTACTTCGCGGTCACCCTGGAGACGTACCGCGCCTCGCGGGTCGCCTGCGTCAGCAACCCGTTCGCCGACCCGCTCAACGCCTGCTTCCAGATGGTGCACTCGCTGTACGCGCTGGGCAGCGGCGGCTTCAGCGGCGTCGGCCTGGGCCATTCCATCGAGAAGTTCCAGTGGCTGCCCGAGGCGCACACCGACTTCATCTTCGCCATCATCGGCGAGGAGCTGGGACTGGTCGGCACCCTCGGTGTCATCACCGGCTTCGTGCTGCTGGCCTGGCGCGGCGTGCGCACGTCGCTGCGCGCGCCCGACACCTACGGCGCGCTGGTCGCCGGCGGCATCACGGCGTGGATCTGCGTGCAGGCCTTTCTCAACATCGCCGCGGTGACCAACCTGGTGCCGACCACAGGCGTCCCGCTGCCCTTCATCAGCTACGGTGGGTCGTCCCTGGCGATGACCCTGGCCGCCGTGGGCATCCTCTGCAACATCTCGGCCCAGGGACGACGACAGGGAGTATCGCGCCGTGCGCACGTTGATCGCTGGAGGGGGAACGGGGGGTCATCTGACCCCGGCGCTGGCGGTCGCGCAGGCGTTGCGGCGCGCTGACCCGGGCGGCGACGTGCTCCTCGTCGGCCGCCGCGGCGGGATGGAGGAGACGCTGGTCCCGAGCAGCGGCCTGCGCCTGGAGACGCTGAGCGTTCGCGGCATCGACCTCGGCTCGCCGCTGAAGCTGCCCGGCACCGCGCTGCGCATCTCGCGCGCCACGCTGCAGGCAAGCGGCATCCTGCGCCGCTTCCGTCCCGACGTGGTCGTCGGCGCCGCGGGCTACGTGTCGGTCCCGGTGGTGGCGGCGGCGCTGCTGCAGCGGATTCCCGTTGTGCTGCTGGAGCAGAACGCCCATCCGGGGCGGACGACGCGCATGTTCGCCAAGCGGGCGCGCGCGGTGGCGGCGTCGTTCGCGCAGACCGCGCAGCGGCTGCCCGGCGCGCGGGTGGTGCGCACCGGCAACCCGGTGCGTCCCGAGGTGAAGGCGTACGCGGGGACGCCGCTGCACGACACCTGCCAGCACGTCCTGGTGATGGGCGGGTCGCAGGGCGCGCGGCGCATCAACGACGCGGTGGCGGGGTCGATCCGCGAGCTGCTGGCGGCGCATCCCGCATTGCGCGTGACTCACCAGTGCGGCGCTCGTGACGCCGAATGGGCGGTGCCGGTGCGCGCGGGGTTGCCCGAGGAGCTGCGCGAGCGCTACACGGTGAGCGCCTTCTTCGACGACATCGGCGAGCGCATCCGCGACGCCGACCTGGTGGTGATGCGCGCCGGCGGCTCGTCGCTGGCGGAGACGGCGGTGCTGGGGCGGCCCATGATCCTGGTGCCGTATCCCTATGCGGGTGCGCACCAGGTAGACAACGCCATGCCCTACGTCGAGGCCCACGCCGCCCTGCTGATCCCTGACGAGGAATGTGGCGCCGAGCGGCTGCGCACCGACATCGACCGCGTCATCGACGACCCCGCGCTGTGGCAGCGCATGGCCGCCGCCAGCCGCGCCGCGGGATGTCCCGAGGCGGACGACGACGTGGTGGCGTTGATCCGCGAGGCCGCGGGGTCGCGGTGAGCGCGGTGGCGACGCGGCACGTCCACTTTCTCGGCATCTGCGGCTACGCGGTGAGCGGCGCGGCGCTGATGGCCCAGCAGCTCGGCTACCTGGTCACCGGCTCCGACGAGGACGCCTACCCGCCGACCACCGACACGCTGGCCCGCGCGGGCATCCAGTGGGTCAACCACCACGCCGCGAGCAACCTCGACATGGGCGGCACGCCCGACCTGGTGGTCGTCGGCAACCAGGTGCGCGACGGCAATCCCGAATGGGAGGAGGCGGTGCGGCGTGGCCTGCCGGTCACCAGCGAGGCCGAGTTCTACGCCGAGCTGACCGGCGACCGGGTGCGCATCGCGGTGTGCGGCACCCATGGCAAGACGACGACCTCGTCGCTGCTGGCCTGGATGCTGGAGTGCGCGGGCATGCAACCGGGGTTCCGGCTCGGCACCACGTCGCGCGACTTCGGCGCCACCGCACGGCTCGGCGAGGGAAGGCCCTTCGTCTTCGAGGGCGACGAGTACACCACCGCGCCCTGGGACCCGAGGCCGAAATTCCTGCACACACATCCCTTCGCGGCGTGCGTCACCAGGCTGGAGCTCGACCACCCCGACGTGTACCCGACCTTCGCGTCGTACCGCGCGCCCTTCGTGGAGCTGGCCGAGTCGATGCCCGGCGACGGCGTGCTCGCCCTCTGCGCCGACGACCCCGAATGCGTGGCGCTGCAGCTGGAGGCGTCGTGCCGCGTGGTGCTCTACGGCGTCAACCCGGACGCCGACTGGCGGCCGCGCGTCACCGGCACCAGCGGCGCGGTGCAGAGCTTCGAGATCTCCCGCCGCGACGGCGTCGTCCTGCCACCGGTGCGGCTCAGCCTGCCCGGACAGCACAACGTGCTCAACGCCATGGCCGCGCTGATCCTCGCCGACGCGGTGGGCGCGCCGCTGGAGCCGTGCATCGCCGCATGCGCCACCTTCCAGGGCGCCTCGCGCCGCTTCGAGATCCTCGGTGCGGCCGGAGGCGTCACGGTGGTCGACGACTATGCACACCATCCCACCGAGGTCGCCGCCACCATCGACGCGGGGCGGCAGCGCTTCCCGAATGGGCGGCTCATCGTCGTCTACGTCCCGCACACCTACTCGCGCACCCTCGCGCTGCTCGACGGCTACGCCGATGCGTTCCGCGGCGCAGATACGGTCATCCTTGGCCCGATCGAACCCGCGCGCGAGCGCCACCTCGCCCACACCGTCAGCATCGCGGACGTCGCCGGCCGCATCCGCGACGTGCAGGACGTGCGCATCGCGAGCACGAGTGACGAGGCGCTGCAGCAGATCCTCGCCACCGCGCATAACGGCGACGCGGTGCTCTGCCTCAGCGTGCGCGGCTTCGACGACCTGGCGCGGCGCACGCTGCACGCCCTGCAGGAGCGGCAGAATGCAGGCTGAGTGGCTCGACGCCGAGCCCGGCGTGCGCCGCAACGAGCCGCTGGCGCGCCACACCCAGTACGGCATCGGCGGCCCCGCCGACTTCTTCCTCACCCTGCACGACCCCGAGCGCCTCGCCGAGCTGATGCCGCGCTGCAACGCGAACGGCGTGCCCTTCACCGTGCTCGGCGCGGGCAGCAACACGCTGGTGCTCGACGGCGGCATCCGCGGCCTGGTGGTGCGCATGTCCGACCGCCACATGCGCGTCGTCGACGGCAGCACCGTCGAGCTGAGCGGCGGCTACATGATGCCCCGGGCCGCGCTCGACCTGGCCCGCAAGGGCATCGCCGGCATCGAGTTCGGCATCGGCATCCCGGGCACCACCGGGGCCAGTGTGCGCGGCAACGCGGGCGCCTTCGGCAGCGAGATCAAGGACGTGATGGTCGCCTGCGACACCATCGACGGCGGCGGCGCCCACCACACCTTCGGCACCGCGGAATGCGGTTTCTCCTATCGCGACTCGCGGTTCAAGGGCGACCTGCACGACCACGTCATCGTCGCCGCGCGCTTCACCGTGCACCGCGACGACCCCGTCGAGGTGCGCGCCCGCACCGACGCCATCCAGGCGCAGCGCAAGGCGTCGCAACCGTACGGCATCCGCAGCCTGGGCAGCGTCTTCAAGAACCCGCCCGGCGACTACGCGGGGCGCCTGGTCGAGGCCGCCGGGTTGCGCGGCCGGCGCGTCGGCGGTGCGCTGATCAGCGACAAGCACGCCAACTTCATCGTCAACATGTCCCACGCCAGCGCCGCCGACGTGCTCGCCCTCGCCGAGCTGGCCCATGACGCGGTGCTGGAGCAGTTCGGCGTCGACCTGGAGCGCGAGATCGTGGTGCTCGGCGAGACGCAGTGGGCGCGGCGGTGAGCGCCCTGCGCGTCGCGGTGGTCTGCGGCGGGCGCAGCAGCGAGGCCGAGGTCAGTCGCACCAGCGGCGTGCAGGTGCTCCACGCGCTGCGGGCCCGCGGTCACGACGCCGAGTGCGTCGAGGCCGGTGAAGACCTATGGGACGCACTGCGCGCGGGCGGATACGACGTCGCCTTCCTCGCCCTGCACGGCCGCTACGGCGAGGACGGCACCGTCCAGGGCGTCTGCGAGCTGCTCGACATCGCCTACACCGGCAGCGGGGTGCTGGCCACCGCGCTCTGCCTCGACAAGGCGATGGCCAAGCGGGTTCTGGTCGCCGAAGGCATCAACACCCCGCCCTGGCGCAGCGTCCCGCGCCACCTCGACGGCGGCACGGCGCGCCACCACATGGAGGACGCCGCGAGCGCACTGGGACTGCCCATGGTGGTCAAGCCCAATCGCGGCGGCAGCACCATCGGGCTGACCATCGTGCGCTCCGGCGCCGAACTGCTCGACGCCTACGGCGCCGCCGCCGAGCACGACACCGTGCTCTGCGAGCAGTTCGTCGACGGATTGGAGATCACCATCGGGGTTCTGGGGCATAATCCCCCTCAGGCACTGCCGACCCTCGAAATCGTCTCCCACCGTCCTCTCTACGACTATGCAGCGAAATACACCGCGGGTCAGAGCGAGCACATCATCCCGGCGCGGCTCCCCGAGGAGCAGCGCCAGGACGCTCAGCGCGCGTCGGAGCGCGCCCATGCCGCGCTGGGCTGCCGCAGCATGTCGCGCGTCGACGTCATCGTCGACGGCGGCGGCACGCCCTGGGTCATCGAGGTGAACGCCATCCCCGGGCTCACCGCGCTGTCGCTGCTCCCCGATGCCGCGCGCGCCGCGGGCATCGGATTCGAGGACCTGTGCGAGCGGCTGGTGCGCGACGCCCTGCAGCGTCACGGCGAGGAGCGCGCACCGTGAGTTCCGTCCTCGAAGACAGCGCGCGGCGCCAGGCGCGTGCCCGCGCCACCGCCGCGTCGATCATCGACGCGCCGCGCATCGCCCGCCGCTTCGCGCTGCCCGAGGAGAGTCCGCTGCGCTCGACCGGGCGCCGCCGCACCCACCGCAGCGAGATGCCGCGGTTCCTGCCCAATTCGATCGGCGCCATCTCGCGGCGCCGCGTCGCGGTGGTGGTGCTCGCCGTGCAGCTCGTCGCGCTGCTGGCGATTCTCGCGCTGCCGGTCTTCCGCGCCAAGTCGATCGCCATTGCGGGCAACCACCTGGTGGCACGCGCCGCCGTCCTCGACGCGGCGCACCTCTCCACGTCGCAGAGCCTGTTCACCGTGGACGGCGAGCAGGTGCGGCAGCGCATCGAGAAGCTGCCCTGGGTGCGCAGCGCCAGCGTCGAGACCGAATTGCCCAGCACGGTGCGCATCACCATCCGCGAGTGGACGCCGGTGCTGATGCTGCACACCGGCAGCAGGCAGCTCGCCATCGCCGACAGCGGCGACGTGCTCGACCTGGGCAAGTCCACCGTCGCCGCGCCGCCCGGCGTGCCCACCCTGGTCGACAACCGTCCCGCGTTCGCCGCAGCGCAGCTCAGTGGCAGTGGCAAGGCGTCGGTCGATCCCGTGCTGGTGCGCACCCTGGTGGTCACCGCGCAGCGCTTCCCCGCGGCCTTCGGCGTCGGTGTGAACCACTTCGAGTGGCAGAGCGACGGGCTGTTCGCCATCGTCACCACCGCCGGCTGGCGCGCCGTCCTCGGCCACATGCTGAGCGACCAGGACATCGCCGCCGTGCCCGACCAGCTCGCCTCGCTGCTCTCGCTGAAGGGCAAGCTGGACTTCGCCCGGCCGACCTTCGGCTACGTCGACCTGGAGAACCCCAGCGCGCCCGCGGTCGGCGGCAAGCCGGCGCCCGCCGACGCGCCCGCCGCGGCCCCCGCCACCAGCGCGCCGTCGAGCAGCGCCACGCCCGCGCCGACGCCGAAGTCGACAGCCACGCCGACCCCGGCGCCGACGCCGATCCAGTTCAGCATCGGCAGGCCCACGCCCTGACCCCTGACCGACCGACCGGTCAGGATCTGCGGGCGACCTCGTGCACCTGGACGCGGTTAGCGCGCCCGCTCCCAGGGCCGCGCCGCCAGCAGTGCCGACAGGATCGCGCGCGTCGCCGGCGAGCGGTTGAGCGTGTAGAAGTGCACGCCGGGCGCGCCGCCGGCGAGCAGCTCACTGCACTGCAGGGTCGCGTACGCCGTGCCCAGTGCCGCGATCGCTTCGGGCTCCGACTCGCGGCGCAGCAGCTCGGTGAGCAGCCGCGGCGGCACCACCGCGCCGAGCAGCGTGCCGTCCTCGCGCGACAGCCGTCCCAGCGTGGTGATGGGCATGATCCCGGGGATGATCGGCACGCCGATCCCCGCCGCGCGAGCCCGCGCCACGAAGTCGAAGTAGTGGCGGTTGTCGAAGAACATCTGGGTGATCAGGAAGCTCACCCCGCTGTTCACCTTGGCCACGGTGTGGGCCAGGTCGTCGTCGAGCGACGCGGATTCCAGGTGCCCCTCGGGATAGCAGGCGCCGCCAATGCAGAAGTCGTACTCGTCGCGGATCATCGTGGCCAGCTCGGTGGCGTGGGTGAAGCCGCCGGGCGTGGCCTCGAAGCGGTCGGCACCCTTGGGCGGGTCGCCGCGCAGCGCCAGGACGTTCTCCATGCCGGCGTCGTGCAGGCCGCGCAGCGTCTCGTGCAGCTCCTCGCGCGTCGCCCCGGCGCAGGTGTAGTGGGCCATCGGCTCCAGGCCCATCTCGTTGCGGATGCGCGTCACCACGGCGAGAGTTCGCGAGCGCGAGTGGTTGCGGCAGGTGACCGAGACGAACGACGGCTCCAGCTCGCGGAGCATGGCGATGGTCTGGAACAGGCGCTCCTCGCCCTCGGGGGTGTCGGGCGGGAAGAACTCGAAGGAGAACAGCGGGCGGCCGCTGCCGTCGAGCATCCGGTCGATGCGCATGTCGCCGTCAATGGTGCCCCACGACGTGGCTTTCGCGTCTGCTAGGTTGCTTCTCCATGCTCGCCGCCTACGTCGCCCGCATCGACGGTCCCGACCCGCTCGGCAACCTGGAGGTCGGCCAGCGGCCCCAGCCCGAGCCGCCGCCGGGGTGGGCGCTGCTCCGCGTCCACGCCGCCTCGCTCAACCACCACGACCTCTTCACCCTGCGCGGCACCTCGTCGCAGAAGGTGGTGCCGCCGCAGATCCTCGGCTGCGACGTGGCCGGCACGGTGGCGGGCTACGGTCCCGACCGGCCCGAGGGCGCGCCCCCGGAGGGCGCCCGGGTGGTGGCGCACAGCGTGATCGGCTGCGGGTCCTGCGCGACCTGCACCAACTCCGACCCGCTGTTCTGCCGCGACATGTCGATGCTCAGCGAGGGCGACCTGCAGGGAACGCTGGCGGAATACGTGCCGGTGCCTGCGGCCAACCTGATCCCGCTGCCCGATGCGGTCGACTTCATCGCCGCGGCCACCCTGCCGACTGCCTACCTCACCGCCTACCGCATGCTCTTCACCCGCGCCGCGCTGCACCCGGGGGACACCGTGCTGGTCCACGGCGCCACCGGCGGAGTGGCCACGGCGACCATCCTGCTCGGCCGCGCCGGCGGGGTCGAGGTGATCTCCACCTCGCGCGACGAGGCCAAGCGCGCGGCGGCGCTGCGGCTCGGCGCCCGGGCCGCCCTGGGGACCGACCGGGCCGCCTCCAAGCAGCTCGCCGAGATGACCGGCGGGCGCGGCGTCGACGCGGTGATCGAGACGGTCGGCGAGCCCACCTGGGAGTTCAGCCTGCGCGCGGTGCGCATCGACGGCGCCGTCGTGGTCGCCGGAGCCACCGCCGGGCCCAACCCGCCCGCCCAGCTCCACCGCATCTTCTGGCGGCACACCCGCATCCTCGGCTCGACGATGGGCACCCGCGCCGAGCTGGAGAAGCTGGTGGGGATGGTGGCGGCGGGCACGCTCTCGCCCCTGATCGGCGCCACCTTCCCGCTCTCCCGCGCGGCCGAGGCGTTCGCCCAGCTCGCCGCCGGGGAGCGCAACGGCAAGCTGGTGGTGATCCCCTCGGCCTGATCCCGGCTGCCCGTTTACATCCGGGGAGCCCGGTGCTACGGTTGCCGGGCTCACGCGGCCCCAGTGGGGCTGCAGCCGACAGGGCTTCGTCAGCCAGGTGCAGTGGCGAGGCCCTGTTTGTACGTCTACGGCCCCTTTCGCGCCCCCATTTTGGGTTCGTGACGCAAGGTGGTTTCGGCCGCGACAGCCCTGACTTCCAACGGGGAAACGCGCCCCCGCGGCCGCCCATAGAGGCCCAGCGCGACCCTACTGCGCCCTCCCCCGCACCCACACATATTGTGCCATCCTGCCCCCCCAAACCCAGCATGTTGCGGTTTTGCGTCCGAAAACCCCTATCCGAACGAGCGTTCCGAAGGTATACTCCGAGGCCGATGTGACCCGTGCCCGCCATGTTGCCGCCCTCGATCTCGGCACGACCAAGGTCTGCTGTGTTCTGGCGGAGGTGGACGTCTCTCCGTCGGGGGGCGAGGACCTCCGTATCCTCGGCGTCGGCATGGCGGCCTCCCGCGGCCTGCGCAAGGGCGCGGTGGTCGACATCGAGCGCGCCGCCGAGGGGGTGGCCGAGGCGGTCGACGCCTGTGAGCGGGTCGCCGGGGTGCCCATCCAGTCGGCGGTGGTCGGCCTGGCCGGTGGGCACATCCAGTCGCAGAACAGCCGCGGCGTGGTCGCCGTCGCCGCCGGGCGCCGCGAGGTGCGCGGAGAGGACATCACCCGCGCCGTCGAGGCAGCGCGCGCCGTCAGCATCCCGTCCGACCGCGAGATCCTCCACGTCCTGCCCCGGCAGTTCACCGTCGACGGGCAGGAGGGGGTGCGCGAGGCGATCGGCATGGCGGGCACGCGGCTCGAGGTCGAGACGCACATCGTCACCGGCGCCACCACGGCGATCCAGAACGTCGTCAAGGTGATGCACGAAGCGGGACTGGACGTCGACGACCTGGTGCTGCAGGTGCTCGCCAGCGCCGAAGCCGTGGTCACCGAAGACGAATTGGAGCGCGGCGTGGTGGTCGCCGACATCGGCGGCGGCACCACCGACATCGCCGTCTTCAGCAACGGTGCCATCGTCCACACCGCGGTGATCCCCGTCGGCGGCTCGCACGTCACCGGTGACCTCGCGGTCGGCCTGCGCTGCGACCTCGACACCGCCGAGGCGGTGAAGCGCGCCTACGGACACTCGCTGCAACTGACCGTCCCGTCCGATGCGACGGTGACGCTGACGCCGATGGGTTACGAGGAGCCGGTGGCGGTGCCGCAGCGCTACCTGGCCGAGGTGATCGGCCCGCGGGCGCGCGAGATGGCCATGCTCATCGCCGCGGAGATCGAGCGCAGCGGCGCCACCGTCCTGCCCGGCGGCATCGTCATCACCGGCGGCGGCGCCATGCTGCGCGGCTTCGCCGAGATGTGCCAGCAGGTGACCGACCTCCCGGTCCACGTCGCCGCGCCCACGGGCACCACCGGCATGGACGACGAGCTGCACGGGCCTGACTGCGCAACCGTCGTCGGCCTGCTGCGCTGGTCGGCGCGCACCGGGCGGCGCAGCGCGGTGCGCAGCAACGGACACAACGGGAACGGCAACGGACACCATGGTGTCAGCGATCGATTCAGCAGGTGGCTACGTGAACTTTTCTGACCGGATGAAGATGTACGGCGTGGACAGCCAGTCGGCGGCGCGCGCTGGTTACGACTCTCCCCGTCCCAGACACCCGCAGCAGCGTGAGGAGGCGCCCATGGAGCTGGACCGCACATTGGAAGGCAACGCCCGCATCAAAGTCGTGGGCGTCGGGGGTGGCGGCAGCAACGCCGTCAACCGGATGATCCGCAGCAAGCTCCGCGGCGTGGAGTTCGTGGCCATCAACACCGACCTGCAGGCGCTGAACAACAGCGAGGCCCAGGTCAAGATGCACATCGGCCGCAAGCTGACGCGCGGGCTGGGTGCGGGCGGCAACCCCACCGTCGGCGCCGAGGCGGCCGAGGAGTCGCGCGAGGAGCTGAGCAAGCTGCTCCACGACTGCGACATGGTCTTCGTCACCGCGGGCATGGGCGGCGGCACGGGCACCGGCGCGGCGCCGATCGTCGCCGAGATCGCCCGGCAGCAGGGCGCGCTGACCATCGGCGTGGTCACCAAGCCGTTCCGCTTCGAGGGCGTGAAGCGGCAGAAGTCGGCGGAGGAGGGCATCGTCGGGCTGCAGCAGCGCGTCGACACCCTGATCACCATTCCCAACGAGCGGCTGATGGCGGTGGTCGACAAGAAGACGCCGATCACCGACGCCTTCAAGATCGCCGACGACGTGCTCCGCCAGGGCGTGCAGGGCATCTCCGACCTGATCGTCTTCCCCGGCCTGATCAACCTCGACTTCGCCGACGTCAAGGCGATCATGAGCGGCCAGGGCGCGGCGCTGATGGGCATCGGCTTCGGCTCCGGCGACACCCGCGCCGCCGACGCCGC
>DATMMX010000040.1:0-15595 GCA_035569495.1 Candidatus Angelobacter sp. | reverse complement strand
TGGAACCAGCCGTGGCGGATCACGGCCGCGGTGTCACCGGGACGGTTGTGGTAGCCGAGCATCACCTGCTCGCCGCCGATGAGCAGCTCGCCGACCTAAATCTCCATCTCCCGCAGCTCGCGCTTGAGGATCTTGCCGGTGGGGTTGCGGGGGATGGCGTCGACGAAGTCCACGCTGGTGGGGCGCTTGAACCCGGCCAGGCGGGGTCTGCAGAACTCCACGATGTCCTGCTCGGTGGCGGTGGTTCCTGGGCGCAGCACCACGATCGCCTTGACGGTCTCGCCCCAGCGGTGGTCGGGGACGCCGATGACGGCCACGTCGGCGACGTCGGGATGCTCGGCGATCACCGACTCCACCTCGATCGGGTAGACGTTCTCGCCGCCGCTGACGATCATGTCCTTGATGCGGTCGCGGATGTAGATGAACCCGTCGGCGTCGAGGGCGGCGGCGTCACCGCTGTGGAACCAGCCGTGGCGGATCACGGCCGCGGTGTCACCGGGACGGTTGTGGTAGCCGAGCATCACCTGCTCGCCGCCGATGAGCAGCTCGCCGACCTCGCCGGTGGGCACGTCGTTGTCCTCGGCGTCGACCACGCGGACGCGCGTGCCCAGCATCGGGCGTCCGCAGGAGAGCAGGCGCTCGCCGTGGTGATCCGCGTGCTGCAGGGCGCTGATCGCGCCCGTCGTCTCCGTCAGTCCGTAAACCTGGGTGAATTCGCTTTTGAAGAGCTCGATGCAGCGGGTCAGCAATTCGGGCGTGATCGGCGAGGCTCCGTAGAGGATGCGGCGCAGGTGGGAGAAGTCGGCGTTCTCGATGCCCGGTAGCTGGGAGAGGAAGAGCAGCACGGCGGGCACCAGGAAGCCGCACTCGACCTGCTCGTCCACGATGGTTCGCAGGAGTTGCTGCGGGACGATCTCGCGCACCACCACCAGCGTCGCGCCGGCGTACAGCGCCGCGCCGGCCCAGCCGCAGCCGCCGATGTGGTACAGCGGCATCGCCACCAGGGCGCGCGAGGCCTCGCGCATCTCCGGGCACTCCAGGAGGATGCTCGGCCAGCCCGCGTAGAGGTTGCGGTGGGTGAGCATCGCGCCCTTGGGGATTCCCGTTGTGCCACTGGTGTAGAGCTGCCAGACCACCGCGTCGGGATCGGTGTCGGCGTACGGATCGTCGCCGTCGAGACGCGGCAGCTCGGCGAAGCGCATGACGCGCGCGCGCACACCGCCCGCGGATTCCACGAAGTCGTCACCGCAGACGCAGAGCACCGCCTGGGAATCGTCGACCACGGTGCGCACCTCGCGCGGGGCGAGGCGCCAGTTGACCGGCGCGCTGACCGCGCCGCACTTGGCCACCGCCGCCATCAGCTCCAGGTAGGCGACCGAGTTCTTGTCAAGGATGGCCACGCGGTCGCCGGGCCGCACGCCGAGCGAGCGCAGCCCATTGGCCAGCACGGTGGTGCTCGCGTCGAGCTGTCCCCAGGTGATGCTGTGCCCCGGCTCGCTCATGGCGACCAGGTCGGGATGGCGCCGGGCTCGCCAGCGCAGCAGCTCAGGAAATGTCTGCACTCGGCGTCAGTCGAAGAGGTCGGGCTGCTCGCGGGTGATGCGGTCCCAGAGCGGCTGGAAGCTGAACCAGCCGGCGATGCCCGAGCCGACCTGCGAGTGGGTCAGCTTGGCGGCCTCGTGCCCGATCTTGATCGGCGTGCCCGCGGCCTCGGCGAGCAACTGCGCCTGGCAGGAGCGCTCCATGGTGGCGAACCACCAGACCGCCTCGTCCACCGAGCCGCCCGCGGTGAGCAGGCCGTGGTTGCGCAGGATGATCGCCTTGCGGTCGCCCAGCGTCGCGGCGATGCGCCGGCCCTCTTCGAGGTCGAGCACCACGCCGGTGTAGTCGTCGAGCAGGGCGTGGTCCTCGTAGAAGGCGCAGGCGTCCTGGGTCAGCGGGTCGAGCAGGCGGCCCAGCGAGGACCACGACTTGCCGTACACCGAGTGCGCGTGCGCCGCGGCGACCACGTCGGGACGCGCCTCGTGCACCTGGGAGTGGATGGCGAAGGCGGCCGCGTTGACCATGCGGTTGCCCTCGACCACCTGGCCGTCCTTGTCCACCAGGATCAGGTCGGAGACCCGGATCTGGCTGAAGTGCATGCCGAAGGGGTTGACCCAGAAGTGATCGAGCAGCTCGGGGTCGCGGGCGGTGATGTGGCCCGCGACGCCCTCGTCGAAGCCCATCTTGGAGAACAGCCGGAAGCCGGCGGCCAGGCGCTGCTTGCGGTGCAGGCGCTCCTCCTCGACGGAGTCGAAGGTGGGCGGCATGGGGACGACGAGCTGCATGGGCTCGCGCTGGGCGACGTCGGTCATGGTCAACTTCCTCTCCGTGTTCCCGCGGTGGCACGCGGAGTCTACGCGCGGGCCATGCGCGAGGCTATCTTTGCCCGCCAATGCCCGCAGTCCCCTTCCGCGTGCTGCTCATCTCCGCAGGGGCGGTGCTCGGCGCCAACGCGCGCTACTGGGTTGGCGTCCTGTTCACCCGTCTCACCACCACGGGGTTCCCCTGGGCGACGCTGACCGTCAACGTGAGCGGCAGCCTGCTGCTCGGCGGCTTCGCCGGCTGGGCGGCGCGGCAGCTCCCCAACCCCGGCTGGGCGCTGGTGCTGGCCGTCGGCTTCTGCGGCGCGTACACCACCTTCTCCACCTTCGGCCTGGAGCTGTTCGCCATGCTCCAGGGCCGCAACGTGGCGCAGGCGCTGGCCTACGTGGCCGCCAGCGTGGTGCTCAGCGCCGGCGCGGTGGCATTGGGATGGAGCGCCGGCCAGGCGCTCGCCGGCATGCCGCGCTGAGTCAGCACGGCCCGAAGGTGTGGCACAGGGCGTCGACGGTTGCGGGGACGCCGTTGCCGACCACGTAGGCGATGCCGGTGAGCATCGGCACCACCGCGGTGGCGTCGATGCCGAAGAAGGTGGCGATGGACACCACCACCGCGCTCTCCGGCGTCAGTGCGGCGAGGCCCGCCACGCCGAGGCCGACCAGGGTGACCGCGATCGCGGTGACACCCATCTTGCAGGCGTCGCATCCGTCGAAGGTGAGCGGCTGCGCCGGCGCCGCGGTGGTGACGGCCTGGAGTGCCGACGCCACTCGCGGGGCAGTCGTGGCGAGGTGCGAAGCGACCTCTGCGTCGTCAGCACCGGAGGGTACGGCGACGCCGCGCTCGCGCAGGGTGGAGACGGGTCGCTCCATCACCCTGCGCGCCACCTGGGGATCGCGCGAGGCTTCGGCGATGAGGGACTGGACGGTGTCGAGCTGCGCAGCCATCGTCTCAGACCTCCGACATGGAGAGGAGCTGGCCGCGATGCGCCTGCAGCTCCTCGTCGTTCTCGGCCTTGCGCAGCTCCTCCCTGGCGGGCACGGAGGCGCCGCCGAACATCGCGTTGAGCGCCGACATCACCGGCTGCCAGGCGCCGTCGATCCAGACGGTGGGATCGCCGGCGGGCAGGTTGCCGCAGTCGAAGCCATGCATGGAGAAGCGGATGTCGAGGCTGCCGTCGCTGTTCTCGGCGAGGTGTTCGAGGAGCTGGGCGACCGCCGCAGCCGCGGCACCGAGGACACCGCCGAAGGCACCGCCGACTGCGGCGGCACCGTCGTTGAGCGCGGCGTTGACATCGCCAGCCTCAGTGGGCGAGAGGTGGACGAGCACGCCCGGCTCGTTCTGATAGGTCTGGTGGAACGGCGCCCACGGATACCACATGTCCCAGGAGAACGACTGCGTCGACGCGTACGAGCCAGATCCAAATGTCACTTGCATGCTGGTACTCCAATTGCGGCGTGCCGGCACACCATATGCCGTCCATCGCAAAGGTGCAATCTCCCACGCTCGCAGCTATGTCCCTGTCAGGAGTGCACCCGCTTCGCGCATCTGCTGCAATGCGCGGTCGCCGTCGCCGGATCGCACGTCGACTGCGCGGACCGCGTCGCACAGCACGGTCACAGCAAAGCGTTCGGACAGCGCGTGCAGCACGGTGGCGCGCACGCAGTAGTCGGTGGCCAGGCCGCCGACCAGCAGGCGCTGCACGCCCGCTCCGCGCAGCAGGGCGGCCAGCGGCGCGCCGTCGAAGCCGGAGTAGGCCTCGACGTCCGGGTTGCTGCCCTTGCTGACCACAACTCCGGCGACGCGGTCGATCTCGGGGTGCAGCGCCGCACCCGCCGTGCCGGCGACGCAGTGGACCGGCCAGGGCCCGCCGCGTGCGGCGAAGCTGACGTGGTCCGGCGGATGCCAGTCGCGCGTCGCCACCACCATGTCGACGCCGGCGGCGGCGCGCAGCAGGGACTCCACCACCGCCAAGCCGTCGAGCACGGCCAGCGAGCCGCCGGGGAGGAAGTCGCCCTGCACGTCGACGGCGATCAGCGCGGTGCGGGGGGCGGCGGCACTCATGCGGTGACGCGGCCTTCGCGAAGCAGCCGTTCGCGCAGTTCCAGCAGGCGCGCGCTGCGCTGCACCGGCCACGGCGCCGGGTCCTGGATGCGGCGCACCTCGGGCGGCAGTGCGGCGACGCGCGCGCGACACCGCGCCCGGATCTCGCTCAGCTCAGGCAGCGCTTTCACGACCTCGCCGGCGCGCAGCACCGGCACCATCAGCGGCTCGCCGGGCAGCGTCTCGTCGCGCAGGGCGATCACGTCGTGCGTCGGCGTGTGGAACACCTGGTGCGCACCGGGATCGGTCTCCTTCGCGGAGGTGATCTTCATGGTCGGCACCATCTCGCCGCCGCCGCTCTGCTCGACCAGCTTGTAGACGCCGCCGATGCTGGGCGCGTCGGCGGAGGTGCCCAGCATGGTGCCGACGCCGAAGCCGTCCAGCGGCGCGCCGGCGTCGAGCAGGTCGCTGATGCGGTACTCGTCGAGGTCGCTCGACGCGATGATCCGCGAGCGGGTGAATCCCGCGGCGTCGAGGCGGTGACGCGTCTCCACCGCCAGTGCGGCCAGGTCGCCTGAATCCAAGCGCACGCCGGTGAGCGGAATCCCGGTCGCCCGCGATGCCGCGATGGCGCGGTCGACGCCGCGCACCGTGTCGTAGGTGTCGACCAGCAGCACCGCCCGCCCCGGATAGTCGCGAAGGAACTGCTCGAAGGCGGCCTGCTCGCCGTCCTCACCGAAGGCGAGCACGAAGTGGTGCGCCATGGTCCCCGTCGTGGGGATGCCCAGCCGCGCCCCGGCGACGACGGTCGCGGTGCCCGCGCACCCCGCGATGTACGCGGCGCGCGCCACGCCCAGCGCCGCCTCCGGACCGTGCAGCCGCCGCAACGAGAAGTCCCAGACCTCGCGCCCCCGTGCCGCCGCGACGATGCGCGACGCCTTGCTCGCGATCAGCGTCTGGTGATTGAGCAGCGCCAGCAGCGCGGACTCGACGACGGTCGCCTCGACGCGCGGCGCGGTGACGCGGAGCAGCGGCACACCGGCGCCGATCGGCGTGCCCTCGGGGATGGCGTCGACGTCACCGCCGAATCGCAGCGCCGACAGCGCCTGAAGGAAGGCGTCCGAGTAAATGCCCTGTTTCGACAGAAACTCCAGGTCGCCCGCCGAGTAGCGCAGCGAGCGCAGGTAGGCGAGCGCCTGCTCCAGACCGGCGGCGACCAGGTAGCCGCGCGACGGGGGCAGCGAGCGCACCGTCATCTCGAAGGCGACCACCCCGGTCTGCCCGTGGCGGTGGAACGACTGCGCCATGGTCAGCGCGTATTCGTCGGTGTGCAGCGACAGCGAGGCGTCGGTGAGGCGGCGCGGCTCACGCATCGGGGACGGCGAAGTCGACGGGCTCGACGCGCGCCGCGAAGGCCGCGCGTTCGCCGAGCAGTGCGGGCTGGCGCGAGCGGCGCAGGCTCCACGCGGGCTGGCGCGAGACGAACTCGTAGAGCGTCGCCGGCCGCCCGGGCACGCCCTTGACGCGCTCGCCGGTGCTGCGCACCAGTCCCGACTGCTCCAGCTCGCGGCGGAAGTTCGAGGCCTCGTAGCGCCCCCCGCTGATCGCCTCGAACAGCCGCCGGGCCTGGGGCATGGTGAACTTCTCGGGCAGCAGGCCCAGGGCGATGTTCGAGTACCACAGCTTGCCGCGCAGCCGGTCGACGCCGTCGCCGACGATGCGCGCGTGGTCGAAGGCCAGCGGCGCGGGCAGCTCGTCGACGGGGAACCAGCGCGCCGCCGACTGATCGCGCAGCACGGCGGCGTCGATCAGCGCGAGGAAGGCCACCGCGGGGATCCAGCCGCGCGGGTCGCGGCCGGGCTCGGCGTACGTCTGCAGCTGCTCGAGGTAGACGGCGCCGACGCCGGTCTTCTCGGTGAGCTTGCGCTGGGCCGTCTCCTCGGCGCGCTCCTCGGGGTTCATGAAGCCTCCGGGGAGCGCCCAGCGGCCCACCTGCGGCGGCGTGTCGCGACGGGTGAGCAGCACGTGCAGGGCACCGTGCACCGGGGCCAGGACCACCGGGTCGGCGGTCAGCCCGGCGGGGGACTCGAAGCCCGCCGAGTTGCGCGCCACCACCTCCAGGTCGTCCACCCCGTCCACGCTGTCCATGGGCGGCACGCTAGCACGGGGGGAACGCTGTCCTTTCGGCCGCACTCCAGCGGCGAAATGATGGCGTGGGGGTGCTCCCCCCACCGCGCGCGTCAGCGCGCAGACAACAGCCCGGCGAGGGCGGGCCACGCTCGCCGGGGACGCGTTGCACGAAGGGGGACCGCACGCTTTCGTGCAGCCAGCGCGATGGACGGGCGCCGCGGCGAGGTCATGCTTGACCACGTCGTCCGGAACAGCGAGGACCGACCGATGCCCACCCCGATCACCCACACCGCTCCGTTCCCGTTCTCCGTCCGTCGCATCGTCGCCTGCACGTCCTGCGGGGCCCGCCGCCGGACCCTGGTCGACACCGCGCGGGGCCTGCGCGCCCACTGCATGGGATGTGGCGCCGAGGTGGCGTTCCCATTCGTCACCGAGGACGCGTCGCACGTCATCGGCCGCGCAGGCCAGGTCGTGGTGCACGGCTGACCTGGTCGGCAGGAGGGTCGCTCCCTCCTGCCACTTCCGTCGCAACTCCCCCTCCAACCGCCCGGTCGTCCGCAGCTCTCCGCAGGGCGGCCGGGTCGGTGGGGCGGGGGGAACGCTGTCGTTTCGGCCGCACTCCAGCGGCGAAATGATGGCGTGGGGGGGCTCCCCCTGAAGAGGTGCGCGTCAGCGCACGGATAGACAGCGGGCTGACGCCCGCAACGGGACGCCTGAAACGACCTTCAAAACGGGCGCTTGATCGTCCCTCCATATGAACAGACCGGGCGCCCAGTCCGCCCCGCATTCTCTGTGCTACGGTCGCGCCAATGAAGAAGCGCGTTCGCGACCCCGAGGGCAAGCGCATCGCCCTCCTGGAGGCCGGTCTCCGGCTCGCCGACGACAACGGCATGGCGAACATGAGTGTGAACGACGTCGCCGCCGCGGCCGGTGTCGGCAAGGGCAGCTTCTACGTCCACTTCATCGACCGCGCCGCCTTCCTGCTGGAGCTGCACCGCGGCTTCCACGACGCGCTGGTCGAGGACATCGAGACCGCCATCGACGGCGTCAAGCCCGGCCTCGACCGGCTCACCGCGCTGACCACCGCGTTCCTCGACACCGCCATGCGCGAGCGCACCGTGCGAGCCCTGCTCCTCGACGCCCGCGCCGAGCCGCAGATCGCCGAGGAGATCGCCACCCGCGTCTCCCGCATCGCCAGGCTGATCGAGCAGGACCTGCGCGCCGAGGCCTGGCCCGACCCCGCCCCCGCCGCCCGCCTCTACCTGGCGATGCTCACCGAGGCTTCGCTGACCGAGCTGGCCAGGGGCCGCCGCGACAACACCCTGCGCCGCAGCCTGCTCCGCTACGTCACCCGCGAAGGGCTTCCCGCCCCCCGCAAGGCCAGGTAGCGCCACCGCGCTCCGGAGAGCCAGGAGTTCCGGCCGCCGCTGACCGCAACCGGTCAGCGCGCCGCCAGGTCCGCCAGCGTCGCCGTGGCGCGGTGGAACTTCACCCCGCAGGCCCCGCAGCGGAACACCAGGCGCAGCGCGATCACCCCGACCACCCCCGCGCCGTCGTCGCCGCAGGCCGGGCAGCGGGCCCGGTCGCCGGTGTAGCCTTGGGGCACGGGACGCATCGGCACGACCACTGGCTTGGGCTTGCGCCTCATGCCACGGCACCCCGGTGCAGCATCACTTTCCACCTCGATCACGTCCGGCTCCTGCGGCGGTCGGCGCGATCATCCCGCGGCCGGGCGCCGAAATCTGCGGCACAAGGTCACCCGCCGGGTGTGACCAAAGGCCCCGCCGGCGCGTTGTTTAACTGCGGGAACGCGCAACCGGTCAGACTCAGGGCTCGGCAGAACACGCGCGCGCGTGTTTGAAGCCGGTCCCGATCGGTGACACTGAGGACATCCCGCCCTCTCCGACCCCTCCGCAGGCCGCCCCACCTCCCCGAAACATGGCTGTAGATCAGAGCACCCTCTGCCGCGAATGCGGCACCGACATCTCCCCGCAGCGCTCGGCTGCCGGCGGGCTCTGCCCGCGTTGTGCCCAGCGCTCCCGCGCTTCGGCGCGCGCCAGGGTGGCCGTCAGCGCGCCCAACCCCGACGAGCTGGTCGGCTTCGCCGAGGCCCTCATCGTCCGCGGCAAGGAGCAGGGTTTCCTCACCCCGACTGAGGTGGTCGACGCGTTCGGCGACATCGACGCCGAGCCCGACGACCTGGAGCGCATCTTCGACCTCTTCCGTGGCATGGGCGTCGACATCTCCGACGGCGAGCGCGACTTCGAGACCGACGCCGAGGAGGAGGACGACGAGGACGCCGCCGCCGCCGTGGCCACCAGCCTCGACGACCCGGTGCGCATGTACCTCACCGAGATCGGCCGCGTCTCGCTGCTCACCGCACAGCAGGAGGTCGACCTCGCCCAGCGCATCGAGATGGGCGACATGCAGGCCAAGAACGCGCTCATCGAGGCCAACCTGCGCCTGGTGGTGAGCATCGCCAAGAAGTACGTGGGCCGCGGCATGTCCCTGCTGGACCTGATCCAGGAGGGCAACACCGGCCTGATCCGCGCCGTCGAGAAGTTCGACTGGCACCGCGGCTACAAGTTCTCGACCTATGCCACCTGGTGGATCCGCCAGGCGATCACCCGCGGCCTGGCCGACCAGGCGCGCACGATCCGCATCCCCGTGCACATGGTGGAGACCAGCAACAAGCTGGCCCGCGTCTCCCGCCTGCTCCTCCAGGAGCTGGGCCGTGAGCCCAGCGACGAGGAGGTGGCCGACGAGATGGGCGTGACCATCGCCAAGGTGCACGAGATCACCCGCCTGCCTCAGGACCCGCTCTCCCTAGAGACGCCGGTCGGCGAGGAGGAGGACTCGCGCCTGGGCGACTTCGTCGAGGACCGCGACGCCGAGGCGCCCGCCGAGGTGGCCTCCAAGGCGATGATGCGCACCGAGGTCGACGAGGTGCTGGAGACCCTGACCCCGCGCGAGCGCCGCGTCCTGCAGCTCCGCTTCGGCCTGGTCGACGGGCAGCAGCGGACCCTGGAGGAGGTCGGCAAGCGCTTCAGCGTCACCCGGGAGCGGATCCGGCAGATCGAGGCACGGGCGCTGCGCAAGCTGCGCCACCCGTCCCGCCGAGGATCGCTCTCCGGCCTGCTCGGGTAGGACGCCATCGCCGCCCCGGCGGGAGGCCGCCGCCGGCAGTCGCGGGCGCTGATGGCGCTGGGTGGGGCGCTGGTGGTGGCCGGCATCGTGATCATCGCCGTGCCGCTGGTGGGCACCTGGCTGCGCGGCCACGCCGACGACCAGGCGCTGCGCGACTGGAACAGCGGCGGCGCCTCCGCCCTGGCCGGCGCCGCGCCAAGCTCCGACCCGGGTCCGCAGACCGGGGCCACCCCGCTCGCCGACGCCTCGCCCAGCGCCACCGCGGCCCAGGCGACACCCGCGCCCTGCCGGCCCAACGCCGCGCCCGCCGACGACTACGCCCTGGTCGGCTTTCCCACCCTGGCCCAGTACGGCTACTCGGGAGTTGCGGCCAACGGTGACTGGAACACGCTGCACCAGCGCTCGATGGTGCACTACAGCGCCAGCCCGGCGCCGGGCGCGCAGGGCAACGCCATCGTCGCCTTCCACCGCGAACCGCACTACGAGCACATCGACCAGCTCCACGTCGGCGACGCCGTCACCGTGCAGGACCGGAGCTGCATGGTGTTCACCTACCGGGTCACCGAGCGCTGGACGCTGCCGCCCGACAAGGTGACGCAGCTCACCGCCACCGGCGGCCACGACCTCACCCTGATCACCTGCACGCCGTGGTGGCGCGACAACGAGCGCATCGTCTGGCGGGCCACGCTGGTGGAGCCCTCGCCGGCGGCGCACTGATCGCGTAGGTCAGCTCGGGCCGACCGGGCCGCGCGTGTCGTCGACGACTTGCGCCGCGGCCACCGTGGCGTGCTATATGTCATCCGCACTATCACGTTACCCACCAGTGCCGATGATTGACGCGATTGCGACCACGCGCACGCTGCCCTGGCCTGCCGCTCTGCCGCGGCGGTGCCCCCGCGTCCTGGCGCGGGGCACGGTGGCCCGGCAGGCCGTCCGCCACGGCATCCGGGGAGCGGTCCAAGGGATGTGCGTGTCGGCGGCGGTGATGGCCGCGGCGGGCGCGGTCGGCGCCTCGCGCGGACCGGTGGTGCTGACCGAGCCGGCCCACCAGCAGACGGGTCAGCTTCACGTGCTGTCAGCAATCACCACGGGAGTCGCCCGGGCGGGGACATCGCGCTAGTCTTCTCCCTTGGAGCAGGGAGGTTGGTCGCAGGCGCTGCAGTCCCGCCGCCTGCACAGGGAAAGACTCGAATGAAGGCAATCGACGACGATCTGCGTGCCCGGCTGCTCGACGGCCTGCCGCCACGCGTCCAGGGGATGGCCGAGGCCATCATCGTGGAGTGGGAGAGCGCGGTCAGCGCCGTCCCCGAGCTGGAGCGGCTCGCCGCCGAGGACGTGGTCGCGCTGGTCGCCCTGCGCGCCGAGGAGCGAGAAGACGCGCTGCGCCGCCGCTGGCAGCGCCTCCACGACGTGCCCCGCTTCGAGCTGACCGGCCGGCCGCAGCGGCACAGCGGCACCGGGCGGACCGCCGCCGCCCGGTGAGGGGGGCGGGCGGAGCGGGAGCCCTACGGGCAGGCGTCGTTGATGCCAGGTCCGTCCAGAATCGGCGTGGACATGCCGGCCAGCTCCTGGGTGCTGCGCAGCATGCGGGAGAGGATGGTCCTCCCCTCCCCCGCCGCGGGGTCGAGCGGGCGCGGCTGGTCGTCGCCGTTGATGCGCACCGGGACGTACTGCACGCCGACCAGCCGGGTGCCGTCGAACCAGTACTTGCCGATGACGCCCTGCTGGGTGCCCACCGACCAGTGCTGGTCGAAGATGAAGTTGCCGTGCGCATAGGTGATCAGGTGTCCCTTGTAGACCTCGCTGCCCTGCACGCAGTGGGGATGGTTGCCGATGACGATGTCGGCACCGGCGTCGACGGCGAGGCGTCCCACCTGCTTGGGGTCGTCGGGCGCGATGCCCGCCGCCGGCTGCGGGTAGGTCTCGTACTCGCGCCCCCAGTGGAACTGGATGACCACCACGTCCGACTCCGCGCGCGCTTTGGCGATCAACTCCTGCATGGCGGCGGGATCGAGCTTGCTGCCCACCAGGTTCATGCCCACGAAGCCGAAGCGCAGGCCGCGCACGTCGACGGTGACCACGCGGCTGAACCCGGTGACCTGCATGGCGTGCGCCTGCAGCACCTGCACGGTCTGGTCGAGCCCCGACTGGCCCTGGTTGGTGCTGTGGTTGTTGGCCACGTTGACGACGCGCACGCCCGCGCTCTGCAGCGCCGCAGCGAAGCGCGCGTCGGCGCAGAAGGTGAAGCCGGTGACGATGTCGGGACACGAGGGCAGCAGCGGCGACTCCAGGTTGGCGAAGGTGACGTCGCCGCCGGCGAGGATGTCGCGGGTGGCCGCCAGCGGGTAGTTCCAGTCGCCGCGCAGGCGGATGGCGTGGCCGCTCTCGCGCGCCGGGATCATGTCACCGGTCACCACCATGAGGCGCAGTCGCGAGGCGTCGATGCCGGGAAATGACGGCGGCTGACCTGTGTAGATCGACAGCGGCTGCACGTCGGGCAGCGGCGTGGGAGTTGCGGTCGGGGTTGGCAGCAACGTGGGGGCCGCGGCGACAGGGGATGACGAGGCCGCGGGCTGCACCGGAGGCGACGACGAGGAGCAGGCGGTGAGCAACGCCGCGGCGGCGCAGAGCAGCGGGGCGCGGCGCACAGTGGCTGCGGCTCAGCCCACCAGGGAGATCGAGGTGGGCACGCCCGGCACCACGCTGGTGGGCAGGTCGTCGGCGAGAGCGGGCGGGCCGACGCGCAGCGGCGGTCCCAGCCAGTAGCCCTGTCCCAGCGACACTCCGACCGCCTCCATGCGCTCCGCCTCATCCCTGGTCTGCACTCCCTCGGCGACCACCACGGCCGACGAGGAGCGGGCGAAGGCTACCACCGCGTTGATGGCGGCGCGCGCCCCGGGGTGGTCGGCGGCGGCGACCAGGCTGCGCGCGATCTTGATGTAGTCCGGGGCGCCGGCGGCGAGCATGTCGAGGGTGGAGTGGCCCTCGCCGACATCGTCGATGGAGAAGCGGAAGCCGTGGCTGCGGTAGGCGGCGAGCACCTCGCGCAGCCGGTCGAGGTCGTGCACCGCCTCGCGCTCGCTCAGCTCCAGGACCACGTCGCTGGGATCGATGCCGGTCCAGCGCAGCAGCAGGAGCATCTGGTCGACGTCGTGGAGCGGGTCGATCAGCGCCCACACCCCGACGTTGAGGAACAGCGGCGCCCCGGCGGGGAGCTCGCGGGCGTGGCGCACGGCGGCGCGGCGGCAGGCCCAGTCGAGGTCGCGGTGCAGGCCGGCGTTGCGGGCGGCGACGAAGAGGCCCTCGACGTCGGTGAGCACGGGGAAGCCGGCGGGCCTGGCCAGCGCCTCGTACCCGACCACCTGGCGATCGGCGAGGCGGACGATGGGCTGGTAGACGGCCTCGATGCGCCCCTCCTCGAAGAGCTGGGGGATCAGCTCGTCCCAGGCGTGACGCGGCTCGCCGGGGGTGGCCACGGCGATGCGCGTCTCCACCCGGTCGCGGCCCCAGCGCTTGGCCAGGGCCAGCGCCTCCTGGGCGGCGTCCCACGCCGTGCGCGGATCGGCGCCCGCGGCCGACGAGCCCAGCCCGATGCTCACCCGCGGCAGCCACTCCTTGACCGGCGTGCCGTGCACCGAGCGGCGCAACTCCTCGGCCACCGCCACTGCGGTGCCCGCCTCGAAGCCGGGCAGGAGCACGGCGAACTCGTCGCCCGAGCTGCGCGCCACCGACCCGGTGTCGCCGAGGCGGTCGCGCAGGGTGGCGGCGATGGCGCAGAGCAGGCGGTCGCCCTCCTCGTGGCCGCCGGCGTCGTTGACGTCCTTGAGGTGGTCGACGTCGATGGCCAGCACGCTGACCACCTGGCCGCGAGTTTCTGCCAGGAGCTGCTCGAACCGGGAGCGCCGCAGCAGGCCGGTGAGCGGGTCGGTGATCGCCGCCTCGGCGAGGCGGTGGTAGCGGGCGGCGTTGGCGGCGGCCAGGTTGGCCAGGTGGGTGATGCCGTCGAGCAGGCGCATCTGCGCCGGGTCGAAGCCGCGTGGGTCGGGCGAGGCGACCACGAGCACGGCGTCGAAGTCGTCGTTGGGGTGGATGCGCGACATGGCGGCACTGCGCAGCGGCGCCAGCGGGTCGCTGGCCGGCAGGTCGACGCCCGGCGCCGCGGGCAGGGCGACGGCATGCGTGGGACCGGGCTCCAGTCCGGCGCGCAGCGCCTCGGCGACGGCGGCGGTCACCACCGCGGTGCCGGCACGCTCGTCGGCGTCGTGGACCGCGGCGTTGCGGACATCATTGTCCTCAACGCGCAGCACCGCGGCGTAGGGCGCGCGCACCACCCGGGCGGCGTGGTCGGCGACGGCCTGCAGGACCACGTCGAGGCCCAGCGAGGCGTTGAGCGCCTCGGCCGCCTCCTGCAGGCTGGTCAGCTCGCGGACGCGGCGGCGCAGCACCTCGTCGGCCAGCTTGAGCGGGTTGGCCTGGGCGATGGCGTCGGCCACCGCGACGGCCACCCTCTCCAGGATGGCGACGTCGAGGGCGTCGAAGGCGTGCGGCTCGGTGCAGCCCATCTCCAGCACGCCGATGACGGCGCCGTGGAAGAGCACCGGCACGGCCACCATGCTGCGCGTCAGCGCGTTGCTGCCCACCGACCGGTTGGTCGGGACCAGGCCGGGATGCGGGTTGTCGAGGTCGTCGACCACCATGGGGCGGGCCTCGGCGGCGACGGTGCCGAGCACCCCCTGCCCCACCGGCAGGCGCAAGTCGCGCACCTGCTCGTCGGCCAGCCCGCGATGGGCGCCGAAGTAGAGCTCGTTGCGCTCGTTGATCAGCACGATTGCACCGCCACGCAGTCCTGGGCGCTCCATGGCCTCGACGATGACGTCGAGGATGGCGCCCAGGTTGTCGGCGCCGGCCACCTGCCCGGCGCGGCGCGGCAGGGAGGCGCGGCGGCGCAGCACGGCAGCCTGCTGGCTGAGCGGACCGATGCGCAGCCCGGCAAGCACCCCCACGGCGACCACGGCGGCGATGACCAAACCCAGGACGACGACTGACATGACCCCCCCGCTCTGCCCCGGGGCTCGGCTGCGACTGCGCCGCAAAGTCTACCCCGGCCCAGCGCGCAGTGACGCGTTCGCGCCGGTCAGCGCATCATCGTGGCCGGCTGGCCCAGGCAGTGCAGGTCGCTGTACGTGCTGACCGAGCGTTCCAGGGCGACCAGCCGTGGCGCCACGGCGACCAGCTCGTCGGGCCCCTGCAGGCCGCGGTCGAGCAGGGCGAGGTCGAGCCGGTCGAGGACCGCCCAGCGCTGGGTGGCCCAGGCCAGCACCTGCTCGGGGTCGCGACACTCGGCGGCCAGGGCGGGGTCGGCGGCCTGCACGTCGAGCCAGCGCTGCTGGGCGGCGGCCACCCCCTCGCGGGCGATGCGGAAGGCGCCGCGCACCTTGAGCTCCTGGAGCAGCGGGGCGCGCCAGTCGACGCCGGGGGCGCAGTGGAAGCTGCGCGCCGCCAGGCGGACGATGCGCTCCTCGGCGGACAGGCTTTCCAGCTCGGCCGCCGACAGCCAGGCCCGCTCCCAGCCACGCGCCGCCTGCTCCGCGACGAAGCCGCGGCGGCGGGCGTGGTCGGCGACCGCCCCGGCCAGCACGGCGTCGGCGGCGGGCTGGTCGCCCGGATGGACCTGGCGCGACTGCAAGAGGGCGCGGATGCCGGCTTCGCGGCGCAGGTGGGCGAGCAGCTCGTCGCGGCGCAGTCCGCGCTCGGCGAGCCAGAGGGGCAGCGCGCCGGGGTCGAGACGCTGCGCCTCGGCGAACTCGCGGAGCATCGCCTGGCCCTCGCGCTCGCTGGGGCGAGCGGTGGGCAGCGAGCCGGCGGCCAGGGTGCGCACCGCGACGCGGCGCTGCAGGGCGGGATAGTCGACGCCGAG
>DATMMX010000039.1:0-118825 GCA_035569495.1 Candidatus Angelobacter sp. | reverse complement strand
CCTGTTCGCCATGGCCAAGCGCGAGCTGTTCCCCAACCGCTTCGCCGCCTGGATGTGGGGGGGAAGCAACACCTTCCCCATCGACCGCGGCACCGCCGATCGCCGCGCCCTGCGCACCGCGATCGACGTGCTGCGCCGCGGGGGGCGCCTGCTGCTCTTCATCGAGGGCACCCGGGCCACCTCGCCGGGGATGAAGAAGGCCGAGCCGGGGGTCGGTTTCCTGATCCGCCGCGCCGCGCCGGGGTCGAGCATCCCCGTGCTGCCCTGCGCGGTCTGGGGGACCGAGCGGGCACTGGTGAAGGGGCGCTTCTTCCCGCAGCGCGTGCCCCTCTACGTCCGCTACGGAAAGGTGTTCACCCCCGAAGTGGGAGCCGCCAAGGACGACCAGGCGGTGGCCGACCAGGTTGCAGCGCACGTGGCGGCGCTGCTGCCGCCGGAGTATCGCGGGCTCTACGCAGAGGCTGCGGGGAAGCTGGCGGAGTAAGAGACTCCGCCTGCGGGAATCTACCGCAAGATAATCCGGCTGCGGGAAGCTACATCCGCAAGGTAATCCGCCTGCGGAATGCCAGCTCTGCGGCGGGACCAGAGCTCCTCGCGGCGGTCCTGATGACACGAGACCGCGGGCGCGACCGCCCCGCCTACTTGGCCTTCTTGGCCGCTCCGTCCTTCGCGGCTTCCTTCTCCCGCGCCGCCGCCTCCGCCGCCTTCTCCACCTCGCGCTCCGCGCGGGCCGCCTGCGCCACCGCATCCAGGCTCTGCAAGCACTCGAAGGCGACCACCTCCTTGGTGTCGGGAGCGCGGTCGAAGCGGACGATCGCCGTCTGGCTGAGCACGGTCTCGACGCGGCCGGTGGCCCCCACGGGGTGGTCGCCGATCGGCGAGCCGGTGCGCGGACGGGTGTTCTTGACCAGCATCACCCGCTCGCCGATCCAGAAGGGCGGCTCGGGCTCCTCCTTGGCGCTCGGCGGACGCCCCGGCGAGGGCTTGACCGCCGGTCGGGGCGGCACGGCCACCGAGACCACGTCGTCTTCGAGGTCCTCGTCGTCGTCCTCGTCCTCGTCGTCCTCGTCGTCCTCGTCCTCGTCGTCATCGATGACGACGACGACCTCCTCCTCGTCGACGACGGCGGCGAGGGGATCGATCTCGATGTCGACCTCCTCGGCCTCCTCGACCGAGTCGTCCTCGGCGTCGTCCTCAGGCTGGTCGACGTCGGCGTCGGTGGGAGGGGGAGGGGCGGACTTGGTGTCTGTCTTGCGACGTGGCGACATGGGCACTCGTGAACGGCCGGCAGGAGGGGAAGGGGGCTCCGAATCGCGGAGCATACGACGTGGGGGGGATGCGCCGTTCTGGGCGCTGAGCCGGCTTCGGTAGCAGTGTGCCCCGCCGCTACCATGCCCAATCGTGATCGCTGCGAAGAGTTGGGGGGCGCTCTCGGTGCGCCGCCAGCAGCGGCTTCTCGAGATCCTCCCCGGTGCGCTGGCGTGGACCATCCTGCTCACCCCGGTGGTGGTCGGCTTCGCCATCCGTCTCAACGACCCCACCAAGCTCTGGATCCTCGGTGCCGGTGCCATCGCCCTCGACACCTACTGGCTGCTGCGCACCCGGCTGACGGTGCGCTCGGTCAAGCGCTCACTCACCAAGCTGCAGGAGACCGAGCAGATCGACTGGTGGCAGCGCTGCCTGGAGCTGCGGCCGGCTGCGGGCGCGCCGTGTCCCGAGCAGGTCACCCAGTGCGCGCTGATCCCCACCTACACCGAGAAGTACGAGGTGCTGCAAGGCACCGTCGAGGCCCTCGCCGCCCAGAACTATCCCGACCATCTGCGCGTGGTGGCGATCATCACCCGCGAGACCGACAAAGGCGGCTGGGACAACGTCGCCCGGCTGCGCGAGGAATACGGCCACCGCTTCCGCGCCTTCATCCACATCAAGGACCCGCTGCTGCCCGGCATCGTAGTTGGCAAGTCGGCGGCGATGGCCTACGGCGGACCGGTGCTGCGCGCCGCCTGCGACGAGCTGGGTCTCGACCCGGCGACCACGCTGGTCACCGACCTCGACTCCGACTTCCGCCTGCATCCCCAGTACTTCGCCTACGTCACCGCGCAGTTCTGCACCCTGGACGACTCGCGGCTGACCTCGATCTGGCAGCCGGTGCCGGTGTTCATGAACAACCTGTGGCGCGTCCCCGCCGCGGTGCGGGTGATGGCCACGGCGGCGACGCAGTGGCAGATGTTCCTCCACGACAACCCGCACCGCCTGGTGATGTTCAGCTCGTACACCATGTCGCTCGACCTGCTCACCGAGGTGGGCTACTGGGACGACGACGTCATCCCCGAGGACTCGCGCTTCTTCTGGAAGTCGTTCTTCAAGTACGGTGAGCAGCTTCGCGTGCGCCCCGCCTTCCTGCCGGTGTTCGGCGACGCGCCGCGCGCGGGCGACTACCGCACCACCCACGTGTCGCAGTACAACCAGATCAAACGCTGGGCGTGGGGCGTCACCGACATCGCCTACGTCACCACGCGGATGCTGCAGCACCCCGAGATCCCCTGGAGATTGCGGGCGCGGCGATACATGCACCTGGTCTTCAACCACCTCACCTGGACGACGCTGCCGGTGCTGCTCTTCCTCGGCGGCTCGCTGCCCGCGATCATCGACCTCGACTACGCGCTGTCGACGGCGGCGACGGTGATCGGCTGGACCACCGCGGGCGTGCTCACCATGACGCTGCTCAACACCCTGGTGCTGATCGGCGTCGACCGGCGGATGTGTGCCAAGCCGCCCGAGTGGGGATGGTGGCGCCGCCGCTACGCCGACGTGCAGCTCTTCCTGTACCCGGTCGTGGGCCTGGCGTTGAGCGTCATTCCCGCGTTGGAGGCGCAGACGCGGCTGATGTTCGGTGCCTACCTGGAGTACACCGTCACCGAGAAGGAGTGATGCGCTTGAAGCACGCATCCGACGGCGGCGAGACTCCCAGCACGGCGAACGGCACCACGCGCGCGTCGTTGTCGCGCACCCACTGCGCGGCCTCGTCGGAGTAGAAGTCGGCGCAGATGCGCGCCGCGGAGTCGACGTCGCGGAAGTGCATCTCGGCGTTGCCGGGCAGGGCCATGTAGCGGAAGCCGCGCTCGCAGAACCACTCGGGCAGGTCGGGCCAGATCACCACCAGGTCGCCGCCGGGCCTGACGATGCGCTCGGCCTCCTGCAGCGCGCACTCGCCGCCCCACGGTGCGTGCGACGTCAACGAGGAGCAGGACACCGCGATGTCGACGCTGCCGTCGTCGAGGGGGAGCTGCATGAAGCTGCCGCGTTTGATCTCGACGTTGTCGAGTTCCAGTGCATCGGCCTTGCGGCGCAGGCGTTGCAGGAGGGCGGGCACGGCGTCGACGGCGATGACCCGCTGCGCGTGGCGCGCGGCGAAGAGGGTGAAGCGTCCCGCGCCCGCGCCGAGGTCGGCGACGACGCGGCCGTCGAGGTCGAGCGCCTGCAGCAGTCCGGGGTGGATCTGCTCGCCGGCGACCAGCTCCTCGTAGGCGTCGGGGTCGTGCCAGTAGAGCAGCGCCCAGAACATGGTGTCGAGCACCTGGCGGCGGCGCATGGCGACGATGTGCGGCGGCTCGGGCCAGGCGCGCGCATCCTGGAACGTCTCGCGCGCCTCGCCGGGGAGGATGCGGGCGATCCGCCCGGCCAGCTCGTCCCACTCCTCGCCCTGCAGCGCGGTGCCCAGGCGGCCGGGGCCGATGTCGCCGTCGCCGGGCGCGAGGAAGGTGCGCAGGCCCTCGTCGTCGAACGCGGCGAGGTGCTGCAGGACGTAGCGGCGGGCGAGCGGTGGGGCCATGTTGGTTGATGGAGTCTCGCCGAAGTGCGCGTCGGGTGGCGCCCACTGAACGGCTGTGTGCCTCCGTATACTCGGGCGCATGAGAGCCAGCCGGGCGCTGGTGTACGCCACGGCGGCCGCTCTGCCCGCCTACCTGCTCCGCGTCCACCTCGGGGCGCTGTCGACCTCAGGGCTGGAGATCGCCGTCGCGCTGACCGTGCTCGTCTACGGCATCGAGGTGTACGTGTCCGGGGTGCGGCCGCGCTGGCCGGGGGCGTTCACCGGGCCGATGCTGCTGGTGGTCGCCGCCTTTCCTGTGGCGGTTGTGGTCAGCCCGGATCGCGCGGGCGCGCTGGACATGATCCGCACGGCGTTCGTCGAGCCCGCGCTGCTCTTCGGGGTCGCCTGCTCGGTGCTGACCGGGCCGCGGGAGATGGGGCGCTTCGTGCGGGCGATGCTGGTGGGCGGCGCGGTGGTCGCGGTGCTGGTGCTCGCGGCTGATGTGCACGCGGCGGTGGTCGGGGTGCCCGACCTGCTCGCCTCACCGCCGGTGTACTGGTACCCGCGCGCGGCGTCGGCCGGGCTGCTGCTGACGCCGCTGATCGCGCTGGCGCTGGCGCTGGTGCTGCTGGTGCCCGGCGCCTTCTGGCGCGTCGACCGGGTGGGGCCGCTGCTGTTCCTGCTGCTGGCGCTGCCCGCGGCGGTGATGACGCTGAGCCAGGCGGCGTGGCTGGCGCTGGGCGCGGTGGTGTTCGTGCTCGGGCTGGCGGTGACCCACGGGCGGCGGCGCCGGGTGCTCGGCGTGCTGGCGCCGACCATGGCGGCGCTGGGCATGGCCGCGCTGCTCGCCGCGCCGGCGCGCTCGTCGGTGGCCGACGAGATCCGCACCGGCGGCGGGCCAGTTGCGGGTGTCGACTCCCGCGGGCAGCTCTGGCACGACTCGCTCGCGCTGGTACAGACGCATCCGCTGCTCGGCGTCGGCGTGGGCGCGCTGGGGATGCGCGACTCGGTGACCGAGCCGCTGGACGTGGCCCACCGCGACGACCCCAGCAACCTGGTGCTGGCCTTCTGGTTGCGGCTGGGCGTGGTCGGGCTGGCGGGGCTGCTGTGGTTCATGGCGCGGTCGCTGCGCTGGCTGCTGGCGGTGCGCTCCGCGGCGGCGGAGGTGCGCCCGTTCGTGGTCGGCGCGGGAGCGGCGCTGCTCGCCGTGTTCACCGCGGGGCTGCTCGACACCACCTACATGACCGCCGACCTGGCGGTGATGTCGCTCGGCGTGTGCGCTTTGCTGGCCACGTCGGCGCGGCTCTCACGGGTTCGCCTGCGCGCTCTGGTGCAGCTCCCACTGCCCGGCGCGGCTCCCGACATCGAGGCCGCCGAGCTGCCCATGCCCGCCGACATCCCCCGCCGCACCGGCCGCCACCCGCGGCCGCCCGCGGCCCCCGCGTGACCGTTTGCGGTTCGGCTTGCAGCTCGGCGTGATGCCGTGAGCCTGGCGCGGCGCACCGTGCGCAACACGGCGCTGCTCTTCGCGGCACGGTCGCTGAGCAAGGTGCTGGTCTTCGCCACCGTGGTGGTGACCCAGCGCTCCCTCGGCGCCACCGGCTACGGGCAGTTCGCGGCCATCGTGGTCTTCTCCAACATCGCCTCGATCTTCGCTGACCTCGGCCTGCAGGTGGTGTTCGTGCGCGAGGCGTCGCGGCACCTGTCCGACCTCGGCTCCTTCCTCGGCGCGACGCTCGCCGCCAAGCTGCCGCTGGCGGCGCTGAGCGGGGTGATCCTGCTGGTGTCGGTGTGGTTGCTGGCGCCCGATCTGCTGTCGCTGGTGGGGCCGGTGTTCGCCTTGCTGGTGGTGACGTCGGCGGCCAACCTGCTGCGGTCGACGTTCTACGCGACGGGCGAGATGCGCTACGAGGTGGTGGCGATCGGCGGCGAGACCGTGGTGCTGCTGGCCTTCACGGTGCTCGCCGCGGTGTTCAAGCTGGGTGTGGCCGCGTTCGTGTGGGCGTACACGGCGTCGTACGCGTTCACCGCGGTGTATGCGGCGGTGATCACTCAGCGTCGCTGGACGCCGCTGCGCCTGAGCTGGAACTGGGCGCTGCTGCGCAAGCTGCTGCGCAGCGGGCTGCCCTTCGCGCTCGCCTTCGTGCTCTCGACCATCTACTTCCGCATCGACGTGGTCATCCTCAAGTCACTGCGCGGCGACGCCCAGGTCGCCTACTACAACGCGGCCTACAAGTTCCTCGACGGCCTCTCGTTCATCCCCCAGGCCGCGATGAACGCCGTCTTCCCCGCCCTGGCGGTGATCCACCTGCGCGGCCGCGACCCCATGCGCGACGCCTACACCCGCGCCTACCGGCTGCTCGCCGCGCTGGGCATGCCGGTCGCGGTGGGCTGCGTGATCCTGGCCCCGCAGATCATCCACATCACCCGCGTCCCGTTCGAGCAGTCGATCCCCTCCCTGCGAATCCTGGGCGCGTCGCTGCTGCTGATCTTCGTGAACAACTCCTTCATCTTCGCCCTGGGGGCGATGGACAAGCAGCTCACCTTCGCCCTGCTGGCGGGGCTGAGCATCGTGGTCAACGTGACCCTCAACCTGGTCATGATTCCGCATTTCGCCTATGCGGATGGGTATCTCGCCGCCTCCTGGGCGACGCTGATCACCGAGGTGTTCCTGTTCGTGTGCGGGTACATCGCCCTCGCCCGCTACCTGGGGCACATGCCGTGGTTGCGACCGGCGATCCCCATTGCGCTCAGCGGCGCGGTGGTCGCCGGAGTCGCGTGGGTGCTGCGCGACCGGAATGTCTTGCTCGTCGTCGTGGTCGCCGCCGTTGTGTATGTGGGCGCGCTGGCGGCGACGGGCGGGGTCAGCCGCGGGGAGTGGAAGCTGGCGCGCGAGAGCCTGCGCATCGGCAGGCCCCGCGCGCCGGAGTCGTGATCAGGCTGCGGTGAGCATAGTCCCCGAGAGCGTGTACGCCTGGGTGCCGCTGCACCCGATCAGGGGCGGGATGGGCACAGTCGTGACCGCACCTGCGCCCTTCGTCGTGGTGATCGCCAGCGTCGTACTGCCGCTGGTCACTGTCAACGAGGTGATGACGGGAACCATAACGCCGCCGATCCAATTGCCACTGAACGGGCCGGTGATGGAGGCGTTCGAGTGGAGTCCGCCGGAGACGAGGTCCGCATCCGTGATGGTGAGCGTGCCGCCGAAGTTTCCACCGGTCGGCGCGGGCATGTTGGGGCCGCAAACGGAGTTGACGCTCATCGACCCGGTGAAGTTGGCCGTCGAGCCGCTCACCGGCCACAGGACTTCGAAAGGGTTGCCTCCGGCGTCGACGCCCGTGATGTCGCCCGACGACAGCCCGACGAGTGTCGGAGTGCAAGGTATGCACGGGTAGAGGAACGCCCCCTGGACGTTGGCGATATCGATGTTCGCGGTTTCGGCGTTGACGGCCAGCACCGTCGCCGGTCGTACGAACATCGCCGCCACGATTGCCGGCGGCAACAGCAGGACGGCAAGTCGTCTGCGTCTCAGCCGAGCGCGTGCGCGCGCTGGACGTGCCAGGACAGGCATGTCATGAGTCATTCTTGACTCCCCCATCGGGCCTCAACAACCGGCGAGGTGCCGGGGTCCCGCAAGGCCATTGCTCCGAGCGCTCTTCAGGTGAGCGCTACCGGGCATTAAACGCCAAGTGGCCTACGTCCGTTGTGACATCAGGCCGCGGGGCAGCGTGTCGCCCAGGTTTTCCCGTCGTCGGTCGTGCAGAGAAGGCCGCCCGCATTGGAGAGATACATCACGCTGCTTGTGCCGAGAACCACAACGCGGCCGGGACCACCGGTGATTTGCGGCATGCCATAGCCGACTTCGTGCCAACTTCCATCGCTGGTTGGTGAGAATTCCAGGGCGTATGCATTGCCATGTTGCACGACCATCCATAACGGCACAGAGTCCGTCCGAAGACGTCCGAGGGCGAGCGACACGATGCCGGACGTGCCCCTCGGCGCATCGAGAGTAACGAAGGTGTTGCCGCCGTCGCGGGAGAGCTCCGCGTGGTCCCGTGCTGCCGCGGCGATGGTCTGGTCCCGCTCGAAGGTCGGCGACAGCGACAGCGTTGCCGGCGCTGCGATGGGCACGGTGGCGCGCTCCTCGCAAGGGCCGCTCGGCGGGCAGGCCCAGAGAGCGAGGCCGCCGGGAGTTGCCACCGCGTTGGCGATCGTTCCCGGCGTCACCGCCTGGGTGGAGGTCATGGCAAACACGCCCGTGCCCATGGCACCGAGCGGCGTCGCCACTGCTCGGGTGCCGCTTCCGCTCGGGTCAACCACCAGCGGACGCACCACCTGCGAGATGAGGTCGTCGCTCCAGACACCGCTCGCCGACGAGACGATGACCCGTTGGTCGCCGGAGTCAAAACCCGCAGGGAGGGCGAGAGCACCGGCCGGGCCCGGTAGCGGCAGGAAGCTCGACGCGAAGCTGGGAGCCCACCAGTTGGTCGCCCCGGGGGCCTCGTTCTGGTAGCCGACGAAGATGCGCGGGTCGGTCGGGTAGGCGGGCGGCAGGACGAGCTGGTCGCCGTCGGGCACGCCCGAGCTGGCCGTCCACGTCGCGCCGCCGTCGGTGCTGCGCAGGAGCACCGAGCAGGCGCACGTCTTGCCGCGCCCGATCGCCAGGATCGTATGGTCGCTGTCGTAGTTGGGCGAGGGCGCGGCGGTGTAGATCACGGTGTCTTCCGGTGTCTCGGAGGACGCGGAGGACACGAGCGGCAGGCCGGATGCCGCCCCGGCTGCAGCGGGACGGGGCGTGGCGGCGGTGTAGCTCGCGCCGTGGCCGGACCCGGGGAGTGGGACGGCGGCGGCGACGGGGGCAGGGGCGCCGATGGGGAGTTGGGTGGGCGGGACCACGCCCGTGGGCGCGGCAGGGTCGGAGGGGGAGGGGGAGGCGAGGCCCATCGCCGGGCTGGCGCCGGCGAGCAGGCCGGCGAGGGTGAGCGAGAGGGTCAGGGTCTGGATGGGCTGGGCGGCAGCCGTGGTGGAGGCGGAGTGGGCGGCGTTGCGGGCGCGGTGGGCGAATCCGGTGAGGCGGCGCCAGCCGGCGGCGCCGAGGAGGGCGGGGAGTGTCGGGCCGCGCAGGCTGCGGGCGTGCTCGCGGGCGCGGAAGAGGTTGGAGCTGACCGTCCCCAGCTTGCGGCGGTTGCGCTGGGCGATCTCCTCGAAGCTGAACCCTGCGAACTTGTCGGCGACGTAGCGGCGCTCCACCGGGCTGAGCCCCGACCACACCTCATCGAGCTCGCCGTGGCGCTCGGCGATCTCCGCCGGGTCGTCATGGGAGTGGCCGTTGCGGTGCTGGGCGGGGTCGGCGAGGCTGACCTCGCGGGCGGGGCGGCGGTTGCGCTCGTAGGAGATGGTCCGGGCGATGTCCAGCAGGCCGCGCACGACGTCGTGCTGGACCTGCTCGAAGTTGGCCAGCCCCGCCACGAAGACGTCCTGGGTGGCGTCCTCGGCGGCCTGCTCGTCGCCGAGCGTGCCCAGGCAGCGCCGGTAGACCAGGCCGCGGTACTCCTGGTAGATCGCCGCCATGTCCTCGGGGCGCTGGACGGCCACCTGTTCGACGGCGCCCGCGACCCTGACCCGACGTCCCCTCCAGAGGTGCTGGATCACCGACATGTCAAACCCTTCCCAACCGCCCGTACACCCCGCCGGGTCCCCGTATTGTGCGGGACTCCGACAATGTCTGTGTTGTTGCATGTGTCAGCGGGCGGTGCAGAACACGTCGTAGTTGGCGACATTTCGCCGCAGCAGACCTTTGTGGCACCATCCTCAGCAGTAAGAGCTCTGACGAAAATCGCGCCGGCCGTCGGAATAGGGACGGCCAACGGAGCAGAGGGGCGCGAGCCGTCGTCGTCAACGCTTGCGGGAGTGCTCGGTGGCACGCCAAGGAGTGGGTTCCCAGTCGACCGAGACGGTGCGTCGCATCGGGGTCTTCGTCGACTACTGGTACGCGTACACGTCTGCGCGCCAGCTCTTCGCGCCCAGGGGCGCGCCGCCGCCCGCGTGGTTCGGCAACGTGTCGCCCGCGGCGCTGGCCGGCGTGGTGGTCAAGCAGCCGCCCATGGGAGCGCGGCGCAGCGAGCGGCGGCTGGCCGGGCTGCACGTTCTCATCCGGCACTTCGACCCCGAGGTGCACCGCGGCCAGCTCGAACGGGTGCGGCGCTGGGAGCTGGAGGGGGCGGCGGTGATGGTCGGGCCGTCGCAGGACCAGGGCGGCGGGCACTGGCAGAGCGGGCTGAGCGTGGCGCTGGCCAGCGCGGTGGTCGATGCCCTCGACCGCGGCGTGTACGACACCGCCGTGCTGTTCGCGGGTGACGGCGCGCTGTGGCCGATGCTGGAGATGCTCGGCGGCCGGGACGGGGCGGTCGAGCTGGCCACCTGGGTGGCGCCGGACGGCGCGGTGCCGACCGGGTTGGCGGGGGCGCCGGGGGTGTGGTGCCACCGGCTCGGCGAGGCGCGCTTCAAGCAGCTCTCGGACGACCGGCGGCCGGGGCAGCATGGACCGGGGGCGGGCCGGGGCCCGGCGGCCCCTGACACGGCGATGGCGGAGGCTCTCAGCGCGGCCGGGATCGCCGAGGCCGCGGACGCCCCAGTGGTGGCGGCGCCCGAAACGACCGCCCCGCCCGACACCGAGGCCGACACCGACGGCGGCCGCGGGGTGCGCCGCATCGCCCACCGGCTGTTCGGCAGCCGGGACGCCTGACGGCTCACCGGTCGCGCCCCCCGCGCCCGGGCCTGCCGTGAGCGACGCCTAGAAGCTGTCCGGCTCCTGCGTCTGCTGGCGCTGCTGCATGCGCATGTCGTTGTCGACCATCATGCCGACCAGCTCGGGGAAGCTCACCGTCGGCGACCAGCCGAGCTGGGTGCGCGCCTTGGTGGCGTCGCCGATGAGCACGTCCACCTCGGCGGGACGCATGAAGCGCGGGTCGCTGACCACGTGCTCCTCCCAGTCGAGGCCGACGTGGCGGAAGGCCAGCTCGAGGAACTCGCGCACGCTGTGCGTCTCGCCGGTGGCAATGACGTAGTCCTCGGCGGTGTCCTTCTGCATCATGAGGTGCATGGCGCGCACGTAGTCACCGGCGAAGCCCCAGTCGCGCTGCGCGTCGAGGTTGCCCAGGGCGAGCTGTTTCTGCAGGCCCAGCTTGATCTTGGCCACGCCGTTGGTGATCTTGCGGGTGACGAACTCCATGCCACGCCGCGGCGACTCGTGGTTGAAGAGGATGCCGCTGCAGGCGTAGATGCCGTACGACTCGCGGTAGTTGACGGTGATGTAGTGCCCGTACACCTTGGCCACGCCGTACGGCGAGCGGGGGTGGAACGGCGTCGCCTCGGTCTGCGGCGTCTCGCGCACCTTGCCGAACATCTCGCTGCTCGACGCCTGATAGAACTTGATCTGCGCGTTGACGGTGCGGATGGCGTCGAGCATGCGGGTGACGCCGAGCCCGGTGACCTCACCGGTCAGCGCAGCCTGCTTGAAGGACAGCCCGACGAAGCTGATGGCGCCGAGGTTGTACACCTCGTTGGGCTGGCAGGTCTCCAGCGCGGCGATCAGCGACGACTGGTCGAGCAGGTCGCCCTCGACGAACTCGATGCCGGGCACCAGGCGTTCGATGGCGGCGAGGCGCGGGTTGTTCTGGCCGTGCACCAGGCCGTACACGTTGTATCCCTGCGCGAGCAGGTGCTCGGCGAGATAGGCGCCGTCCTGGCCGGTGACGCCGGTGATGAGCGCGGACTTCATGGGCACGCGGAATGATACGGGATCACGTTGGCACCTCCGAAACGCCTTGCGGGACGACGTCGATCGACGCCAGTGCGTCCGCCAGCTTGCGACGGACGGTGTCGGGAGTGAAGTCGCGCAGACGGCGGTGCCCGCTCGCGATCAGCCTGCCGCGCAGCGCGCCGTCGCGGATGACGCGGTCCACCACCGCCGCCCAGGCCAGCGGGTCCTTGTGGCGCAGCAGCAGGCCGGCGCCGTCGAGGGTATCGGGCACCGCGGCCGCCGCGTAGGCGACGACGGGCACGTCGAAGGCCATCGCCTCCAGCAGCGGCACCGAGAAACCCTCGTGCTCGGAGGCGCTGACGAACACCGAGGCGCGCGCGTACAGGTCGCCGACCTGCTGGTTGCCGAGCCGTCCCGTCCAGTCCACCGCGTCGGCCACGCCGAGGTCCGCGGCCAGTGTGCGCAGCGAAGCCACGTAGTCCTCGGTGTCGGTGAACCGTCCCACGATGGCCAGCCGCGCGTCCGGCTGCGCGGTGGCGCGCAGGGCGGCGAGCACGCGGATGAGGTCGTCGTGGCGCTTGTTGGGCGCGACGCGGGAGACGAAGAGCAGCAGCGGCGGTGTCGACGGTTGCGAGGGTCGCGGCTGCAGGTGCTGCATGTCGGCGACGGGCGGCACCACCGCGGTGCGGCGCGCGCCGAGCAGTCGCATCTCCTCGACGTTGAAACGCGACACGCCCGCGCACAGCTCGACGCGTGGCACCAGCATGGCGAGCTGCTCACGCCCCTGCACCAGGCGCGAAGCGACGCGCGGGTTTGTGTCGCGGAAGTACGCCGGTGGCGTGATGTTGTGGTACATGACGATGCGCGGCCCGCGGAGCCGCGCGAACAGGTACGCCACCGGCGAGCCGATGCCCATCTGGTAGATCACCGCGTCGCCGTCGCGCACATCGCGGTCGAGCTGCGCGGCGGGACGGCACTGGTCGCGCAGTCGCGGGTCAATGACGTCGGCGTAGATCTCCGACTCGAAGCCCATCTCGCGCAGCATCGCGTGGGTCTGCAGGGTGATCACGCCCATGGCGTCGCCGAAGGCGAAGTCGGAGAGCAGTTGATGCACCGCGCGGGTCATGCGGCCAGGTCCTGCACCGCGCGCTCCAGCCGGCCGAGCACCGCGGGCCACGAATACTCGCTGCGCACGTAGCGTGCGCCACTCGCCGCCAGTCGGTTGCGCAAGGTTGCGTCGGCGCGCAGGCGGTCGAGTGCTTCGGCGAACCCCTCGGCGTCGCGCACCCACAACCCGCCGCCGCTCTCCGCGCAGTGGGTTCGCGTCACCGCGCAGTCGGCGTGGACGATCACCGGCGTCCCCGCCAGCCAGCTCTCCATCAGCACGTAGGAGAACGACTCGTTGAGCGAGAGCTGCGCCGTCGCCACCGAGGCGGCGAACGCCTCCAGCTTCTCGTGCTGCGACACGAAGCCCAGGTCGTGCACCACGCCGCGCGCGCTGCGCGGGGCGCGGATCTCGCCGCTGCCCATGGCCAGCAGCGTCGCCGGGCCGCGCCGCGACAGGCCCTCGCCGTACGCGCTCATCCACTGCAGCAGCAGCGGGAAGTTCTTGGCGATCTCGCGCCGCCCGGCGTAGGCGACCAGGTCGCCGTCGACGCGCGTGCGTCGGCGCCACTGCGCGGCGTCGAGCGCGTCCGGCTCGTCGAAGCCGACGCCGACGACGTGATGCGGCGGCATGCGGTCGCCGAGCAGCCGCGCCGCCAGCTCGCACTCGGGCGCGGAGTTGAAGATCAGCCCGGCGACGCCGCGCAGCGTCTCCTGCACGATGCCGAAGCGCGCGTAGGCCTCGTCGTGCAGGCAGGGAATCACCAGCGACTTCTGCGGCGCGACGCGCGCGCCGAACACCGTCGAGGCGAACAGGTAGGGCGCGAACAGCAAGGCGTCGACGCGCTGCGCCGCCCCGGCGATCGCCGCCATCATCGGCTCGCTGTAGCCGGTGTTCTCCACCCAGCGGCGCTCGCCGGCGGGGTCGAGCCGGAAACCGGCGTCGAGCCGCGCGTGCAGCATGGTCACCGCGCCGTGGTCCTTCGGCGTGGTCACCGGAAAACGGTGCACGGTGATGCCGTCGACCAGCACCGGTCCCGCGGGCAGCTCGTTGCTCCACGAGAAGTGGTCGCGCGCGCAGGTGGTGAGCACCTCGACGTCGTGCCCGGCGGCGTGCAGGCGCTGCGCGTAGTCGCGGCAGAGCGTCTCCGCGCCGCCGACGATCCCCGGTCCGTACCGGGGAACGACGATGCCCAGCCTCATGCCAGCCGGCGCGCCGTCACCGCGTGCCAGAGCGCGGTGCCCAACGGCTCGACCTCGATGCCGCGCAGGCCCGCCGCCTCGCAGAGCAACGTGACCGTGTCGCGCGACACCCAGCGGCGGAAGCCCGGGTCGATCAGCGCGGGATCGGCGGGAACGCCGGGGCCGGCGGGGTCGGGCGCGTCGAAGTACACGCATCCCTGCTCGCGCAGCGCGGCGGCCGCCAGCGGCACCAGGGCGAGCGCCTCAGATGGTGTCAGCATTGGCATCAACCCGGGGGCCAGCACCGCGCCGAGGGTGGGCCCGCAGTCGCGTAGGAAGGCGATCGGGTCCGTGTCGTGGACGCGCACTCCCGCGGCGCGCGCGGCCAGCGCCATGGCACCGTCGCGCGTCGCCGTCTCCACGGCGAGGCCGCGCGACACCAGGGCGCGCAGCAGCGCGTCGTCGGCCCACCACAGCACCACCACCGGGCCGGGCGGCAGGCCGCGCAGGGCGACGTCGAGGATCGCAAGGCGCGCGGCGGTGAGGTCGAGCACCAGCGCTCCGGCCTCGCGCGGCGGTGAGCCGTGGGGGCGGACCCAGGCGCTGTCAAGCATTTCGACCCGCTCGCGCAGGGTGCGAACCTCGTGCAGCAGCGCGAAGTTGAAGCGCGACTGGTCCTCGGCGATCGGCCTGACGTACCAGGCCACCGCGCGGCGCAGCAGCTTCTTGGTGAACACCGCCGCGGGGGCGAGGCGGCTGCGCGTCGAGACCAGCGGACGCACCGTCTCGATGTGGGCCAGCTCCTCCAGCGAGGTGCGCTCGTCGGCGACGTCGTGGAACTCGACGGCGAGGCGGCGGAGCAGGTCCTCGGGGTACTCGCCCGCGGCGCGCCGCCTGGCCACCTCCGCCTCGATGCCGGCGACCACGGCGGCGACGTCGACCGGCTCGGCGGTGTCCTGGTCGGTCACGGCCGCGAGGGTATCAGGTGGGTGCAAGCCGCTCGTACACGGCAAGCGTGGCGCGGGCGGCGCGCTCCCAGGTGAAGGCGGCGGCGTGGAGGCGGCCCAGCTCGCCGCGTCTCGCCCGCTCGACGCGGTCGTCGAGGAGGGGGGCGATGGCGTGGGCCAGCGCTTCGGCCATCTGCGGTTGCTGGCCCTCGGGGACGAGCAGGGCGGCGTCGCCGGCGACCTCGGGGATCGCCGAGTTGGCGCAGGCGGCGACGGGGCAGTCGCAGGCCATGGCTTCGAGGATGGGCAGGCCGAAGCCCTCGTAGGCGGAGGTGAAGAGCAGGCAGGAGGCGGCGGTGTAGAGGGCGGGCATGTGTTCGGCGGGGACGTAGCCGGCGTGGATGGTGCGAGCCTCCAGGCCGGCGGCGGCGACGGCCTGGCGGACCGGCTCGGCGTAGGCGCCCTGGTCGCCGGCGAGGACGAGGCGGAGGGCCGGGTGCTGGGCGGTGAGGCGGGCGGCGGTGTCGAGGAGCAGGCCGAGGCGCTTGCGGGGGTCGAAGACGCCGACGCTGAGCAGGTAGGGCTGGTCGGGGCTCAGGCCGAGGCGCTGGCGGAGGGCCGTGAGGGCGTCCGCGGTGGCGGGGGTGTACGCGGGGTCGACGCCGTGGGGGATGACGGTGATGCGCGCTTCGGGGACGCGGGCGAGCCGGGCGCAGTCGGCGGCGGTGGCGGCGGAGGGGGTGATCAGGGCGTCGGCGCGGCGGAGCAGGCGGAGGGCGAGCAGGCGCTCGCGGCGCATCCAGGGGTAATCGGCGGGGTAGAGGAAGGGGATCAGGTCGTGGACGGTGACGGCGACGGGCACGCGGCCGGGGGCGATGGGCTGGGCGTACTCGACGGCGTGGTAGAGGGCGGGGTGGAAGCGGCGCAGGGCGCGGGAGACGAGGAAGGGGTCGGCGAGGGGCTGGAGGCGGCGTTTGAGGACAGGGATGCGGGGGCCGGGGGTGGCGTGCCAGCGGGCCAGGTCCTCGGGGGGTGGGGCGCCGGAGCGGAGCATCAGGGCGACGCGGTCGTCGACGCCGAGGGTGGTGAGGCCGTCGAGGAGGCCGCGGAGGTAGGTGCCGATGCCGCGGGTCGAGGAGCGGTCCTGGAGGGCGCGGCCGTCGAGGAGCCAGGGAGCGGTCATGCGGAGGCGCCAGGACCAGCTGCGTCGGACGACCCACCCGCCCACCCACGGGTTTTTTCACCACCGTCGACCCACCCGCGGGACGCGGCGGCGGGCAGGGCTCCCGCGATCAGCCGCTCCAGCCGCTCATGCACGGCCTCCCAGCGATACGTCGCCTCCACGAACCGCCGCCCCGACTCGCCCAGCGCCGCCGCCGCCGGCGCATCGCCGAGCAACCGCGACGCCCCCGACGCCAGCTCCCCCGCCCCGCGGTACCCGATCCCTCCACCGCTGCGCCGCACCTGCCCCGCCAGCACCGGCGACGCCGCGTTGGCCAGCACCGGCCGCCCCACCGCCCACGCCTCCAGCGCCAGCAGCGACAGCGACTCGTGAAAGCTCGGCACCACCACCGCCGCGGCCCCCGCCAGCGCATCCCACCGCAGCCCCTCGTCGAGCTGCCCCACGGGCAGCACCCCCGCCGAGGGCGGCGTCACCTCCCCCGCCTCGCCGGTCAGCACCAGGCGCACCGCCGTCCCACCGTCGCGCAGCCGGGCCACGCCGTCGAGCAGCTCCTCCATGCCCTTCCCCGCCGCCACGCGCCCGCCGTAGAGCAGGTACGGCTCGTCCACCCCCAGCCCCACCGCCGCCCGGAACCGTGCCGGATCCAGGGACGACGGTGCAGTGATCCCCACGTTCCCCACCGCATACGGCACCGCGGCCGCCGCGGGGTGCCGCGACACCACGATGTCCCGCTCCTCGTCCGTGGCGAACAGCAGCCCGTCGGCCGCAAGCAGCACCCGGTCCACGGCGTGCAGCCGCAGCGGCAGCTCGTCGTGCGCCGCGGGCAACAGCAGCCGCGGCCCCGCATACGACGGCAGCCCCACCAGCGTCGGGTGGTACAGGTACGGCGCGAACAGCGCCGGCATCGGCGCGGCCAGCCCCAGCGCCCGGATCAACCCTGGCGACCACGGCCCCTGCAGCGTCACCCACAGCGCCTCCGGCCGCAGCGCCGAGGGCAGCCGGAAGAACCCGCGCGACACCTGCCGGAACAGCTCCGGCCGCCGCGCCACCCGCACCGCGAAGCGCCGCACCACGACGCCGTCCTCGACCGCCACGCCCGGCGCCACCGCGTTGGCCCACGTCGACGCGTCGACGGCGCAGGTCGTGAACACCTCGACTCGCCACCCCGCCGCGACCAGCGACAGCGCCAGCATCCGCATCAGCCGCTCCGCGCCGCCGACGATCGAGGCGCCGTAGCGCGGGATGACGATGCGCAGCGCGCGCGGCGGCGGAGTTTCGGTCACGGGCGGCCAGTATGCCGCAGTCACCCGCGGCGTTTCGCCGCCCAGCGCGCACGCGCGCGTATTCACGCGTGTAAGCGCATGGAAAGGCAGGACAACAGTCCACCTGGAGCATCGCCGCCAGGTAACGGGCTTTTCGCGGTTGCCCCACACGCGCCCCGATTCGCCCGTGCGGTCAATAGGATCGCCCCATGTCCCCCCAGACCCGTCTCCCCGTCTTTGCGCGCGCCCTTGCAACCGTCTCCGCAGCGCTGGTGCTCCCGCTCGCCGTTCCGGCAAGCGCCGGCGCGAGCGTGGTGCCCTGGGGGACCGTGCTGGTGCCCACCTCGCAGTGGGTCAGCCCCGAGGTCGCCCAGCTCGGCGACCTCAACGTCTACAGCAACGGCACCGGCGCGCAGGACCAGTCCAGCGCCTACGGCCTGTCCTACGAGTGCGTCGAGCTGGCCCAGCGCTTCGCGGCGGTGCGCTACGGCGAGCAGAAGGTGTGGCCGGTCAGCTACGCGTACCAGATGTGGTCGGTGGCGTCGAGCCTGCAGGTGCCCTTCAACCAGCTCCCCAACGGCGGCCCCACGCCGCCGCAGACCGGCGACCTGCTGATCTTCGACCACGTCACCGCGGCCCCCTTCGGGCACGTCGCCGTGGTCGCCGACACCGGGCCGGACTACGTCGACATCGTCGAGCAGAACTGGGGCAACTCCAGCCCCACCGGCACGGCGCGGCTGCCCATCAGCGGCACCACCATGCCGGCCCGCAACAGCGTGCCGATCATCGGCTGGCTGCGCTCCAGCACCCTGGCGCTGCCCTTCAAGCCGACCCTGATCACCCAGGCGGGGCTGGTCTACCCGGTGGCGGGGGCGAGCAACTTCGGCGGTCCGGTCAGCCTGGCGCTGGCCTCGCCGCTGGTCGGCGCGGCGGGCACGCCCACCGGCAAGGGCTACTGGATGGTGGGCAGCGACGGCGGCATCTTCTCCTACGGCGACGCCCAGTTCTACGGCAGCATGGGCGGTCTCAAGCTCAACCAGCCGGTGATCGGCATGGCCAGCACCCACGACGGCAAGGGCTACTGGGAGGTCGCCGCCGACGGCGGCATCTTCAGCTTCGGCGACGCCCGCTTCTACGGCAGCACCGGCAGCATGAAGCTGAACAAGCCGGTGGTCGGCATGGCGCCGACGCCGAGCGGCAACGGCTACTGGATGGTGGCCTCGGACGGCGGCATCTTCAGCTTCGGCGACGCCCGCTTCTACGGCAGCACCGGCAGCATGGTGCTCAACAAGCCGGTCAACGGCATGGCCGCCACCGGCGACGGCAGCGGCTACTGGCTGGTCGCCAGCGACGGCGGCATCTTCAGCTTCGGCAACGCGCCCTTCTACGGCAGCGCCGGCGGCATCCAGGTGCCCAGCCCGGTGGTGCGCATGACCGCCACCACCGACGGCCGCGGCTACTGGCTGGCCACCAGCGGAGGCAGCGTCTACGCCTACGGCAACGCCAGGTTCTACGCCAACACCGGGGTGGTCGACATCGGCAGCCCGGTGATCGGCATGGTGGCCACGGTGGCGCAGCAGTAGCCATGGGAACGGTGCGTCGCGCAGCACTGGTTCTCCTCTCCCTCGCCGCGCTGACCGCACCCGCCTCCCCGGTTCTGGCCCAGGCTGACACAAACTCCGGCGACGCTGCGCCACAGGCCAGCGCGGCGGTGTGCGCAGCGCCCGTCGCCGCCGCCCACGTCCGCTGTTTCGCGCGCGTCAGGCTGGCCCGCGCCGGCGGCCCGGTGCTGCACGGCGTCACCGCCGCGTCGGTCGGCGGCTACGGCCCGGCAGACCTGCAGAGCGCCTACGCCATCGGCGCAGCGGGCGGCCGCGGCCAGACCGTCGCCGTGGTCGACGTCGGCGACGACCCCAACGCCGAGGCCGACCTGGCCGTCTACCGGGCGAGCTACGGGCTGTCCGCCTGCACATCCGCGGGAAGCTGCTTCCGCAAGGTCAACATGAACGGCGCGGCGACGCCGGACGCGGGCTGGTCGCAGGAGATCTCGCTCGACCTCGACATGGTGTCGGCGAGCTGCCCCAACTGCGCCATCCTGCTGGTCGAGGTGCCCCAGGACCAGACCGGCAGCGCCAGCGTGCAGACCATCATGCAGGGGGTCAACCTGGCCATCCAGCTCGGCGCCCGCGAGGTCAGCCTCAGCCTCGGCGCCGGCGAGTTCGGCACCGAGACGCTCAGCGACCCGCAGCTCAACCGCGCCGGGGTGACCGTCACCGTGGCCAGCGGCGACAGCGGCTACGGCACCTCCTACCCGGCGACCTCGCCGTACGTGGTCGCGGTGGGCGGGACCACGCTGCGCCGGGCGGGCAACGCCCGGGGCTGGAGCGAGACGGTGTGGGCGGGCACGGGCAGCGGCTGCAGCGCGTACGAGCCCAAGCCGGCGTGGCAGCACGACGGCGGCTGCGCCCGGCGCACCGACAACGACGTCACCGTGGTCGCCGACCCGCAGAGCGGCGTCGCCGTGTACGACACCTACCTCAGCGGCGGCTGGCTCGCCCTGGGCGGCACCAGCGTCGGCGCGCCCCTGGTGGCGGGCATCGCGGCGGACGGCGGCGGTCTCCCCGGCGGCGGCGCCCAGACCCTGTACTCCAGCCCGGCCACCGACATGGTGTCGGGCAGCAACGGGACCTGCTCCCCGGCCTACCTCTGCACCGCGGGTGTCGGGTACGACGGGCCCAGCGGGGTCGGCTCGCCCTGGGGCGCCATGGCGCCGCCGCCACCGGCACCCACCAGCGGCTACTGGCTGGTCGCGGCGGACGGGGGCATCTTCCCCTTCGGCACCGCCGCGCAGGGCCTCGGCTCGACGGGCAACATGCGCCTCAACCAGCCCATCGTCGGCATGGCCCGCACCCCGAGCGGGCGCGGCTACTGGCTGGTCGCCGCGGACGGCGGCATCTTCCCCTTCGGCGACGCGGCGCAGGGCCTGGGCTCCACCGGCAACCTGCGCCTCAACCAACCCATCGTCGGCATGGCGTCCACCCCGGACGGCGGCGGCTACTGGCTGGTCGCCGCGGACGGCGGCATCTTCCCCTTCGGCGACGCCGCCCAGGGCCTCGGCTCGGCGGGCGGCATGCGGCTCAACCGGCCCATCGTGGGCATGGCGTCGACGCCGAGCGGCCGCGGCTACTGGCTGGTCGCCAGCGACGGCGGCATCTTCCCCTTCGGCGACGCCGCCCAGGGCCTCGGCTCGACGGGCAACATGCGTCTCAACCAGCCGATCGTCGGCATGGCGTCCACCCCCGACGGCGGCGGCTACTGGCTGGTCGCCGCGGACGGCGGCATCTTCCCCTTCGGCGACGCCACCCAGGGGCTCGGCTCGACGGGCGGCACGCGGCTCAACCAGCCGATCGTGGGCATGGCCGCCACCCCGAGTGGCCGCGGCTACTGGCTGGTGGCGTCGGACGGCGGCATCTTCCCCTTCGGCGACGCGGGCGGCTGGGGCTCGACCGGCAACCTGCGGCTCAACCGGCCCATCGTGGGAATGTCCCCAACGCCCTGATCGCTTCGGCGATTGGCACACAGCCACCCGGGCATTGCTAGCATCCCGTTCCGGCGCCGCGCCGTCTCAATCCCACGAGCCGCCGGACTGGCAGGAGAACCACGCACATGTCGCGTCCACGCACCCCTCGGCGCGCCGGCGCCCTGGCACTCGCCGGGGCGACCGTCGCCGTCACCGTCCTCAGCCTGGTGCCGCGGGCGGCGGACGCCGCGGGGGCGCCGGGCCGGGTGCTCAGCGGCGCGCACGACGAAGTGCTCACCCTCAAAGGCGTCTCGCATCCCGCCGCGGTGCCCGCCTCCCAGGCGGCGAGCGTGCACTCGGCGGCCGTCGCCGCGCCCCTCGCGCCGCAGCGCCGGCCGCAGAGCCCCGGGGTGCGGTCGCGCGTGGCGCAGACCGCCTCGGCCAGCGGCGGCAGCGTGCGCACCCTCGACGCCGCCAGGGTGAGCAGCTCTGCGCTCAGCGGGGTCGACCAGCTCCAGACCTACCAGGGCGTGTCGCACGACAGCCAGGGGCCGGGGGTGAGCCCGCCCGACACCACCATGTCGGCCAGCGCCTCGATCGTCGCCGAAGAGGTCAACCTGACCCTGCTGACCATGAACCACGACGGCAGCAGCCCGCACACCGTGCTGCTCAAGGACCTGTGGAACACCGCCGACTCCCGCATCGGCAACCAGACGTTCTCCATCTCCGACCCGCGCATCGTCTTCGACAGCGGCAGCTCGCGCTGGTTCACCTCGATCGTCTACTACGACCCGCTGCTGGTCAACGGGTCGCAGTCGCAGGCGGCCGGCACCAACAGCTGGATCGGCCTGGCCGTCTCCACCGACGCCACGCCGACGACGTGGAACGTGTTCTCGGTGAAGAGCGCCAACGGCGTGCTCATGGACCAGCCGCAGCTCGGGCTCAACGGCGACAAGGTGATCGTCTCCGGCAACGACTTCGACTACGGGGCCCCTTCCGACCCGAACACCGGCAACTGGATCGGCGCCGAGCTGACCGTGGTCAACAAGACCGAGATGGTCGCCGCGGTGACCAGCCCGATCACCGCGCACGCGACCCGGCGCATGGACTGCAGCGCCTTCGGCTACGCCCCGGTGATCGCGCCAACCTCGGCCACAACTGCGTACGTCGCCTTCAACAACGTGCCGGGCGCGCTGCCGCCGGGCTGCGGCGCGACGCTGCCCGCCCGGCAGAGCGTCAGCGCCATCGCCGTCACCGGCGTGCCGACCGCGAGCATCAGCGCGACCTTCACGCAGCACGACCTCGGCATGTGCCCGTCGTGCGGCGCCAACGTCCTGATCACGGCCCCCCCGGCGCCGATCCCGCAGCCCAACAGCAGCGTGGCCGTCGACAGCGGTGACGACCGCTTCCTCAACGCGGTGTGGCAGAGCAACATGCTGTGGACCGGCGGCAGCACCGCGGTGCAGAGCGCCGACTCGGGCCTGTCGATCTTCGCCGTCAACACCAGCAACTGGACGCTTCCCGACGCCTTCATCATCTCCTCCGGCGCCGGTGAGGACTTCGCCTATCCCAACTACGCGCTCGACCAGAACGGCACGCCGTTCTTCGGCTTCAGCCGCGGCTCGGCGGCGCGCTTCATGTCCTCGGGAGCCTTCGCCTTCGACCCCGGGTCGCAGACGCTCGGTTCCGCGGGCGTGCTCGACGGCGGCGCCGGGCAGGGACCCTACGACTGCAACTGCTCGGGCACCCAGCCGACGCGCTGGGGCGACTACTCCGGCTCGGTTGTCGACCCCGCCGACCCCACCAAGGTGTGGGTGGCGACCGAGTACTCGGCGGTGGGCAACGGGCACGCCAACAACTGGGGCACGCTGATCACCAGGCTCACCCTGACGCCGCCCTCGGTGAGCACGTCGTCACCGGGCAGCGGCTTCACCCGCGGCGGCACCTGGGTCGACGTCACCGGCGACCTGTTCGACGAGAACAGCGTGGTGCTCTTCGGCGGCGTGCCCGCCCAGACCACGCTCCGCTTCGACCAGCAGCACCTGCGCGCGCTGACGCCGCCGCACTCGCCGGGCCCGGTCGACGTCACCGTCTCCGACCCGGCGGGCAGCGCCACCCTGCCGGGCAACTTCACCTACCTGCTGCCGCCCCGCAGCGGCGGGTACTGGATGGACGCCTCGGACGGCGGCATCTTCCCCTACGGCAACGCGATCGGCTGGGGCTCGCACGGCGGCGCGCCGCTCAACCAGCCCATGGTCGGCATGGCGCCGATGCCGGGCGGCGGGGGCTACTGGATGGTGGCCGCGGACGGCGGCATCTTCCCCTACGGCAACGCCACCCAGGGCCTCGGCTCGCACGGCGGCTCGCCGCTCAACAAGCCGATCGTGGGCATGGCCGCCACCGCGGACGGCGGCGGCTACTGGCTGGTCGCCTCGGACGGCGGCATCTTCCCCTACGGCAACGCGGGCGGCTACGGCTCGCACGGCGGCTCGCCGCTCAACCAGCCGATCGTCGGCATGCAGCCGACCCCGACCGGGCACGGCTACTGGCTGGTCGCCTCGGACGGCGGCATCTTCCCCTACGGTGACGCGGTCGGCCGGGGCTCGCACGGCGGCTCGCCGCTCAACAAGCCCATCGTGGGCATGGCCGCCACCACCGACGGCGGCGGCTACTGGCTGGTCGCCTCGGACGGCGGCATCTTCCCCTACGGCGACGCGGCGGGCTGGGGCTCGCACGGTGGCGCGCCGCTCAACCAGCCGATCGTGGGCATGGCCCAGAGCGGCGACGACGGCGGCTACTGGCTGGTCGCCGCGGACGGCGGCATCTTCCCCTACGGCGACGCCATGCAGGGCCTCGGCTCGCACGGCGGCTCGCCGTTGAACAAGCCGATCGTGGGGATGGCGGCCACCTAGGCCGCCGTCACGCCAGCCGCTCCCCCCACCGCGCGCGTCAGCGCGCAGATGACCCGCGCTCGTCCGCGTCCCAGCGGCCGCCCAGCTCCACCAGGCCGGGGCGGCTCTTCTCGTCGATCACCCGGAAGCCCAGGGCGCGCTCCAGGTGGTCGTAGGTGTGGCCGCGATGGGCGTCGTGCATGGTCAGCGTCAGCGTGTAGCTGGCGGCGAGCAGGGGCAGCGCGTCGACGCGGTAGCGCAGCGTCCCGGTGCTGCCGGGGAGCTGCCGGTTCATGCTGAGCTGCCCCATCACCGTCTCCGGGTTGGCCAGCGTCAGCCCGTCGCTGCGGTCGACGCGCAGCGCGCAGAGGAAGTCGTCCACCTGTCCCTGCACCGCGTAGTCGACCTCGACGATCAGCGGCGCGCCCGCGGTGAAGACGCGGTGGGTGCCGCCGTCGATGTCGAGCAGGCGCACCCCGGTGATCTCCACCTCGCGCGTTCCCCAGCGGTCGCCGGCGAGGACCTCCCCGCCACCCCTGTCCTCCGCCTCGGACACCGCGCCCATCATGCGGCGGTACAGCGCGGTGACCTCGGACGCCGCGCCGTCCGCGTGCAGCTTGCCGTGGTCGAGCAGCAGCGCGCGGTCGCAGTAGAGGTTGACCGAGCCGACGTCGTGGGTGACCAGGACGACGGTCTTGCCCTCGCGCTTGTAGCGGGCGAAGACGTCGAAGCACTTCTCCTGGAAGCGCGCGTCGCCGACGGCGAGCACCTCGTCCATGAGCAGGATCTGCGCGTCGGCCTGGATGGCGACGGAGAAGGCGAGGCGCACCTGCATGCCGCTGCTGTAGTTCTTCAGCTTCTGGTCGGCGAAGTTCTCCAGCTCGGCGAAGGCGATGATGCCGTCGATGCGCTGGTCCAGCTCCGCCCGGGTGAGGCCGAGCACGGCGCCGTTGAGGTAGATGTTCTCGCGCGCGGTCAGCTCGGGGTTGAAGCCGACGCCGAGCTCGAGGAACGGCGACACGTTGCCGTTGACGTGCACGATGCCGCTGTCCGGCGTGTAGATGCGCGAGAGCACCTTGAGCAGCGTCGACTTGCCCGAGCCGTTGTGGCCGATGATGCCGAGGAACTGTCCCTCGGGCACCTCGAAGCTGATGTCGTTCAGCGCGTGCAGGTCCTGGTAGCGCGAGGCGCTGCGCAGGTGCGTGGCGCGGTACTTGAGCGTGGTGCTGCGGTCGAGCGGGATGCGGAACGTCTTGTTGACGTTGGCGCAGGTGACGGCGGCGCTCAAAGGTATTCGGCGAACCGTGGGGTGAGGCGGTTGAACACGTAGAAGCCGAGCCCCAGCAGGATGGCGATGATGGCGAAGGGCACGAAGTAGGTGGCCCCCATGATCTCGGCCGTCCACTTGATCTGCGTCGACACCAGCGCGCGGCGCATGTCCTGGATGATCTGCGCCACCGGGCTACCCATCACCCAGGCCTGCAGCCGCGGCGGCACGAAGCTGATCGGGTAGATCACCGCGCTGGCGTAGATGAGCAGCTGCATGAAGATGTCCCAGATGTGCCCCAGGTCGCGGTAGAAGACGAACAGCGACGAGAGCAGCAGCGAGATGCCCAGCACCAGCAGGTACAGCTCGATGACGAACAGCGGGGCGAGCAGGCTGTCCCAGCCCAGGCTGAGCCGGCCCAGCGCTCCGGCGATGATGATGATCAGCGCCAGGTTGATGAAGAAGGTCATCAGCGAGCTGAGCGTCGCCGCCACCACCAGGATGCTGCGCGGGAAGTAGGCCTTGCGGATCATGTTGCCGTTGCTGGCGATGGAGTTCATCGCCGCCGCCGTGGTCTCCTGGAAGAAGGTGAAGAGCACGATGGCGAGCAGCAGCTGGATGACGAAGTTGGGCGTGTTGCGGTCGAGGTGGAAGAGCTTGGCGAAGACCACGTAGAGGATCGCGAACAGCATCAGCGGCTTGAACAGCGACCACAGGTAGCCGAGCACCGACCCGGTGTACTTGAGCTTGAACTGGCTGATGGCCAGCTCGCGGGTCAGGTTGGCGTGGCGCCGCAGCGCGCCGCGACGAAGCTCGGAGGAGGTCGCGGCGCCGGCGTCGGTGGGCAGATGCGTTTCGACGGACGTCGCCATCACGCCCACCCTTCGAGCGCCGCAGCGCTGGGGGAGCGACTCATGTGGGGGCCAGTCTACCAGCGGGGCTCAGGAACGCAGCAGAGGTGCGAGGACGGCGAGGAGGTGGTCGAGGGTGCGCTCAGGGGCCAGCTCGGCGGCACGTCGCCGGCCGCGGTCGACGTGGTCGGCGAGCGCGGTGGGGTCGCCGAGCAGCAGGCCGAGCGCCTCGGCCATGAGCGGGAAGTCCTTGACCGGCACCTGCAATCCGGCGCCGCCGAGGGTGAAGGGAACCGCGGTCGAGGGGAAGGCGAGGATGGGCAGCTCGCAGACCATCGCCTCCAGGAGCGGGACGCCGAAGCCCTCGTGCTCGCTCATCGAGACGTAGGCGGTGGCGCCGCGGTAGCAGTCGATCAGCTCCTGCTGGGTCACGCGTCCGAGGAAGCGCACGGCGTCCTGCAGGCCCAGCCGGGCGACCAGCCGCAGCAGGGCGTCGCGGTAGACGGGCAGCCGGTCGGCGTCGCCCGCGACCCACAGCCGGGCGCGCGGGTCGACCCCGGCGCGGTAGGCCGCGAGCAGGCGGATGCAGTCCTCGATGCACTTGTTGGGGGCGACCCGGCCGACCGTGAGCAGCGTGGGCGCGGCCGCGATCTCGCCGTGCAGCGGGCCGGGGCGGTGCTCGCGGTAGGGAGCCTGGTCGAGCAGGATGGGCAGCACGCCGGTGGGGGCGAAGCCCAGCGCGTCGAGCTCGCGGCGGGTGAACTCGGAGTCGCCGAGGGCCAGCGCGGTGCGGTCGCGCAGCAGGGGCAGGTCGGTGGCCGCGGCGGCCAGGCTCGCCTCGTGGGCCGGGTCGATCATGTGGAACCACCGGGCCGGGGTCACGTTGTGGTGGATCAGCACCAGCGGCAGCGCGGAGTCGCAGAGCATCGGTGTTGCCTGCGAGGCGACCGCGTAGTGATAGAGCACCGCCTGGGGTGGCCCGGTCGCCACGGGGTCGAGCAGCTCCGCGATCGGCCGGGCGCTGCCGTCGAGGTTGTCGGGCCGCCGGTCCTGGGGGAGGATGAAAACCTCCGACTCGAAGCCGCGACCCCGCAGCCCGTCGCGGATGGCGCGCGCCTCGTCGCCGATGGCGTCGGCGTGGAGCAGGACGGGGACGACCTGGTGGACCGCCGTCATCGGCGGCGGTGGTCGCCGTCGGCTCGGGTGCGCTCCTCCAGGACGGTGAGGCGCCGGCGCAGCCCGTCCACCTCGCGGCGCAGCTCGACGATCTGCCGGTTGTGCTCGGCGAGCACGTCCAGCACCGCCTGGTTGTGGCGGGTGATCTGCGCGGCGACTGGGGGAAGGTACCAGCGCAGGGCGCGCTCGACGGTGCGCTTCAGCGCGGTCACCGCGGGTCCGACGCCGCGGCGCGACGACGGCGGCGGGGCGCTCACCGTGACGGTCACGGTCGCCACCGCCTCGGGCCACGCGGGTCCGGCGGCGACCGCGGGATCGGAGCGCAGGTCGAGCGGCTCGGCGAGGGCGTCGCGGAGGTCGCCGGCGTAGACGCCGCGCTGCGACTTCTCCTCGACGGACCGGCGCGCCCGCGCGACCAGCGCGTCGTCGCTCATGCGCTCACCGGCTGGGCGGCCACGCTGCGGATCGCCTCGTCGTAGAGGCCCATGATGCGATCCCACGTGAAGTTGGCGCTGACGTAGCGGCGTCCGTCGTGACCCATGGCGGCGCGCGTGCCGTCCTGGTCGAGGAGCAGCGTCAGCGCGGCGCCGAGCTCGGTGGCGTTGCGGTAGACGAAGCCCGCGCCGCTGCGCCGCGCGTGCCCGACCAGCACGGGGGAGCCGGCGGTAACCAGGATGGGCACGCCGGTCGCCAGCGACTCCAGCGCCGCCATGCTCAGGCTCTCGTTGCGCGACGGCACCACGGTGGCGACGGCGCTAGTCATCAGCGCGGCCAGGTCGGCACGCTCGACGTGGCCGAGGTGGTGGATGCGCGGGTGCCGCGGGATCTCCATCCAGGCGCCGCCGGCGAGCACCAGGTCGGCGCGGTCGTCGCGCGCGGCCCAGGCGGTGAAGTGCTCGAACAGCTCGGCGCAGCCCTTGTCGGGGTCGACCCGTCCCGCGTAGAGGAGATATGGCCGAGAAAGGCCAAAACGCTCGCGCACCGCGGCCGCCTGCGACGCTGCGCCCTCCGGCACCTCGATGCCGGCGCCCGCGATCGCCCCGGGCACGTCGTCGATGCCGTAGAGGCGCTCGGCGAGGGCGCGCTCCTCGGGCGTGTTCCACATCACCCAGCGCGCCAGGCCCAGCGCCCGCGCCTGCGCGTCGAGCTGCGCCGACAGCTCGTCGTGCAGGGTGGGCACGAGGATGGCGCGGTCGCACACCATGGGCAGGCCCAGTGCGGTCGGGGCGTAGAGCAGGGTGAAGAAGATCACCACGTCGTGGTCGCGGCCGTGCTCGCGCAGGTGGGCGAGCAGCGCGGGGCTGTCGGGGCCCTGCTCGCGGAGCAGCGCCTGCTCGTCGGCGTCGCTCCAGCGGCGCTCCAGGATGGGCTGCATCGCCGCCTCCCAGCGCTGCAGGTCGCGCTCGGCGCGCACGGGGAAGCGCAGCACTCGCAGGCGCCCTTCGCGGCTCTCACCTGCCGGCAGCACGTTGGCCCAGCTCACGTAGTCCTCGGCGCAGGTGGTCAGCACGGTCACCTCGTGGCCCCGCTCGGCGAGACGGTCGCCGACCATCCGCGCGTGCAGCTCGGCGCCGCCCGTGATGCCGGCGCCGAAGCGGACCACGACGATGGCGACGCGGCTCACTCGGGCCGGGAGAGCAGGCCGAGGTCGCGGTCGAGGCGCTCGGCGTCGAGGCGCAGCCTGGACAGCTCGCGCCGCTGTGCCTCCACAACCTCGGCGACGGCGCGGTTGTGGCTGCTCGTCCGCGCCGTCACCGGCCACAGGTACCAGCGCAGCCCGCGGCGCAGCGCACGCTCCACCGCGACCGCGGCGGGGCCGACCACGGGCAGCCGCCGGTCCAGCCGGTGATGCGGCGACACCTCGGCGGTGCGCTCCAGGATCGACCGGCGCGGCGCGGTCGCCGGAGCTGCGGCGCTGCGCTCCATCGGCGGCATCATACCGGCGTCGATCGGCGCGCCCCGCCGGGGATTGCCCCGGGAAGCGCTGCGATACGTGCCTGCTATCCTGCCCGCCGCGCAGTTTCGAGCAGGAGGACCGGCATCATCGCGTCCGCGGCCCAGCAGGGTTCCCCGGGGTGAAGCTGGCCGCCGTTCGAGCCCGCATCGAGTCGCGCCGAGCCACCCGGGTGGCGGCGGGCGCGGCGATCATCGTCGCCGTCAACCTGCTCGCGCTGGTCATCACCTACCGCGCCGTGGTCTTCCACGGCCACACCATGATGACCACCGCCTACATGGCGGGCAGCGAGGGCTACGCGCCGGATCCCGGCTACCCGTCGTCGATCCGCGCCTACCAGAACGGCGACGCGTACGACATCCACGGGCCGGAGAACGTCTTCGACCCCGCCGCCTCGGCGTGGCAGCAGGACCCCTGGAACGTGAAGGCGTCGACCGAGGTCCGCGCCGGCCGCGCCCCGCTCTGGAACGCCAACCAGGGTTTCGGTGTGCCCCTGCTGGCGTCGGCCCAGGGCGGCTTCCTCAACCCGCTCAACTGGCCGGTGCTGCTCCATCCCACCACCACCGTGTGGGACCTGACGCTGCTGGGCCGTCTCCTGCTCGGTGGCATCCTCATGTCCGTCTTCGCCTGGTACCTGGGCATGCGCGTCTGGGTGGCCGCCGCCGCCGGGGTCGCCTTCATGCTCTCCGGCCAGCTGATCGGGCGCGAGAACAACATCGAGACGTCGGTCTGCGTGATGCTGCCGCTCCTGCTGCTCGGCATCGAGATGTGCGCACGGCGGCGATGGCGCAGCGGCATGGTGGTCACCGGCGCCGGCCTGGCGCTGACCATCCTGGCGGGCATGCCGGAGGAGAGCTTCATCTGCGTCGCCGTCGCGGCGATCTACGCGGTGGTCCGCCTCGGTGGCATCGCCTGGGAGAGTCGCGCCTGGCGTCCCCCGGCGCTGAGCGCAGCGGCGATGGTGGCCGGCGTGGGGTTGGGGCTGGCCGTCTCGCTGCCTCTGGTGCTGCCCCTGCTCGAATACCTCGGCGCGGCCTTCAACATCCACCCCGCCGGCGGCCACGCGGCGCTGCTCGCCGTCGACACGACGACGCTGCCCCAGGTGATCGCGCCCCGCTGGGTGCCGCTGCAGTCGAACCAGTGGTTCGGCATCGCCGCGACCTTCCTGGCGCTGCTCGGCCTGCGCTCCCGGGTGCTGCCGCGCGGCATCGGCATCGCCATGCTGCTGGTCGCGCTGGTCTCGACGCTGAAGGAGTACGGCTGGCCGGGCTGGCTCAACGACTGGATCGGCCACGCGCCGATCGTCGAGCAGGTCTACACCTTCCGCTACCTCGGCGTGGGCGGCTCCATCGCCGTCGCGCTGCTGGCGGGCGCCGGGCTGCATCGCCTCGTCGAGCAACGTCCGAGAGTGCGCTGGTGGGAGATCGCCGGCGCCTTCGCGGCCATCGGCGCCATCCTGTGGGAGCTGGGCAGCCTGCAGCGCGCGGCGATCCAGCTTCGCGAGCATCACGTGCGCATCGTCGTGGCCACGGTGGCGCTGCTCGTCGGCATGGTTGCGCTCGCCCTGCTGGCCCGGTGGCGGCGGCCGCGACTGGGCGCGGGCCTGGCGGCGGCCGCGGCGCTGGTCGTCGAGATGGTGCTGCTGGCCAGCCCGATCGCCCCCATGCCGCTGCGCTATCCCACCTTCCTGCCGACGCCGACGTCGACGCGGCTCCAGACGGTGATGCCCAGCGGCACCGGGCGGGTGATGTTCCCGGGCGACACCATGTACGTCGACGACCAGTCGGCCTTCAACTACGACTCGCCGCTCAGCCTCGACGCCCTGTTCCCCGAGCGCATGCACCGCTACCTCTCGCTCTTCGTCGACAAGCAGTTCATCGACCGCATGACCTGGGAGGGGCCGACCACGATTCAGGCGTTCGACAATCCCTTCGTCGACGCCGTCAACGTCACCTACTTCATGGCGCGCAACGGGCTCCTCGACTCCCACGGCGCGCCGCCGCCGGGACAGCTCGTCGTCGACAGCAAGCAGCCCGACGGCGTGACCATCTACCGCAACACCCGGGCCATGGCGCGTGCCAACGTGTACTTCGACGTCGCCACCGCGCAGAACGAGGACTACGCGGGCGCGATGATGATCCAGCCGGGTTACGACCCCCGCAAGCAGGCGATCGTCGAGGGCGCGCAGCTTCCCAGCAGCAGCGAGGCGCCGATTCCCGCGACGGTGTCGAGCTACCAGGACGACCGCGCCGAGATCCAGGTCGACACGCCGCGCACCGGCCTGCTGGTGCTCGCCGACAGCTGGTTCCCCGGCTGGCAGGCCACGCTCGACGGGCAGCCGGTGGCGATCCATCCGGCCAACCTGGCGCTGCGCGGCGTGGTGGTTCCCGCCGGCCATCACACCGTGGTGATGTCGTACCGGCCCACGTCGTGGCGCAACGGCCTGGCCGGCGCCGCGATCGGCAGCGTCGCCTTCGCGGTGGGCGTTTTCGCCGTGCCGCCGCTCCTCGCCAGGCGCCGCCGTCGCGGTGGCCAGGCCCCGAACCCCACGCCGCAAAGGCAGACTGTGTGATAATCACGCCCCGTGAATCCATTGCCATCGGAGCGTGGTAGCTCCGTGGTAGGCGATGCCTCGGTTGGGATCCAGCCCGTCGTCATCGGCGCGGGCCCGGCGGGTCTCACGGCGGCCTACCAGTTCACCAAGTACGGTGTTCGCTCGACTGTGCTCGAAGCGGACGACGTGGTCGGCGGCATCTCGCGCACCGTCGAGCGCGACGGATGGCGCTTCGACATCGGCGGCCATCGTTTCTTCACCAAGGTCAAGCCGGTCGACGACCTGTGGTTCGAGATCCTCGGCAAGGAGAACTTCCTGCTCCGGCCGCGGATGAGCCGCATCTACTACCGCGGCAACCTCTTCGACTACCCGCTGCGCGCCTTCAACGCGCTCAAGGGCCTGGGGCTGCTCGAAGCCATCCGCTGCTTCGGCTCGTACTTCTGGGTGCGCCTCAACCCGCCCAAGGACCAGACCAAGTTCGAGGGCTGGACCGCGGCGCGCTTCGGCTGGCGCCTCTACCGCATCTTCTTCAAGACCTACACCGAGAAGGTCTGGGGCGTCCCCGCCGACCAGATCGAGGCCGACTGGGCCGCGCAGCGCATCAAGAACCTGTCGCTGGTCACCGCGGTGATCAACGCCATGATGCCCAGGCGCAACCAGAAGGACGTCACCTCGCTGATCGAGGAGTTCAACTACCCCAAGTACGGCCCGGGAATGATGTGGGAGTTCGCGCGCGACAAGGTGGAGGCTGCTGGGAGCACGGTGCTGATGAAGTCGCCGGTGACGGCGCTGCACCGCCGCGACGGCCGCGTCGAGGCGGTCACCGCGACGATCGACGGCAAGCCCACGCGCATCCCCAGCTCGCACGTGATCTCCTCGATGCCGTTCTCCGAGCTGATCATGGCCATGGATCCGCCCGCGCCCGCCGAGGTGCAGCAGGCGGCGAAGTCCCTGCGCTACCGCGACTTCCTCACCGTCGCCGTGGTGGTGCCCAAGGACAAGGGCTTTCCCGACAACTGGATCTACATCCACGACCCGCAGGTCAACGTCGGCCGCATCCAGAACTTCGGCTCCTGGTCGCCCTACCTTGTGAAGGAAGGGCGCACCTGCCTGGGCATGGAGTTCTTCGTCACCGAGGGCGATCCGCTGTGGACGATGGACGACGACAAGCTGGTCGAGCTGGCCAAGCGTGAGCTGCAGGAGCTCAAGCTCGCCGACGCCAGCGTGGTCGAGGCCGGCTACGTGGTGCGCATGCCCAAGGCGTACCCGTTCTACGACGACGCCTACAAGGCCAACGTCGACATCATGCGCAACTGGCTGGCCCGCGAGGCGGCCAACGTCTTCCCCACCGGTCGCAACGGCATGCACCGCTACAACAACCAGGACCACTCGATGTACACCGCGATGCTCTCCGTGGAGAACATCGTCACCGGCACCACCCACGACGTGTGGTCGGTGAACGTCGAGGAGGAGTACCACGAGGAGGTCCGCACCCCGTCCAAGGCCGAGGTCGCGGCCTGAGCGCCCAGACCGCCCTGGTCACAGGGGGCTCCGGTTTCTTCGGAGGCGTGCTCAAGCGGCGGCTGCTTGACAGCGGGTGGAGCGTGGTCAACGTCGACCTGCAGCAGGACGACATGACCCACGAGGGTCTGCGCTCGGTGCAGGGCGACATCCGCGACCGCGACACCGTGGCGCGCCTCCTCACCGAGCACCAGGTCGACGCGGTGTTCCACTGCGCCGCCATCCTCGCCCACGCCGTCAAGGACACGCGGTTCCTCTGGACGTCGAACGTCGAGGGCACCCGGGTGCTCGCCCGCGAGGCGGCGCGCAAGGGCGTGCGCAAGCTGGTCTTCACCTCGTCCAACTGCCTGTGGGGCGAGAACCTCGGCCGCCCGGTGCGTGAGGACGACCAGCCCGCGCCGGTGGAGATCTACGGCGAGTCGAAGTGGGAGGGGGAGAAGATCCTCGAGGACTTCGGCGACTCGCTCGACGCCACCATCATCCGCTGCCCCACCATCATCGACGAGGGCCGGCTGGGCCTGCTGGCCATCCTCTTCGAGTTCATCGACGAGGGTCGCAAGGTGTGGATGGTCGGCGGCGGCGGCAACCGCTACCAGTTCATCTATGCGCAGGATCTCGCCGAGGCCTGCATCCGCGCCACCGACCAGGTGGGCACCGACGTGTTCCACATCGGCTCCGACGACGTCAAGACGCTGCGCCAGGTCTACGAGTACGTCATCGCCCAGGCCGGCACCGGCGCGCGCGTGGCCACGCTGCCCAAGGGGCCGACGCTGTTCGGCATGCGCGCGGCCGACCGGCTCAAGCTCTCACCGCTGGGGCCGTACCACTACCGCATGATCGCCGAGGACTTCGTCTTCGACACCACCAAGATCAAGCGGGAGCTGGGCTGGCGACCCACCCTCACCAACGAGGAGATGCTCTGGCGGGCGTACCGCCACTACCACGACAACCTCGCCGAGATCCGCTCTCGCACCGACGTCAGCGCCCACAAGCAGGCCGCGCCGATGGGCGTGATCCGGCTGCTGAAGTGGGTCTCCTGAGCTCCTGACCGAGCGGTCCAGGCGCCGGGTCTAGCGCTCGCGCTCGGCGGGCACCAGCCGCGGCGAGGTTCCGTCCACGGTGCCGCGCAACACCGTCTCGGGCATCGCGTCGTCCTCGTCGTCGAGCACCTCGGTGATGTGCCGGCCGTGGAAGATGAGGTAGTGGCTGGCCAGGTAGTTCCACACCGCGGCCGCGCCCGATCCGCACAGGCCCGCCGCGACGTAGTACACGCCCAACCCCCCGTGCAGCACCGCGATGGTGAGCAGGTAGAGCCCGAGGCCGCCGCAGGTGACCACGTGGAACAGGGCCAGCCGCAGCCACAGCGGGCGGTGCCCCTGGCCGCGCCAGGTGAACAGGTTGTTGAGGACGAAGGTGACCAGAATGCCCGCCTCGCCGGCGAGGATGCCGGCCAGGTACACCGAGCCGACCCCGGCGTGGCTGTGCAGCAGCCAGAGCCCGCCGTTGGTGGTGACCACGCCGGTCAGCCCGACGCAGAGGAAGCTGGCGAAGCGGCGGTAGTGGCCCTTGATCAGGCCCCCGACGCTGCTTGCATTCATGCGTACATCCTCGGTCGCACCGATCGCAGGTGGCGCCCCACGAACGGATCGGACAGTTCTCCGGTGGCGTTCCAGCGCAGCAGGAAGATGCGCTCGTCCTCGAGCGGGGGCAGCGTGGCGGCGGGGTCGTCGTGGAGGCGGCGCACCTCGGCGAGTGGCGTGTAGACGGTGCGGTGGCCGCTGCGGCCCAGACGCAGGCAGAAGTCAGCGTCGGCGAAGGCGACGCGGTAGGCCTCGTCGAAGCCGCCCAGCTGCTCCCACAGCGAGCGCTTGACCATCATGCAGGTGGCGCTCACCGCGCTGACGGTGCGGTTCACCCGGCCCATGCCGAAGTAGTCGCTCATGTCCAGCGGGATCGCGCCACCCTGCGCAGCGGCGACGCGCATGCCCTCGTGTTCGACGCCGCCGCGGGCGCGCAGCACCCGGCCGCCGACCGCGCCCACCACGGCGCGCTGGCTCTGCTCCAGCAGGCCGTCGAGCAGCGTCGGCTTGCTCACCACCAGGCCGGCGTCGAGCAGCAGCACGTGGTCGACGGGTCCGGCCGCGGCCACGCCGGCGTTGGCCATGCGCGCCGCGTTGTGTCCTTCGCCGGGACGGACCACGGTGTGGCCGCTGTGCTCCATGTAGATCTTCAGGCTCGCATCCTGGGTCTCGCCGGCGACGAGGATGACGCGCAGCTCGCGGTCGCGGCCCGCCTCGACCACGCTCTCGACACTGCGCCGCAGCGTGTCCGCGGAGGTGCCCCTGCCGGCTCTGATCACCACCGCGACCGTGGGGTTGCCCTCGATGTGCCGGCGCATGGTGTACAGGCCGGCCGAGTAGCCCTGGTCGACGTCGCCGGGCTCGCCGCGCCGCTCCATGCTGCTGAGCAGCGCGCGCCGCGCCGCCTCGTACGCGGCCGGCTTGGCGTCGGCGTTGGCCGCCGCGGAGCGCGGGATCATCCGCCACGAGTACAGCACCTTGGCGACGTGCCCGACGCTGCGGGCCGCCTCGGTTGCGCGCAGCACCAGGTCGTAGTCCTGGCTGCCGTCGAAGCCGGGGCGGAAGCCGCCGGCGCGGTCGAACAGCTCGCGGGTCAGCACGGTGAAGTGCGAGATGTAGTTGCAGGAGTCGAGCAGCTCGGGCGACCAGTCCGGCTTGAGATGGGCCTCGACGCGGCGGCCCCAGGGATCGAGCTTGTCCTCGTCGGAGTAGGCGATCTCGTCGTCGGGGTGAGCGAGGTGGTGGCGGACCATCTCGTAGAGCGCGTCGGGGCGGAGCACGTCGTCGTGGTCGAGCAGGGCGAGCAGCTCGCCGGTGGCGATCTCCGCTGCGGACCGCGAGGCCATGGCGATGCCGCCGTTGCTCTCGCGGCGCACCAGCTTGACGCGCGGGTCGCCGGCGTAGCGCGCCACGGTGCGCTGCACCGAGTCCGAGGGCGAGGCGTCGTCGGCGATGCACAGCTCCCAGCTCTCGTAGGCCTGGGCGCGCACCGAGTCGATGGCGGCGCTGAGGAACCACTCCTCGGAGTCGTAGGCGGGCATGAGGATGCTCACCGTGGGACGCCGCGGCCACGACGCCGAGGCGATGCGCATGGCGCGCAGGTCGTCGGCGTCGGGGTCGTTGGCGGCCAGCCAGTCGTTCCAGCGCTCATCGACCTCGCCGAGCGGCGGTGTGCCGGAGTCGGTGGGCGCGGTGGCCGGACGGGGTGCGCGCAGCCGTTCCACCACGGCGCCGGGGCCCTGGTCGGCGGCGAGGATGCCCGCCCGCACCGCCCTGCGGAAGAAACGGCCGCGGCGGGTCTGCGGCGGCAGCAGCGGAACCGTCGAGCGGCGCAGCTTGTCGGCCACCCTGTAGGTGTTGTTGGAGCGCAGCCGGTCGAGCTCGGCGCGCAGCTCGGCCGCCTCCTCGTGCGCCTTCTCAGCAGCGCACTGCAGTGACTCGACCAGGTCCTGCGCATCCTCCAGCTCAACGCTGAGGTGGTGGTTTTCGGCGAGGTCGCGTCCGTGCGCGGCGAGCAGCTCGTCCAGCGTGCGCAGGTGTCCGGCGGCCTCTTCGGTCCGCTGCACGATCAGCCGATCGCGCGTCTGCTTCTCGTCGCGGAGCCGCCACAGCTCGCGTTCGGTTCGGATGATCTGGCGGGCCAGCGGATCGCGGGCCCGGCGAAAGCGCATGCCCCACGGAGCGAGGTTGGTGACCCGGTGGTCGTAGTCGACGTCGTGCACGAACCCGAAGCGCAGGAACAGCTCCACCCAGTACTCGGGCGGCCGCACGTTGACGTGGGTCGGCTCCTCGTAGTCCGTCGGCGTCGAGGTGAAGACGATGTCGTCGGTGTGGGCGCAGAGATTTCCGACTGCGCGCTCCGCATCCGGCGCGTCCAGGTGTTCCAGGGTCTCGATGCAGGTGATCAGGTCGTAGCGCTTGCTGAAAGGGTCGAGGATGCTGCCGGCGCGGACATACGGGCGGATGTCCTCGCGCGCCTGGCCGATCGCGTACTCGGAGATGTCGATCCCTTCCGAGTCGACGCCGCGGTCGCGCATCGACTCGACCAGGAAGCCCATCGCGCAACCGGCGTCGAGATGGGTTTGCGGAGCGATGTCGGCGACGAGCAGGTCGGCGATGCGGCCGAAGAACTTCAGCCAGTGCTCGCTGCGCTCGTAGGGCGCGCCACCGAAGTAGGTGGCGTAGTAGCTCTTCCCATAGAGTTCAGAGGTCGGCGTCGTTGCGGGCGGTGCCTCGTCCGGCTCGCTCCGGTGCGAATCGGCCACGGATGGCGCGCCGCGTCCTGCGCTCGGCATCGGGCTGATGATACCCGAGCGTGTGCGTTTCAGGCGCGACGGCTGGCCAGATATGCCGCCAGGCCGTGCTCCCACTGGGCCAGCGGCGGCTCGCCCAGGGCCTGCCAGGCCCGGTTTTCCAGCACGGAATACGCGGGGCGCGGCGCGGGGGCGGCGTACTCGGCGGTGGTGGTGGGCTCGATGCGGGCGGGGAGGGCGGCGGACGTCATGATGGCGCGGGCGAAGTCGCACCAGGTGGTCTCGCCGCCGCTGGTGAGGTGGTAGGTGCCGGGGGTGGCGTGCTCCAGCAGGCGGAGCAGGGCGGGGGCGAGGTGGCCGGTCCACGTGGGGGCGCCGCGCTGGTCGGCGACCACGCGCAGCTCCTCGCGCTCGGCGCCGAGGCGGAGCATGGTGAGCACGAAGTTGGGGCCGTCCTGGCCGTAGAGCCAGGAGGTGCGGACGATCTGGTGCCGCGGCGCGGTGGCGCGGACGGCCTGCTCGCCCTCGAGCTTCGACTCGCCGTAGACGCCGAGCGGGCTGGTGGGCGCCGTCTCCGGGATGGGCGCGGTGGCGGTGCCGTCGAAGACGTAGTCGGTGCTGATGTGGGTTAGCAGGACGCCCGCGTCATTGCAGGCCTGGGCCAGCAGCAGGGGGCCCTGCGTGTTGGCGCGGAAGGCCTCGTCGCGCTGGGTCTCGGCGGCGTCCACCTTCGTCCACGCCGCGCAGTTGATCACCGCGTCGGGGCGGTGCTGCCGCAGGGCGCGCTCGGCGTCCCCCGCTTGCGCGATGTCGCATTCGGCGCGGGTGAGGCCGATGGCGCCGAGCTGCACCAGCTCGCGCCCGAGCTGTCCTCCCGCGCCGAGCACCAGAACGCGCATGCTCAGCCGGCGGTGGCGCCGTGCAGCGGCTTGTAGTTGCGCTGGTAGAACTCCCAGAACTCGCCGGACTTGAGCGGGCGCCACCAGTCCTGGTTGTCGACATACCACCGCGCGGTGCCCTGCATGCCGTCCGCAAACGACACCTGCGGCGCCCACCCCAGCGAGCGCAGCTTGGCCGTGTCGAGCGCGTAGCGGCGGTCGTGTCCGGGGCGGTCCTGGACGAACTGCTTCAGCGAATCCGGCTTGCCCAGCGCGCTCAGGATGGTGTCCGCGACCGCGATGCCGTTGACGCCCTCGCCGCCGTAGCCGACGTTGTAGTCCTCGCCGGGCACGCCCTGGCGCAGCGCGACGTCGATCCCTGTGCAGTGATCCTCGACGTGCAGGTAGTCGCGCACCGCCTGGCCGTCGCCGTAGATGGGCAGCGGCCGGTCGTCGATGGCGTTGGTGACGAACAACGGGATGATCTTCTCGGGGTACTGGTGGTGCCCGTAGGTGTTCGAGCCGCGGGTGATGATCGCCGGGAAGCCGTACGACGCGCGGTACGACCACACCAGCATCTCGCCCCCGGCCTTCGACGCGCTGTACGGCGACCTCGGCCGCAGCGGGTCGTCCTCCACGGAGCGCCCGGAGTGCACCGAGCCGTAGACCTCGTCGGTGCTCACCTGCAGGAAGCGCTCGTGCCCCGCCGCGCGCGCGGCCTCCATGAGCACGAAGGTGCCGTACACGTCGGTCTGGATGAACTGCCCCGGCGACTCCAGGGAGCGGTCGACGTGCGACTCGGCGGCGAAGTTGACGATGGCGTCGACCTCGCGGGCCAGCTCCCGCACCACGTCGGCGTCGGCGATGTCGGCCTGGACGAAGCGGAAGCGCGGGTCGTCGCGCACCGCGTCGAGGTTGCGCGGGTTGCCCGCGTAGGTGAGCTTGTCGAGCACCACCACCGAGTCGCCGGGGTGCGCACGCAGGGTCATGCGCACGAACTCGCTGCCGATGAAGCCGGCTCCGCCGGTGACCAGGAGGCGCATGTCTAGATGTTCTCGATGGACCAGTCGAAGCCGATGCGCGGGTCGTTCCAGGCGATGCGGCCCTCGTCGGGATCGGTCGGGTCGTACGGCTCGGTGACGTAGTAGTTGAGGATGACGTCCTGCGTCGACACGCACTGATAGCCGTGGGCGACGTAGGGGGGGATGGCCACCATCCGCGGCGCGTGCTCGCCGAGCATGACCACCTGGATGCGCCCCTCGGTGGGCGAGCCCTCGCGCAGGTCGCAGAGGACCACGCGCGCGTTGCCGGCGACGATGTCCCAGTAGTCCCACTGCTTCTTGTGCCAGTGGAAGGCCTTGATCAGCTCCGGAGGATTGCCCCCACGCGCATACGCCAGGGAGCGCGACATCTGCGCGAACGGCTGCTCAGGGATGAACGGGTTGCCGTCGTCGTCGAGGTCACCGCGCTTGAGCTGCTCGATGAAGTAGCCGCGCTGGTCGGCGTGCTTCTTGAAGGTCTTGACCATGACGCCGTCGATGCGGCCCAGGCGCTGCGCCGCGGGCACGCCGCCCAGCCGCGCCAGCACGCGCTCCATGTTCTCGGTGAGAGGCATCCAGGGCACTAGTGCAGCTCCACCTTGGAATGGTCGCCGAGCATCAGGCGCAGCGCGCGCGGCCGTTCCGGCGACTCGCAGACCACGCAGTCCTTGCCCAGCAGCGACGATTCGATCTTGCCGTTGACGTTCTCGATGCGGCTGCGCTCCAGCACGATGGAGTGCTCGATCTCCGCGTTGCGGACCACGCAGTCGTAGTAGATGGCGGTGAACGGGCCCACGTAGGCGTTCTCGACGATGGTGCGCTCGCCGATGATCGCCGGGCCGCGCACCCGGCAGTTGCTCAGCACCGCGCCCTTCTCGACGATCACCTTGCCCTCCAGCTTGACGTTGTCGCCGATGGTGCCGTCGATGCGCGGCTCCATGCCGTCGAGCACGATGCGGTTGGCTTCGAGCATGTCCTCGAGGCGGCCGGTGTCCTTCCACCAGCCCGTGATCACGTGCGGGACCACCGAGCTGCCGTCGTCGATCATGCGCTGGATGGCGTCGGTGATCTCCAGCTCGCCGCGCGGGCTGGGTTCGATGCGGTCGATGGCGTCGTGCACGGCGGGGGAGAAGAGGTAGACGCCGACCAGGGCGAGGTCGCTCGCCGGCACCTCGGGCTTCTCGACCAGCCGCACCACGCGTCCGTCCTGCAATTCGGCGACGCCGAAGCGCTCCGGCTCGGGCACCTTGGCGAGCAGGATCATGGCGTCGGGCGCGGCTGCGGTGAACTCCTCGACCAGGGCGACGATGCCGTCGCGGATCAGGTTGTCGCCGAGGTACATGACGAAGCGGTCGTCGCCGAGGTAGTCGCGGGCGGTGAGCACGGCGTGGGCGAGGCCCAGCGGCGCGGGCTGCGGGATGTAGGTGACGCGGCAGCCGAAGCGCGAGCCGTCGCCGACCGCCTCGCGCACCTCGGGACCGGTGTCGCCGGTGATGATGCCGATGTCGACGATGCCCGCCTCGACCATCGCCTCGATGGCGAAGTAGAGCACCGGCTTGTTGGCCACGGGAACCAGCTGCTTGGCGCTGGTGTGGGTGATCGGCCGGAGCCGGGTTCCCTTGCCGCCGCTCAGGATCAGGCCCTTCACCGCGGACGACGCCCTGCTGTCACGGGCGGGGAGCCTAGCACGCCGAGGTCGCGCTCCCGCGCTGCAACGAACGCATGTGTGGCGTGGCCACAGCTGTGTGACATCGACGGGCTCATGTGTGCGATATCCGGGCACTCGGGTTATGATCGACGCCCCCCAAGACCCCGTCGGCGTTCCGGCGCATTCCCCACTGCACCATGCGTCTCACCCATCTCGCACCGTCCCGACGTCGCGCGCTCGCCCTGGCCGTCGTGCCGCTCGCCTTCGTGCTGGCGAACGTGGTGCCCGGCAGCAGCGCCGGAGCGGCCACCGGCGGGGCCGTTGCTGACCCTGCGGTCGGTCCCAACGCGACGCAGGAGCGCGCCCTCGGTGCCAATGCGCCGGTGCTGGCGCCCGATCCCAACCTGCCGCCGGCGCAATCGAAGTCGAGCGGCGTGACCCGCGCCGCGGTGGTCGCGCAGAGCTCGCCGCGCGTCGCCAGTGGCAACGGCAACCTCACCCACGAGGTGTTCGGCTACGCGCCGTATTGGGAGCTGGGCAACTGGCAGGAGTGGCAGATGAACCTGCTCTCCACCATCGCCTACTTCGGGGTCAGCATCGACGGTGGCGGCAACGCGGTCCAGGGCAGTGACGCCGGCTGGAACGGCTGGAACAGCAGCAACCTCACCAACCTGGTCAACACCGCGCACGCCAGTGGCATCCGCGTGGTGCTGACCATCAAGTGCATGGACAACCCGACGATCAACTCGATCGTCAGCAGCCCGAGCAACTCGCAGAACGCCATCAACAACACCATCGCCCTGGTGCAGCAGCGCGGCCTCGACGGCGTCAACGTCGACTTCGAGGGCGGCGCCAGCAGCAGCTATCCCAACATCCAGTCGCAGTACACCTCCTTCGTCACCTCGCTGACCAACCAGATGCACAGCGCGGTGCAGGGCAGCGAGGTCTCGGTGGCCACCTACTCCGGCTCGGCGAGCTGGGACCAGGGCTTCATGAACATCAGCGACCTCGGCAAGGTGGTCGACGCCATGTTCGTCATGGCCTACGACATGACCTTCGGCAACACGCCCGGCAACGCCTCGGCCGACGCGCCGCTCAACGGCTGGACCTACAACGACACGCTCACCGTGCAGCAGTACGTGTCGAAGGCGCCGGCGAGCAAGGTGATCCTCGGCGCCGGCTATTACGGCTACAAGTGGTGCACCAACGGCACCGGGCCCAACGCCGCCATCATCGGCAACGGCAACGGCTGTCCCGCTCAGGGCGTCGACACCTACGCCAGCATGTTCGACGACTTCAACTGCACCTGCACGCAGAACGTGCAGTTCGGTTGGGACAGCACCGCCGCGTCGCCGTGGGCGAGCTGGTACTCGCCGTCCTACGGCGCCAGCCGCGAGCTGTACTACGAGGACAGCAACTCGATCGGGGCCAAATGGGACCTGGTCAACAGCTACGGCATCCGCGGCGGCGGCATCTGGGCGCTCGGCTACGACACCGGCCGCACCGAGCTGTGGAGTGTGATCGCCCAGAAATTCGGCCCCCCCGCCGGCTACTGGATGGTGGCCAGGGATGGCGGCGTCTTCCCCTTCGGCCGCGCCGGCGGCTACGGCTCGACCGGCAACGTGCGCCTCAACCAACCCATGGTCGGCATGGCGGGGACGCAGAGCGGCCGCGGCTACTGGCTGGTCGCCGCGGACGGCGGCATCTTCCCCTTCGGCGACGCCTGGGGCTACGGCTCGACCGGCGACAAGCGGCTCAACAAGCCGATCGTCGGCATGGCCGCGACACCGAGCGGCCACGGCTATTGGCTGGTCGCGAGCGACGGCGGCATCTTCACCTTCGGTGACGCCAGCTTCAAGGGTTCCACGGGTGCGATCCGCCTCAACCAGCCGGTGGTCGGCATGGCGCCGACGTCGAGCGGCCAGGGGTACTGGCTGGTCGCCGCCGACGGCGGCATCTTCCCCTTCGGCGACGCCGGCGGCTTCGGATCGCACGGCGGCTCGCCGCTCAACCAGCCGATCGTCGGCATGGCCGCAACCCCGAGCGGCCACGGCTACTTCCTGGTCGCCGCGGACGGCGGCATCTTCCCCTACGGCGACGCGGTGGGACGCGGCTCGACCGGCAACATGCGCCTCAACCAGCCGATCGTCGGCATGGCGACGACGGCGAGCGGCGGGGGCTACTGGCTGGTCGCCGCCGACGGTGGCATCTTCACCTTCGGCGACGCGCCCTTCCTCGGCTCCACCGGCGGCCAGCACCTCAACCAGCCCGTGGTCGACATGGGCGCGATGGCGCTGGCCCACTAGGCGCTCCCGCCGCGCCGTGCCGCCTCGCTAGACTGGCGGCCGCATGTCCGACCGCGTGTCCGATCGCAGCCTCGCCGAGAAGCTGCGCGCCGTGATCACCGACGTTCCCGACTTCCCCCGCGAGGGCGTGCTCTTCAAGGACCTGAGCACGCTGTTCGGCGACGGCGAGGTCTTCCGCGCCGCCATCGACGCGCTGGCCGAGGCGCATCGCGGGCAGCACATCGACCTCATCGTCGGCGTCGAGTCGCGCGGCTTCGTGGTCGGCGGCGCGCTCGCCTACGTGCTGCAGACCGGCTTCGTGCCGGTGCGCAAGCAGGGCAAGCTGCCGCGGCGGACGCTCAGCGTCAGCTACGCGCTGGAGTATGGCGAGGGGGTGCTGGAGATCCACGCCGACGCCATCGTCGCCGGGCAGCGCGTGCTGGTGGTGGACGACCTGCTCGCCACCGGGGGCACGGCGGCGGCGACCGTGTCGCTGGTCGAGCAGCTCGGCGGCGAGGTCGCCGGGATCGCATTCCTGGTGGAGCTGGAAGCCCTGGGCGGCGCCAGGCTGCTCGGCGACCGGCCCCACGTCTCACTGATCCGCTTCTAGGAGAACCACTTTCCCGATGCCCACCATGAGTTACGACGTTGCCGACCTAGCTCTTGCCACCGAGGGCCAGCGCCTCATCGAGTGGGCCGCGCAGGAGATGCCCGTGCTGCGGCTGATCCGCGAGCGGTTCGAGCGCGAGAAGCCGCTGCAGGGCATGCGCATGGCCGGCTGCCTGCACATCACCACCGAGACCGCCAACCTGGCCATCACCCTCAAGGCCGGCGGCGCCGAGCTGCGCCTGTGCGCCAGCAACCCGCTGTCCACCCAGGACCCGGTTGCGGCCGCACTTGTCAGCAACCACGACATCCCCACCTACGCCGTGAAGGGCGAGGACAGCGCGCGCTACTACGAGCACATCGACGCGGTGCTCGACATCAAGCCGCACCTCACCATGGACGACGGCGCCGACCTGGTGGCCCGCCTGCACAAGGAGCGCGCGGACCTGCTCGACGGCGTGATGGCGGGCATGGAGGAGACCACCACCGGCGTGATCCGCCTGCGCGCCATGGCCCAGGCGGGCAAGCTGCGCTTCCCCATCGTCGCGGTGAACGAGGCGCTCACCAAGCACATGTTCGACAACCGCTACGGCACCGGCCAGTCGACCCTCGACGGCTTCATCCGCGCCACCAACATCCTGCTCGCCGGCAAGACCTTCGTCGTCTGCGGCTACGGCTGGTGCGGTCGCGGCCTGGCGATGCGCGCCTCGGGCATGGGCGCACACGTCATTGTCACCGAGATCGACCCGACGCGCGCGCTGGAGGCTGTGATGGACGGCTACCGGGTGATGACCCTGGAGGAGGCCGCGCCCGAGGCCGACATCGTCATCACCGTCACCGGCGACATCAACGTCGTCGATCGGCGCCACATCGCCAGGTTCAAGGACGGCGCGGTGATCGCCAACAGCGGCCACTTCAACGACGAGATCAACCTGGCCGCGTTCGACGACCTGTCAACCGGCGTCACCAAGCCGCGCCCCTACGTCGACGCCTACCGCATGGACGACGGCCGCACCCTGCACGTGCTCGCCGAGGGCCGCCTGCTCAACCTCGCCGCCGCCGAGGGCCACCCCGCCGCGGTGATGGACATGTCGTTCGCCAACCAGGCGCTGTGCGCCGAGTACGTCGCCAAGCACCACAGCGAGCTGAAGCCGCAGGTGTACGACGTTCCCCAGGACATCGACCAGAACGTCGCGGCGCTCAAGCTGCGCAGCCTGGGCATCGACATCGACGTGCTGACCCCCGAGCAGGAGTCGTACCTGGCGTCGTGGGAGTCGGGCACCGCGTGACCCCGTCGCGCGGCGGCGGCGCGCGCGCCATCGCGCTGCGTGCGCTGCCGCTGGCGCCGCTGCTCGGCGTCATCGCCTACGCCGTGGTGCTGGCCCAGCGCGTGCCCTCGCTGGTCACCGACACGGCCACCAGCGACTCGGTCGGCCCCATGGTCATCGCCGACTCGCTGCCCGACGCGCGCCCCGGCAGCAACGTGGTCATGGGCAACGCGGCTCACTACACCACGCTGTGGTTCGACGAGCTGACCCGCTCGCTGCCGGGCCACAGCACCGTCTGGCAGGCGATGCCGTACGTGCTGTCGCTGCTCGGTTTGCTGTTGCTGGCGGCGACGGTGTGGCGTCTCGCCGGTTGGCACGGCGCGCTGCTGACCCTGGCCATCGGCGTCGCCACGCCGCCGCTGCTGCTGGTGCCGCTGCTGGCGCAGGCGTATCACAGCACCACGTTCGTCAACGGCATCGTGCTCGCCGCGCTGCTGGTGTGGCTGGCGCGCACGGCACGGCTGCGTTCGCCACTCGTCGCGGTGGTGACGGCGCTCGTCGCGGTGATCACCGGGCTCGACGTGGCCTCCGACCCGCTGCTGCTGGTGACCGGCGTGGCGCCGTTCGCCGCCGCCGCCCTGCTGGTGGCCTGGCGCCGCCGCGAGCGGCTCGCGGTGGAGACGCTGATCGCCGCCGGGTCGGCGACGGTGCTGGCGCTGGCGGTCGCGGGCGTCACGACATTGGTGATGCGCCATGCGGGCTACCAGGTGATCGGCCTGCCCCTGCGCATCGCCTCGCCGCAGCGCGCCCAGGACAACCTCACCCTGCTCGGCCACCTCGTCCTCGACATGGCCAACGGCCGCCTGGGCCTGACCGGGGCGGGCAGCCTCGGCGTCCTGCGCCTGGTCTGCGGGGTGCTGGCGGTGGTGGCGGCGTTCGTGCCGCTGTACTTCCTGCTGCGTGTGGCAACAACACGCAACCCCCCAGCCGGCAACGGCAAGACGACCGACCTCGCCCGCGACCTGTTCCTCGCCTTCTGGGGCTGCACCGCGGTGTTCCTCGCGCTGGCCTTCGCCGGCACAACACTGGCGCTCGACACCAACTCGATCCGCTACCTGCCGCCGCTGTTCTACGCCGTCGCCGCCACCGTGCCGTTCGTCGCACCGCGCCTTCCGTGGCGCCGCGCCCTGATCTGCGCCGCCGTCACCTTCGTCGGCATCACCGGCGCCGTGCTTCTCCATCGCGCCGCCCTCGCCGGCGACTTCAACGTCGCCCCCCAGGACGCGCAGCCGCTGATCGCGCTGCTCGAACAGCACGGCGTGCATCGCGGCTACGCGGGTTACTGGCAGGCCAACCTGCTCACCTGGGAGAGCGGCGGCGCCGTCGAGAGCCGCGCCGTGCAGCAGTCGCCCGATTGCAGGGCGCAGCAGCCCGGCTGGTTCTGCCCGTACCCGATCTTCACCATCAGCGACTGGTACACGCCGCAAAAGGGACCGACCTTCCTGATCCGCGAGCGCAGGGGCGCCTTCGTCCCCGACCCGCCGCCGCCCAGCCCCGCGCCGCGCGAAACCTTCAGCTACGGACGCTTCGACGTGTACGTGTACAGCGACGACATCGGCGCCGCCGCCGCGGCAGCCGCGGCCGGCTGGCCCGGCTGAAGGTTCCACCACACCCACACGCCCTGGTCCTGCTCGGGCGGCGCGCCGAGCACGTCGGTGAGCAGCTGCACCATCTCGGCGTCGTGCGCCCACGGCCCCACCACCACGGTCTGCGCGCGCCAGTAGCGCAGGTCGTCGCGCATCTGCGCGCGCAGCGCATCGGTGAGCACCGGCGCGCCCTTGCCGGTGGCGATGTCGACCAGCGCCGACGAGAGCGGGCGCAGCACCGGCCCGGTGAGGTGCTCCGAGCCGCCCTGCGGGTCGGGCTGCAGGAAGTACCCCGAGGGCACCCGGAAGCGCATCCCGCCGATCACCTGCCAGCTCTCCGCGGCGGCGATCGCCGGGTGTCCGACGAAGGGCGCGATGAGCACGTCGGAGCCCGCGGGGATGCGCTGCGCGTCGCCGCCGGCGCGGAAGAAGGCGGGGTCGTCGTGCACCGACGCGGGGTAGTCGAGCGACGGCAGCAGCGCCACGACGGACGCCGCGACCGCCACACTGCCGAGCGCCAGCGCGCGTCCCCGCGCCCGCAGCGCGTGGTCGATGAACAGCGCCAGCAGCAGCGACGCCATCAGGAACGCGTAGAGCATCACCCGCGCGGGCACGAGGTTGCTGAACACCGGCAGGTGCTCCAGCACCACCCACGGCAGCGGGACGTGGGTGAGGTGGCCGCCGATGTGCAGCGTCGGCCCCATCGACAGCAGTGCCGCGACGACGCCCAGCACCGCCGCCACGCGCACCCACATCAGCGCGCGGAAGCGCCACACCGTATAGGCGAGGATGAGCAGCAGCGGGATGCCCAGGTAGCCGTTCTGCTCGGCGGCGTTGCCGGTGAAGTTGTGCGCATAGCGCGCCGCCGCGCCCGGGTACACCTGCTGCACCTGGGTGGGCAGCAGGAAGTTGAGCAGGTCGCTGCTGAAGCCGCCGGGATGCTGGAAGGTCCCCGCAAGCCGGTGCGGCCCGAGGAACTGCACGCCCAGCCACGGCGCGCACAGCGGCACCGCGACCAGCAGGGCGACGCCGAGCGCGCGCAGCGCATACGGCGCGTGCGCGCGCCACCGGTCGCGGTGCAGCAACGCCAGCACCACCACGGCGACCAGCGCCATCACCGCCTCGGTGGCCAGCAGCTCCTCGGTGATGTAGAGCTGCACCGTGGCCAGCGCGCCGAGCAGCAACCCCATGCGCAGCCAGGACCGGCGCTGCCGCACCACGATCTCGTCGAGCAACAGCAGCAGCAGCGGCGGCACGAAGGCCATGGTCAGGTTGGCATGCCCAAGCGAGTGCGCCGCCATGTACGGCGAGAAGCCGTAGAGCAGCCCGCCGGCGAACGCGGCGGAACGGCGCGGCACCCAGCGCAAGACGGCCAGGTACGCGCACCAGGCGGAGAGCGCCAGGCCGGCGGTGGCCACCACGTCGAAGGCCACGTACTGGCCGAAGATGGCAGAAACCGGCCAGGTCAGCAGCGCCATGAGTGGCTGCGAGGTCTGCCAGGTGAGGTTGATGCCGGCGGGATAGTTGAGGTAGTCGCTGAGCGCCGGGTTGTTGCCGTGGGTCACGGCGTGCTGCATCCAGGCCCAGTACCACACCGTCGCCTCGGGGTCGCCGTGGCTGCCCACGGTCACCCGCGACGGGTCGACCCAGGTGTTGTGGAAGAGCAGCACCGCCAGCCCTGAATATGCCAGCAGTGGCAGAAACGCGAGGGCGGCGCGGCGCCATGCCGGGGCGGGCCGGGGCGGCCGCGGCGCCGGCGAGCTGGGGGTCGCGGTGACCGTGCCGGGGTCGGCGGAGGGGGTCGTCAAGCGGCCCGCATTCTAGGCGAGCAGGGGGCGGATCCGGCAGGCGGGGGCGGCACTGGTCGGGACGGTCGCCCCTACAATCGCGGCATGATCAGCACCGAAGCCGTCCAGTCTGCGCTGCAGCGCGCCCTCCGCCGAGGTGGGGACTTCGCCGACTGCTTCGTCGAGCAGCGGCACGCCGCCTCCGTGTCGATGGAGGACAGCCGCGTCGAGCGGGTCCAGGCGGGCACCGAGCAGGGTGCGGGCATCCGCGTGGTCAGCGGGCTCACCACCGCCTTCGCGTACACCGACGACATCACCCCCGAGGGCCTGCTTCGCGCCGCCGAGGCCGCCGCCGCGGCGGCCCGCGGGAGCAGCGAGGGCAGCAATGTGCTCGATCTGCGCGAACAGCCCACCGGCACCCAGCGCGTCACCATGCCGCCGGACGAGGTCGACACCTCGCGCAAGGTCGACCTGCTCCGCCGCGCCGACGAGGTGGCCCGCGCGGCCAGCGGGGACATCCGCCAGGTCACCGCGATGTTCGCCCAGGGCGTGCAGACCATCCTGGTCGCCAACAGCGACGGCACCCTGGCCCGCGACCGGCGCACCCGGGTGCGCCTGCTGGTCCAGGCCGTCGCCGCCCGCGACGGCGAGGTGCAGAGCGGCATGGAGGCGCCCGGCTCCGCCCAGGGCTTCGAGTACTTCGAGAGCGGCGACGAGGTGGAGCGGGCCGCCCGCGAGGCCGCCGAGCGCGCCGCGGTGCTGCTCGACGCCGACCCGGCGCCGGCAGGCACCATGCCGGTGGTGCTCGGCAACGGCTTCGGCGGCGTGCTCTTCCACGAGGCCAGCGGCCACGGTTTGGAGGCGGACGCCATCGCCAAGCGCGCCTCGGTCTTCGCCGGGCACGTCGGCGAGATGGTGGCCTCGCCGCTGGTCACCGCCGTGGACGACGGCACCGTCGACACCGGCTGGGGAACCCTGCGCATCGACGACGAGGGCGTGCCCACCCGGCGCAACGTGCTCATCGAGGAGGGCGTGCTCACCGGCTACATGTTCGACCGGCTGCGCGCCCGCCAGGACGGCCGCGACTCCACCGGCAACGGCCGCCGCCAGTCGTACCAGCACATCCCCATGCCGCGCATGACCAACACCTTCATCCTGCCCGGCCTGTCCAGCGTCGAGGAGCTGATCGAGGCGACGCCCTACGGGCTGTACGCCAAGAAGCTTGGCAGCGGCCAGGTGAACCCGGTCACCGGCGACTTCGTCTTCGCGGTCACCGAGGGCTACCTGATCGAGAACGGCCGCATCACCCGGCCGGTGCGCAACGCCACCATCATCGGCAACGGCCCCGCCGCGCTGAAGAAGGTGGACATGGTCGCCAACGACCTGGCGCTGTCGCCGGGGACGTGCGGCAAGGAGGGGCAGTCGGTGCCGGTCAGCGTCGGCCAGCCCCACCTGCGCATCCCCGAGCTCACCGTGGGCGGCACCAAGCTGGCCGGCGGGGTGCAGATGTGAGCAGCGCCGAGCCGCGATTTTCTGCCACTGCTGACCGGATCCTGGAGGCCGCGGCCACGGGCGGCGCGAGTGAGGCCGAGGCCTTCTTCGCGCACGGCCGCGAGCTCACCGTCAAGGCCTACGACGGCGAGGTCGAGTCGCTGACCAGCGCCGAGTCGCAGGGCGTCGGGGTGCGCGTCTTCACCGATTCGCGGATGGGCTTCGCCTACACGTCCGACCTCACCGACGAGGGTGTGCGCCGCGCCGTCGCCCAGGCCCTCGACGCCTGCCGCTACAACGAGCCCGACGAGCACAACGGCCTGCCCGAGCTGACCGTGATCGACGACATGCCCGAGCTGGTGGCCCAGGACTTCGACGCGCGCAGCGTCGAGGATCGCGTCGCCATGGCTCTGGAGTTGGACCGGCTCACCGCCGAGCAGAACCCCGAGGTGAAGCGCACCGCCGGCGCCGTGTACAGCGACGAGCGCGGGCGCAACGAGCTGTACAACACGCGCGGGCTGCGCTCGGCGTTCGACGCCACCGTGGCCTACGCCTACGTCGAGTCCATCGCCGAGCGCGGCGAGGAGATGCAGTCGGGTTTCTCCTTCACCTACGGGCGTTCGGCGAGCGCGCTCGACCTGCGCGCCTGCGCCGCCGAGGCGGCCGACCGCGGCGCCCGCCTGCTCGGCGCCTCGCAGGTCGCCGGCCGCACCACCGCGGTGCTCTTCGAGCCCTGGGCGGCGGCGTCGCTGATCGGCACGCTGGCGTCGAGCATCAGCGCCGAGGCGGTGCAGAAGGGGCGCTCGCTGCTGGCCGGCAAGCTGGGCGAGGCGGTCGCCGCCTCGGTGGTCAGCGTCGTCGACGACGGCCGCCGCGCCGACGGCCTGGCCTCGCGCCCGTGGGACGGCGAGGGTGTGGCCACGCGGCGAACCGTGATCATCGATCGCGGCGTGCTCCGCTCCTACCTGCACAACACCTACACCGCGCGCCGCGACGGCACCGCGCACTCCACCGGCAACGCCTCGCGCGGATCGCACAAGTCGACGCCCGAGCTGGCGCCGAGCAACCTGGTGCTGGTGCCGGGCGAGGAGAGCGCCGCCGCGCTGCTGGCGCGCATGGGCGACGGCGTGCTGATCAGCGACGTGCACGGCCTGCACACCGTCAACCCTGTGACCGGCGAGTTCTCGCTGGGCATCGGCGGTTTCCTGGTGGAGGACGGCGAGCTGGGCGCGCCGATCCGGGAGATGACCGTGGCCGGCACCATGCTGGGGCTGCTCCAGGCCGTCGAGGCGGTCGGCTCCGACCTGCGCTTCATGGTCGGCGGCGGCTTCGTCGGCGCGCCGTCGCTGCTGGCGCGCGACATGCCGATCTCGGGGGCATAGGTGGTCGTCGCCGAGCCGCGGGTGCGGCGGTCGCCGGCGACACTGGGCCTGGCGCTGCTGCGGCTGGCTCGGCCCAAGCAGTGGGTCAAGAACATCCTGCTGTTCGCCGCGCCGGGGGCCGCGGGCGCGCTGAGCCACACAACTCCGCTGGTGCACACCATCGTCGGCTTCGTGCTCTTCTGCGTGGCGTCGAGCGGCACCTACTTCCTCAACGACGCGCTCGACTACGAGGCCGACCGGCTGCACCCGACCAAGCGCATGCGCCCGATCGCCGCGGGCCTGGTGCCACCGGCGATGGCCAAGGCGATCAGCGTGGTCCTGCTGGCCACGTCACTGATCCTGTCGGCGGTGCTGCTGTCGCTCGACTTCATGGGCGTGGTCGCCGGCTACGCCTTCATCACCGTCGCCTACAGCCTCTGGCTCAAGCACGAAGCGGTGATCGACCTCGCCTGCGTCGCCTCGGGATTCATCATCCGCGCGGTGGCGGGCGGCATCGCGGCGGGCGTGCTGGTGTCCAACTGGTTCGTCATCGTGGTCAGCTTCGGCGCCATGTTCATGGTCGCCGGCAAGCGCCACGCCGAGCAGCTCGACATGGGCGACGAGGCGGGCTCGCACCGCAGCACGCTGGACTCCTACACGCTGCCCTACCTTCGCTACATCCGCACCGTGTCGTCGGCGCTGGCGATCGCCTCGTACTGCCTGTGGGCGTTCGAGAAGGAGGCGACCATCCACGGGACCGCCTGGTACGAGTTCTCGATCATCCCGGTGGTGCTGGGCATCTTCCGCTACGCGCTGGTGCTGGAGACCGGTGCGGGCAGCGCGCCCGAGGAGATCGTGCTCGGCGACCGGACGCTGCAGTTCTTCGGCGTGGCCTGGGCGGTGCTCTTCGGCCTCGGCGTCTACGCACGGTGAGCGTGGAGCTGCTCACCGGCTGGGGCCGCACGGCGCCGACCGCGGCGCGCGTGGTGCACGTCGAGTCGGCCGCGGCCGCCGAGGATCTGTTCGCCTCGCCGCCGCCGCGCGGGGTGATCGCCCGCGGCCTGGCGCGCAGCTACGGCGACGCGGCGCAGAACTCCGGCGGAGTTGTGGTCGAACCTGACCGCATGTCGGCGCTGCACTCCGTCGACGTGGAAAGCGGTGTGGTCACCGTCGGCGCGGGGATGAGCCTGGACCGGCTGATGCGCCTGCTGGTGCCGCTGGGCTGGTTCCCCATGGTCACGCCGGGGACCCGCCAGGTCAGCGTCGGCGGCGCCATCGCCGCGGACATCCATGGCAAGAACCACCACCGCGACGGCAGCTTCTGCGACCACGTCCTGTCACTGACCCTGGCCACCCCGGGCGGCGTGCTGCAGGTCGCGCCGATCGGCGAGAACGCCGAGCTGTTCTGGGCCACCGCGGGCGGCATGGGCCTGACCGGCGTCATCCTCGACGCGACGCTGCGCATGCTGCCCATCGAGACCTCGCGCATCACCATGGACACCGACCGCGCCGCCAACCTCGACGAGGCCATGCAGCTCATGGATTCCGGCGACCACCGCTACCAGTACTCGGTGGCCTGGATCGACTGCCTGGCGCGCGGGGCGTCGTTGGGTCGCTCGGTGCTGACCCGCGGCGACTTCGCCACGGTGGACGAGCTGCCGCGGCGCGCCCAAGCGGATCCGCTGCGCTTCAACCCCGTGGTGCGGCTCGCCGCGCCGTCGTGGGTGCCCGACGGGCTGCTGCGGCCTGTCACGGTGCGCGCCTTCAACGAGATGTGGTTCCGCAAGGCGCCGCGGCGCGCGCGCGGGCAGATCGTGCCGCTGGGCTCGTTCTTCCACCCGCTCGACGGTGTGCGTGGCTGGAACCGCATGTACGGCTCGCGTGGCTTCGTGCAGTACCAGTTCGTGGTGCCGTTCGGCCGCGAGGATGCGTTGCGGCGGTCGCTGGAGATGCTCAGCGACGCGGGCACGGCGTCGTTCCTCGCCGTGCTCAAGCGCTTCGGCGACGCCGGCGCGGGACACATCTCGTTTCCCTCGCCGGGCTGGACACTGGCGCTCGACATCCCCGTGGGCGACGAGGAGCTGCCCGCGCTGCTCGACCGTTTGGACGAGCTGGTCGCCGATGCGGGCGGTCGCGTGTACCTGGCCAAGGATTCGCGGCTGCGTCCCGAGCTCCTGCCGGTCATGTACCCTCGCCTCGCGGAATGGAAGGCGGTGCGCGAGCGGGTCGATCCCGGCGGCGTGATGCAGTCCGATCTCGGGCGCCGGCTTGGACTCTGCTGCACGCACGCCGTGGACAACACGCATCCGGGGCCGAATCATCCGTCTCCCGTTGCCACTCCGCACCACGTCGCCTCACCCCACAGGAGCCCGCAATGAAGGACGCTTTCGGCGCCGTGCAATCGGTACTCGTCCTCGGCGGCACCTCCGAGATCGCTCTCGCCACGGTGCGCAAGCTGGCCGAGCGCCGCGCCCGCACCGTCGTCCTCGCCGGTCGCGACACCGCCCGCCTCTCCTCCGCCGCCGCCGACCTCGAACGCGCCGGCGCAACCAGCGTCGAGGTCATCCCCTTCGACGCCACCGACTTCGCCTCCCACCAGCAACTGCTCGACGACGCCTTCACCCGCCACGGCGAGTTCGACCTCGTCCTGCTCGCCTTCGGCGTGCTCGGCGACCAGGAGCGCGACGAGAACGACGCCGCGTCCGCGCTGGCGGTGATCGACGTCAACTTCCGCGCCGCGGTGTCACTGGGCATCCCCGTCGCGCAGAAGCTGCGCGCCCAGGGACACGGCACCATCGTGGTGCTGTCCTCGGTCGCCGGAGAGCGGGCGCGCCGCGCCAACTTCGTCTACGGCGCCTCCAAGGCGGGCCTCGACGCCTTCTTCCAGGGCCTCGCCGATTCGCTGGTCGGCAGCGGCGTGCAGGTCGTCGTCGTGCGCCCCGGCTTCGTGCACACGCGGATGACCGCGGGACGTCCCGCCGCGCCGTTCTCCACCACGCCCGACAAGGTCGCCGGCGACATCGTGCGCGGCGTCGCGCGCGGCTCGGTGACGGTGTGGTCGCCCGGCATCCTGCGCCCGGTGATGGCGGCGGTGCGCCACCTCCCGCGGCCCATCTTCCGCAGAATGAAGGCGTGAGCATCGCCACGGGCGCGCCACCCGCCGTCCGCACCGTCGCCGCCTTCGACTTCGACGGCACGCTCACCCATCGCGACACCCTGGTCCCCTTCCTGCTCCGCGTCCGGGGCCGCACCCCCGTGCTGCGCGCCCTGGCCGCGCACGGCCCGTCCTTCGCCCGCGCCGCCCTCTCCGCCGAGGCCCGCCGGCGCGCCAAGGAGGCGCTGCTCATCGACCTGGTCGGCGGCTGGTGGGTCGACGAGCTCGGCCCGGTGGTCGACGAGTACGCCGCGCACGTCGTCGCCACCCAGCTCCGCCCCGACCGCCTCGCCCGCCTGCGCTGGCATCAGGCGCAGGGGCACGACGTGGTCATCGTCTCCGCCTCCCCCGAGCTTTACCTGGGCGCCGTCGCCCGCCTGCTCGGCTGCGCCGGGGTGATCGCCACCAAGCTGGAGGTCGACCGCCGCGGCCGCCTCACCGGCCGCATCTTCCGCGACAACGTGCGCGGCCCGGTCAAGGAGCGCCTCCTCCGCGACTGGCTCGGCGCCGCTCCCGTCCACCTCTGGGCCTACGGCGACAGCGACGGCGACACCGAGATGCTGGCCATGGCCGACGTCGCCACCCGCCTGCGCCCTCGCGAGAAGCTGAGCGACGCGCCCTAGTACCAGATCGTCCTGACGCGGTGGTAGGGCCGGGCGCGCAGGCCCTGGCCGCGCCACCAGAGCAGGGCGTCGACCTCGGGCGCGTCGAGATCACGCCCTGCCGTGTGCAGCAGGGTGACCAGGCGGTCGACGGCGACCACGGTGGCGCAGCGGATCTCCACCTCGTCCTCGCCGCCGGGCGCCAGCTCGACCCGGGCGTCGACGGTTGCAGCCAGAGTTGGCGAATACTCGAAGGCACCCGCGGCGCGCAGCACCTGGGGCAGCTTGTAGTCGGCGAAGGCGGTCAGGCCGGAGCGGTCGCGCAGGCCGGGCGGGCATGAGCCGCCGAGCGCCGCACCGCAATCGTGGGCGGCGATCTGTGCCCGCTTGAGCAGCGGGACGCGCCGGCCGCGATACTCGGCGACGTCGCGGAAGAGGCGGAGCGTTGATGCCAGGGTCTGCGCGAACTCGAAGGCGGAGCCCGCGGCGCCGGCCGCGGCGAGGCCGGAGCCGTCGAACGCATCGTGCAGCCACCCGCCCAGCTCCGCGGCGACAGCATGCCGCTCGGCGAGCATCGGCGGCGCCGCCGGTCCGCCGGGGTCGCCACGAAGCACGGCGGCGAGGTCGGCCACCGACCACGATGCCCACGCGGCCGGATCGGCCACGCGCGCGTCGCCGCCGTCCCACGCGCGGCGCAGTGCGTGGGCCAGGGCCATGTACCCGTCGAAGCCCGAGACCCGCCAGCGCGGCTCGTCCTGCCAGAAGCAGAAGTTCAACGCGCTGAGCAGCAGCGTCCACGATGCGGCCGCCTCAGCGCCCACCTCGGCGGCGGTCAGGTGCGGCCAGCCCCAGGCGGGCGGGGCGGGCGCCGCGGCGAGCTCCACCGCCAGCGCCTCCAGCGACGCGTCGGAGAGGCGCACGTGCGACGCCGCCGGCGTCACACGCGCGCACTCACCGCGCACGTCCAAGGACGAACTCAGCCCCAGCCGGCCATGCCCACGATGGGCTGGGCGAGGCGGATGCCGCCCGCCGAGCCGAGGCCCTGGGGCGCGTCGCCGTAGGGGAAGATGCCGCCGTCCGAGGCCACCAGCCAGTAGCCGTGGCCCAGCGGCGACGGGGCCATGCCGACGATCGGCTTGTTCAGCGGCGAGCCGCCGTGCGACCCGAAGCCGCCCGCGTCGCCGTAGGGGAAGATGCCGCCGTCGGAGGCGACCAGCCAGTACCCGTGTCCGGTCGGCGTCGCCGCCATGCCGACGATCGGCTGGTTCAGCGGCGAGCCGCCGTGCGACCCGTAGCCACCGGCGTCACCGTAGGGGAAGATGCCGCCGTCCGAGGCGACCAGCCAGTAGCCGTTGCCGCTCGGCGTCGGCGCCATGCCGACGATCGGCTGGTTCAGCGGCGAGCCGCCGTGCGACCCGAAGCCGCCGGCGTCACCGAACGGGAAGATGCCGCCGTCCGAGGCCACCAGCCAGTAGCCGTTGCCGCCGGGCGTCTGGGCCATGCCCACGATCGGCTGGTTGAGCGGATGCCCGCCCGTCGAGCCGTGGAAGGCGGCGTCGCCGAAGGTGAAGATGCCACCGTCGGTGGCCACCTCCCAGTAGCCGCCGCCGTCGCGCGTTCGGGCCATGCCGACCACCGGTTTGTTCAGCGGGATCCCGCCCATCGAGCCGTAGTAGGGCACCGCGCCGAAGGTGAAGATGCCGCCGTCCGACGCGGTCATCCAGTAGCCGGGGTGGCCCGGCGGGGGCGGCGGGGGCGGGCCGATCTTGCCGAGCTGGTTGCCGGTGCGCTGCATGTCGTAGTGGAAGGTCGGCCACTGCAGCTTGTTGTGCGGGTCGAGCATGCCGGCGCTGCTGCCGGGGATGTTGTACGAGCTGACCACCCAGGTGTTCTCGGCCTGCGGGCCGGCGCTGGTGCCCTGCGAGGTGATGATCACCTGCAGTGTCCGGCCGTCGAGGCTGGCCACCGTGGGGTTGCTCCAGGTCACGCCGGGGAGGATGGTGTCCGAGACCACGTTGCCGAAGAGGTCGTAGGCGATCAGGTGCTGGCCGGCGCCGATCCAGACGCCGTTGTTGCCGGTGCCGTCGACCGGGGCGATGATCGGCGAGCCGAACAGCGAGCCCATGCCGGGGTTGCGGTTCCAGAGCAGGTTGCCGTTGGCGTCGAAGACGTAGACGCCGCCGTCGATGCTGGTCTCGACCACGTCCTTGGCGCCGGGCGGGCCCTGCAGGTGGCCGATCGCCGGCGAGGCGAAGTTGCGGCCGCCGGTGCCTGCCCGCCAGTGCGAGCCGCCCTCGCCCCACGCGTCGACGTAGTGGCCGGCGGGGTCGTTGTAGAAGATGCCGGTGCCGCCGACCACGGTGTTGCTGCGGTTGTTGGCCAGATCTCCGATGGCCGGCGAGGCCCACGGCGACTGGTCGATGAGCTGGGTGAAGGGCAGCCGCCCGCCGTTGGGGCGGAACGACCAGTAGACGCCGCCCGGCGGGTAGGGCTCGGTGGAGCCGCCGCTGGAGTCGGAGCCGATGACGATGTCCATCTGGCCGAGGTGTTCGAGGTCGGCCAGGGCGGGCGTGTCCCAGATGGTGTCGAAGAGGTTGATGGGGAAGTTGGGCAGGATGTTGCCGTTGCGGTCCCACGCGTAGAGCGTGTGGTCCCAGCTTCCCGAGACCAATTCCTTGCCACCGTTGCCGTAGAGGTCACCGACGGCGACGCCGCCGAAGAAGCCCTTGGGGAAGTTCGAGGCCAGCGGGTGCGAGGTCTGTGGCCAGCCGGGGTAGTTGGTGCCGTCGGCGTTCCAGACGTTGACGTTGCCGGACTCGCTGGTGGTGATCACCTGGAGGTGGCCGTCGCCGGTCAGGTCGGCGAGGGTCGGCGCGGCGTGCACCGGGCCGGGGCCCGCGGAGCGCGGCCAGGCGCCGTTGAGCAGGCCCAGGCCGCTGTTGAGCAGCACCACGTTGCCGTCGGGGAAGGCGGCGGCGACGGCCTTGCCGCCGTTGCCGAGCACGTCGCCGACGGCCACGCCCGCGAACGCCTGCGGCGCGGTGCCGTAGGCGGCGGGGGAGTTGTTGCCACCCTGGAGGTGTTCGACGTACTGGCCGCTGAGGCCGAGCTGGGGCGGCGTCCCGGCGTGGGTGGACAGAGGCGAGCCCGGCACGGCGCACAGCGCCGCGATGGGAAGGGCGGCGGAGAACAGCACGAGACGTCGCATGGGCAGTGGGTATCCGTGTGTGAGAGGTGGGGGGAGCGAGCGGGTCGGCCTCAACTGTCGTGCAGACCATGCCCTCATGCGGCGCCAGGCGGCAGGACTTCCACCAGGTCGTCACACCGTGCAGACACCCTGCGGCGTCACCGCCGCCAGGCGACTACGGGCAGCTGTAGGGGACCGTCGCGCTGACCACCCGCTCGGTCGGCTTGACGACGTGGAAGGTCATCTGCAGCTGCGACTGGTGTCCCGAGATGCGCCAGGGCGGGCCGGGCAGCTCGAAGCGCACGTCGTCGGCGCTGACCGTCACCGGGATGTCCTGGCTGACGAAGCCGTCGCTGCGCTCCCAGCGGTAGGTGAGCGTGCCCGCGCCGCTGACCGAGCCGGTGGCGACGAAGTTGTAGACGGTGTTGCAGCCGCCCGAGGTGGGCGTGACCGCGAGCTTGACGTCGGTGCCCACGATGAGCGGGCCGCTGCTCGCGCTGCTGCCGCCGCCGAAGGCGCCGAGCGCGAACGCGGCGCCGATCCCGCCACCGGCGAGCAGAGCGACCAGCACCACGATCAGCGGGATCAGCCAGCCGGGGCGGTGGCGGTCCTCGCTGTCGACCTCGGTGATGGCGGCGCGGGCGCGGGGCTCGGGCGGGGGGAGGTAGGAGGTCGGCGGGGTCACCGGCGGCCGCGCCATCGGCGAGGGCTGGGCGCCACCCGCGGCGGCGGCGGACGCGGGCGGCGGCGGCGTGCTGAAGGCGAGCTGCGGCGGCGCCGCGCCCGCGGCCAGCGGCGGCGCCGGCGGCACCGGCTGGGCCGCTGCGGCTGCGGCCGACCCGGGAGACGCGGCGGCGGCCCGGGCGCCCAGGTCGCTGGCCAGGCGCCAGGCCGGGCCCATGCTGCCGGCGGTGGCGCCGATCAGGGCGGTGCGCAGCTCGGTGGCCGACCCGTAGCGGCGCGAGGCGTCGGCGCTCAGGCCGCGGCGGAGCACGTCGGCGACGGCGGGCAGGGCGGGCGGGCCGACCCGGCCGGGCGACGGGGTGGAGCCGGTCATCATCTCGGAGGCCAGCGCGCTGACCGCGTAGAGGTCGGAGGTCACCTCGGGCGGCCGGCCGGCGAGCCGCTCGGGGCTGGCGTAGCCGGGACGCCCGGCGCCCTGCTGCCCGGGCAGCACCTGGAGGGCGTGGGCGACGGCGAAGCCGCCCAGCTTGGCGGTGCCCATCGGGGTGATCAGGACGTGCTCGGCGCGGATGTCGCCGTGGACGATGCCCGCCTGGTGGGCGGTCTCCAGGGCGTTGAGCACGTCGTCCACAGCGGCGATCGCGGCGGCGGGAGGCAGCGCCTGGCCGGGTGGGGCGAGCTGGCGCAGCGAGGCGCCGGGGACCAGCTCCAAGACCAGGTAGACGCCATCCTCCACGACCAGGTCGTACACCCCGACGATGTGCGGGTTGCGCAGCGCCGCCACCTGCCGGGCGGAGTCGCCGAGGCGGTCGACGAAGCCGGGCGTGTCGGCGAGCTGTGGGGCGATGCGCTGCAGGGCGATCGGGTGCCCGGTGAGGCGGTGTTTGCCGGTGTAGAACGTGCCCGTGCTGCCGGCGGCCAGGAAGCCGTCGACCTCGTAGTCGCGCAGGGTGGGGAGCTGCTGCGGGGTGCTCTGCTGGGTCATCGGCGCGCCGCCCGGGGGCCGCCGGCCAGGCTGGGCAAGGACCAGAAGGTCCGCTCGCAGGCGCGGCACTGCCACTGCTGGCCGCTGACCACGTCCTGGGTTGCGCCGTCCTCGGCTGCCGGGAGCAGTTCGGTCCGCCGCCCGCCGCAGTGGGGGCAGAGGGGCGCCAGGCCGGGGAGCGCGAGCTGAGCGTCGCTCGTACGCCTGTTCATCGCGTGCAGACTACAGCGCTGCGCACCGCCTTGCGGCGGCTATGGATAGATCCCGCGCACCGCGGTGGCGTCGGCGACGCGCTTGACCGCGACCAGGTACGCGCCCAGGCGCAGCGAGACGTGGTGCTTGTCGGCCTGCTCGGCGGTCTGGGCGAAGGCCTTGCGCATCACCTTCTCCAGCTTCTGGTTGATCTCGCCCTCCTCCCAGAAGAAGGACTGGATGTCCTGCACCCACTCGAAGTAGGACACGGTGACGCCGCCCGCGTTGGCCAGGATGTCGGGCACCACCACCACGCCGCGCCGTTCGAGGATGTGGTCGGCGTCGGGCGTGGTCGGCCCGTTGGCGCCCTCGACGATGATCGACGCCTTGACCCGCCCCGCGTTGCGCGCGGTGATCTGGTTCTCCAGCGCCGCGGGGACGAGCATGTCGACGGGCAGCTCCAGAAGTGCGTCGTTGCTCACGTCCTCGGTGTCGGGAAAGCCGTGCAGTTCGCCGAACTTGGCGCGCCAGGCGACCACGGCCTCGATGTCCAGCCCGGCGGGACGGTAGATTCCGCCATGCACGTCCGAAACTGCGCAGACCCGGAAACCCGCTTCCTGCATCAGCTTTGCCGCGGTGCCGCCGACGTTGCCGAAGCCCTGCACCGCCACCGTGGTCGACGCCGGGTCGCGGCCGAGGCGGCGGCAGACCTCCAGCGCCACGATGGTCACGCCGCGCCCGGTCGCCGAGGCGCGCCCCTCGCTGCCGCCGATCTCCAGCGGCTTGCCGGTGACCACCGCGGGCACGCTGAACCCCGACTCCATGGAGACGGTGTCCATGATCCAGGCCATGATCTCGGCGTTGGTGTTGACGTCGGGCGCGGGGATGTCGGACTCCGGCCCGATCAGCACGGCGATCTCGCTGGCGAAGCGCCGGGTCAGCCGCTCCAGCTCGCGGTGCGACAGCTCGGCGGGGTCGACGATCACCCCGCCCTTGGCGCCGCCGAAGGGCAGGTTGGCGATGGCGCACTTCCAGGTCATCCACATGGCCAGCGCCTTGACCTCGTCGAGCGACACCTGGGGGTGGAAGCGCAGGCCGCCCTTGGCCGGGCCGCGGGTCAGGTTGTGCTGCACCCGGTAGCCCTCGAACATGCGCAGCGAGCCGTCGTCCAGCTTCACCGGGAAGCGGACGGTGAACTCGCGGCGCACCTCGCGGAGCACCGCGCGCAGGCCCTGGGGCAGCCCGAGCAGCTCGGCGGCGGCGTCGAACTGCGCCTGGGCGTTGTGCCACGGGTTGTCGAGCGAAGGGACGGCGGCGGCGACGCTCACGTGAACGGAGCGTAGCAGCGTCCCGGCGGACCCGGCTACCATCGGGCGCTGGACCAGTTCGTCGGCGGCGAGGGAGGTCGATCGTGAGCAGCGTTCCCACCGAGGTTTCCGCCGGCGACGCCGCCGCGGCCGTCGACCGCGGCGACGCGCTTCTGCTCGACGTGCGCGAGCAGTGGGAGTGGGACGAGCAGCGCATCCCGGGCGCGGTGCACATCCCCATGAACCAGGTGCCGTCTCGGCTGGAGGAGATCCCCGCCGATCGCGACGTGTACGTGTACTGCAAGGTGGGCGGGCGCAGCGCCCGCGTGGTCGACTACCTGCGGCGGCATGGGCGCGAGCGCGCCGTCAACGTGGCGGGGGGGATCGACGCCTGGGTGGAGGCGGGGCTCCCGGTCGAGTAGCCGCCTGCGGTGCTAGGGCGTGGGCGAGGGGACGGGGGCGTCCACGGTGAAGGCTAGGCTCTGCTCCAGGTGGCCGTCGTGGAAGGCGGTCACCGTGTAGTCGCCGGAGGCGAACCCCGTCGCCGGCCCCTGGATGGTGACGGCGATCTCGCCGCCGCTGGGCAGGACGTGGTTCTGGTCGCCGACCGTCACCGGGTTGCCGCCGCTGCCCGCGGGGGGCAGCAGGGAGATGACCAGGCGGATGGCGTCGCCCGAGCCGGCGTTGCGGTAGACGACGTCCATGAAGACGTCGGTCACCCGGGCGGGGAAGTGGCTGCGGGTGGGGGCCTGGGCGACGACCGCCGCGGAGGTGGCGTCGACCGTGCGCATTCTGGTGACCTCGAAGGCGGCCCTGGCGACGGGGTGGTCGGGGCCGGTGGTGCTGCCGAAGTCGACCCGGGTGAGCACGACCACGGCGATGGCGATGAGGACGGCGGCGACGGTGACGGCGGTGAAGAGGCGGCTGCGCAGGGCACCGGTGAAGACGTGCAGGCGGCGGGGCTGACGCTCGGATTCGGCGCTGCGCGGTGGGCCCGCGGGTTCGACCACCTCCATGGCGGCGCCCGGCGTCCACGGACGCGGCGGCGCGGCGTCGAGCTCGGGGGCGAAGGCGTCCCACAGCGTCGTCGGCGGCGCGGGGGCGGCGGGTTCCCACAGCGGGACCAGGGCGGCGGCCAGCTCGGCCAGCTCGGCCATGTCATTCGAGTCCGGCTGGACGACCGCTGTCTCGGCGGCGGGCGGCGCTGTCGTCTCCGCATGCTGGGCGGTTGCATCCGTGGTCGCCGGCGGCGGCGGCCGGTGCTCGACCACCTCCTCCAGCCCGAGATCCTCCACCAGGTCGCCAAGCTCCGCCAGCAAGCCGCGGACGTCGCCCTGCTCGTCTCTCGAAGCCTTTGCCCTCATGGGCCTCCGACCCTATCCCACCCCGGCCCGCCGCGCGAGCCTTTGTTTCCGAAGCGCGGCACTGAACACGCCATCAGTAGCATCTCCGCGATGTCTCTCCCCGCACTGGCGCCCCTGGTCACCGTGCTGGTGCTGGCCGAGCTGGCCGTGGGCACGGTGGTGGCCGCCTTCCTCAGTGACCTGGGCGGCGACGTGGGCCGCGGCTTCGTCGGCACCACCGCGGTGATCTGCCTGGTGATCATGGGCACGGACCTCGGGCTGCTGCTCATCCTGCCAGAGCCGTCGCAGCTTCTCCACACCGGGGTGGACGCAGGTCGGTATGCGTCCTTCGTCCACTGGCTGATCGGCTTCACCGGGGCGACCCTCGGCTACGCGCTGTTCTCCGCGGTGGGCACCGACGCGGCGCGCAAGGTGGTCGGCGCCGTCGCGGTGGGCTGCGGGGCGACGGCGATCACCATGGCCGCGCTGGTCTTCGGGCAGCCGCTGGGCGGCGGGCTGACCGCGGCGGTGGCCTTCGTCCCGGCGACGCTGCTCGGCGGCAGCACCCTGGCGGGGATGCTGCTCGGCCACTGGTACCTGATCGCCCCCGACCTCACCTTCCGGCCGCTGCGCCGCGCGGTGTATGGCGTCTTCGTCGCGGTGGGTGTGCAGTCGGCCGTCATCGCGGGCGCGCTGCTCACCGCGGGCGAGGGCGCGCGGCACGACCTGCTCGCCGCCCGCTACGCGGTGTTCTTCTGGCTGCTGGTGGTGCTGGCGGGGATCCTCTTCACCGCGGCGGTCAACGCGCTGACCCTGTACTTCGCGCGCATCCGCGCCAACCAGCCGGCCACCGCGATGCTCTACGTGCTGATCATCACCGTGCTGATGGGCATCGTGCCCGCCCAGCTCCTCTACTTCCTCACCCGCGTGCCGGTGTGAGCGCGCTGCTGCTCGGCCACCGCGGAGATCCGGACAACCATGTCGAGAACTCGCTGGCGGGCTTCGCCGCGGCGATGGCCTGCGGCGCCGACGGCGTCGAGCTCGACGTGCAGGTGAGCGTGGACGGTGAGCCCTTCGTCATCCACGACGCCACCCTCGACCGCACCGTCCCGGGCGGCAGCGGCCGCGTCGACGCACGCAATGCGGAAGAGCTGCATGCGCTCGGCGTGCCCCACCTGCGCGACGCGCTGCACCTGCTGCGCGACCACGTCACCGCGGTCGAGCTGAAGCCGCCGTTCGACGCCGCCCCCGGCCTCTCGCTCGTTGCCCTCGACCTCGCGGCGCCCGGCCAGCGAATCCTGCTCCTCGCCTTCGACGCGCGCCACCTGGCTGCCGCGCGCGGGCATCACCCGCAGGCGCGCACCGCGCTGCTCACCACTGAACGCCCCGGCGACGCGCGCGCCGCCCTCGCCGCCGCCGGCGCCACCATGCTCGCCGCGCAGTGGCAGGCGATCGACGCCGCCCTGTGCCGCGAGGTTCCCGTGATCGCCTGGACCGTCGACGACGAGCAGGACGCCCGCCGGCTGCTCGACATGGGCGTGCAGGAGCTGATCAGCAACCGTCCCTGCGCGCTGCGCGACGTGGTCCGGCGCGCCTAGACCGCCCGCCGCCGCGCCCGGCGCCGCGGCACGTCGCCCTCCATGTCCTCGTCGCCCAGCGGCGACGGCGTGGCCTCGGCGCTGATGAAGCAGCGCGGCCGGCAGTACTTGCCGGCGCGCCACAGGTCGCGGCGGGTGAACACGATGAGGTGCAGCCGCCCGCAGTAGAGGCAGATGTTGCCGAGGTGCAGCGCCTGCGCCGGCCGGCCGACCAGGTGGCGCAGGGGCTCGGTGCGCCATGACCCCGCCAGCCGCCGCGGGTTGCCCCACAGGATGAAGAACGCGGCGCCGAGCGCGAGCCCGGCCATGATGGCCACCGGCGCCGACGATGGCGACACGCCCGTGCCGCCCGCCGCCACCAGCCCCACGTCGGCCAGCGGAGGACCCGGCGACGGCGAGGGCGTCGGAGCCGGCCCGGCTGCGCCCGTCTCCGGCAGCGGCGGCGTCGCCACGGGCGTCGGTTTCGGCGCGGGCGTCGCCCTCACCACCGCGGTCGGCGTGGGCGGCGGCGGCGCCGCGGGGAACACCTGGAACTGCGGCGCCATGCTGGGGTCGCTGGCCCCGTCGGGCGAGACCACGCGCACCGAGTACACGCCGGGCGGCAGGTTCGGCGGCAGCGTCACCAGCAGCGTCTGGTCGCTGTACGCCGTCCACCCCTGCGGTGCGACCAGCGGGGCGACGATCACCGAGCTGACGGTGGCCAGGTTCTGCCCGATCAGGGTGAGGTGGACGGGCTTGCCGTCGAGCACCACCTGGATCGGCGACACCGCCTGCAGCACGGGCAGGCAGGAGTATTGGCCACATGCGTGCACAACTCGCACGGGAGCGAGCGCGACCGCGGCCGTCGCGCAGCAGAGCGCCAGGAGCAGGCGTCGCAGAGTCGTTGTCACTGCAGCAGCTTCACCGCGACGGCCCCTTCCAGGTAGGGGATCCAGCCCGGCTGCGAGGTCGCCTGCACGATGTACCCGTGCAGGGTCGGCTGTCCCGGGAACGAGGAGATGGAGTTGACCAGCGTCCCCCAGTTGGGATGGCCGGTGACCGGCAGGAACACGCCGTAGCTCTCCACCAGCCCGCTCACCGGGTCGAAGATCGGCTCCAGGTAGTAGGGCCCGTGGTTGAGGTACGGCTGGGGAGTCGCGTTGGTGGTCGCCGAGCCGGTCAGCGTGGTGCCGGCGCGATGCGACGAGGTCGAGCTGAGCTGCCCCTGCCAGGCGGCCGGCATCCATGGCGAGGGATTGTCGGTCTGCATCGACGGCCCGTAGAGGTAGTAGGTCTGCCCCGCGCGCAGGTGCTCGTAGGCGTAGGGCGCGGCCATGTTGGTCGCGGTGTCGGGCATGGCGAACGGCGACGCGATGAACGCCGCGGGCGACTCGTCGACCACCGCCTCCAGGTCGGCGACCGCGGTGGTCGAGGGCGTGGTGTGCGTCCAGCCCAGCACGCCGAGGAAGTAGGTGGGCTGGTCGACCTTCGCCGACACCGTGGCCGTGCCGGTCACCTCGGTCTCCGGCGACGCGGCCAGCACCACGTTGTTCTCGCCGATGCACAGCACCATGGGGAAGGGCGTCGCGGCCACGGTGGCGCGCACGAAGCAGGTCTGGTAGCTGCACGACACCACGCCCGCGTTGGTGCTGCAGGCGTTGCTCGACGGCTGCGTGTACGGCACCGAGACGCCGCTCACCGACAGCCCCGGCGCGCTGCACGACGCGTCGACGTGTGCCGTGACCTTGACGTGCGACACGGTGTTGGTGACGCTGATGGTGGCCGGTGTGCAGTGCAGCGTCGCGGTGGCGACACCGTGGGAGTCGACGCTGACCGAGGAGTACATGTCGAGCACGTCGACGCTGATGTTGAGTCCGGTCAGCGAGGCCTGCACGTCGCTGGCGTACGTCGAGCTGAAGGAGGTCAGACCGGCCGCGGCGTTCCAACCGAGCAGGTTGTGTGCGGCCGCGCTCGCCGAGGAGACGGTGACCGGGCCGTCCTGCCCGGCGGGCGCGCTGACCTGCAGCGTCGGCGCGGCGGCGGGATGGTTGTTGGCGTAGACGCGCGCGTCCGCGCCGGGCGAGACGCTGAGTGCTCCGCTGGCGGTCACCCCCGCGGCGATCGTGCCCGTGGCGCACGGCGTCGCCGTTCCGGTCACGTCGACCCCGGCGGAGTACTGCGCGCTCGCCTGCCAGCAGGTCACCGTCCCGCTCAGGCCCGCGGACGGCGCGTCGATCCCGGCGATCTGCACCAGCGACGTGGCCACGCTGCCGCCGGTGGCCGGCGTGCGCGACGACGCCGTGGAGTGCGCGCCGACCAGCTCCATGTGCGCGTCCAGCGGCGCCAGGATGGTTCCCGCGGTGGCGTACACGTCGGCGAAGGCGGCGATTCCCTGCAGGCCGCCGCCCGCGTTGGGCACGTACGCCGTCTGCGCCGCGGTGGTGGTCGAGCCCAGCGCGCTGGCGTGGTTGTGGGTCACCTCGGCCTGCGCCACCGGGTTGAGCGTGGTTCCGTCGGTGGGCTTCTGCGGAGTGGCGGTGGCGTTGAGGTACATGGTCCGGGCCGCGGCCAGCGCGCCCGCGTCGGCGGCGTTCTGCGCGTGGCGGTACGCGCCCGCCTCCATGCCGCCGTCGATGGCCAGTCCCATGACGGCGAGCAGGCTGACGCAGCCCAGCGCCACCAGCGCCGCGGCGTGCCCGCGCTCGCCGCCGCGTCCCGACCGCCCACCACCCCTCACTCGAGCACCATGGTGGTCACCTGGTCGAGCGTGATGCTGGAGAACAGGCTGCTGATGATCGGTGTCACCGGCGAGTAGACGTAGCGCACCTCGAACTGCACCCAGTCACCCGACGCGGGGGTGTAGCTGCTGCTCGTCTCCGACATGACGCCACTGCTGCAGGTGAGAGTGTCGTCGGCGGCGCCGTTGTTGGCGGGGTCGTTGGTGGAGGCGTAGAACCGCACCGTCATGGTCACCGCGCTGAGGGTCAGGTTGGCGTTCTGCAACTGCCGCCAGGCGACGCCCTGGGCGCTGTCGGCGAGCGGTGCGCTGGGGTTGCCGCCGCTGCCCTGGCAGGCGGTGTCGAAGCGGCCCTGGCTGCTGGGCAGCGTCCCGCCCGCCTGCCACGACGTGGCGTGCGTCGCCAGGTAGCGCGCGCCCTCGCGGGATGAGTTGGTGACAGTCACGTTGGCGGACATGCCGCGGCCGAAGTCGTAGACGCCGAACACCAGTGCGAGCAGCAGCGGCGCGACCAGTGCGAACTCGGTCAGGCTCTGGCCCCGCTGCCCGGCGCGCCCGCGCCGCCCACTCAACTCCCTCACGCTGCAAGTCCCTGCAGGGTCCGAGCAGACCCCTTGCGACGCACGTCCCCGGGAGAGAGTTGAACACTCCCCTGTGCGTCGAAGGTGATAGTCCCGCTTCCCACCCACGTGGGTGCTCGCGAAGCCGTCACGGGTCGGCAACGCCGGGCGCATGAGCGGTTGAGGTCAGGGCTACTCCGGCGTCGCCAGCTCCACCATCTCGCGTGCGGGAACCGCGGCCGGGGCGCGCTCGCTGAGCGCCATGCCGAGGCCGAGCAGGATCACCGCGCCGCCCGCCACCGCCTGACCGGGCGGCCGCTCACCGAGGATGGGGATGGCCAGCAGGCTGGTGATCACCGGCTCGCCGAGCAGCGACACCGAGACCAGGGCGGTGCGCAGGTGGCGCAGCGTCCAGTTGAAGACGGTGTGGCCGAGCACGGTGCAGACCCCGGCCAGGCCGAGGCAGGCCAGCGCGGTGCGCGCCGAGGGCAGGAGGTGGGCGCCGGTGAGCGGCACGATGGGCAGGCAGCACAGCGCCACCACCGCGTACACCGGCGCCGAGTATCCCGCCGTCCCGGTGCGGCTGCGCACGGTGCGGCCGATGAGCAGGTAGCCGGTGAAGGTGGCCGCGCCGGCCAGGGCGAGCAGGTCGCCGAGCAGCGCGGTGGTGCCCGTGCGCCAGTCGCCGGCCGAGGTGATCGCGGTGCCCGCCAGGGCCAGGGCGATGCCCGCGGCGAGTCGCGGCGACACCGTCTCCCCGAGCAGGCGCCGTCCCAGCCAGGCGACCAGCACGGGGTGGATGGTCACCAGCAGCACCGAGGAGGCGACGCTGGTGTAGCGGAGCGAGAAGGTCCAGGTGAGGAAGTGGGCGGCGAGGAACACGCCGCTGGCCAGCACCAGAAGCCAGTCGCGCCTGGTCTGCGGGATGGCGCGCCGGCGCACGTCGGCGATCAGCCATGGCGCCAGCAGGACGACGGTGAAGGCCATGCGGATCCACACCACGGTGGCCGCGCCGTCGTCGGCGAGCCGGATGAAGATCGCCGAGAAGGACACCGACACCACCGCCAGCAGCAGCGCCGGGAGTGCCGCCGAGGCGCCGGGGCCGCCGCGCCTCACATGCCCTCCACGGTGCGCACGTCGGGCAGGTTGCGCCAGCACTCATCGACGTCGAGACCGTAGCCGACCACGAAGCGGTCGGCGATGGCGAAGCCGGTGAAGTCGACGTGCACCTCGCGAACCCGCCGCGACACCCGCTTGTCGAGCAGGGCGACCAGCTTCAGCGAGCGCGGCCGGTGCGAGGCCAGGTGGTCGAGCAGGAAGGACGTGGTCAGCCCGGTGTCGATGATGTCCTCGACCACCAGGACGTCGCGGTCGTGCAGGTTGATGCCGACATCCTTGACCAATTCGACCGTGCCCGCCGATTGTGTCCCCTGGTACGAGCGCACCGCGATGAAGTCGATGATGACCGGAACCGGCAGGGCGCGGGCCAGGTCGGCGGTGAAGAACAGCGAGCCCTTGAGCACGCAGATCAGCACCAGCGGGTGGTCGAGGTCGGGGTAGGCCGCGGCGATCTCTGTGGCGAGCGTCTTGATGCGCGTGGCGATCTCGGCGGCACCGAGCAGCGCCTCGCCGCGCGACGGCCGGGCGGGGGGCGATGGTTGTTCGGCCACGTCACCACAGTGTCGCAGACCGTGGAAGCCCTGCAAATCCGGGGGCGCCGTCGGGCGGGAGCGGGTCTAGGATGGGCTGGCATTCGCAGACGTTCCCGCACGAGGTTGACTTTGTCGCGCGCCGTTCGGCTGGCTCCGATCGGGCTCGCCGCCCTCCTCGCCGCCGCCCTGGGCTCGGTGACGACTGCGCTCGCCTTCGACAAGGTCGACCGCCTCCTGCCGGTCCAGGCCGGGCGCGGCTACGTCTACTACCTGGACGAGGTCGACGCCTCCAGGCAGCCGCTGGCCGGGCGGTCGGTGACGATGAAGGTGGGCACGGTGCCGGGGCCTGGCGCCAGCGTGGCCGCGTCGGACGCCAAGGGGCATCCGACCGGGACCCCGGGCGCCTCGGCCACCGCGGTGAGCGGCTCCGACGGGCTGGCCTACTTCGTGCTGCGGACCAGCACCACGCCGGGGGACAACCAGTTCACCTGGAGCGATACGAGCTGGACGGGGGAGGTGCTGATCGCCGGGCTGCCGCCGGCGGGTGCGACGCCGTCGCCGACCGCGGCGCCGACGCCCACGGCGTCCCCGCTCTCCGCGGCGGCCGGTCCGGGCGCGGGCGCGGGCGCGGCGGCGGGTGGCGGGCATGGGGGGCCACCGGCGTCGACCAGGGCGCCGGCGCATCCGAGGGCGGCTCCGGCTGCGGCGAGAGTGGCCGGTGGCGGCGCGGGCTTCCCGCCGGTGCTCGCCGGAGTGCTGGCCACCGCCGTGGTGTGGCTGGCGCTGCCGTTGACTCTGATGCTGGCGCGACGGCGCCGCGCCGGGCTGGCCGCGGCCCTGGCCTCGATGGCCGGCCCGCTGCCTAGAGCAGCCGCTCCACCACGATGACGTCGCGCCACGCGCCATCGAGCTGCGCGTGGCGACGGTGGACCCCGACCTCGCGGAACCCCGCCGCCCGGCACAGCGCCCGGCTGGCCGCGTTCTCCGGGAAGATTTTGGACAGGATCTTCCAGAACCCGCGCGCCCTGCAGGCGTCGGCGAGCGCGTCGACGAGCACCCGGCCCGCGCCCGTGCCGCGGGCGTCGCGGGCCACATACACCGTGTACTCGCCGATCCCGCGGTAGCACTCGCGGTCGCTGTACGGCGACACCCAGGCGAAGCCGATCACCTCGTCATCGCGGCTTGCCACCACCGCCGGGTATGCGTCCGCGCGCGCTTCGAGCAGTGCCGCAACCTCGTCGCTGCTCCGCAGGCGCGTCTCGAAGGTGGCGCCGCGGTCCTCGATGCCCTGGTTGTAGATGCGGGTGATCGCCGCGGCGTCCGCCGGCGTGGCCGGGCGCACCTGCATGTCTGGCACGGCGGCCAGCTTACGTCAGCGGCGGCGCCGCAGCCCTCCGGCGGGGGAGAGGCGGCAACCTTCTACCATCGCCGGGTGTCCCTGATCGTCTGCCAGGGCGTCGAGATCGCCTTCGGCGCCAGCACCATCCTCCGCGGTCTCGACCTGCGCATCGAACCGCGCGACCGTCTCGCGGTGGTCGGCGCCAACGGCGCGGGCAAGTCCTCGCTGCTCGACGTGCTCGCCGGCATCAACGAGCCGGTCGCCGGTGAGGTCGAGCGCGAGCGGCGGCTGCGCGTCGGCTACCTGCCCCAGGAGGCGCCCCCGCCCACCGAGGCGACCGTGCTCGCCGAGGCGATGGCCTCGCGCTCCGACCTGGCCGCGCTGCGCGACGAATTGAGCGCCCTCGAACACAAGATGGGCGCGGGCTGCACCGACCTCGACGCGCTGATGGAGCGCTACGGCGAGGCGCAGTCGGCGTACGAGGCGATGGGCGGATACGATCTGGAGTCGCGCGCCCGCGCCGCACTGCACGGACTGGGACTCGAAGACGCGGAGCAGGCGCGCCATCCCAGTGAGCTGAGTGGCGGCCAGGTGCGCCGCCTGGAGATGGCCAAGCTGCTGCTCCAGGACGCCGACCTGCTGCTCATCGACGAGCCCACCAACCACCTCGACCTGAGTGGCATCGAATGGCTGGAGGACTTCCTGCGCCAGTCGACCACGGCGATGGTGCTGGTGTCGCACGACCGGCGCTTCCTCGACCGCGTCTGCACGCGCGTGCTGGAGCTGTCGCATGGCACGCCCGAGGAATACCCGGGCAACTACAGCGCCTACGTGAAGCTGCGCACCGAACGCCACGCGCGACGCGAGAAGGAGTGGGACGCGCAGCAGCAGTACATCGCCCACCAGGAGGAGTTCATCCGCCGCTACAAGGCGGGGCAGCGCGCCAAGGAGGCGCGCGGGCGGCAGACCAAGCTGGACCGCCTCGACCGGGTCGCCCGCCCGCAGGAGGAGCGGCGCCCGCGCCTGCGCCTCGCCACCACGCCGGGCTCCAGCGTTCTGATGCGGGCCACTGACGTTGTGGCCGGATATGAGGGAAACGGCATCGTCACCCTGGCCCGCGCGGTGATCGCGCCCGGCGACCGCGTCGCCATCGTCGGCGCCAACGGCAGCGGCAAGTCGACGCTGCTGCACACGCTCGCCGGCGAGCTGCCCGCGGTGTCGGGAACCGTGGCGCACGGAACGCGGCTGTCCATGCGCCTCTACCGGCAGGACCTCGGCCGCGACGAGGAGGCGGCGATCGCCGCGTCGACGCAGTCGGAGCCCACCGTGCTCGACGCGCTGCTCTTCGACCACCCCATCGGCGAGGAGCGCGCGCGAACCCTGCTCGGCGCCCTGCTGTTCAGCGGCGACGACGTCGCCAAGCCGCTGCCCGCTCTCAGCGGCGGTGAGCGTGCGCGGCTCGCCCTGGGCCGCCTCGCCCTGGAGCCGACCAACCTGGTCCTGCTCGACGAGCCCACCAACCACCTCGACATCCCCGCCCAGGAGGTGCTCGAGGACGCCATCCGCGACTACCCCGGCGGCGTGGTCCTGGTGTCCCACGACCGTGCCCTCATCGACGCCGTGGCCACCCGGGTGTGGGCCATCGAGGACGGCCGAGTTCGTGAAGTGCTTGGCAATTACTCCGACCTCGAGCGGGCGCGTGCTCGCGACGCGCGTGGTGGCGCCGCTGCACCGGCTGCCGCGCCGCCCCCGGCGCAGCGGTCCGCCACCCCTGCGCCGCCGCGCAAGCCTGCCGCCGCCGCCGCCGATGGCCGCCGCGTACGGGCGCGCGGCCGCCAGCAGGACGCCTCGGTGCGCCGCCTGGAGCAGGAGATCGCCCGCGCCGAGGCCGAGCTCGCCGCCGCCCGCCAGCGCCTGCTCGACCCCGCGTCCTTCGCCGACCCCGACACCGGCGCCGCACTGGGCCGCGAGCACGACCGGCTCGAAGGCGCCCTCGCCGAGCTGTACGAGCGCTGGGCCACCGCCGCACACTGACGCGGCGGCGACTGCTGACCGGCGGTCAGTGCGTACTGACCGGTGAGTCATCAGCGCATGCGATGCACCGTGATCTGTCTCACTTTTCAGTTGCATGCCCCATTTTTCTCCGGGCTGTGGCAGGATTCCACCCACTGAACGCCCGGGGCGCCCGCCGGGCATTGCAGGGCAGCGCGATGCGGAACGTGAGGCGGGGCGAGTGAGGGCGGACCATGTCTGGTCACCGGCGTTGGCGGGCGCGTGCGCTCGTCCTGATCACCACGGTCGGAGTCGTCGCTCCGCAGCTCGCCGGCGTCGACTCGGCCCGAGCCGCGGGCGACGCCAACCTGCATCTCGACAAGACCGTCGGCGCGGCGTCGCTGTCGCCGCTGCTGTCGTTGACCCTCGGCGTCGACCGCAGTGCGGCCATCCCGCGTGACACGCTCACCTATACCGCAACGGTCACCAATACCGGTGCGGTCCTCGGCATGTCGGGCGACCTCGTCGCCCAGAACACCGCGGCCACCGCCGCCACCGTGTCGTCGTACTACGACGCGGTGGCGACGGCGTCCAACTCGCCATGTGGTGCGGGCGGCACCAACAGCGGCCACGACACCTCGCAGTGGACGCCCCTCGCCGGTGTGGCCGCGGCGCAGAGCGGCTACACGCCGGTCATCCCCGCCCCGGTGGCGAGTGGTCTGCAGCTCCAGGTCACCCCCGTCGCCGCAAGCGGAGTCAACTACCCGAGCAGCGGCGACCTGATCCTCGGCACCCAGCTCGCCCCCGGTGCGCAGGCGACCTGGCACTACACGGCAAGCATCTCGCTCACGCCCGCGCAGGTGGCCTTCCTGCTCGACCCCACCCGGGTGTCGCGCATCCGCAACACCCTGCACGTCGAGCCCACGCCACGCACCCAACCGGGCAACGGTCAGCCGCCGACGATGGACGTCGACTTCTGCCGGCAGCTCTTCTCGACCACCCCGTCAGGAGCGGCGAGCAACGTCAGCGTGACCATCACCCCGCAGGCGGCGAGCCCGGTGACCATCGACCAGAGCACCGTTCCCGGCCTCGCCTCGATCGCCTCCGGCGCCTCGGTGAGCGCGGCGATGCAGTACACCGTGCCGCGTGTCGCCGCCCGGCGCAGCGACGAGAGCGACGCCGACTACCTGGCGCGGCTGGCATCGGTCGAGGGCAGCACCCTGCAGGCCACCGCCACCGCGGCGGGCACAGGCTCGGGCGGCCCGCTCAGCGCCGGTCCGGCCGTCTCGCCGCCGACCACCGAGCACGTGCCGATAATGGGCATCGCCAAGAGCGGCCCGGCCACGGCGAACGCGGGCACCACGCAGAACTACCCGCTGGCACTGTCGAACACCGGCGGCGCGACCGCGGGCGCGCTGAGCGTCACGGACTCGGTTCCCGACGGCACCACCGGCACCGTCACCGGCGTGCCCGCGACCCTGGCGCCGAGCGCCACCGCGACGGCGAGCGCCGCCTTCCCCATCCCGACCACCCAGCCGGACGGCGGCCTCACCGACACCGCCGCCGTGGCCTGGCAGGACGCCAACGGCAACGCCTACGGCCCGGTGTCGAGCCAGTTCACCACCCAGGTCAGGGCGACGCTGGCCGGCGCGACGCTGACCCTCACGCCACCGTCGGCCGGTCCCGACGTGGTCGGTGGCCAGCAGACCTTCACCGCCACCTTCCTCGACCGCAGCGGCAACCCGCTGGGCGGCAGGACGCTCAGCTTCGGGGTCACCGGCGTCAACGCCAACACCGGCAGCGCGGTCACCAGCGCGACCGGCGTCGCGACGTTCGCCTACACCGGGTCGCACGGCGGCGTGGACGTCGCCCAGGCGAGCTTCACGCAGGGCAGCCTGCAGGTCCAGTCGAACACTGGCACCGTGGGCTGGATCACGCCCATCACGCCGATCTCGACGGGCACGGTGCAGGGCAACTTCTTCCCCGAGTCGAGCTCGGCGACCAGCTTCGTGGCCAAGCCGGGCGACGTGCCCGCGTTCGGCCAGAGCTTCCCCACCATCGACTTCAACCCGCCGTCGGGCGCGGAGCTGTGGCTTGGCAACGACACCTCCGGCAACCTGATCCACACCGACACCGCCGGCACCGTGCTCTCGCAGGTGGGCGCGCCGGTGACCGGCGTGGCCTGGGATGGCGCCAACCTCTACGTTGCGGACAGCAACGGCAACATCACCAAGCGCAGCGCCGACGGCACCACCGTGGTCGACTCGATGTCGATCCACAACGCGGGCTCGCCGTCCGAGGACCTCGCCTGGGACAGCAAGCGCAAGGTGCTGTGGCGCATCGACCACAGCCCGGCCACGCTGGACGAGATCGACCCGGTCAGCCACACCCTGCTGAACAGCCACGCGCTGCCGCAGTCGGACGCGGCGGCGCCCGCGATGACCCCGCTCGGCGGCCTCGGCATCGCCTACGACCCGGGCAACGACCGCCTCTACCTGTCGTTCTGCCAGACCGGCTGCAGCGGCCTGCAGCAGGGCCTGGTGCGCATCGTCGACCCGGCGACGATGAACGTCGTCGGCGACCTCTTCCAGAGCCCCTTCATGACCGGCGGCCTGGCCATCGACACGGGCAGCGACACGCTGTGGGTCGGCGACCAGAACGTGGTGCGCAACACCACCCTGCACGGCGCGGTGCTGAGCAGCTTCCCGCGCCCCCAGCCGGGCGGCTTCGTCGACGGTCTCGAGCTGGTGCGCACCAGCAAGACGCCGATCGTCAACCACAACGTCTCCGGCGTCGGGCCGCAGACGCGTCCCTTCACCGACGTGACCACCGACCAGCTCGGCAACTACACCGGCACCATCGTCGCCCAGGGCAACGGGGTGCAGGCGGGCGTGGGCAGCATGCAGGCGTTCAATGCCGTGCTGACCTCGAACTTCACCGTCGCCAAGCCGGGTGACGTCACCTTCGACGTGGTCGCCGATGACGGCTTCATGCTCGGCGTCAGCGGCGGCGCCACGCGCGTCAGCGGCGCCTACGAGAACGCGCCGCCGTCGAACACCTCGCCGTTCCTCGGCTATCCGCTGATGGGCGCGTTCAACCAGTCGGGTGGCAACACGCCCGGCACCTATCGGGTGACCGTGCACTTCCCGGCGGCGGGCAGCTACCCGTACGAGCTCGACTACTTCGAGTGCTGCGGCGCCGAGCTGTCGCTGACCCTGACCGTCGAGCAGTTCACCGCGGACACCTCGCCGCTCAGCGTCTACGCTGCGTATGCCGACGGCCTGCGCCCCGCGGGCAGCATCTTCCCGTTCCCGTGGGACGGGTCGCCCGGCGTCACCTTCATCGGCAACGGCCAGACGCCCTACGACTCCGGAGCGCTGCGCTTCGACAACAACTCCGACAACCCCATCGTGCTCGACGACGTCGCCGTCGACGTGGGGCCGTACCACTTCGACCTGTGGGGCTCGGGGATCACCCTGCAGCCGCACGTGGTCACCATCCTCACCCAGACCAGCGGCAACAACTTCGACAGCAGCGACACGCCGATCACCTGCTCGCCGACGGGCTACGTCCCGCAGGTGCACTACACCATCGCCGGCGTCACCACCACCTTCGCCGACACCACGCAGGTACTCAACACCAAGGGCATCGACCCGCCCAGCTGCGGGCTCGGCAACGAGTCGATCCCGTGGACGCGCATCGGCGGTGGCGGGACGCCGATCAACGTGCCGCTGCCTCCGGCCGTGGCGCTGTCGCTGACGCCGACGACGGTCAGCGGTGACACCGTGGGCAGCGCCCAGGCGCTCACCGTCACCGCGGTGGACGGCTCGGGCAACCCGGTCGCCGCGCTGCCGGTCACCTTCAGCGTCTTCGGCCCCAACACGCAGACGCTCAGCGCCACGACCGACGTGCACGGCGTGGCCCACGCCGCGTACACCGGCGCCGCCACCGGCAGCGACACGGTCACCGCGACCGCGTTCGTCACCGGGCTGCGCAACGTGTCCAACGCGCTCACCGTGCCGTGGGTGCTGCCCGCGCCCGCGGCGCAGCCGCCGCCGACGTCGAGCGGCCCGACGGCGCCGCAGATCGCCAACCTGGTTCCTGCCAACAACAGCGTGATCAGCGGCCCGACTCCGGTCACCGCCACGATCACCGCGCCCAGTGGGGCGAGCATCGCCTCGTATTCCGTCACCGTGCAGAACACGGCGACCAGCAGCACCACCACCATCGGCTCCGGCAGCGGCACGCCCACACCGCTCGCCAACCTCGATCCCACCCTGTTCGGGTCGGGCACGTACGTCCTCACACTGTCGGCGACGTCCAGCTCCGGCGGCACCGCGACGGTGGGCAACCTGGTGGTCATCGGCAGCGGCGGCGGCACCGTGTCGCAGACACCGCCGACCATCTCGACCCCGTCGCCCGCCGACGGCACCAAGGTGACCGCACCGGTGCCGATCACCGCGACACTGACACCGCCGAGCGGCCAGACCATCGCGTCGTGGGCCGTCACCGCGCAGGCGCAGGACCCCGAGCCGCCGGTGACGCTGGCCTCGGGCACGGGCGCGCCGCCCAGCCCGCTGACCACGCTCGACCCGTCGCTGCTCGCCAACGACACCTATGCGATCACCGTCTCGGCGACGGCCAGCGGCGGCGGCACGCAGAGCAGCACCACCACGATTGCGGTGGCGGGCAACCTCAAGCTGGGCCGCTACGTCACCAGCTTCGAAGACCTCAACGTGCCGGTCAACGGCCTGCCCATGCGGGTGACCCGCGGCTACGACAGCATCGACCGGCGCAGCGGCGACTTCGGCGTCGGCTGGAAGGTCGACGTGGCCAACTTCCGGGTCAGCAGCAACCGCTCGCTCGGCCTGGGCGGCTGGACGGTGCAGCCGACGCAGTGCTTCTTCGGGCTCTGCCTCTACGGGTTCACCACCTCCGCGCCGCACTACGTCACCGTGACCTTCCCCGACAACCACCAGGAGACGTTCGACTTCACGCCGGCCAACACGGGCGGCGTGCTCTTCTACTGGCAGGGCTCGGCCGCGTTCACCGCGCGGCAGGGCGTCACCTCGACGCTGGCGGTCGACGGCGATCCCAGCCTCACCTATGGCTTCGACGGAAGTCTCTACGACGGCAACCTCGACCCCTACAACCCCACGGCGTTCGTGCTCACCACCGTGGACGGACGGGTGCTGCACCTGACCACAACGTCCGGCCTGGTGTCGGAGACCGACACCGCGGGCAACACCCTCAGCATCGACAGCAGCGGCGTGCACTCGTCGAACGGCCAGTCGATCACCTTCGCCCGCGACGGCGCGGGACGGATCACCACCATCACCGGACCGAGCGCGCAGACGCTGGCGTACACGTACTCGGCGGCCGGTGACCTCGGCTCGGTGACCGATCCCGCCGGCAACGTCACCAACTACACGTACGACTCGTCGCACCACCTGCTGTCCACCACCGGGACCGGTGGACGGCCGCAGCGGACGCTGACCTACGACGCCTCCGGCCGGCTGATCTCGATCACCGACGCCGACGGCAACGTCGCCACCCTGAGCAGCGACGTGAGCGGCCGGCAGCAGATCATCCAGGACCCCAACGGCCACCTCACCACCGTCGACACCTTCGACGACGCCGGTGACCTGCTCCGCCAGGACAAGGTGTTCGGCACCACCACGCAGACGACGCGGTGGACGTACGACCCGGTCGGGCGGATGCTCACCCAGACCGACGCCAACGGTGGCGTGATCACCTTCACCTACGACGCCACCGGCGCGGCGCTGACCACCACGGATGCCAACGGCCGCACCACCACGTACACGCGCAACGCCAGGGGCGAGCCGCTCACCGTGGCCGGTCCCGACGGCGCCATTCAGCGCACGCTGACCTACGACGCGCACGGCCGCCTGCTCACCCAGACCCATCCCGACGGGTCGCACAGCAGCTACACCTACGACAGCAGGGGCAACGTGCTCACCTCGACCGACGAGCTGGGCCACGTCACCACGCGAACCTACGACTCCGGCGGTCACCTGCTGACCCTGACCGACCCGGCGGGCGGCGTCACGACGTACACCTACGACGCGTCGGGCCACCCGCTGACCATCGCCGACGCACTGGGCAGGACCAGCAGCTTCAGCTACGACGGCAACGGCCACATCACCCAGATCCTCGACCCGCAGGGCCGCAGGCAGACCTTCACCTACAACGCGGTCGGCCACATCACCAGCGCCGTCGACGCGTCCAACAAGACCACCACGTACACCTACGACGCGGTCGGACGCCTGGCCAAGCGCGTGGACCGCAACGGCGGCGCCACCACGTACACCTACGACGCCGACAGCAGCATGCTCAGCGAGACGCTGCCCGACAGCTCGCAGACCACCTACACCTACGACCCGTTCGAGCGGCCGGCGAGCGTCACCAACGCCGCCGAGACGGTCAGCTACACCTACACCGCGCTGGGCTCGGTGGCGTCGCAGGCCACCGCGGCCAACGGCGGCTCGGGCATGCCGGGCGTGACCCTGTCCTTCACCTACGACCCCGCGGGCGCGCAGCTCACCGAGACCGGGCCCGAGGGCACCACGTCGTACGCCTACGACGTCAACTCGCGGATCACCAGCGTGACCGCGCCCGGCGGCCAGGTGTACGGCTTCGGCTACGACGTCAACGGGCGGCTGGCATCGCAGACGCGGCCCAACGGCGTCAGCGACAGTCTCGCCTACGACGCCGCGGGCCATCTGCTGACGCGGACCAGCACGCTCGGCGCCGCCGTCGTCGCCCAGTCGGTCTACGCCTACGAGCCGAGCGGCCTGCGCACCTCGATGACCGACACCAGCGGCACCAATGCCTACACGTACGACGCCGCCGGTGAGCTGCTCAGCGCGACCCACCCGGCCTCGACGGGGCTGCCCGCCGAGACCTACACCTACAACACCTCCGGCGATCGCATCTCCTCGGCGACCGACCCCGCGGGCAGCATCGCCTACGACGCGGGCGGCCACCTCACCGCCGACGCCACCCACACCTACCAGTACGACGCCGAGGGTGACCTGGTGCACAGCACCGTCACCGCCACCGGCGCCACCACCAGCTACGCCTGGGACGCCGACCACCGCCTGACCTCCGTCACCCATCCGGACGGGTCGGTCAGCAGCTACACCTACGACGGGCTGGGCCGCCGCATCGCCGTGCAGGACCCCGCGGCCGCGGCCACCCGCTACGTCTACGACGGCAGCAACGTCCACCTCGAGTACGGCGCCGGCAACACGCTGCAGGCGGCGTACGCGCAGACCCTGGTGATCGGTGGCGTGCTCGCCCAGTCGCGCGGCGGGCAGAACAGCTCCTACGTGCAGGACGGCCAGGGCAGCACCACCGCGCTGCTCGACAGCTCGGGCCACGTCTCCGCCTCGTACAACTACGACACGTTCGGCCGTCCCGCGGCGAGCAACCCGAGCTCGCCGCCACAGACCTACTCGTACACCGGCCAGACCTACGACTCGGCGAGCGGCCTCTACTACATGCGGGCTCGCTACTACGACCCGGGCACCGGCCGCTTCCTCAGCGAGGACCCGGTGCAGAGCGCCAACCGCTACGCCTACGTCGGCAACGACCCGACCAACCTCGTCGATCCCACCGGCGCCCAGGAGCTGGTGGAGGAGACCGAGACGATCGCCATCGACGAGGAGCTCGACGCGACCGCGGTGCAGGAGGAGGAGAGCGCACTCTGCGAGGCGGCGTCGGCGCTCGACCCGATCATCGGGGCGGGCAAGTCGGTCAACCTGCGCGGCAGCCTTGCCGAGCAGTACGTGGCGGACAACTTCCTCGGCGGCCTGGCCAAGAACACCACCATCAGCACGGTGTCGTCCGGTGCGGGCCGCATCCCCGACTTCATCAGCCCCGCCAACGAGTTCTTCGAGGTCAAGAACGTCGCCTCGCTGTCGTACACGCAGCAGCTCAGGGACTTCGTCGAGCTGGCGGGCAACGACAACCCGGTCAACATCTTCATCCGCGCCGGCACCAAGGTGTCCGGTCCACTCGCTGATGCCGAGCAGCGGGGCCTGGTCAAGTTGCTCCGCTGCCTGCCGGGCTGACGCGCACCCTTCCCGGTCCGGCGACCCTGCCCCAATCCGGGGCGGGGTCGCCCACCGGGACCGCTCGCGGATACACTGCCATCGCGCATGGCGGCTGAATCCATCCTCGCGAACTTCTTCTCGGTGGCGGACCTGCGCCGCCCCGGGGCGCTGCGCGCGCTGGGCGCAGAGTTCGACCGCCACGCACTGCTGCGGCCTGCACGCGTCGACAACAAGGACCCCGCGCGGCAGAAGGTGGACAGCGCCGCCGACGCCATGGGGGAGGGTGAGCCTCGGCTCGATCCCAACCGCTGGCAGTGGTGGTTCTACTCTCGACCAGGCGCGCCACAGCTCAGCGGCACGCTGCAGGTCGAGAAGGCGGACGAGGTCCACGATCTCGGTTTCTCCTGGCGCCCAGCCGAATGGTTCGACCGTCCGGAGCGGCTCGACACGCTGTTCGACGTCGTCGCCGCGGTCGGCGACGCGATGGGAGCGCTGTACGGCCGGGCGGCGCTCGGCCTCATGTACACGCAGCGCAACAACGCCCTCGACCGCACCCGCCGGGAGCCGGGCAAGTTCGGCGCCCGCCTGCAACCGGACCTGGGCCGCGAGCTCCCCGATGTGTACTGGCTCAACTACTTCGGGCCCGGCCTGGTGCAGCACTGGGGGGGGCGGCTCGACACCCTCGGCGTGAAGCGCCTGCACACCCCGGGCGGTGCGGTGCTCGTCCAGGCCACAGAAACGCCCTTCGTGCACGACCCGGCGATGAAGCCGATCAGCGCCTACCCGTTCAAGCAGCCGTTCTACGAAGCCCTCGGGTTCGACACCTTCATGTCCGAAACCCAGAGCCGCGGCGAGCCGGGCCAGCACGTGCCGGCAATCGAAGTGCACCGGAAGATCGCGGCCGAGCGAGGGTGAGCCTCGACGTCCTGCTGCAGCCGCGCAACGCTGCGCTCGACCCCGCGCGCGTCCTCGAACAGTCCGCGGCGCGGCGGCACTACCGACCTCCCGTCATCGACGGCAATGCGTGGCGCGTGACCTACGACAACGCCGACACCGGCGCGCACTGGCTGCTCGCCTGGGAGGGCGACGCGCTCTCCGCCTCACTCGACTACGTGCGCCCCACCTTCTTCGCCGTCGAGGCGATCGAGGAGCTCACCGCGCTCGCGCACGCCCTCGACCTCGCCCCGACCCTCGGCGGCACGCCCCTCGACACCGCGTCTCTGCTGCGCGCGTGGACGGATGGCAACGCCGTCGCCATCGAGGCGCTCCGCCGCCACGGCCAGTTGCCCCCCTACATGCCGCCCGACCGCGCCCACGCCTGGTGGGTGTACACGCTCGCCCGTCCCAACCTCGCCCGCCAGTTGCACGACTCCGCATTCGTCCCCAGCGCGACGCTGGTCAGCGGCGGCGACTCCACGACGGTGGAGCGCCTGGTCACCTGGCCCGACGCCATCGCCTGCGTGCTCCCACCCTGCGAGCACCTCGTCCTGCTGCGCAGTCACGACGGCAGCGGCGCGCCCCCGTTCGACGCCCGCCTCGCCGCCCACGACGACGTCGTCGTCGCTCTCGACGACCTGCTCGTCCGCGCCGCCTCCGTCGCCGGTCTGCGTCTCCTCCCCGCCACCCAGAGCGCTGCCGCCGCCGAGCGCCTGGCGAGCCTGCGCACCGAACCCATGCACCGCTTCGACACCGTGCGTCCCGACGGCTTCGTCGACGTGCGCTGAACCGCGGCTGCGCCCGCTACGCGTCGCGCAGTGCGCCTTCGAGCTTGAGCACCCGCCGCATGATCGCCACCGACGCCGCGTACGTCGAGTCCATGCCGAAGTACGACAGCCCGCGCGCACCGAGTGTCCGTGCCTGGGTGAACGGTGTGTCCGAGGCGTAGTGGATGACCCCGAGGTCGATGGGCAGCTTGCTGAAGTTGACCGGCTCGCCGGTCGGGTAGCGGCCGGATTCGCTGAGCTCGTACACCGCCGCGCAGTACGGCCCCGCCTCCATCTCCACCACGGTGAACGCCTCGCGGTAGTAGAAGTCGAGGTAGCCGTGGTTCTGCAGGAAGGTGCCCTTGACGGTCACGGCGCGCTGGTTGTCGAGGCCGCTGCCGAAGCGCAGCCAGGGCGCGATGTCGTTGACGGTGAAGACGTTGTCCAGCCAGTACGTCGAGCCGCTGTGCTCGTCGTGGATGACGTTGCTGAGCATCACGTCGCCGACGTCGGCGTTGAGCGTCGCCGCCTTGCCGAGGATGTACACGCCGCGCAGCTCGCCGGCGGTCTCGGCGATCTCGCGCAGGATGTTGTACGCCGCCAGCCCCAGCGGGTAGTCGATGTTGACGATCACCGCGCGGCTGGCCCGCAGCGCGGCGGGGTCGACGCTGCCCAGGCGCGGGTCGAAACGCTGCGGGTCGAGGGTGGACAGCGAGATCACCTGGGCGGCGACGTCGAGCGCGCCGCGGCTGCTGACGTGGTGGATGCCCAGCCGCTGCTCCAGCTCGCGCCGCTCCTGGTGCGCCGGCGAGTCGCCGCTCACCGAGCGGAACCACAGCCGTGCGGCGTAGTAGAGGAAGTTGTTCCAGTCGCCCTCGGTGCGGCCCTCGCGGAAGCGCTGCAGCTCCTCGCGCAGGTCGGGCGGCCCGAAGTTGCGGACGAACTCGACCAATTCAGCCTCACGCTGCTGGGCGATGCCGCTGACCAGGTTGACCAGCGAGTGCGAGTTGCTGCTGACGAAGTACAGAGGACGGTCGAGCAGCCCGTGGCGGCGCTGCACGTCCTGCACCTGGTCCCACCAGCTCCGGGTCACCCGCGCATAGCCGACCTGGGTGCCGCCGAGCATGCGCAGCCGCAGCGACATCTCGCGCCGCGCCACCTGGGCGAGGCAGGCGCCGAACTCCGCGCCCCACACCTCGATGAGCTGGGCCCAGTCGTCCTCCTGCCCGCCCAGCGTGGCGGCGCACTCGGTGGCGTCGGGCGAGGCCGCGAGCGGCTTGTCCCACCCCGCGGCGACCAGGCGCGTGTGCAGCTTGTTCCACTCGATCTGGAAGGCGACCAAGGTCGGCACCAGGTCGTCGACGTCCGACGCGCTGGCGATCAGCACCGCGAGCGTGCCCTCGCCGTCGTCGTACCAGCGCCGCCGGCGACCGGGGGCGCTCAGCTCGCGCCAGCTCTCCAGCGCCGCGTAGCCCTGGCGCGCGAAGACCTCGGCCGACTGGCCCATGACCACGCGCTGCGCGGTCATCAGCGTCTCGGGCAGGCGGCGCACCGCGTAGAGGAAGGCGCCCAGGTCGAGGTCGGCCGACGCGGCCAGCGGGTGCAGGCTGGCGTTCATCGCCTTGTGCGACATCTCCAGCACGCGCAGGCGCATCTCGCCGCTGCTGCGCAGGAGCGTGGTGTAGGTGCGGTGGTAGACCTCGACCGCCTCGGCGACGCTGGCCTCGGCCTCGGTCAGGTGCGGCGCCGTGCTCGTCGCCGGTGAGGCGGGGGAGTGGAGGCGGGGGAGGGCCATGGCCAGATCGTCGCACGCGGATGCGCCGCGCGAACGCCGCGTCTGGCTCGCTTTTGCAACTCAGTCGCAACTGGGGTAGCATGCCGGGCTGACCCCCTCCAAGCAACCCTCCCGGAGACCCCTCGCCTCATGGGTGCTGCGGCTGCCCCTCTCTCCCGTGCGCGACGCGTGCTCAGCCCCGCCGAGTGGCGCCGCGCCGCCGGGCTCGCCGCCGCGGTGATCGGGCTGCACGTGCTGGGCTGGGGGACGCTGATCCTCTTCGTGGCGCCGAAGTACCCCAAGGCGCTCGGGCTCGGTGTCGGCGTGCTCGCCTACACCTTCGGTCTGCGCCACGCCTTCGACGCCGACCACATCTCCGCCATCGACAACACCACGCGCAAGTTCCTGGCCGACGGCAGGCGCCCGCTGGGCGTCGGCTTCTTCTTCTCACTGGGACATTCGACGGTGGTGCTGGGGCTCGCCGTCGCCCTGTCGTTCGCGGCCAAGTCGATCGTCGGTGAGGTGAGCAGCAGCACCTCGGCGCTGCACAGCCTCGGCGGGGTGGTCGGCACGGCGGTGTCGAGCGGCTTCCTGTTCCTCATCGGCGCGCTCAACTTCGTCATCCTGCTGGGCATCCTGCGCGTGTTTCGCGAGATGCGCCGCGGTCGCTACGACAACGACGAGCTGGAGCGGCAGCTCAACGCGCGCGGGCTGATGAACCGCTTCTTCGGTCCGCTGTCGCGCGCCATCCGGTCGAGCTGGCAGATGTACCCGCTCGGCTTCCTGTTCGGCCTCGGCTTCGACACGGCCTCGGAGATCGCCCTGCTGGCGCTGGCCGCGGGCGCGGCGAGCAGCGGGCTGCCGTTCTACGCGGTGCTCTGCCTGCCGGTGATCTTCGCCGCGGGCATGTCGCTGCTCGACACTCTCGACGGCGCCTTCATGTCGTTCGCCTACGGGTGGGCGTTCTCCAAGCCGCTGCGCAAGGTGTACTACAACATCACTGTCACCGGGTTGAGCGTCGCGGTGGCGTTGATCGTCGGCAGCGTCGAGGTTCTGTCCATCCTCGCCGACAAGCTGTCGCTGCACGGCGGCTTCTGGAGCTTCGTCGGCGCCTTCGACCTCAACCGCATCGGCTTCGTCATCGTCGGCCTGTTCGTGGTGACGTGGATCGGCGCCGTCGCGGTGTGGAAGATCGCCCGCATCGAGGACCGCTGGTCGTTGCACGGCGGGGGCGGCGCACCCATCCCGCCGCTGGTGTCGAGCGGCGAGGTGCGCGACTCGACGCATCGCTGAGCCGCGTCTGTATGCTCACCGGCCTGTGAAGCAGGTCGCCGTCACCGGCTCGGTCGCCTTCGACACCATCATGGTGTTCCCGGGTCGATTCGGGGAGCACATCCTTCCCGACAAGACCCACCTCATCAACGTGTCCTTCCTGGTGGACCGGCTGGAGAAGCGCCGCGGCGGAACCGCCGCGAACATCGCCTACACCCTGGCCTTGCACGGTGAGACTCCGCTGCTGTGTGCGGCGGTGGGCAATGACTTCTCCCCGTATGACTCTGCGCTGCGCGCCGCGGGCGTCGATACCTCGGTGGCGTTGCACTGCGACGACATTCCCACCGCGTCGGCGTTCATCACCACCGACCTCGACGACAACCAGATCACCGCGTTCTACCCCGGCGCGATGGCGCGCGGTGGTGACGTCGACCTGCGCGTGCATGCGTCATCTGTGGACACGGTTGTGGTCGCCCCCGACGCGCCCGACGGCATGGCGCTCCACGTTGCGCAGGCGGTGGCGATGGGGGCGCGGCTGGTGTTCGTGCCGGCGCAGCAGATCCCTTCGCTCCCCGAGTCGACGCTGCGGGCCGGGCTCTCCGCGGCGTGGTTGGTGGTGGGCAACGACTACGAGCTGGAGATGATCCGCGCGCGCACCGGAGTCTCCGCCGACGACCTGCGGCGGCGCGGCGCGCTGGTCGCGGTCACCCGCGGCGAGGAGGGCAGCGAGTTGCACGGCCCCGACGGGGTGGTGCGCGTTCCGGTGGCGCCCCCGTCCGCGCTGGTCGATCCCACCGGCGCGGGCGACGCGTACGTGGGCGGGCTGCTCGCCGGCTTGCGCCGCGGCCTCCCCCTGGCGGACGCCGGTCGGGTCGCCGCGCTCAGCGCCACCTACGTGGTCGAGCAGCAGGGCACCCAGTCCCACTCGTTCGACGCCGCGACGTTCGCCGCCCGCTACCGCGAGGCCTTCGGCGCGCCCCTCCCGGCCTGAGCATCGGGCGGGTTCGTCCCCGCGCTCCCCCGGTTTTCTCCACCAAATCTCTTCTTCGCCACGAAACTCATCTCCTCGCCGCCAAATTTCTTTCTTCACCACGCGTGGACGTATTTGCCCTGCGCAACCGCCGCCACCCACCGAGCCCCGCAAATCGTCCGACAATTTGTCGCATCTATACCGGCACGACGGCCCCTCTCCGAGACATTCTGCCGCCACATCCTCCTTTCTTAACCGGTCTGCCTCTCGACACACCCTCCACCCTCTGCTACGCTCCCCTTCACCCATGACCCACGCCTACACCTATCGCCCCGCGTTTACCTCGCCAGCCCGAGCGCTGGCGGAGCCCACGCACGCATAGGTCGTAGCGCTCCGCCCCGGGCTGGCTGATCCGAACCGATCGGGCCGGCCCCGGGACCCCGCTCCCACCGGCCCAGCCGAAACCCACCTCGACTGAACCGAACACCTGGGAGCCCTCGATGACCACCGCGCCCCTCCTGCCCGCCGCCGCCCGCCCGCACGCGCACCACGCCGTCCGGATCGGCGACGTGCTCTTCGGTGGCGGCGCGGTCCCCGTCATCGCCGGTCCCTGCGCCGTCGAGCCCACCTACCCCGAGCAGGTCGGCGCGATCGCCGCTGCGGGCGCCTCGGTCCTCCGCGGCTGCGTGCACAAGCCGCGCACCCGCCCGGACAGCTTCCAGGGCCTGGGCGCCGAGGGCTACCCGCTGCTCGACGCCGCGCGCGCCGCCACCGGCCTGCCCGTGCTCAGCGAGCCGCTCGAGGTCGGCGACGTCGAGCGCCTCGGCCCCCACTGCGACGCCTTCCTCATCGGCGCCCGCTCCATGCAGAACACGCCGCTGCTGCGTGAAGTGGGGCGGGCGCTCCATCCCGTCATCCTCAAGCGCGGCCTCGCCGCCACCTACGACGAGTGGCTGGGCGCCGCCGAGTACGTCCTCGCCGGTGGCAACGACCAGCTCATCCTCTGCGAACGCGGCATCCGCACCTTCGAGACGGCGACCCGCAACACCCTCGACGTCGCCGCCATCCCCGTGCTCCGCGAGCGCACCGGCCTGCCGGTGATCGTCGACCCCTCCCACGCCGCCGGGCAGCGCGCCTGGGTCGCGCCGCTGGCCATGGCCGCGATCGCCGCCGGGGCGGACGGCCTGATCGTCGAGTGCCACCCCGACCCGGCCGCCTCCTGGAGCGACGCCGCCCAGGCGATCAGCCCCGAGCAGCTCCGCGCCATCGTCGACGCCGTCGAGTTCCTCTCCGCGGCCACCCGCTCCGCCGAGCTCGGCTCGCTGAGCGACTGCCGCGAGGGGATCGACCAGGTCGACGCGGCCATCGCCCGCCTCCTGGAGCGGCGCGCCGGGCTCGTCGCCGCCGCCCAGTCGCACAAGGGCGAGCGCCCCCGCCGCGACGGGGAGCGCGAAGCCCGCATCGCCCGCCGCGTCGCCGCCCGTGCGCCCCGCCTCGGCCCCGCCGGTGCGGAGGTGGTGATGCAGGCGATCATCGAGTCCTGCCTCGCCGCCGCCGGCGAGATGGAGGCGGCTCACCGCTAGGCGCTGCAAACCCAGCGGCGGGGGCGCCGCGCCATCCCGGCACGCCGCCGCAATCCCGCCGCATTTCGAGGTTTCGCTAGAGTCGCCCCGGGCTACACGCCCGCACCCCACAGCACACCGAGGTTGGACCCGATGGAAGACGCCGTCATCGTCAGCGCCGTCCGCACCCCCGTCGGCACGATGGGCGGCGCCTTCGTCGACGTCCCCGCCCCCCGCCTCGGCGCCATCGCCGTCGAGGAGGCCATCCGCCGCGCCGGTGTCGACGCCGCCGAGATCGAAGAAGTCCTCATGGGCAACGTGCTTCAGGCCGGACTTGGCCAGAACCCGGCCCGCCAGGCCTCCCTCGGCGCCGGCCTCGACACCTCGATCCCCACCATGACCGTCAACAAGGTCTGCGGCTCGGGACTGAAGACCGTCGCCCTCGCCGCCCAGGCCATCCGCGCCGGCGACGCGTCGCTGCTGGTCGCCGGCGGCATGGAGAACATGTCGCGCGCGCCGTACCTGATCGAGAACGCCCGCTACGGCTACCGTCTCGGCAACGGCGAGCTGGTCGACGAGATGATCCGCGACGGCCTGTGGTGCGCGTTCGACAACTGCCACATGGGCATCACCGCCGAGAACGTCGCCGCCGAGTACGAGGTCTCGCGCGAGGACCAGGACGCCTTCGCCGCCGAGTCGCAGCGCAAGGCGGGGGAGGCGCTGAAGTCGGGGCGCTTCAAGGACGAGATCGTCGCCGTCCCCGTGCAGCGCAAGAAGGAGACGGTGCTGGTCGATACCGACGAGCACCCCCGGCCCGAGAGCAACGCCGACGTCCTCGCCAAGCTCCGCCCCGCCTTCAACAAGGAGGGCACCGTCACCGCCGGCAACGCCTCCGGCATCAACGACGGCGCCGGCGCCGTGGTGGTGATGAGCGCCTCGCGCGCCAGGGCCGAGGGCCGCACCCCGCTGGCCCGCATCCGCGCCTACGCCTCCGCGGGCGTCGAGCCGCGGGTCATGGGCATGGGCCCCGTCCCCGCCGCCCGCAAGGCCATGGCCACCGCGGGCGTCGAGGTCAAGGACATCGGCCTCTTCGAACTCAACGAAGCCTTCGCCGCCCAGTCCGTCGCCGTCGGCCGCGAGCTCGCAGTCCCCGAGGACCGCCTCAACGTCAACGGCGGCGCCATCGCCATCGGCCACCCCATCGGCGCCAGCGGCACCCGCATCCTGGTCACCCTGCTGCACGAAATGCTCAAGCGCGATACCGAGATCGGCCTCGCCGGGATGTGCATCGGCGGCGGCCAGGGCATCGCCATGGTGATCGAGCGGGTCTGACCAGGCCTCAGGTCCGCAGCACCCGCAACGCCTGGCGCGCGGAGAGCAGCGGTGCCGCAATGGCGAGTGCAAGCCCGGCGTAGATCACGGTGATCCCCGGCCCCTCGGCTGCCGCGCCCTCCGTATGGATGTCCGCGTTGTGCACGAAGACGAAATTGCCGAGGATGTCCGAGCGGTAGCGCACCAGGATGAAGACGAGCGGGACCAGCAGGTAGGCGAGGAAGTGCAGGTAGCGCGGTGCGCCGCGGCGGCCACGCGCGGACAGCAGACCCAGAACGATCAGGGCCAGCGCGGTCGCCAGGGTGAAGGTCGCCGCGGCGCCGTCCGGGCCGCCCTCCTGCACCGGCATCACCGACACACCCGCGATGCTCACCCACGGCAGCAGCGCACCGGCGACCAGCAGCCCACCGGCCGCGGCGGACAGAAGCCCGCTCGCCACCGTCCAGAACGTCAGTCGCGCGCTCAGCTCACCCTTGCGCCAGCTCCGCTTGAGGCGGTGGAGCTGCAGGTCCTCGGGCGCCCTGCCATCGTCGTCCGGCCCGAGCACCGTGCCCACCGCCCGCGGGTGCTCAGTCCCCGAGACCGGCGAAGAGATCCGTCTCGGGCGTCTGCACGGGGACGTGCGACATGACCAGCTGGAAGTACTCGTCGGAGAAGTGCTCGCGGGCCAGTTGCTCGGGCACGGCGAGGTAGGGGAAGTCCTCGGTGATCTGCGAGTGGTGCGCGCGCAGCGCCGCCAGCTTCTGCGACATCTGCTCGGGTGCGCTCACCGTGGTGGTGACCAGCTCGTCGCGGGTGACGAACTCCAGGTCCTCGGGCGCGGTGTCGCCGAATGGCGAGGGTGCGCCGAACTGCGCCGCCAGGTCCACCGCGCGGCGCGCCGCCCGCTCCGGGAACGCGGTGTAGTACAGCTTCGACACGCGCCACGGCTCACCCGCGTCGTGATACATCGAACCGAGGTATGCCGCCTCGACCGCCAGCAGGGTCACGCGGTGCACCATGATGTGATCCGGATGGCCGTAGCCGCCGTTTGCGTCATAGGTGACAACAACATGCGGGCGGAAGGCACGGATCCGCGCCACCACCTTGCCGATCGCCTCGTCCAGCGGCGCGCGCCAGAATGCGACGGGGTCGTTGTTCGAATCGGCGCCCGCCATTCCCGAGTCGTGGTACCCGAGGAAGTGCACCTCCGACACGCCGAGGATCGCGCCCGCCGCGCGCAGCTCCTCGCGGCGGATCTCGCCAAGACGCGGCCGCGTCTCCTCCTCGGGCATGTCGGGCGCGTAGATGGTGGCGAGCTGACCGTCGGTGCAGCAGAGCACCGCGGTGCGGATGCCGCGCGCGGCGCACTGCGCGAGGGTCGCACCCATGGTGATGGTCTCGTCGTCCGCGTGGGCGTGGACGGCGAGCAGCCGCAGATCCGTGGGAGACATGGAAATTCCAGCTAGCTCTCGGTGATGGTCACCGTCTTCATCAGGTCCCCGGCGCGGATCTGCTCGACCACGTCCATGCCCTTGACCACCTGGCCGAACAGGTTGTACGCCTTGGCCAGCTTCTGCCGGTCGTCGACGGTGCAGATGAAGAACTGCGAGCCGTTGGTGTTCGGCCCCGCGTTGGCCATGGCCACCGCGCCGGGCACGTATTCGCCCTGCACCGGCTCGTCCTCGAAGCGGTAGCCGGGACCGCCGCGTCCGGAGCCCTCGGGGCAGCCGCCCTGGATGACGAAGTCGTCCACCACGCGATGGAAGGTGAGCCCGTCGTAGAAGCCCTCGCGCGCCAGAAAGACGAAGTTGTTGACGCTCTTGGGGGCCCGCTGCGGGTCGAGGCTGATGACGATGTCGCCCTTGTCGGTGGCGATGGTGGCCTCGTACTTGTGCGAGGCGTCGATGACCTGTTCAGGCTTGCTGTACTGCTTGGGAGCCATCGCCCGACTATACCGAGGCCCGGGTGCCCGCGTGACGCAGGAATGACATCCGCATCACGCGATGCCACAGCCCGTGGGCGGCTTGGCGATCCGCCCTGCGCCGGCGCGGGAAGTCCGTAGCGTGACCGCTCGTGCGCCGCCGTCTCCTCATTCCTGTCCTCCTGGCCGTCGCCCTGTCGGTGCTGGCCGTGCCCGCCCTCGCCCAGGGCGGCAACCCCCCGACCAGCCCCGCGCCCACCCCCGCCGCGCCGCCCCCCGACCCGCTCGCCCAGCAGCTCCAGAAGGCGCTGCAGCAGCGCGCCGCCGTCGACGCCGCCAAGCAGGCGCTGGCCGGCCAGGTCGCCGCCGCCCAGGACCAGCAGGGCAACCTCAGCGGCCTGATCGTCGCCAATCGCAAGACGATCGAGCAGACGCTGCAGCAGATGGCCGTCGCCGAGCAGCATTTCCACGACGCGAGCCTGCGCCGCGACGAGGAACAGCAGCGCGCCGACGCCGCCCGCAAACAGGAGCGCACCGACCGCGCCCTGCTCGCCCGGTTCATGACCCAGAGCTACATGGACAGGGAGGGCTTCGTCACCTACCTGCTCTCCGCCAACGACTTCCAGACCCTGCTGCAGCGCAGCGCCACCCTCACCCACCTGCAGAGCATCGGCGGCGACCTGCTCCAGCGGGTGCGCAACGACGTCGCCATCGCCGTGACCAACGAGAAGGCGGCGCAGGCCGACGCCGACACGGCCGCCAAGGCCGCCGCCGACCTGGCCAGGCAGAGGGACGACCTCACCAAGCAGATCAGCGACGAGCAGAACCTGGTCGACCAGCTCGGCGCCCAGGCCTCGGCCGCGCAGCAGGAGATCGTCCGGGCGGACTCGCAGGACGCGGCGCTGGCCCAGCAGATCGCCGCGCTGCGCATCCAGCAGCTCGACCAGCTCATCCTCCAAGCCGAGCAGGCGGCGTGGGACGAGGCCGGGTACTACGTCCAGCACCACCTGCTCGGGCTGCCGCCGGGGACCGCCATCGACCCCGGCCACCCCGCGGGCGTCCGCTTCGTCTGGCCGGTGCCGGGGTCGACGACCTCCCAGCTCTACGGGCCCTCGCCCTACGACTTCGAGCCGCCCTACCAGGGGTTCCCGCACTTCCACACCGGCATCGACCTGGCCGCGCCGATGAGCACCCCGATCCACGCCGCGGGCGACGGCATCGTGGTGGCGGCCACCGCCTCCGACGTCGGCTACGGCAACCACATCATCATCGCCCACGACGGCCACACCCTCACCCTCTATGGCCACCTCCAGGCCATGGGCGTGAAGGTGGGCGACACGGTCAAGCAGGGCCAGGTGATCGGTCTGCTGGGCTCCACCGGCAACTCCACCGGGCCGCACACGCACTTCGAGGTGCGCGTCGACGGGCAGCCGGTCGACCCGGGGCTCTTCCTGCCCCCGCTCACGCCCGGCGCGCCCGGGCCTCCCGCACTCCCCACGCCCAAGCCGTAGGGTCCAGGGGGGCGGTGTACGATCCGCGAATGACCATCCAGCCCGACCACGATCCGGTCGAGGAGGAGCTCCGCCGCTTCCTGGAAGTCGAGCGTCCGGACGTCGCCGAGCGGATCGCCCGGTACGAGCGCGACAAGCAGGCCGGAACGCTGAAGCCTGGCATTCCTCACAAGGAAGTCCGGCGCCGGCTGGGGATGGACGCGCCGTCTGAGTGACCCTCCGAATCCTGTGGCGGGAGGAAGCGGTCGCCGATCTGGAGGCGGCCGCAGCGTGGTCGGCGCGGCAGGCTGCCGCTGTTGTCAACGCCGTCGACGCCCTGGCGGCTCACGGATTTGTGGTGGGGACGGTGGTGCCGCGAGTGCGTGGTGCGGATGCCTGGCCAAGCACCGCGCGGTACTGGCCCGCTCCGCCGCTCGGTGTCGTGGTGGACTACCTGCCCGGTGAGCTGGTGGTGCTCGCCGTCATCGATCTGCGCCGCCGCACCGGGCGTTCCCGCTGATCTCAAGGGCAACGCGCTTTAACTGCGGGCTGAGACGCCCGCCCCGAAGGGGGGAGCAGATCTCCCCCCGGTTTGCCCCCCTCTCGGCGGGCTGAAGCCCGCCGGTGCGCGCGCGTGAAGCGCGTTCGCGAACCGGCGTCCTTTCGGCGGGCTGAGACGCCCGCCCCGAAGGGGGGAGCAGATCTCCCCCCGGCTTGCCCCCCTCTCGGCGGGCTGAAGCCCGCCGGGCGTGAAGCGCGCCCGCGAACCGCTCCGCTAGAGTCAATCCGCCCGTTCAGGCTCGATCCGGACGCGCCGCTGAGGCGCCCGGGGCGCCGAGCGAGCCCGGCCGCCCGCGACGGGCGTCCGAGTGTGGTGAACATCAGGAGCGCTGTATGAACGTCGTCGTGTGTGTCAAGCAGGTCCCCGACCCCAACTCGGCGGGCCAGCTCGACCCGGCCACCAACCGCCTCAAGCGCGAGGGTGTCGAGGTCGTCCTCGATCCCGGCGACGAGTACGGCATCGAGGCAGGCCTGCGGCTCGCCGAGGCCGGCGGCGGCCAGGTGACCGTGGTGTCGATGGGCCCCGAGAAGGCGATGGACGCCATCCGCAAGGCGCTGGCCATGGGCGCGGCCAAGGGCGTGCTCATCTCCGACCCGGCGCTGGCCGGCTCCGACGCGTTGACCACCGCCAAGGTGCTCGCCGCCGCCATCAAGCGCGAGGGCTTCGACCTGGTGGTCGCCGCCACCGAGTCGACCGACGGCTACACCGGCGTGGTGCCGCAGATGATCGCCGAGCTGCTCGGCGTTCCCAGCGTCACCTTCGCCAAGCACGTCGAGGCCGACGGCACCACGCTCAAGGTCAACCGCCAGACCGAGGCCGGCTTCGACGTCGTCGAGGCCGACCTGCCCGCGGTGCTCACCGTCACGGCCGGCGTGTTCGAACCCCGCTACCCCAGCCTCAAGGGGATCATGGCCGCCAAGTCGAAGCCGGTCGACAGGCTGACCGCCGCCGACCTGGGCATCGACAACCCCACGCCCGGCGAGGAGGTGGTCAGCGTCCAGCCCGCCGAGCAGCGCAAGGCGGGTGAGATCGTCGAGGACGACGGCACCGCGGCGCAGCGGATCGTCGACTTCCTCGCCGCGCAGAAGGTGATCTGAGCCATGGCTGGAAAGATCTGGGTCTTCACCGAGGTCCTCGAGGGCAAGGTCGTCCCCGTCGGCCTGGAGCTGCTCACCAAGGCGCGGTCGCTGGGCGGCACCGTCGAGGCGATCGTCTTCTCGCCGGAGGCCGAGCAGGTTACGGCCACGCTTGGCGAATACGGCGCGACCACCGTCTACGCCGGCACCGACGCGGCGTACCAGGAGGTGCTGCTCGGCGGTCCCGCCGCTGACGCCATCGCCCAGCTCGCCGGCGAGCACAGCCCCGACCTCATCCTGGTCGGCGCCACCTACACCGGTCGCGACGTGGTCGGCCACCTCGCCGCCAAGCTCGACGTGCCGGTGATCGCCAACGGCCTCGACGTTTCTGCCAACGGCGACATCATCGTGCAGACCGCCATCTTCGGCGCCACCCTGGTGGTGCAGGAGAAGTTCACCGGCAACAAGCCGGCGATCGCCATCATCCGCGCCAAGTCCTTCGCGGCCGAACCCGGTGGCGGCGGCGCGCCGACCGTGGTGCCGATCACCGCCGCCGTCGACGAGCGCCACAAGAAGGCGCGCGTCAAGGAACGCGTGGTCGCCAGTGCGGAAGGACCGACTCTGGAAGACGCGCCCGTGGTCATCTCCGGCGGCCGCGGCCTGCAGGACCCGTCGAACTTCGACCTGCTGCAGCAGGTCGCCCAGCTGGTCGGCGGCGCCGTCGGCGCCAGCCGCGCGGTGGTCGACGCGGGATGGGTGCCGTACGCGATGCAGGTCGGCCAGACCGGCAAGACGGTCAAGCCGACCGTCTACATCGCCGTCGGCATCAGCGGCGCCATGCAGCACACCGTGGGCATGAAGGGCGCCAAGAACATCATCGCCATCAACAAGGACGCCGAGGCGCCGATCTTCAAGCTGGCCGACCTCGGCGTGGTCGGCGACTCGCTGAAGATCATGCCCCAGCTCATCGAGGCCCTCAAGGCCAAGAAGGGCTAGGCGACAACCGCAGGCAACAAGCTGGTGACCCCGCGCGAGGCGGCGGTCGCGACGGTGGAGCGCGTGCTGCGCGACCACCCCGAGATCGCGACACGTCGCCTCGGCGGCACCGCCTGGGCGCTGGCCATCCCGGGCACCGTGCGCCTGTCGGTCCCCGTGGGCGTCGAGGTGGGGGAGAGCTCCACCACCTTCACTTCATTCCTCTTAAGAGGCCCGCGAACCGACCGCAGCGGCGACCCGGCCGCGCTGCACCGGCTGCTGCTACGCAAGAACCAGACCACCCACCGCCTCCACTTCGCCCTCGACCGCGACGACGACGTGGTCCTGACCGGACGCCTGCCCACTGCAGGAATCAGCGGCGCGGAGGTCGAGGCGGTCCTCGCCGAGACGCTGACGGTCAGCGAGTCCGCCTTCGAGTCGCTGGTCCACCTCGGCTACCCCGGCGTCTTCCCGCCCCTGCCGCCCACTCGATCCCCCTGACATCCCGGTAACGCCGCCGTCACCGACTTTGGCAGAAAAAGCAAAACCATCGCGTATACTCCGCGACGGGATGGACGACAAGGTCATCGTCGACCTCCTTCGGCAAGTTGGGAACCTCTTCACGTCGAGCCTGGAGCTGAAGGAGACCATCGACTTCATGCTCAAGGCCACCTCCGATCTGGTGGCCTGTGACGCGGCCACAGTCTTCCTGACCGACCCGGGTGGAGGCAGTCTCACCGCCATTGCGACGTTCCCGTTCACCGAGAACGTGGAACGGGTGGCGAGATTCAACCTGGGCGAGGGAATCGTCGGTTGGGCCGCGCAGAAGCGCAAGGTGGTCAGCGTTGCCGACGCCACCAAGGACCAGCGTTTCAAGTCGCTCGACCTGGCCTATGCGCCGCGCTCCTGCCTGGTGATGCCGCTGGAGTCGCCGCGCCACCTGGTCGGCGCGCTGACCGTGGCGCGGCGCGAGGTGCAGCCGTTCACCAACGTCGAGCAGGCGCTGGTGCAGATCATCGCCAACCAGGCGGCGATCAGCATCGACAACGCGCGACTCTACGAGGCGCAGAAGGGACAGCTTGCCGAGATCGCGTCGCAGAAGCGCGAGCTGGAAGTCGCCAACGCGCAGATCCGCGAGATCTCCCGGCTCAAGAGCGAGTTCCTCGCCAACATGAGTCACGAGTTGCGCACCCCGCTCAACGCCATCCTCGGTTTCAGCGAGATCCTCAAGGACAACCTGGCCGGCGAGCTGACCCCGCAGCAGCGCCAGGAATGCCTGGAGTCGATCCACACTTCTGGTCGACATCTGCTGGAACTCGTCAACGACGTGCTCGACCTCAGCAAGATCGAGGCCGGCCGCATGGAGCTGGCCTACGACACCTTCCGCGTCGCCTCGGCATTCCGCGAGGTGCACAACGTCATCAAGGCGCTCAGCGAGCGGCGCGAGCTGCAGCTCAGCGAGGACATCCAGCCCGAGGAGCTGGAAGTTCGTGCCGACCGCAGCAAATTCAAGCAGGTCCTCTACAACCTGCTGAGCAACGCCATCAAGTTCACCCCCGGCGGCGGCCGCGTCTGGGTGCGCGCCCGGCAGATCGACGACGACCTGGTCGTCGAGGTCGGCGACACCGGCATCGGCATCGCCCCCGAGCACCAGGAACTGGTGTTCAGCGAGTTCTTCCAGATCGACAACCAGTCCACCCGGCAGGCGCAGGGCACCGGCCTGGGCCTGTCGCTGACCCGGCGGCTGATCCAGCTCCACGGTGGCAGCATCGTGGTGGAGAGCGCGCCCGGCCAGGGATCGGTGTTCACCTACCGGATCCCGCTCAACGGCCTCGAGCGCACCAACGGCCAGCCCCACAACCGCATCCTGCTCATCGAGGACAATCCGTCCAACCGCGAGCTGACCATGATGGTGCTCAACGGCAACGGCTACCAGGTCGACATCGCCGAGGACGGCCCCGAGGGTCTGCAGAAGGTACGCGCGAATCTCTACGATCTTGTGCTCATGGACGTGCGCCTGCCGGGCATGGACGGGCTGACCGTGACCCGCATGCTCAAGAGCGATCCCAAGACCGCCGCAATCCCCGTCGTCGCCCTCAGCGCTCACGCCATGAAGGGCGACGAGCAGGAGGCCCTCGCCGCCGGCTGCGCCGGGTACATCACCAAACCCATCGAGGTCTCGAAGTTCGTGCGGCAGATTTCCAGCTACTTGGAGGCGGGCAGCAAATGACAGGTGCGGGCAAGACCATCCTCATCGTCGAGGACGACCAGCCTTCCCGCGAGGTCGTCCGGCTCGCCTGCCAGGCCCAGAACCACACCCTGATCGAGGCCACCACGGGCAGCGACGGTCTGACCATGGCCCGCGAGGGCAACCCCGACCTGATCATCCTCGACGTCAACCTGCCCGGCATGAGCGGCCTCGACGTCTGCCGCCGCCTCCGCTCCGAGGGCTCGCGGGTGCCGATCATCATGCTCACCGCCAAGTCGGACACCATCGACGTGGTGGTCGGCCTGGAGCTCGGCGCCGACGACTACGTGACCAAGCCCTTCGAGGTGCGCGAGCTGATGGCCCGCATCGGCGCCCACCTGCGCCGCAGCGAGATCAGCGCCCAGGAGGCGCCGCGCGACCGCTTCGAGTTCCCCGGCCTGACCATCGACCTCGGCCGCCGCCAGGTGTTCCGCGACGGCGAGGAGGTCATGCTCACCCTCACCGAGTTCAACCTGCTCGCCCTGCTCGCCTCGCGGCCGGGGCAGGTGATGAGCCGCGGGGAGCTGCTCCGCCGCGTGTGGGGGTATGAGGTGGAGATCGAGACCCGCACGGTGGATGCCCACGTCTACCGGCTGCGGCGGAAGATCGAGCCGGAGGCGGAGAAGCCGACGTACATCCACTCCGTGCCAGGGATCGGATACCGCTTCGCGGGATAGACGGGTGCGCCTCCGGCGCGGATCTTGCCCCGGGGCTCTCCCGGGCCCTCGTTAGCCCCGCCCGGACGCTCTATCTCGGCGCCGGGTGCCGCGGCTTCCGTGGTACGACGGCTCCCCGGCGCCGGATTCCGAGTTCGGCCCGCACAGTCTAGGTTGCCTCGACCAGCACCTCCGCCGCCGCATCCCGCCCGATGCTCCGCCGAGCGCCGTCCAGCTCCACGTCCACAGCGCCATCCCCACCCCCGTTGCTCACCTGCACGCGCGCGCCGAGCACGATCCCCAGCGCCGAGAGCTGAGCGAGCAGGTCATGGTCCTCGTGGGCGATCCGCCGCACCACCCCCGCCTCGCCGCCGCGCAACGCCGTCAGCGGCTGCAGAGCCAGGGGCGGCTCCTCCCCCCCGTCCTCCATGATCGGGTGCCCGTGCGGACACGTCTCCGGGTGCCCGAGAAATGCCGCCAGCCGCTCGGTCACCTGCGGCGAGAAGGCATGCTCCAGCCGGTGCGCCTCCTCGTGCACGTCCTCCCACCCGAAGCCGAGCACGTCGACCAGGAAGCGCTCGGCCAGCCGGTGCCGTGACACCAGGGTCCGCGCCAGGCGCAGCCCCTCACCACTCAGCTCGATGCGCCGCGCCCCCCCGAGCAGGCCGCCGCTGCGCAGCCGGGAGACCATCTCGGTGACCGCGGCGGGGGAGACCCCGAGCTGCTCGGCGAGCTCGGTGCCGCGCACCGGGCGCCCGCTGACGCTGAGCCGGTAGATGGTGACCAGGTAGTCCTCGATGGTCGAGCTGGTTCCCGGGAGGCGTGGCATGGCGGCGCTCAGCGTAGCGCGGCGATCAGACGGTGTCGGGCTTGAGGATCATCAGCCGCACCCGCGAGGCGGCCACGTCGCGGCCGCGCTCGTCGCGGATGGTCACCTGCCAGGCCTGGGTGCGCCGCCCGGCGTGGAGGGGGGTGGCCTCGAAGGTGATCTCAGCGCCCGCGCCCACCGCGCGCAGGAAGGTGGTGTGGTTCTCCAGGCCGACCGCGCCGTTCTCGGGGTCGTGCTGCATGCCGTTGAGGTGGGCCCCGAAGCTCGCCGCCGACTCGGCGACCGAGCAGTAGACCCCGCCGTGGACGATGCCGTACGGCTGCAGGTGCCGGGCATCGATGGTCAGCCTGGCCACCACCCGAGTGGCGCTCACCTCCTCCCAGCGCACCCCGATCAGGTCGTTGAAGCCGCCGTTCTCGAAGGCCGCGGTCGAGGACACCGCTAGTAGATGAAGCCGATGAGGTCGATGCTGCTGACCGTCACGGTGCGCTCGTCGCGCACGCCCACGCCGCGGACGTTCATCTCCGAGATCAGGAAGCTGCCGTCGGGGTTGACCTTCTCCACGTAGGCGACGTGGCCGACCCAGCTCCCCCACATCACCACGATCGACCCCGCCACCGGCACCCTGCCCTCGGGCCGTCCGGCGCCGCGGGCGTTGCGGAACCACATCCAGGCGTCGCCGCTCCAGTCCACCTTCCGCCGGGTGGAGACGTAGTAGGTGCACTGCCCCCAGGGAAAGCCCGAGTTGGACGGGCCGCCGTGCTGGTACTGCCCGGTGGGGATGGCGGGGAGGCCGTCGGCGTTGGGGACCACCCAGTCCGAGGCGATGCCGTCGCCGGTGGCGGCCGCCGCAGGGACCTGGAGCCAGCTTCCGGCGGGGAGGGCGGCGTCGTTGCGCAGGGCGTTGTAGTCGAGGATCACCCGGGGGTCGAGGCCGAGGCGGGCGGCGAAGCTGCTGGGTCGCTCGCCGGCGTTGACCCGGACCAGGGCACCGGGGCCCGGCGGGACCAGCAGCGCTGTGCCGGTGCGCGGCTCGACGCCCTCGCCGAGCTGGTTGGCCCAGCGCATCGCGGCGGAGTCGGCGTGGAAGCTCGCGGCCAGGGCGGCGATGGTGTCGCCCCGGTTGACCACGATGGTCTGCGCCGGCCGCTGCGGGATGGCCGGGGCGTTGGCGCCCCGCTCGATGGTCGCCCCGCTGCGCGAGGCGTCATCTCCGGCCGATGCCAGCGTGGGCAGCGACGGGAGGTGGCTCACTGCATGCGGCACGAGCATCGGCAGCGCCAGAGCGGCAGCCACCACGACGCCGTGTCTCAGCAAACGGTCACGCACCGCCAATAGGAATCCCTTGCACAGGCTTCAACCCTCTGCCGACTTCGAAGCAGCCCGCGCACGCTCCCTCCCCGGAGCGCAACCACCGGCGCACGCGGCGCCGAGCGGGCCAGGACCGGCGGCAGGCTACCAAACGCCCACCACGAAGGTCAACGCGCGACGGCACTCACATCTTGCACACCTGGAAGGCCGGCGGGTACGGGCCCGGTGGGTTTATCTGTCATTTTCGTCCCCACCCATCGTGATACCTTGTCGATCACGTCATCCGACGGTGCCGTCCCCCCGCACCCGGAGCCCCTGGATGTACTCCAGCATCTACGTGCCCCTGGACAACTCCGACCACTCCAACGCGTGCGTCGACGTCGCGGTGCGCCTGGCCGAAGCGTTCGGAGCCTCGTGCACCGGCAGCCACGTCTACGCCGCGCGCATGCACGACTACCGCTTCAAGCAGATGGAGTACACCCTCCCCGAGGAGTACCAGGACGAGGCCGAGCTGCTCCGCCAGCGCCGCATCCACGACTCGCTGATCACCACCGGCCTGCAGCTGATCAGCGACTCCTACACGGACGTGATGCGCTACCGCTGCCTGGAGCGCGGCATCCCCTTCACCGTCAGGGCGATGGACGGCAAGAACTGGGAGGAGCTGGTCCGCGACATCTCGGAGTCGTCCCACGACCTGGTGGTGATGGGCGCGCTGGGGATGGGCGCGGTCAAGGAGTCGCGGCTGGGCAGCGTCGCCGACCGGGTGGTCCGCCGGGTGCGCACCGACACGCTGCTGGTGCGCCGCACCGGTGCCGGCGCGATGCAGGGCGGCATCGTGGTGGCCGTCGACGGCTCGCCGCAGTGCTTCGGCGGGCTGCGCACCGCGATCGCGCTGTCGAAGGCGCTCGGCTGCGGCGTGCAGGCGGTCGCCGTGTACGACCCCTACTTGCACTACGCGGTCTTCAACTCGATCGTCGACGTGCTCTCGGAGAAGGCCTCGAAGGTGTTCCGCTTCAAGGAGCAGGAGGCGCTCCACGAGGAGATCATCGACACCGGGCTGGCCAAGATCTACGAGTCGCACCTGCGCGTCGCCCAGGGCGTGGCTGCCTCGGAGGGCGTCGACCTGCCGATCACGCTGCTCGACGGCAAGGCGTTCGAGCAGGTGGTGCGCTTCGTGCGCGAGGTCGAGCCGTGGCTGCTGGTGTGCGGACGCATCGGCGTCCACTCGGACGACGGCATGGACATCGGCTCCAACACCGATCACCTGGTGCGCCTGGTCGACTGCGACGTGCTGGTGTCGTCGCGCTGCCACCTGCCGCCGATCGACATGCGCGCCGACGCGTCGGTGGTGTGGACGCCGGAGGCCGAGTCGCGCATGTCGCGCGTGCCCGTTGCCGCGCGGGGCATCGCGCGCACGGCGGTGCTGCGCTGGTGCACCGAACGGGGGCACAGCGTGGTGTCGTCAGGCGACGTCGAGTCGGCTCTCGACGAGCTGATGCCGTACCAGCGAGTCATGCGGCGCCTCGACGCGGTGGCGGAAACACTGGCCTCGGCCGAGCGCGCGATGCTCACCGAGCCGCGACTGGAACAAGCGCGCGCCGTCTGCCGTGTGTGCGGCTACGCGTCGGGCGCCGACGCACCGGTGGAGTGCCCGGTGTGCGGCTCTGCCGCATCCTCGTTCGACCGCATCGACACCGCCCTGCTGCTCGCCGACGCCGCCACGGAGGGCGACGCCGCCGAGGTCGGCTTCGACGGCCACAAGCTCGGCTGGACCATGGAGGCGCGCACCCTCCTCCACGAGCTCCCCGCCGGCTACCTGCGCCGCCGCGTCAAGGCCATCGTGGAGAAGGCCGCCCGCACCCGCCGCCTCCCCGCCATCACCCGCGACGTCGTCGAGCCCTACGTCCTCCCCGAGCTCGACGCCCTCGACGGCCGCGCCGGCCCCCACCGCGCCCCCATCACCACCCCCTCCGGAGGTGCATCCATGCCGCGCCTTCCCTGGTCCGTCGAGGCGGAGAGCCGCATCGAGCGCATCCCCGAAGGTTTCCTGCGCAGCCTGGCGCGGGAGCAGGTGGAGCGAGTTGCCGTCCAGGTCTCTGCCGATGAGGTCACCGCCCTCCACGTCGAGGCGGGGATCGCCGAAGCCAAGGCACAGATGCGCGATGCGCTCGCCTCGAACGACGACAGGCCGGGGGGTGAAGCGCCCGGCTGTCCCGTAAAAAAACCTGCGAGAGCGTCAGCGCAACCCGCTCCGGACGACACTACAATCGCGCCGCTGCGCGAAGCCACGACACCGCAAATCAATCCCAACGTCGCCTCATCGCTCGAAGAAATCGCCGCCCTCAACGAAAAGTCCGGCCGCTTCGACCCGAACCTCGCCATCGACATGACCCTCCTCGCCGCCAGCAAACGCGCCGACCTCAAAGGCCTCAACGAAATCACCGCCGGCTTCATCGAATCCCTCGGCAAGAAGATGGGCTACGGCCACCCCGCCTCCCCCCTGACCCACGAGCTCACCTTCACCTGGACCCCCGAAGCCGAGCACCGCCTCGACTCCGTCCCCGACTTCTGCCGCGAGATGGTCCGCTGGCGCGTCGAGTGGTTCGCCAAGAAGCGCAACCTCGGCACCACCATCACCCCCGACATGGTCGAGGGCAAATACGCCGCCTGGGGCCAGGTCTCCGAGCAGATCCGCGACAAGGGCACCACCCTCCCCTGGTCCGACGACGCCATCGCCAGACTGGAGCGCATCCCCGAATCGGTGCGCGGCGAGGTGATGCAGGCCATCGAGGGCAACGCCCGCGCCGCCGGCGCCGAGCGGGTCGACGCCTCGCTGATCGACTCGATGCGCGAGCAGTGGCAGCACAGCGGCGACTTCCACCAGGGCCGGTTCGGCTTCCGGGCGTAGGAGATCGCGTGGCGTGACGCACGTGATCGGCCTCGACGTGTCCCTCCCCACCTGGCCGGTCGTCGGCGACCACTTTCCCGTCGCGGTGATGTTCACCCTGCACATCGCCGTCGCCGAATTGAGCCTCGGCCTGATCACCCTGGCGGCGTTCTTCGAGACGCGCGCGCTGCGCACCGGCAATGCGTGGCACCTGCGCTACGCCCGCGCCGCGTCGAACACCTACTACCTGATCTTCAGCCTCGGCGCCACCCTCGCGGTGTTCGCGGTGACCATCATCATCGGGCTGTGGGGCCCGGTGTGGGGCGTGCTGCTCAACCGCTTCTTCGCCCTGTTCGGCATCGCCTTCGGGCTGTTCTTCATCATCGTGCCGCTGCTGGTCGTCTACCGCAACAGCTGGGAGAGGATGGCTCCGCGCCGCCACGCCATGCTCGGCTGGGCGCTGCTCTTCTTCCAGACGCTGTTCATGGCGATGATGGTGGTGCTCGACTCCTACCTCATCGACCCCGCGCAGTCGGGCGTGCTGCGCGGCGTGCTCAACCCGCCCTTTCTGCCGCTGCTGCTGCACCGCCTCATCGGCAACGTGTCGTGGACGGCGCTGGTCCTCGCCGCCTTCGCCGCGCTGCGCATGGCGCGCAGCGGCGACGAGGGTGAGCGCGCCTTCCAGTCGTGGGCGGCGCGGATCAACCTGCGCATCGGCGTCGGTACGGGAATCCTCATGCCCGTGGCCGGTTTCGCGCTGCTGGAGGTGCTGCGCACGTCGGTCCCGCGCTACTTCGGCAATCTCGTCGCCAGCCCGGACCACCTCTTCGTCTTCCAGGCTGCGCTGCTGGGCATGACGTTCGTCGCCGCCAACGTCGCGCTGGCGTGGGAGCGGCCGCTGCGCTTCGGCGCCGACGGCGTCGGCAGGCTGTGCGTCGGGCTGGCGATCCTGCTGTTCGCCGTCGGCCTGCTGCCCGCGTCGGTGCTGGGCCCGGACATCTACTGGATCCGCTACGCGGCCATCGGCGCCGGCCTGGTGGTGACGCTGATCCACCTGCTGGTGCGCAGCGCGCCGCTGCAGCGCTCGCCGGTGCCGGCACCCGCGCCCGGCGCTGCCGCCGTGCTGCCGTTCAGCGCCCACGCCGTCGCCCGCCGCGCGCTGCTGGCCTGCGCCGTGTTCTCGGTGATGCTGGCGCTGCTGATGGGCTACATGAAGGAGACGGCGCGCGGCCCCTACGCCATCAACGGCGAGCTGACCCAGCAGGACGCGCACGGCCAGTGGAACCCGCAGGGGATCTACCCGTGAGCGCCGCGCTGCGCGTGCTGGTCAACACGGACGCCAACTTCCAGGCGAGCTGGTACTACTCGGCGGTCATCTTCGCCGGCATCGTGCTGGTCGGCTGGGCGGCGTGGCTGGTGATCCGCCACCTGCGGCTGATGTGGGCGCGCGGTGATCACGGCCTGGCGGTGGCCATGGGCGCGGCGACGGCGCTGGCGCTGCTGATGTTCGCCTCGATGCTGGCCACGGTCGCGGTGGCCCTGCTGCCGCTGACCCACGGCGGAGGCTCGGGATGAGCGCGACGCCGGTGACCCGCCGCCGCTTCCTGATCCGCATGACCAACCTGGGTGCGGGCGCGATCACCCTGATGCTGTCGATCCCCGCCATCGGTTTCCTGGTCAGTCCGCTGTTCATGAAGCGGGGGCTGAGCTGGATACGCGTCGGCGAGATCGACGGCGTCCCCATCGGCCTGCCCACGCCGTTCACGGTGTCCATGCCCATCGGTGAAGGGCCGCCGACGCCCAACGTCGAGCGCATCGTCTACGTCGTCAAGAGCGACAGCAGCACGCTGCGCATCCTCTCCAACACCTGCAGCCACATGCAGTGCAACGTGCACTGGGATCCCAGCCTCGGCCAGTTCCTCTGCCCGTGCCACGGCGGCCTCTACGACCTCAACGGTCTCAACATCGGCGGTCCGCCCCCGTCACCGCTGCCGCAGTGGATCCACCGCACATATCTCGACCCCAGCACCGGACGCACCGTGCTCGAGGTCCAGAACCAGTTCGACGAGAACATCTGACGCCGTGCTCCGCTTCCTCACCCGCCCGCTCAGCTCCCGGTCGCGCAGCACCTACCGCTGGGTCGACGAGCGCGCCGGCACCACCGAGCTGATCCACAAGGGGCTGTACGAGGCGGTCCCCGAGAAGGGCGGCTGGGCGTACACGCTGGGCAGCGCGACCCTGGTGCTGATCCTGCTGCAGATCTTCACCGGCATCTTCCTGCTGCTCGACTACACGCCGTCGTTCGCCGAGGGCTGGAGCTCACTGAACTTCCTCCAGACCAGCGACCGCTTCGGCGCCTGGGTGCGCGGCATGCACCTGTGGGGCGCGTACGTGCTCATCCTGGTGATCGGGCTGCACATGCTGCGCACCTTCTTCAGCGCGTCCTACAAGCGCCCGCGCGAGCTGAACTGGGTGACCGGCTCCATCCTCTTCCTGCTGGTGATGGGCCTCGCCATCACCGGCGCCATGCTGCCCATGGACCAGGCGGCCTACTGGACGATGGTGGTGGTCACCAACATTCCCCACTACATCCCGGGAATCGGCGACGGCCTGCGCGAGCTGTGGCGCGGCAGCAGCGACTTCGTCGGCCAGGTCTCGCTGACGCGCACCTTCGCCATCCACATCTGGGTGCTGCCCTTCCTGATGCTCGCCTTCATCGGCGCGCACCTCTACCTGCTGCGCCGTCACGGCGAGTTCGGCTCCTGGGTCAACTACACGACCGAGACCGACGACCCCGAGAAGGAGCTGGGCGAACGCATCCGCGACGCGGAGCCGCCGTACCCCACGCGGCGCATCGAGCGGCGCTGGGCGGTGCCCAAGCGCACCGTCGACTTCTTCCCCACGCAGCTCTTCAAGGACACGGTGATCAGCGTGCTGCTCATCGGCATCATCTTCGTCTTCGGCTTCGTCGTCGGCGCGCCGCTGAGCGCGCCCGCCGATCCTGCGACGCTGACCTACGTGCCCACGCCCGAGTGGTTCTTCCTGCCGCTCGACCAGGTGCTGGTGCTGGCCCCGGGGACGTACCTGATCTTCACCGTGCTGGTGGTGATCCTCGGCGTCGCGGTGACCGCGATGATCCTGCTGCCCTTCCTCGACCGCTCGCGCGAGCGGTCGCCGCTGCGCCGTCCTGAGGTGCTGCTGCCCGGACTGTTCCTCACCGGCCTGCTCATCCTGCTGACCGTGCTCGGCTCCAACCGGCTGTTCAACCTGTGATGCCGCTGCACGTCCTCGCCGCCACGCCGCCGCTGCAGCCGATCCCCACCTCCAACGTCGGTGGGTCGATCGCGGTGGGCATCGTGGCCATCCTGCACATCCTGATCGCCACCTTCATCACCGGGGCGTCGTTCCTGGTCTGCGTCAGCGAGGGCATCTCGATCGCGCGCAACGACGCGCGCCATGAGCGGCTCGCCCGCGGCCTGCTGAGGAGCATGGCCTACGTGTTCACCTTCGGCGCGGCGCTGGCCATCTTCTGGGTGCTGTTCATCCTGCTCGGCATGTGGGGCATCTTCTTCATCGCTCTGACGCGGATCACCTTCTGGCCGTTCATCTTCGAGGCGGCGCTGTTCCTCACCGAGATCGTGTTGCTCTACACCCTCTATGCCAACTGGGAGCGGCTGGCCGCCTACCGCAGAGCGCGCTTCGGGATGGCGGTGCTGCTCGCCGTGGCCCTGTGGTGGCAGCAGTTCTTCATCGACGTGGTGGCGTCGTACATGCTCACCCCCAACGGCGGCGACACCAACCAGCTCTCCCAGATCCTCAACCCCACCGACCTGCCGCTGACCATCCACCGCACCGTCGGCAACATCGCCTGGGCGGGAGCCATCGTCGCCGCCGTCGCCGGCTTCCGCTACATGCGCGCCAAGCGCCGCGGGCCCGACGTGCGCGTCGACGACGTGCCCTCGCTGCGCAGTGTCGGCGCCATGTCGGCGACGTGGTACAGCCAGGCCGACGGCGCCGCCACCGCGCGCGTCGCCGCCACCAGCCAGGTCGCCTTCTTCGACTGGGCGGGCACCTGGGGCGCGGTGTGGGCGATCGCGCTCACCATGTTCCAGCCCTGGATCGGCTATTCCTATGCCAAGGAGATCCAGCTCCACGCCTATCCCGCGTGGTACCGCATGATGTTCGGCGACATCAGCAACGTGTTCCTGCTGCAGATCACGCTGCTGGGCGTCATCTTCCTGCTGGGCACGTCGTACTTCTGGAGACGCATGCGCGCCAGCGGGACGCGCGGCATCCGCACCCAGGTGGCGATGCTCACCGTGCTGGTGCCGGCCACTCTGCTCGCCGCCACACCCGCGCGCTTCGCCTGGACGCAGTCCGACATCTCCGCAGCCGCCAACACGCCGTGGTGGGACGGCGGTCTGCTCAACCCCATCGGCACCATGATCCCCAACAAGATCATCGCCCTGCTGGCAATGATGATCTGCGGCCTCGTCTCGGTCACCGGCGTGGTCCGCGCGCACAGCAACGGCGAGCTGCGCTGGGGCGACGCGACGCGGCGCAGCCAGTGGCTGCTGGTCTCGCTCGGCGTCACGGTGAGCGTGATGATGGCGGTGATGGGCGTCATCCGCGAGCACAGCCGCCAGCCCTACCTGATCGAGGGCGAGATGACCATCCAGGGCCAGCAGATCGTCAACACGCCCAACACCCCGGCGCCCTCCACGCCGACCACCACCAGCCCGTGAGCGAGCCGCGCATCCCGCTGGGAGCGGTGACGGTGCGCATGAAGATGTACGCGTCCGCGTCGGTGGAGATCGAGCACGCGCTGAAGCCGCCGTGGCCGCGCTGGATGCGCCGCCTCTACGAGCTGGAGAGCCGCGCCGGCGCCGCCGCGCCGGACCAGGGCGAGGTGTCGCTGAGCGCCGCCATCGCCGCGGTGGGCACGCGCCTGACCCATCGCATCGAGCTGATCGCCTGGTGCGCGGGCGCGATGGAGGAGATCGGCTGGGAGGTCGCCGTCGAGGGCGACGACATCGTCGCCGCCAAGGTGCTGCTTCCCGAGCTGGCGCGCCAGGAGCTGGAGGATCACGGCATCTACGGTCCGCTCAGCAACGTGTGCGACCTCGACGAGCAAGGCCTGCCCCGCCTGGTGGAACGGTGGGAGATGGCATGAGCGCCCACCTGCTGATCGCCGAGGACGAGCCGATGATCGGACGCATCCTCGAGCACAAGCTGGTGCGCGAGGGGCATGCGGTTGCGTGGGTTCGCGACTCGGAGTCGCTGCGTGCGGCGCTGCTCGGTGGCGATGTGGATGTCGCGCTGGTCGACGCCACATTGGATTGCGACGGGCTGGCGCTGATGGCGTCGCTTGGCCTCGCACCGCGATGTGGATGGCTGGCGCTGGTCGAGCAGCGGGATGGCGCGGCGCAGCGGCGTGCCGTCGAGTGTGGCGCGGCCGCGGTTGTGCTGAAGCCCTTCAAGCCCACTGCGGTGGCCGCGGTGGTGGCCGATCTGCTGCGGAGGGCGGCGGTGTGAGCGCGGTTGCGGTGGCGCTGGCGGCGGGGGTGTCGGCGGTCGAGGCGCACGGCGTCGAGCAGCGGTATCGCGGTGGGCGCGGTGCCGGTCCCGTCGACCTGCGCGTCGAGCCGGGCGAGGTCGTTGTGCTGATGGGGCCGAACGGCGCGGGCAAGACCACGCTGCTGCGCCTGTTGGCGACGCTGGGGCGGCCGCAGCGCGGGGAGCTGCGCTGGTTCGGCGCCGCGGATGCGGCGGCGGCGCGGCGCCGGCTCGGCTTGTCGCTCGACACCGCGCTGGAGGACGAGTCGCTCAGTGGGCTGCAGGCCGCGCACTTCTGGTGCCGGCAGTGGGTGCGGGAGCCGCCGCTGGCGCTGGCGCTGTGCGAGGAGGCGCTGCAGCGCTTCGGGTTGTGGGAGGTGCGCCACGAGCCGGTCGGCGCCTACTCGTTCGGCATGCGGCGGCGGCTGGCGCTGGCCGAGGCGCTGGCCCACGAGCCGGGGCTGGCGCTGCTCGACGAGCCGACGGCGGGGCTCGATCCCGCCGGGGTGCAGGCGCTGCTGGCGGAGCTGCGGCGTCGCTCCGCGGCGGGGCGCGCTTCTGTTGTGGCCAGCAATGACGCGAACTTCAGCGCCCTGGCGGCACACCGGGTGGCGTTCATGGTGGATGGGCGGATGCTGCGCTGTGCGCCGCCGGATGAGCTGCTCGCCGGTGTGGGGGCGGCGCGCGTCGCCGAGCTGCGTGTGCGGTCCGCGGACGTTGAGGCGTTGCGCGACGTCGTCGGGGTGGCCCGCGTGGATGTGCGCGAGGGCGGCGACCTCGTGGTGCGCTATCGCGACGCGTCGGTGCTGCCGCGGATCGTCGCGGCGGCGGACCGGCCCGGGGGACGGCTGCGGTCGATGCGGCTGCACGAGCCGGACCTGGGCGACGCGTTTCGGGAGCTCACGGGCGCGGAGCTCGGGGAGGAGCAGGAATGAAGGCTCGGCTGCGCGACGTCGCCGCGGAGCGGACGGACAGGCCTGCCGGCGTTGGCGTGGCGCTGCCGGCGGAGGAGGCGCCCGTGGCCTCGTCCAAGCGGGCCTCCGCTCCCCCCGCCCACCCCCGAACCGCCGCGCTCGCCAACGTCCTCCCCTCCACCATGTGGGCCCGCGAGCTCCTCCTCACCCTCGCCCATCCGCGCAGCGTCGCCCTCAAACTCACCGTCCCCCTGTTGCTGGCCGTCCCCCTGGTGGCAGGACACGCCCCCACCTTCTGGGCGGGCATGCTCCTCACCGTCCTGGTGGCCATGACCGGCGCGGTCGGCTCCGGCGTCACCCTCGCCCGCGCCCGTTCCAGCGGCCTGCTCGCCCGCCTCGCCGTCGTCCCCCGCCCACCGGCGCAGACCATCGGCGCCTGGATCCTCGCCGCGGGCGCCGTCGACACCCTGCAGATGCTCCCCGTCGTCGCAGTGGTCATCGCCACCGGCCCGGGTCCCCTCACCGCCCTCGCCCTGCTCGCCTGCATCCCCGCCGTCGTCCTGCTCACCAACACCCTGGGCGTCGCCCTCTCCCTGCTCGCCGGCGGACCCGGCGAGGTGCTGCTCGACGTGGTGGTCGTCCTCGCCCCGCTGCTCTTCCTCGGCGGCCTGTTCACCGGCGTGCCCCGCGACGGCTGGCGCTGGGCCGCCGCCCGCGTCGACCCCTTCGCCTACCTGCACTCCGCATTCACCGGCGCCCTCGGCGGCACGCCCACCTTCAGCCCCGCGGAGGTGCTGATCGCCGCCGTCATCACAGCCGCCCTGTCCCTGGCCGCCCTCGCCGCCATCAGCCGCGCCCTGCTGGCCCGCGCGTGACTGCCATGGATGGCAAAAACACACGAACCCTCATCGCCGCAGCGGCAGCCGCAGCGGCGCTGCTCTCCGCCTGCGGAGGCAACGGCGTCCCCATCGGCGCCGCCGGCCTCGACCTCCCGGTCACCTCGACCCCCAGGCCGCTGGCCTCGACCACCGTGTACACCAGCCCCGACGGCGGCATCTACCGCAACCCCGTCCGCCTCGACGTGCTCATGGTCGCCCGCCGCAGCGTCACCGCCCTGGCCCAGCGCCTCGGCACCACCGGCGCCTGGCAAGCCCTGCAGCCCTTCGGCGAGTTCACCCTGGTCGGCCTGCGCCTGCGCAACGACGGCAAGGCGTGGAGCGAGCCCGACGTCCGCGACCTGCAGATCGCCAGCGACTACGCCCCGCCGCAGGCCGCCGGCGGCCCCCTGCACGCCTTCTACCACCCCACCTATCCGCTGGCATCGGTGAGCGACACCAAGCCGGGCAGCGACTGCCGCCCCCACCTCGACCCCGGACAGTCGACGGTCGTCGTGCTCGTCTACCCGCCTGAGCAGATCCCCGCCCAGGGCATCGTCTGGGGCCGCTACCAGGAGTTCGCGCTGCAGGTCCCCCAGGGCGGCGGCGTCGAGAACCTGACCGACCGGACGGTCGCCGCCGCCGTCTGCCCCGCCAACCCGCAACAAGCCCAAACCGCGCCGTGAGCGCCTGGTCCGTCCACCTGCCCACCGCGGACCAGACCTGCATCCGCCTGCGCCTGCGCTCCCGCGGCGAGCGTGACCCCTGGCCGTTCAGCCTCGCCCTCACCGAGCTGGCCCGGCTGGGCGCGGTGGGGGAGGGGCGCTTCCGGGCGGTCGGCTCCGGCCACGGCGAGCCGCTGATCGCCTCCCACGAGCTGCGGTGGCGCCGCTGCCCGCTGCACGTCGAGACCCTGGCCACCCGCGACGGCACCCGCGAGGCCGCCCTCGCCCTGCCCAGCTGGGACGAGCTGTGCGAGCACTCCGACGCCACCGAGGACGACTTCTGGGCGCTGGTCGACGGCTTCGCCGCGGCCGTCGACGCCGAGCACGGCGCCATCGTCGACGGCGAGGCCCTCCCCGCGACCATCCCCACCATCGAGGACCACCTCGCCATCCTCCTGCCCACCCCTGCGGCAGCGCCCCAGCAGACCTGGCGCGCCGCCCCCTACCGCGAGCTGCCCCGCAGCGGCCTCAGCGTCCTGCTCCGCTAGACCTGGCAGCGCTGAAATCCCTGATCAGCCTGGGCTACTTGATGACAACAGGGGTGTCAGGTGATATGTATAATCGCGGTGCTACGAACACCAACGCGGTGTTGCGCGAGATGCGCCAGAACGACGCTCACCAGGGACGACAATGAGGAAGTACAAGCCAGTCGAACTTCCGCTCCGCCCGGTTCCGACGCAGTTCAGCGAACAGCGTGGCACCTGTCCGAGCTGCCTGAACCGTGAGGGAGTGGTCATCGGCAGGCTGGGGCTGCGCCTCGTGTTCCGTTGCGAGCGGTGCAAGGTGCGGTTCCACCGGCACGCACAGCCGGCTCCTCTGGCCCGGCTGGTCTAGGCAAGCCCCGGCCCGTCTCCAACCGGCCCCGAGGGCGCGAGTCCAGGTCGCGCCCCCCGGGCCTGTTGCCGTCCGGCGCTACACTCGTTCGCCGTGCTGATCGACCCTCCCGTTCCGTCGAGTGTCCTCGTCGTCATGGCCCATCCTGACGACGCCGAGTTCTCCGCCGGTGGCACCATCGCCCGCTGGACGTCGCAGGGCGCCCACGTGACGTACTGCCTCTGCACCAACGGCGACAAGGGAACCGCCAACCCCGACATGGACCCCCGCGAGGTGGCCCGCGTCCGCGAGCAGGAGCAGCGCGCCGCCGCGGCCGTGCTCGGGGTGCGCGACATCGTCTTCCTCGGCCACCCCGACGGCACCCTGCAGGCCACCCTGGAGCTGCGCCGCGACGTCGTCCGGGTGATCCGCCAGGTCCGCCCCGAGGCGGTGATCTGCCCCGACCCGACGCGCCGCTACGGCCCCGGCTTCATCAACCATCCCGACCACCGCGCCGTCGGCGAGGTCGCCCTCGACGCCATCTACCCCTCGGCGCGCGACCCGCTGGTCTTCCCCGACCTGCGCGAGGCCGGGCTCGAGCCCCACAAGGTGCTGCAGACCTTCATCGCCAACCCCGCCGACCCGAACTGCGGCATCGACATCGCGCCGGTGCTGGAGACCAAGATCCGCGCCCTCATGGAGCACCGCAGCCAGGTCACCGAGGAGCGCCTGCGCGAGTTCCTGCCGCGCCGCCACGCGGAGATGGGCGAGCGCTTCGGGCTGCAGTACGCCGAGGCGTTCCACCGCATCGAGCTGTCGTGAGCGGCGCCGCCCTGCTCGCCGAGGTGTGGCGGGGCGACGTCTGCGAGGCGGCGGTGCGGGGGCACGTCGCGGTGGTCTCCGCTGACAACCGCCTGCTCGCCTCGTGCGGTGATGCCGATGCGCGCACCACGGTGCGCAGCACGGTGAAGCCGTTGCAGGCGCTGCCCTTCGTGTGCGACGGCGCCGCGGATGCGCTGGGGGCGACGGTGGAGGAGGTGGCCGTGGCCTGCGCCTCGCACGACGGTGAGCCGCGCCACGTCGAGGCGGTGCGGCGCCTGCTGTCGCGCGCGGGGCTGGACGAGTCCGCGTTGAGCTGCGGGCCACAGTGGCCGTACAGCGAGTCCGCATCGCGGGCGCTGGCGGCCGCCGGAGAAAAAGCCAGGGCTGTCCACAACAACTGCAGCGGCAAGCACGCGGCGATGCTCTGCGCCTGCGTGCACGCGGGCTGGCCGGTGGACGGCTATGCCGCGTACGACCATCCCCTGCAGCGCGACATCCGGCGGCGCATGTCGGAATACGCGGGCATCCGGCTCGCCGACACGCCGCACGGCATCGACGGCTGCGGGCTGCCGACGCACGGCGTCACCCTGCGCTACCTGGCCCGCATGTTCGCGGCGGCGTCGGCGGCTGACGCGGGGTTCCGGCGTTGCCAGGACGCCATGGCGGCGGAGCCGTTCATGGTGGGTGGCGGCGGGCGCTTCGACACGCTGCTGCTGTCGTGGGCGGGGACGTCGCTGACGGCGAAGAGCGGCGGCGCGGCGGTGTGGGCGTGCGTGGTGCGGGGCGGCGGTCCCGGCGTGGCGATCAAGCTGGAGGCGGGGCTGGCGGCGTCGCTGCCGCCGATCGCCATGGCGGTGCTGCGCGCGCTGGACCTGCTGCCCCTGTCGTCGATGCCGGACGAGCTGGAGGCGCAGTCCGAGGGCGCGCTGCGCAACTGGGCCGGCGAGGTTGTCGGGTCGACACGCGTGCAGGTGCACCTGGAGCGGGCATGAAGCTGGTCGGCGTCGTCGGGCTCGGCGCTGTGGTGGCGGCAGCGCTCGTCGCCTGCGGCAGCGCGCCGCCGGGGCCGCCGCCGGCGGTGGTGGTGGGGACGCCGACCGTCGTCGCCGTGGCGTTGACGGTGAGCCTCGACGGCCAGCCCTCGCGCACCTTCGGCGGCGGGCGCTGGCGGGTCTGCGACTCGGGCTCGGTGCGCAACGGCTCCTCTGTGCTCGCGCGAGACGTGCGCGTGATCGTCACCTACCTCAACCACGGCGTCGCGGACGGGCAGACCACGCGCGACGACGCCACCGGCGACGGGGGCGCGCTCGGCGACATCCCCGCCGGCGAGTCGCGCACCTTCACCGTGTGCGGCTTCGCGCGCAACGAGCCGGACAACGACGTCGTCAGCGCGGCGCCCGCGCCGTGAGCGGCGACGTCACCGCGGTGGTGCTGGTCGGCGGCCGCAGCTCGCGCATGGGCATCGACAAGGCGCTGATCGTCCCCATCGGCGCGGGTGGCCGCACCCTCACCGAGCTGGTCCTCGACGCCCTCGCCGTCGAGGCCGATTACACGCTGCTTGCGGGCCGCGCCCTGCCGGAGCTCGACGTTCCCGCCATTCCCGACAGATACTTCGACGCCGGCCCGCTCGGCGGCATCACCTCCGCGCTTGCCGAGGTGGACACGCCGCTGGCGCTGGTCGCTGCCTGCGACATGCCCGCCATCGTCCCCGCGCTGCTGCGCCTGCTCCTCGCCCGCGCCCGCGCCGAGCCGCAGGCGGCCGCGGTGATGTGTGCCACCGGCGCCGGCCTGGAGCCGCTGCTCAGCGCCTGGCGCCCCGCCCTCGCGCTGCCCGGCCTGCGCGCCGCCGTCGCCACCGGCGTCTACAGCCTGCGCGACGCGGTGGGACGCCTGCCGCTCGCTCTCGTGCTCCCGCCCGAGGAGTGGCGCGGGGCCGACCCCGAGGGTGCCTCCTTCCGCAACTGGAACACCCCCGAGGACTTGCCAACCACTACAACACAGTTGTAGTATGCCCCCGTGACCATCCTCGCCCTCCCCTCCACGCCCGAAGTGGTAGCGCACCGTAGCGCACCAGGCTATGCTGCCAGCATGGCCCGTACCGCCCGCACCCGCGGCATCTCCATGACCCCCGAGGTCGCCGCCCTCTGGGACCGGCTCCGCGGCGACCGCCGCCCCGCCCAGTTCCTCCGCGAGCTGCTCCAGCGCGAGGCGGAGCGCCGCCGCGAGGAGGAGGGGCGGGCCAACCTCGCCTGGCTGGAGGAGCTGCGCGCCTCGCTTCCCCCCTCCTGGTACGACCCCGAGCTCCTGAAAGCCGGCGACGACGAGCACGAGGACGAGCGCAATCATCCGCCGCTGCCCGAGGGCGCGATCATCCACCTCGTGGAGATGGAAGACCCGAAGAACTGGCCATGGTGACCGAGCTCTCGCTCAGCCCGCCTCGCGGCTCGTTGCGCCAGGGCGCCGTGTATCCGGGCATCCCCGTCTTCTGGATTCCGGACAACATGGCCATCCTGCGGCCACATGGTGAGACCGACTGGCTGTCGATCAGGGGTCACCCCTTGCGCGAGGTGCACGACCGCTTCCGCCTCGGTGACGGCGTCGAGAGCGTGGTCGTCCACGCCAAGGCGCGGCCGGTGGTTGTGCTCAGCAACGACGGGGAGCTGAGGCGTTCCCAGCCGGTGCGTGTCGTCCCGCTGTACTCGTACCGAACGGGGACCTTTGCCGACCGCGAGCGAGGCACCATCGAAGCGGGCAGGATGGCCCATCTGCTGCACGTCAAGGCGCGGGGCGCGCTTCGCGAAGGCTTTCTCAACCTCCGCGAGGCGAGCTCGGTCCCGCGCGACTTCTTTGAGGACGCTGAGCCGGTCGCCGACCTCGACCAGCTCAGTGTGGCCACCCTGCTGCGCCACTTCGCGACCTACATCGCCGCCTGACGCCCGGGTCGCGCGGGGCCCGCACGCGCGCGCCCGAGGCGCAGAATGCAGCGCCGATGGCCACGCAAGCGCTCCCCCGCATCGGGGTGATGATCCCCTACACCGACCAGGCTCCCCGGGAGCAGACGGTCGAGTTCGTCCAGGCCGCCGACCGGCTCGGCTACGAGTCGGTGTGGGTCCCCGAGGCCTATGGCTACGACGCCATCACCATGCTCACCCTGCTCGCCTGCAGGACCGAGCGCATCCAGCTCGCCACCGGCATCATCAACGTCTTCAGCCGCACCCCCGCGCTGATCGGCCAGACCATCGCCGCGCTCGACGACATCAGCGGCGGCCGCGCCATCCTCGGCCTGGGCACCAGCGGCCCGCAGGTCATCGAGGGCTGGCACGGCGTCCGCTTCGAGAAGGGCGTGCAGCGCACCCGCGAGGTGGTCGAGATCGTCCGCATGGTGCTGCGTCGCGACCGCGTCGTGCACGAGGGGCAGGTGTTCCAGGTCACCAGGGGCCTGAAGCTGATCACCCACCCGCGCCGGGCGGACATCCCCATCGCGCTGGCCACCCTCACCGACGCGGGTGTCGCCCTCACCGCCGAGCTGGCCGACCGCTGGATGCCAACCGTCTTCGACCCCGCCAAGGCGCCCCTGGTCTTCGCCGAAGCGCTGGCACGCGGCGCGGCCAGGCGGGACCCGCAGCTCGGCAGGCTCCAGGTCTGCCCCAGCGTGCCCGTCTACCTCGGCGACCCGGCCGAGGCCCGCGCCGCGCTCAAGCCCAACCTCGCCCTCTACATCGGCGGCATGGGCTCGCGCGAGCGCAACTTCTACAACGCCCTGGTCAGCCGCTACGGCTATGCCGAGGAGGCCCGCCGCATCCAGGACCTCTACCTCGGCGGCGACCGCAAGCAGGCCACCGAGCTGGTCCCCGACACGCTGGTCGACGAGGTCGCCGTCGCCGGCGACGCGGCCGCCTGCCGGGAGCGCCTGGCGGCCATCCTCCGCGCCGGCGTGGACGTGCCCCTGCTGAGCTTCGCCAACCTCGACCGCGCGGCCCGGCTGGCCGCCCTGGAGGCGCTGGCTCCGGCCCGCATCCCGGCGCCGGTGACGACCCTGTCCTAACGCGGCGCGTCACGAGCCCTGAAGCGGTAGGATCGCTGCGTTCGCGGCTTTCACCGCGTGTCCCCGAGCATGAACCGCCCAGCGATACTGGTGGGTAAGCCAACATCACCACTATGATGCAATGGTCGGAATTGACACACATGTCGCGCCGCGTTATAGTGCGTCGCGAAAGCTGACGCCGGTGTCAACTTGCCCACCGGCGAGGAGAGCGGACGGTCCCAGCACGGCCGTCCGGCAGCGCACAACGAACCCGGAGATTGGAGGGAATCACCTTGGCCACTCCCGCTGACCAGATCACCAAGCTCGAAGAGAACCTGCGCGCCAACCCGGACAAGGTCGCCGGCATGAACGGGGTCTTCCAGTTCGACCTCAGCGGCGACACCGGTGGCGTCTGGCACGTCGCGCTCGCCAACGGCGAGGGCACCGTCGCCGAGGGCCCGGCGGAGAATCCCGGGGTCACCATCTCGATGACCGCCGACGACTTCGTCGCCCTCACCGAGGGCAAGCTCGACGGCACCATGGCCTTCATGAGCGGCAAGCTCAAGGTCAAGGGGGACATGGGGCTGGCCATGAAGCTGCAGACCCTGCTGCGCTGAAGCTCGAGACCAAGCCATGCCCGATTCCAGCCACGTCGGCCGCCGCTACAGCGCGAGCGGCCAGGCCATCGAGGGCGACCGCGCCGAGCGCTTCGCCCAGGCCCTCGCCGGGGGCGACGCCGTCGCCGAGCCCGGCACCGTCCCGCCCACCTACGCCGCCGTCTACCTGATGTTCCCGGCGCTGGGCCAGATCTTCGGCGACGCCGAGGTCGGCCTCAACCTCGCCGGCCTGATCCACGGCGAGCAGGGCTTCGAGTTCCACCAGCAGGTGCACCCCGGCGACGTGGTCGACAGCGAGGCCGAGATCGTCTCCGTCGACGCCAAGCGCGGCATGGTTTTTGTCGGAGTTGACATGAAGGCGACGCGCCAGGACGGCACCCCCGTCTGCTCCGGGCACGCGCTGCTGATCAGCAGGTGACCGCAAGAACATGGCACTGAGCAAGCAGAGCATCAAGGTCGGCGACCAGGTCACCCCGCTGACGCGCACCGTGACCCAGGAGCAGATCAGCGCGTACGCCGAGGCGTCCGGTGACCTCAACCCAATCCACGTCAACGAGGAGTTCGCCCGCATGGTCGGGCTCCCCGGCACCATCGCCCACGGCATGCTCAACATGGGCATCCTCACCGAGGCGGTGTCGCGCTGGGCGGGCGGCTCGGACCGCGTCGCCTCGATCCGCTGCCGGTTCAGCAAGCCGTTGCTGCCGGGCGACACCATCACCTGCACGGGAAAGGTCGTCGAGCTCGACGAGGAGAGCGGCATCGCCACCCTCGACGTCGGTGCCACCTCGGACCGCGGCGACAACGTGCTCACCAACGGCAGGGCCACGGTCCGGCTCGCCGACTAGAGGTTCGACGACACAAACATGGCACTCGATTTCTCGCTCACCACGGAGCAGGAGGAGATCCGCCAGCTCGCGCACGAGTTCGCCGAGAAGGAGATCCGCCCCAAGGCCGACTACTACGACGAGCACGAGGAGACCCCCTGGGACATCATGCGCAAGGCGCATGACCTGGGGATCGGCGCCAGCGCCGGCTTCCCCGCCCAGTACGGCGGCGGCGGCGTCGACTTCGTCTCCGAGCTGATCATCCAGGAGGAGCTCTCCTGGGGTGACGCGGGCACCGCGGTGGCGATCATGGCCAGCGGCCTGGCCGGCGCCGGCATCCTGGCCATGGGCACCGAGGAGCAGAAGGAGAAGTACATCGGCATGCTCT